>JAEOUA010000003.1 GCA_016839555.1 Promethearchaeota archaeon
AGAAAATTAAGGAAATTATTTGATCGCTGGATAGAGCAGCATCAATCTCATAAAGACACATATACAAAATGGCGAGATATTGCTAAAACAAAGAATTTAGTTCCCTTAGTAAATAAATTAAATTCTGTTATACCATCGATGGAAGAACATATTGAAATCCTAATAAATACCAAAAATATGTTACATACAGCAGTTTTTTAAACAGCTTATTGTCTTTTTGCATCCAAAAATTTTATTAAAAGATGATTATTTCCGAAAAAAACAAGAGTAGTATTTAAAATCTTTTCTTGAATTGTCAAACTATTGCAAAAAAAATCTATTATAAATTAATAATAAGAATGAAAATAAGATAACATATAGAATTTTCTATTTGTAAATAAAAAAAGGCAATTATTTTGGGAGTTCGTGCTTCCTTAATCATAAATCTTTATTATGGCATCTTCTATATTTTGTAACCCTAACTTGATTCAATGCGCCACATTCTCGGCAAACGCTTTTCATCATTTTTTTTTTGTAGACACATTATAGGCTTCCTTCATTAGTAAAAACCTTTATAGATCACTCCTTATTTTTAGATAGGAGTCCTAATAACAATTTATAGATAAAAATTTAGCCTTCATTAAAAATTAGAATAAAGAACAATTGTTAAAAAGTTATGGATTAATAATGTAAACGATATTTCTATTATTAAATTTCTTTGAGAAGAATAATAAAGTTGCTTCCTTGTTTATGATCTCCTTCTACCCTATTCTTAACCCTGATTTGTCCGCCATAGGCATTAATTATTTTTTTCACAAGAAATAGACCGAGCCCCATACCCGTTGTATTTTTATTTTTTTCATAATTTTTTTCAAATATAATTCTTTTTCTTTCATCGCTAATACCATAACCGTTATCCTTAAATTCAATTTTAATGAAAGATTCTCCTTCCTTTTGAATTTTATAAAAATTAATCCATAATTTTATGTTTTCATTATTATTATGGATGCAACTGTTTAATAAGATGTTTTCAAATGCATCTATCAAGAGATTACCACCTTCCACATTTATTATTCCTTGTGGGAAATTAGTTTTTATATTCACCTCTTTTTCTTGAAATCGAGAATATATATGCTCAATTGCATTTTCTAGCGTGCTTTTGACATCAATAGATGTGCCTTTTTCTCCCTGTTCTACCTTTGAAAATTTCTGTATATTCGAGATTAAAGACGTACCTCTTTCTACTTGTTTTATTATGATCTTCATCATTCCTTCCTTTATATCTGACTTTGTTTGATCGTACTTCCATATTTCCATCAATTCAGCGGAAGATTTAATAATGCTAAGTATATTAGCCAGATCATGGGCAAGTAAATCCTTATAGAAATCTGATTTAGATAAAGCTTCTTTAATCCTTTCTTCTAATACACTAACAAATCCTATAACAAATACCAATGCGATAAGAAACATACTAAAGGTCTCACCTATCGCATCCCAATCAAGAACCCCTTGAGAGAACCCCCACTTGTACAATATATTTCCCAAAGCATACATAAAACCGCCAAACATTATCAAAAAGAAAAATATGTAAGTTAAAGTTCTTTCTCTATAATAAAGGATTAAAACCAATGCAATACATATCACAAATAATATAGCTCCGATCAAGTTTAAGTAACCATCTCTTAAATCTGCCATTTCAACTAATAACAGTTATACTCCACCTCTTCTAATACTTTCACGTGACTTTTATATATTTTGAATAATATTCATAGAAAATTCCAAGTGTAAAGCATATTGCGCTTAATAGGATAAATATATGTTCAAATAGATTAAATATCTCCGCTAAATTGGTCTCTACAACACCTTCTATATTAGTAAATAGAAAAACAAACCAAAGACACAAAACTCCAGGAAAATATTTTATTAATGATTTCTGAAGAATCATAGAGACAATAAATATAAACACACCTATAGAGATCATAATTAGACAGACAAATTCCCCAACATCTACAGCTTCTATTGTCATTTTTTTTATTAATTATGAATTTATTCAGTAGTTTCTTTTATTTCATTAGACTTTATTAAATAAATAGTTCAAAATTAAATAAGTTTTATCCTATAAGTTCAAACATATATAATCTTTTGAATTAGTAATTTTCAATCAAAATAGCTACATATTATAAGGCATCATGAAAAATATTTCTTTCTTTCTTATATATGATGCCTCTTACCGTAAAAAAGCATGTCTCCTTTGAAAAATTAGAAGAATCGTATAAAAAAGCTAAAAAAAATACTGCCTTTTCTCTTTGTATGTAAGAAATATCCTTTGGGGGTAATCCGTAATAGGTTAATGTAATATTTCCAGTAACCATCACATTTAATTCATCGTGAACTCGTTCTCCCAATCTTTATTCGACGATTATAGTAAGGTTATTATCCCCCAAGGAAAATTCATCGACATCGATAATGTGAACGCCCAAACTCCACGATTGATTACTAAGACCCGTCATTGGATTAAGATCATTTATAAACTAATTAAGAGTAAAGGAAAGCAAATATAAATAATTTATAATTAAAGCTATTTTATGTAAAATATTTTATTAGCCCCAAAAAATTATTTTGATTCATTAACAATAAGAATGAAAACAAGAGATAGCCTGAACCTATATGCATTTATCTAATAAAAGGAGTTATTTTGGGAGTTCGCGCTTCTTTAATCGTAGATCTTTACTATGGCATCTTCTACATTTTTTAGCCTTAACTGGATTCAAAGCGCCACAATTTCGGCAAACGCTTTTCATTAGAAGATGATGGCGGGCAATTTTTTTCTTGAATGGATCATCTAGCGGCATACTAATTATTCTACTACTCGTTTTATTGAAATTTAATATTTTATATTATCATAAATGTAAATTATCATAAAAATTTACACAAATTTTCGTGTTCAAGACCAGAAAACTTTATTTTATATCTTATAGAATTTAATCTCTAAAGAAAATTTATTGGGAATAATTGATTTTTATAAATGTTAAAATTAAAATTTGATAAAAAATAGATAATTAATAAAAGGTAATACACTCAAAATGCCTAAGGAAATATTTTCCGAGGAACAGTTTCTAGAATTATCCGAGAGAGCAATTCATTGTCGTGTTAAGAGAATAAAGGACGTCGTTAAATTAAAATTACGAACGAAAAAATATTTATATACTTTTAAAGCGGAGCCGACAACCGCGGAAAAATTATTAAGTCAAATCAATTGCGATGTAATAGAGCTCTAAAAAAAATATCGTATTATTTATCATATCTAATAATTGGTTTTGTAAAATGAATTTTCTACCTGCTTGTGAGACTTGTATTAAGACTGGATTTCTCTGTGTCAGATGTCAAGAGAAATTTGATGAGGGAGAAATTACTCCATTTGAATTAGATTTAGCAAAAGATTTTATTGAATTGGAGGAGAATGGTAAATTTCCATACTTAAGTGAGATTTCGTTTTATAAAGCAATTGATTATCAAGATGTTGTTATTTTAATAGTAGGAAAAGGAGATAAAATAAAAATCACGCAAAAATTACTTAATTGGATTAAAGATGTATACGAAATCGATCAGCTTATTTTAATCGAAAAAACTAATCAACCACGTCCAGTTGTTGAGGCCCTTATTGCACCAGCGAGAATAATATCTTTAAACGAAATATTCCTCGCTACTGGTGATCTCGAATATAAAGCAGTTATAAATAAACAGGATAAAAATAGAATACTATTTACGAAAACAGAGTTAGAAGAATTAGTAGAGGAGATTAGTGGGCAAAAAATTCGAATAGAATTTATCTAATATCTTTCCCTAATTTTTAAATAATACACTTTATCATTTAAATCCTATTTTAGATACTTACTTAATTTAAATTAAATTATTCATAAAGATTATTTGGAATCCTTTTTTATAATATTTGGGTTATTTCAATTGGAAGAGTTAAAACAAGTCATCATAATCCGAACGGATTTAGGGATGAGTACCGGAAAAAAATGTGCCCAAGCGTGTCATGCCAGTATAAGTGCTTCAAATGTAGTAAGAAGAAGAAATAAAAGCGCATGGAAAGCATGGATTAATTCCGGACAAAAAAAGATCATCTTAAAGGTTGGGTCACTAGAAGAGTTATATGTAATTCAGGAGCAATTAAAAAAAGAAGATATCTCGAGTTCATTAATTAATGATGCTGGTTTAACTCAATTGCCTCCGGGAACTGCTACAGCATTAGGAATAGGTCCCGTGTTGTCTGAAAAAGTTGATAAAATAACAGGAAATTTAAAGCTTTTGTGAGTTTGAGTTCCATCTATGGATTATGACTATAAATTTAAGAATAATGGGGAAAGGGAAGTAGAGCAATTTGTTGGGATAAATGCTTTTAGTACCTTAGATTTGGATGGGATTGGGGGTGTCTATAAAGATTCGTATAAGGATTTTATCGTTAAAGAAATAACTGAAACTGGAAAGATTATAGAGCTAAAAGAAGACAGAGACTCCACTCCCTTTTTATATAGGAGAGATAAATATACTACCTTTAATTTAATAAAAGTAAATAGAGACACTTTTAATGCGCTAGATGAATTATGTAAAGCACTCAAAATATCTAAATGGCAAGTTTCTTACTCCGGCTTAAAGGATAAATGCTCAATAAGTGCTCAGAAAGTTTCTATTCAAGGAAATTATATTAGTGAGCTGAATAATTTAAACGTAAAGGATATTTTTATTAGATCAATAAGGCCTTCCAAAAAACCAGCGTTGCTTGGGAGTAATAGGGGTAATAATTTTGTAATTACGATTAGAAAGATTGAAGACCGAAAGAATTTGGAAGAAAATTTGAGTGAGATATTAGATCGATTAAGAAAAAAGGGATTTCCAAATTATTTTGGATTACAACGATTTGGCACCTATCGCCCCAATTCACATCTAATTGGCAGATATTTATTAGAAGGAAATTATGAACAAGCTTTTAGAGAATTCGTATCTACTATTTATTCAACAGAAAGCAAAAATCTCTCAAAAATTCGTTATAGACTAGGAAAATCATTAAATGATGTAGATAAGCTTAAGGAGAGATATAAATCGTTTCCGAAGAGTTTAGTGTATGAATGCCGGTTAATAGAATATCTAATAGATCATCCTAAAGATTATAAAGGTACTTTTCATCAATTAAATGAAGAAATAATTAATTTAATAATCAATGCCTTTCAATCTTATATTTTTAATAAATTGATTTCTTTACGAGTCAAAAAAGGTATTTCCTTATTTAAGCCCACTAAGG
The DNA here is from genome assembly GCA_016839555.1 of Promethearchaeota archaeon. GTDB lineage: Archaea > Asgardarchaeota > Lokiarchaeia > Sigyniarchaeales > SOKP01 > TEKIR-8. Next base: position 5,285 of record JAEOUA010000003.1, read on the forward strand.
GAGATATTATTAGTATTCTCGATGACATAAATGGTCATACGACAAATGCAACATATCTTTATGGAAACCATTATGATAAATATTTAGAGGAGGTTATAGATTTAAATCGGGCATCCATTGTTGTTCCTTTAATAGGATATGATACAAATTTAAATGATTTTCCACTTATGAAGAAATTATTCACGCACATAATGAAAGAAGAGAATCTCAAACCAGAAATTTTTAATAGTAAATTACTTGATGATTTTAATTTAAATGGCTCGTTCAGAGCAATGATGACAATACCTATCGGATTAAATTTAATTGAATTAACTGATGATGATAAATTTAAAGGAAAGAAAAAAGTAAAAATTGAGTTTTCTTTAAATAAAGGTTGCTATGCAACCATGCTTCTCAGAGAATTAATTAAATAATATTACCAAAAAAAATATTATATACTTTAAGTCCTTAAAATAATTGATACTTTTTTAGTAGTTTCAAATCCAAAAATATCGATAATTTTTACTAATATATCTATATTATTTTTTCTAGCTTTATCATAGTAATACCATCCAGTATTAAATCTCATTTTCCGCGTCTTAGGTGTTCTAAGAGAAATCCATTGGGGGACAAATTCATTGTTATTATAATTAAAGTCTACAGCAAAGTAATCAATTGAATCTTTCCAATCGCTTATTTTTGTTCTAATTTTTTTATTTAATTCTTTGAAATACGGGAAAAAATAGCCTTCTAGAGAGAGTTTTATTCTATTATCATCTCTATTTACATTAATTTTCAAATTTGATTTTTCATTCTTTTTGGAGTTGGTTTTTTTATTATTAATAAGAAATAATTCCGGGATTTTACCTTTATGCTCATCGCTCATGAAACTATATACCTCAAATGAATTCGAAAATTTTCCATAAAATTCATCCCAATTTAATATATCATTGCTATGTTGTAAATTAAGCAATCTTTTTATTGTTGTGTTTATCGCATACCAATTCAGATCACATCCAATCCATCTCCTGTTTAATTTTTCAGACACAGCTAGAGTTGTTCCAGTACCGCAAAAAAAATCCGCAATAATACTATTTTTATTGCTTGAGGCTAGGATAATTCTTTTTAATAATCGTTCAGGTTTTTGAGTGGAAAATCCTTGATATTCTAGCGTATTAGCTCTAATATAAGGAATTTTTGTCCATACATCTCGAGGGAATACACCTTTTTTTTCTACATATACCTTTCTACTTAATTTTTTTCCATCATGACTTCCTCCTCGATAATAAAAGTATCCCTTTTCATCCTTTTGCACAGCATTTTTGACTCTTTTAGAATAATCCATATAGATATTCGGATCATCATTGAATATATAATCATCCGATTTAGTATAAAAGAGGATTGAATCATAGGACCTTACATAGAATCTTTTGGTTTGAGCGGAGGCGGCAGGATAATACCAGATGATTTCATTTCTAAAATTTTCGAGACCAAAAATCTGATCCATTATTAATTTAATATAATGACTAATATGCCAATCTACATGGACATAAATAGAACCTTTTTCTGATAATAATTTTTTCATTAAACAGAGGCGCTCATATATAAAATCTAAATATGAATCTATGCCATTATTCCATTTATCGTTATATGCTATTTTTTTAAAGCTTTTGTTTGAAGTTCCTATGAAAACTTTGTGATAAAACTCAGAATTTGTAAAAAATGGGGGATCAATATAAATTAGATCTATTTTTTCTTCAAATTTTTTTAATAAATATTGTAAAATTTCTAAGTTATCACCCCAAATTAATTTATTAATCCAATTTTCTTTAATCTTCTTAAGAAAATTTAAAAACTCATTATTTTTTAGGAAGTTTTGATCTATAAACTTATTAATAATTTTAGGGCAAATTAAATCAGAATAATTTGACCAGCTTTCAACCGATACTTTATTTGAAATTTGTTTCTGCTTTTTCCATTTTAATTTTACCATATATATTACTAATAATTAGCCAAAAGATTTAATTTTATTAAGTATTTTTTCATTTAAATTAGAATACTATTAGTTATAATAAGAATATGTCAGATGATTTAAGCGATTGGAGAAAAACTCACTATACAGTTGATGTCTCTGCTGAAATGGAAGGGGAGGAAATAATTCTTGGTGGATGGGTTCGCAATTGGAGAGACTTAGGTGGCTTAAAATTTATCAATCTTCAAGATAAATATGGAGAGCGCCAAATTACCATAAAGAAAGGGGTTGTATCAGACGAATTATTTGAAAAAACAGATTTCAGATACCAGTATTGTATTATGGTGAAAGGTAAGGTCAAAGCCTTCAAAAAAGCTCCTGGTGGGGTAGAAATAATACCCTCAGAGTTAAAAATATTAAATAAAACTCCCGAAAAGCTCCCAATTGATATGACTGGTGAAAGCATAAGTGCTTTAGATTTAAGATTGGATAATAGAGCATTAGATTTGCGATCTCTCAGAAATCAAGCAATCTTTAGAATAAGAGGGCAGGTTTTAAGGTCTATTAGACTATTTTTATTTGAACGCGATTTTACAGAAATAACTACCCCCAAAATCATAGGATCTGCTACAGAGGGAGGGACCGAATTATTTCCTATTATGTATTTTGATAGAGAAGCTTTTCTAACTCAATCTGCGCAATTATATAAAGAACAATTGAGTGGGGTTTATGAGCGAGTATTTGAATTAAGTCCTTGTTTCCGAGCTGAAAAGAGCCATACAAAACGACATTTATGTGAGATATTTATGTTAGATATTGAGATGGCTTTTGCCGATATGTCGGATGTATTAAAAATATTAGAAGAATTAATCTATAATGTTATAAAGGATATCAGAGAATATGAGTGGGAATCTCTTAAATTTTTGAATATGGAAAAGATTACAACATTACCAGAAGTTCCCTTTCCTAGATATAAATATGAGGAAATTGTTGAATTAATTAATAATAATTTTAAAATACCTATAGAATTTGGAGAAGATATTCCCACAGAAGCTTATAGACAATTAGAAGAAGAATTGCCGGGTTATTACTATATTACGCATTGGCCAATGGAAATTAAACCTTTTTATATTATGCCCTCCGAAGATCCAAAATATAGTGAATCTTTTGACTTGCAAAAAGGATGGTTGGAACTTTGTTCAGGTGGGACTCGGGTTCATGATAAAGAGATGTTAATGAGAGCATTAGAAGATAAAGGTTTGAATCCAGAATCATTTAAGTCTCATCTAAATATTTTCGATTACGGATTACCTCCGCATGCTGGAATGGGATTAGGTATTGCGAGATGGGTAGCAATTCTATGTGGCTTAGAGGACGTTAGAGAAGCTGTAATGTATCCCAGGACTCCAGACAGATTACAACCATAATTCTAATTAATATATTATTTGAAATAAATTATTTTTATAAACTTATGTCAGAAGAAGTAATTAATAATTATATTAAGGCTGGAAAAGCTCTTGTTAAAGCAAAAGAACTAGCTAAAAAAATAACCAAACCGGGAGTTCCATTCCTAGAAATCGCTGAAAAATGCGAAGCAAAAATTATAAATAATGGAGCTGAATTGTCCTTTCCAATAAATATTTCTTTAGATGATATTGCCGCACATTATAGTCCTCCCATTGGGGATAAAACATTAGTCCCTAAAAAAGGTTTATTAAAAATAGATATTGGATCCCATTATAAAGGATATATAGCCGACTCCGCAATAACTCTTAATTTAGACGGGGATCCTAATCTTCAAAATTATTGCGAGGCGGCAGAAGAAGCATTAAATGCTGCTATCGCTCGCTTTAAACCAGGAACTAAATTATTTGAATTGGGAGAGGCGATTGCTAATGAAATTACCAGTAGAGGCTTAAGACCTATTACTAATTTAGGGGGTCATAAATTAGAAAAATATCTCCTTCATGCGGGAGCTTTTATTCCTAATTTTAGGGAAAAACAACATAATCAAGTACTAAAACCAGGAGATGCCTATGCTTGTGAACCGTTTGCCACTTCTGGAGCGGGTACGGTTGTTAATGGAAAAGACGCTTATATTTTCCGATTTATAAGAAAAAAAACAAAAAACATTTCTTATGAGCATTTGAACTATATGAATAAGATTGAAGAACATTTCAATCATTTACCATTTTCACCACGATGGATCCTCCGAAAAAAAATTATCCCCTTTAAGAAAATCGATAGAATAATAAATGCCTTTTTAAGAAATAATATAATAGAAAAGTACAATATCTTAATTGAAAGAACTAATGAACCTGTAGCGCAGTTTGAGCATACAATTGTAATAGATAATGATGGAAATACCATCGTAACTACGAATTGATTACTTTAAAGAGTTTTTGAAGCATATTCATTTATAAATTAAGCGAAAAAATAACTCATTTAAAATTTCTTTCCTATTGATAAATTAATATAAAATTCTTCTATAAATTAAATTCCAATAATAATTTTTATTCTCCAATAAAAATAGACATACACGACTAAGAGTTATGGCCCATAAATTTGAAGTACAGAACAAGAATAAATTTTTGAAAAACGTTTATATCATTATTTTATGTGCTGGAAAAGGAACGCGATTAAGAAAGATCACTAAGAAAATTCCTAAACCATTAATAAAAGTTAAGAATTTAGACAATAATCCAATATTATTCTACATTCTCAACTCACTGGTCAAGGCTCAAGTGAAAAATTTCGCAATTATTATAGGATATTTGGGTCATAAGATTGCATCATTTATATCATCCTTATCAAAAATAAATCAATTTGAAAATTTGAATATCCAAATAATTGATTCCGAAGGGCAATATAAACATGGACCTTTATATTCATTTCTCTCCATTCAAAAAAATAATGAAATATTTCAACAAAATAAAGTATATCTCGTGATTCCAGGAGACACAATTTTTCAGACTTCCTATTTTCAGCGATTAATTGATTTTATAATAAATAATATTAAAATTCTAAGTAAATATCCTGCTCTGTTTTATCGAACAATCTCTCTAGAAGATTTACAAAAAGAGTTAGGGTTTGAAGAACAGAAATTAATTTCAACCATAAAAACGAAGCCTTTCCAAAATCAATTTTTAGACAAAATAGTCACGAAAAAATTGATGGATTATAATAAAGAGAAAAAAATTAATCAAATTTACCCTACATTTCTTTTATCTTATCAAAGTGTCAGAAAAATTATAAATATTACAAAATCTTTTGACGGAACTTCAATTAAACAAGTGATAAATTATCTCTGTCGAAGCGGAGATAAAGTCTATGTTAAAAAATTACAAAGAAAATATCTTTTTTATGATATTGATAATGATAAAAATCTGGAAAGAGTACAAAAGGAAAAATTAAAAGGCTGAAAAATTATAAAAAGAAATAGCAAAGATCAGTAAGAAGAAAACCCGGAAAATAAAGAAAAAAGTGGATAATAGGAATTTCACTGAAACAATTTATTAACGTGCATTGTTTCAATGAATCGAAACGGATACGTTAGAAAAAATTATTGCTAATGCTTTCTGGAGTTTCAATGGTTTTGTGTATTTTACTTTAGAACTCATAATAAATGCAATTAATTAAGAGTAGTTAATTTTCTGGTTGTTAAAATGCTTTGATAATATCCGAGATATAATGTTAAGTGATGATAATATAAACTTTAATATCAATCTGGTGTATTATTTTATATAGTAAAAAGAAAAACGCTTTTAAGATATTTCTAAAGAAATATTAGAGACTTCTGGTTACACAGCAATAAATATAAATAAAATGTCGGCAAGTTTACCCGAACTAAACCAACTTTATGTCTCATTGAGAGGGTATTTATTATTAAACCAATGCAAATTATTTCCTATTATCCAGATAAATAATGGGCTTTCAAATATTTAAATCTTTTGCTAATTAATTAATAATTTGTTAGATTATGAGATAAAATATTTAATTAAAACAAATTTAAAAGCTATAAGCCGTTTCTTTATATAAATAAAAATTATTATAGTATTTCTCATTTGATAATTGTTAATCAGTTAATACTAGTGATTCACCACGTCGCAAGATCAAGCAAATGTACCTATAAATATTCAATTATTTGGTATCGGAAATTTACAAGGTAAAATTATCCGCCATCTTGCACCCCTTTCTTCTGATGCGATTCTGAAAAAACTACCTTTGATTTTACGGGGCAGATTTGGACCGTCTTTTAAGTCAAAACATTATTGGACACTTCCTGGAGTAGGTATCTATAAAGGACTTCATAAAAATGCTCAAAAGAAGGTAAATAAGGGGCAAATAGTCTATAATCCCAAAACTGATGAATTAATGATCATTTTAGAGGATCAAGAACTACCTACGAAAACAAATATTATTGGTGAGGTTGAAAATAATCTTGAGTTGGTCTTAAAAGCGCGAAATGGGTTGAATACAAAAATATCTAAATTATAAGAGAAGTTATAATAATAGAAAAAATGCATTCTATTGAACTTAAAATCGCGACTCAATTAATCATTAGTTTTACTTCTTAATTATTTAATTAAAGAGCATATAAAACACCTTAATCAAATCACCAAAAAAATAATAAAATATGGCTGTCTCAAAAGTATTGAATTTAGTATTCCTGAGTTTATTTTTAGTGGTTTTTATTTATTTAGTTTGCATTATTCTTTTTCCATCATTCCAGAAACTCATAATAGACGCACGAGAATTTTTTACCATCTTTATTTATCAAACTAATTATTTTATCGCATTATTATTTGTCTTTATAGTATGCTTAATCGGAAATCTTAGTTTTGGATTCCCCATCCCCTATCCATTCATCTTATTCAGCATAAGCAACTCAATCTATTTAAATTATAGCCATTTAAATATTTTTACGAGTCCTATTAGCTTAATATATCCCTTCTGGCTTCAAATTCTGGGACTTACCTTTTCGGGAGGGCTAGGAAGTGCGTTCGGAGAGATGCTCGGCTATATCATCGGAAGAAAAGCAAAAGATATAGTAGGCGAAAAAAAAACCCAAGTGATAAAAAATATTGAAGGATTCGGAAAAATTATATTAAAAAATCCAAGAAGAACCTATCTTTATATCTTTCTGTTTGCTGCTCTACCACTTCCTGACGATCCTTTATGGGCAAGTATTGGGTTTACAGTTAAAAATGAAAAGAGTTACAATTTTTCCCTCATCTCTTCAATCACCGCTGCGTGGATGGGTAAAAATGTTACAACAATTTTTTATTGCATGCTCCCGATACTTATTGCTCTTGGGCTTTATAATGCAGGAATACAAATAGATGATACTTCAAGCATTATTACAGAAGCAATATTCCTGCTATTTACGATCCTATTAATGTATATGATAATGGCCTTCGATTGGAACAAATATATAAAAGAAAAAGATTTATTGCGCTTCCAATCAGAATAATTATAAAATCTTTATATAAAGAAGAAGTTATAAAATAGAGTTGATAAGCTCATTTAACTGAATTAATCAATGAGATGTATTATTTTTTAAGCAATTTTTACATACGAAAACAACCTTTCTTTTGTCTTTTGAGTTTTCGTCGTAATATACTCGCTTATATATATAATTTTGACAAATTTCACAGACAGCTGAAGTTCTTTCTTCTTTTAAAAGTGGACCTAAGTTTTCAAATGTCAATCTTATTTCACAGTCTTTTAGAAATTTCTATTTCGATTTGAGATACAATATCATTGTCAAATTTGTTCTTTCTATTTCGATTGTTTTTTCCTTTTCTATAAAAAGGGCGACTTCCCAAGGTTATATCGGATATTTCAACGGCAGGTCCCATTCGTTGACGTAAAATTTCCGCGATTTCAACTGCAGTTGAAATTTCTTTTCCCTCCCCACAGATCAAAATAGAGGCTTTTCCATCAGCAAAGGCAAAGATAGCAGATTTTATTGCATCATTTTTATCTTTCCTTTTTCGAATCTTTATAATGCTATTATTCATGCTTTAAATTCCTATTGAAAAATAGTGGTTTTAGGCAATTCTGAGAAATTATAATAATTTCTTATTTATATATAATTTTTGTTAATTTTAAAAGTTAGTTATATCTTTAATTATTAGAGGTTTTAATCCCATTTATAGATTTGTAAAATTACGATTAATTTTTAGCTAATTTTAGAAAAGGCGTTTAGTTCAATTTCGTTAACATTTTCGGTGTACCTAGAGATTTGGTTAAAAACATTATTACAAAGTAAGCGTTCTTCGGTATCTAGGTAATCCCAAAATGAATTAAGAAATTTCATTTTATTACTTAAATCTTTTAACATCATAATACAGATATTTTTTGGTTTTTCTAAGAGAGTAAGGATTTCTCTAGTGAAATTCTGCTTCTTTTTCTCATATAATTCAAAATTTCCGTTATTCTTTAATTTTTTTAATATTTTTTCGTATTTAGCAATTTTTTCTTCAATAGATTTCCTAAAGTCGGGGATGATATACTTTTTCTCACTTTCATCAGCCTCCCAAGTATAAGATTCCTCAAGTTGTTTCCATAAGGGAGGAAAATCTGGACTTGTTTGGGGAAGGGGAATTATGCCATAAAGTTCTTGAAGTTTAGCGATATCTTTATTCCTAATTTTTTCTTTTATATGAGTTAATCTTTTTTCTATAGTTGATTGGTTTTTTAGAATTTTTTCAATCACTTTATCTATACGTTCTAATAATATCTTTTTTTCGGGATTAAACAAGAGTTCAACAGTTTCATAGCCCGAAGGAATGCCTCTTTTTGCATTTTTTAATCTTAATCCCGAAATGCCTAATGATTGTTTATTTTTTTCTACATGGTCAAAAATCAATCCAATGGCATCTGGATTATTTGTTTGATATCCCAATTGAGTAAGAGAATCTATTGGTGAAAAAAAGAATCCAAAACCGGGATGTGTGTGCCACCAACCAATAATAAAATCATTTTTTTTGTCCTTTAGAGCCTTTTCATATATTTTGTAATCTATTTCTGCCATATCTACATACTGCTTGTCTTCATATTCAACGCCAGCTCTTTGACCCGCTATCATTGGTATGGCATCCTTAATAAGCACAAAATTATTTTCACTTGAACCAACAAGTATTCCGTATACCTCCCTCCAATTTTTCCTTTTTATTTTATCACTGGCGTATCTGATTCCATACCCCACAATTCGTTTATAAGCTTTCCAAAACAAAACAAAATTTTTGCCATCCTGTTTAAAAGATTCCTTTTTTTCTATATCTTTGAGAAAATTCATGAATTCTTGATATTCTAAAGAGTCATCGAATGTAATATTCTTTTTATTCTTATTCTTAATTCCAAATAGTTTCATAAATCCTCTTTATTCCCAAAGTTCATGAAATATCTCAAATTCCTAATTTCATAACATATTGTAATATTATATATATTAAAAATATTTTTTTCGCGTTATAAGTATTATATATATACATTATTTCAATTATATTAAAAATATTTTTTCGAATTATAAGTAATTATATTTAAAGAATATTTCAATAAAAAATGAAAAAGCTTATAGGTTTCTGTGGACTACCCGGTTCTGGCAAATCTACAGCAATAGAATCTATTAATGATCTAGGAAAAATTATTATTATGGGGAATATAGTTAGGAATGAACTACAGGAAAGAAATATACCCCTCACAGATGAGAATTTAGGAAATATTGCTAAAAGTTTACGTGAAAAATATGGAAAAGGCATTATTGCTAAGAAATGTGTAGAATTAATAAAAAAACAAAACAATATTGTATTATTTATTGATGGATTAAGGTCTATGGAAGAAGTTAAAGTGTTTAGAAACTATTGGAAATTCCCTATAATTGCAATTACAACAAGCCAAAAAAAAAGATTTAATATTATTAGAAAAAGAGCAAGAAAAGATGATCCTAAATCTCTAGAAGAATTAATTTTGAGAGATCAGAGGGAGATGAACTTTGGACTTAAAGAGGTTATTGAGAAGGCCGATTTTACAATTATTAATGATACTACAAAAAAAGATCTGAAAAAAAAAACAAGAAGATTAGTATTAAGTATATTGAAGGATTATTAAGATATCTGAAAGAATTATTCCAAATAATCAATTATTATTTTTGCTAAAGATACTTTACTTGCTTCATTATCTATAGAGTCAGTACCAATTATCTCATCAGCTCCTGCATTCAAAATACGAAATTTAGCATTTTCTAATAGTAAGGCATGAGTCGCAACAGCATATATTTTTTTTGCGCCACTTTCTTTTGAGAGCTTTATAGCACTTGCCATAGTACCCCCTGTAGCAATTATATCATCAGCTATTACCACATCCTTCTCCTCTAAACTTAACTCACCAGACATAGTAATTTCGCCAGTTTTTACATCTCTTTTTTTTTCAAATACATCCACAGGAATTTTTTCCCCAAAATGCCGGGCAAATGCTTTTGATCTTTCTAATGCTCCCTTATCTGGTGAAACTACTACGATATCTTTTGCTCCTAACGACTTAATGTAATCAGCCAATAATTTCATCGAATCGATATTCACCGCCTTACAGGATAATTCTTCCAGAGTTTTGGGAGCGTGTATATCTACTACATAAAATTCATCAATATTCATTGAATTAATTATTTGAAGGATCACTTTCGCAAATTCTGATTCTCCTGGCCTAAAAATTTTATCTTGGCGAGCATACGCTAAATAAGGAACAATTACTATTATCTTACGAGCACCTATTCGTTTTACAGCATCAATCATCATAAATAACTCAAAAACTCTCGCATTTTGATCTCTATTCGCACTCGGTCCTGTTGATTGAACTATGATGATTTCTTTACCTTCTAGGATAGTTTCATCTTCCAAATTCAGTCGTAAATAATTTTCCCCATCTGGAAAGGTCTTAAATTCTGTATTAATGCATGGAATTCTTAACCCGTTCGCAATCTTTACTCCTAATAATTGTGAAGCTGGTCCAACGATTAAAAATCTTTCTGACATTTTCAATCAAAGCTAAATATTTCAGAGTATAATATAATAATAATCTAGGATTTATTTCTTTTATTTAATATTTCAAAAATTCCAAGGTTTTTTCAACTATAAAATCACGGTGCCCTTTAAATGAATGTCCTCCTTTTTCAAATATTAAAGTGTTCTCTTCCGGAAGATCTAAATAATCTTTTATAAAAAGAATATTTTCAAAAGGAATTTGATTATCATCTTTACAATGGGCTAATAATATCCTTTCTTTATTTTGAGGATCTTTCTTGAGAAAAAAATGAGGACTGATTTTTTTAATAGTCTGCTCTGGAAAACGTATTGTACCCACGCTATGATAATCATAGCGAGTACATAAGGCAATTAATTTTGAAACTCTTTCCTCTATAAAACCGTGGGTTAATATAATTGCACCTCCAAAACTTCTCCCAAATAAATGTATTTTTGGATTATTTTTAAGCTTTTGATTTTTATGCCATTTATAAATCCAATCGATAACTTCATGAGAATCAGAAAAAATTTGCGGCAACATTTTTAACCAATTTTTACCTGTTTGTAGTGCAGTTTCTCCATGAGCACGATAATCGTATGATAATATATTAATTCCTGAATTAGCAAATTTTTCCGAAAAAAATTTCACAAATTTACTATTTCGGTGTTCTAATAGACCTGGGAGTATTATAATCCAATGGTTTAGTAATGTAGAACCGGATGGAATATATATGGTTCCTTTTAGGACTAAATTCTCATCCTTTATTGGAATATCTATATTTTGAGTGGTAAAATGATCCATTATTAGAATAAGAAATTATTTTTTATTTTTATATTTGTTTATAGCTTTTTTCAGAGTTGTTGCCGCTAACACTGCGCAATGTTTATGGTTATCAGGTAATCCATGGAGTGCTTCGTCGATTTCTTTTGCTGTCAATTTTTCCACCTCATCCATTGGTTTACCTATTACCATCAGGGTTGCCTGACTTCCGGTGGCTACACTGGCGCCACAGCCGTCTGTTAAAAAATGGGCATCTTTAACTATTCCATTATCGATTTTAAGAAAGAATTGCATGGTATCTCCACAAGACCCTTTATAAGACTCTTCAACAGTAAAATCTTTAGGTTTTCCCCAATTCTGTGGATTATGAAAAAGATTCACAATATATTCATTATATTCCCTCAATTCTTCTTCAATAATCTGTTGCTGTAAACTTTCAACAAATTCATCAAAATTATCTTTCTTTTTTGTCATTTCTAATCTTGTATTCATTTTCTCTTAATTTTTTATAGGAATCAAAAAAATTCTCTAATCATCATGATCTAAAACGTGTTTTTCTAAGTTTTTTAGATCTTTATAATCTTTTGGCATTTGTTTATATTTTCTGACGATATCTATAATTGATTGATTTAGAGTTTGATGTTCAGAAATACATTTACTTTGTTGTAGAAATTCTTCACTATGTCGAATAGCTGCTAAATTTTCGGTTATTTTAGTTAATTCAGTAGCGATAATTCCGTTGATATAGATTAAATCAGAGAGCTGATTTTTAATATACATCAATAGATTTAAGTTATCAGACATTCTATGTTAGATAAAGCATTCTTTAAATAAAAACTTAATAAATATAGCTTGTTATGGGAACTTGCTCTCGATAAACATAAGCATATAAAATAAAAAAGTTTATTAAGCAAATTTTTCTTCTTTACAATTTTAATAAACTGAAATAAATATGAATATTGAACTTAAAAATCCTTTTATATTTGGGATAACTGCGGGATATAATGTTAAAAATTCATATAAAAATTTGGAAAAGGTCTTAGGACAATTATTTTGAAAATAAAATAATAATAAGAGATGGATGAAAATTAGCATTTAAATAGAAAAATAATATTCTTAAATATATAATTTGGTTTATATTTGTCTTTACATTCAGTTTATATTATGAACCTTGATTTTGATTTAAATCTTTTTGCTGAAACAGCAAAGGAAATCTATGATAGAGCAAAAAAGGAAAATAGATTAATAGAGAATCCTTCAATTAAGAAATTGAAAATATTAACTGAAAATGAACCAGGAGTGAAAAAATCTAAATTTGGTAATCTTGTTGCCGAATCGGAACCAACCTCTCGTAGTGCAATGTTTACAGAAAACAGTATAGATTATGAATTTGGTGATAAAGAGCTAAATTTATTAAAAAATTGTAAAGAGTCCTTAAGTACTCAAAAAATTGTTAGTATTGATAGAATTGTTGGAAATTTACAGAGTAATATAACTATCAGGTTAATTCTTCCTTTAGATTTTGTCCATGTCGCCTATGGGGGCGGTCTATTATTCGCACCCACGAAAGAACCATTAGAATCCCCCACATATGAAATAATCATGTTTTCTGATGATGAATTTGATTCAAATAAAAATTTACCACTTCCAGAAAAAGACATAACAATAAGATTAGCGATGTTAAAAAATGGTAGAATGATAAAAATTTGTCGAAATTCTAATTATATAGGTGAATATAAAAAGGGAGTTTTTGCAGCACAGGATTGGAGAGTGAAATTTGATAATATTGGAATATTTCTGCATGCTGGATGTCGAGAAGATTATTTACAATCATTTCGTGGAAATTATATATATGTCCGTTCGCTTTTTATAGCTTTAAGTGCAAATGGAAAAACCACCACAACATGCAAGGTTTTAGGTAGAAAAGATAAAGAAAAAAGTTGGCTGATTCAAGATGATGGAGGCACATTAATGGAGGATGGTTCATTTAGAGGTTTTGAATATGGTGGTATCTTTGTCAAAACCGAAGGAGTTAACCCCAGTAATCAAATAGAGACATTTTATGGATTATTAAAACCTGATACTTTTTTAGAAAATGTTTACCTTGATGAAGACGGAGACTATGATTTTTTTAACTTCGAAAGAACCTCTAATGGTCGTGCAATTATAAAAAGGAAAGATTTCATGCATGCGAGCACAAGAATAGATGTTCCAAGAATCGATAATATCATTTTAATAACGCGTGGCCCCATAATACCAGCTATTGCCAAGCTTACAACTGAACAAGCAGTAGCATTCATGATTTTAGGACAATCCATGGAATCCTCCGCAGGAGATCCTACTAAAGCTGGAAAAATTCGAAATATTTTCTTTTATGACCCTTTTCTTTCTGGGGATCGTGCGGAACATGCTAATAGATTTTATGAAATGCTAAAAAATTTACCTCATATTGATTGTTATCTGATAAATACAGGAGGAATCGGGGAGGGAAGACATTATAAAGAAATAACAATTGAACATACAATGGGTATATTAGATTCTTTATTAAGAGGTGGACTTCAAGACTGGATAGAATCTTCAACGGGTTTAATCGTTCCGACGGCAATTCGGTCAGTGGATCAAATTTATCTTCATCCAGAAAATCTTTATTCAACAGATGATTTTAATATTCGACAAAGGGAGCTTGAAAAAATAAGATATAACACTATTTTAAAATACCAGCAAAAATTACATCCAAAAATTTTACAAGTTTTTAAAAAACCAGGTGAGTAATTTAAAAAGGAGATAATAAATTAATTTTGCTAGCGCTTAGCTAGTTTTTCAAGTGCTCTATCTATCATCTCTATTTTCATTGAATATTTTTCCATTAATTCCATGAATTCTTTTCCATCAATTTCATTGTTTTGTTTCAAGGTCTTTAGTTCATTAATCGCCCGTAACATTCCTGCTTTTTTATCTAATAACTTTTCTTTTTTTGAATAAGGAATCTTCTTCTCCAATTTTTTCTTTTTAAAACGCTGGAAACGGTATTGATTAACATCTTTTGGGACAAAATGTGTTAAAAAAATAGTTGCTTTTGGTACGAAGGGTGCCAAATTTTCAGGAATTATAACGATTGGTTCAGGATCTTGAATTTTTTTAATTTGTTCATAATCTAAGCTCTCAACTTTATTTATATCAATATCATCTTCTACAATAGATAAATTAGTCTCTAAAATTTCTCTCTCAGTGCTTGAAATGTCTTTTAACGTTTCAATCATTAATGTCCAAATCTTATTTGCTTTTTCAAAGTAAAAATTTGCTTTTTGCTTTAGTTTTAACACACGATCTTGATTTATTGTAGTAATTGAAGAATTTTTAGAAGCTTCAGCTTTAAGAAAACATGCTTTTCCCATATCATAATGGAATTGAGCCCTTATTTGTTGTTTCTTTTTTTCCTCGTGCTTTTTTAAATAAAGTAGCCTTTTAGAAAGAGCAGAAAGCCCGGAATATAGTTTTGAGGCAAAATATAAATTGTTCTGCTTCTCTTCTCTATTAGCAGCAATACTCTGGCTAAGAATTCTTGTCTCTTCGGAATTCAATTCCAAATTTTCAGATAATAGTGTTTTCCCAATTTTTCTTTGATAAATGGAAGCAGCACTGAAATATGCTGCAGCTTTATACATTTTGCTGCTCTCTAGCATAGAAATAATAGCATTTTCCCATTCTTCCTCCTCTTCAAATCGCTCAGAAAGTGTACTATAAGCTTTTGCCAATACCCACAATACTCGAGCACATTCATACATTATATCATTAATTTCAATATCTATATTTTCTTCGGGATCATGAAAATATCGAGTAATATCTAATTCTTGAAGTATTTCATCATGCGGATCTGTCCCATAGTTCACATTTAATATTCGAGTATATTCTAAAATATAATTTAAATCATCCAAATCGATATTTCCTTCATTTTTTTCTAAATCTTCTTCTAAATGTTTAATATTAAAATGTAGGAATCGAATCCTTCTAAGCAACTCTTCATCAGAGAAATATTTTTTCATTTTAGTTCTTAACCAATCATAATTTTATTTAAATATATTAATTCATCATTAATTACTTTAATTACAACTTAACTTTAAAGTTCAAAATAGATTGTTAAGAAATATCACTTATGTCTAACAAAACTCTATTTATTTTTGAATTTGTTTCTGGGGGTGGTTTTAATAAAATAGATATTCCAGTATCATTATTTTGCGAAGGTTTTGCTATGCTACGTTCAATTATAGAAGATTTTAAAGAGCTAAATTTTAACATCACCATTCTATTAGATAGAAGAATTCAATTATTATCATACTTATTAAAAGTTGATCAAATAAACATTGTAAATAAAACCTCTAATTATTTAAAAAAATTTACTAAATCTGTGGAAAAAAACGAATATTGTTATATAATAGCTCCTGAATTTTCTGAAATACTCTACAATTTAACAAATATAGTAAAAGTTAAAAATAAGAATCTTCTGAGTGTTAATTTATCGGGAATTAAATTAGCGACTCATAAATTTAAAACATTTGAATTTTTCAATAAAAATCATATTAACACTCCAAAAACTTATCTCATCCCACATGTAGAAAATCATTTTGATAGGGATTTTATTATTGAAATGTTTAGGCGATTCAATTGTCCCGTTGTGATTAAACAAGAAGATGGAGTAGGAGCAGAAGGGATTTTTTATATTGAAACGGAAGAACAAATTCATAAATTATTTACCGATCCAGAAGAAAAATTAGAGAGAGAAAAAGATTATATCCTTCAAGAATATATTGAAGGAGAGCACTTAAGTGTATCATTAATTGGAACCCCTAGTATTCCAATAATATTAAGCATAAATGCTCAAAATGTAGATTTGACGACTAAAAATAATAAATCCAAGTATTTTGGTGGATATACTCCTATAGAAAATTTTAAGGAAATTAAACAAGAATTATTGAAGATATTCAATAAATTAAATCTTTCTGATCTCCCAAGTTATTATGGGATTGATTTTATAAGGAAACGAGACGGAAAAATTTATTTTATAGAAATAAATCCCCGATTAACAACCTCCTATATTGGAATAAGAAATATAATAGATTGCAATCCGGCCAAACTCATTCTAAACTCTAAATTAAAACAATTACAACATATCGACTTTAAATATAATTTCTTTTCTAAATTTCTAAGATTAGAGTTTGAATATCTAGGTAATAAAAATATTGAAGAGATTTATACTTTGATTATACCAAAACTAACTAAACTTATTCCCGAATTCATAACTCCTCCAATTACTTTCAAGGCTTCTTCCTCTGAGGAAAAATTCAATTATTCATGTTTTATTGCGACGAAAACAAAGAACTCTAACCAATCAGAAAAAAGATTGAAAGCAATTATAAGTTTATTAGAAGATTTTCAATTTAATGTTATCAAATAGAAATATTTTAGATTGGGATAGAAATCTTTATCATAATAGAGAACTTATGATGTATTATATATATTATTTTAGTGGGTGAAAGTCTTATTTATTAAAAAACATATAATAAACTTTTATGAAGGAATTTTAAAAAGAACCTAAAGATTAAAATAAGATGGTAAAAAATATATTCTATAATAAAAATTATAATTATTTGATAAAAAATGTTTGAAAATAATGCTAAAGACCTTGAAAAAAGAAAAGATACAGAATCCCCAGATATTTTTAATTATTTGCGAGAAGAAATTCCTATAGAAGATTTAAAGGATTATGCCTCACCAAAAAGATTAAAATCTATCGATTTTGTAAAAGGATTTGCTATTATATTTATTATATTCTCACACACTTCTGCTGAATGGTTTTCTGAGGAATGGGCGTTTTTACATTGTGTTCTTTTTCCGATTCTAGATATTCTGGGTCCCGCACTTTTCATATTTCTATCAGCATTATCAGTAATTTTTTCTGTGAAACTCAAGCAAGGGATCTTACCCGAAATGGTAATCAGAAACCGCATTCTATCGAGGGGTCTCTCAATAATGTTAATAGGAGCACTATTTAATATGTTATATTCTTATACTGGAGAATATTTAATGCCTTTTCCATATAATATCCTTCCTTCTCCCCATTGGATAGCCTCAAATCCATTTCCTCTTAATTTATGGGGTTGGAATATTCTTTTCTTTCTTGGTTTTACTCAGATACTCTCTTATTTATCGCTGAAATTAGATAAAAAAACGAGAATTTTTTTGGGTTTACTAGTAATATTTTTTGGCCCCGCTATACGGGAAATAATTTATTATGCTAATCTTGAAATGTATTCTCCTTTTAATGAATTTGATTTTGTAGTATATTTTCTAAACTTTATAATATCTTCTCCAATCCCTCAATTAACGTTACTACCTTGGATAAGTATTATATTTATCTCAACTGTATTTGGAGAATATTTATATAATTCCATGATGAAAGGAACTAAGCAGGAATTGATATATTTATCCCGTGTTTTCCTTATTTGGGGCTCAATATTTTTGATTGTTGGGATTATTGTCGGGTTTCGATTGCACATACCAAACCTTTTTGATCCAGGAAAATCTACTTTATATACTTTTATCGATTTAGTTTTGTGTGCTAATGAACAGTATATCGTACCAGAAATCAGGATGGCTGGTATGCCAGAATTTATGGTACGTGGAATGACATCAAACATGCTCTATTTAATTGGATGGTCTCTTTTACTTGTTGCTATCAGTCTTCATTTTCTTGATATTAAAGAAAAAAAAAATACTTTTACAGAGATGCTTGTATTTTATGGAAAAGTGTCGCTTTCGCTATTTTTGTTTGTGTTTGCTTTTGATTTCTTATTTTATGAAATATTTCCAATTTGGTTTTTCTTACCTGCTACATTCGGAATCACAGGTCTGCTGGGATTCTTAATGTATATTTGGTTGAAATATTTCAGAGGTGTTGGCAGTCCTGAATGGATTATGGTGGAAATTAGTAGAGTTACACAAAAAACTGAAGAAAGTATTAAAAAGACGGAAGAAACTATCAAAGAAAAAATTAAACCAAAAATGGATGAGACAGAAATCAGCTCTAAGTCTTAATAATTAATCTCTTTTTTTTATTTTATTTCTTTACTACTTATACAGAATAAGCTATTTAAAAAAAATATAAAAATATTAATGAGTTAATAATGAATAGAAGTAACTAACACATATTATATTTTTAAATAGATACAAGTTTAATTATTAAATATATTAATATCACTATATATTACTTTATCTTATAAGATTTTTTTAAAAAGAGGATAGAAAGGAATAATATTTACAACCATTATTTTTATTAGATAATGCTAAAATATAAAATAACCCTGTTTGGACCCGCTGCAGTAGGCAAAACAAGTATTTTACTTAGATATATTAAGGATTTCTTTTCTCATAATCTTAAAAAGACCATAGGAAGCAATTTTTTAGTTAAAGATCTTGTTATTGATGGAAAGGATGTAAGGTTAATGTTATGGGATATAGGTGGTCAAGAACGTTTCAGTTCTATTAGATCTATCTATTTCAAGGGAAGTAATGCAGCCTTAGGAGTATATGATATAACTAATAAACAAACTCTTCTTAAAATTCCCGGTTGGGTTAGTTCTATTAAAAAATCCGTTAAGAAGGGAATACCTATGATTTTAGTGGGTAATAAAATTGATTTAGAAAGAAAAGTAGATAAAAAAGAGGGAGAGGATTTAGCAAAAAGATTAGGTTGTGATTATATGGAAACCTCCGCCAAAACGGGGGAAAATGTAAGTATGGTATTCGAAAAACTTGCGAAAGCTTGTTTAGAAGGCTAATTTTTATTTGTTAGAAAAAAGAATATTATTAAATTACCTCTAATATTTATTATTTATTCAAATAAGATTCCCAATTTTTTAAAGTCTTTAATTAGTGATGAATAATCAATAAAAATTAAACCCATAATACCTAGTTCTTCAGCAGCTTTAATATTTTTGAAGCCATCATCAATATATAATATTTCATCCGGGTCACATTGTGCCTTCTTAATAGCTAATTCAAAAATTTTACGCTCTGGCTTCATTAAATGTACCTTATGAGATAAAATAATTTCATCAAAATATTTTAGGAAATTACAATTGCTTTTGTTTAAATAGGCCCAATGACTTTCGTTGACATTTGAGAGACATAGGATTCTATAAAACTTAGTTTGATTGAGAATTTTAAGTAATTTAACCATATCTTTATTAATTCCACGAATAATCATATTAAATGCATTAAAAAATCTAGATTTAGTAATTTTATTTTTATCTAATTTAAGAATATCACAAGAAAGATGATAAAAGCTTTCATCATCCATTTCACCTTTATGATATTTATCAGATTGTTTAAAAAATTTTAACATAAAAGGAGTTTTTGGTCGGGCTAAAGGAAATGGAGAATATATTTCTTGAAAGAATTCAGAAATATCTAATTCTACAATTACTCCGCCAAGGTCAAAAATAATCGCTTTAAATTTCTGCATTATTCCCTCATTTTCTGAAAAAAACTTTTGTGGAAAATCTTCGAAAAGGTATTGGGAGTTTATATTTAGGATATCCCTTTGTTTCTTGGTCAAGCATATTTAATAATTCTTCGATTTTAATACTGTTAATTTGTTTTGATGTACGGTTTTTTGCCCCAATCGGCTCCCCAATTAATCTTTTTCGAATAGAGATAGTTTGATTAGATTCTTCCTTTTGACCAATAATAATTGTATACGGAATCCAATCGATTTCAGCTTTTCTAATTTTTTTATTAATTCTTTCATCCCTATCATCAAAATCCGTTCTATAACCCGTTTGATTTAATAATTTTAATAGTTTTTCAGCATATTGGTTTTGATCTTGACTTATGGTTAATATTCGAACTTGGATAGGTGAAAGCCATGTTTTAAATCCTGGTACTATTTTATCTATTTCTCTTTCAGCGGTTTCTAATAAACCCCATAAAATTCTTTCAAGAGCTCCTGATGGTGAATTATGCAAAATTATTGGATGTTTTATCTTACCATCTTTATCTTCAAATGAAATATTATATTTTTGCCGCTTTTTTCCATCTTGTTCTATATAATCTAAAGAGCTTTCAACATCTAATTGAATAGTTGCTAATGTAGCGCTTTTGTTTTGTGCTGATAAGACAGCCCTTTCAAACTTTAATATGAAATAATAATATCTTTCCTCCCATAATTCTAAGAGAGCGGGTTGGTTTTCAGATTTGACTAATTGTTTAATCCATTGTTGGTTTTCCCGGTAAAAATCTCTTGTAACTCTAAAAATTATATAGGACTTTAATCCTAAATCTTCCATTATAGCTTTATCTAATTCATACTGTTTTTTAAATTCTTTAATAGAAGAGGGGATATCTTTACAAAGGGTATGAAAATCTGGCATTACAAAACCCCGTAATCTCCGTAAAGCAGTAAGTTCTCCTTCTTGTTCTCTGCGAAAATCGTACTGTTCCCATTCGTATACTCTTAATGGAAAATATTCTGGTTTCAAATTCATACTACTAAACATATCAAATTGCAAAAAATCTCCGGCAAATCGCAAAAGATACCTATCCCGTCCTGATTCAACCCAATATGTTCTCGCGGGAAAGCGCGCTGTTTGTGCGGTTAATTTATCATTTTTTACGGTATACATTAAAGGAGTATCCACTAAAATCGCCCCAAAATCGATGAGTTTATCTTCTAAATAATTTTTAATTAGATTTTTCATAATTACTCCCTTAGTATACCATCTTAGATTCCCGGGATCAGTGTTTGGTTCAAAATCAACCAGTTCAAATTCTTGCATTGCTTTAATATGTGGTGGTTCCTCTCCTGTATCTTCCCTTGGGACTCCTAACTCTGATTCAAGAAAAAGCATAAAATCATCATTTTTAATACCCTCTAAATTTTTAATTTTTTTCTGATCATCAAATTCTATATCGAGTTCTTTCCCGTTTGGTGTAATAACCATAAAATTTGCATTTTCAAAATGTTCTTCTGGCTGAATATAAAGCTTCACATCCCTATACATTTCTGCTAATTCATGTCCAAGACACTGTATTTTGAAAGCTTTATACCATCCAAAAGGTGAGAATTCTGCTTCTATTCCCCTCTCCTCAAGCTTTTTTGCTATCGAAGGGCACACTTCCATCGCTTTAGGATCGTTGCTAAGAAATTTGCTCAAATGCGCCCAAGGATATACTAATACTTTATCAACATGGTATTTTGTATGATCTAATATTAATTCTTTTAATTCTCTCTTTTTTCCTGATATTTTGCCATTATCTATTTTTTTATTATGTTCTCTTATTTCTTCATTTTTTTGACGGATTTTTTCTGGAAATTCTGTAATTGAAAAGATTGCTTGTTCAATTACATCAGCTCCTTGTTTTGAAATAATTTCTATATCATATGTATCTTGATCTTCTACGGATACAAACGCAACTAAAATTAGTCCTTCCATTTTAATGATATCTTTTTTAAACTCTTGAGCAATGGTAGTGGCGATACTTTTTTTTTGAACTTCAATACCTTCTGAATGAATTAATAAAATTTTCATTGTAATCTATTTCAGTAAATGATTTTCTTGAAAATATATTATTGAAAATTAAAAAAGTTCATTTAATTGATAATTATAATATTAAGAATTAAAAATTAAGAATTCAAATTAATTATTACTAAAATTCTTAAAAGCATATTAGCTTAATATAATACAATAATAAATAGAAATAGATGAGAAAGAATTGAAGGAAAACTTTTCGAAAGTTACAAATGCATTAAACGAGTTAGATGAAGATCGAGAGCATATTTTGAAGATTTCCAGAGAAATTATCCGAGATTGTAGTGTTGCTATCAAAACTATTCATAGACAAGAATTAAATGAATACCAAAAAAGAATTAAAAATATTGAAGAAAGTTTGAAAAATTTGAAAGCGCTCGTGAATAAAAATCCAGGATATTTTTATAAATATCTTAAAACTCCAGAACAAGAATATGCTGAGGCAATTATTCTACATTCAATAACTACTGAACAAGATATTCCTACTCATTTATCACTTAATATCGATCCACTTCACTATGTTTTAGGATTTGGAGATGTAATTGGTGAATTACGAAGATTTATTTTAGATATGATTAGGGAATCTAATATCGAAGGAATAAATAAAATACTGGAAAAAATGGATGAGATATATTCTCATTTATTTTCATTAGATTATCCAAGCGGTTTGACCAAAGATTTAAGACATAAAACCGATAATGCAAGAAAATTATTGGAAAAAACACGTGGAGATATTTCTTTATCAGTTCAAATGAATACACTATCTAAGCTTTTAAAAGAGAAGAATAAAGAAACATAATCTTTAATTTCTTTATGAAGAATTATACTTTTACTAGTAATATTCCTTTTTTTAACAGTAATTTTGGGAAAAACTTATAAAAAAATTCTAATAAAATCAATTATTTTAAAACTCAAAGCAATGAATTGAGAAATCATCTAGAATTTTAAGAGATTTATTATTTAACTAAAAACCTTTATAAAAACTCATGCCTTTTGAAACCGAAAAAATTAAAAGAAAAGCGAATGAAAATTACGAAGAAGCGTGGTTGGAATCAAAAAAATATCTAAAATTGAAGGGTAAGTATTTTACCATTGAAAAAAAAGGAAAAGCTCATCCAATCCAAACATTCATTTCCGACGCAAGAAAAAAGATGATTGATTTTGGTTTCGAAGAATTAATGTTACCTATGTTTGTTGAGGAGAGTGAAATCTATAAACAATATGGACCAGAGGCAGCCTTAATTCTTGACAGATTATTTTATTTAGCAGGGTTACCACGTCCAGATATTGGGATCTCTGATAAAAAGGTCGAAAAAATTAGAAGTATTATCCCAAATTTTAATAAAGTTGAAGAATTAAAACAAATTTTTAGAGATTATAAGAAAGGCGATATTGAGGCTGATGATTTAATAGAAGTATTTATTGAAAATTTAGCAATTAAAGAAAGCAAAGCAACAAAGATCATTGATGAAATATTTCCCGAATTTAAATCTTTAAGACCAATTCCGACTAAAATAACGCTGCGAAGCCATACTACTGCTTTATGGTTTAGAGTTTTAAGTGTGCTTAGCAAAAAAAAGCAATTACCACTACAATATTTTTCTGTCGCAAAAAAATTTAGAAGAGAGCAAAAATTAGATGCAACTCATTTATACGATTCCTATACCCTTTCATTAGTTATCATGGCGGAGGAGATGTCATTAGAGGATTGTCAAACAATATCCATGCAAATATGCAAAAAATTAGGATTTGAAGAAAGTAAAGCAGAGATTAAAAAGGCTACCTCAAAATATTATGCCCCTCAAACTGAATTTGAAATCTTTGTGGAGCATCCCAAAACGGGAGATTGGATTGAAATTGGAGATGGAGGATTTTATAGCCCTGTGAGTTTAGCTCAATACGATATTGAGTACCCTGTATTTAATATTGGTTTTGGTATAGAAAGAATATGTATGATAAAAACAGGTATCGAAGATATTAGGAAACTCGTATATCCTTATTTATATGAAGATATAACATTTACTGATGAAGAAATCGCAAAAGGAATAAATTATAAATATACCCCTTTAACTGAAAAGGGAATAGAAATTAAAGATGCCATTATAGAAACAGCAATCAATAATAGAGAAAAATCCTCTCCCGTCGAAATCAATGTATGGGAGGGTATATTTAAGGATAAAAAGATTAAAGTCTCTATTTGGGAACATGATAAGGGAGTAAAATTACTTGGACCAGCAGCATTAAATAAAGTATGGGTTAAAAATGGAAATATTATTGGGTTACCTCCTAATGAAACCCCAGATGGCGCATATTTCATTGGGAAAACTTACTTGGAAGGTATAGCAAACGATATGGCATATAGTATTGAAGTTTTATTAGATCAGAATAAAAATTCTTCTGAATATCGTGTAAAAATGTGCTATAGAGCATCTGAAGTAAATTTAGAAATTGACGATGTTATTATGGAATATATCCATTCTGCTCAGAATAAAATAGATATAAGAGGTCCCGTATTTATAGGATTATCGTTTGAAGTAATTAATAAAAAATAATTTAGCAGTGAGATGAAATAATGACAAAAAAAATAATGATTGCAGGAACATTTGATATAATTCATCCAGGGCACTTATTTTTAATAAATGAGGCTGCTAAATTAGGTGATGTTTATGTTATTGTTGCAACAGATAAAAATAGAGAAAGATATGCGGGTGAACCTCCTATTGTCCCTGAAGAGCAAAGACTTGAGGTTGTAAGAGGTTTAAAGAATGTGAAAGATGCACGATTAGGTCGTAGAGATAATAATACATTAAAAACCGTTGAGGAAATTGACCCAGATATTATTTTACTTGGACCAGACCAAAAATATAATATTAATGATCTTAAAGAAGGATTAAAACAATTAAATTTGGATCATATTGAAGTTAGAAGGCTAAAAACATATTATGACAAATATGAATTAAATAGTTCAAGAAAAATAAAAGAAAAAATATCCAAGAGGGATTCCTAAAAAATTTGTATTAATTATGTCAGATAATGAGAAAGTTAATCCGGAAAATTACTCGAATTGGTTTGCTCTATATCATCTTTCCAATAATATTGGGGATAAAAAATCGCTTCATATAAGTAGTATAGAATTTGGAAAGTTATTAAATGTCTCGCAGCAAACAGCATCCCGCAGATTTAATGATCTAGAAGATCTTGGTTGGATTGAGCGTAAAATGGTCGCAAATGATCATATTGTCCGTATTACTAAGATTGGTGCTGATATTTTGCTTAAAATGTATAAAAGTTTAAAAGAAATCCTCGAAAATATATTAATAGTTGGAGAAGTTACAGAAGGTATGGGTGAAGGTGCATTTTATGTTTCGATTAGTGGCTATTATGAGCAATTCAAGGAGAAATTAGGTTTTACACCCTATAAAGGAACCTTAAACTTAAAGCTTAGCGATTTGAATTATGCATTATTACGAGAAAATATAAAAAATCGAATGCCAGTTATCATTGAAGGTTTTAAAGATGAACGATTAAATCGTACTTATGGTTCAGTCAAATGCTATGACTGCTATATTTCAAGACTAGATAATCAAAGCAGAAAGAAGAAAGCAGCAATCTTAGATATCGCGAGAACCCATCATAAAAAAAATATAGTAGAACTCCTCGCTAGGCCCTATTTAAGAGAATATTTTAATTTAAAAGACGGCGATAGATTAAGAATCGAATTGAATAAAAAATAATTCTATAAATTTTAATTTTTATATCATTTTAATTGATAGTTTTATTCTTCTATTATAGTAGAACTGAGACCAATTTAAAATCTCTACAATTTAGATATTATTTATATTTTCCATTTTTAATCTGAATCCATATTTTAATTGCTCTATAGAGAGCCGTAAGAGAGACTAAAATCATAAAAAAAAATAGAAAATAGATTCCAAACCCAATGAAATATGCTATTAACATAGTTAAGAAAATATAAAATAAGCGTTCTGATCTTGCCATTAATCCAATATCAAAATCCCCTTCAAATAAAGACTCTGCTTTTGCTCTTGAATAACTGATCATTATTGAAGATAAAAATGATATATAAATAATCAAACTTATATCAATATGGTCCCATAATTTCTGATCCCAAAAATAGATTAATAAGCCCAAAAAAATAATGAATTCGGATACTCTATCCATAAAAGAATCAAAAAATCCGCCATAAGAACTTTCAGTATTTTCTAATTGAGCAATTGCACCATCTACTCCATCAAAAATGCCTGTTAAAAATACAAATATAGAAAAGAGCAAAAGGCTTTTTAAAAAGACCACTAAAAATATAAAGCTGAGAATAGAATTAAAAAGCATTATTCCAGTTGCCATATTGGGCGTTATTCCTATCTTGGATAATGCTTTTGCTATTCTCTTGATGATGGGCCTAAATATGTAACGTAAGCGATATTTAGAAGGCATTATAAATACCCATTATCTTAAAAAATTATTTAATTTAAATTATATAGCTTTTAATATTAATTAAAAACTTCTTTTCCATTCTAATATTTATTCTTTTATATTTTTTGAAGGTGATTATAATATCTCTTCTTATAAACCATATTAGTTGATTTGATAGTAAAATTTAAAAAGATAAAAAATATTGGTTTAATAAGTGATATATATGAGTTTTACTATTTTAGATTATCTCCAAGGCGGATTTAGTTTCATTTTTGTTCTAATATCAATAATAATTGGTCTCAAAATTCTAACAAAATATTTTGAATATAAGAAACTTCAATACATCTTGGTAGGATTAGTTTGGATTGGATTAGCTACTCCTTGGTTCCCAGATTCGATAAATTTCATTATGGTAATTCTTTTTCAAAATACGATTTCTGATGCCTTAAATTTTATTATTGGTAATAGTATGTTACCTCTAACAGCATTATTTTGGCTTAAAGTATTTACAGATCTAACATATAAAGAGAAACAAAAAGTCATCCTATCTTTATTTATCATATATGGTATAATATTTGAAATATTACTGTTTACATTCCTTTTCATTAAGCCCTCAATAATAGGAAGTTTTCCTGTCAGCCCCTTTCAAATTGTATATCATCCAGTCTTTGAAATCTTATTGATTGTATATATTATTACTTTCATGTTAACAGGAGTTTTATTTGCTAGGGAATCTTTACGATTAGAAAGCCTTGAAATGAAATTAAAGGGTAAATTCCTTATTATTGCATTTATATCGTTTACAATTGGCGCATTTTTAGATTCATTAATCTTAAGAGGGGCGTTTACTGTGATTCTTACAAGACTTATATTAATATCTGCCTCGATCGAATTTTATTTTGGATTTATCCTTCAGAATTGGGTAAAAAACTTATTTATTAAAAGTTCTTAAATAAAAATATTTTTTTTCTTTTCTTTTCAAACAAAATTCCAAAATTTAGATTTTAATAAGAATTTAATAAAATAAATTATAAAATCTCATTATATCGTAAAAATATTCATTTAAATCAACCAAACTCATAGAAAACGATTTGTTATATTAATTATTACTCAACTTGATTTTTTTAAAAGTAATATTAATTATAGGATAAATTATTTTATCATTGTATATAATAAAAAATTAACTGAATAAACCAAACATTTAGAAATTTCATGAAATTAAGATTAGTTTTAAAAACGGTTACAAATAAAAATAAAGAAGTATCTATTAAATTCAATATCGCTCCTAGTAAACATATTGGATTTATAAACTTCGTAAATTTATGCATAACTCAAGATAATCCTGTTACAATTTCTTTTGAAAAAATATCTAAGTCTGGTGAAAAAGAAGAAAGCAAGGTTGCTGGTGTTTTTGATTTTAAATCACGAGATGAGAATGAATTAAAAGAACTAAAAAAAGAACTTGAAAGAAAAAAAAAACAAAAGAAATAAAAGTCTTAAAATTTGCTTATATTATTTCTGAAATAATTTGATATATCTGTCGTGCAAGTAATCTAATTTAAATTAGACTTTTTTTAAAGAAATAAATCCCAATTTAATAAGATTTTTGCAGATATTATGAACATTATCTCTGGGTATATTAAGTTCTTGGGCAATATATTTAATTGATTTTTTTCCGTCAATTTTTTTTAAAACATTCTTTGATTTCTCTCCCGTTAAATAAAAATCTGGATTTATATTATCTGAAATTTTTAATAAAGGTATAAGCTTTTGGTTCATTGAATTAAAATTCTGAATCTCGTGAGATTCTTTGAAATCCTTAAAATCTTTCTTGTCTTTTTCATTCAATAAGGTAACATTATCTATTTTTTTTTGAATTCTTTCAAACAAATCTAAGATTTTTTCTTTAAAATCAATATCTTTCTCTTCTGAGATTCGCTCAACTTGTCTTTTAACAATATTGGTAAAATTAATAAAAGCTTCGGTATCGCCGTCCCAGTTAGAAATTTGATTTATATCATAATTCTTTAAAAATGTATAAGACATTCTTCTCAGAAATCTCTGAGCATTTATACTATTTGTGCTTTCATCATATGAAGCTAAAAAAATTAAATTCGGGAGCTTCTTATTTTTTAGAAATGCTAATCTAAGACTTGAATTAGAAAGTTTTAATTCTTTTATAGAACCTAAATCTTCAAATTCTTCAGAAAATGAACTTAATGCGGTTAAGAATCCTGAGATTAAAATCAAATTATTTTGATTAGAGATAAAATTTTTTGATTTAGAGAAATTTTTAGAAAACAAAGGTAAACCATCTTTAATAATTAATACATCTCTAATCATAATTTAGCTTCAAACGGTTATTATATAAAAATTTTTAAACTAAAATTGAAATTATAATTCAATAATATAATAGATTAATTCTATGTAAAAAATATTATAACATGACGATAATATATAGCCAAATATCGATATGTTATTTCCTATGATTATAATAAAGAAACTTTTTTCTATAGATACTTTTAAATAATAATTCTATTATTATAAGAGTTAAAGTTTAAATACAAAAATTTTCACATTAGATTTTATAATAATCTTGAAAATTATAAAAGAAAAATAGATGAAATAATATGAGTGAAAACTTAAAAGATAAAATGGAAAAAGTTAATGAAATATTAGAAGTTTCGGTTCCTATTGTAAAAATTTTTGAGGGGCTTATTGTCGCTTCGGTTATTGGTACTTTAGACACCGAGAGAACGCAACGAATTATAGAGAATTTATTAGAAAAGGTAGTTAAAGAGGAAGCTCGAATTGTTCTTTTTGATATAACCGGCGTTCCAACAGTAGATTCCCGAACAGCTCAACACTTAATTGATACCGCTTCTGCAATCCGTCTTTTAGGATCAGAAGTAATAATCACAGGAATTAATCCTACCATAGCTCAAACATTAGTACATATAGGTATAGCTCTCTCAGATATCAAGACAGCTAGAAGTTTAGCGTTAGGGGTTGAAATGTCCTTGGAGATTCTCAATAAGAAAATTGTTAGTAAAGATAGCGAATAAGATTAGAGGTTAAAAGTTTTAATGTCAGATTTAAAGGAATCTATTTCAATCAATAAAATTCGTAATGCCATATTAGTAAAAATACCAGCGAATGCTACGGATGAAGAAATGGAGATCCTACAAGAAAAAATTTTAAAAAAAATAAATGAATATAACATCAATGGTGTGATTTTGGATATTTCAAATATAGAAATAGTAGACTCTTTTTTTGCAAGAATTATTGCTGAAACAACTCACATGGTCAATCTTATGGGAGGGAAAGCGGTTGTAACAGGAATGAAACCAAGCGTTGCTATAACGACAGTGGAATTGGGTTTTAATCTAGAAAACATAAATTTTGCATTGAATGTAGATAAAGGCCTTGATTTATTAAATCTGTAGTATATTAGATAAAACCACATTAAAATATTAATTTGATTTTAAAAAGAATTTTAAGAGAAAAAGATATTGAATAAAGAAGATAAAGGAGAATTAGAGATAAAAAGTGAAACTGACCTAATTCGGGTTAGAAGGTTATTACGCGAAATCACCCATAATATGGGGTTCCGTACAACCGATATTACTCGAATCATAACTGCAGCATCAGAATTAGTTAGGAATACAGTTGATTATGCTGGGAAGGGAATGATGAATTGGTATATAATATCAACCGATAATAAGGAAGGAATTAAAATAATTTTTACGGATAATGGTCCTGGTATCCCTGATATTGAAAAAGCAATGGAACCAGGATTTTCTACTTCAAATTGTTTAGGAATGGGATTATCTGGTACGAAAAAATTGATGGATGAAATGGAGATTAAATCTGAAGTAGGCAAGGGAACAACAGTAATTATTAAAAAGTGGTTAAAGTCTTAATGGGGAAAGAGGAATGGATGATGGAAGTTATTCATCCAAGGGATAAGATAAGAGTTAGGAATAAAGCAAGAATAATTGCAAAAGAAATTGGATTTATTAAGGAAAAGACAATAGAAGAGATTGTGATCACCGTAAGCGAATTGGCCTCCAATTTAATCAAACATGCTAAAGGTGGAAAAATAGTAATTAATTCATTAGAAGAAAAAGGCAAAAAGGGTATTCAAATAGAATCCATAGACAAAGGACCAGGTATTGATGATATAGAGTTAGCGATGGTTGATGGTTTTTCAAAGAATAGTGGTTTAGGTTTTGGTTTAGGAACAATTAATCGATTAATGGACAGTTTTAAAATAACTTCTCGAAAAGGTTTTGGAACTCACATTATTGTCAAACGATGGATACAAGAAGGTTTTGAAAAAGAAATATTTCCCCTTGATATTGGTGGAGTTTCTAAACCTTATCCAGGATTAAAAGTGAATGGGGATGCATTTATTATCAAAAGATGGAAGGAAAAGATATTAATTAGTGTGATTGATGGTTTAGGGCATGGTCCAATGGCTAATAGCGCGTCAAATATAGCATTAAGATATATTAAAAAGAATTTCGATCAATCACTTAATCAAATCATTCGCGGTGTACATATGGCATGCCAACATTCTCGAGGTTTAGTAATGGCTTTAGCAAGACTTGATTTAATAAATAAGGATATTTTCTTTACGGGTATTGGTAACATTGAAGTGCGAATATTTGGTAATAAAATGCAAGATTCTTTTATATCTCGAAGAGGTATTATGGGGCGCAATATACCAACACCTAAAATTATGAAACATCATTGGGAACCTGGTTTTATAATGATTTTATTTTCTGATGGTATAAAATCAAGATGGCAATGGAAAGATTATTCTTATTTATTAGATAAACCAGCAAGATTTATTGCTTATCGTATGTTGGAAGACTTAGCAAGAGATGACGATGATGCTACAATAGTTGTTGTGAAAGAATATTGAAAGATAATTTAGTATATTAAATTGAGAAACTTAAAGGTGTTTTATATTAAAAAAGAAGAATTAAACAAAATATTAAAGGAACAACAAGATACAATTCAAAAGCTAACTGAAGAATTAATAGAATCTAACCGAGGCATGATAGCTTTAACGCTTGAGTTAGAAAAAGCTCAAGAAGAATATCAAAATATATTTGAAAATAGTATATTAGGTATTTATAAAACTACAGGTAATAATCGCTTCAAAATAGTAAATCCTAAAATGGCAAAAATTCTAGGCTATGATACCCCCGAAGAAGTTATTGAAAATATAGATGATATTGATACTCAAATATATGCATCTTCTGATGAGCGAGATGATTTTAAAATATTAATAGAAAAATATGGTGCTATTTCTGATTTTGAATTAAAAATCTATGATAAAGAAGGTAACCAAAAATGGATTTTAGAAAATACTAGATTGCTCACAGACGAAAAAGGTCGATTTTTGGGATATGAAGGAATAGTTCAAGATATAACTGAAAGGAAAAAAATTGAAGAATTAGAAAAAAAAAATTATGAATTACAGGAATTAAATAAAAAGTTAGAAAAATCCAAGAAAATGTATCATGAAGCATATATTAGAGCTGAATTATATAAAGATCTATTCGCTCATGATATTACTAACATTTTGCAAGGGATATTTTCGGGAATGCAATTTTGTGAAATGACACTTAAAAATCCTGAGGAAATAAAAGATAATATAGAGATAATAAAAAATCAAATTATGAGAGGAGCGAATTTAGTTTCTAACATTCGAAATCTTTCAAAAATTGAGGAAGGTGGAATAGAGCTTGAGGAAAGGAATATTTGTAAGGATTTAAATGATTCTATTATTTTTATAAAAGATATTCTCCCTGAACGAAGAAAGAACATCCAATTCGATTCTATCGATAAAAGATACATTGTTCTAGCTAATAATTTTTTAAAAATTGTGTTTGATAACATCTTGTTCAATGCGGTACAACACAATAAGAATTCCATAGTTGAAATTATAATTAGAATTATAAGGGAGAAAAGATGGGATATTAACTTTATTAAAATTGAATTTATAGACAATGGTAAGGGCGTTCGCGATATTCGTAAAGAAAAGATCTTTAAAAGGGGATACAATGAAATTGGAAGCATTTATGGGACGGGTTTGGGTTTATCACTGGTAAAAAAAATAATTGAAACTTACAATGGAGAAATATGGGTTGAAGATAGGATCAAGGGAGATTATAATAAGGGAAGTAAGTTTATTATATTAATCCCAGAGGTGAATTAGACTGGAAAAAGTTTTTATTGTTGAAGATGAACCTACAGTTCAATATTTTTATAAAAAACTTTTAAACATCAATGGTTTTGAAGTGTTGGGTGTTGCAGAGGACGGAGAAGAAGCTATTCGCATGTTCAAATCGTTCAAGAAGAAACCAAAAATAATTTTAATGGATCAGCGAATGCCAGTAAAAACGGGACTAGAAGCTACAAAAGAGATTTTACAAATAGATAATAAAGTAAAGATTATTTTTGTTAGTGCTGATTTATCTATTAAAGAAGAAGCCTTATCTATTGGAGCTTTTAGCTTTTGGGATAAGCCCTTTTCAATAGATCAATTAATAGAGGAGATTAAAAATGCAATTATGGCTTGTTAATTTTAATTTCTGATTAAATCCCACATTGTACATTCCCTTTATCTATTCTGTTTTTTATTTTATAGATGTTTAATAAAATTTCTACCAATTAGTCATTTGTATATTAAAGAACGTCTCAATATTTCAAAAATGAATTTATTTGAAAATAAAAATATATATTATATATATCCAAAATATTACATTTTATTGCTTTTTATAATATGATTAAAATAAGAGCTCCAGGAAGGATAACTCTATTTGGAGAGCATCAAGACTATCTCAATTATCCAGTAATTTCAATGGCTATATCTAAATATATTTATTTAAAAGCAGAGAGAATATCTGATAAAAACTTTTTAATAAATTTAGCAGATATTAATAAAACTATTGAAATTCCCTTAACAAATAAAGAAGTGGACTATGAATTGAAAAGAGACTATTTGAGAAGCGGCTATAATCATTTATTAAGAAAGGGCTTTAAATTTGAAAAAGGCTACAAAATAACAATTTCGGGAGATATTCCCATGAATGCTGGCGCCGCTAGTTCTTCTGCCTTAGTTATCGCATGGCTCTATTTTTTATATTTAATTTCAAAATATAAGGTTAATAAATCTCAATTAGCTTTAGATGGCTATAATACTGAAGTAAAAGAATTTGGAGAGGCAGGAGGCAAGATGGATTTTTTTACTTCTGCTTATGGAGGGCTTTTAAATCTAAATTTAAATACAAAAATACCGATTATTAAAAAATTTAATATAATTTTAGATGGAATTATACTTGGAGATTCATTAGAAAAAAAAAATACCGTAGAAGATTTAAAGGGAACTAAAATAGAATCTATAAAAGCGTTTAGAGCGCTAAAGAATATTATTCCTTCATTTAATAGATTCAACACTCCATTAGAAGAGATAAAAGGGCATCTTAGGAGTATAGAGAAACCGTATCAGAATAAAATAATTGGAAATATAATTAATAGAGATCTAACAAAACAGGCAAAAAATTTATTGTTGACATATAAATCTAAACTTCACAAGAATATCTTATCTAAAAGAAATTCAATCTATTTTTATAAAAAATTAGGAAATTTACTTATTAAACATCAGCAACAATTAAGAGATAATATTAAAATATCTACTAAAAAAATTGATAATATGATTTCAAGTTGTATAAAAGCTGGAGCATATGGTGGGAAAATTAATGGATCGGGCTTTGGAGGTACTATGTTTGTGCTCGCTCCTGGAAAAGAGAAAGAAGTATATAAGATTATAAAAGAGCTTGGAGGCAAACCATATAAAATAAAGAGTAGCCTTGGAGTTGGAACCTTTTAATAATATTTCAAGTCCATTAAAATAAGGATCCATTAATAAAATTAAAAATATTATTTTCTCGGATAATAAATTCTAACAATTTTAATATAATATTTCCAAGTATATATTTTATACAATTATTTTAGAAATATAAATATCAAAAAATAAAGTCAGGAAAAGAAATAGCGAGGATAAGAGATAAAAATTTAAATTTTAATAAATAGAAGAACCAGAGGGATTCCATATAATATCAAATAATAATGAGTTTTTCTTAAATTCGAAAAAAAAGATGAAATTATTACTAAATCATTTAAAGTCAGTAAAATATGATGATCTAGCTATTTTTTTTTCACATTTCATAATGAAATTAATGACTGTGCAAAATATTAAGAAATGAAAAATTAAAATAACTAGCATAATGAAGAAAGAAATTAAAGTAAAGGTTAAAAATCTTTTAGAAGAAATACAAAATTTGGATTTATATTCTCAAATTGAATTTATAGTATTATACGGTTCAGCATTGTCTAATTCATATTTGAAGGATAGTGATATAGATATTTGTATATATCTTTCGAATAAAAAAAATAGGAAAGAATTTGTTGAATTTCGTTTAGAACTTTTAAAAAAAATTGAAGAGAATTTTGATATACAGATTTTTCAATTATTACCAATTTATGTTCAAATAGAAGTATTAAAAGGCGAGATTCTCTATGTAAAGGATTTGGATAAAATGTATGAAATTGCATATAATACTATTGAGGAATATGAAGACTTTTATCCGCTCTTTAAAGATTATATAGAAAGGTGAATAATTTTGAAAGATTTAAGAATTGATATTATTAAAACAAAATTAAAAATTATCGAAGAAAATATTGAAATCGTTAAAAAATTCCTTCCAAATACTTTCAAAGAATTTAAATCTTTAGGATTATTAAAAGATGGCATATATAAGAAAATTGAGGCTTCTATTCAGGAGACATTAAAAATCTGTTCAATTATTAATGCTGACTTAAATTTAGGAATCCCAGCTAATAGAGAGGATATAATTTCTTCCTTGTTTGATAAAAAAATAATATCGAAAAAAATGAGAAAAATTATTCATGAATTAAAAGGATTTCGAAATTTTTTGGTTCATCGCTATGGGGAGATTAATGATAAGATAGCATTTGATGATATTAAAAATGGTTTAGCAGATTTTAGTTTATTTAAAAAAGAAATAAATAATTTCTTAAATTCTCTTGATTTATAAGCTATACAAAAAAATAACGAAAATAAAAAAACATAATTAGTTGTAGAAATTGGGTTAATAAATTTTGAAGGCAATTATTTTGTGTGCAGGATATGGAAACAGGATGCTACCTCTTACAAATAATTACCAAAAAAGTATGCTACCTATTCATGGGACTCCCCTTTTGGAATATATAATAGAGGGTCTTAAGTATGCTGGTTTTGAGGATTTGATTTTTGTAGTAGGATACCTTAAGGAACAGGTTATAAATTATTTTAATAAAGGGTCTCGTTTTAATATTAATATAGAATATGTGGAACAAACTGAATTAAATGGGACTGGTGGAGCCCTCTTATTATGCGAAGACTTGATTTTAGAAGAGCATTTTTTTCTTACTTGGGGAGATATTTTAGTTCCATATCTAATTTACAAAAAGGTTTATGATACATATAGAGAAGAGAAAAATGATTTTATTTTAGTTAGTAATTATCAAGAAAATCTTCAGAAAGGATGTGCTATTTATTGCGAAGGTAATTTTTGCACAAAAATGGTTGAAAAACCCCCTAAAAATGAGAGTGATGAAACTAAGTTAAATAATTGTGGGATTTTTATTTTGTCAAAAGATATTTTCGAAATCTTAAAAGAAATAAATTATTCGAAGAGAGGTGAACTTGAAATCCCAGACGCCATTAGTCGGGGTATACAAGAATATAATTGGAAAGTTAGAGTAATTAAAATGAAAGATGGTGAATTTCGAGGGGATTTTGGAGATCCAGCAATTTATAAAAAGCTTAATGAAAAAAAAAATTGGTTAAATGATTTAAAACCTTCTCATTAAATTTTAGCATCATTATCTAATCAGTGTATTTATATATTCAATCTGTCAATTCTATAAGTATAATCATCTATAATTTGTTAGAGAAAAATATATTACCTAATGATCTTTTTTTTTAATTCTCTTACAATCAGCAACACAATAATGCCAAATTGCCTCGACTAAAAAAAATATAGATAGAAAACCAAATACCGCTGACCACCACTCAGAGCGAAAAAAAGACCAAACTAGAACTAAAATCATCCCGGTAACCAATAAAACTGAACCATGTATCTCTAAACTCATTATATCGTCCATTTTTTAACCACTATATTCATGATAAGATTATATAATATACATAAAAGATATTTGATGATAAAAAATATTTGGAAATTTTAAAAATGAAGAGGTATTGGAAATTTTTTATGTAAAAAAAATAGGAATTTTAATTGATAAAAATATCATTAAAATCCATATCTAATAATTCTGAAATCTTTTTTAAAAAATCTTCGTTGAATGCTTCAGACAGTTCTTCTTCATTGATTTCAGTTAAGGATAATAATTTGCTATAGGAAATTTCTAACTTTTCAGCTATCATTTTGGATTCTTTTACAGATAAAGATTCGATTTTATCTTTAATTATTGGCACTCTGAAAAAGATTTCATTTAAAGGTTTTTCTAATACCTCGGAAATTTTAAAAGATAAGGTAAGAGAGGGATTATAATCGCTATTTTCTAGATAATAAATAGTTTGACGAGAAACACCCACGCGGTCTGCTAACTCTTGTTGAGTTAAGCCCTTTTCCTCACGAAATTCTTTCACACGTGTTTTAATTCTTTTCTTGAATTTCAAGTGTTCCTCACCCAGAGATTTTAGTTAAAAAATTTTAATTGATTATTTTGAAAAGAATAAAAAAATATATAATATTTAAAAAAACTAACGCATTTTAAATAAATCTTCTATTTCACAGTTTAGAACTTCTGCTATCTTATAAGCTAGCAATAAGCTTGGATTATATCTTCCTTCTTCCAAGTAATTGATAGTTTGAACAGGAACTCCGACCTTTTCAGCTAATTTTCCAGGAGATAGGTTTTCTTTTTCTCTCAATTCCTTTATCTTCGTTTCTAATTTTTCACCACCTCTCATCTTTGAAAGGATGTAGCTAATAAAATTATCAAATGCTAATTCTTCGGGTTTAAAAATTTTATCTTCCAATCCACTTGGAATTCCAGCATACTTTGTGATCATTTCATTTATTTTATTCTCAATATTTCGAGGCTCTTTTAATCCTGGAATGAATCCTTCGGGTTTAACTACACCTCCTCCTTGAGCTGATTGTGCTGCTGCTGAAGAACCTGCTGTCTCAATTTTCACAGTAAATAAATCATACATCCGATCAAATACCCCATTCACAATGTTAATATTTTGAATTCTACTATAAGGAATCGTAGCTCGAGTCTTAGTGAATACACCATGATTTATCACGATGTTTTCTTTCGAAAAGGTATAATAGAAGTTTCTTATATAAGCCTTTAAATAGGAATTCGCTGAAATCACGATCATCAAGTATGGGATTATTACAGTTGTAAGTATTAATATGATCACCAATATGGTAAATTTTCCTGCAAATATTAATATCAAAAGATAAATCACCAGGATGGGGCCAAATAAGAATGCCCATATACCGATATTTATTTTTACTAGTTCCTTTTTCTTATAACTATAATCTATAGTTCCTTCATAAGATTCTTTTTTTTCATTCATTTTTTTTGATCACTCTTTTTTTTCAATTGTAAGTTAAATATTACATGTAAAATATATTCAACACTTATATTTAAATCTTTCGATCCTATATAAAAAAATTTTTTTTTATCAATTTTCTATCAATCATAAAGTTTACATTATATAAAATTCTAATAAAAAAATTAAAATTAAGTATTTTTAATAAATATTGTATAGTTTATTTAACAATTGAAAATAATATTGAAAAATATTAGAGAAAAAATCCAGAAAAGAAATAATATGTCTCAGGTTCGGACAGAACCATAGAGATTAAATCCTATCATTTTTCGATTTAATCCGTAAGATTTAATATATCTATTTTTTTCGTTTTTTAGTTTTCTTTTTTTTGAAATAATCTTTAAGTCTACGAGTGCAAAAAAGCAACCCATCGATTAATCCTCATCCCGTACATGATATTTTTTCTTTTGGATCATATTCAAATTCTTCAAAATTCATTTTATTATCAATCAACTCTTTTTAATATAATAGTTAGTTCAGATAATCTCAAAATACATATAAAAACAATTTTTATATATAATAAGAATTTTGAAATAAAGTAAATGAAAATTAATCTCGTGATTTAATAAGGTTTATGTAAGTAGTATCTTTAAGAAATTTAAACTAAAAGCCTAAATTTTTTTCCTCTATTCTTATTTATTTATTTTATTTAAAGAGTTGAGAAATACTGGTAAGATCATTATTAATTAAAATAGATATTTTTAATAATTGGATTATAAATGTTTTAATTAGGAATAACATTTCTTATAAGTAATGAAATGATTAAAGTAGGTGAAATTATGAGTAATAATCATCCATATGAACGGCATTATAAAAAAGAAAAATATGAATCTTCTATGGGAGCATTTGGTGTTGGTCTGGTGTTTTTATTTGTAGCAATAATTAGTCTTGTATTTATTGCATTAGATATTGAATTCATGGGTTTAAGAGCATGGGGGTATTGGTTATTTATCCCCGCATTCTTTATTATATTGGGTGGTTTCTCCCAACTTTACACGAATTATCAATATAAAAAAGCAGTAAAAGCGGCAATTGCGGAAAGAAATTATCAAGGAACGCATAAACTTGAAAATTTAGCCTTAGAAGTAGGAATTAAACCTTCAGATATACTTCAAATCTTACTTAAATTGAGAGAGAAAGGGGAAATTCGCTATAAATTTAATCCAAGTACTGGAGAAATTGTACTCGGTCAACAAGTGAAATATGAACCAGTAGAAGAATTTAAGAGAATTCCGCAGCCAATAAAAAGAGAAGAAAAGGAAAAGCCTAAAGAAGAAGTAATAGTATCAGGTAAGAAGATATATTGTCCATATTGTGGGCATAATATTCGAGAAGGAGCTAATTTTTGTGAAAATTGTGGCTCGCAACTTTAGTATTATAGATTTTTTTTATTTTTTAATATAACATTAATTAGATCATTATTTTAGAAATATTGATTATATTTTTTATCAGTAAAAACAGTTCTTTGAAGGAGTATTTAAGGTTTATCTTAATCCCGAAAACTATGCCGAAACTTGTGATTTTTATGAAAAGATGCGTTCTTTACAGCAAAAATATTTGAAAGAAAAAAAAAAATAATCTTATAATTCTTTTATATACTAATTATCTTGTTCTTTCTCTAGGTCCCGATTAA
Organism: Promethearchaeota archaeon; assembly: GCA_016839555.1. Classification (GTDB taxonomy): domain Archaea; phylum Asgardarchaeota; class Lokiarchaeia; order Sigyniarchaeales; family SOKP01; genus TEKIR-8. The sequence continues at coordinate 45,418 of JAEOUA010000003.1, forward strand.
TCTTTTTTACCGTCAACATGGATGCTGAAACGTACCAAACAGTAAGGGAAGACATCAATAGCCATTTCCACACTGGAGCCCATTGCCAAGGTGGTAAATATGTCCAGAAATTATCTGTGTACCATAAATAAGGTACTGTATAGAAAAAGAAAAAGAATATTGGGGTTAATATCCAAGTATTAATTACAAATAATACTCGCAATATGGTTGAATGTGTAATTCCAATCTGTTCTTCAAGAATATCAGGAAATATTATATAATGTGAAGATACCAGAATTCCACTAATCATGAAAAAAGAAAACGCAAAATCAGCTACGATGTCATGCCAAGGTATACCAATTGGAAATAATTTATCCCACACTTCTCCAACATCCTCAGAGAGGACACCTGTTAAAAATAAACCCCCCATTGCTATTAACATGCAGAATACAGTTACATTCCCAAGTATTTTTCGTAATAATTTTGGATTATCTCCTATTAGTATTTTTTTCATATATAAAGAGGGAGGAATCGTTAATAGCGCAGTATTCATCATCCCATAATTAATAATGATTGGCATTGGCGTTAGATCCTGGTTACCCAAATCACTTATATAATTAATAGCGGGATTATATCCGGCAGGATCATAAAAGGGTCCGGCAGGATCAAATTGTCCAATCAAAATTGCGATAAGGACACAAGATACCCATATAAACGTCGCAGCAATATATGATAACTTAACCACTTTTGGGCTAGTTAGATACTGATAAAAATTATAAATATGATCTCTAAATTTCATATTCACTAGGAAAAGTAGTATATTTAATAAATATGAGTAATCTAATACCAAGAAATAACTTAATTTCTAAAAAAAATATTAGTAAAAATATTAGTATTATTAATATTAATAACAATTATTTAAATAGATCTAATTCTAAGGAGATATAGAAATGATAAAAATGATAAAGCAAGATAAGTTTCCACAAGAATGCCAAGAATATATGACCCCTAAAGAAAGAATAATGGGTCTTATAATGCGAAAAAAACTAGATAGGATCCCAGTTTTCCCATTTGTTTCCGCGGCGGCTGCTCAGATTCTAAATTTGAACTATGGAGAATATGCAAAGAAGCCAGATTTATTTCTGCGTGCTCAAGTAGAAGCGCAAAGACTTATTGGTTACGATGCGATTACTGCTATTCCGGATCTATGTGTTGAGGCGCAGGGGTTTGGCGCAAAAATTATTTATCCAGATAATAATGCGGCATACCCAGATCCATATAATCCTATTATAAAATCTCCGAGTGAATATAAAAATATTGATAAATTATTCGATTGGTCTCATGCAGACCGCATGAAGAATCAAATTGAAGTGGTAAGAACTATAAACGAGCAATTACCAGAGATGATGATAGGGGGTTTCTCGATTGGTCCTCTCGGGCTTATTTCAAGGTTACGCAATGCTAACGAACTATTGCGGGATTTTGTTCATAATAAAGACAAACTTCACGATGCTTGTGAAAAAGTGGTTGAAATTCAAATTGAATATATTGAAAAGCAAATCGAGGCAGGAGCTAGAACTATTATGCTTCCGGTCGTTTTAGCTGAAAGGGAACTAATGAGCAAAGAAATGTGGCTAGAATTAGATATGCCATACCAAGCAAGAATAGCTAAATTTATAAAGAGAAAAAGGGCTCTCTATGCGGTTCATACATGTGGTCGAGGTCCTTATTTCGATCTTCTCATTGAGCATCTCGGACCAGTAGTCATCCAAAACGCTTTTTTACCGGATGGCGTTAAGACCGAAGAAGAAATGGTCGAAAAATATGGTAAAAAGTTAGTTTTCCTAGGTTTTTTAAGTGTTGCGTTACTTGCTTGGTCAAGTCCAAGTGAAGTTATAGCAGAGTGTAAAAGACAAATTGATGTCTTTGGAAAGTCTCCTGCTGGCTATATACTTGGAGCATCATGCGAATATCCTCCATATGCACCATTGTATAACGCGATGGCAGTTGTTAAAGCAGCTAGGATGTATGGGGCAAATTTTAAAAAAGGAGAAGGACCTAATTATGAAGGGGAGGATGTGTAGAAAAAATGTCAAAAGAAGAGATTTTATTAAAGCTTAAAGAAAGCGTGATTGATTACGACTGCGAGGCGGCAAAAGAAACTGCTAAGGAAGCCTTGGAAGCAGGAATCGATCCTATAGAAGCTTTGAAGGAGGGTCTTTATTTAGGTTTAAAAGAAGTATGCGATCAATATGAAGATACTGTCTTCCCAACTGATATGATATTAGCGTCTGATGCTTTTTACGAGGGTTTTGACGTTTTAAAATCCAGCATAGATCCGGAAAAAGCAGATAAGATGAAGAAAGGAACAGCAGTCATTGGTGTTGTAGAAGGCGATGTGCATGACCTTGGAAAGAATATCGTAAAGTATTTAATGGAAGCTGAAGGATTTGAAATTCACGATTTAGGTTTTGATGTAAAGGCTGAGAAATTTATAGAAGAAGCCGAAAAATACGACGCAGATCTGATCCTAATCTCTCTCATGTTAAGTTCAATGTACCCACAAATTAAAAAAATTGTTGAATTGGCTAAAAACAAGGGTTTGAAAGCAAAAATTATGGCGGGAGGAGGTCCAGTATCAGAAAAAATAGCCTTTAAATATGGCGCCGATGGCTGGGCTCTTACAGCTCCTTTAGCCGTCAAAAAAGCGTTAGATTTGCTTAATAAACCTTAAAAGTTCAAATATAATTAAACTCTATTTTATTATTTGTATATAAAAATGCTTTTAACCCCTAATAAGATTTACGAAGATTTTAGAAATAATAATTTGGATAAAACTACTGCGTCAAAATTGTTAATATCGTTGATAGATAATAGTAAAAATGATGTTATTAGAGTTAATTGCGTTGAAATTATTGAAAAAATCGGGCATAAGGACCAAAAAATTTTCAAATTTTTAGAAAACTTATTGATATCATACGCAAATAAACAAGTCAGGTTAGCGGCTATTAATGTAATTAAAAGTAACTTCCTAAATAAAGCTCTGCCACCAATGATCTGGGCTATTCAGAACGAATCTTCAATCCATTGTTTAAAAGTGATTAATTCGGCTTTAATTAGAATAATAGAAAGCTTAGTGAATAGTTATTTGATTTTTGCAATTCTTTTCTAATTTGCAAAATTTTTATCCTTTTTTTAGCTTATAATCAAAATAAGATTATAACTATATATATAAGAACTATGAAAGAATTATTATACATATTCAATTGTCCCGGGAGGTTTAGGTGTAATATCATAATACACAGACTTTATTTCATTAAGGATAAGCAATTTCGATGCTATTTTACGTAAAAATAATATTGGTAGATTTGTTACAGTAGCAGTACGCGCATCTATACTATTGATGCATCTTATAGCAATATCAAATTTTCCATTTGGACTAATTTCTAATTCATATAGTAATCTTGAAAAACCTTTAATAGTAGAGGCAAGAGTAATTAAATTATCATAATCCCATTTTCCTTTTATTGCCAGTGGAAATTCATAAGTTCGTTTTCCCTCAATCATTCCTGTAACTTTGGTATCCAATATCTCTTCACTTATAGCAGCAAATACTTGAAAAGGTTCTTGTTCACCTAAGTTGTTAATTATCATTGGCCTCCCGTATTTCCTTATATAATAATCTTCAATAAAAGATTCAACAATGTCATGAACTTTTTTCTCAACAGAAAGATTTTCTTCTGTAACAGCTCCAATTATTCTTGTTGCCAGTGCCGGACCTGGAAAAGCTTTTCGATAAATTAATTCTTGAGGCATATCCAAATATTTTAGAAGCTCTCGAATCTCATCTTTAGTCAAACTTGCGACAGGCTGGATTGTGGCCTCTACATCGTATTCAATAGCTAAATTATGCTGACTTTTTATAAACCCATCCTTATGATTTTCCATTAAGTTTTGTTCTTCTTTCAGAGACATCGTTTCTTTTAAATCGTTTATTCTGACCCCAAAAGATTCTTCTATATCGGGAAGTATGGTACCATCTGCTAATAAATCACAGTCTTCCTCTTTTATTACCTTGCTAATAATGTGGGAATAGGCGTCTTTAAAGAGCTTTCTTTTCTTTTCAGCATCTTCTACACCATATATTTTTGGTAAAAATTCATTTCTAATATCAATAACTTTAACATTTGGAAATAAATTTTTAATATATTCCCGCTCTTCTCTTTCCTTAATAATTCTCATCAGTCCATGGTCTATAAATACGGGAATTGTTTCAATATTTGCCCTCTCTAATAAGAGATAGGTAATTGAGCTGTCTATTCCTCCCGAGAGAGCACAAAAAACCTTTTTATCTTTCGCATACTTTCTTAAAAATTTGATTGCCTCATTAATGAATTGTTCTGAATTTTTAAAAAAAGATATTAAACGGTGATTGAGCATGAGTTTTATTAAGATTTTCTATTTTTTTAAATTTCAGATAATATTTATTAAGAAAATATTAAAAAATTTCTTTATTTTTATGAGCGTTATTCAAATAAATAAGGGGTATTTGTTATTTGTTCTGGTTTTCCTTTTCTTATGATAAAATCATCCTCTAAATCTATGGCACCCCATTTAGGAATAATAATTTTTGGTTCTAAAGCAATTACCATATTTTCTTTTAATCTAATATTGGCATTTGGTAAAATAACTGGGGGCTCATCGAGTTCTAATCCAATTCCATGTCCAAGCCCTTGATAATAATAACCATCTCCTTGAAAAAACCTCCCTAAACCTTCTTTCTCTAATAATTCTTTCATCCTATTATAAATCTTATCAACTTTTATTCCCGCTCTTAAATATTCTGACTTAATCTCATCATATACATGCTTTAAAATTAGATATCTTTCTTTAAATTTCTCAGGATAAGAATAAACATAAAATGTACGAGCATGATCCGCATGATAGCCCTTATAGTTAATCGCATAATCACACATCACAATATCTCCCTTATTAATTACTCGGTCAGAATAGCCGTATGGAATTGCTTTAGACAATCCATCCCCAGATAAGATAGGAAAATAACTTGGAATATAAAGGTTTTTTCCGCTTGCCAAGATTAAAAAATTCTCTCCAAATGCATTGTTAATTCTACTAAAATGGACTGATTTATTTTTTATAGCTTCATGAACTACTTCTGCTACAACTTCATATTCTTTAATCCCTGGCTTTAAAACCTTTGGAATTCTTTCTTGGGTTTTTTGAGCAACTTTTCCTGCCTTCCTAATTATGTTTAGTTCCTTTTGATCTTTTACCATCCTTAGCTTTCTCAATGAGAGTTCTATATTTTTTATTTTTGCTCCTTTAAGTAGGTCTTTGTAATAAAGATAAAAAGAAGCAGGAAGCGAATCAAGTTCCATACCTATTTCTAGTCCCGCTGTTTCTCCTTCAATTTTGAGTAAATAATCTTTGAGTTGTGAAGTTTTTTCTAATTCTACTATATTTTCCAAAACAGATTCTTTTTTTGCTTTAAAAAAATTTCTCCGGATAAAGAGAGTTACACTTTGGTCTTTGGCGATAATTAAGATACCATATTGAGCAGTACCGCTCAACCAATATAAATTTTGAATATTTGTGATTAATATATAATCAAGCTTAAGTTTATCTAATAAGTGATATACTTTTTGTAAACGTGCTTTATACTTAAATCCATATTCATCCATATTACTAAATGGAATTATAAATTCTTTAAAAAAAAATCGTTATTTATCCATCAAAATACTAAGTATAATATTTACCGTTTAATCTTTAGAGTTTATTTTTTTTAAATAAATTTTCATAAGGAAACGTTCCAATTTGCACAGATCCCCTTTTTCATAAATATTAAAATCATGACATTTTAAAATAAATACTCTGATTATTCTTAAAAATTTAAGATACTCGTCTATAGAATATTCAATTTGATTATACATTATTAATTTCGTATTTACATTATCGATTTCAGTAAAAACAGGCGCAAATTGGGTAAAGAAATCATTCTCAAATTCTTTGTTTGGAATTCTTAATAAAATATTTACAATATCATGTAAATCTTCCAAAGGATTTTCAACAGAATGGGTATGTAAAAGGGATATCAATTGAGAAATGAAATTAAATTTATTTTCATGAAAAGAAAGCTCATCCGATTGAATTGGAAGACTATCAAGATCCTTCTGGAAAAATTTCTCGAAATGTGTTTTCTTTACATAAACATTCGACGCCATTTTTTCACACAGAAAGGGATCTTGATATTAAGATACTAGCATTTTTATCTTATTTAAAAAGAAAGAGTGTTTTAATTTTTAGAAATAATATAAATTAGTTAATGTTCAAATTGTTTATAGATCAATACAGTTTTTATATTTAATTTTAAAATTGAAATAATTACATTAAAATACAAAATTCTAATCATAGATTAGCTAATTATTGCTTAAAAATTAATAGATTTACCTCCAAATTTATTTCAATCTTCTTAAAAAAAGTTTTGATCTATTATCACGAACTTAAAGAAGATTTCTAAAAAATAAAAAGAAAAAAATTTTTTCCTTTATATGATGAAAAAATCAAAGAACCTAGAGAAAGAATGTTCAAATGATTTTGATTCATAGCAAGAGTATGGTTTAGGGGAATATTATTAAGAAAAATATATAAAATTAAAATATTAAATAAACAGATAAAAATGGATCACAGACTAAAACCGTTATTTCATATAATTGCAATTAGCCTTTTTCTATTTGGTATGACATTAATTCATACTGTAGTAAATACTCAAAATAACACTTTTATATTTTTTAATTTAATTTTGGGGAAAATGGTAGTTTTAGATACTGTAATACTATTTTCTGGACTTGCATTTTTTATCGAATTTTATCTAACATTCAAACCAATTATAATACTGAGAGAGGAATAAAATCATTTTTATGGAAGATCAATATATTAGAAAGCAAAATTGAGTTTCCCAAAATCAAAAAAAGCTAAACGACAATGATAAAAAATGAATTCTCCTAATAACTAAATATAGAATCAAATCAGCTAAAATTTCTGATAAAAAAATGTTAAAACTTTTTTTTTATTAATTTTAGTTTTTAACACCTGAACTTCCTTTAGAAAGGGAAAATTTTTAAGCGGATATTTATAGGAGATAAAAATCGTATTATTTTTAGCGGTGATAAAAACATGATTAAGATATTTCTGTATGGTTGGTAAGGAAAAAATATAAATGAAATCAAATCGTTCTAAAGACACTTTAAAGAGATCTCCCCTAATTAGATTAATTTTTTCAAGACTTTTTCTAAGTGATTTTTTTTGAAGTTTTAATTTTTGTATTCTTCTCTCAGTTTCTTTCACTAAATTTGAATTTATTTCTATTCCGATGGATTTAATATTATAATTTAAGCTGCAATAAATAATTACAGCGCCATTACCACTTCCTAAATCAATAAGCCGCTGATCTGAGTAAGCTTTTAAATGGAATTTTTTTTCAAGTATTTTAAAGATTTCTTTTAGTACTTTCTTATTAGATTCTAAAAAGGGAAGTGCCGATTGAGAAGATATATCATAATATTCCTTTTCTTCTTTATCCATTAAAAAAAAGTGTACTGTTAATAAGATTTATATGAAAAAGGCTTTTTCTTATTTAAATAGATATTAATACTTTTTATACTCGGAAATATAATAGTCTTTTTTTTCCTAACTTTCCTAATTTTAATCGATAAAATTGTGATTTATATGATAACTTTTTTAAAACTTTAATAAATGGATACAAATAATTTTAATTTAGTTCTTAATCGTTCGATTTTAATTAGCATAATAGGGTCAATAAAAGATGAGTAAGTCGAAAAAAATATTAGTAACGGGAGGGACAGGCTTTATAGGTGTCCATTTAGTAAAAAAATTATATGAATTAGGATATAATTTAAGATTATTTATCCGAGAAACCAGCGATGTTTCTCCCTTTAAGGATTTTGAAAATATTGAATATTTTATAGGGGATGTCGCCGATTTAGAAAGCATTAAAAAAGCTACTGAAAATATTGATGTTATGTTTCATTTAGCTGCATATGTAGCAATTTGGGCGAAGGATAAATCTATCTATGAAGAGACTAATGTAAAAGCAGTCGAAAATATCGCAAAAATCGCATTGGAAAAAAATATTAGATTATTATATGTGAGTTCCTTTTCAGCTATAGGACCCACTCCTGAGGAACCTATTGATGAATCTTATGAAAAAACTGATCATTTTTGTTTAGAGTATGAAAGATCAAAATATAAAGCTAAGAAGGTTATTCGAGAATATTTTGAGAATGGACTTAACGGGGTTATATTTTATCCGGCGATCGTCTATGGTCCAGGAGATTTCAATATTTTTGGTGAAATGCTTTATGATATAGTTCGAGGAAAATTTTTAGGTTGTCCAGGGAAAGGAGACTCCATAGCATGTTTTTCTTATGTTTATGATGTAGTCGATGCTATGATAAAGGTGCTTGAAAGAGAAGACATTAATAAAGAAGAATTTATTCTTGGAGGGGAAAATATAAAATTTGTTGATTATCTTAATATGATTGCAGATACAGCAGGAAGGAAAGAGCCAAGACATTTTCCAATGGGGATTGCAAAATTCTACGGTTGGATATGTGAGGTAGGTGGTAAAGTAACTGGCAATATTCCCTATATTACTAGAGATACACTTGATAGTTTTGAACTCCATAGAGCGTATTCTTCTGAAAAAGCTAAAAAACAGATAGGTTATAAAATCACGCCCTTAAAAGAAGGGTTAAAAGAAACAGTTGCGTGGTATGAGAACTATATAAATCAAGATAAAAATTCGAGAGAGAAAGCACAGACTGTAGAAGATTTAGTTAAAATTAATAAAAATATAAAAGTTATGAGATAAAAAATTAGTTTTTATGAAATCATGATAAAATTATACATTTTAATAAAGTAATTTAAAAAAGTGGTGTGTAAAATTACAATATATGAATTAAATGGAGATCTGGACTCTAAATTAAGCAAAATTGTAGGGAAAAAGAATGTATCTTCAGAAAAATTTGTTTTAATCTCCTATTCTGAAGATTCATCCCCATTTGAAGGGAAAGAACCTAGAGTTGTTGTACGTCCGCATTCTACCTCTGAAATTTCGGAAATAATGAAATTTGCAACTAAAACCAAAATACCAGTAATTGGAGTTGGAGCGAGATCCTCTATTAATGGTGCCCCAATTCCAAGAGTAGAAAACATGATAATGATCGATTTAACTAGTATAAAAGATATAATCGAAATTAATGAAGATTCTATGACTGTGACTGTTCAAGCGGGAATAACATGGTCGGGGCTAATTCATCAATTAAAAGAAAAAGGCTATAAGCTAGGATTTAGAGGCCCATACGGTGGAAATGCAGGTACAGTAGGAGGATCTATAAGCTCAAATAGTATTGGATGTGGAGCGTCAGCTAATGGTGGTGCTTGCGATGGGGTTCTTGGATTGGAGGTTGTTCTAAGTTCTGGTGAGATTATTCAAACTGGAACTAATTGGAGAAATAATTCTTCAGAATTTAGTGGTAGTTATGCCCGCTATTGTACTTTTAATGATATGACGGGAATTTTTTTAGGAGATCATGGAACACTCGGAATCAAAACGGCAATTACCTTAAAAATTTATCCACTTCCCAAAGGAGAAGCTTATGCTGATTTTGGATTTTCAGATATAGAACAAGCTACAAAAGCATTTCATGAAATTCAAAGATCTCATTTAGTTGAAGAAGCAGTGATGTTAGGAGATGCAAATTCAATTGATTTATTAGCATCCAGTTATCGCTCAACTTTTAAAAATGTCAAGTGTATTTTGGCAGTCATTATCGAGGAGATAGATGATGAACTTGCCCAACGTAAAAAAGAAATCTGCGAAAAAATTGTAAGAAAATATGGAGGAAAATCAATTGGTATGTTTCTATCAAAAGCTCATTGGTTGAATATGTTCAATTTAGTTCAATCCTTATTTGAAGAGGGGTATTGGTATAACACATGCCATTTAAGACCAATTTCAACCTTACCACGGTTAATAGAAACATTTCATAGACTCGCAGATAAATATAAATTAAAAGAAAATAAATTTAATTGGATTATTTCAGCTTTAGGAGTTAATCATTGCTTTACGTCCGGCTGGATTACAATATATATGAAAGATCCCTTGAAAAAAGAGATAATATATAAGGTTTGGGATGAATTAAGAGAAGCAGAAATGCACCTTGATGGAGTTCCCTATTGGACAGGAAAATTATGGGAACCATATGTTTTAGATCGAGTGAACCCTACTTTTTATAAAGTATTAAAACAATTAAAAGCTACATTAGATCCTTTTAATATAATTAACCCAATGACCTTTGAATTAAAATAAATGGTGATTAAGATGGTTAAATACTCTGAATTAGAAAAACATACAGATCTGATACAAATATGTGCAAAATGCGGTGATTGTGGAACTTCAGGTACCCAATTAACGACAGCTAAGCGTCATGTGAGCGAGCCTTGTCCCGTTAAAAATGTTTTAGGTTTTGAAGCATATGATGCGCGAGGACGGATTCTTATAATGAAAAGAATTTTAGAAAATAATTTTAAAATTGATAAAAAATTTTTGGATTGGGCATATACATGTACCGAATGTGGAAGTTGTCGTGAGACTTGTCTTGCAATAGAGGGAGGAATTGATACTCCTCTTTTAGTTGACGCTCTGAGAGAAGATTTAATAAATAATAAATATAGACTTGAGAAGCATGAACAAATTCTCAAAAATATTTTAGAAGAGAATAACCCATATAATGAACCAAGGGAACAACGGTTTAGTTTCATTGAGAAGGTTGAAAACTATTTCCAAAATGAAAATGCCAAGTGTATATTATATATTGGTTGCACAGAAAGTTATCGACAGCAAAATGTAGCATTGGCAACCATTGAATTATTAAATCATTTAGAGATAGAATTTCTTATTGTAAAGGATGAACCTTGTTGTGGTTCTATATTAAAACGATATGGCTATAAGAACGAATTTGAACGTATAGCAGCATCTAATCTAAAACAATTAGAAGAAAAAAATATTAAAAATGTTATTTTTCCTTGTGCTGGCTGCTACCGCACGTATAAAATCGATTATGAGCCATATAATAATACAGATCTTGAATTTTATCATCTCACTGAATTTTTAGAAGATTTTTTTAAAGAAAATCCTTATGGATTTAAATCACAGACTCATAAAAAAATATCTTATCATGATCCTTGCCACCTTGGAAGACATGCAGGGGTCTATGAAGCACCACGGAATTTATTACGATTAATAGAAAATACAACCTTTATTGAACTCGATGCATCAAGGAATTTTAGTCATTGTTGTGGAGCAGGCGGAGGAGTTAAGTCATCGAATCCAGAATTAGCAATTGACATGGCAGAACGTAGAAATTATGAAGCACTTGATAAATCTATTAATATTTTTGTTACTGCTTGTCCATTTTGTGAAAGAAATTTAAAAGATGGAATTCCTGAGGATGCTAAAGAGTTTAAAATAGTAGATATTGCTGAAATATTAAGTGAAACAATTCAAAAAGAACTTTCAAGTGAAGTACAGAGTTTTGGAGTTAAAACAAAAATCTGCCAACAATATATGGACTTTTTGGGACAGTATCCAGAGATCTTTTCCGATCTGGTATCAGGTTCAGATATGGATTTTGCAATTTATGACTCCTTTGATGATTTTGAAGAGGAGAAAATTATGGATGCATTTCATGTTATTAGAAAGAATGAGGGAATAGAGATCATCCCGGGAAAAGCTGATGATGCAGATCTAGAATTGGCTTTATCAAAAGAAGCTATAGGAAAATTAATTCAAACAAAAAATAAAGCTGAATACGCCACTTTATTCGGCAATTTCTATAATGAACCCAGCTTTACAGAGGGATGGATCGATTTTCTTTTGCATAAAAGGACAAAAACGCTCATTGATATGGGATATGGGAAATTTGCCGAAGCCGCAGGCATTTTAGAAGATGAGGAAGATGCTTTATGATTAAACTAATTTTTAATATATTTTTATATCAAAAAATAAAATTTTAAGATAAAAATGGCTAATCAACAACAGTTAGAAATAAAAAATAAATATACAGGGGAAATTATTGACACAATCCCCGCAGACACACCAGAAACTATACAAGCGAAAATCAAGAAAATTCATCGTAATCAAGAGAAGTTAAGAGAGATGGATTTTTTTGAACGGGCAAAAAATCTCTCCAAATTCGCTACACGCTTACGCTTCAAGAAAGAGGAGTTAAAAAAGCTTATAGTTGCAGAAGGTGGGCTTCCAATCAAATATTCTGAATGGGAAATTGCTATAGTTTCAAATGGTTTTAAGTTCTGCGAATGGTACTATCAATTTATGGAAGATAAACAGCTTACAAGTATAGAGGGTGAAAAATTTGCCAAAATAATATATCTTCCAGAGGGGCTCGCAGCTTGTATAGCACCAAGAAATACTCCATTAAGTCTGCCTTTATATCAATTAGGAGCTAATTACTTGGTTGGAAATGGAGCTATTGTTAAACCTTCTACAGCTTGTCCCCTCACTATGTTAGAAGCATATTCTATGATGAAAGAAGCAGAGCTTCCAGGGATAGATGCTTTAGATATTGCGATAGCTCCTGGAAGATGGGCTGTTGATGAATTTATTAAAAATGATTTAATTAAAGTCTTTCTTTCTATTAGCGCTTCTCATACTGCAAAAGATATTTTAGTAAGCTATGCTAATATGTTAAAGAAATCCGTAGATAAATCCATGGGAATACCTATGTATACGCGTCCATTTAAGAAATTTATTTTTGAATGCGCAGGTAACGATGCTGGAATTATAATGGATGATGTTAATTTAGAACAGGTGGCAAAATGGAATGTTGATGCAAGTTATACCAACTCTGGGCAACAATGTTTTTCAATGAAAAGAATTATTGTTCATCATGATATTTATGATGATTATATAGAATGCTTGATTAATGAGATGGAGAAATTAAAATATGGAGATCCCATGGATCCAGAGGTAGATATTGGTCCTTTAGGAAGTAGAAAGATACTTATGATGATGGAAGTAATGGTGGCAGATGCGAAGAAATATGATGCAAAAATTTATACTGGAGCAGAAAAAATTGATACTGGAAAAGAATATGGACTTTTCTATTCCCCAACTTTAGTTGAAATAAAGCCAGAATTATGTGAGGATTTAACTAAGGCTCCCTTTTTATGGAGGGAAGAGGCTTTTGGGCCAGTGAGATCTGTAACCAAAGCAGATAGTTTTGAAGATGCAATTAGATTAGCAAATGCAAGTAATTATGGAATGAGAGCAGCTGTTTATACGAGCGATTTAGAAAAGATTGAGATATTGAAGAAAAAATTGGAAGCTGCAAATATATATATCAATGCTCGTCCAATGCTTACTGACATAACTGTAGCATTAGGAGGAATAAAAGATTCGGCTTATCCTCCTGGTGCCAAATACTATCCTCAAGAATTGATATATCAAAAATATATAATGGATCAGACAGCAAAAAACCTTGATAAAATCAGGTAAAAAACAAAGCATATTATAAATATGAATTCAGAAGAATTATATAATAAACTAAAACAATATTTCCCAAATAACCTAGATTTGATGCGACATTTAGAGGTAGGTGCATGTTGGGAATATTTGATTTTTGAAAACTCTATAGATGATGAGGATCCTAAAGTACATTATTTTTTATATAAAAAAGATGAGAATTCTCTTAAAATGACCATGGAAAATCCGCAAATAGAACCAGATCTCATTCTTTATTTTACTGAAATATCAATTTTAACATTAATCCAAGGTAATCCGAATGCGGAAGATTATTTTTCAGACTATAAAGAGATTATAGAGAATCCCAAGCCAGGTATGGTAGTAGATAATAAGGTCAATAAAGCCCGATTAAAGCTCTGGAGGATCGGGTATAAAAATTGGCAGAAAGATTTCAATTTTTAAACTGGAATAAATTTAATTTTAAAAAATCCTATATCATTTCTCATTTTTATTAATTTCTTTTGATCTTGAATTCTCTAATTGTTTCAAATACTTTTTACGCCTTTCTTTATGAATTTTAAGCAATGCGCTTTTCATTTCCTCAACTACTTCCCCAGTTAGCGGATAAAAAACTACCCAAATAATAAAGCCTAATAATGCTACTAACCCCGGAATGAGTCCCATTGAGATGTTTACACCGAGAAATGCATTAAACTCTCCCATTGTGGGTTGTAACTTATCACCCACATAAATTAGGCCGAACAAAGTCATGAGGGAAGTGGGAGTTGCTAATGCAACACTAACCATTGGTTTCGCTATTAAAGGACCAATTCCCGCATATAATCCTTCACGCCGCTCACCTGAAATTTTCCAAAAATCATAATCAATTGTATCAGCTCGCATCGGGTTATGGAGTATAAAATCTCCCGAGAACGCAAGAAATAAAATTGAAAATCCAATCGAGGCTAAAATCCAGATTCCAGTTAGACATAATAAAAACGTAAGAAGAAACCCAATAGCTGAAACCCCAAGGTAATAGCTTAAAGCAGTTTTTATAGAATATTTATCGGCAAGCTTTACCTCTATAATTCCTCCAACTATCAGACATATTGTGGGAGGAATCCAAAAAATGATCGATTCCATAGTTGAAGTAATCATCGGTGAGAGCACCCATGTTATAAAAAAGGGAAGTGTTGCTAAGAAAACATTGATAATATAAACTGAAATTCCATCATACAGTAAATAAATAATATATGATTTATTTTTAAAGGCTAATTTAACACCTTCAATTAATGGTGTTGGTGTTTCTGGAATATGTTCGGAATGCTCACGAACAAAGTATGATAAAAACATATAAGGAATTATTCCGATTATCGCAATCACTATAATAAAAAACTGAAATAATCTTATAGATTCTATCGTTGGATTTACCAAGAATACCATCGATAATATAAAACCAAGCATACCTCCTGGTAGCGTAAAAATTGAACATAAAATTTGAATTTTTTCTCTTTCTCTTTGATTAAGTGTCATTTGTGGAAGAAGTGCTGTAAAAGCACCGATTACGATTGTAAACATAGTGTCGTAGGCAAGTTGGCTTACTAAATACCATACGAATAACCATATTTGAGTGGCTAAGGTCGGATCCCCACGCCATGCTTCCGGTGGAAAAAATACTAAAGTAAATACTAGACTGAATATAGGTGCTCCATACTTAATATAAGGAATATATCGCTGATATTCTCCTCGCCGCTTATTATAGAATTTTGTGTTATTAATCTTATTTCCAAAAATTGGATCATTGGCGACATTCCAAACTGCGTATACGATTTGCCCGATAACAATCCAAATATTTTGTAATCCCATCCATGCGAAATAAAAGGATTGAATTAAGCCCATTATAGAGCCGTAAAAAGATCCCGGCACGGTCGAAAAAGAATAAGCGAGTTTTTCTTTGAGAGGTACATATTCAGATTCTAAATCTTCTTTAGTAGTTTCAGTCATAGTACTTTAATTTTATTTTTTTATAGTATATAAAAAAAATAGTGATAAAAACATTATATTTAGATATCTGTTTTTTATATTTATATACCTTAAAAAAAATGCTTTTTAGATTTATCCAGTTTAAGAAAGAATGAATCTAAACTAGGAAATAAATAAAAATAAAAAATAAATTGAAATATAATTATTTTTTCTTATCTGATTCATTAGGTTTTGATTCTCCCAACTCTTTCAAATATTTTGTGCGTCTTTCCTCATGAATTTTAAGCAATGCACTTTTCATTTCCTTAACAATCTCCCCAGTTAATGGATAATAAATAACCCAAATTATAAAGCCCAAAAGCATCACAAGTCCAGGAATAAGCCCCATCGCGATATTTACTCCAAGAAACGCATTGAACTCCCCCATAGTTGGTTTTAATCTGTCACCCACATAGATTAAGCCAAATAATGTCATGAGAGAAGTAGGAGTTGCTAATGCCACACTTATCATTGGTTTACTTATAAGAGGACCAATTCCAGCATATAATCCTTCACGCCGCTCACCTGATATCTTCCAGAAGTCATAATCAATTGTATCAGCTCGCATCGGGTTATGGAGTATAAAATCTCCAGAAAAAGCAAGAAATACTATTGAAAATCCGGCGCATACTAAATACCACAGACCTGTAAAAGCCAGTGCAAAAGTAAGTAAATATCCTAGAGCTAAGACACCTTGATTAAAACTTAATGCTTTTTTTATTGAATGTTTATCCGCAATTCTTAATTGTATAATAGCACCAATTATCAAACATATTATAGGGGGAATCCAAAAAATAAGCATATCTAAGCTTGACCCCATCATCGGTGAAAGAACCCACGTCAGAAAAAAAGGGAGCGTCGCCATACTCACATTTAATATATAGACGCTAACACCGTCATAGATTAAGTAAATAATATACGACTTATTTTTGAAGGCTAATTTTAGACCCTTAATTAAAGGGGTTGGTTTTTCTGGAATATGTTCAGAATGCTCACGAACGAAATATGATAAAAGTATATAGGGAACTAATCCGAATATCGCTATTCCTATAACAAGGAACTGGAAGACTGTTATTGATTCTATCGTGGGATCGGCTAAAAAGACTAATGGCAAGAAAAATCCTATCATTACTCCCGGTAAAGTAAAAAGTGTACAAAGAATCTGAATTTTTTCTCTCTCTTGTTGATTAAGGCTCATTTGAGGCAATAATGCTACATGAGCACAGAGTACAATAGTGAATAATGTATCATAAGCAATTTGAGTTACTAAATACCAAACAAATAACCATACTTGAGCTGTTAATGTAGGATCCGCTCTCAACATATCCGGTGGGAAAAATACCAAAGCAAATACCAAGCTGAAAAGGGGCGCTCCATACTTTATATATGGGATATATCGCTGATATTCTCCACGACGTTTATTGTAGAATTTTGTATTATTAATCTTATTACCAAAAAGGGGATCATTGACGACGTTCCATACCGCGTATACAATTTGTCCGATAACTATCCAGATATTCTGGAGGCCCATCCATGCATAATAAAAGGATTGAATTAAACCCATGACGGAACCATAAAATGTTCCTGGCATTGTAGCAAATGCATAAGCCAACTTCTCTTTATAGGGTACAAATTCTGATTCTGACATTTTTTTAGTATCTGTAGCCATAATTTTTTCACATGAAAATTTATTATATTTATGTATAAATTATTTTTACTTTATAATTAAACCTTCATATATTTAATAAATATATATTTCAATAATTTGTCAAGAAAATACGGAGATATCATTACTGTTTTTTGAATATGCTATACAACTGCACTAATATCTGTGGAGATTTAAAAGAAACTCATTATTAAAGGAAATGAAAATTGAATGAAAAATCAAGAAATCCAAAATTTTGATTATTCATATATAATAAATATCTCTACCAGCGAGAATTTTTTTTTAAAATTAGCTAAATGTAATTAAAGACTCCATAAAAGACCCAGGCTTTTTAAACCCCATTAAATTAAGTAGCGTTGCTGCGACATTTCCGAGTCCAGGTTCTTTAAGTTCTTTTCTTATTTGATATTCTCCTTTATAGTTTGAATCAATGATCGCAAACATTACGGGATTAAGTGAATGGGCGGTTTTATGTTTTATATCCATCTCCTCAAGATTTCCATGATCGGCTGTTACCACAGCAATTCCATCAAGTTCCATTACTTTTCTAACAGTTTGTTTAACACATTCATCAACTGTTTCCGCAGCTATAATTGCTGATTGGATATTACCTGTATGTCCCACCATGTCTCCATTTGCCCAATTAACCCGTAAAAAATTGAAAGATTGTAATTCAAGCGCTCTTAATAATTCTTCTTTTACTTCAATAGCTTTCATTTTAGGATTATTTTCAATCATTTCGCTTGGATCTGATTTAATTTCAACGTATTTTTCATAGTCTTTACATACATATCCTTCTTTATTTCCATTCCAAAAGTAGGTAATATGACCGAATTTATGAGTTTCTGCCAAGGCGTATTGCTTAATATGTTCATTACAAAGGTATTTCGAAAGAGAATCCTCAACTTCAGGGGGATCAATAAAATAATTCTTTGGAAGATTCATTTTTTTATCATATTGAAGTAATCCATAATAATGAACTTGTGGATTGCACTTCTTTTCAAAACCATAGCCTTTTTCGTCAAAGGCTTGGGAGATCTCAATTGCCCTATCGCCCCTAAAATTAAAATTAATAACTCCATCTCCATCATTCATTTTACCTATCGGATGGTTATTTTCATCAGCAATAACAAATGAAGGAAGATATTGGTCGCTTATAGTGGGATCCCGTTCTCTGGCTCTATTTATGGCTTCAGTTGCGGTCTTAAAGTATCCATTATAATCTGAATATTGTTCAGGGATTCCACATACATGGGCATCCCACCCCCTTTTAACAACCTTCCAATCAGAATAATATCTGTCCATGGTGACTCTCATTCTTCCGCCGCCAGAAGCAATTTGATAATCAAAGGAACCATCGGCATTAATTCCTTCGAGCTTATCTTCTAATTGTTCTATATACTGCAAAGCCGATTGAGGAGGTACATCTCTTCCATCTAATAAGGTGTGAACTCTTACAATTCCGATATGAGAATCTTTTGCTCCTTCTAATAATCCAATTAAATGAGAAATATGACTATGAACATATCCATCTGATAATAAACCGAAAAAATGAAGTACTTGATTATTTTTTTTAATTTTATCCGTAAAATTCATCCATTTGTCAGTTTTAAATAATTTTTTTGATAAGATAGCTTCTTTTGCTAGAGTTGCTCTTTGTTTTACAATTCTACCCGTCCCTAGGGCATTATGTCCGACCTCTGAATTGCCCATTTCTTCATTCGTGGGTAATCCTACTGCAGTTCCATGAGCTTTTAATTCGGTGTATAGATTCTTTTTAGGGCATTCTATTTGAAGTTTATCTAAGTATGGGGTATTTGCTAAATAAACTGCGTTCATATTATTTTTTTCCCCTAGCCCAATTCCATCCATAATAATTAAAACTAAAGGCCCTTTTCTTCCCGAAAAATTATCTAATTTTTGAAGTTTGAATTTTTCCATATTTAATCTTTTTACAAATTTATGATTTTTATAAGCTTGAGAATTAATATATAGATTATAATTTCGTAAGAAAATAAATCATTTCTACATATAATATAATTCTATAAATTTTTGATAAAATAAGGGTTTTTTTCCTTTTCTAAGAAATAATTATTAAATTTCTAAAATATAAAATTTTTGAAGTAAATATAAAGAGATTTTTACAATACTAAGCACTTTCGAAAATTCTATAATAATTTAAGATAATTTTGAATTAATTTATTTCAAACGTTTAAGGATCTAACTCCTTTCAGAATATGTTATTTAAGAATTTTAGAGAGATATTTTAGGTAGATATTTTTTTAAAAAATTAAAAATTTGAATTAATATATTTCAGCGGAAATAGGAATCCGCACCTGGACCTCTTTGTTCTCGATATTGTTTCATAAAGGTATCTGTTTTTTCCTTGAATTTATCTAACATTTCCTCCATTTCTTCAATTTTCTTATCTAATTCTTTATAGTCCATATCAATATCAAAATATTCCTTAAGTACTGTTACTAATCGCTTTGAAGCTTTTGGGTTTAAATTGATCATTTGAAGAGGGACGGTTTCTGCCAATAAACAAATTCCTGGGGCAAATCCATTAGTACCAGCCCAAGCAGGTAAGATACCATTAGCACCTGCAATTACTCCATTTTCCATAATTTCTGTATTAGAAAATTTTAAAAAACTCTTCATAATTTTTTGATCAGTTCCCGAAATAAATACTGTTGGAATTTCATCCTCAATTGGTTTATCAGATACCATAGCCCCCGTACTAATATACATTTTAATGTTACCATGAGTTAATTCATCCATCATCTCACAGAATCTTTTTGAAAATTCAAACACTCCTTCTGCAGAATGGGGTTGATAGTCTGCGGTCAATATAAAAAAATCATTTGATTTTCTACTTTTATAATATAGCTTCGCTGTAGGAATATCCAGTTTCCCATTTTCCACGGTACTCTTTGGAGGAAAATCAAAAAATTGGATATCAAAGATTAAATCAGCACCAATAGAATCTCTAATGGCTGTTATTGCTAATTTACCGACTAATGCAATACCTGGAAAGCCGATGAGAATAACAGGGTCTTTTATTTTCTCCGGATCGAGTTCCTTTTTCTTCTCAAAATTTATATACATTTTTCTATTTTGTTCAACTGAATTTTATTCAATTTTCTTTAAAAAAAAAGAATATTTATATAATAAATAAATAATTCCTATCAAATATTTTTAATCATTCTAAAGATGTTCTATTTAAATATGAAGAGACCCTCATTTTAATTTCTATAACCCTATAAAATAAATTTAAAAATATAAAAAAAATGCTCTATTTAATAAACCTGAGGAGATGAATACAATAAATAAAATTAGAGCAAAACGAAAAGAAATTATTAATAAACTGGAAAAAAAATCAGACAATCTTGATAAAAAGTCCAAAAATTACTTGAAAGACGCAATTAAATTGCTAGATATTCAATGTGGAATAGAAAATATCATTTATATTATTTTATTTGGTAGCCAAAGTAGTGGAATACCTTCTAAAATTTCAGATTGTGATTTATTAATAATTTTAAACAATTCTCTATCTAAAAATGAAATTTGTTTGTTAAAAAAAAACTTTCTCGCCTTAGAACTTAAGCATGAGTTTCGAGAACAACCTAAAGGGTTTATTAATAGAATTTCTGTTGGATTTCAAAAAGCCACAGGTATGTTTGTCAGTCATTTCATTACTGATTTAAAAACTTGGACAGAAAAGAAGTTTTACAAAATTTTCGATGTTAATAAATTCTTTTCTTATCTATTAGCACCCAGAGATATTATCCTCCATAGTGTAATAAAAAGTAGTATTATTCTCTATAAGGCAAATAGCTTGGAAATTTTAAATAAAGATTCTTATTTTATTCCTAAGATTATTGAGATGGTTAAAAGTATCATAATGAATTATCTACTAACAATTGGTTCACTTTTATTTATCCCATTTAATCCAGTATCAATAAAATATTTATTAGAATCCATTAAATGGTCCTTAAGAAGTTCTAACTGTTATATTTTTGGAGATTCAGAATCATTAAAAAAAATATCTTTCCGTTTTATCGCATTTGAAAAAAATATAAAAAAAAGAAGAAAAACCTCTCAATATTTTAACACATTTATTATGTTAAGAGATAATCCTTGTTATGATTTTAGATTTATATTCAAAAGTCTATATAGAGTTTTGAAGATCCATATACAAGGAATTATGTTTAGAAAAATCTTTAATGAATAAGTTATTAATTCCTAAAATAAGGGCCCATAAAAATTTTTAGGGTACTGTTTTTAAAGGGGTTATGATTTTAAGAAAGCTAAAACATACAAAACTTCAAGAAATATTAGCCGATAATTAATATGTTTAAGACTTTTTTAAATTAAAATTTTAAGAAAAAATTTTTAACTTAATATCACAGAGATATTACATTTTTTTTTTATTTCTCGTTTCCATTTTTCCTTAAATAATTCTCTTATTTGAATAGATTATGTTAAAATCAACGTGTATTGATGATAGTATAAAAGTATCTATAATTGGTTTTCCTGCTGTGGGAAAAACTACGATGACTAAATTACTTGCCCAAAAAGAGGTTACTAAGAAATATATTCCCACCGCAGGGTTTGATCTTAAAACGGTAAAATTTGGGTCTTATAAACTTAAGATCTGGGATTTTGGAGGGCAAAAAAATTACCTTAAAAAATATTTAAAGAATTTTATTGTAGGGTCAGATTTAATTTTTATCATGACTGATTCAACCCCAAGGAATGTACTTAGTTCAAGGGAATTAATAGATCATGCAAGAGAGATTATGGAAGATGATTGCCCTATCATAGCCATTGCAAATAAACAGGATTTATGCAAAACAGACGGTAGAATGGATTCTAAACGTGTTGAAGATGTATTACATACTCGTACGATCGGATTAACGGCAATTGATCCAAATGAACGATTGCATTTATTAAAAACGATTGAAAATGAGTTAAAACAGGTATTAAACCGGAGGGATTTAAAGAGATGAATTTTAATGAAAATGAAATGTTTGGCGCTGCTTTAATAGGTTTTGATATGATTGATGGTCCTTTTCTAAAATGGAAAAAAGAATTTGATGACCACATTGATAGTGTAAATCTCGATGATTTTGCGATGAATTTTTACTTATCTTTTCGTGGAGGGAACGCCGGAAAAAAGCCAAAAGCTATTCTATATGATGATTTTTATATAGTTGCATTTCCGCACGATTTAGAACTATGCTGTCTCTTTATGAAACCGCAAGGGATTCAAGCAAATATTAAAAAATTACATAAAATTGCATCTCGAATTATGATTGATATGGAAAAGCTTGAAGAAGAGGAAGATGGAGAGAATTCAGAAGAGTCCGATGATGATACCATTGAAGAAATAAAAAGATTGATAGTAAACCTCTTAAATGATACCGAGATGTCCACTCCAGAACTACGTAGATATTTTAAACTCTCAAACTCCCAAATATGGAGAGTGATGTCAGAGTTGGAAGAATCTCATAAAATAAAACGCACTCGAAAAGAAGGAAGGGCTCAATTGTGGTCTACAAACTAAAGTTTTATAATTATTTTATTAATATATAATTATTTATTTTTTTATTTGTTGTATGTAATCTTACAAAATTTCTATATTTAATTTTCTTATTCTTAAATAATGAAATTTAAAAAATATGATAAGATCAGTAAGAATTAGTAAGGTAAAAGAATAAATTTACTTATTGGTAATATCTTATTTAATACTGTCCCGAAATAAGTATAAAGACCCGACTTGAGAAAATTTTTTTTCAAATAATATTGCAATTCTTCATTACTTTCAAGATATTTTATTTGTTTTTCTGAGTTTTTTTTAATCTTTTTTATTGTTTTTTTCATGTATTTTTTATAATATTTTAGAGCATTTTGATTTTTCTTTGTTCCTTTCTTAATTGCCTTTGCTAAATATCTTCCACTTAATGCTGCAGCATCCATACCTAATCCACGAGATAAGTCAATTAATCCAGCAGCATCTCCAATAAAAAATAAATTTTCATTACCTAAATATACATGATCTGGATCATATAGACAGAATTTTGAAACAAATCCTTCTTTTTTTATAATTTCTCCATTAAAATTGTATTTGTCTCTAATATAATCTACTAATTTATCACAACGGCTTGCAACATTATCTGTATGCCCTGTACCTATTACCCATTGATCGTTTTTCTTATAAGCCCAAGCAAACATAAGATTGGAATAATTAATATTCCAAAATTGATATAGGGTATTTGAATTTAAATCTCCTTCATTATAATTTTTAAAATAATAATTTAATGTAACTCCTGGATTGCTTTCAGTATAATCTTGAGGTCTGATTTTTTTACGCAAGCAAGAACAAAGCCCATCAGCTGCAATAAGATATTTTGTCTTAACTTTTTCTATATCTTCATGTTTAGGATGGAGTGAAACTAAAAAACCATCATTAATCCTCTTGAAATCATCACATCTTACTCCATCCCGAAATTTAGCACCTTCCTCTATAGCAATCTGGTTCAACCAATTATCAAAGACATCCCTTGTAAAATTTAACATCGGAAAGGGCATTTTAAGAGACTTGCCGTTAGGGAATTCCATACATACTCTATTAAGCGAATTTTTACATAATTTTTCCTTAGGAATCTTTTTACCGATGATTCGTTCAAAATATTTAAATTGAATCGCACTACAAGGTTTTTCCCGAGGTGTAAATGCACTTTCTACGATTAAAGTATTTAAGTTGGCTTTTGCAAGATATCTCCCTGCTACTGAGCCAGCAATACCTCCTCCTACGATAAGTGCGTCATAATGATTCATATTTTTTACCTTTAATAGAACTTTATTTTTTCTCTTCTTAATGATAATGACTTAAAAGGTACAAAAATATTTCTATTTACACCTCAATATTATTGAAAATATTAGAAATAATGTTAAAAAAGAAAGAAATGATTGAAAAATTTTAAAAAAATGTTTAAAAAAAGTTAATTAATAATCTAAACCTTCTAATTTTCGATATATCCATCCTTTTTCCTTTGTGAGTAATCTTGAAAACATCATATAGCAAATATCTGGAAGATCTTCATCTTGATTGGAAATAGTGATATATCGCAAAATATGGTTGATTATAAAAATACCAATTAATTCCAAATGATAACTCCCCATCTTTTCTAAATTTTCGCCAGAATATGAAATATTTAAATCTTCTTTATCTTGATTATATGTAACTTCAATATATATCTCTGGGAAAACCTCTTTTTTAAATCTCCACCCGGAAATTGTCTTCCACACTTTCCCATTAATAAACTCTTCTAAAGGGCGTTTATCATTATCTTTTAATAGCTTAAAGGGTTTTTTTCGTTGCTTAAATACCTTTTTCATTAAATCTGTTGTGGTATTATAACTTTTATCGTAGGGGGGCTTGTTTTTAATCCTTCGTTCAATAAAATCAAATATGATATCGATATAAGTAGCAGAGTCCTCACCCGGGATCCAATATACTCGCTCTCCAGAAAATAGAAATCTAAACTTTGCTCTCACATCCCCAAATTCATCTCCATAATAAAAATAAGATAAATGAATATTAGCTTTTGGGAAAAATTCCATAGTAATTGTCCAATCTTCGTCAAATCTAATGTCTTCTAGTTTTGCTCCAAGATCATCTTCCACAATTTTTTTTAATTTATCCATTTCCAGGTCGATAAATAATGGAATTTTAGCCCTTCCCATATCTTCTAATTCTTTTTCATGAGGACCTCTTACTCCAGTGGCATCTATTTGCCCCACCGTATAAAATTTATTTTTTTTCTTTTTTTCTACCATGTTCTGCTTCTTTTTCTTTTTAATCGATTATATTATAATTATGAATATCATGAAATAATTATCATATTCTTAATATTTTTTATAAAAAGTAAGAAATTTATTAAATTCGAATAATTTCAATAATTTAATTAATAACTTCATTAATTTTTTCTTTTTTAATATGTCCAACTTTATAGAGAATTATATGTTTATCAGCCGTAAAAATTCTATTAGGTCTAATATTACTCTTTTTTTTCAAGCTCCCAATTTCAAAATCTTTAGAAGTTAATGAAATAGCATAAGTGTCAGAAATCTTTTGACTTGTTATTTGACATAAAATAAGGTCTTCACCTTTTAGATCAGTTATAACTAAAGCAGGTCTACGTTTAGCATGAGAGAGATCAGAAAAAGGAAACGGAATAACAACTATATCTCCTTTTACAAATTTTGCCATGCTTCATCTTCCTCTGGACGACTCCAATCCTTTTTTAAACTTGATTCACTTAACATCATAGTTTCCATAATGCTTCTATTTATTTTTCCTTTAAGATACTTTACATAATCTAAAACTTCATCCAAGAGTCTTTCGGGAAAATTATTTAGTTCTTTAATGATTTGATCTATTTTTGAAATTTTTATCACCTATTAGGTTTTAGAATATCACTATTTTTAAATAAAAGATTAAATAAATATCTTAGTGCTTTAAATTGATGAACATTCCATTATAATAATATATTTTTTTATTTATAATCGTTTTTTTAAATATATTATATTCTTTTTTAATTTGTTTTCCCTAAATTGTATATTATTTTTTTTATACCATTTTTAGTTAAATATTCATCTCATATTTAATAATTTTTCTTAAATTTTCCAATAAAAAAACCTTTTGTAGCATTGGTTGATGGAAATAATCGCCCCGTCCCTGAGATTATTTTATCATTAATTCTATAGCTTGAAGAGATATAGTTTGGTAAAGGAAGAGGATCTAATCTATCTAAAAATTTTAAAATTTGAAGTTCCCCTTCTTGTGGATAAAAACTACAAGTGGAATAAATTAAATCTCCCCCTTGTTTTAACATATTTATAGCTGATTGAAGCAATTTCTCTTGTAATATTGTATTCTGATGTAAAAAGGAGTTATTTTGCCGCCACTTTAATTCAGGATTAGAAGAAAATGCTCCATTCCCGGTACAAGGGGCATCAAGGAGGATTTTATCGAATTGTTTCCCCTTTTTTAATGAAAAACTTATACTATCTGTATTTATAATTGAGATATTTGACATTTGATATAAATTAAAAAGTGATTTCATTATTTTTACTCTATTTATCTGAAATTCTGCAGCAACTAATTGAGAGCTATCTTGTAAAAATTGATTGATTATACTAGCTTTCATTCCCGGTCCTGCACACATATCACATATTATGTTATCTTTTAATGGTCTTAATAGATTTGCAGTGTAGATTGAGGCTTTATCGAGAATTATTATATTTCCATTTTTATTGAAATCACTATTTATTAAATCATTTTTATAAGAAAAGGGTATTTGGTAAATATATTCCACATTTTTATCATTTCTATAAGGAATTTTTATGTTTTTCAAAGATTTTTTGACTTTTTGCGATAATTCTTTATAATTTTTTTCGGATTTAGTATTTATGATAAAATATAAATTTAATTCTTCAGGAGAATTCATTAATTTTAAATTTTCTTTTAAAAAGTTAAAATCTAGGTAGGGTTTTATTTGTTTTATAAAAAAGGTCGGAATTGCTTCTGTTATGCTTAGCTTTTCAATAGGCGTTTTATTTTTAAGAGCTTTTTTCCAAGAAAATGTTTTTAATTTATTATAAAGATTAGTAAGGTTCTTTTTACTTAATTTAAAAGGAATTTTCATGAAAAAGCTTTTCATTTCCTTTAAAATTTCTTTTAAAGAAACTCGTTCCCAAACAATTCGATAGACAATATATAAATAAAGAGCTTTTCTGACTCGAGTTAATTTTGCTTTTTTGCCTAAGGCACTAAGAGTATAATTAAGGATAAAATTGATTTTATTGAAATATCGGAGAATTTCCATATAGTAGTGAAATATAATATGATTTTGACGGTTTACTTCTGATAATTGAGTAGGGTTACCCTTTAAGAATTGTTGGATTATAGGTAGTAACCTTTCTATTGATTTCTTATCTGGCAATATTATGAAAGAAAATTATTATTTGATTCTCTGAGCTTTTAGAAAAAGAAGTTTAGGAGATTATAAAAAATTAATCTTCAAAAATTATAAATCTCGGTTTATATTAGAATTTTAATAGCTTTTCTTTGTAATTCCTGAAAGGGCTCAGGTATCTCTAGTAATTTATTATGAATTATATTGAGAACTTTTAATGATTTTAAATCAGTAACTGTATTTGGAATGCTTCTTAAATTATTAAAGCTGAGATCTAATTCTTCTAGATTCTCTAATTTATGTATGCTAGGAGAAATACTCTTTAAGTTATTGCCAATTAAATCTAAAATTTTTAAGGAAGATAATGAAAATATGAACTCTGGGAGCTCTTCAATATGATTCCATGATAAATTTAAATTTTTTAAGAATTTTAAATAATTAATTTCTTCTGGAATTTTCATTAAATCACACATATATAGGCTAAGACCAGTTATGTTCCCTTTTTCAATCATGAAGCCCAATGAGTTACATTTCATAACGGGAATAATATTTAATTTGAATTTAAGCCTTTTTTCTATAATATCTATTGCTTTTTTCTCTATTTCATTGAGTTGCTCTCTCTGTTTTTTTAATTTTCGTTCTTTTTTCAATCTATTATAACATAAACAGCAATAAAACTCTATATGGCTATTTTCCCATAATTGAATTAATCTTTTTTTAGAGAGACTCCTATTTCTTATTATAAATTCTCCAATTTCTATAGGTCTATTACATTTATAGCATCTTCTCTTCCTATATCGTTTTTCCTCCTCAAACCGATAACTCATATTATACTAAAAACGTTTTTTTATTAAAATTTTTTTAAAAAGATAAAAAAAAGGAAATTAAGTTGGTATACGCTTTATTAACCATTTTGGCATTACTAATGAAAAATACGAAAATAGAATAAATAAAATTACGAAGATCCAACCAATATAGATAAATATTGAATATCCCGGGTGATCGAAAAATACAATTAATACATTCTCTAATATATTGCACGAAAAAAAGGCGACCATACATAAAACGGAAAGGGCATACAATAAGAAACCAACTCTGACTTTTTTATCCTCAGCTTCACTCTGAGCTTTCAAACTTATAATTGCAATTGATAAATAGATTGCCATTGAATATATAGTGAATGATAGGGTAGAAAATATTCTAATACTGACTTCACCAACATAATCTTCTTGTGGAACACCCCACCAGTTCCATGGTAATAATAAAATTATGCTTAAAATTATCCCTATGATAATTATGAAGTATATTGCGTTGCCTGATTTCTCAGTTATTTCATTTGTAAATCTGAATAATAAAATATCTGCTACTATTACGCTTACATAAGCAAGAGGAAATGTCATTCGATAAATTTCTTTAAAATAACCAGTGATGATTGTTTCTAGTAGTCCAATTGCTAAAAAACTTAATGCAATAATAAGAGAAATAAAAACCAAACCTAAAATAAGCGGTAATTTACTTTTTCTCTCTTTCCATTTATTGAACATCTTTATTGTGATAAATATACCAAAAGCGATTAGAATAAAATAAACAATCAATAATGCGGGAACCCCGGGATTCATAGGTGTATACGACATAAAATTAGCTTTTAAGATTGTAGATTAAATTTAATTATTAATAAATATAAGATTAATATTAATCTTTAACAAATATAAAATTAATCCTATTATTATTGGTAAAAAAAATGAACGAGAAAGAAGGAAAAATAAAAATTATTAGAATCAGTGGTTTAATGGTATTCTATTTCATATTATTAGTTACTATATTAGCTTGGATTACATACGGTACTTTACAAGGAGTCTTTGGAATGCTTTCTTACCTAATCATCGGTTTAATAAACTTCTATCCATGGATTATTCCGATTATTGGAATCCCTCTTGGTATATTAAATTTTCTAGGCATAATTGGTCCTGATATGTACAATTTCACCCTTAGCTTAGCACATCTTAATTCTTCTTGGATGTCTATAACTTGGTTTTGGTTTATTTTAGTAATTGGGAATATTATAGATATAATACTAACGCTCTTAATTATATTAAGAGTAGTCGAATTAATAACCGGGAAAAAAGAACCAAAAACGGATTATGCTTTGATTAATTGTACGATAATAGATGGGGATAAAAATAGTAAAACTATCAATAATGGAGTAATTTTAATAAAAAACATAGTGGATGAGGAAACTGATGAATTACCAGGGAAAATTGTTGCTGTCGGTCAAAAAGAGGATATAGAAGTTCCTGAAAATTATAAAACAATTGATTTAAAAGGAAAATATATATTACCTGGATTGATAAATGCTCATTGTCACTTAACCGGAAGCGGAAAGCCTACCTTTTTAATGAAATTAAGCGATAAATGGTTGAATAGATTTATAAGGATCCTCGGAACTCCATTAGGAATGATTCTACTGAAATCAATGATGAAAAAGAATGCATTAAATGCATTAAATGCCGGAATAACAACAATGAAAACGATGAGTGATCCAATTTATATGGATCTTAAGGTGAGAGATGATATAAATGAAGGAAAATATCTCGGACCACGATTGATATGTGCTGGGAAAGGTATTTGTATCACTGGAGGTCATGGGGGCGTTATGGCTTACATAGCAGATTCTATACCTGAAATTAGGAAAGCAGTAAGACAGAATCTTCGAGAAGGAGTGGATTTCATTAAGATATTAAGTACGGGAGGGGTAATGGATGCTGAAAAAATTGGAGAAGCAGGACGCCCTCAAATGACAATTGAAGAGATTAAAAATGCCTGTTTCGAAGGACATAGAGGAAATCTTTTAGTCGCAACTCATTGTGAATCCACCAAAGGAATAGAAGAAGCATTGGAGGGAGGAGTGGATTCAATTGAACATGGTGCAGCAATACTCGATGAATTAATTCCATTATTTAAAGATAATCCAAATTCATTAAGAGGGTATACTTATTTAACCCCTACTATCTCAGCTGGAATGGGATTGGCAGCGCTGCCAAAGGAGGAAACCAAGATCACAGATATAAAAAAGCAAAACGCGGTTCTTATTGAGAAAGGAATGATTCAGGGTCTGCAGAAGGCATATCAATCAGGAATCAGATTTGGAGTAGGAACAGATGCTTCAGTTCCCTATTCTTTACATTATGAGGTATGGAAGGAATTATATTATTTTACTAAATATACTGGAATGTCTAATCAAGAAGCTATTTATTATGGAACAAAAAATAATGCTGAACTTCTGGGGATTGATGATGAAACGGGCAGCGTGGAAGAAGGCAAATTCGCAGATCTGATTGTCTTGAAAAAAGATCCATTGGAAGAGATTGAAGCATTAGCTGACGTTGATCACGTTTTCATTAAAGGGTATTTTATTAAAAATCCGAAGGTAAAGAAGATAAAAGGCTTAGAAGAATTCGAGCCAATAGAAATTCAATAAATCTAAGGGTTTCAAAATACAATAATTGGTCTAATAATCACTTAAAAGTAATTATATCTATTAAAGATTTATGAATGAGGTAGATTCTAACAAGGAATATGAGAAATTTTATTTAAATCCAAAATTCCAATTAATAACAACCTATATTTGGTTTTTTATAGGAGCCCTTATAGTTATTTTAATCTTTATAATACTTTCCGGATTTAATATTAGCGTGGCTATGAGTACTATACAAAATAATCCGCATCTCTATATTTTCATAGAATTTTCTTCCGTCGGGTTATTGCCAATTATATATGTTCTTGTTTCAAAAGATAGAATTTCTAAATATGGTGTTAATGCAGAAAATCTGGTAAAATCAATTTCCATTTCATTTCTAATGGTTCTAATATATTTTCTCTTAGGATATCTTATAAATGGCAAAATAATGACCTATGAACCATATGATTTCAATTTAGAATTACCGTGGAATTTATTTTTTGGAATAGGGGGAATTATTGTATGGGGGCTACTTGAGGCTTTTTTCTTTATTTGGCTTATTGATAAAACAAATGATGCCTTTTTTTTCGAAGATAAAAAGTTAATAGTAAGTGCATTAATTACATCATTGATATTTGGTGTTTTATTACATCTTATTACGACAAGTGTATATAATGCGATCTATACAGGAATAATATTTCTCCTATTAAGTCTAATTTATGTGTATACAAAAAATTCCATAGGTCCAATAATCGCCTGGACTCTCTTAAATGGGCAAGTGTGGTTCATAGGACAAATGATATTTGTCTAAATTATATAAAAATTTGAAAGATATATTTTATAATTTTTAATATATGGTTCTTAAGGTTTTTAAATGATATTAAAGGACTTTAATAGTTTTTGAGCATTTTTAATAAATATTCCTTCCTTAAAACTTTCAGGGATTGGTAATTTTTCAATCGCGGGAATTATTTGATTCCAATGAGTTAAAGGATGGTCAGATGCGAATAAAACTTTATTATCTACGTTATAATCCATATACGCATCCCATGGAAAATATTGATAGAGAGCGGGATGAGCAGAAATATCTACATAGACATTAGGATGCCTTGAAACAACGGAAAAGGTATCCCAGAACCATGGTGTTCCCATATGACCAAGAATAATTGTTAAATCAGGATATCGCATTGCTAAATCATCGATCCGCATAGGATGACCATATTTCGCCTCTGAACCCGCTGTTGAAACCTGATGTCCGGCGTGTATCCATAATGGAATATTTAAATCATTAATTTTTTTCCAAATAGGATTATATATTGGATCTTTTAAGTCAAATTTTTGGACTGGAGGAACCAGTTTAATTCCTTTTAATTCTAATGAACTTATGGCATAATCAAGCTGGTCAAGCGCATCTGGAGCCGGAGGATCTATTCCCGCAAATCCAATAAATCGATTAGGATACATTTCAACAAATTTTGCGATATCATCATTAGTAACAAGAATAATATCATAGGCAGTTTTAACATTCATAGAGACGATAACTGCTTTTTCAATTTCAAACTGATCCATTAGTTCAATATAATTATGAATAGAAAATTTTGTCGCAACATTTTGCAACATTACTTTCATTCTCTTTTTTCTTTTGGGATCGAGCCCCCACATCGCTTCAGCTACTTTACCTAGGTCCTCCCAAGTGGCTTCCTTACAAAACGGATGGATATGAACATCTATTTTCATTTTTAAATATTACCGATTTTATTAGATATGTTTAATTTAGTATAAAATAAAATTTTATTCATTTTTAAATTCATTATTATCAATTTTTCAGAGAAATTAGATCTCATTTGGAAATCTTTTGAGGAGGATTTTAACCCTTGTATAATTTATGAAAAATATAAAAAGTCATCCAAGGTTTTCTGTTTCCTAATAAAATTAATCAATTTACTATTGTGTTGCCATTGCTCTGGGTTAACAAGAAAATCTTTACTTAAATTATCAATAGCATCATTGAAATTATCTAAAACTTGAGGTTTTGAAGATTCCATGGCATTTTTAACCGTTTCACGAATAACCCAAACTCCAAGTGGAACTATATATCCAGAAGAAACTTCTCGAAAAATTATAATTCTCGCCTGTCTATGTATTTGATAAAGGTATTCACAAACAGACTTGCGGGCTGCATAATAAGCTCCTGTTATATTACTCGCATAGGATTTTCTCCCTTGATAAAATTCAAAATCAGTTAAAATCTGAGGTTTATAGTCACTAATCTCTGCTTTAGGAGTTGGATTCCATAAGGAATTTGGAGCCCAGACTTCATTCATCTCGAAGGTAAATTTTCCCGGAAATAATAAAATCTTGAAATGATTATCTAAATAAGCTGCTTCAAAAATTTTGAATTCACTAATCTCAGGAAATTTCTTTATTTCTTCAATTAATCGTTTTGAAGTAATATCATCAACCGCGGTGATTGTCCAACGCGTGGGTACGAGTTTTCTTCTCCTTTTCTCCCCTAAAAGTCCCGCCGAGAAAACTCTCTGAATTGTCGATAAAGGAACATTTCCATCCATGTATAAATAATCTCCAATGGCATCTTGGGCTTTTAGATCGGTATCAGATACACAGTATTCCACTTTTGGATCTACTTTCACATTTTCGGTAATTTCTATTTTATCGGTATATCCACTTGGACCCATTGGCAGCGAATGAGTATCAAACATCATCCTTAAACTTAATTTTTCAAACTTGGTTTCTGTATCAGTTGGATGAGCAGCCATAGACAGTAATTGAGAATTTTCTAATAATCGCTGGGTTTTTAATGGTGGTTTATTTTTTAAGGTTTGCTGTCCGACTTTCACATTTATCTTAAAATTACTTCTTACAAGGCTGCTTCGATAAGTCATTACTTTTGTAAGACTTTTACCAAACCATAACTCAGGAGCATCTAAAATGTGATATTTTTCTTTTGGAAAATTCATATTTTTAGAAAATGTCGAGAAGGGGATAAGAGGTCCAACGGCGACTTTTGGATAATTAAACCTTCCAACAAAAAATCCGGGAGGGCTAGCTCCGAAAATATCAATATTTCTTAAAGATTTTCCCACATCAAATGGAATAATTGATTTTAATACCGATTTCTTTAATAAAATTGGGCAGGTTTTTTTTCCGCAGAGAAGTTTTGCGCCCTTACAGCGCACGCACAGATTTTTTTCTGTTGGAGGTCTGACCAATTTTATTCTATCATCTCGATTTATTCTTTTAAATATGAATTTATTCTATCCCTAAGAAAATAAAAGAACTTATTTAAAAAAAATTATCAATTAAAAAATATAACCCTCAAAAAATGATTAATATCTTTTTATTTATAAGAAATTCAAGTGTTTATGTTTGAGATAAGAGATCAATCAAAGCACGTGGGATTTCAAGATAAGTTTCTACAGCAAAAAATTTACCACCACCTGCTTTAGCAATCTCTTTACACGTTTGGATGCCCATATCAGCATCATTTTCGGGAGGCATCCCGATTACATGTAATTTCGGATATTTTTTAGCTATCTCCAGTGGATCATCCCCCCGATTGTAATTTCCATCTGATATTAATATCCCAAATTCATTTTGTCTCTTACTTTTTAATCTCTTTAATTCTTTCAACCCCTTTTCAAGCCCAATAGAAATATTGGTAAATCCTACGGCTTCAGAATCCAAAATCTCATCGATTATATTAGTGATGAGTTTATCTTCTGCCATTTTTTTTAAAACCATAGCTGTGGAGTTGAATAATATGATAGCATAATCCTCTTTTTCTAGATGATATGATAAAACAGAAGCGGTTAAGGCTGCGTTTAATAACAATCGGCCGTACATACTCCCACTTGTATCAAGAATTAAGGCAACCTTTCTTTTTTCTCGCTCTCTTTTTATTCCGTAAATATCTTTATAAGATAAGGTTTCATTATGAATTTTTAGTGGATTATGTTGGATTGTTTCATCCAAATCAAATGAAACCATTCCCAAATGATAATAAGGTACAATTTTTCTTTTATATCCCTTAATTCCCCGACTAGTGATTTTATATGAAGTTTTTAAAACACTTTGGCGTGCTAATCTTCTGAAAATTTTTTTATATTTTTCTGAGATTGGGCGCCTAATGAAAAAATATACTTCTGGCATAAAATCTGGAGATTCTTTTGCTTTTTCAGAGAAAAATTTCACGGCTTCTTCGCAATCAAGAGCATCAGAAGCCGCGTACACATTAGATTTTAATAATCCTCGGATAGCCTCGAGGTTTTTATATTGAATGGCTAAATAGGTTAATTCTTTAATCTGTTTATAATCAAGCGAATGGGCTAAATGTTGATAATAATCTGGTTTTTTCTTTCTCTTGCGTATGATTTCATATTCTAATATCTTTTTATCGTCTGGAAGGTCAGTAAGCCTTACATGAAGCCGTTTATTTGTCTCCTCCTCTTCGGATTCTTCCTTAGAGAAATCATCGATTACTGAAAATTCGAATCATTGAGCACCGCTAATACAATATCGGAAATTAATTCTTTTTTTGTTTTTGAGATTCCATCTTCGATTTCGATTTTATTATAGAGCGCCATAATCGCGGTTTTGATCCATTTTTTTGTACTTCTTGAATTATTATATTGGTTCATTAATGCAGCTAAGTCAATTCCTCCTCTAATTGAACTGCCTCTTCTAATTGAAGTACTCTCTCGTGTTTTTTGTATTATACGCTGGGAAAGTTCCGCTAATTTTTGAGCTTGTTTGTCTTTCAATTTAGCATCTTGAATTATTATTTGCTTTTCTTCTTCAGGGCTCTGATAATCTAAATGGATCCATACAAATCTGTCCAATATGGCCTCGCCCAAAACAGTTACTCCGATATGTGCAGAAGGATTAAGCGTTGCAATGGTAAAAAAATTTTCAGCTGCCTGAATTGTTTTTAATTTTGGAATTTCCAATATTTTTTCATCTAAAGCTGTTAATAAAGCATTTTGAGTAATTTCGGGCATACGATTAATTTCATTAATAAAAAGACAACCTCCTTTAAGCATTGCAGATGCCAGTGGACCATAGATATAGGTATCTTCTTTATATCCTTTAGATATGACTAAAGGAGGATCCCAATAGCCGACTAAATTATGTGTTAAGGTGTCTTCACTGCAATCAATGCGATAAAAATTTGTATCAAAATAGGAGGCAACTGCTTTCGCAAGTGTCGTTTTTCCCACTCCCACCTCCCCTTCTATAAGTATATTTTTACCGACTGAATGTGCCAAAATAATTTGTTTTAATTCTTCGGTTCTTCCAACTACATGATAATTTTGTTGAATTTCTCTAACAGCTTCATTAATATTTATCATACTATCCACAAATAATAAAATGATTCTTTTAAAAAAAATAAATTCAAATCTTTTAATTACTAATGAGATTTTTCAAACCTAAATTGTACTAAAATGACTTAAATAAAGTGTATAGATTTTTATTTAGGAAATAATTTTACCATAACTTTTTCTCCCGCTTTTAATCCTTCTCTTTCTTTGGAAATTTCTACTATTCCATCGGATTCTGTGAGGGAACTAAGGATTCCAGAACCTTTTAATCTAACGGATTTTGCGATAAATTTATCTTCTTTTTTTTCCAAATATACTCGCAAATGATGAAGATATCCCATATGCGAGACGGGAATATCTTTTTGAATAATTGCTTGCAACTCTTGCCTTGGATCGAGTTTTATTGCATCCATCATTTTTAGGATTGCAGGGCCAGCAAATTTTAAGAAACATACATAAGCTGCTACTGGTGTGCCTGGCAGACAGAAAATTAACGTGTTATTTTTTAAAGCAATCAAGAGTGGTGACCCGGGTCTCATTGCGATTCCATGAGCTAAAATAGTAGCATGTTCGCTTACCACTTCTGGTAAATAATCTTTCGTCCCAACAGAAGTCCCTCCAGTAAAAATCACAATATCTGAATCTTTAATACTATTTAAGAGATTTTTTTGAATAAGAGCTTTATCATCTTTTAATGTAGATTCTAGAATTACATAACCACCATATGTATTCACCAAATTAGAAATCATAGGGGTATTAGAATTATAAATTTGATTTTTTCCTAAGGGCTGTCCAAGTTCTATTAGCTCATCACCAGTCGCAAATACACTCACTTTAGGCTTTTTTCTTACAAAGACGGTTTCTATACCTTGTGAACTAATGAGGGCAATATGTTCCGCTCTTAGTTCTGTTCCTTTTTTAACAATAATTTCATCTTTTTTAATATCTTCTCCTTGCTTAGAAACATTTTTGCCTGGAGTAACAGGGTTATAGAGTATAATTTTATTATTTTTTTTTTCAGTATCTTCAATTTTAATAACGGCATTTGCACCTTCTGGTAATGCTGCTCCTGTTGAAATCCGAATAGCCTCTCCTTTATGAATAGATAAAGGAGACACTTCTCCTATTTCAATTTTACCTATTTTTTCCACAATCTTAGGATTATTA
Source organism: Promethearchaeota archaeon (assembly GCA_016839555.1). Lineage (GTDB taxonomy): Archaea > Asgardarchaeota > Lokiarchaeia > Sigyniarchaeales > SOKP01 > TEKIR-8. The sequence goes on from JAEOUA010000003.1 coordinate 82,619, forward strand.
GGGGATGCTCCAAAAGTATCCTCGGCAATAACCGCATAGCCATCCATCGCAGATCTATTAAAACTTGGAACATCGATTTTACTCCTTATTGCCTCCGCTGTAATCCGCCTTAGAGCATTATTAACTTTGATTTCCTCAGTTTGAGTAAAATTTAGAGTAGAAAACATTCTTTCAGTAGCATCTTCAACGGACGTTAATTTTGAAAACCCAATCTTTCTTAATCTGTCTATCATAGTAATTATTCTGTTTTATTGATAATATAACTCGTATGAGCTAATTCGGGTAATATTAATTCTATTAAGGCTAATTTCACAGCATTTGGTGAACCTGGTATTAAAAATAACGCTTTATTGCCAATTTTTCCCCCAATTGCTCTTGAGAGCATCGCCGCCGAGCCAATTTCTTTATATGAAAGATAACGAAATAATTCTCCAAACCCTGGTATTATTTTTTCTAATTTAGGTTTCACTGTTTCATAAGTAATATCTTTTGGGGATAAACCAGTTCCCCCACTGAATATAATTGCATCTATAGTTGGAATACTTAAACATTCTCTCAAGGTTAGTTCTATATGGTCAATTGAATCAGGAATTATTTTTGTAAAATTCAGATAAATATTTGATTTATTTTCTAATATTTCTCTGACCAATGGGATTGTTTTATCTGAAGTTTTTTTGCTACTTTGTAATTCTTCAAATCGAGAGGTACTTACTACTATAAATGCGATTTTAAGTTCTTTTTTTTGGTTTGCTTCTTGTTTATGTTCTTCATATACTTTCAAATTCTATATAACTCCTTTAATATAAGTTTTAAAACATTTCGGTATTAATAAGTGTAGAATGTTTTTTTATCGCCTTTTTCTACAATTTCCTCCAATTCTTCAATTTCAATATATCCGTCTGAATAGAATAAAGTACTGATGGCTTCTGAGCCCGTTTTGATTGGAAAAATCTTTTTAATACCGCCAACTTGTTCTATTTTAACTGGTTTAAAATGATGTCGTCCTATTGGGCTATAAATTCTTTCACCAATTTCAATTTCTTGAGCATTTTTATCACGCAGAGGGTTTCCAGTTATTTTTCTTAAAAAATCATCTATAAAAATATAAAAACAACTTAAAGCAGATGTAGGATATCCTGGCAGAATAAAAATCATCTTTTTTTCAAGTTTTGCAAAAATAAGAGGTTTTCCAGGCTTTATCTTCACACCATGGACTAATAACTCGATATTATTAAATGTATTTAAAACTCTCACTCCAAGATCACCTTCTCCTTTCGAAGTTCCCCCAGATAAAATAACAATATTACTTTCTTTAAGTCCTTGTTCGATTGCCGCTTTTAACTCATTGAAGTCGTCCTTGATAATCCCCAAGAATTGCACCTCTGCACCTGTATTTTCAATGGCTTGTTTAAGAACAATTGAATTTATGTCATAGATCTTTCCTATTTTTAAATCTTCCACATCAAGGTTCTGAAGTTCATTTCCGGTACTAATAAGAGATATTTTAAGTTTTTTGTAAACGGGAACTTCTTTTATTCCACAAGCAGCTAAGATACCCATTGTTGGAAGATCAATTAGCTTATAAGGATTTAAAACTTCTTCTCCCTTTTTTACATCATATCCTATATTAATTACATAAGTGCCAGGTGTAACGGCTGTTGAGATCAAAATTTCATTATCTTTTTTTTCCGTATATTCTACCATTACTACAGCATCTGCATTTTTAGGAATAGCCGCTCCTGTAGCTACATATGAGCATTGCCCCTTTTCTAATTCTTTTTGAGGGATATCTCCTACTTCTATCATTTCAATCAATTTTAAGGGTATTTCATTATCTTCTTCAGCTCCGAAAGTGTCCTCTGCTCTTACCGCATAACCATCCATTCGAGACTTTTTGAAATGAGGAACATTAATTGGACTCTTTATTTCTTTTGAAATTACTCGATTAAAACTCTGTTCTAAAGGAATAATTTCATCTTCCTGTATTAAATTAGGGAGTTCATTTAAAATACTTCTAAAATCAGAAACTGAAATGGTTTTTAGAAATTTAATTGAAATCTCCTCTAAATTTATAATTTAAAATTGTTTTACTATAAATTTATTTATTATTTTAATAATATATTAGTGTACCCATTTTTTAGAATGATCCAAGAATTCTTCTCTTTTCCATACCTCAATCTCTTTTTTATAACGTTCTACAGCTGTTCTTAGCGCATTAAATCCCTCTTCTCTATGAGCAGATGCTACCACCACATATACTAAATCCTCAGATAATTTAAATTCCCCTTTTAAATGAATTATTTTAATATCAATTATTCCTGGAATTTTTTTTATATCTTCACAAATATGATTAATACTTTTGTTAGCTAATTCCTCATAAGTATTTATAGTTAGGAATTTCACAAGTTTTCTTTCTTTGGATGTTTCTCTAACTATGCCATTAAAAGAAAGAATAGCACCCGCTTTTTGTATTTCTGGATTACTTTTTAAAGAAGCAATAAGCTTTGGAAAATCAATTTCATTTTTTCTATATATTCCCGATTTAATATGCGAATCCTTCTTCTTATTGTTTTTCATATCTGTCAGCCTCCAGATACAGGTAATAAAAAAGCTAAAATATCATCCTTTAGTAATAGTTGAGAATTGAGATTGTGATTTTTTATAATGCAATGATTGATGGCAACAGAGATTGTGTTTTTAATAGTGTTGGTTTTTTCTTCTAATAATATCTTTTTAAGAAGTGGATATTTTTTTATAAGTTTATTAATTAATTCTCCCAAAGTTTTTAATTGATTGAGATTAATGTATTCTTCATCTTTGTGAGTAATCGTCTTAAAATCAGCAAAATATAATATTTTTACCATTTATAACATTAATCTCCTATTTTTATATTTATTCAATAATATGGTTCTCGAGAATCGACTACTTCTCTTATTACTTTCTCAAAATGTTCCAATGAATTAAGATTTAGATCATTTTTTATATTTTTTCCCCTATCAGCACGATATAAGCATCCAAATAGATTTCCATCACAGCCCACTCTTAATTTTGTACATCCCATACAAAATTCGTGACTTGGATGAATAGCTTCTACAATTGCGCCATTTGACAGAAATAAAACTTTTCGGTTTTGCATCAACCCTCTTATTTTCACATCAACAGCTTTTTCTACTAAACTCTTAATTATATCTGATAAATCTAAGTGATATTTCACATAGAATTCTTTTTCTTTTCCAATTGCATCTGATCTTGCATGTAATTCTATTAATTGTAGGATATATCCAGTTTTTGCAGAAAATTCAATGAAATCCTCTAATTCAAGATCATTTAATCCTTTTAACATCACATAGTTTATTTTAATTGGAAATAATCCAACTTCTTTTGCTTTATTAAGACCTTTTAATACTTTCGATAAAGAATCAGAACCTGTAATTTTTTTATAAACATCTGGTTTTAAGGATGGTAAAGATACATTAATACGGTTTAATCCAGCTCGAACTAAATCTTCTGCTTTTTCATATAATAAATATCCATTAGTAGTCATTGAAATATCTTTATATAATCCTAAATCACTAACTTGTTGAATTATTGGAATTATATCTTTTCGACTTAAAGGTTCTCCCCCCGTAAATTTAATTCTTGTCACATTTAATATTTCTGCTAATAAACGGCATATTTTTTTAATCTCTTCTACTGTCAATTCTGTCGTTTTTGGAATAAAACCTTCATTATCACAATAAATACAATTAAAATTGCATTTATCAGTAACTGAAAATCGAATGTGCTTAATTTTCCTATTACATTTGTCTTTCATTATTATGCTTGCTTATACTTTCTTTAATTTTTCTTCCACTTTAATGTCTTGAATTATAGTAGAGGGGTATTGACCATTTTTATCTTTCTCATACATCTTCACGACATCCCATACATTTAAAAGAGCTGCAGAAACTCCTGTTAAGGCCTCCATTTCAACCCCTGTTTTCGCAATACTTTTTACGATACATGTAGCCTTTATATAGGATTCTTTATCTTCAATTTCAAAATCAATCGAAACATTTGTTATTGGAATTGGATGACAAAGTAGGATTAAATCCGGAACTTTTTTTACAGCATTTATTCCGGCAATTCTTGCTATTGTCCTCACATCCCCTTTTTGAATATTATTAGTTTTAATTTTATCAATTGTGCTTCTTTTTAAAAATATTTTTCCCGATGCTTTGGCTATCCGTTCTATTTTTTTTTTATGGGATATATCAATCATGATTGAAGTGAAATTTTTTTATCGTTATATTTTTATATACATCACGTCGTTAGTTAGAGTATAATACCAAATGTAAAAAATATTAACTAATATAAATATAACTAATTTTGATTGATTTATTTAAATTTAAAATCAAAAAGATAAATTTTTTTTTACAAAATAATATATTATTCTACTTAAATTCAATTCTTACTCGGTAAATTTATAAGAAATTATATAATAAGATAAAAATTTTATTTAGCAAACCTTCCATCATCCTTCATAAAATTTAATTGATCTAAGTTATTTTTAAGCCATCCTATCTCCGTTTTATCGAGATTAAATTCTGGTATATACGGTTTTATATCTAATAATGGAGTTTGATCAATAATATCTAAATTCTTTATGAATAAAATATTATCTTCTACTCTAATTAACTTAACAACAGATATTCCTATAGGATTTGGTCTGCTTGAAGCATGGGTAGAAAAAACTCCATGTTTTTCTGTATCTAAAAACGGTTTTACTAGTAAAGAAGGGTTTTTAGAAAGATGAAAATGATAAATTAATATTAAATGTGAAAATCCCTCAAGATCTTTTAAACCTTCCGCATATTCGGGATAAACTATAACCTTTCCTTCAATTTCTTTAGATATTGATATTTGAATAGGTGTTCCCTTAGGATTTTTAAAAGGCGAACGGATGATACCAATTGGTTTATAATTTATCATGTCTTTTTGAATAGCTATTTTTAATTCAATTTTTTAAAATCAACTAATCTTAAATAAAATAATGGAGCATTATTCAAAAGACATTTTAAATGTTGAACTATAAAAACTTACATGCATTACCAGAAATTAGAAGAATAAGACTTCGATAATTATGGTTATTTATTGTCCAAGAAACGGAAAGATTTGTTTAAAAATAGATAATAAAGAAGGAACTTGAGGTAATGGAAGTATCCCATAAATATAGAAAAAAATTAATATAAAAATAATAAGGCAAAACATAATAAAAGCCCAGTCCTTTTTTTTGAATTTGACTTCTGTCAGATATGTTCTTTCTTTAGAAATGCCAAAGCAACGATTTTCCATGGAAATTGATGTGATATACCCTTTTCTTAGAATTGATACTAATATCGAAATAAGTCGTTCAAAAATAAGATTATATGCTTTTTTTACGGTTTTTACTCTTTCTCTTCCAAATCCTCGAGCCTTTTGAGCTAATGCTATTGTTTTTGCCTCTTTCTCGATTAAAGGAATGTACCTCAAGCCCACCATAAAATTAAAACAATATTTATAGGGGATTTTCAGTTTAATAAGAGAATATACAAAATCTTTCATTGATGTAGTATTAGTGAAAACAATTGAAGAGGTGAATAAAGTAATTACAATAAAAAATGCTTTCAAGGCATAATAGACAGCTAATCTTCTTATTGGTAAAAATTCTAATCCGAATAAATAAAACAATACTTCAGCTTCTTCTTGGGGAATAGCATTAAAAAAGATATTTAATAAGACGCTAACTATCATTACAATAATCATGAATCTTAACTTCCTTGCTAAATCTTTTAATGAAATTCCACTCAATAGTGCAATGATAATGAGTGATAATGTAAATATTGAGAAAAAGATAAGACTTTTAATGAAAAAAATTGTAATCGTTAGCATTAAAATAAAAAAAAATTTTGAGAGAGGATTTAATTTATGAAAGAAGGAATTTCCTGGGTAATAAGCAAATGTATATGATTTATTATCTAAAATTTTATTCCTTTTTGTCATTTTATTCATCTCCTGTTTTTTTTTGAATTTGCTTATTTATTTCATTCAGGAGAATAATAGGTCCTAAATTTCCATGCCTTTTAAAATAGTTTCCGTTAGTGTCATAATCTCTTAAAGTCCCATCATGATTTAATTCAATGATTTTTTTGGTATATTTTAATAAAAGATGATAATCATGTGAAGATATTATGATTGTTTTTCCTCTTTTATTTTCAATATACAAAGTCTCAATTAATTCTTCAATAGTATATTGATCCTGCCCAATAAAGGGCTCATCTAATAAAATGATTTCCGGATTATACACAAATATAGAGCTCAAATTCAATCTTCTTTTTTGGCCCCAACTTAGATTAAACGGGTTCTTTTCAGGACTTTCATTTCCAATCAATGAGATTAATTTATTAATATATTCCTCTTTAATTTGGTTAAGAATATTAAAATTTTTTGGAGCATATAATATCTCATCCTTTATAGTGCTTTTAAATATCATGCTCTCTGGGTTTTGGAAAATAAAACCTATTTTTTGGGCATATTCATATTCATCAAAATTTTGAATATTTTCACCTCGATATAATATCTCACCTGATTTTGGTTCATAAAGGCCTGCCAAAAGGTATAATAATGTTGTTTTGCCCGATCCGTTAGGTCCAACTAATCCTATGAAATCTCCTTGTTCGATTTGTAAAGATAAATTCTGTAAGGCAGTGATTCCAGAATTAGGATACTTAAAAGTTAATTTTTTTATTTCCAGATAATTTTTAGGGATCGTTTTTTGTTTACCAGATGAATGATTTTTTATGCTTTCAATGTATAAATTATCAAATTCAATTAAACGATCAAAATTTTGATATTTTTTCAGATAATCGGGATGAATTTCTGTATTAATTAAGACTTTTTTCAATTTTTCCAATTGATTAATACTTAGATTTTGTATTAGATCAATAGCTTCTTGAAAATCTACAGGATTTATAATTGATCTATCATATTCATAAAAAGTATTTAGCAACCATGGAACCCGTAAATTACATACTTTTAATTCATTAAAACTATTTCTAAGAATATTTGACATTTCTCCATTAAGGGCAATAGTACCGTCATAATTCAAAACTACTATTTTATCCGCAATATCTATTATTCTGGATAATCTATGCTCTATAATTATTAAAGTTAAATCATAATTATCAGATTTAATTAATCTTTTTAATCTACCTAACAATAAACTTTCTGATTTTTGATCAAGAAACGCAATGGGCTCATCTAAAATTAACAATTTTGGGTTCATAACTAAAAATGAACTAAGAATAGTTAATTGCATTTGGCCCCCACTTAATTGATTGATTTCTCTGTCTAAAAGATGAGAAATACCTAAAAATTTAGAAATCTCTTTAACGCGCTTCTTTATTTCTGCTTCTGGGTATTTTAAATTTTCAAGACCAAATGCAATTTCATCCTTTACGGTAAAGGTTACTAGTTGTTCTAAGGGATTTTGTGTCACTAATCCAACTAGTTTATTTAATTCCATGAAATCATAATCCCAGATGCTTTTTCCAAAAATTTGGACATCTCCTTTTGCAAATCCTTTGATTCTCCAAGGAATAAATCCATTAATCGCATATGCAAGAGTTGATTTTCCACTCCCGCTTGGTCCCGCTATAACTAAAACCTCCCCTCTATTTAATTGGAAAGTAATATTAGATATAGCGGGTGTATGATCTTTCTCTCTTCCATATATAAATGAAAAATTATTAAAAGAAAGAGCTGGAATTGAATTTGAATCTAAATTTATCTTTCACACCTTTATCTTTTAAAACGTTGTATGGACCCCTGCTTTGATTAATACATTTGTTACAGCTCGCCCTAATAGTCCGACAATAAAAATACCCGAAATAAAAGCATATATAAAAGATAAAACCCAAAGAGTCCAATGTAAATACCATCTCTGATTTAGAACCCAAAAAAATGGTGCTTGAAAGAAATTTCCAAACCCGCCGGCAATTCCCCAACCTAAATTGGTTTCTCCTTCCCCTAATTTTTCAATGATAAAAAATCCACTTAGAAGGCAAAATCCTTCCATTAAATTAACAAATATAATTAATAATCCCCACGGGTCGCCGAATAATAATTCTAATAAGCCTTTCGAAAGCATGGTTATCATAATATTGGCTTTTTTCTTAGTGAGCCCATAAATGATTGATGCCCAAATAACATGATGTCCACTGATTAATTGAGTGCCCCCAGTCAACGGGTACCAGACCTTTATTAATAAGCTAAAAGGAATTAAACTTGATATAATTCCACCAAGAACACCAATGATTGTTGAATATAATAAATCAATTGATGTATATTTCTTCCTCGATAACCCAGTTTCTATGAAGTCTTCATCAAGCTTTTTTGTAATTTCTTCCATATTTGTTTACCCTAAGATTTTTTTTTTAATATTTTTGTTATTTTTTTTTTAATTTAAATTTCTATTGAATAAGGATAGAGCTTACCATCTTAACACAATATTGAGAACTAAATTCTCCTTCAGGTACAACTGACTGATCTATAACTGATCTAATTGGACCATCAGATGTTAATGGAAGTCCATTTTCTTCATAGGCTAAAATTACCGAAGTACTAAAATTTTTGGCAATTATAAGACTAAGTGGTTTTGGCGAAGCATAGCCATCATATGCATAGAATCGGAATGTAAGCTCTTCAACAGGTCTTGCTAATAAGTCCAATCTATCCAATACACTCCATAAAGTGACTCCAGTATAAACTTTAATATATTGGTTATATAAGCGATTCATGATAAGAAATTGTTTATAATAAACTTGTTGAAAAGAGAGAGATTTCAGTTGACTTACAGTAACTATTGCTCTTCCTCCTTTAATACCTGTCCCTTCAATGGTTATTGGGGTTAAATCCGGTTGAGTTTGTTGTTGCTGATAAGCTTGATAATCTATATCTAATTCGATAAAAGCATAGACATTCAACCAAAAAATACTTAAGCCTATCACCACAGAAGCTATTAAAAGATAGAAATTCCTTGTTTTCATATTTTTTCATCTATCTTTCTTAATTTTTTTGTTATTTATTTGTTATAGATGCACTTATTAATTTATTTTAAGTGATTTTTATAGTAATTCATTAAATATTAAAAAAAAAAATAGTTATTATTAAATTAAATTTTCTAGGTTTTTTTGCATTAGCAATTAATATTAATTCTGAGCTAAGTAGTAATAGTAATATCAATTCTATATATCATCGAGACGAAGTGATCTCTAGTTCTGCCGGGAACTATACACGTTAAAGGTCCATGAGCAAGCCTCATCTCCTGCTGCTCAGGCCAAACTGGATTCGTGGGATATGGTTCACCAGCCCCTAAATCTATCTCTCCTAATATTCGTTGGGAATAGGCTAATATGATAGGTTTGCCATCATTAATTCCTGCTGGTAAGGGTACTCCGTCAGGATTTGCTACTGATTCATTTACATAGTCCCAATATGTTGAATTAAATGCCAATCCCTCATAAATTTCTGTTGTGTTAAACCCTGGATCTTTCGATCTTCCAGAAGGAGCTGCCCACCCATCGGCAGCAACTACTTTTACCTCGAAATAAACAGAATCATTCATCCCAGCCCAATCACAGATTAAGGAAAGATTTATCCCTATGACTTCTCTATTATAGTTCCAAAAATCACTACGATCATAAGAATAATTATAAACTTTTTGGTTACTCACATCTGTAAAATTGCTAGGTTCAAGTGTTAATTTTGATACACCATCAACATATACTTCCAATGTCCAATACGTATCAATTTTTATTTCTTTAAGATTTTTTAGTTGAAATATCCTTCCAGCTGATGCTAGCGTAAAATTACCCCATGGCTCATCTTCATTTGCTAAAGGAGAGTCTTGTAACCATTTTTTATCTGCTGCAAGCACAATAATAACATCTTCTTCATAATTTTCGATTTTATTCAATAATTCTACGGCGGTTATATCTTCTTCCATCGGATCCAAATATTTATCAAGATTATGAGAAATGAATGTGATTTCCCCCGGATAAGAAATATTAAATTTATCTAATAGATCGGTTAAATAAATGCCAGTTAGAGGAATTCCTGATTGTTGATCAAATATTGAAGTAATTCCGATACCTGTATCAATGTCATATTTTTCAGCGTCCAGCCCTTTTTCCACTTGTTTTAATATATCCCCAAGTGTAATATTTATAGAATCACCCGTTTGATTAGTGAGAATGATTTTTGATGAATTTGGAGCAGTAGACCAATCATCAGGAAGTCCAGATTGATAGGTGGTTAGAACTGTTCGCACGCCACTAAGGTCTATAGTTGTAGGTTCTTCTGAAAGAAGCACATACCCTAAACCCCCTCCCAAGCTCACCAGAGCAATAATTAATACTCCAATTATTCCATCTTTTAGTTCCATATTATCACATAAAATTTTTATATAAATTTTGGTAGTAAATAATATTTGCGAGTATAAAAGTGTTATGTATGACTGACCATATCGTCTAAGAAAAAATTAATTTTAATCGTTTTTCAAGAGCTATAAATAGAAAATAAATAAGTCTATTATTATTTCTGAAATTAAAAAAAATAATGTCTAAAAGATAAATAAAAGTAAAAACAAAAATATAAAATACTTGAAGAATGGGATATTTAGTAGTAGATTTTATCCTTTCTAGATACTTATATCTCCTGTATTTTCATTAAATTTAATAACCCCTTTAACAGAAAGTTGTTTCAAGGTGCGTTGTGCCATTATTGGAGGTACTGTAAGTTGTCCTTTCAAATCATCTAAGTTTGCTTCTCCTCCTTTCATTAAAATTGTGGCGATAATGTCAACTTCGGGGAAGTCTTGGTCGCTAAACTCAATCAAAAAGGAGCTAAAAAAGTTACGCCTCTGTGTATCTTTTAATTTAGCGTCTAAATCTTCAAATTTATCCTCAGAATACATATCTTTTATTTTCTTCTCTTTTTGCTCAATATTGAGTAAATCTTCGTCTAATTTCGCTTTTTCTTCTTCTTTTTTACTAATCTTTTCATTTTTTGTTGCCAAATTAGAATTAAGAGTTTCTAATTCGAATTCTGGCTTCTTAATCTCGTCTCTATTACGCTCCAGCGTTCCATTAAGCTCAATTATTTTTGAGTTCAATTCCTCTTTTTGTTGATTTAATGTTTCAATAGTAGTATCTAATTCTGCAGCTTGTGTATTTAATTCGGCGATATTTGCATTCTGATTTCGAATAGTTTCATTTAATTCCTCCATCTGATCTTGCTCTTCCTTGATTTTCTGCCATAGATTGGTTAGATTTTGAAGTATTTCATCCATATTTTTATTAAAGGATTGTTGAAAGGTATCAAAGGTATTTTCAAAGGTTTCTATTAACTTTAAAATTTCTTTTGGCGAACTCATTCAAAATCCACCTCCTCTAATAAAGTTACAGTATTGGCATTTTCATCAAATTGAACAGGTCCATTATATTCGACCATTTTTCTAAGAATTTGTCTTGCTTTCTCTTCTTTTAAATCAATCGCCATTAAAATATGGTTTAAATCTAGAGTAGCTCCTTTCTGCAATGATTTAATTAATTTAATTTGTCCAGATTGAATATAATTGGACCTAATTAAAATTTTCATCGCTTTTATTCTACTTTCGTAATTATCCACATAATGCTTCTTTTCTAAGAATTTGTCTTCAAAATCTGCTTCTAATTTTTTTAGGTCATCTTGTGATTTATCTTTTTCAATTTTTAATTCCGTAATGGTCTCTTCTAATTCTTTTAACCGTTGCTTTCTACTTTCGAATTCTTCTTTTTTGCTTGTGATTTCTGATTGAAGTTCTTTTAGTTTATTTTGGACTTCTTCAATTTTTTTCAAGAAATCATTTTTATTCTTATTTAATTCTTCTATCTCTTCTTTTAATTTGGCAATAGTTCTTTCATTTTTAGAGATCCTTTCTTTCAGAGAATTAATATTTTCCTTATTTGATTCAATAGTATCTTCTTTACCTTTCTTTTCCACTTCAAAGCTTTCTAAGGCTTGTAAGATATTTTTTGGTTGTTCAGTCATCTTAGGAATGCTCTCTGTATTGAGTGTGTTAATTTCTTCTACTAACATAAGCAATTTATTGATTGAAGATTTGCTTTCAGTAATGCGTTCAGTCATTTTAGATCTTTTTTTTAAAAATTATTTTGAATTTATAATATTATAATTTTAATAATTTACTTTCTAATATATTTTTGCTTTTAAATTTAGAGATATTATAATTAAATGATTTCTTACAGTCCATTCTTTGTAATAATTTTATTTATAATCTCATTTTTATTAAGGTTTCCCATTCCTAAACCTCTTCTTTTTATTATTATATTAAGGTTTTCTATTAATAATTCTGCGAATGTTTGAAAAGAAAATAGAAATTCATTATTAATTGTAAAGTATTCCTTTAAAAATACATTAATTAATTGAATCTTATGGGATGGTTCTGATAATTCAAATATTCCAGGGTTCGTATCGATTAAGGAGCAACATACCCAGGAAAGGTCCTCAAGATAATTTCCTTCATACGCATTTTCAAAATCAAGTCCATATATTCTATTGTTTGAAAAATTTATAATAAAATCCCTTAATTGTGTATCTCCTTTATTCAAAACGATTATTTTCTGAACTTCTTTATGTTTAATGATATTTTTATGATGAAGTTCGGCGAACCATTGAGCTAACAGTTTAATGCTCATTTTTAATTGTTTTCTTATCAGATCAGAAACCTCACTTAATTCCTGTTTGCCTAATAAATTTTGATTAATAAAGTCACATAGGTTTTCACCATTAATTTTTTCAAGTATTAAATAAGGATCTTCATATAATAAGATCAATGGAACGCTTATGTTTTGCTTCTTTAAATTTTTAAGAATAGCAACTTCTTTATTCCCATTTTGATTTTTAAATATTTTTAGTATAAAGTTTTGAGGGAGATTCTTTAATGGTTTCGTTGATCTGACCTCATAAACAGTATTTCTCTTACTCTTTAATTGAATAATATCAACCATATTTAAATCTTTATTAAGTTCTCCAAAAATATTAGGAAATTTTTTAGTTAACTTAGAAAAAATTTTTATTTTGGTGGGTTTGTTTCTCATATCGCTAAAAATATAAATTTATTCAAATTAAACGAAAAACGATTAACTTCTATAGAATAATTATTTTTTTGATTCTCTAAAATCTTTAGGTTAATAATTATTAATATTAAAAACAGCTAAAAATAATTTTATATTGCTAATTTTATAAATAGAACTTATTTTTAAAAGAAATTTCTTGAATATTTCTTGAACATGTTCGTATTTAGACATTTAAACCTTATTAAATATTAAACTAATAAATATAAACAGAATAAATTTATTTTAATATGAGAATGAAGGATAAAAAAACGCATATCGTAAAACTTGGGATGCTTTATGGACATGAACCGGATACTATAGATTTAGCTAAAAAATTTATAGGACACTTAATGAATTATCCTGAATTTTGTACTGCATGCGAAGAATTTGCGCAAAAAGTTAAATGCGATGAATGTCGACAAGACCTTCAATCATTCTCAAAAAATATTTTTTATTATAAAGAAATAGGAAAAGAACTTCCTCAATTTATAGATAACCCTGAAAATTATCTCCCAGAAGATTTGCCTGATTTAGATTTTTTATTAGTAGTGGGGATACATGAAGATTTATTAGCAGGACTTCCTGATTTTTTGGAAGATAAAAATATTAAAGCAGTCATAGTGCCTATAGAAAATCCAAAATGGGTTCCAACTGGTTTACAAAAACAAGTTTTAGAAGCTTTTCAACGAGTGGGCATACAAGCGGCGTTCCCCAAACCTTTTTGTTGCTTAAATTCCCAAGAGGACGAATATAATAAAGTTGGCTTTAATCTCACTGAAAAGCATAATTATATTGAAGAATTTGTAGAATATTTTAAAATTGGCAAACCTCAAATCTCTTTTAGATTAAGTAAAAATAATAAAGCAATTGAAGATTCATGCGTTATTAGAAGCGCGCCCTGTGGTTCAACATATTATATAGTCCAGCAACTTAAAGGGAAATATATAGAAAACGGAAAAAAAGAGCATGAATCTCTTAATGAGAAAATTAGCAAAGCTCATCATTCTTATCCATGTAATGCATCCATGGACCAAGATTCTATTCTCAGAGATTCGATCCTTCATGTAGGTGGATATCTCGTAAGAAATGCTATTAGAAAAGCTTTAAATCTGGAAGAGGAAGAAGGAGTCAAATTAAAATATATTATAAAATAATTATCTTTATTATCCTCCGAATCAAAATTATTTTAGAAATAAAAATTATAAATCCTTCACAATATTATATAAAATATTGTTTTTAGTCTTTGAATAATATCTCCTTTTGAATAAATCATTCCATGAAAGCGGGAATTGCCAAGTTTGGACAAAGGCGCTGGACTCAGAATCCAGTCCTATAGAGGTTCGGGAGTTCAAATCTCCCTTCCCGCATATGATAGGAATTCAGCTTATATAATATAAATTATTAAATCCTTAGTGATAAAGCGCTAATTAAAAGAATTAAAAATATTTAAAAAATAATTATTTATCACTATATTTTTCAATAATATAATTCTGAAGAGACCACGCATACTTTTCAAGGTTTAAGAGTAATCCTTTTTGTTGCAAATGGTGTAAATAAGAAACATCCAGTTTTTTAAATTCTGATTTCAATTCTTCGATTAAGTCAAATATTTTAACGATTGCTTTCCAATCTTGGGACCATTCTGTATCTTGGGTTTCAATTTGTTTGACCATATAATATACCTTATTTTTTTAAGAATTATTTAAAAATTTTCTTATGAATTTGAAGAAAACATAAGTTATAAAATCTTATTAATTCAGATATATAATTTACTATTATTTTCTAATTTTAAAACAATTAAAATCTTAAAATTTTTCTTTTGGTAAATACATCAACGAATTAATTAAATCTGTGATACACTGAGCCGTCGGACCTAATTTAATCATATCAATTTTATCCAATGTGTCTTCTGCTGTAAGTAAATAGTATGGTGATCGGATTAAATGAATCACTTTCAAACCGCCCATAACTGCGAAGTGACCAGCTTCACCTATCGGTGGTGTTGCAAAAAAATTGTCTGGTATTAATAGCATTCGTTCCATATCATGCTCTTTAAAAGCTTTCAGTGTATGGGCAACTAATGTTTCGTTTTGCGAGATAAAAGTAGCACCAATAGCAAGATTGTCTGTTATTTTGAAATCATGAGTTATGGGATCTTCATCTACCTCTTTCGCACATAAATGTTCCAGATTCACATCAATCAAAACATTATTCAGTAAACTATTTTTATATTTATGAGCAAAATGTTCAGCACCTATTCCACCATAAAGATGGCCCGCAGTTAAGATAAATAATAAGGATCGTGGTCGCTTCTCTAAGGGTGTATTCGCCCAAGCCCCTAATTGGGCTAAAACCATTGACACTCCAGTTCCATCTTCTGAAGCTCCTTGAAAGGCAGCATCGTGGTGACTTGAAATCATTATCATTTCATTAGACTGACCAGGCAAGATTCCTATTATATTATGAGCTATAGAGGGTTCTTTATTTCCTTCTAGGATCATAGTAGCTTTAGCAGTTTCTGAAATGGCGATTTCTCGTAGTTCTATTCCGTCATATTTTCCTACATATAAAGCAGGCACTGGTTTCATTGATCCATCATACGGTCCCCAGTGTGTATTAACATTTGAAGGATAATCTCTTAGAATTAGGATTAAACCAACCGCTCCATTATTAACAGCTCGCCAATACACAGAATCTTTTATAGGGGGGCCTCCTAATGCTTGAGGGGGGAAATTTAATAGGGCAAAAGTTAATATTATGCTTGTTTCTTTATCTATTGAATTTTTGGGATCGGACACATAATAAGGAGGTGCTAATTTTAAAATTTTTCCTATTGGAAACTCCGGAAATTCAATATCAGCTACAACAATCTTACCTTTCACGTCTTTTTTTTTAAAATCTCTTTTTTCCCCGGTTCTTACATACACTAAAGGGGCACTAATTCCTTCAGAATTAGTAAATTCTGTATTCAAAACATAAAAACAAGGAATTTCAATTTGTCCTTTTTCTGTTGAAATAGTTAATTTCCAATTATTTGCCTGCCAATTAATTAAATTAATAGGATCCTTTTTAATATCTTTTAATCCTAATTCCTTAAATCGACTAATGAGATAATCTTCAATCTCGTGAGCTTCATTTGTACCGACTCTTCTATGAGGGACACTACATATTTTTTTTAAATCTTCAATAATAGTCTTTGAACCTGGTGCTAAAACTAAATTCTCAGGAGATTTTATTTCTGATAATAAATTTTCCGCTTTTTTTCGAAATTTTTTCATTTTTGGACGTAATTTTAATAAATTTAAAATAAATTTTTTCCTTGAAAAGCGGAACTCTGTTAACTCTTTATTATTATTCGGCATTTCTAAAATTAAATATAATTTTAATTTATAATATCAGTTTTAAACTTAAATATCTATTTACTCATTTAAGATGATTAAATTAATATTCAAATTTCCGCTAAGAACTTAGAACTATTGCTTACTTAAAATAATCTATGTTAAAATATTTAAGCAATCATTTCCTATTTTTTATTACTATGAATATTAAAATAATTCCACTAGAAATTATTTTGATTATTATTGGGATTATTTAATTTCATAAAAGAAATTTTAAACTCTTTTTATGATTTACATTTCTTTTATCATCAAATAATCGTTTAAAATTTCTTTTTTTTATGAGATAAAAAATAACTAATATATGTGAGATGCAATGGAAAATAAATATGTTTATATTTATGATTCGACGCTCCGGGAGGGTTCCCAAAAAACGGGTATAACCTTCTCAATGAAGGATAAATTGCGGATTTTGAAAAGGTTAGTCAGGGATCTCGAAATACCAATGATTGAAGCTGGATGGCCAGGATCTAACCCTAAAGATATTGAATTATATAAAAACATTAATGAAATGGATTTAAAAACTACGAAAATATTTCCTTTTAGTAGTACACGGAGAAAAAATCAAAATGTGGAAAATGATAGGAATATAAAAGCCTTATTAGAAACTGGTGCAAATCAAGCCACCATTTTTGGAAAGAGTTGGGATTTACATGTTGAGCATGCCCTTGAAACATCATTAAAAGAAAACCTCAATATGATAAAAGATAGCATCTCATTTTTGGTTAAAAATAATATGGAAGTAATGTTCGATGCTGAACACTTTTTTGATGGATTTAAAAATAATAATGAATATGCATTAAAAACTATCTTGCAAGCAAAAGAGGCTGGTGCATCTTGGATAGTATTATGCGATACCAATGGAGGCCTATTACCCAGTGAATTAGCTCCAATATTAGAAGAAGTAAAACATAATTTAGGAGACCATTCTTTGGGTATCCATGCTCATAATGATTGTGGTGTAGCTAATGCTATAGCCTTGGAAGCCTGGCAGCACGGTGTAAAACTTATCCAAGGAACTATTAATGGATTTGGAGAGCGCTGTGGAAATACAGATCTCACAACAATTATTCCCATCTTCAAGTTAAAGTATGGAATTGATTTTATTGATGATAAGAAGTTGAAAAACTTGACCGAAATATCCCATTATGTATATGAACTTGCTAACTTATCTGCTGATTATGATCAACCGTTTGTTGGGAAAAACGCTTTTTCTCATAAAGGAGGAGTTCATATCTCTGCCATGTTAAAAGATATAAACACATATGAGCATATAGACCCTGAGGCTGTGGGGAATACTCGAAATATAAAAGTCTCAGAATTAGCGGGTAAAAGTTCTATTCTCCATATGGCTAAAAAATTTGAACTTCCTTTAACTGAAGATAATCCTAAAGTAGGGGCAATTCTTAATTTTGTGAAAGAAAAAGAGAATCAAGGGTATTCATTTGAGGGAGCAGAAGGGTCCTTAGAGATTATCATGCGGGGGATTGATATGAATATCGAAGATCCTGATTATTATCGAAAAAAATTTTTTGAACTTGAAGGGTTTAGAGTTCTTACGGAGCTATATAAAAATAATCTTATCTCAGAAGCGACCATAAAAGTAAAAGTAAAAGGACAAGAATATCATACTGCTGCTGAGGGTGTGGGACCCGTGAATGCGCTTGATAATGCACTCAAAAAAGCCTTAGTGTATTTCTACCCAAGTATTAAAGAAATAGAGTTAAGCGACTTCAAGGTGAGAATTATAAACCAAGCAGGGACAGCAAGTATGGTCCGCGTCTTAGCAGAAACTCATGATAGTAAAGATTCCTGGGGTACAATTGGGGCTCATGAAAATATCATACTTGCATCGTGGAATGCTTTAGTAGATTCATATATCTATAAATTATTAAAGAATAAGGAAAATTGGTAAAAGTATTCATTACATTAAAATAGCGAAATTAGCACCATTCTTATTCAAAAAAAAATCTGGAAATTTTTTTCAATAATTTGTTTTGTATCTTTAAACTCAGAAACATTTATAATTTTATTAATATCTTCAATTTCTTTCAATTCTGATTTGTATCGTTTTTCAAAATCAATCATTAATTGTTGCATACAATATTCCATATAAGGGTTTTTTTGATTTGTTATTAATAATACTGCAAAACCAGCAGTGTTATTATAATCAACAACAATTTCAGTATTTTGGGTTTGAAACACATCAATTTGATCTTCTTTATTAATAAATTCAGAGAGAATATGATTTAGACCAATGAGGATATTTCCCCAAATCATAGATTCCCTTTGTTGGTTATTAATTTTGAAATCATAAGAATATAATAAAACTCCAGATTTATGGTAGATGTGAATATAATAAATTTTGTTTGTTAATTTTACATAAATTTTTGGATTTCTTATTGTAATTAAAGATTTAGTAATTAAGGCAAGCCAAAAAAGTGCGATAAATAGGTGTAAGAAAATAACGTTTTCTAAAATGAGGGATAAACAAAAAAATAAGGTTGAATTTGATAATATTAAGGTAAAAATTAATAATTGATTACTTATTCGCTTAAATTTAGAAATCATTCTAATTCTTAAAGAAGTATAAATAAGATAGAGAAGCACTGACCAATTGAAGATTATGATAATTAATTTAGGTATACTGTTCAGGGAATATAAAAGATTAATTTCTTGTTGATTTATTGTAATTTTAGATATTGAAATTAAAATCCCTATTAAAAAACTAAATAATAGTGAAAAATATAAAGAAATAAATAATGGGATCTTTCCATATTCTTTTAAGAAACTTATGTCTAAGGAATAGAGCCAGATTGATATTGCTTCAGAAATTAATAAAGCCATAAAAAAAGATACATTCCTTAATTCTGAAAAATAAATACCAATTGAAAGAAATAATAAATGAGGATAAAAAATTCCTACAAAACTTATTATAGCAATATTAAAAATGGGTATTAATCTAATTCCATAATTAGTTCTATTTTTAATTAAAAATATAATAGTAGTGATACTTGCTATAAGATAAATAGTAAACCAGATGATGTGAAATATCATTGTCGGAGACCACATTTTCCTTAAACTGTTTCTATCTTTTTATTTTTTAAATAATATAATCATAACCTAATTCTAAACCATAAATGGTTTGAAATAATCATATAAAATTTCTTTTGCATTTTTAAATTCAGAAGTATCAATCAATTGGGTATTATTATTGATTTTATTCAAGGTGGATTCATATTCCTTTGTAAATTTTTTCATATATAATTGGACTGCCTTTTCAATCATTTTGTTTTTATGCTTTACTACTGTAAGTATGGCACAACCATATTGATTATTATATTCAAATATAATATCACCATCTTTCATTTTAATAAGATTTAACATATCTTTTTTATTAATAAAATTTGAGAGAATATGATTTACTCCTATTAAAATGGAGCCTTTTAATATTGAATCGTCAATTTCCTCATTTCGAGCTAAATTGTAAGAGAATAGTAAAACGCCAGATCGATGAAAAATTATAAAATCATAAACCTTATTTGTAACAACCAAAAATAAATCGAATCGGGCTATTATTATAAATATCTCAAATGTTAAAAAAATAAGCACCATAATTAAATAAAAATATCTAATTAATAATATATCTGGATTTAAGAGAAAGGCGTGATATATAATTAAATTAATATTAAATTGAATTATTAATATCAAATGTAATTTCTTCATTTTTGAAAAACTAATTCTTTTATAACCAATTAAATAAGTAAAGTTCGTAATAAACATTACCAGTCCATTAAAAATATAATTCAAAAGTAAAAATATATCATCCTTAGGAATATAGATATAATTATTATTTAGAATTACAATTTGAAATGAATTTGTAAATATTAAATATATTCCCAAAACTCCTCCAAAAAAAGCATAAATATAGAGTGGGAGGATTCTTATCTTTCTCTGAATAAATACAAAACAAACAACAGCACTTGGAATAGATAATCTAAGGATTCTTAAAATTATAGAAATGATCCAAAAAACATTCGCAACCTCTAATGGTAAAATAACAATAAGGGATAAATTAAACAGAATGAAATAAGATATTTCAATATACATATAAAATGATATTAATAACACATCACTGTATCTTATAACATACTTATTCCTATTACGAATTAGGTAATATCCTCCAATTATTACTAAATGAATAGATAAACTTATAAAAATTATACTTAATATCATAACTAAACAAATTTCATTGAAAATTTTACCTCCTAAATAAATTGTATTTCTCTAATATTTTAAATTTTAGTATCAATAATGAAGCTTATAAATTCAATTGATTTTTTACAACAAAAAAAAATAATCTCTAAATTAATTACTGATTTCTCCAAAAATCAAGATATAAATTATAATATTACAGAAATTCAAGAACTAGTTAATAAAATTATTAAAACCTTCAGGAAAAATAGGCTTAAATCTAAAGATTTTGAATCTGACTTAGAAAATGTTTACATTAAAGAGATATCATATAAGCAAAGAAAATTATTAGGAGAGATATATACTCCAAAAAAAATTGTATCTTATATTCTTCAAAAAATAAGATATAATTCATATTCCGATTTACAAAATAAAAGATTAATTGATTTGAGCTGTGGTTCTGGAAGCTTCTTAGAAGCGGCTTGTGAAATACTTATAGATTTTTATAAAAAAAAATTTGAAAAAACTAATTTAAAAGATTTTTCACCACAACAAGCTAAGATAGTAATTAATCAAGTAAAAAACAATATTTTTGGTATTGATGTTAATCCAATCACTTGTATTCTATGTCAAATTAATCTACATTTAAAATTGGTTGATCTATATATAGTTTTATTTGAAAATACAACTAACTTTAAAGCACCAAGCTTCAAAATTATATGCCAAAATGCTTATCGCTTAAATAAATTAATTAGTGTTTTTGAATTGAATTCGTTTGATTTCGTGGTTGGAAACCCCCCTTATATATTTATAAGAGATCTTCCTGAAAAGCATAAAAATATTATCGATTCTGAAGACTTCAAGACAAAAATGGGGCAATATGATTCATATCAATTATTTATAGAACTCGGAATTGAATTTTTGCAACAAAATGGTTTTCTGGGCTATATAATTCCAGACTCTATCTTAGCATTATCCAATAGAAGAATTATTAGAAAATACATTTATAATTCTACGAAAATAAAAGAGCTATGTATTGTAAATTCTCAGTTCAAAAATAGTATAGTCTCAAATATAATTTTAATATTGAAAAAAGAAAAGAACAAGAGAAAGAGAAAAAATAATATTATAAATGTAATGGATATTGCTGATAAAGCTAATTTGATTAATAAATTTCCTCAAAAATTAATTAAAAAATGGAACTACAAATTTCTTATCAATTTAAATTCAATTGATATTAAAATATTAGAATATTTAAATCAAAATTTTTCAAAATTAAAAGATTTAATGGAAGATGAACGGTTTAAGATCCTACTAAATAGAGGAGTGGAATTAACTAAAGAAGGAAAGGTTTTCTTTTGCTCAAAATGTGAAAAATATTATCCCATACCTAAAAGAGAGAAAAAATGTCAGAAATGTGGAGAAAAATTCATTAAAGAGAACGTCGAAATTATTATATATGATAATTTACCCCCAAATAATCAAGCGGAATATAAATTATATCTTTATTCTTTAAACAGATACAAAATAGATGAGTATAAATATATTAATATAAATAAGAAGGGAATTGATTACAAGGATCTCAATTATTTTCACGATCGAATTATAATTCGGCAAATGAATCAAAATAATCGAATTTGTGCTAGTTATTATGAGAGTCTGTTAATGTGTTCTCAAAGTTATTATAATCTAAAAGTAGAATTTTTTTCTATTCCAGAATTTAACAATTTATATTTGCTTGGATTAATAAATTCGCTCCTTCTTTCTTATTTTTTCATTAAGTCTTTTGGTTCTTATAAACAGCTTTTTCCAAGAATATTGATTGAAAATATACGAAATCTACCTATCAAAGTTCCTCATACAGATAAAGAAAAAAAAATTGCAAAGAAAATAATAAAACTTGTTAAAATTTTGTTGAATCTAAAAAATTCAAATGCTGAATTATTTTATAAGGAACAGAATCAAATAGATTCTTTAGTGTTCGAATTATACCAACTTCCTTCATTAGATATAAAATACATTAGGGATTTTATGACTAATTTGTGATAATATTTCTTATAGCTTAAAAATGAGCATATTCAAGATTTTTTCTCAAATTTTTGTATTATTTTTTCTGCTAACCTTTGATTTACTATTTTCGTTAATCCTTTCTTTGATGCGTTTCGCATTCCCTCTATACTTCCAAATTCTTTTAATAGTTTATTTCTGGTTGCGGGACCAATCCCTTTAATGTCATCTAAGATTGACCCTACAAATTTTTTCTGTCTCTGCTTTTTATGAAGTCTTACGGCAAATCTATGTGCCTCATCTCTTACTTGTTGGAAAAATTTCAATATAGATGAGTCATCAGGGAGAATTATTGAATCTTTTTTATCATGGATGAAAATTTCTTCAAGTCTTTTAGCTAAACTTATCACTGGTATAGATAAGCCTAAATCTTTTAGCACGTTCACAGCAGCATTTAATTGTCCTTTTCCACCATCTATTAGAATTAGATTTGGCAAAGTCCAATCTTTTTCCAATAATTTAGAGTATCTTCTTCTAATAACTTCTTTCATCATACCGGGGTCATCGGGAGTGGTTTTTGATCTGATTTTATAGTGTCTATAATATTTCTTGTATGGCTTTCCCTCTAAGAAATAGACCATCGAGCCTGTGGCATCCTTTCCTTCAATGTTTGAGATATCGAATCCCTCGATAATTCGAGGGATTTCTGGTAAATCCAGTAATTCTTTAATATCCTGCAAAAGATTCTTAAACTCATCTTTTTCTTGTTCCTTTAGTTCTTCCATTTCTATTTTTTGTAATACCATTACTTCTGCATTTTTATTCGCTATTCTCATAAGAGCCCTTTCATTCTTCTCTATAGGCTTCCGAATTTTAATGGTTTTTTTATTATCCTTTAAAATTTCTTTTAGTAATTCGAAATTCCCATAAAATTTTGGAACAATAATGATATCTGGAAGATTATGTAAAGTATCTTGATAATATTGTTCCAAAATAGAATTTAATATATCCTTTTGCTGGATTATTTTTTCTCTTAAATCTAAACTAAATGGACTCTTATTTGTTATCTTTCCCTCCCGAATATGAATAATAACCATTGAAACAATTTGTTCTTTGCTATAAAACCCAATAATGTCTTTATCTAATTCTTCATTAAGAAGAACATGCTGCTCGGTGGTTGAATTTTCAATAGCTTGTAATTTATCCCTCCAAAACGCCGCAACTTCATAATTTTGCTGTTTTGATGCATTTTTCATCTTTTTTTTAATCTGTTTTTTAAGGTCGGAGGTTTCGCCCTTCAAAAACATTTCAATTCTACGAATATTTTCTAAGTAGTCTTTTTTACTTATTTCCCCTATACAAGGCCCAAAACATAATTTTAGTTGGTAATATAAACAAGGGCGTTCTCTTTGTCGTACCTTTCTTTTACAAGAACAATATGGAAATATCTTTCTTAAATCCCGAAGAATTCGTTGAATTTCTTTTTTGTCTATATAAGGTCCTAAAAATAAATTATTATGATTAAAATGTTGAGGATTCCTCATTAGTCTAATTCTTGGAAAATCTTCAGAATAGGTAATCATCACCCAAGGATAAGATTTGGAATCTCGCATAAAGACATTAAATCGAGGATAATGCTTCTTAATAAGAATATTTTCAAGAATTAATGCTTCTTTTTCATTTTCTGTCACAATATAATCAATGGAATGGATTCGATTAACTAGATCCTGAATCTTTTCTTCGTAATAGGGGTCATTATACTTTTTTGTAGAAAAATATGAAGAAACCCTTTTTTTCAAATCTTTTGCTTTACCTATGTATATGATTTCCTTTTCTTTATTTTTGAATTGATATATTCCTGGTTCATTGGGTAAGCTTTTTCTCTGAAAGTCTAAATTATTCATGGAATTTAGGAGGAATAAGAATTTTTTTATTTACAAATTTAGTAAAGTAGATATAATTATATTTTTTTCCCCGTAAATTATTAATTTGTATATTTATTTATTTGCTTTTATTATAGCTTTAATTTTTATTTCTCATTTAAAGCTATATAAAATATAGTTTAATATAAGAAATAAAGGCAATAAACTATTATATAATAATTTTATTTAATATTATAGGATGGGAAAAACAATACGCATCTGCCCAAAATGTAAAAAACCCTCATTAAAACCAGCCTATAATGTAAGTGGTTGGTTAGCCCCCGACATGTTTCGATGTGAAGAGTGTGGTTATATTGGTAATTTTTATTTGGAAGTGGAACCAGAAGAATATTTAAAATTTCAAAAGTATTTAAGAGATAAAGAAGAGGATGAACATTCTCAATAAAAAGAATATTATGTGTAAAATAAATAATAATATGTAAATAATAAAAGGAGTGAAAAAATGGAAGTATTATTGAAGAGAGCAGAAAAGATTAGATCTTTAGAGATTCAAGGAGCAACTAATACTGCATTAAGTGCAATTGAATTTCTCAGCGAATATGCTAAAACTATTAAATGCACTACATTAGATGAATGCATAATGAAGTTAAAAGAAGCAAAACAAATTTTAGAACAAACTCGTCCCACGGAACCTGCGATGCAAAATGGATTGAACTTTATAATGAACAAGTTAAAAAAATGTAAAGGAGATATCTGCATTGAAGATGTTCCAAGAAAGATTGAAAGTTTTGAAGAGGATTATAAAGCGCTCATATTAAATGCTAAAAAAAAGATTGCGGAAATCGGGGCAAATAGAATACCGAAGATTCTCAAAAAAACGGAGTATAAAGATGATTTCGTGGTTATGACTCATTGTCATAGCTCCGTCGTTACTGGCATACTATTAAAAGCAAAAGAACAAGGAAAAACTTTCCGAGTCATTAATACCGAAACTCAACCGAAATTACAAGGCCGAAAAACAGCTAAAGAATTATTAGACGCAGGAATAGAGGTTCTTCATATTGTGGATAGTGCTATGCGATGGGCTGTAAGTACATATCAAGTAGATTTAATCATTATCGGAGCAGACTCAATAACATCCGAAGGAACGGTATTGAACAAAATTGGATCACGATTACTTGCTTTGGTTGCACATGAAGAGCATGTACCATTTTATGTGGCATCTCCTTTATTAAAATATCAACCTTTAACAACAGTAGGATTTTTAGAAGAGATTGAGACACGTCCATCTGATGAAGTATGGAAAGATCCTCCAAAAAATTTAAGAGTGTTAAATCCCGCGTTTGAGACCGTTAGTAGACGCTACATTGATGGTTTAATTACAGAGGCGGGAATTTTTGCCAGCTCACATGCTCATTGGTATTTTTCAAGACTCTATCCCGATTTAGTAGAATAATTCCAACAATTTATCAATGAATAGTAAAGTTAAGTGCTAATTTTAAACGTTTATAGTATATTTCCCCCATTTTTCAAAAGCGCGGGTTAATTCCTTAACAAATTTTGAATATTCTCTTAGATCAATATTATTGAGAGTAGCATCAAGCGCTTGTCTAATTGCTTTAGCTCCTGCCTCAGTTCCGTCTGGGTGTCCATGTGTGCCTCCGCCAAACTGAAAAACCATATCTTTGCCAAGAGTTTCAATTAATTCAGGTATATCTAAGGGATTTAATCCTCCGGATGCTACGGGTAAGATAGGTTTTAATCCATACCAATTCTGAGATAAAAGATTTTTATTATTTCCATGAATCTGTTGTTCAGTAATTTCTTTATTAATATTCAATACTTCCTTTTTCCCACCTTTCATTTTTCCCACAATTGTACCGGTATGGAGCTGATCTACGCCAATCAATCTCATTAATTTGGCTAACACCAACATTGTAATTCCATGTTCTTTTACTCTGGTAAAAGCAGCATGCATTGCTCTATGAGCATGAATTGCCAAATCCATAGTATCGAGATAATCTCGCATTTCCATCATAGCTGAGAATCCTGTTGTGAAAATGTCAATCATTACATATCTCCCACCACGTTCCTTCACGTAATCTGCTCTTTCTTTCATCGTGCTCACTTTTGCCGTTATATTTGGCATATAAAATTTTTTTTCTCCCGTTTTATCCTCAATCTGATCTCTTACAGTGAGAGTTTTATCGACACGTTCCTCGAAATTATTAAATTTCATATTTGTCAAATTTTCATCATCTTTTACGATATCAAGCCCTCCGCGCCAGGCATCTCCACAAACTTTTGCATGTTCCTTCTCGTTTAATCCAACTTTCGGTTTAACAATAGTACCCAGCAATGGTCTATTGGAAATTTTAGTTAATTTTCTAATACCTTTTATACCAAATTTGGGACCTTTATAGGAATTTACTATATCTTCAGGAAAATCGATATCTAATAACCTTAAACTGTGGAGTTTCTTCATTCCAAAAATATTCCCCGCAATCGCACTTAAAATTTGAGAGATATTATCCATCTCAAATAATTCTTCAGTATAAGCGATTTTAACAATATGATTTTTTTCATCTATATAAAACACAAAGGGCTTAAGTTTTCGAGTAATTTCTTTATACATAGTTGAGATTTCTGTCCAAGTGCCTATGGAACTTTCTTTTGCTATTTCCATACACGCATGTTGTAAATCTTTGCACTCTGGAGCTTTATCTACATAATACATAGCGATTAAATCTTTCGAGGTTGGTTCATAGTTTAAATCAACATAATCTACCATTCCATATACTCCTTTAAATTACTATTAATTAATTGAAATTTTAAGAATATTTTATTACTTTAATTTAAGAAATCATAAATAATATATAATATTTTTAATTCATTCTAGTTAATAAGTGAGTTTATCTATGAGTACTGAAACGAAAACTATTACTATTGATATAAGAGAGCTAAGTTTTAAAAAGGATCAATATGTACAAGATTTAATAGTATTTTTAAAAGAACAATTACCTCAATTGGAGATTGAACGAAAGGGCAATGAATTAGAAGTTCTTATGCCAAATCAGTTATCCAATAGAGCAATCAAATTAAGAATTAAAAAATATTTATATAAAAATAATTTGAAGGAAGACTTTCGTCCTATCTCTAATAGCGGAAAAAAAGAAGGATATATGGTGAAACTTCGGAAAGTTTTTGAAACTTCTTATACATATTAATAATTTATTTATAAATTTATTTAAAATATTTTCTATCTTGCCTTTTAAAGAATATTCAAAGCTTGTTGTAAAGACTATTGAAGATATTATAAGATGCACAACATTATCAAGTCTTTTAGAAGTATCTGGGTGGCCGAAACCTGGGAATGTCCATCGTACTCATGATTTTAAAAATACGCGTTTTGAGCATTTTTTAGCCGCAGTGGCTGTTATACAACCTAATTTTTTTAAATTTTGTAAGAGAATTCAAAATAATTCTATAATTCACCAAAATAATTTAAGTTATGTGCACTTAGGGAAGTTTTTCAAGGATGCTGCTAAAAGGATGATGGAATGGCAAAAAGGTGGAAATGTTATATTAGGACATATCTTAATATTAGCCCCTTTAGTTGCTGCAACTGTTATTTGTTTGCAAGATGAAAATTTAGATATAAAATATTTTAAAAAAGTATTAAAAAAAATAATTGAAGATACAACCGTTCAAGACACATTAGATTTATATGAAGCAATAAATTTATGTAATCCTGGCGGGCTTGGAAAAGTAGAGCGATATGATCTAACAGATAAAAATGCCATTCATCAAATTCAAAAAGATAAAATTACCCTCCAGCAAATTTTTAATATATCGCAAACTTATGATTTAATAAGCAGCGAATACTCATCGGTATATAATATTATTCTAAATGAGGGGTTGCCTTATTATTATGAGGTTTTTAATCAAAGCAACGACATAAATATCTCAACTGTTCATACATTTTTATATATCTTAGAAAACCACTATGATACCTTAATTATCAGGAAAGCAGGTCTAAATTTGGCACGAGAAATTTCAGAAAATGCATCTAAAATCTTAAAGGTTGGAGGATTAACCACTAATAAAGGCAAAAAATTATTAATGGAAATGGATAATAATTTGCAAAGCCATGAAGGAAAACTTAATCCAGGAACAACTGCTGATCTCATTGCCGGTATCATCTTTTGTGCCCTCATTTTTGGATTAAAATTTTAATCGAATAAAAAAACATGAATATAAAAAAAGAATTAATGAATGAAAAATTAAAGAAGTTAACCTAAATTTCCGTGATATATGGTGGAATTCTGTCCAGAATGTGGAAGCCTTATGCTTCCGTCTAAACAAGATGGGAAAAAAGTCTTTAAATGCAAATGTGGATATATTAAACCATTTTCAGAAGAAAAATCTGAAGCATACAAATTAAGACAGAAAATCAAAAACGAAGAGAAACCAATCTCTACTAAAGAAATCTTAGAATGGAAAGAAAAAAATCTTCAGTCCGCACTTAAAGATTTTAGATGTCCTAACTGTGGATATGATAAATGCTCCTTAAAGACAATGCAAACAAGGAGTGCAGATGAAGGTATGACACATTTTATAATTTGTTTGAAATGTGGTAGAATGATTAAAATAGGTTCTTAGACTTTTTCTAAAAATTTTAATTTCAATAGAAAAGATTATAATCCTTATATTTTATCAATTTATTATTATTAGAATAATAAAATTGATCTTTTTAATGATTAAATAGTTTATGTTGTATTTCTTCTTTATCTATATTTTTATAAAAATTAATTTCAATTATTTTTTCTTGATTTTTCAAACCAGCGAGAAAAGTAATCTGTGATGATGAAATGCTCAATTTTTTTTTGAAAAGATGTATCAATTCTTTATTTGCTTTATTCTTTTTAGCTTTAGATTTAAGTGAAACGGCTAAAAAATCACCATCTTGTTCAATTTTCTGGTGATAAGAATTTGGTTTTACATATAAATTTAAGATATAGTTTTTATCAGATTTTTTTTCAATAAAATTCATTTATTCCCCTCGTTTATAATAAAATTAGATATATTGTTCGATATTCTGTTTTAATCGCTTATAAGAGGGAGTGGATAAACGTATTCCACCTGCTAATTTATGTCCCCCACCAGTACCTCCTAATTCCCTTTTAATATTGCTTATAATTTTATTCACTCCCTTATAATCATTTTTCTTAAGAAATTTACGTGTGCATCTTATACTTAATTTAATGGTATGAGATTTCTTTTCTAAGCCTCCTAATAAGAGAATTTTGTAAGGATCCAATAATTCATTCACGGTACTAAAAGAAGCAGTATCCGACCAGTTACTTGGAGGAATTTCATCTCGAATTTTAATAAAAATTGCTTTTTCAGTCTCATATCGAGGTAATTCATTTGAGAGTATTTTAAGATTTTGTGCTAAATTAGTAATATATTCAGAATATACCTTTTTTGCATACCTTGTTATACTCTGTAATTGAATAATTGAAACGGCTGCACTAATATTCTTAAAACATAAAATATTTAATAGAAGGGCATGTTCAAATGCAAAACTTAACAATCCTCCTTTCTGAGGTAATATGGCATAATGCCCATAACTTTCAAAGCCTCCTTGTTTTTGGATTTGTTCAATTTCGTAAGGATCTAAGTTTTTCACTTCTTTTTTTGGATTTATATTTAGTCCATTTAGAAAGGTTTGAATTTTAACATTAGATTCTCCCCCTAATCCTGGAATAAAAGGTAAAATACTATATTTTAATCCATTTAATATTGAGTTATGCATACTCCCAAATAAGATCAAGCCCTCTTTATCTTCAAAAATTTCTTCAGCTAATAATTCTTGATAAATTTCTTTATTAAATGATTTCAATTTGTCCATAGATTTTAAAGAATCACCAGCAATTCCAATAATCGCCAACCATCCTTGCTTTATAATTTGAGGATATAGTTTCTTCACAAACATATAGGTTAATGTCGCACCTGCGATGTGTTCAAGTCCATCAAATCCATAAAGAGTAGGATTAATAAAACTTAAATTATCGGGGTGTGAAGTTATATCAGTATCAGTCTCTACTTCATGATGATCCAAGATAAAAAACATTTCATTCCTTTTTTCTATTATTGGAATTAATTCAGAAAGGTTAGAGCCCACATCTGTAAAAATATAAGCCATTTTATCAGTATTTCTTTTTGAAAGAATCCCTTCCAAATAGCTTTTCCATGAGACTGATCTATTATAAATAAAATAATCATAATCCAGATTCATTCTATATAATAAATTTTGCATCAATTGAAGGCAAGAGATACCATCCGCGTCATTATGAGATATTATAATTACTTTATTGAAATAAGATGATAAATCAGCAAAACGATTAACAGCATTATCAAGTACATTTAAAAACTTACTTCTATCTTGCTTATTATTCATCCAAATCAGTAAAATTAATCTAAAAAGGTTTGATTTTTATAAAATATGAAAAAACTTACAAAATCATCCTAAATTTCGATAGTTTTTCTCATTAAATACATTAAATTATTAATTGGAATCTGTAAGTTTAATTTTTCTCAAATATATTTTAACTTTCTATGTTCTTATATTGTTATACAATTGACTAATTATATTTTTTATTAAATTGAAAAATGAAAACTTGAAAAATAAAAAATTAAAATTAAAATTAAAATTTAAATAAATATTATTGAGTTTATAAAATGATAAGTGAAATGAAGAAGAATCTTACAAAAAAGATTATTTATTTAATAATAATAGTTATATTAATTTCAGTTTCATCTATTTTCCTTCTAATTCCTTTCTCTAAAAAGAATACTAATCTTTATTATTCATATCTGAATCAGAATAATTTAATCAATTCTAATTCATTTAGTGAAGAGGATTTTAGCTCCATCTTGGCAGAAGAAAAAAATGGTTTAGGGAGCATCTCCATTCAAAATATTTCTTATTATAAAAAAGGATTTACAAATTATACTTCTCAATTAAAATATAAAAGAGTAAATGATGATATTTTAAATGAAACCTTAAATATTACGTATCTAGGAACTCAATTTAAGGGAGTGTTAACAAACGCTACACGGGATTATCTCAAGAGTACTTTTATAGATCAGAATAAAATTGCTATTCTAATTAATGAAAGCCTTCAAATTTCTTTTGATAATAGTTCCGATGAGGATGGTCTAGCGGGATATCTTATTTATTTACCATGTTTAACTCCAATAGAAATAAATGAGATTTATATTAATAAAGGTGCAATAAGTTCCATCGATTACGCAATTAAAGAAATAAAATGTTATCCCTTTATATATTTTAATTATTTTAACTTTTTAGGGCTGCAAACTAGTGGAACTTTTTCAATGGATATCATATTTTCATATAATTTAACGTTAAAAAATTGGGAAGCTACTCAAATCAATTATGAGGATATAGTAGTCATTAACAAAGTTCAAAATATATCAGCAGATTATGTTTATAATTTTGAGATAGTAGGAGAACAAATTATTGGAGACACTTCTATTGAAGGAACTGGTAAGGCATCTGACTTAAATGTGAGTTTGAAAATAATCCCTTTTGATAGAACTCAATTAACGTATACAATCCTTAAATTAAATGGGAAAAATAAAAATATTAATAATTATACTTCTGATAACATAATTTATATCAATCTTTCAGATTCGTTTCAAGCAAATAACAGCGAATTTTCATTAAGTTTTACAACAGAATTTAGAGTCCAATTTTATAACGCAGTTGATAAGACATGGGCGATAGACAGACTAGTAGAAAATTTGTATATTAGGGAAAGGATTTATTTTCCCTCTATTACCGAGGGCCCAAGTCGCTTAGTTGTGAGATTCTCTTTTTCCGAATCTACAATATTAGAAGAAGATATCATCGATTCTTATACTCAATTTGAAAGAGCAATCACCGAAATTAGTCCTGAGCAATTTGGTATTAAAATTATTACTCCTGTATTAGTTAAAGGTGAACTGGCATGTCCTATTGCTATTAAATATCAAGCAATCAGAAATTTTAGAATTATTATAAGAGATAATTTTGATGTACCCCTATCAGGATTAAATATTAAATTATTTTATAATAATAAACCATATGGAACATATATATCAAATAATAAAATTCAGCCCATTGCTCCTTTAACCACAAATAAGAATGGGGAGATTAATTTGGCTTTTCTACCTGATGGCTTTTATACAATTGCGATATATAAAGATGGCAATTTAGAGGCGGTAAAGACATTAAATACGAATCAACCAGTATATGACTTTAAGACAGAAATTCCTCATATTCCTATTGTTGTTATCGTTTTTGGGTCTTTATCAATTCTAATAATTTGTATTGGAGTTATTTTTTATTTTAGAAATTATAAAGGAAATCTAAGAACTTGATTGTCATATTCGTTGATAATATCGAAGATTTTGCATATTTTCTCCATAAAAGAATTATGGATGAAATTTTTTATGAATTCAGAGAAAGGAAAAAGGATGAAGATCTTGGCAGCAAAACTGAAACAGAAGTGATATTTCACTTTCTTAGTAAGGTAGAATCTTCTTTAATTCTTTACGAAACAAAATTAATATTATCATCCCAAAATGAGGAGCAATTAATTAACCAAGCTCAAGAAATATTAAATAAGGTAGATAATTCTATTAAATTTGTGAGAGGAAAAATTAGAGAGATTTTTTTATCTTACTCCTTATGATCTACTCTCATTCCATAACCTATCAATCTGTATCTTCTATTAATGATTCTCGAAATCGCAAAAATAAAGTCGTTTGGAATACAAATTGGAGGATTCAAGTTAATTATATAACTATTTTTTAAGATCTTAGAAACAGTTCCTGCAGCCTTTTCTGTGCCCACTACGATAAGAAATTTTTCTCCATGCTTTAAATCATGCACTTTAATCATTTCCTCAGCTCCTATAACTCTATCTAATAAATGAACCTCTAATTCAACTTCATCTATTAATTCAGGCAAAGAGCCGGGTTTTCCGGCTAAATTTCCAATTAAAGCATCTCCTTTTGTCAAGGCGGGGTCCAATTTAGTCCCTAGTCCAATTAGACCGCCAGGTTTTGCTTTTTTTAAAAACTTATTACCTTGGCTTATACTGACTATTGTTGATTTTAAAGGTCTATATTGATTTTTTACCTTCAATCCAGGACTTATTTCGACTTTATCTCCAATTTCAATCTTACCTTGTAATACCTGACCACCAATTACACCTCCAATAAGTTTATCAATTTCTTTCCCAGGTCTATTTACATCAAATGAACGAGCAATTAAAAATTCAAAATCTTGAGTTTCATCAAATTCAGGAGTAAGAATTACTTCTTGAATTGCTCTGACCACAAGTTCGATATTAATACCAAATAAGGCTGATATGGGAATAATAGGTGCATTTTCTGCAACTGTTCCTTTTACAAATTCTTTTATTTGACGATAATTTTTTAAAGCATCTTCTTTAGTAACAGCATCAATTTTATTTTGAATAATAATAATATTTTCTATACCTGCAATATTTAATGCTGCCAAATGTTCTCTAGTTTGGGGTTGTGGACATGGTTCATTAGCAGCTATTAATAAACAAGCTCCATCCATAAGTGAGGCTCCACTCAACATTGTAGCCATTAATATTTCGTGTCCTGGAGCATCTACAAAAGAGATATTTCTTTTAAATTGTAATTGTCCTTTACATTCTGGGCATCTAAATCGAGGTTCCCCCTCTTTTCTAGCTTCATCGACCATATATGAAGTATAATATTTGTCGCATACTGGACAATGGAAAATAGTGGCATTTGAATAACCTAATTTAATCGAAATGCCACGTTCTTGCTCTTCTGAGTGTCTATCGGTCCAATCTCCAGTTAAAATCTCAACTAATGTAGTTTTACCGTGATCCACATGTCCAACCAAACCCAGATTCATTTCAGCTTGCTTGTTCATTTGTTTTTTTAACTCTGATATAGGTATTTCTTCTGTTTTTTTCATTGGTGCTCTTTTTGGCTTTAATTCTTTTTCTATTATTTTCTCTGGAGCTTTAAATCCCTTTTCTTCAGTTTCTTGTAATAGTTTCTGGGCAGCTTTAATATATTTTAAAGCAGTTGATTCTCCAATACCTTTAACTTTTAATAAATCATCTACCGTTAGATTTGCAAGTTTTTTAACAGAATTTATTCCTGCGGCTTCTAAACTCTCAGCAGTTGCTTTTCCAATCCCGGTAATATCTTCTAATTTCAATGACATGTTATAAAAGTTAAAATTTTTTGAATATAATTAGAATACGTAAATTTCTTCCTATATTAAGTAAAATAATTTAATAAAAAATATATTATTTATGAAAATTTAAAGATCAACTTAGAAACAGTTTAGTCTAATTTCATTTATTATATTATCATTTGCCTTAAAATAATATTAATTGATTTTATAGAAAAAATAAAAGCGAATTATATTATCATTTACTTTTTTTTCCGGTTTTTTCTTCAATCTTTTTTTTCTGTCGTTTTTTACGATCTTTTGAAAAAGATTTGATGGTCTTGATGGTTTTTATAGCACCTGCTTTCTTTTCCAATGTTGTATAAGAAACTCTTAATAAGCTATCTACATAGAATGTCGAGGTCTTTCCACACGATTTATCCGTATGATGAATATATATTGGAGCAGGATACTTGCCAGAATCAATATCTGCTTCTTCAATCCAAAAAATTATTTGCTTGCCGCAGTGAGGACAATTATTAAATCGATAGGGCATTATATATTAGATTTACTACGTCTTTAATATAAGACTTAATAATATCTATAAAATAAATAATTATTGTGAATAATTAAGTACTTATTATTTTATTCTTATATACTATAATAAGATATAAATTAAGTTCTTTTATATGTGATGAGTTAATATTATGGCTCTAATCCGTAAAAAAAGCTTTATTTTGGTACTCCTTTTTTTATTTATTTTTAGTATTTCGAGTATTTCTATTCTTTATTATAATGAATTGGCTCTTAAAAACGAAAATGAGGCATTAGCTTCTAATGGAAGCTCTCAATTTACTTTTCCTTTGTTGCCCTCGATTGATTATGAATCATTAAATGATACTTGGTATAATCCAAAATTAGAGATGATAATTATAGTACCAAATGGAAGCGAAATTTTTGCGAATGCGTGTAAACCGTTAGCAGAATGGAAGAATCAAAAAGGAGTGAAAACTCTAATATTAAGCAATTATTCTTTATATCCTGGAGAAGATAATCAATCAAAAATAAGAAATATGATAAAATCATACTATGAATCTGATGGAATTAGATGGGTCTTATTAGCTGGAGATGCTCAAGATGATTTGATCCCAATACGGAAAATCTATAATCCAGATACAATAGTTATAGGTGATACTGAACCTCATGGTTTTAGCCAGTCTTATAAACCTACAGATTATTACTATGCGGATCTTACAGGAAGCTGGGATTCGGATGGTGATGGAATTTATGGAGAAATAACATTATTTTCAGATGAAATAAATTGGATTCCAGAAGTTTATGTTGGACGTTTGCCAGCAAGTAATGTTAATGAACTTTCTGAAATGATTAATAAAACACTAAAATATGAAGAAGATCCAGAAATAGGTGATTGGATGAATAGAATGTTATTAGCAGGGGGAGTATCAGAACCAGTTAATCCAATAAAAGATCCTGATGGAGAAGATGAAGCAAGGCTCACTTCATATATCTTACAATATTATGTTCAAGATCAGATGAATTCAACCCATCTTTGTCGTACTACCTCAGCTTATACACCACCAGTTCCCTATGAAGATCTAAATCATAGTAGTTTCAATAATTCCTTTAATGATGGATATTCTACAATATTATTTGCTGGTCATGGTGATTATGATGAATTCGCTGATGCGGATGGTGGTATTAGAACATTATATACGAGTGGAGATGCTCAAGATTGTTCGAATGCTTATAATCCATCCCTAGTTTATGCTGATGCGTGTACAACTTCCTGTTATGACTCTGATGATTTTGATAATAATATTGGAGAGATCTTAATTAAGAATAAAAATGGTGGCGCAATCGGGTACATCGGTGGATTAAGATTAACCTGGTATTATACTAATGATTATTTACTTGAGGCGCTCAATCGAGGGAATGCGAAATATTTCTGGAAAGTATTTTTTGAGGATAAAATATTCCAGCAAGGAAAAGCATTATATGATTCGAAAGTTTCCTATATGAATAGTTTTTACTATAAATTTAAGAGAGTTCCATATCATGTAGAAGCCGAGCGCAAGCAATTATCAACATATTGTTTGTTAGGAGATCCGGAAGTGGATATATATACGGATATTCCCGGTAAAATCGAAAATATTTCACTCCCTTCAACTATCTATGAAGGGCAGTTAGTAGAAATAGAAAAAATTACAGATAATTATAGTAGAATTGTTCCTTACCCCCGTCTTTATATTACCACAGAGGATGGCATAGAAAGAACAGTCTATGGCGATAAAAACGGAAATGTGAAATTTCGATTACCTTTAGGAGCGTATAAAACCTATAATATATCAATATCTGGTCATAATTTGGACAAATTTTCCAATTTTTCTTTTATTACTGAGCCTGATAATAATCTTCCAAAAATAAACAATTTTTTATATTCTCCAAATCAGCCCACTGTATCTACAAATATTAACTGGTATTTTAAGACTACTGATAATGAATCCGGAATAGAAAGTCTATTTCTTATATATTCAGCAGATAATTTTAAAACCTATCAATATATTCAGTTTAAAAATGATTTTACTGAAAATCAAGAAGATTTTATGTTTCGAACCTTAAAATTGGAGCCCGGAGATTATCAATATATCTTATATGCAAGGGATTATGCTAACCATGGAATTTATTTATGGTTACCTTCTTTTCAAATTTCTATTAACATTCCACTAACTTACTATTTCATTGAAAGTATTGCCATAACCTTTGCAATTATTGCTGCTGGTTTTTGTATATATTATGTGGTTATATTAAAAAATTACCCAAGAAAAATAGAAAAATTCACAGAAATCTAAATTAATAAAACTTTTAATCATTTTTTTTAATCTTTAAAAATCTTAAGAGTAAAGCAGCCTTAGAAAAGAAAAAATAAGTTTTTGAATCATTAATCCCTAAGATTCGACTTATTTATTCCTTTTAAATTTAACGCATAAACTTTAATTATAAGGGGTTCTTTATTCTATCCAAATTTAAACCATCAAGTTTTAAGTTATCAATTTCTTAGAAATTGAGATTACTTAAAAATCAACTATGGTTTTTTTTTTGGCCACATAAAATGCAGCTCTTCGCTGCAGCGCCGAAAGTTAAACTTTGTTGCGTTAGCGATAGTACTTCTGTTGAAATCAGCGGGAAACGCTAAACTGTAAGTTCGCTTACGGTCATAGTAACAAGGGATAGTACCCGGTCCCATACCGAACCCGGAAACGCTTTTTATGTGGCTAAATAATTTTTATAATGCTTCTTCTATCTATAGTATCCTTTTGCCATAATTTTTTAAACAATTAATAATATCTTAAATATAATATATTATTTTATCGCTTGAATAATAATATGGTAAAGAAATACGTCATTTTTCTCAAAAGAATTTGGAGATCATGGTTTATAATCTTAGTAATAATTATTATTATCCTTGCGTTTTATAATTTAATTGCAGCCATAATTTTAACGGGTATAACACTTCTTTTATTTGTATTTTCTTATATTCCGTCCTTCTTCTTTAAAAATAGAGTAGTGCGCTTTCTAAAAAATTATTATAGGATTAAAGATGATGATATCATTAAGCATTTTAGCAATAAAAAAGATAAAATAAAAAAGGTTCTATTTGATTTAGCACAGGATCAAGCAAAAAAAGATTGGCTCATCGTGTTTGTAAATAATCATTACATCTATTTTCATAAAGATATAATTGAGAAATATAAAAATCTCTATCAAAAAGGTTACGGCGAAAAAAAGATTTTTGATCTATTACAAAAGATTGATATTGAGACGAGAGCAGAAATTAAAGCAATAAATACTACTTTAAAGGCACATAATAGACTTTCAGAAGAATAAGAAAAATAAAAAAATAAAAAAAAATTATTTCCGATTTCCTTTTTTAATCATTTGGATTTCCAATAAAATTCCTAGAGAATCTATTGTGTCAAAATAGGCAACATATTGCGTAAAGAATTGTCCAATAAACACCGCTTCTATATTATTCTTCTTAAATAATTCAATATACGGATCAAGATCTTCTACCATACCACTTATATGTTGAAGTCCTTCGTGTCCATTATCCAAGAATTCTTGATGTATTCCTTCACCAGAGATTGGCTGAATAAGTTCAATTTGTTTGCCCCAATATCGACTCAATGCAAGTCTCAATGTGCAAATTGATTTTTTTCCCCGAAAAACAACTTCAGATGTTACATCTGGAAAAATTGCAAATTTCGGCATATTCCATAATTTCTCCATTACTTTAGTTTGTTTTTCAACATCTTTATATACATATCCTAATTGCATAATTTCCAAATCTCCAATATTCATATCTAATGATTTTTCGTCTGACATTATCTATACAACTCCTTTTCTTAATATAATAATAAAAACAATTTCATTTTTATTTTAATAGAAAAGTAAGTTTGAATGGTATTTATAATTTTTATCCCATAAAAATAAACACAATTTTAAAAATGCGGTTTATCTCTGGGTTAAAAAAATTATTCTCAAAATGGATATATGCCCTGATAATAAACTATTTTCCAAAAGTGTAAAAATAAAAAAAAGGATTTAAAAAATTATTTTCGACTTCTTTTTTTAGTCATTTGTAATTCCAATAGAAAACCTAAAGAATCAGTTGTATCAAAATATGAAAAATACTGCTTTCCTATATTTCCACTAAATACAGCTTCTATATTATTCTTCTTAAATAATTCAATGTATGAATCAAGATCTTCTACCATACAACTTATATGTTGAAGTCCTTCGTGTCCATTATCCAAGAATTCTTGATGTATTCCTTCACCAGAGATTGGCTGAATAAGTTCAATTTGTTTGCCCCAATATCGAGTGAATGCAATTCTAGTAGTATAAACTGATTTTTTCCCCCGATAAATAACTTCATTTTTGTTATCAGGAAGAATTGCAAATTTCGGCATTCCCCACACCTGCTCCATTATCTTAGCTTGTTTTTCAACATCCTTATAGACGTAGCCTAGTTGGAAAATTTCCAAATCTCCTATATTCATATCTAAAAGTTTTTGATCTGACATTTCATATTCTATTCTTAATTTAATTTTAAAAATATTAATATAATAATAGGAATAT
This sequence comes from Promethearchaeota archaeon, assembly GCA_016839555.1. GTDB lineage: Archaea > Asgardarchaeota > Lokiarchaeia > Sigyniarchaeales > SOKP01 > TEKIR-8. The sequence goes on from JAEOUA010000003.1 coordinate 122,706, forward strand.
TTTCATTTTTATAAATTTAAAAGTAAGTTAAAATTCTAAATAAAATTTTAAATTCATTAAATATAATATAGATTAAAAAAAATGCGGTTTATTTTTGGATTAAAAAAACTATTCTCTAAATGGATTTATGCTCTTATAATAATCTCTTTTTTAGTATCATGGTTTTTCACTTTATTAGGTATTGTTTTTTTTCCAGAAAAAGCATTTTTTCAAATTATTCGAATTATAATAAGCGTTTTATTTGGTTTTAATTGTTTACTCTTTATTTTTTCATTTTTTAAATCCCTTGATAAAGTACATTATATTTTTATAAGCATTGCGTTTATAACGAGTAATTTTTTCTTATTTGTATTTGATAATACTATTTCAATATTGTTTGAGTTCTTTTATACTACCAATTTAATTCTAAATTCTCTTTTTGCCTTTATATTATGCATAGATTATGCTATTAATATTGATAATTATTTAACTAAAAAAGACAGAAATATAATTTTTAGGATAATATTCTGGATCAATATTATTTTTTTTATAATGGAAATTTTCACTTTTTTTTTTGCTATAGAGGATCAATACCAAATTTTTAGGATATTACTTTGGGTTAATATTGTTTTTTTATTAGGTTTAATAGTGAATTTAATAATAAATAAAAAAATAATCGCTTATTTTGCCTTGTTTCTTCTTTTAATATTTCTGTATATACTATATAGAGTAGTCAAGTTTTATATTAATTCTTCTGGTTATATATTTTTATCATATATTTTAGATTTGATTTTATTCATATATATTATTGGCTCTCTCTTTAACAAAAAACACTTTTTTAAAGAGAAAATGAAATATTTACGAATAGAAACTATTATCCTTTTAGTTATAATTATGAAATTTGTAATTCAAGGATTTCAAATTATATCTTCGATTAGTGGAATTAATATCTCAATAAATTTATATAATGAAGATGATAATATGATTCTTTTTATCATATTTATTATATTGTTTGAAATCTATGGATTAATTAAATATAAAATAAAAAATGGAAAAAGTGAAAACAATATTATCAATTATGATTAAAAGAAATTAATATTTAACTTTTCTATTGAAAAATAAATTTAAATTCTTTATAAAATTTTAAATCCCATAAAAACAACCTTAATTTTGAAAAATGCGGTTTATCTCTGGTTTAAAAAAATTATTCTCAAAACGGATATATGCTCTGATCATCATCTATTTTTTAGTATCGTGGTTTTTAATTTTATTAGGTATTGTTTTTTTCCCGGCAGAGGCATTTTTTCAAATCATTCGAATTATATTAAGTGTTTTATTTGGTTTCAGTTTATTGTTATTCATCTTTTCATTTTTTAAACCGCTAGATGAACTTCATTATGGTTTTATAATTGTTGCGTTTATTGGGGGCTTATTTTTCTTGATTATATTCGACAACATTATTACACTATTCTATATTTTCTGTTTTTATGCTAATCTCGTTTTAACCGCATTCTTTGCTTTCAAACTTTGTATGGATTCTGCTATCAATGTAGATAACTATTTATCTAAAAAAGAGAAATATCGGAAAGTACTACGTGTTTTCGAATTTATATTTTTTACTTTTTTAAATATAGTTAGCTTTTTATTTACACTTAATTTTTTTAGAAGAGTTCTACGACTTCCTCCCTTAGTCGAATTGGTATTTCGAGTAATATTTTGGTTAAATATAATATTTTTAATGGGAATTGTAATTAGATTGCTAATTACTAAAAAATTTGCGGCATATTTTGCGTTATTTCTTCTATTAGTCTTTCTCTATATGCTATACAGGGTTGTGGATTTTTATGCTGAAATTATTTTTGCTAATTCATCTGGTTATGATTTTTTTTCATATATTTTAGATTTGATTTTATTCATATACATTATGGGGTCTATATTTGATAGGGTGGACTTTCTAAAAGAAAAATTAAAATATCTAAGAGCGGATACTATTGCACTCTTTGTGATTATTATGAAACTTGTTGTTCAAGGATTTGAAATAGTAACATCGATTAGTGGAGCTAATGCCCCACCTCAGATACAGGATGAATTAGGTATTATGATTCTCTTTATCATATTCACGTTGTCATTCGGTATCTATAAATTAATTAAACATAGCGCAGAATTAAAAAAAACTGAAATTGATATAAAATAAAGATATATATAAGCAATTTACTGATTACCTCAATTTGAACGATCTTGATCAATTTTAAATTCAACTTATAAGTTTAAATATATTAACCTCATTTTTTTTATTATGGCATTGGAACCAAATAGTTTAGAATATCAAGTATTTTATATATTAGTTATCTTATTATTAGCGGCTAAATTATCTTTTTCGGTGTACCTTGGAAAAAAGATTATTAATAAAACCAAAAAAGAGGGTAAATTTACTTTCGATTTTATATTTGGAGTATTCATCCTCATGATTTGCTTATTTGTATCGCGATTTTTATATTTCTTTTATGACTTTTATCTTATTAAATTCGACCCAGCAAATTTTCTTAATCCCGATGCTCTAATTGTATGGGCATTTGCTTCTTTGATCAGTACTATAGGTTATTCAGCAGCAATGTTTGCCATCGATTACAGGGTTCTACATTTTAGAATGAAAGGAATTATAGCTTATATAATTATTGGAGTAGGAATATTTGATTTTATCTGGGTTATGGGTGGTTTCGTGACTTCTGAGGATATATTTGGAATAGTAAATGGAATTTTAATGGTTGCTAATGTGCTTGCTATAATTATCCCAATAATCTTTTTCTACATTGGAACAAAAACAACTGGTTTAAAAAAAGTTTCTTATATTATTGCGTTTGGGGTTATTATTTACTCAATTGGATCATCAATAGTCCTAGAACCTATTTTATCTCCCCTCAGAGATATATTTGGAGACTTAATTCATATTCCTGTCTTCTTTATATTTTTCATCCTTAAATTAGTCGGCTTGGGCATGTTTTCTTACGGGGTTACTCAATTTAGTCTCTAATTTTTTTTATTTAAATATTTCATAGCAAAATAAGAACTAAAATTTTCTGAATACTTCAAAAAATTAAATAAAATAGATTGAAATAAATTTTAAGAATTAGTATTTTGATTTATTCAATATCTCCGAATTCTAAATCGAAACTATAATATTTTCTTACAGGTTTTTTAACCTTCCACTTGCAATTTAATCCCTTCTTAAATTGAACTAAATCTCCCTTACCAAATTCTATTTTTTCTCCTGTCTTTGGGTCCTTAACCTCCACTTCTCCGTCTAAAAGGTAGCACGTTTCTGTGTCACCATAAGACCAATCAAATTCACTCACTTCTTTTTCCCAAGTCCCCCAAGATTCAACACCTAAATTTTCTAATTCTTCTTTTGTGGGTTTCTTTTTTTTCATATTTGCCATATTTTTATCAGTTCCTCTTAATTTATTTTTTTATAATGAATATAACGAGCTCTATTTGAAAATAATAATTAGTCTTTATTATAATTTATTCAAAATGGAAACTACAATTGAGCTAACATATTTTAAGTGTTGAAATTAATTAATAGTTTAATTGAATGTATATTAAGGAGGATAAAGAATTAATTAATATACTATTATTCTTAATAATTTAAATTTTAAGTTTGAAAACAATTAAAAGCAGAGGGAAAAAAAATGGTCGATAGATTTTTAGATGGAAAAGGAGTTTTAATAACTGGAGGTGCTTCTGGATTTGGAAGAGGTGTCGCCTATGCATATGCGGAAAGAGGTGCCGACTTAGCATTAATTGATATTAATGAAGGACTATTAGAAGAAACCGCCAATGATATAAGGCAGAAACATAAATGTAAAGTAATTCCAATCATTTGCGATGTATCTAAAAGTGAAGAGGTTCAACAAATGGCAAAGCAAGCATCTACTGAATTAGAAAATATTTATATTCTTTTTAATAATGCTGGTATAGGTTCTATTTATGGACCGAATCTCTTAAGAATAAAAGAACCAATATTCGATTCTATTCTAAATATTAATCTCCGCGGTCAATGGTTAGTCGCAAAATATATTTGCCGAAGAATGAAAAAGCAAAATTTTAAACCATTAGCGGGAAAGATAATTTGCACTGCCTCAGTTGCGGGCGTTGCAGTAAATCCTAAATTATGTGCCTATAGTATCAGTAAGGCAGGTGTTATTGCTATGATGCAAATGTTAGCAAAAGATCTTGCCCCAGATATCACTGTAAATGCAATCTCTCCAGGCTATCATGTGACGGGAATATATAAAACCTATGAAGCTATGAAGGCAACTATGGATGACGGAAATGTTAAAACGCCATTAAATAGAGTTGGCACAATAGAGGATGTGGTCAATCTTATGATTTTTTTAGCCTCAGATAAATCCAATTTCATTACAGGACATAATTTTATAGTTGATGGAGGAATTGCAGAAGTTGGCAAACCACCAGATTATTTAGATTCAGAAATTTAACATATAAGAAGAATTGAAATTTGGTACATGGATTTTCATTGGAAAAAAATAATTTCATTATTATATTTTTATTTTACTAGTTCAAAATAATATCTGTTAATAAGCTGGATAATCTGATCTTCTTAAATAAAAAGTTATGAGCTAATCTGGGCAATTAAAAATATAAATAAGAAGCTTTATACAGCTTAAATTAAATCTATAACACTTCAATATACAATAATTTAAATATTCTAACTATTATAAATAAAATATTAATAGATAACCTTAACATTTAAATAACCTAAATAAAAAGTAAAAAACTTTATTTATCTTCCCTTTAATTATTAATATATAATTATTTTATAAAAATAGCTTTAATATATCACAACTTTAACTTATTAGATTATAAAAAAACTACTAGTGAAAGAAATTGCCTAAGAAATTCATCTTCAAGATCTTAACAGCGGGGGAAGGCGGTGTCGGCAAGACAACGCTCCTTCATCGATACGTTAATGGCAAATTCTCAGAATCAACAAAAATGACTATTGGTGTTGAATTTTTTCTTAAGGAAATAGAAATGGAGGATCATAACTGCACCTTGCAGCTGTGGGATTTTGGAGGGCAAGGGCGCTTTCGCTTTCTTATCGATAGCTATGTACTGGGCGCAAAAGCAGCCTTACTTATGTTTGATCTCACAAGACCTATGACCTTAGAAAATCTCGATGAATGGGTTAATATCTGTCGAAAAAATGATCCTAATCTTCCGATACTCTTCTTAGGTACAAAATTAGATTTAACAGAGGACATCAGTGTTGATGATGATTATGCTGAACAATTCTTAGATAAATTAAATTTATTTGACTACTTAAGAGTTTCTTCAAAAACCGGAGAAAATGTAGAAAAAGCATTCGATTTAATTACAAAACGGTGCTTAGAACGTCAACTCCTATAAAATAGATAATTTTTTAGGGAATTTCCATAATCAATTGAAAATTATTAATAATCTCATTATTCTTGATAGTAATTTTTTATTAGTCCCAATTCAATTTAAAATTGATTATATAGAAGAAATTTCACTAATGTTGGAAGGGAGATGTAAATTTATCATCTTTCAACAGGTAATAGATGAATTGCAAGCCAAAAAATCTCGTTATAGGAAATCTAATAAAAGTGCTAAATTTGAAACGCAATTAAACGCAGGATTATTATATTTAGAAAGAAAAAAAAGGGAGTATAATATTCAGATTATTGATATCAGAAAAAAAAATAATGAATCTACCGATGATTTTTTACTTAAAAAAATAAAACAACTCCAACAAGAAAATAGAATTGTATTTTTAGCAACAAATGATTATAAATTAAGAAAAAAAGCAAAAACCGAGTGTTCTGTATTCTTTGTAAGGCAGAAAAAATTCATTTCCCTTCTCAAAAAATGACAAAATAAAATGAAAAAGATTTTTGGCTAACTATGAAATTTTGAGAATCTGTCATATATACCGTAAAAATATAAGATGATTTTAACAAATAGAGTTTAATTCAAAAAGAGAACCTTTTAGAATAAATTATTAATAGAAATAAAATAAATAATATTTTTTAATCGAGTTTTTAACCTATATGTGAATTACTTTTAACTTATAAATAGCATGTGATTTAATTGCGCAAAAATTTTTTTTATTGCATAATTATATAAAGAATAGCACTGTATTATCATATATAATAGGATTTTAGAGCGTACAAAATTTTTGTGTTTATTATAAATTGAAATAATCTTCTAAACATAAGCAGAGAATCAGATGATAGAATATAAAAAATATGAAAGACCGCTCGTTCTGAAAGTTTTAACGGCAGGTGAGGGCGGTGTCGGAAAAACAACGTTGCTCCATCGATATATTGAGGGGGAATTCAATGCAAATACAAAAATGACTATAGGAGTTCAATTTTTTTTAAAAGAATTAGAAATTAACTCAAAACGGATTATTTTGCAGATATGGGACTTTGGTGGGCAAGAACGATTCAGAACACTTCTCAAATCCTATGCAAATGGTGCAAAGGGGGCAATACTTATGTTTGACTTAACAAGACCATTGACTCTTGATAGAATTGATGATTGGGTTGATATTTGTAGATCAGATGATCCAGAATTACCCATTATTTTTTTAGGAACGAAATATGATCTTAAATCTGAAATATCTATAGAAGATGATTATATCGAGGAATTTTTAAAAAAACACAATTTAATTAGATTTTTGAAAACTTCTTCAAAATCAGGGAGAAATGTCAAGAGGTCATTTGAAATATTATCAGAAAGTATCTTGGAACATCTTGACATTATTTAATCTAAACATTAAATTATTTTATATAATTAGATAAAAAATATTAAATAAATAGTATATATTCTTTTTAATTACCTTATATAAAAAGAGAGGGAAATTTTTATGAAACAAGTAAATGAAAATGATTTTGACTATAGAAAGGGAAGCACGGGAGTAAAATACCTCATGCGGGGGCCCAGTATAGATTGGGGAATCATTAGATTAATGCCCAATGAGAAAATGGGTGAAATACCACATGGACATGAATTTATCGATGAAACTTTTTATTTTATGGAAGGCGATGGGATCATGATAATAGATGATAAAGAATATGATGCTCCTGAAGGAAGCGTTTTCTTATGTGAACCAAAAGAGATGCATAATATTAGAAATGATTCTTCAGATCCAATAAAAATTGTCTTTATCAAAGGAGAATTCCGACCTAATGATAAAATTGAGTAATCTTTTTTAGAACTTATACATTTTTTTAAATTGAATCATATGAGTAAAGATAATTCTGAATCGGAAGCAATTGGTAGAATCAAAAAGCCTGATAGAAAGAAAGGGGAAATTTTTGCACGAGTTATTGATATCTATGGTAACGATAGAATGAGGGTTTTCTGTGAAGATGGTGTTCACAGAATTGGTCGAATTAGAGGAAAAATAAAAAAAAGGGTTTGGATACGGAAAGGGGATCTCGTCGTTGTTAATCCGTGGGATTGGGAGACAGAGATAAAAGATAAACTTGGGAAGGCAGAAATTTCATGGCGATATAAAAAAAATGAAGTAGCGTGGTTAAAAAAACACGGAATATTACCTGAAAGGCTTGATTTAAATAACATTCCTGTTTAAATTTTAGTTGTTGGATAATAATTATATTACATAGTTTGCAAAATTTTTTAATCTAGGAAATCCTTACTTCAACTCAGTTAATAGAGTTTTCTGCTTTCTTGTAGTCTTTAATTTCGATGATGAATTTTTTATTGGAATTTTTCATTTTTTATCAATTATTTTTTAATTAGGGTTGAAATAATGGGATTTGGGGTTTTAAATGAGTTGAGATTGGCGGTTTAGTGAATTACTGCTAAAAATTAAGGGGAAAGAATAAAATGAGCATACTCATAAAAATTGAGCAAGATTAAGATATGCTCTTATATATTTTTTATCCAATTTTAATAAGTTTTGCTGATTTAAATCTAAAGTTAAAAATTTATTAAAAGAAAACAACTTTATATTCTTAATTTTATATATCTTTATTGATAGATTCCTTTAAAATCAATGAGTTAATTACCCTAAAGCTAGGTGAAAACGGTCGCACGATGATTTATGTTGCTGGGAAGCCGTTCAAACAATGCACTTATTTATTATTAACCATTCCCAAAAATAGGGCAGAAGAGTTTGCAGATATCAAGTCAATTGACGATACGGCGGAACGGTTAGATAAATCTATGCATGATGCAATAGAAAGCAAGAAAATTAACATACCTCCACGGGTGGAATTCTGGGGACACTGCTCCAATCTCCAAGCATGGACGGAAAATGGCTACGACCTGAATCTAATTCATTCTAACTTAGGGTTTCCGTTACTGAAAAAACTTAGCGAGTTGGGAGATCCCCAAGCCACGGCAGTTTTTAAGGAAGAGGTTGTCCGACGCTTTCGGGAGGGAGACTTCAAAACCAAGCAGTATCTTCTTCTTGAATTCTATTTCAGAAATTTCACAAAAGAGGAATTGGACATCGTATTTGAAAATCTGGACATTAAAAAGATTTCTACTGAATTAAATCCTAGAGAAAAATTTACCTTATTGGAGGAATTAACTGGTTTAGGAAATGCAGACGCCCGAAAGATTTTAAAGGAAAAGGTGCTCAAGCGTTTTAAAAAAGAGAGTGAATGGATAGACCGACATTTCATTGTACGAAGGGGTTATTTGGATATTTTGAGCCGAGCGGAGATTGACAAACTCTTTTCCGGAGTCCCCAAAGAAGATTACAGATTAGCTTCCGTGAGTCCAAGTGTTTCGAAAACATTTCCGTACTATCTTCTAAAACTAAGTTATTTGGGCGAACTCCATTATAATTATTGCGATTTAGAAGAGCTTTCGGAATCGATCGGGAAGCTTACTTCTCTACATACCTTAGAATTAAATGGTAATAACCTCAAACGCCTCCCAGAATCTATCGCCAACTTAAATCGTTTAGAGTTATTAGAATTAGGCCATAATAAATTTGAGGAATTTCCACAGCAAATCATCAATTTAGAAAGGTTAAAAAGATTGTATATGGAACATAATAAACTTAATAAGTTGCCGGAATCTATTGGACAGATGAAAAGGCTTCGGATACTGTTTCTAACCGATAATAATCTCAGAGAATTGCCGAAGTCTATAGGGGAGTTAAAATTTTTAAGGGAGTTATGGCTAGAGAGAAATAGGCTTACCAGTTTGCCAGAATCTATTGGAATGTTAAAAAGCCTAAAAGTATTGTACTTAGACCAAAATAATCTCAAAGAATTGCCAGAAACCATCGGTAATTTGGAAAATTTAGAGTCGCTAGGATTAAGTTCGAATAATTTGAAAGGAGTGCCAGATACAATTAAAAACTTAAAAAAATTAAATTTCACGTTCTACCCACAATCTCAGAGAAAAACAGTAAATAAATAAAAAGTCTTCGAGTAGCTTTTAACCTAATGCTTCTTTTAATTTTTTCCAATTAAACCACTCGTCAAAGCTTAATTGCCTGGTTAATGGCGTTATCCCCCATCGAATTTGCTTAATAAAATCATGATACTGTTCATAAAGCTTTTTAAACCCTTCCAAATCTTTACTATACTTACTTGCTTTCTCCATCTTAAGAAATAATGATTCTATCCAGTTTTTGCCGTTAGGATCTTTTTGAAGCATGCTCTGAATTTCAAAGTCTTCGGCAAACTCTTGCAGCGTCACAATATGCACATAATCCTCGTATTTCTTACAGTCTTTATATCCTTTATTCTTCATGACTTTTTGAGCTTCAAGTTTAGCGGCTTCTCTTAGATCGAAAAGTTTCCTTTTGAATTCCATCGTTTCGGTGTCTTGTCCATATATAACAATCACCACATGCCTATTTTCACCCAAATATTTAGATATTTTTCCTAAGATAAGATCTTCTCTGGTAGAACTGATATAATCGACTACGATATATTCAATATCATCGCCCCCATATTGACCATGCAAGATTGGATATATTATAGGACGACTGCTTGTCCTGAAATGTGCCTTAAAATTATTATCAACCACAAACACGGTATGTGTTTGTGGTCATAAATTTTTTGAAAATCCATCTTTTTATAGCTATTTTTTTCTGATTTGTTGGCTCTAATTATTACAAATTTAAAAAAGGTTGATATGTTTATAAACTGGTTAATTTTTAGTTAATAAATAATAATTTACTTGTCTATTTATATTCTAATTTTCCTTTTAAAATATCATTCACTTTACATAGGATATACTATTTTCTTAAATATAGAATATATTTTTCTTAAAAAGTAAAATCTGCTTTAAAATATTATGATTAAAATATTGGGTTATTGGTAATTTTTACTTGAATGGGATCCCCTTCCTTGAGTTCATAGGACGCTTGTATTTCTTCAGCACATGTATCACATATTTAATTTTTCTCTTAATTCATTGATAAAGTTGTCTAAGTTTGATTTATCATAAACGGACACCCAACCGTGTTCTTTATCATTAATATAAATAAGGATTCGTATTATTTTATCAGAAGTGTCTAGATATATATGAACTTTTACTCGTTCTAGTATGATTTCGTAATTCGGAGGCTCAGCCCCAGAAGCCAAGTGGCCGTTGAACCCCCATCGTTTAGGAGCATCGTAATGGAATCCTAAATATTCATTCAAATCATCTTTATATCTGTCTAAGAGGTTCAATAACTTATCAATCTCTTCCTTATACTTCACTGTTTTACTTTCTTCGAGTTCAAATTTGAGATAACACAGATTCTTTATTGCTTCATAACATCGCAAGAATGAGCTTCTTAAGCTCGTGATTTGTAAATAATTTTGGGGATAATTTTTTATTAAGCTTGGTATTTTTCTTTTTATAAAATCTAAATCATTTTTCTTAACGGCCTCTTCAAGTTCCTTAATTTTTCTTTCATAATTTTCTTCTTTTTTTTTAAGAATAGACGCGCTTTTGATTTGGTTTTTTTTTCCTATTATTTTAGTTTCAATCAAAATTTCTTCGACAATATCCACATATTTTTTAGCTATTTCTTTTCTAATACCTAATCTTAATGATTCTTCCCCATGTTGGTAAATATTACGATCATTATGTAATTGAGAGATAGTAAGATTATAATCAGGTAAATTTGGAAACTTATTTTTTAATACATCTTTATAGAGTTTGGGAAAATTATATGTTCTTAAATTCCCCTCCCTATTCCTCCTTTTATATTGGAGATTATACTTTTTTGCGATTATTAATGCAATTTTTGTGATTATATTATCAGATAAATAATGACTCAGTTCATAAATATAATTATTTTCATGTTCCGAAAATTCTTTTGCAATAGCAAACATCTCTTTAATTACTTCAAGTTCTTCATTCATGCTCTTAAAATACACCTCAAAATAAAAAATATAAATTATTTGTAGTAGATTTGAGAATTATAATGTGATATTTATCTTTTAAATATATTCCTTGTTATATATTAAATATTTTTTTTATTTAAAGTTTGAGTTAAAAAGGAGGAAGAAATCTTCTCTAATTAATAAATTTGTATTATATCTATCTTTCTTGCATTAATAAAATATCAGTTTTCCCTAAAAAAACTATGTGGATCAATATCACCTCCTGAAATGATTTTTTATTGTTTCAATATAAAAAGTTATTAATAGAATCGTGAGAATAATATAGAATCTTTACATTTTCTTCTTTTTTTTTAGATTTTATAGTAAACTTCTTAAGAATACTTTTATATGTTGAGTTCCTTTATGTACTTAAAGAGATTATCCGATGATGTAAATAAGAGAGATTAATATAAAAATTAATAGGCATTGATTTAAAATGGAATTAAATTTTAGAAAAGTCTTATGTATAAATCTTATAGGGAAAGAGGGTTGTAAATATAAAGTTATTGATAAAATCGATAGAGGGGGAGGGGGAAATGTTTTTGTATGTGTTGATGATGATGAAAACCAATTTGCTGTAAAAATTTTTTCTCGTTTAGGTAGAGATGATACTGAAAGATCAAGAAAGCGTTTCATAAATACCTATTCTTTTCTTTATCAATTAAAACATGAAAATGTCATCCCAGTTATTGATTATGAGAAATGTAAATATGATGGGAATTCTCTTCCTTTCTACATCATGCTTATAGCAAGAGAAAATCTTAAGGATTATTTTAAGAGAAATGAAATAAAAGAAAAAACTTACGAAGTTGAACGCATTTTAAATCAAATTCTTGATGGGCTTATTTATTTACATAATGAAGGCTATGTGCATAGAGATATTAAGCCTAAAAACATATTAGTCTTTCCTGATAATAAAATTAAAATTGCTGATTTGGATATAGGACATATTCCAGATAAGTATAAAAAAGAATCAATTGAGACACTTCCAGAGGATTATTCTCAAAAGGGTTTCTATAAAACGATAGAAGAAAGAGCTTCGGATGATCCTAGAGCAGACATTTTTGCTTTAGGAAAGGTTATAATGCATTTATTAACGGGTGGAAAACAAGAAGCTGGGATAATAATTAGTCAAGTAAATCACTCCTTTAGTCGGAGATTTGATAATATTATAGCAAAGATGACCAAGGATAATATTGACGAACGTTATCCCTCCCTAATTGAAGTTAAAAAAGCGCTATTGCTATATTTTAATACGGCAGAAACAAAATTACGAAATTCTCTTGATGATGAAATTTATCGTAAGTTTTTCGACCTAGATCAAAATTTAGCTGAGGAATTTGATTCTGCTGTTAGTCTATTAAAGCAAGAGAATCTTTCTAGGAGATTTTCTCAATCAGCTAACTCTTTTCAATATATATGCAAAATTTTACAAAAACATCTTGATAGATGGTATTCTGAAGCATTATTTATCCCTAAGCGATCCCGAGAATTAAAGGAACAATTATTAAATGAATTGAATAATATATGTCAATTTTTTACAATAATAGCGGATCATGAGAAGGATACAAATAAACCAGAATTTGAAGGTAAGATTGAAGAATTTGAGAAAATAGTAAAAAAGTTATTAAAATCCAATATAAATGTTATTAATGCCTTAGATAATCTCTTGGAGAAAAAGAACCCCGTTTTAGATGATGTGGACGAATTAATTAGTTTATTAAGCAATCCATCTCATTCACAATATTTTTTCACAAGGCTAAAATCTCCGAAATGGTTGGATTTATTAATTGAAAAGGAATTTTTTAGTAATCCGCCTGAGCATGAAATTGAGCAGCCATTAATGATACATATTTGGCCTCAAATTAATTACTTAATAAATATATCCTCTATCCGGCCGCAAAAAGTTCTTTCAATATTGAATGATATAAGTCCTATTGTGCATTTTTCAATAAATAGATCAATTCTTTTATGCATTAACAACATGCCGGTTGAAATCTCTAAACAAGCACTCCCCTTGATTAAAAAATTAAGTTCTAATTTTTCAATAGCAGAATCTATTTATCTTAAAAAATTAGTGAAAGCATTTATTTTTGAAAAAGAGATTGAATCTGTTTATAGCATCTTAGAGATTATCTTGATAAAAGAAGGAAAAAGGCAAAAAAAAGAATTCTTATTATCAGACGATGTTTATTATTTAATATTAGATTATCAAGATATTTTCGATCAATTGATTATTATTGATAAGAATACAAAAGAGCTCCGAGTCTTGAGGCTTTTATGTAAAATTTTATCATTTAATTTATATCTAAATTCAAATAATGATTCTGATAAAGTTAAAGATTATTCTGAAATATGGAGAACCAGTATTAAATCTGAAAGTGATATTTATGAGACAAAAGATACAAAAAATCTATTAGTTAATAAGATTCGAGATTATTTTTCTGAGATTGATTCTACTAACCACCAACTCATTAAGGAAGGATTTAAGATATTGGAAAAATATGAATTGACCATTTTTAAGAGGATTAGATTATTCATAATAAATGCATTTCCAAATATATTTTCTGAGGAATTACTTAAATATCTATGTAATGAAAATTTCTTTTTTGATGATAAGCTATGGAGCGAATATTATACTTTACTAAAGAATCATTTCCCAAAACTTTCTGAAAATCAAAAACAATTGATTTTTGAGTGGATTAAAAAAGGACCTAAAATTCAATTTATAGAAAAAGACTTTGATACAACACAAAAATATGAAAAATTTAAATCAGAAGTTATTTCCGCGTGGTTAAGAAGAAGAATGGAACCTATTCATCGTTATTTAAAACCAGAATTAAGAGAAAAATATGAGAATCTAATTAAGAAATTTGGAAAAATTGAAGAGCCACAATTTTATAACAAAATGGAGCATCCTCGATTCTTTTCAGGTTCACCATTGAAAGATTCCGAACTTAAGAGTTTAAAAATATCCGAGTTAATTTCCTATTTACAGAAATGGCAACCAAACGAGAAGGATTTCTTGGCTTCTAAAAGTGGTCTCGGTGTAGCTTTATATAGATTAATTTCTGAAAATACTGAAAAATTTGAAATTTTATTGGACTATTTAGATGAGATTCCATTTTATTATTTTTCACATATAATCAGAGGATTTTCATCATCATTGAAAAAAAATAAGCCTTTGCAAATAGCCAAAAAAGTGGATAAAATTATTCAAACATTTAGAAAATATGAAAATGATTATACCTTAAAGCAATATTACGAAGTATCTAAAGCAATATTTAACTTTGTACAAGAAGCTTTAAACATAGAAAATATAAAATTATCTAATGAGATTATTAACCAAGTGCGGAATTTTATTTTAGATATGTTAACTCTTGACAAGTTTGAGTCTAAGAAATATCAAAATCTCTCACAATACGAGGATATTGTTGCATATTCAATTAATACATTTAAAGGTAACCTAATTTTAACCTTTCTCTCTTATGCTGTGTATCACGGGAGAAACATGGACATAACTAAAAAAGACAAAATGACTTCTGAAGTGAAAGAAGTGTTCAATAAATTACTCGATCCCGGAATAGGTTCTGCCGAAATAATTCGTTCAATATTATGTTCTCATCTGAATATAATATTTTATCTAAATAAAGAATGGTTACTGTCTAATATTAAAGAATTATTTCCTGAAAAAAATAAAGATTTATGGAGGATTGGATGGGAAAGTTATATTGCATATAGTGACTTAAATCCAATAATTTATGAAGTCCTTAGAAATGATTACAGAAACGCAATAGTAGAATTTCAAAAGTATTCTTTTTCGAATAAAATGAGCAAAGGACTTGCTGGTCATATCATCCTTCTTTATGTTTATGACCTTGCTGAGTTAAATGATAAATCGATCATTCATTTATTTTTCGAAAATGTTGATCTCCAAACTCGTTCAAATGCTATGTGGTTTATTTTACATCTTTGGGATAATAATAAGGGAACAGCACAAGAAGGTAAGATACTTCATAAAATCTTAAATATATGGGAATATCGCATAAATCAAATACAAAATATTGAATCTTTAGACCTTAAGAAGTTTGAAAGAGAACTCAAATGGTATCCCAGGTTATTTAATAAATTACCGAAAGGAGAACTACAAATAATGATTCTCACTAAGGTTATAGAATTGATCGAGGGAAGGATAGAAACCTCTATAATCGATATTATGGATGTGTTAAAAAAATATACCGAAAAATATCCTAATTTGGTTTTAAAAAATATTGAATATCTGTTGAAAGGATCTCAAGAATCTTATTTTATAGGGAGAGATGAGATAAAGATCATTAAAATTATGGAAATAATAGCAGAAAAAGGTGGCATTAAAGTTTTTAGAAATGAATTAAAGAAGATAACTGAATTATTATTGTCAAAAGGACATTATGAAATAAAAAACGCACAATTCTATCCTTCTCTTAATATTTCTTAATTATATCTTCTTTTTATTTACTTTTAATAGAAAACAAAATGAGAAAAAGATAAGAAAATTCATCAGAGAGTATAGAAAAAGGGAGGAGAGCGAATCTTTTTTTTGCGTCAATCAAAAAAAAGAGTATTAGACAAAAATCCAGAAGTCTCGATGAAATTCTTATCTTTATAAATACTCCTTCAGTGAAGGAATATTACCATGATAAAGAAAGGAATTATGGAGGTCCTTTCGAATGAAATACAAACTGACATTTATCCTTATTGAAATTACGATTATGTTTAGAATCGTCTTTATAATGATTAAGTGGTAATAAAAGAGAGACGTAGATGGGTTGTAAATCAGCTTGATTTCGAATCATAAATATAAAATTATTATAATATTTTTTAGTCTTAAGAATTTTCTGTGAGAACTCTACATTTAGCTGTGTGATGTGAATAATTTTTGGAGTTCGAATAAATTCCGGAGATGTTTCTTTTCCCTTTGATTCTCCTTTAAGTTCTTTCTTTTCGGCTGTAAAGATTCCTAATTTATAGATCGTCCTTTTTACAATATCAGCCGATTTTACCAGACTTTCAAAACCTTCCACATTAAATTCTTCGATAAGGTGTCGTTTTACTCGGGATTGAATGGTGCTCATTGCGATATTTAACCTCTTACAGAGAGAATTAATTGTAACTTTATTTTGATAATGGCATAATACAGCCACGGAAGAGACCAGTCCAGCGATCACATCATCTTTAGTGCAATAAATGTCTTTCCATAAAACTTTAAGTAAACATATAGCGTCGTTATAAAAGTCCATCCCCAAATGAAATTCTTGAGAAAGCCTAAATAGTTTGTTCTTTATGAGTTTTTTCCGATTACGATCTCGTTGTCCTATCATAAGGTCAATAAGCTTGAATTTATAGCGGTTATATTCTTTTTTTCCCATATTTGTAAGCGTCATTAATTCTTGTTCGTTTATAGGAATGCCTTGCTTTCTGCAATAGAAGTACACAAGTACAGGAATTAAATTTTCAAGCATATATGTCCCTTTTTGAAGAGTTGCTTTGAGTTTTTTGAAGCTCCTTAAAATCGGCGCTTTAAAGGAATGAGGGAGATTTAATCCCGAGAGAAGTCGAAGAATTTGGAGTTCTACATCTAAAAGTGCATAATATTTATATGATCGTTGTTGTTGAAGTTTCTGCATACGTTCGAGCTTAGATGATTGTTGGTGATTACAACGTTCTTTTTGGGTGCCAATAGAAGAGCTTCCCGAGGAAATTTCATGATGCACTTGCTCTTTTTTATATGGGTAATGAGATTTCATTATTGGAATTTCCAACACACATCCACACCGAGAGCATACGTAACTTTGCTCGGTTTCTATAATCTCGTCCGATAGACATAGATCACAGGTTAATCCAAAACCTGTTGAATTATCATAATATACACAATTTTGAACAGCCATAGTAGATTCACACTTTTTTTTATTTTTTCACCCCAATGGTTACATTTTCAAAGTTTAATTGCTGTAATAAATCCAAAAAACAGATAATACAAGGAAGTTTGAGAGTAATTCTTCTCTCATACACATATCGAAAGGATTTTTCCATTCTCAGCCGTGCAATAAGTTTTTCCTTAAGTTGTTGTCGGTCGTAAGGTCTGTTAAAATAGTAAAGCCTCAAATATTGCTCATCTAATTCAGTGTTGCATACGGGACACATTCTATATTTTTTGTGAAATTTAGGAAAAGTAAGGGTATATGTTTTAATATTTTGAAAGGTACATCGATCTTCGTCAAATTCAAACCTTCGGAGATCCTCAGTAAAAGTTAAGCACTCACTAACGGAAATATAGGAGATTTTAGCAACTTTATCCAAGCTTAGAAAGTAATCATTTGCGTTTAAATAGAGAAGGAACAAGAGCGGTATGAGTTTCAAAGGATCTGTCTGAATAGCGCATTTCTCGATTTCCTGAAATAAAATATAGATCTGCTCGTTAATCGAAAGAGGCAAATCCAATCTCTTTCTTATTCTATTAATTTCTTGCCTAACTTTATGGTAAAGCCCTTGAATAATACTTATACCTCTTCTTTATCTTTATATTTAGATGAACATATTAAATCTTCAAGAATTTTTTTTATGTTCGCTTTTTTTTGAGCTGATAATGTGTGAATGTCTTTCCCTTCTGGAATAGGAGAAATCAATTTTTTCCTATGTGTTAAGGAAGTAAAAATCCGTAAAAAGTTGGTTAGATACTCTCCTTTTACTGCCTCTGAATGTAAAAGTTTTATAAGGAGTTTAGTAGCCCACGCAAACCAGACATCAAAATTATCTTCCAAACTCTCACTAAGAATTTCTATAAATTGTGAATAAAGTAAGGATATTTTGTTAGATTCAGGTTTTAGCTTTGATGAATGGTCTAGAGTACTCATCTTAATGGTTTTTATCTTTTATTTACCTGATATTTTATAGTGATGATACTAAGATTATAAAATGATAAGATGATATTTAAATGTTATCGTTACTAATCGCTAATTGCAATCGATAGCAATTAATAGACAATAATTAAAAACCATTAATATTTATTATAATAATCTGCACTTCCAAATCTCTAAATAACATAATAAAAATAGTATTAAAAATCATTATACACTATCACTCATTTACTTGACCAAATCTCAATAATTTCCGAATTATTTATAGATTTTAATAACTTCTTACTTAATATATAAGATTTTAATATATTTACAAACATTTTTAATAAAAAAGAAATAATACTTAGATATGGAATCGAAACCTTTTCGAGTTTCTTTACGGGAGGCGGGTGAAAAGGATGAAGAAACAGGTAAAGCAAGCTCCATTAAATTTACTATCCCCTCAGCAGTAGTAAAAGCATTAGAGATTGATAAAGGTGATATTGTCCATATTAAAGTATATAAGATATTAGAGGGAACTAATATTAGGGAAGTTGAGTTCCCTCTATTTTCCGAAGTTATTAAAGGAGGTTCTACTTCATTAGCCGTAACTGTAGATAAGAAAGAAGTGGAACGGTATGATTTAAATAAAGACCTCGATTTGGAAATTACGCTTTCTATTGTTAAAAAATATGATTCTATTTAACGAATATTTAAAAATTTATTAAAATATTTAGAGATCTTAAAATTATTTTAATCAATATTATGTAATTTTTAATAGGAAAAACTGAGTAAGAAATTGGATATTCACTAACTTTGAAAGGATTTTTTCTATATTTTCTTGTTTTTTTTCTTTTAATCTTGGATCATTATAATATTTTTCTAAAGTTAAAATCTCATTGATAATAAATATATAGTCCCAGAATCAGATAATGGAAACTATTTTTGAATATACTTTGTGAGTGAAAAAGAATAAGAATTCTAAAAATAAAAATAAAATGCTTGAGAAATCAAGAGATTTAAATTTAGACATTCCTTAATTTTATAATGGTTAAAAAATCCTTTGACTTTGTAGACTATTTTTATTATCGGTATCAAATTCCAGAGTATTAATTAGAAATCTCTATTCTTACTATAAGACTATGGCAAGATGAGAAACCAAACATATATTAGAAGCAGAAATTTTCTTTTCTTTTCTTATTTAATTCCTTTTTTAATTTTTACAATAATCTATTACTCTATTTTAGTATTTAAGGGATTTTTATTTAAATAAATTTATTCAAAACTATTAGTAATGCATCATACAAGAATAAAAGAAAAAAAAAATGGAAGTAATCTTCAAGTTCAAGTTAAGCACTCAAGATTTAGGAATTAACGCTTCTCAGTATTCTAATCAGCAACTTAAAGAACTATTAACAAAAGAACTGATCGAAAACATCACAAATTACGATTTTGAGAAGGCATTAACCCGCAGTTCAGATGATTATATAACTTTCAAAATACAAAAGCCCACTTTAGAAGCTCCTAAATCCAAAATACCTATCTTTTAATTTACTTTCTTTTTTTCCTTTTTGTTAAAAATATGAGAATAAATGAGATTAAAAGTTCTCAGATTTCCTCAATCATTATAAGGATGATCCCTTTAATTCGGGATTTTTTTTATACTAAGTTAATAGGAGATAGCTTCTATTACCCTTAGAAGACTATTTGAAACATCCAAAACCTTAAATATCTCAGAATAAACCACAAAACTACAAAATTTTTTTTATAAGTTAAGATCAATATTAACACTGTTAAGATAGTTATTAACTTAGATAGTTAAGAGATCTATTTTTTGAGACTGATCGGAAGAAGATTGAAAAAGAAGATTTATCAGATAACTGGGTTTCGTGTTTTAGATATTCCGAGAATCCTTTAAAATTGCTTAATTCTAAAGCAATTTGTCTTATTCATACATATATGAGAATTTTTCATTAATTTTCTATAAGAATATTAGAGATCTTTTAATTTTATTAATATTTTGCTAATCTAATACTGTTGAGCTCTAATAAAGGAAAAATTTTATTTATTTTGGTTAATTAAAGAGTAATAATTATTGAAATTTTTGATAATTCAAATTAGGAGAAAAAGATATGACGGAACAAGAAAAAGATATGGGTGAAGATATAGATTCAGAAGAACTAATTACTGAAGAGGATAAAGAAAGATTAATGGATCTTACTACCCTTTTTGCTGTAAGAACCACAATTAATCAAGAAAGTAATATTTTAAAACAGATTTTTTATCGCTTTCGGATTCTTGATGAAGTTCCAGATATCAGAGCCATCTTAGTTTCTCCATTGCTTCCGGGATATGTATTCTTCGAGGCACCCCAAAAGAGAGATGTTCAGATAGCCGTCCAGGGAATTCCACATATAAAGGGAAGAATTGTACAGAACATTAATTTAGGGGAAATTAAACATGTTCTCTTGCCTAGAAGTGTTACAGAATATTTAGAAGTAGGTGATACTGTAGAAATTATAAGTGGTGTATTTGAAGGTGCCCGTGCGAAAGTTATGAGAATGCCACATGATACTTCTAGCAGTGAAGAAGTAGTAGTGCGCCTCCTTCAAGAAGAAACTCCAATTACTATAAAGATCCATGGAGACTATCTTAAATTAGTTGGCAAGAAAGAAAAGGAAGAAGAAGAGGAAGAAATAATAGTTCCTCAAGTAAAGGTCAGTACTTCTCAAGAAACAATGAAAGACTTAGATAAAGCATTAAGTTTTGAAGAAGAATTTGAAGCAGAATATGAAGGAGAGGAAGAACCAGAATCCAAATATGAAGAAATTGAAGAGGAGGAAGAAGAGGAAGAGGAAGAGGAATATGAAGAAGAAGATGCGTGGGCTAAATTTGACGGGTTTTAACTCATTTCTTTAAAATCATGGAAGATGCCGGAAATGGATTAAATTCAGGTATTTTCTTCTAAATTTTTGATATTAATCTTAATCTTTTTATATCTGAATTATTATTAATTGAATATATAATTAGATTATAAAGGGTTAAACAAAAAAGGGAATAAACACATCGAAACCCCTTCTATTTAAATTAATGATTAAAAGCATTTTTATACAAAAAGGAAATACAGGAGAGCTTATATTTTTTAAAACTTATGAGGATCTTTTTGATATTAAGTTAACTAGTAGTTTTTTAAGCGCTATTTTCTCATTTGTGAAACAGACTTTAAGAACAGAAATGCTCTCGGAAATTGAAGTTGGTCCATTTAGATTTATTTTTGAAATTGAAAAATTAGGGAATGATGAGCTTTTATTTGCGCTCTTTGCAGATCGAACAGACAATCTTGTTGAACTAAGAAATCATTTACGTGAAATTCAGACCCAATTTTTAAAAAGATTTGATGAATCTTCTTTAACTCATGGATTCGATGGAGAGATTACAAAATTCAAAGCATTTGAAGAAAACATCGAAAATATATTGGAAGATAATAAGAGGCTTATTTCTGAAAGCATAAAAAAAGATATAATAAAGGTTTTTGAGGAACTACATAAATTTTCCGTATTTGTGGTATCATCAGCTTTAATCACTCAAACGGGAAGGGTTGTTGTATCTTATTTAGATGCAAATATTCTCTCTGAAATAATTCGCTTATTAGAAGGGCGGTTTATTACTGGTAATTATAGAATTAATGAATTGATTTCACTGGAGGAGTTTGGTATCCTTTCATTGAAGGGGATAGATGAACATTTCATTTCAGTCATTCAATTCAGAAAGGATTGTCCTTTTGAAACAAGCTTACTTATAGCGAAAAAATTTTCTAATAGATTAAAAAAATTGATCATTTAAAATTACTATTTTCTACAAAATAGTATAGTTTTAAAAAGAATTAGTAATAAACTGTTCACTATTTTTTCTACTTTTTAAAAAATTATTTTCAATTATCTAAATGGAATTTAAAAAAAAATTAAAAAAGAATTTCATATTTTTACTATTATAAGAATTATTATAAAGTTATGAAAAAAACTTAAAAAAAATATAAGTGATAAATATGGGAAGAAGGTTTGAAGTTCAAGCAATTAATGACGAAATTTTGGATGCAATGAGCTTGGAGAATCGATATAACTTCGTTAATAATAACTTAAGATCTGTATTAACACCCGATCAATTTAGTTTTTTTAATGAAGTGCAAAGATTTTGTAAACGATTTGAAAAGAAAAATGATATAACACATGGACCAGAAGAAGATGTATATGATTGGGTTCCTGAATTTGGTAAAAAAGGCTATATTTCTAGATTTCATGACTATTCGAAAATAGGACTCGACAATTTACAACCTTATGGTGCGGTCGCAGATTTTCTTAGAAGTCTTGCTATTGATCTCTTTGATACACAATTTGCAATGGGTGCCGGAGCTACAGTATTAGCAACTAATCCGCTTTGGGAACATCATGAGAATATCCCAGTGCGTTTAGAAGCTCTGCGAGATATGTTAACAGGGAAGAGTTGTGGTGCAATTTTAATTACAGAACCAGAAAGAGGTTCTGATGCAACTCATATGTTAACCACTTGTGAAGAACAACCAGATGGTAGTTTTATATTAAATGGAACCAAAATTTTCAGTACTAATGCTCCTAAATCGGATTGGGTTGTTGCATATGCTACCTCGGAGGCAAATAATTCAAATACAATGGCACAATTTTTAATTAATACTAATTGGGAGGGAATTGACGTTCAGCGTGTGGGAATTCCATGGGTTCCGAAATTATATTTGGGAAAAGAAGAATTGGTGAATTTAAGAGTACCTAAGGAATATGTTTTGGGGGGACCTGGAAGAGGAAAGGCTCATCTTTTTGAAGGGTTAATCCCAGAAAGAATTGGAATTGCTATGGTTTCAATTTCCCAATGCTGGGGAGCTATAACTCTTGCAACGATCTATGCTAATATGAGAGAACAGATGGGAAAAAAAATATTAATATGGCAAGGAGTAGGGTTTCCATTAACAGACTATTGGTCCAAAACAACTAATCTGACACTAGCATTATTAAAGTTTTGTGAATTATATGATGAGAAAATTGAAAAATTTGGAGAAGAGCTTCCTAATATTATTCGTCAAACTATGGTTGCCTCCGCAAGTCAACTAAAATATCATATCACTAATTTATCAAAAGAAATATGTTATGAATGTGGGAATTTAATGGGTGGAGCCGGTGTATGCGATAACACAGCAATGCATGATTACATGAACATTTCTAGAATTCAAGAAGTAATCGGAGGAACTAGTCAAATACAGCAATATATTATGAGTATGAGCTTAAGAACTTTGTATAAAATGTCTGTACTATAATTCTAATGGGAAAATTGATATAATTTTCTCAATTTTATTCATTTTTCTTTTTTATTTGTTTCTTTTTTAAAATTTGTTAGTATTAAAACTATTAAATGTCTTTATTTTCGGTAAATGATTAGTAAAAAAAATATGAAAAGAAAAGCCTAATCACTTTTTAGATTATATAATTTTTTTTCAATTTCTTTATTTAGTTTATTGATCTGCTTTTCTAAATCATTAATTTCAGCTTTTATTGCTTCAAATCTGTTTTCTTGTAAGGTCAATTTATTTACATATTTTTCTTTTAATGATGCTTCTTGGGTGCTATCTCCTAATACTGAGATATTTTCTCGTAATCGTTCTTGTTCCGATATCATTTGATTTTGTTCATTTTCTAATTTTGATTTTTGATTTTGAAATTGGGCAAGATCCCCAATTAATTCTGCTATTTCTCTTAAATTGGATTCTAATTCCTTTTCAATGAATTGCTTTTTAATATAGAAAGAGATTTTATTTAATATATCTTTTTTCGTCCAATTCCAAATATAGTAACTAGAATAATTCTCTTTTCGCTCTAGAAGTTTAAATTCTATAGCGGATTTAGGCTCCAAAATCAGTTTAAAACGCCAATAATTGGCGGTTTCCTCTGGTTCCTCTGGCTTTTCAATAATTTTATAATCGGGTTTCTTAGGATGATCAATATATAATTCTTTGGGTTCTTCAGTTTTATTTTTAATTTTATAAACTGTGTTGAGGTTAGTATAATAGTATTCATAACAATATGCTCCACCAAAAGAGACTTTATGAACATTTAGATTCTCTGTTTTTTGTTCAGTATTAATAATGACTGCTTGTTCAACAGCATAATTCAATAATCGAGTATCATCTTTATTCATAAATGGAATTATGGATTCACCAGCTAAATTATCATCATAAATAATAGTAACAGGTCCACGTTCTAAGATAAGCGCGCTATTATTTGTTATTTCTAAGCAAGCATTTGGATTCTTATCATGTTCATTTTTATTATATAAAAGAATTTTTTTGGTCTTAATTTCTTCAGTTAAGAGTGGCACGAGTGCACTTTTTTTTCTTTTAATTGTCACTGGATTTGATATCTTATATTCGAATAATTCCCCTAACTCTTTTGTTTGAGTTTTTGTTGCAAATCTCATTTTATCTAACAACATATCATCACTTAATCCCCCACTTATAGTAGTGTCTGGAGAAGTCATTACAGCTCTTGCTGGTGCCATTGGAGCTTTTGCATACTCCATAGCTGTTCCAATTGCCTCTTTTTTCATTTTTGGGGCGCCGCCGCCACGATATGCTTTAAATTCATCGAAGGCCATTTCTTCCTCAATATCTGTTGGTTTAGCACTAAGAACTTTAGGGGGTTCTATAATTGGGCGTTCCATGATAATGGGCCTATAAAAATCATAAATAAATGAAACAGGCATTCCAGCAACAAGCGTAAGCTCAATATCCTCCCAATCTTGATTAGTAATATTTTCAATGAGGGAATAACCCGCTAATAAGCATTTATTTTGTTCTTCTTGCTCTTTACTCATAATTAGCCGATAGGAAGTTTTCCAAATAGGAGATTCGTGTAAATATGATACAAATATGGTTCTTTCATTTTCATCATTTCCCCCAGATTCACAATTAATAATAATTTTTTTTGAATCCTTCTTAATGCCTGAAATTATTGTATCTAAAAAGAATTTCAAATCATTTTTTATATCTTTGTTTAAAACATCAAATTCACTAATCTCAGAAAAGGGAATTTTTACAATTTTTCCAGTTTCTTCCAATAATAATACTAATAATTTATCGGTTATTTTTATATCATTTTTGATTTTCTCTATTTCTTCCATTCCCATGATGATACCTTTTCTTTTTTCGGAAGTTTGCCTACCGATGGAAATTTCTATTTTTGCTCCCTTTAATTGGGTGATTAATGAGGTAAAAGAATTCACATTTGGAATATCGATCATAATATTTTTTAATAACTGGTCAGGTGTGATAGCTGCATCGTAAGAGATAAAACTGATATGCCCCTTCTCACTAGTATCTAATACAAATAAGGATTTTAGTATATCATTCATCTCATCAACGTTAAATTCCAATTCAAATGTTCCTGTACCTTTCATAGTACCTTTTAAGAGAAAATAACCAATCCCATGCTTAAAGATAATGATTTTTTCAATTTTCAACTTATTTTCTTGATTCATAAAAATGATATGGCGATAATAATATTTAACTTTTCTCACATTACCTTTTTTTGTTGTTTTGTGAAAGTTAAGGATAAATTTATAAAAATCAATAAAATATTTTAGGAAAAAATAACTATCTTTTATAAGAAAAATAAATTATTTACTTCTTTTTAGAGGAAAACTTTATAATGATAATACCCATTAGATGTTTTTCATGCGGAAAGTTAATTGCTCATGTATATGAACCATATTTAGAAGCTATAAAAAAAGGGGAAAGCTCTGAAGAAGCATTCGAAAAGCTAGGAATTAAAAGATGGTGCTGCAGACGTATGATAGTGTCTCATATTAACCTTATCGATGATCTGCTTAAATTTCCAAGATTGCAATAAGGATTATTTCTTTTTTTAAAGATATACAGTAATATTCAATAATTTTCTATAAGAATAATAGAGTTTTATTATTTTTACCGATATTTTGCTAATTTAATCCTATTGGGTTCTATTAAAGCAAAAATTTTATTTATTTTAGTTAATTAAACAGTAATAATTAGATCGATGATTAATGAAAATATTTATTAAAGTATTTGAATGAGATGAGTAAAATGAGTTATGTAAAATTTAAGACACCTGATAATATGCAATCAGAAATAAAACAGGTATTAAATGGCATTGCTAAGACGCGCGGTTCGAAAATACGTAAAGGAATGAACGAAACGACAAAATCAATAGAAAGGGGACTAGCAAAATTAGTAGTTATGGCCGAAGATGTCAGTCCTCCAGAAATTTTATTTCATATGCCTATTTTATGTGAAGAAAAAGATATCCCCTATGGATATATAAAGAAACAAGAGGATTTAGGGAATGCGGTAAGAATCAATGTAGCAGCATCATCAATTGCCATAGAAGACGCAGGATCCTCTGAGAATGAACAAGATCTTAATAATTTAATAAAAAAAATTGAAACCCTAAGCAAATAATTGATAATAAATATAAAAAAAAGATTTTAGAACAATGTCTTCGAAAAAAAAAAGTGAATCAACGGGATATGAAGAAAATGCTTCGATTCCCGCTCAAGTAATACAAGTTGTGGGGAGAACAGGGTTAACTGGAGAAATAAATCAGATTAAAGTACGTATTTTAGAAGGGAGAGATAAAAACAGAATCCTCACGCGTAATGTAAAAGGTCCTGTAAGAGAGGATGATATTATCTTATTAAGAGAAGCAGAGAGAGAGGCTCGTAAGATTCGAAAGAGGAGATAATCATTTATAGTTCCGATTGCGCTAAAAATATTTAAAATTATTATAGATAACTAAATAATTATAATAAAAAAAATAAAAGCTATTTTTCTTCATCAAAAAAATTTAAAAGCTTTAAATTGATACTATATTCCTTTTCTAAATATTCTTTTAAAGCCAGCCTTACTGCTTGTGATCTACTTGAAACTATACCTTTTTCTTTTAGTTTTTGAATATTTTTATCGTAGATTTCTGGAATATTAATTGTTATATTTTGCATGGGAGGTTTTTCTTCATTATTATTATTTTCTCTCATATAAACGGTCTCCTTATATAATTTCATAAGAATGAGAAATATGAATAGTACCTAAATTGAATTAGATTAATTTTCGTATAGAATACCCTTTCTTATTCTCACTTTTTTTCAAAAATTATATAATAATTAAAGATAAACTGATTTATAACTTTAATGTGTATTTATAAAGATCCCTATATCATAAGAATTTTTTGAACAATTATAAAATGGTTTTATATTTTAATTGAACAAAGTTTAACTAAATTTTAAGAAATCATACATTTAAATTGATCCAAAAAGACGAAAAATTAATTAAGTAAGGGTTTAAAGATATTAGGGCGCCGAATTATTTACAATCGGTCCGATTTTTTAATATATCTCCCACGTGTCTCTATGACTTCAATATTTTTAATGATCGCATCGCAATCTCTTTTTGATGTTTTTTCATAAATCAACCTATATCCTTGGAGAAATGCATTAAAACATATTTTATATTTATTACCATGAGAAGACATTAGAACTCTTTTAAACAGATGTAAATCAACACTTTTATCTTCAATAGTTTCAGAATATTCATGTAATCCGAAATCAATTAAAAAAATTTCTTCTTGTTCTGTTATTATTACATTACTAGTAGTAATATCTCCATGAATTTCACCGTGTAAATGTAATCGAGCTATGAATTCCCCTATTTTTTCAAAATATTTAATTAATTTAGAATTATTAAAGGTAGGTACTAAATTTTTTAATTTTTCACCGGGTATAAAATCCATTATGATAAGAGCCTTTTCTGAATCGATTTCATATACTTTCGGAACATTAATTCCGTATTCTTTAACTTTAATTAGCGCTTTTGCTTCATTTATTGTTCTAAAAACCCTAATTCTCTGGTCTAATTCATTTAATCTATAATTTTTTGGTATTCGATGTTTAAAAATAACTTCTTTATCAAACCATTTTCCATAATAAAGATAAGCTTCTGCTCCTTTCTTTAATAGATGTTCTCTTATAATAGATGAGTTCATTTTTCTTGTTTTAATTTCTCCAAGGGATTAAGATCTTATCCATCCTTTTTTTTGGTTTTATAATCGTTTCTTTAATATCATCTGAACCTTTTGATTTGTATTGTAAAATTCCCGTCCAAGCTATCATTACTCCATTATCTCCAGCATATTTAGCAGGAACTACTTCGAATTGTGCATCATGTTCTTTAGAGATATAAGATATCATCTCTTGTAGTCTTTTATTTGCGGCTACTCCACCAGTTAATAAAACTTCTTTCTTTTCTGTGTGAGCCAAAGCACGTTCGGTTACCTCAGTTAACATTGCAAAACTTGTTTCTTGTAATGAATATGCCAAATCATTTAGAGTATATTTTTGATGAAACTTCTTGGATTTTAATACTCGTTTCGCAGCAGTGTAAAGGCCTGAAAAGGAGAGATCCATTCCCTTTACCACATAAGGTAGGGGGATATAATAAGATGCTCCTTGGGCTAGCTTCTCTATTTTTGGCCCTCCAGGGTGAGATATTTCCGCTTCTCGGGCAAAAGAATCCAACATATTTCCAATAGCTAGGTCAAGGGTTTCACCAAAAATCTGATAAGCTCCAGATTCAAAAGCACTAACAATAGTGTTTCCACCTGAAACATATAAGGTGAGAGGATCTTTTATATTACATAATAGTCTACCAATTTCTATATGAGCAATACAATGGTTTACTCCCACTAATGGAATTTGTAAAGTTTGACTCAATAATCTTGCCACTAAAGCTCCAATCTTAAGCACGGGCCCAAGACCAGGACTCTGACTAAAAGCTATTAATGAAATATCTCTCAGAGATATATTGGCTTCTATTAAAGCTTCTTCGATTGTTTCTTTAAAATTATTAAGATGTTGTTCTTTCACCATTACCGGGTGTATTCCTCCTTTCTCAGGGACATAAATATCATTAATCATACTCATAATTTTTCCTTTAAAGTCTACTATCCCAATTCCAAAAGTATGAGCAGTACTCTCTATTCCCAATGCAAATTCAGTAATTTTTCTCTCCTTACCTTGCTTTCATTATAAATTATAAAATTATGAGCAATATAAATATTAAAGTAGATTATTTATTAAATTAAATAGGAAGAATTACGGTAAGGTCATAAAAGAGAAGATAAAATAAGTTTAATTTAGAAGCTTCATAAGATTAATGGTCTTCCAAGAAAAATGAGGATAATTATTAATTAATTAAGTTGATTTCTTTCTTTTTCTAGGAGATCTTTTGCGCGGTCTTGTAGTGCTTTTTCCCTTCTTTCTTTTAAAGATCGTATATTTACATCTTCCACAGGTGAATCTATCGTAGTGTTCCGCCATGAAGACCGAAGGACCGCACTTAGGACATGATCTATGAGTCCTTATCAGTTTATCTCCCTCAATTTTATAATAGTTTGAAACATCAGTCATAGTTTTATCATCAGTTTATTACTCATTAATTTAATATTCAAATAAATGTTCATATTTTTGATTTTTTCGTTTAAGCTTGTAAATTTCAGAACGCTTTTCTAGTTCTGTATTGCGAACTTTAATATGGAAGGGTTCAAAATATTTTAAATCTTCAATATTTTTATATATATTAGCCTTTCCAATTGAATAAGAGCCTCCAAAATGCGAATGGATTTTTCGAATAATTGTGAGCTTCTCATCAGCACCTTCCATTCCAGCGATTTTTTTTTTAATTTCTAATCGATTTGGAGTAGGTTCCGCAAAATGATCTATTCTAAATTCAAGCTCGGTTCTTTGGATTAAAGGATTTTCCTGCTTTTTTATTATCTCTATCTCAAACGCCATTATTTGAACCTCTAGTTTTTAATAGGCTTTATTTCGATGAAGTTATCGATTAATATTAATTATAATAAATAAAATACTTATTATCAAATAAAAATTATGGACTTTTAATTTTAAAAGAAATAAATAGAGAAAATAGAGAACCTAAATTCTAAGAAAATATTATTCTTTTGAATCCATCAATTTAATAAATCGATTAACAATTCTTTGTATTCTTTTGTTAACCTCAACCATTACAATCCCTTCGGGTATACTATTTTTTGAACTTGTTATAGGGGGTTGCCCATAAAATACATAATTAATTCTATTTTTATTAATAGATAAGCTTACTATTAAAGGAAGAACTAATAAATCTTCTTCTCCTTGAGTAACTTTTAATAATGTTCTTTTATCCGAATTAATGCTATCTTTAATAATTTCCCAGCTTTTTTCTGAAATCATTCCTTTAGGATTAATAAATTCTTTTTCTTCTTCAAAAAAACTCTCATGAGAGATTTCAATTTTATCTCTCTGAGTTTTTTCATCAATTATGCATATTTTAATATATTTACGGAGAAAAGAATTTGATAAAAAATCTTGCGTAACTATATCTCCAACTATATAAAAATGAAATTTTTTTCCTTGCTTTTTCAAATTTTTAAATTTATTTTCTACTTTTATTATTGTTTCTTCTCTCGTACCAGCTATTAAAGTATCTAACGGTTGAGCAAATAGATGACGTTTTTCATTAGGAACACTTAAACGCTCTTTCATATTAATTTTTAAAAATTAATTGAATAATAAAGTCAATAAATTTTATAATAATTTATTTAGGAGAGAAGGCGTCTTTATCTCACTCTTAAAGCATATTTGCCTGGGATATGAATTTTTAAATATTCAGCTATCTTTGATTCTTCAGGCTTTATAATAATTACCTCTCCAGTAAAATCGTCACTTAATGTATGAGTTTTACATTTTGGACAAACTTGTTCATTCTTAGTAATTAGGTGACAGTTTTTACATGCTTTTTCAGTCATAAATTTTTCCTCCTAAAGTATTCAATATTTTTTCTATTGATTTTCTTATTAAAAGAGAATAAATCATATGAAAAAAATTTAACTAAGATAATTGAAATTCTTTTTTATATAGACAAGTCACTGAAATGTGTTGTTGTACTTGCTTTAATATAGGAAGATTTATTATTTCTGATGGATTGATACAAATTTTGAATTACTATAAAATTATCCATTCATTCTGCTGAATAAGAACTAACCTTAAAATAATAGATAGAAAATTTATCCTATATTTTCCAATACTTCTGTTAATACGATTGGAATGTCCACAATGTTCATAATATGAATAATTTCTCCTTGAGTTACATCTAAAATCAACTTAGCATAGTTTTTTATATAAGATCTTGAATTTACTCCTAATAAAAATTGAACTTGTTGATTCAAATATTCTTCTAATTCTTTTTTAATTACAGTTTCTCGCTCAGAAAAAGCACAATCTGTTAATAAAAAACATATTTTTCGCTCTGTTTGAGTCTTTTCTAATTCGCGTGCTCCCCAAGCTAAGGCTGCTTGCGCTTGAGTACCTCCTCTTGCCCTTAAATCTAGAAGTTCATCAGCAACATCTTCTAAACTCCTTGAATCACCAAATTTTTTTACTACATGGGTATTTGATTCAAAGAAACAGATCGCTACCTCATCAGCCCGCAAGCTACCAATCAAAACCATAACAGCAATTGAACAAGCAGCAAGTTTCATTCCACTCATAGAACCTGAAATATCCAACAAGAAGCAGATTGAGACTCTTCCTTTTTCAGTTTGTCTGACTAATAAATCTTCGGCGGTAATCATTTCTACGGACTTTCCCTGCATTATTATATTTTCAATAGATGCATCTATATTGATTAAGTCAAAATCATCTCCTAATATGAATGGTCTTAATTGATTAGTTGGAATCAATCCCTTCTCACCGCTCCCTCTTTGATTAGAAATCATATTTAAAGCGATTTTAATAAGGGCATCTTTAACGAGATTCTTTACAAAATCTTTTAGATGTCGAGGAATTTGGTGTCGATGATAAAACCATTGAATTATTAGATTTTCACCTGGTCCAGCGCTAAGAGATTCTGCGACTCTTCTCTGAGCGTTTTGTCCATAACCAGCAGCTGACTTAAATGCATTACCAATATGGTGATGACTAAGGGCTCCTAATCCTTGAAAATTATCTAAATCTAAGGCGATCTTCATAAGTTCATTCATTTGTATTTGAGTTAATTTAATCTTTTTCATTATATTTGTATAGCGCTCAAAATTTCCAATATTTTGTTCATACATAGTTTTTAACAATTTATAATTACCTCCAAATATTTCAATTATTATTTCTTCTGTTATCCCAATCTTTTTCCCAATTTCAATGACTTTTTCTTGCTGTAGTGGAACTAGATTAGATATTAACGATTTAAGTACATTTTCAAATTGGTCTATGTCATCTGCTACTTCTAATGCTTTTATTCCAGCTTTTACGGCATTTTCAACGAGAGCATTATAACAAGATTCAAATTTTGCTTGATTAGATAAACTTATTAGTTTATTAGCTAAATCCGCAAGATCATAACTAGCTCTTCCGTTATTATTAATATATTCAGTTATTTTTATATCAATAATGTTATTTAACATTGTTTTCCATTCATTTTTATCTGCTTGCGCTTGAAAAAGTTCTGGTAAAGAAGGAGATGGATTTTTTTTTGCCCAAATGTCAAAAAATTCATTATTCAATTGGGATTTAAATCTTTTATCTAATGCTCTTGTTTGATTAAAGCCCATACCGGGATCTTTTCTAATAGTATTTGACATCACTTTTTTATGGTCAAATGATGGAATATAATCTAAAACATCCGATATTTCATAAATATCCATCATATCTTCAATCTTATTAACTAATTCGTTAGCAAGTGTATCTAATTTTGATTTTTCCATTCCTAATTTTTTAAGATAGTTCAAAGAGCGTGCTGAAGCTCCAACATCTTCATTTTTAATAATATTTTCAAGAGAATGTTGGAATTCAGGAGAATTCATCAAAAATTGAGCAGTAATATTGATCCAAGGTATGTTAGATTGATCTAAAATATCCTTTCCCCAATTAAGATTTGTAGCAGACTTAATATCTAATGGAGAGAGGTCGTTCATTTCTCTAAGTATAGTTTTATGACAATCATCTTTTAAGCTATTCACATCTTTTATTCCTTGCTCCAGAATATATCTATAATTATATCTCTGTTCAATAATATCTCTTAGACTTTTATAAGGCTCTTCATTTTGATCCGCTTTCTCATAAAGTTCATTAACAAAATCCATCAAACTGGATAAATCTTCTAGTGTTTTATCCATTAATTCTTCTGTATCTACATTTTCAATATCAAGTTCTGAATCAAAAATTTCTAAAAATTCATCCATAAAATCAGTTTTTTGATCAACTGATTTTATTGTTCCGGTTGTTTGCTGTTTTTTTTTATTTGATTTTTTTTCCTGCCCGAAAATAATTTTAAAAGCGATTTCTCGAGCGATAGATTGATCCTCGACTGGTGTTGTAATGACGGCAGCTTTGATAAAATCATCGGGAATTAGTTCAAATTTTCGATAATACATCGCCGTGATTAATTTAGGAATGGCAATAGCCTGCCGAGTGCTTGGAGTATTTTGTAATCTTCCTTTATTTCTTCTCATTTGATAAATAAACTCAATAGCAAATGATATTGGTTTCCATTCTATAATTTTATTATTTACATAGTCACCAATATTTCCATAATCAATATCCATCTTTTATCAGTATGCTTTTCATACTTTTTTTATAATATAATCCATAAATTAATTTGCTTAGAATTTATAGAAGAGGAATTAAGCTACTCCAACAACTTTTGTTAATATCTTTCTCATAAATTGGTCTACATTTCTTCCTGGGCGTAATTGAATGGAATCTGGTAGAATTAATTTTGCAGATTCTGCGATTAATTTATTATCAACCTTCACTTTAAGGCGTTGGGCTCTTTGTGAAACAAATCTAGCAATTCCAATGCTTGTTCGTAAGCTAGGTGGCTTTTCGACTTCTGAATCCTCCCTACACTGAATCATTAACTCTATTATTTTTTCTTGAGTAAGCGCTGATAAATTATATTCAGGACAATTAGAAATCATAATTTTTTGTTCCAGCGATTTTGGAGGATATTCTAGATGTATCCAAACTTTTATTCTATCTTTAATAGCTGAAGGTAATTTCCGGGTTCCTTTTAATTCCGCAGGATTCATGGCAGCAATCACATAAAACTTATCTTTTGCTTTCAACCATGTCTTTAATTGAGGAATATATAGGCGACGTTCTTCCATAGCATCTAGCATACTATTTAATACATATTCATCTCCTCTATTTAATTCATTAGCAAGAAATACTCCTCCTTTAAGGGCTGCTAGTGAAAATGGGCCTGGTGTATAGGAATCAGGTGAAAATCCATATTTAAACACAAGAGAGGGATCGAAAGAACCAATTAATGTTGCTGGACGTACCAAATCGGAGAAAGTTATCCAATAAAATTCCTGATTTAGATCGTATGCAAATTTTCTACATAGAGCGGTTTTTCCACAACCTACGGGTCCAACTAATCCCACAAATAATCCTGCATTATATGCATCCATCATTGCTTCGTATGCATATTTATACTGTCCCTCCAATACTAGATTAATTTCTTCTCGTATATCTACTATTTTGCTCTCTTCCATTAATTCTGAGAATTCTTTAATTTGTTTAGACATTTTTTTTTTTCTTAATTTTTTGGTTTTTTATTTCTCTATCTTTTTATATCTTTAATTTTAAAATTTTTTTGAATTTATTTTACTTTTTAAAAAAGCTCTCGGTTTCTGTTGGCTGAACAACTATTGGTAATTCATAATTGAGTTTTTTAATAGCGCTAATTATTTTCTCGTATTCTTCTTGATTTAATACACTTTTGCGGGAAAAATCTAATTTTTCCATAATAAATTCTCCAAAGTAAGTGCGTTTAAGTTCTTGAATATAATATTTTTTCCCTTTTTTTTCTACTTGACAATTTTTAAGTTCTTCAATTCTTTTTAATAAGATTATTTTAACAAGGGGTATCCAAATTTTATTTTTCTTTAATTCTTCAAAAATAAAATCCCTATGATTTAATTCCTCCTTTTTTACCATAGAAATAACCTCTTTTAAAAAGCTAATAAAGAATTGTCTTTCATAATTCTCTAAGGAATTAGTGCTATTAATTTTATTTTTAAGCTTTTGAAATATCTTTTCTATTTGTTGATTATTTGGGTCACTATAAAAGGTTTGAAATTCGGTTTTGAATTTAGTTAAAAAATTGATATATTTTTCTTCTTGCGACATTTCATTAAATCTCTTAATTTTTTTTTTTTATTTTTTTATTTCAATTTTATTATTACATTGAATTTTATCTATATCTTGATGAGTTATCAGAATAACTTGAGTAGAATCTGAAATATTTGATATATTTGACAAAAGAGTTTTTCTATTATTTTCATCTATAAATTCGGTAGGCTCGTCAATTAAAAGAAATGTCGAATTTCCAATTATTTTATTTAAAGCGAATTTATAAGAAAGTCCAAGAATTAATTGATATCCTCCTCCTTCATAAACAGAAGCAGGATAATAAATTTTCGATTCCTTACCTTTTGGAATAACAGATAGACTATAATCCTTATTATCAATACATACCTTTTCAAACTCATCTTCAGAAGAAAATAATTTATAACTTTTCAAAATATCTTCTTCTAAGGTTATAGAAACATTATTACGAATTATCTGTTGTACTTGTTTGAAGATCTGTTGAAAATTGCGATATTTTTCTGCTAATTCATATTTAGTGTGTAAAATTTGGATTTTTTTCTCTGTTTGCGCTATTTCTTTATCTAATCTTTTAATTTGCTTCTTAGTTTCATCAATATCTTCTGATATTTGTTCATTCTGTTGTTTAAGATGATTTAGAGTAGTAGAGAGTTCTGAGATTTTGAAAATAATTGCCTCTTTTAATTCATCTCTTATATGAAGTGCGTTTTCAAGATTTCTATTCGCTTCATAATCATTTATTTTCTTTAAAATTATTTCTAAAGTAGTAATGAAATTATCAGAACTATCTAAAGATTTTAAATTTTCTTTCAATTCATTTTTTAAATTTTCAAATAGTTTCGAGAGATCTGCTTTTTGCTGATTAAAATCTTCTTCCCCTTTTTTTTTCTCTTCCTGTATTATTGTTAATTTCTTTACGTATTCTTTATATTGATTTAAAAATGCTTTCGACTCATTAAGTTTTTTACTAATTTCGTCATGTTCTTCTCTTATTGAATTTAATTTCTTCTGATTATTTTGTAATAATTTATTTTGCTCCTCTATATTATTATTTAATTCTATAATATCCTTATTTAACCCATCCTCGAAGGAAGCATTTAAAGAATTTTCCATTTCATTAATTTTATTTATTAGATTATTTAACTTAATTTTTTCCTCAAATTGAGTCTTCTCTTCAACTCTTAATTGTAAAAAATTTTTATTAATTTCCTTTTTTTCTTGCTCTTGTTTGGCTAAATCTTTTTCTAAATTTTGTAATTTTTCCTTACAATCTTTTATTTCTCGCAAAATTTTTGAGGAGTCTATAGGAGCGCCACAATATTCACAAGTTTGATTATTTTTATTTGATTCTCTTCTTTTTAATATTCCTTCTATATCGCCCTTTTCTCTTTCACTATTTCTAATAGAATTTTGAAGTTCTAATTGTAATTTCTCTAATTTGATTATTTCATTTTTTATTTTTTTCAAATTTTCTTTAACTTTCTTAACTTTATCTTTTAGTTCTGTCTTTTCTCCATATTCATTTTTAAAAGAATCTAATTGTTTTAACGATTTTTGCTTTTGTTTTTTAAGACTCTCCTTTTCTATCTTTAGAGTTTCATTCTCTCGAATTTGGTTATGGAGATGGGTAATATCTTCATTTAATTTAGTTTCTTTTATGTTTATTTCATTTAAATCTTGCTCAAGATTGGTAATTTTGGTTATTAAATCTGCCTCCGAACCATATTTTTTTGTATTTTCTTCTATATCCTTTAATGTCATCTCTTCTTTTATTTTGGTATCATTTATTTTCTTTTTAATATCTTCAAATGACTTAACTAAATCTCTAATTCTTTCAGAAAACTTTTTGAATTTTTGGAATTTATTCAAATCATTATTATTACGAGCGATTTTAAAATTAATTTTTTCCTGCTTCTGCTTTTGAATTTCTAATTTTTTTTGATATTCTTTTTTTTCTTTCTGAGAATGGTCTAATGTGGCTTTAAAGGTATCGATTATTTTAACCTCTTTTTCAAAATCAAGGGCACGTTCTCTAAACGCATTTGATAAAGCAGTAGCTGTTTTAATGCCAAAAACAATATCTAACTTTTCATCACCCATTAATATTTTAGAAATTTCTCCCTGAGAAAAATGAATTCCTGCCTCAAAAAGTCGCTTAGAAATCCCAAGAAGTTCGTTTAATTTTAAAGATAAAACTCCCTCTGAATCTCCAAAATCTGTTGCTAAAAGATATTTTTCTTTATCTTTATTTATAATTTTTTTTAAGGTGAAAAATCCATTAGCAGAACGTGATTTTCCCTTTAATTTGTGCATTCTCTGTAATTTATAAATGTTATCATCTTTACCTTTAAAGATAAGCTCCACGCCCACAATATTTTGTTCAAATCGAGTCAATTGTGAAATACTTCGAAATCCTCGAACCATTCCAAAAAGAGCGTATTCTATAGCATAAAATATTGTTGTTTTACCTGCATTGTTTTTTCCATGAATTAGATTGAAGTGTTCATCTAAATGTATATTTAAGTCTTCATGTCTTCTAAAGTTTTTTAATTTTATTGATTTAATCATCTCTAATTTGCTCCATTTCATCCCTTTCTTCTAATATATCTAATTCAAAAATTTCTTTTATTCTTTGGTGCAATTGAATGCGCGCGTCCTTTACTAATTTAAAAGTTTTAGTAAGATTATTCTCATCATCATATAAATAGTTAGCAAATTCAAATAAACGTACGAGATCGTTTTTTTCATTCTCAGATAATATAAATTGTGCCAATATCTCTAAAAGGTCGAATTTGAAGCTCATTATAGAAACCATTCTTTTTATTGATTTGTCTTTAATTTTGGTAATAAAATAATTATAAAAATTAATATAAAAATTATTATTAATCAACTAATTTTAGTTAAATAATTGACTTCTGTCTGTTCATTATCATCTTTTGTCAACTTAATAACATATTCACTATGGCGCTTAAAAGAATCATCATGAGAAATAACAAATAATTGATTAAAATTTCTTGAGACATCATTAATATATCTACTGAGATTATTTTTAGAATTTTCATCAAGATTTATAGTTGGTTCGTCAAAGATCGCAAAGTTAGCAGAGGTTAATGTTTTTAAGATAGCAAGTCTCACTGCTAATGCAGCAGACATTTTTTCGCCTCCAGATAATCTTAAAAATCCTTTCTTAGTTCTTGCTTTAATAATTTCGATTTCATAATTCTTGTTCCATATTAATGAGGTGTTTTGGTCCCCACGGATATTTCTATATATATTTGATGCGTATCTATTTACTTTCTTTATTAATTCCACTCTCATTTTAGGTTTAAATTCTCGTATCCATACACGTATTTTCTTCACGAATTTTTGTTCAGCTTTCAAATTTAACTCTTTATTTTGGAATTCTTCGAGTTTTTTTTCCTTATCTTCTAATTTTTTAATAGATTCATTAACATCATCAAATTGTTCTTCAATATTATTTAAATTTTCTTTCAATTTAATGACCATTTCATGCTTCTCATCAAATTCTTTTTTAAGCTTATCAAAATTTTCCTCATCAAATTCTTTTTCATATTTTTTCTTTTCCTTTAATTTTTGCTGAGATAGATTTATGATGTTTTCCAATTTATTTTGAGATTCTAATACTTTTTGCTTTCTATTCACCAATTTTTCTGCTTCATTGATATTTTTTTGGAATTTGTTATATTGAATTTCTAAATCATTCAATTCTTTCCTTATTTTTGCTAATTTTGATGGAATTTTTTCTTTTTTGTTTATTTCCTGATTAAATATAGTTCTTTTTTGTTCTAGTTCTTTTAATTTAGTTTTAAGGGGTAAAAGATTATCTTGAATTTTTTGGAGACTTTGAGCATTTTTGTTATGGATTAAGTATTGATCATAAAAAGTATTTAATTCTTCTATTTGTACTTTAAGGTTATTTTTAGAATTGATAAGTTCTTCTTTTTGCGATATGTTTATTTCTATTTCGATAACATCTTCTTTTAAATTTTTTAAATGTTTTTCATATTCTTCAAGTGTAATTAATTTTTTTTGTAATCTTTCGATTTCAGTTTGGATTTTAGATTTGTTTTTTAATTTATCCTGAATTTCATTGAATTCATTACGTTTTAATCGTAATTCTTTCTTTTTCCCTTTTATTTCTTTTTTAAAACCTTCAACATTAAAATTTCCTTCTTGTAGATCTGTACATTTTTTACCTGAAAATGGACAGAGTTTATTTTCAATCTTATTTTGATTATTTTGATAAAATGAAAGATCATTTTCTATACTTGACATTTCTAATAGTAAAGAATCTTTAATTTTTTCAAGGTTTATGATTTTTTTATGCTCTTTTTGTATATGTAATAATCCGCTTATTTCATTTCTTAATAAGGCTATTTCTTGGTTTAAATTTGAAATTTTTTTTTTATTTTTTTCTAAAATATTTTCACTAGAATCGATTATAGCTAACTTTTTATTTAGTTCTTGTAATTCATTCTTAAAACTTAAAAGTTGCTGATATTTTGGTTCAATTTCTTTTAGTTTTTCTTTTGAAAATTGAGCGTCTTTTATTTTGTCTTCAAGATTAGTGTATTGATGTTTAATTTCTTGATATTTCTGATTTAATTGGTTTAATTGATCTTTTTGCTGTGTTAATTCGTCATTTTGAGTTATAAAATTATTTTTAATTTTATAAAGAGATATATATTTTTCATAAGCATTTTTGGTATAATTGCAGATCTTCTCTGCTTTAAAAGACTCATTCAATTGTTGTTGGAGAGTTTTTAAATTTTCCTCTTCCTTTTTTTTCTCAAAGTTTAATTGATTATTATCTATGGTAATAGTTTCTAATTTTTTTTTTAAATCTTTAAGCTTTTCAAGTTTATCTTTAATAATCTTTCTCCTTTTTTTAGATTTTTCTAGCTTTAACGATGTATCTTTCATTTTTTCGATAAGATTTTCTTGTGCTTT
Source organism: Promethearchaeota archaeon (assembly GCA_016839555.1). Taxonomy (GTDB): domain Archaea; phylum Asgardarchaeota; class Lokiarchaeia; order Sigyniarchaeales; family SOKP01; genus TEKIR-8. The sequence continues at coordinate 163,222 of JAEOUA010000003.1, forward strand.
TTGTTTTTCTTCCTTTTCCTTAGTTTCGCCTATTAATTCGCTAATTTTTTTTTGAATTTCAATCAATTTTTCTTTATATTTTCTTTCAATTATTCCTAAATTCTCCCAAAATTTTTCATAGATATCTAATTGAAAAATTTCATCAAAATATTCCTTCCTTTCCTTTGGACTCATTAAAAAACTGTTAATGATCATCCCTTGGGGTATGCCTATTGCTGTGTTAAATAATGTTTCTAGATTCACATCATATTTTACACCAATTTGCTTTTTTATCCAAGATTTAAATTTTGAAATAGTATCTATATCAGGTGAAAGAGATTTACCTTTATCATTAGTTACTTGTATATCACTTCGTCCAATAGTGCGTATAATGCGATATATTTTACTATCTGCTCCACTTATCCAGATTTTTACTGTTCCATAGGAAGGTCTCTCGTTTTCAACTGCTCTTATATAGTCTGAATGATGAGTTTTAGACTTTAAAAAATCGAACAACACGAACCCAATCATTTCAAGAACAGTAGATTTTCCAGCCCCATTATCACCATAAAGAACATTTAATCCTTCTTTAAAAGATATAGATGTATTCTTATGGGTTTTAACATTTTTTATTTCTATTTTTCTAATTATCATCTTATAATCCCCCTTAAATATTAAGATCTCCATCATCAATAATTTCATCAATATCTAAATTCTCATCGCCTTCACCATCAATATCTAATAAATTTTTAAATTCTCCCAACTCTTTAGAAAACTCTTCTTCCCACATCTTATCTATATTCATTTGCTTCGATATTTTACTTATTTTCTTCTTTTTTTTCTTTTTTGGATTTTTGAATTTTTCTTGTTTTTTAACAATATTTTTAAGTTCTTGGAAGATATCTTGATGAAGATTGAACCAATTATTAATATCACTTTTAATAACCTTATAATCAGCATTCTGGGTAAGTTTCTCTTTTAATTGATTTAAGATGAGTTGGGAAATTTCTTCTTTATGTTCCCGAAAAGTTTCTTCATTTTTTATAGTTGTTAAGAGTGCTTCTTCTTCGATTTTATCAAAACTCCACTCATCATTCATATCAAATTCCTCTTCCATTTTAGAAAAGATTTGGTTATTTATTTTCAAACCTAATATTTCAAATGTGTCAAAAATTTTGATTCTTAATTCTGCTAGATCAATTTCTAATTCAGAATAGCCCGTTTCACCTTTTATAGAGAGATATAGAACAGGAACATCAAGATTACTTAATAATGGATTAGAATCACTCCTTTCAGGAACACCTAGTTTTCTAAGTTTATCTATTATCATTATTTCAGCTTCTTCAAATGAATTAGATTCTGAAATATCTATAGAAGAAAATGATAAAAATCTTCTATTGGGAATAGAATAAGCGTCATAAGTATTTCCATTTTCACATAATATTGATTTTACCCTAAAATTGTTATTTTCATCTGGAAATATTTCCACTAAAAAAATTCCACGGCCTTCGGCGTATTCGTTAATTTCATTAATTTCAAGGCTTCCCGGATTAAATATCCACGGTTGATTTTCGGGTAATTGATATTGTTTATGAAAATGTCCCAAAGCTAAATAATCAACCTTCTTGTGTAGATCTTGAAGATTTTCAGTTAAATCATATCCTTTTTTTCTTTTATCTTGCCCATTTATCCCAAAATGCATCATTAAAATAATGAATTTATCATTCTCTTGAATTTCTTTCCTAATTAAAGGATATAATTCTGGAGTTGAACTCCCAAAATAACTCATTCCATAAATCACGGCATTTTTAATCTCTATCTTTCCTCCAATATGATCCCTAGGGGAAAAATTAGCAAACTTAATACTATTAGAATGATAATCATAAGTTCCTGAAAGTAAAATTATTAAATCTAAATCAGCCAATAATTTCAACCATGTATGTTCTGAAAAGAATGGAGTTTCATGATTACCTTCTATACATATAATAGGTATTACTCTTTCTATTGTTTCTTGACATTTTATTTGAAAATCTCTTATTGTCTTTATAATATTAATTAATGTAGATGGATTGATCTTACGCTCGTTATCGATTAAATCACCGCTAATTAAAACGAAATCAACTTCTTCAAAAATTGCCTTGTTTAATACCCATTCAAATGCTTTGAAAAAATCGTAATATCTTTGAGTGATATTATAAAGTGTTTTTCCCAAATGTATATCTGCCGCATGTATAAATTTCAATGTTAATACTCTCCCCTATTCTTTATATCTTAATCTAACTTCTTGAATAATATTATTAAACTTGTTTTTTATTTGAAGAGGCAGTTCTTTGTTACAAAATTCTTCTACGTACATATAAATTTTTGAAGAATTCTTAATAAGCTCCCTTTCATTGGGAATATACTGTATAAATTTGTCGCTAGAAATAAATATGAGTTTATTTTTTGCTCTTGAAGTTAATACATTAAATCTATTTAAATTATATATAAAATCATCTTCCATTTGCAATTTATCCTCATCCGACAACCCTATGGAACAAATTATTAAATCTCTGTCAGAGCCTTGGAATTTCTCCACAGAATAAACTGTATCTTTTAAAAGTTGCATTAATTTAGATCTTGATAATTTTGTAAAGAGCTTAAATAAATTATATAACTTTCTAATAATAGTACGCCCTTGGGCATTATGTGGTGCCACCACCCCAACTTGTTCAGACCAAAATCTAATTTCCTCTTTTCTATTTGAAGGAGCCACCATTATATAAAATCCTTTAACAATTTCAGCAACGATTTGAGCCTCAAAAAGGCTAATTCCAATTTCAAATTGTTCATTATGAATAATTGAGCATGCTACCCTCTTTGGGAGTAAAATTTCCTTTAACCATAATTTATTAATATTGCTTAGATTCCCCTGAAGGGTACTTTTTGCATTTTGCTCATATGCCTGTAAATCCTCGTATAAACCCAAAAGAGAGGTAAATTCAACAATATCTTTATGAGAACGATAATTAACTTTTAATTGTTTACTAGAAATGTTATGCCCCTCAACATAATACCTAAAAACATTATCTAAAATTAATTCAAGGTTTTTCGGTGGCTTTTTAACCCTCACAGGCGATAATTGATTATGATCTCCAACAATTACTATTTTAGTAAGAGATTCTGGGGATATTTTGTTGTTAGCGATTATTAAAGGATCAATCAAGTTCTTGTCATTAATCAATTTTTTTGAAAGCATATCAGTAGGTTTTTCAATAGTAATTTTTGGTTTTTTAATAAATTGCAAACTTGACATAAAGTAATCTGCTGGCATTTGACTCGCTTCATCCACAAAAATTAAATCGAAAGCAAAATTATCTGCAACCCTCTCCGTTAAATGATATAATTGATGAGCATTCGCAAAGATAATGAAATTATTTTCTAAAGATTCCTCTAATAAAATAGTGTTAGTCACTGATCTGGGTTTTCCATTTAATTTCCAAGTATTTCCATCTTTCATTAAATCATCTATATCTCTACATTTCGGGATCTTAGGTATGGGATTTTGTGTACTAGAATGAATAAATATCATCTGGAGCTTTGATGAGGGAGTTTGTTTTCCAAATATATCTTTACTTTTCCGGATTTTATCTATTATAACTCTTAGTGCTGCATAAGAAAAAGAAGTGATGAGTATTTTAATTGATTTATTTTGCTTAGTCCGCCTTATAACATATTCATCAATAAAAGCGGCTATAGTCTGAGATTTACCTGTGCCGGGAGGGCCCAATATGGCTGATATTATATTATAGAGAGAATTTTTTATTGCTTCTTTTTGAGAAGGATCCGGAGTAGGGGCGATTTTTGTAAACAGATGGGGTTCCTTTAACTGCTTATTAAAGTGCTTTAATAATAATGGGGCAAATAAATAAATTGAGGGAGTTGTAAAAGACCAATTATACGGCCATTTTAATTTGGGCTTAATCCTAAGATTCCATAGAAAAGCTAATCTTGCTCCTAACCAAGATTGCCCAAAATTTTCTCTTTGTAGTAAACCATTATTATTTCGACAGTTATATAATTTATTAGACCATGAATCGGGACTAATAGGATAGATATACCATTCTTCTTTTACCGGATCTATTCCCTCTTCACTGCAAATATTGTATACATTATTAGATGTTGGTTTTGTAGTTATAATATATCCTCCAATTGATGGATCCCATTTTATATCATTAATAGATATAATCCATTTAAAAACTCTATTATCAATTTTCAATCCCCTTTTGGAATTGGGAATTAACAATACTCTATTACCCTCTTGGATCTTCATATTACAGGAAAGTCCAATAAGAGTAAATTTATATTTTAATGATTTACCTTCTAAATCTATTATTTCAAGGTGTTGTATTCTAGCAGAAGATAATTTCCCGATACTGAAATCTGGAAACATTGTTCTATAATATTCTTCATCTTGCTGCTGTAAAGCATTATTAAGTCTTGAGAATAAATACCAAACATGAGAAATATCATGATATTCAGAGGGTAAAATTGCACTTTTATAATCATGTCGACTAATTGTCCTTGCGTTTTCAGAAAGAGCTGTATTTCCTTCTTTTTGAAATTTAGAGCGGATTTGATCAATTACATGAAGTTTAAAAATAATTTGCTTTCTAATAATGTTTAATTTTTTCTTCTTTTTCTCTGGATCTTTTTCCCTTAAATATAATAACCAATTAGCAAGATCCAAGAAATTAAAATGAGGAATCCAGTACATTTTTGTATTTATATTTAATTTAAATAATTTTTTAGCAATGCTATGCCAAGTATAATTGATTATATCTGGAAATCCAACACAAGTTTCCGCAAAACTTTGAACGTCAAATAATTTTTTATGTTGATAAGGATTACTGACTTCAGTATCTGAGGGCGTAAAATACATTAAAATAGCTTCATAAGCAGCTCTTGCTTTTGTATTACTAATAACTACATTTAAATTTCTCTGTAGCATATCTTGAAGATGTTCTAATTGATTTCTAGACCAATAAAAAATGCTTGTGTCTGGACCGATATAATATTTTCCATATTTCCCATTTATATCAATAACAATAAAATCCTCAATGATATTGCACATCTGTAATACCAAGTTCAATCTTAATATGGTAGTAATGGTTAGATCAGCTTCACTTTCATTGGTAATATCTTCGTTCACCTTCGCAAATCTATACATTATACTGCTTCCCGCACTTGTTTTTTCACCTCTTAATGAGATCTCAACGGTTTTTAATTTTTTTAAACAATTTAAAAATAAGTCAACAATCTCTATTGGGATTTCTCTTATTAAATAATCATTCAACTCTCCTTGAATTTCTTTAGTGGATTTATTTTCTTCAAGTCCGTTTTTCCAAATTCTCCACCAATTATCGAAAATACCATGATATTTTAGTTTAGATGATATAAACATTTTTAAAAGGATACCTACAGCAAATATTCTATCCGTATTTCTATCATACTCAACATCAAAATTGATTCTAATAGGGGAATATCTAGGAATTGAATAGGAATAGATCTGAGTATTTTTTGGATACACTAATCTTTTGTTTTTTAACGCTTTTATTTTTAGTTTTAAATTTGGTAGTTCGGAATAAAGAGGTTTAGGAATATTATCAATTTTTATTTTATCAAAATTTTTTATTAGATCTCCAATAGTTTTGAAATTGAATTCATTTATTAATTGTTGAGCAATCGATTTTGAAGTAAAGGGGATTAATTTTATTGACCAATTTTCGGGGTCATTTTTTTCCTTCATTCCTAATGTTGCTTTACAATCCTCTATAAATTGACAATATCCACATCCATCATGAATATTTGTTTTAATTTGATTAATTGGACATGGTGATTTTTTCCATAATTCTTTTACAACCTTTATTACTTGATTATAAATTCGATTAGCTTCTTTCCAACTGACCAAATTAACTAACTCATTGTTAAATAAATCTTCTATAGAACTAATGGTTTTAAGTTCCTCCTCTCCCCTCAAAGATAATATCCCATTAAAATTTGCTCTTACATAATAGATATTTTCTAAACCTATATGTTTTAAATAAAAAGCTAGCGTTTTTAGATAATAAAATATCTCTAAAAAATGCTTTTTACCTACATTCTCTTCATTTGTATATTTAATATCAAAAATCGATATTCCTAATCGTTCATTTTCTTTTTCTTTTGGAATTTTTTGAATACTCCCATCAGCTAAAATCTCGTACAAAGATTCAACATATTTATTTAATCCATTGCCAATAAAAATTAGATCTGGCCTCTGAGAGGAATATTCAACAGGAATATCTCTGAATTTTGCTTTATGCATAAAAATAGGATAAAAAAAAGAACGTGGTATTTCGAATTCATATTCTAATAGTAGGATGAGAGAATTCGAGATATTATTTTTTAATTTTGTGCTGAAATTAATTAAAATATTTGGATATAAATAAGAGTCTTCTATTTCTCCATCATATTCTCTAAAGTACGTATTGTTCAGTTTTTTTAAGTATGAATAAACAATTTGTTCATATTCTTTTCCTTTTTCTTTTAAGTATTTGGTTTGAAAAATTAATCGTTCAGGAGGAGTTGAAGGGATTGGCCTTAGTGGATTAAACCATAAATCAGGATGATCTCGACCCAATTCTAAAAATAATCTTCTCTTGCAATTCGTAAGAATATAACTTTGTAATAAGATCTTATTAAATTTGGCCATAAATCAAATCTTAATTTTTATAGTATTAATTTAATACCTAGCTTTTGATTTATAATATAGGACTTAGTAAGTTTATTGTTAAAAATAAAGAAAAATAATAGGAAATCAACATATAGATTTCTTTTTATGAAAATTTGTTTATTTATTTGTAGAACTCATTAATTCCGTAATGAAAGCTTTAAGATTATGTCTATTTTAACTCAGAAATAAGGCTTGGTCTTGATAATATGCATTTATGATATTTATATTTCATAATCTTTAATTTCTTTCTATTCTAGTGAATATTTTTAAGCTTGGTCACACAGAGTACTTCGTAATATTTATATATGATGGCTGATTTGTTATTTTTAATAAAGTACTTTGTATAATAAAGTAATAAGAAAGATTATTCTACATATTATTAATAAATAGTTCTAATCACATTTAGGATATATTTTTTTAATATCTAAGAATGAAATAAAAATGAAAATTAAAAAGGATAGTTGAATTCAAATTTAGAAGTGATATATAAAAATGAAAAAATTGGAATTTCGACTATTTAGGGCATTAATGGTAATACTCTTAATAATCATCACACTCTCATATCTAATAAGATTCATAGATGGAGAGGCAATTACCTTTCAAGGGTTTATTTCTTGCCTGAATATTCCTTTAATTGCCCTATGCTTAATCTTATCAGCGACTTTAATAAGAAAAAGAGAAGAACTAAATATCAAAAATAATCAATATTCTAAATCTAAATTTAAACGAGGTGTATAAAAAAATGTGGAATAATATTAAAAAAGAAGTTTTAATATCCATCGGAATGTTTTCTTTGGTTATTGCTATTTTTTTAGATAGATTTGGTCCAGATTTCGGGATAATAGATTTCTTAGTGGGTTTATTTACAGGGTTGTCAGCAGCTCTTAACCTTGGATATCTTATTAGATTGCGACTAGAACGTAATAATAATCCAAACTTAACCAAAATTAAAAACAAATCCGATGAAATAAATAAACAAAATGCAAATAAAAATGAATAGAAAACTGAAAGGTGAAAAAAATGGTTGAAAATATAGATTTAAAAGCTCTGGAAAAAAAGGCTTTTAGATCTACCTATGAAGATGGCTTATGGGATATATTTTTTGGAATGATTTTTTTAGGATTGGGTATCCTTTGGACATTTTCCTTTTCTAATATATTGATAGGATTTATTATTCAAATTATAATTAGTATCTCTGCTGTAATATTACTTAAACTATTAAAAAAATATATTACAACACCGAGATTAGGGAATGTAAAATTCAGTGAAAAGCGTAAAGTAAAGAAAATTAGATTAAAGATTTTTTTAGTTATTTTTGTGGTTATCAATATTATTGTACTTATTTTAACTATAAACAATCTATTCAAATTAATAGATTTAGAAGGAATATATGTGTTATTAATTATTGGAGTTTGTTTTGTCTCAATTCCATTTATAATCGTCGCTTATTTTTTGGATTTTAAAAGATTATATTTTATAGCAATTATGGGCGGTTTTTGTTTTTTTATTTTTGGGATTTTGGATGAAATTCTTGGAAATCCTTGGAGTAGTATTTTTTCTTTCGTTTTATTGGGTATTGGTGTTATAATATGGGGAGTAATTTTGTTTTATAAGTTTTTAAATACATATCCATCTCAACATAGAAAGAGTAATGAAAAGATTGGAGATAATAATTATGAAATGAAGTTCATGGAAGGAAATGAATAAATTGAATGATGAAAAACTCAATTTGAAGGAACTTGAAAAAAAAGCATATCGCTCCACTTTTCAGGATGGTATTTGGGATATTTATTTAGGCATTATAATATTAGGATTGGCTCTCTCAACCATAGGAACATTATTTGGATTAGATTCTATTATATCCATGTTATTTATCTTGCCTTTAGTTTATTCTATAGCAATTGCTGTTTTGATACTAGGAAAAAAGAAAATAACAGTTCCAAGGATAGGATATGTAAAGTTCGGATTGAAAAGGCAGAGGAGGAAAAAGGAATTATTAATATTTTTATCTATTATTTTTATTATTAATGTAATTATCTTTCTACTTTCTAATCTTGAAATAGTAGATATTGGAGGGTTATTGATATTAACTATAATAATAATAGTTATACCATTAAGTATTGTTGCCTATTTATTAGACTTTAGAAGATTATATTTAATCGCTCTCTTAATTGGAATTGGGATCTATACAAGTATTGAGTTTGTTGATATACTTGGTTATCCTTTAAGCCCAATTCTGAGTTTTGGAATCATAGGAGGTGTTATTATTTTCTGGGGAATCTATTATTTAATTAAATTTCTTAAAAAATATCCAATTGTGGAACAAAATTCCGAATAAGGAGATAAGAATGGCTGAAAAAAAGGATTCGGAGGAGATCTTATTACCTAAATTTAGTGAGGAAGATAAATTCATCCATCAATCAGCTCGTTTAAGGCTTATCTCTTTATTATATGTAATTGAGGAAGCAGACTATGTATTTTTGAAAAACCAGACAGGACTTACTTGGGGAAATTTATCATCTCATATGGAAAGGTTGGAAGAAAAAGGATTTGTAGATGTAAAAAAGGAGTTTAAAGGTAAAAAACCTCAAACAACTGCTAAATTAAATGAATATGGAAAGAAAGCATTTGAAGCATATCGTCAAAAAATTAAAATGATGGATAAATTGTTGAAAAATGCAGATTCTAATTCCTGAAAAAGGGTAGATTACATATTTTATAATCAAAAAACTAAAAGATTTATTTCAGAATATAAGAAACCAAAGAGAAGGATACTTAAAAATTAAGAGCTTTTTTCTTCTGCTATATCTTTTTTAGCGCCTTTAGTTTTTTTCTCTTCATAAAAGTCCTCAATATCTTCGCTAATCCACTCTTCTTTCCCTAAAAATGGGCTTCTCATAGAGAGCCCTAACTTTCCACTTCTGCCCCCTCCCAAAGATACCGCTATCACTTTCGCTCTTATAGTATCATTCACTTCTAATATTTTTCCTGTTTCCTTTCCAATAAATCTATTCCCTACTTGTTCATACGAGATGTAATCATCACATATTTGACTCACATGAACAAGGCCATCTAATGGCCCTAAGCGAATAAAAGCACCAAAATCTACGATTTCCACCACATTTCCTTCTACAATTTCTGATACAGTAGGTTTGAAGGTTAAAATCGTAAATTTTACTTCATGAAAAGTATTGGCGTTTCCAGGAATAATTTGCCCCGAAGAAACAGAAATCACATCCACCACAGCTATAATAAAACCATATTCACGAGTGATAACACCTTCATAATCCTCACTTAAAATGATTCTGGCTGATGTGGTTTTATCTTGATGGAAAAGAAATGGAGGGATTTCAATCTTCCCTTCAATACTTATCAGCTTAAACATCTTATTATAAAGAATTATAAAGAATTTTTTTATAAAGAAATAAAATTTAGATGAATTGGTTAAGGAATTATAGAATTAATATTTTGTGATTTTATTATTTTTAATATAGATTTTGAACAAAAAATTACAGAAATTGTTCTAAATCTTCAAAATTTCACTATTTTGTAAAATAATTATTTCTTTTTAGGTTTTTGTGTTTTTTTTTTTGGACAACTTATATAATTTAAAATTTAAATATTCAAGATCTTGCTCTAAGGAATGAATTTCCACATTGAGTGCCTTTAATATTTCATTTCCAAACACCTTCATATCTTTATCAACAATCATATGCTCTCCCAAATCTTTTAGTATTGATTTCTCAATTTTATCAAAAATATATATTAATTGATAATCTTTTTCAGTTTCGTATAATATCTCGAATCCGGTTGCCCCATTTAAAACTTTCTTTTTAATTTCAATAACTTTGTTTAATTTAGCTTGTTTGGTGGCAATTGTATTTTTTATAAAATCCATTCTTTTATAAATAATCCCCTTTTTTCATTATAGAATAATACCTCAAAATCTTTATCGGTTCATTCTTTTTAACATTATGGAAAAAGATAATCAAAGGGATTTATAAACATATAATGAAAATTTCTGTGGATGTTGATGGTGTTTTATTTGATATAATGATATTATATTGTAAGATATTTAATAAAAGATATAAAACAGATTATAATAAAAAACATGTTATTCAATGGGATTTTTTTATTGATTGGAATATTGAAAGGGAAGATGCTTTTGCGATTTTTCGCGAAATTTATGAAACCCCCGCCCATGTTCCATTAACAGATCAAAATGCCCCTCAAATTCTTGAAAAATTGAACAAAGATAATAAAATAGATATTGTATCAGCAAGAACCAAAAAATTTAGACCACAACTTGAAAAGGAACTTTCAGTTCATGGAATTGAAAAAGGAAGGCACTATGATAAATTAATTCTAGTAGATGATACTCCTAAGGATATTAAACTTCAGCTAAAATATGATATTTACATAGATGACAATCCTTTTTTAGCAGATGCAATAAAAAATGTTAAAAACTCAACTCTCCTCTTATATGAACAGCCTTGGAATCGAATGGTTAAAACCTGTTTTAATATAAAGAAAGTAAGTAATTGGAAAGAAATATTTGAGTATTTTACCCAATTGAAAGACGATTAATAAGGTAAAAATAAGAAGAGGTAAATTAAATAAGTTCGGCTATTTTTTCTGTTGTTCTTTTACAATCTAGAAAAATTAGACCTAATCTGACATCTTTTGTCGTAGAAACAGTTAAAACTGCATTAGGTCCTGCCTCTAAGACCAATAATATTCCATCATTTCCCTTCACCATTATTTGCTCAAGGTCGCCTTTTTGCATCTCGTGCGCTGCTCTCTCGCCAAGGGATAAAATAGCTGCAGTCATAGCAGCTATTCTAGTCTCGTCAATTCCTTGAGGTAGAGCTGAGGCGATTGGCAGACCCTCAACAGAGACAATTGCTGCTGCTTTTACTTCTGGTATCGAGGCTAAAAGACTTTTGAGGATGCTATCTAAGGTCTCTCCAGTACTTTCTTCCATAATATTCTCCAAACAATTTTATTTAAAATTAAACTCAAGATTATGATTAATTTTATAGTATTTATAGTTATAGTAATATTTATTTTTTATTTTTTTTTATTTTTATATATCGTTTCAAGATAAAAATCTCACGTCTAAAATTAAAAAAATTTTCATCCAAAGATAAAATATATCTATTTTAATTTATGATAGAATTTTTTTTGAAAGTAACTTTCTGTATATTAATTTTAATTTTACATTTTAATATTATGGATTATTGGAATCTAGTTGCCGCTTTATATGAGATAGCTTTGGTACTAATTTTATATATTGTCGCATCTATAATGATTTATATAGGAATTCGAGGAATTAATGTAAACAAAGGAAAGAGAAAAAACATTTATGGAAGCGTTTCTACATTGATATGTGGCATTTCATGGGTTTTTTTTGCATTTTATAATTCTTTTGTTGGTCTTTTTACTTATCCTTATGATGGATTTATGGTTTGGTGGATTGGGGTTATTTTTATTATTTTTGCGTCCTTCGGTCTTCTGGTAAGAAAGGTTTCACATAGTACGGATTTTAAGGAGGCAACTCATTCTGATCAAGAATTATCAAAAATCGAACTTTTTATTAAGAAAATACGGAGAAAGGAGACATATAAAGATGAAATCCCAATTAAGATGGAAATAATTCGTAAAAGCTTTCATTTAACTGGGCTTATCTTTATAGTGGGGTATTTTGGCTGTTATTGTATTCCTCCTCTTACTTTATTAGCAAATAAAGGAATATATGTTTTTATTCATTGGACCAAACCAATATATAATGTGTTATGGGGTGATATCAGCAATTATCCCTATCCGTTTGATGGTATTGACGCGATTAATGCAATTATAACACTTGGGTTATTGGGAGCTTTTTTTTTTATGATCAATTCAGACTTAATACGAGTGCTTTTGGGCCCAGAATATTCCATTTTTCACTTCTTAACACGTTCCACCCTTAGAAATGAAGAATATGAAGCGGTTGGACCGCAAATCTATTTAATTACAGGTGCAATTTTTGGCTATATTTTATTTTTAATGGGTATAATCGATATTTTATCATATATAGCTGGTCTGAGCTGTAGTTGTTTTTCTGATGCATTAGCAGCCTTAGTGGGGAGAATATGGGGCGATAAAAGTGTTAATTGCCGCGGTGGGCAAAAAAAAACAGTAGAAGGTTTTATTGCAGGGACGGGAAGCGCGTTTGCATTTTGCTTAATAATTGTGGGCCCGATTTATGCAATTATTGGTACTTTAATCTTCTTATTAATCGATTATTTATCTCTTCATATTTCAGATAATATATTAAATCCGATATTTATACCTTTAGGAATTACAATTTTATATTGGATTATACAAATTCCCATCGGATGGTCATTTTAAAAAAATTTAATTGAATATTATATTTTATTTTAAAAAAATAATCTAAATCCACATATGACTGCTTTAATTGATGATTTAAAGAGATTGAAATTAGCCATTTTTGATTTAGATGGTGTTGTGTATAGGGGCAACAAATTAATTCCCAATGTTGATCAAATTATCAAAAGATTAAATAATCTTTCAATACAAGTCGTTTATAATTCAAATAATTCAACTGCTACACGTGAAATGTATGTAAAAAAATTAAAAAAGTATAACATTTCTAGTAATATCAATGATTTTTATACAAGCGCGTCAATAACCGCCACAGAAATCACAAAATTAAAACAAAAAGCAAAAATATTTATAATTGGAGAAATAGGTCTAAAGAAAGAGCTTGAAGCGAAGGGGCATACAATCCTTACAGAGAGAGATAATTTTGAAGTTGTTGATTTTGTAATTGTTGGACTTGATAGAGATTTTAATTATAATAAGTTATCAATTGCACAGAGATGTATTTTAGATGGAAATGCATTGTTTTATGCTACGAATTCGGATACAACCTTACCAGTAGCAGAGAGACTAATGCCTGGTGCGGGGGTTATGGTGAATGCTGTAGAAACATGCACCTCTCAGAAGCCGATAAAGATTTTTGGTAAACCAAATCCTTTTGGAATTAATTTAATTTTAGAAGAAAGAAATACAGAACCCGAATTTGCATGTATTTTTGGAGACAGATTAAATACAGATATTCTTGCAGGTAATAGAGCAGGCATCATTACTGTGGCAGTGTTAACTGGAGTAGCTACTTTAGAGGACGTTGAGAATATTAAAAAAAATTCATTGTTATCAAAAAAAGTAGATAGAAATTTAATACCAGATATAATTCTAAATAGTTTAGATAATATTTTTATATAATTTGTTTAAAGTGAATAAAAATTTTTTTTTATATTATTAATATATTAATGTTTTTCTCTCTTCTCAAATTTTTATTCCCAAAGCACGCTAGTATCAAAATTTTTTAAGAATTTCCTAATGGAACCTTTATTCCATTTTTAAATTTATAAAAATTGTTTCTTATTAATAAGGTAATAATCAATTTTGAAAATATCTATGAGTTTACTACTATTTTGAAATTTTTTCGAAATCATTATTAACCAATAAATATTCATAGCCACTAATATCCGACAAAAAAGAAGAAGAGAGTTATCTTCATATTTTTTAGGAAATAACTGCAAAGAGTATTTTAAATCATTAATATAATAAAACTATAAGAATCCTTCTTGTAATAAACTAGATTCAAAAAAAACTTCAATTTATAAAAAGAATTTAAATAGTTCTTAGATAAGTGGGAAAATAAATCTATTTTTATTTCCCAAAATTTAATTTTTATTTATTAATCATTTAATAAAAATGTTAATGAGTAAATATCTCCAGTGAATATTTTTCTTAAATCATATTAATTCTTCTCAATAACTCTCTTGAAAGCTCTTCAAATATCAACTCTACATTCTCTCCCGTTTTTGCAGAACATTCTTCATATGCATATAAATTTTGAGTTCGAACAAATTTTTTTGCTTCATATCCTGGTATGGATCTTTTATCTTCCAAATCTTTTTTACCGCCAACCATAATGATTGGTAGTGCCTCACCTGGCTGCTTCCTAGAAGTATATTCCTCTCTAAAAATCTCTAACCAATCCTTTATATTTTTCAAGGTGGAATATCGTGTGATATCATACATAAATATTCCTCCAGATGAGCCAGAAACATATTTAGGCAAAATAAAACGAAATCGATCTTCACCCCCAAAGTCCCAGAGCTGCAGGGTCACTTTTATGTTTTCAATTTGTAATTTTTTTACATAAAAATCTACACCTATCGTTAGCGTAGTGGAAACATCAAATACTCCTAATAAATAGCGCTTAACTAAGGATGTTTTGCCGACTCCACCATCCCCGAAGATGCAGATTTTAAACAGAGCGTCGTTCTGGACCCTAATATATATCTCCCTTAAATTATTCTCATTAACCTTTAATTTATACTAAGATAAAAAATTTTATAATTTTCTTTAATAAAAAAATAAATAATACTATATATTAAAATTTTTTAAACTAAATTATAACTTAACTAAAAATAAATGATATAAACTCAAAAAAAAATTTTGAAAATAGGAATGATTATAAATATACCCAAGAAGCGATAACTAATTTAATTGAAAAGATTAATTAAAATTAAATTTTAGATCAAATAACAATAAAAAATAAGAATTTCTGATAAAACCCAATTAATTATTAGCATATAAGGGTGAATTTTCAATCAAATGTATTTCAATATATAAAAAAAGCTTTAAAATATAATACCTCTAGAATGAATGTCTATATTTCTGATTCTTAACTATATTTACCCAAATTACACTTTAAACTAGCTAATAAGGGGAAAATTCGATTTCACTCTCTTATTTCTTCATGAATTTTCGGTTTTCACAACTCCTACCCTTCTTAATAATTCTAGGGCAAGATCTTCAAATATTTCTTCCACATTTTCTCCAGTTTTGGCGGAACATTCTCTATATTTATATAACTTTTGATTTTGAACAATTTTTTTGGCATGATCTCTTTCTACAGATCTATTTTCCTCCAAATCCTTTTTGCTGCCAACCATTATAATCGGAAGGGTACTATTTGAGTGCCCATGATTAGAATATTCCTCTCGAAATATTTCCAACCAAGAATTAAAATTTTTTAAGCTTGTATATCTTGTAATATCGAACATAAAAATTCCTCCTGAAGAGCCTGCAACATATTGAGGTAGAAGAAAGCGAAAGCGTTCTTCTCCACCGAAATCCCAAATTTGTAATGTAACATTCATATCATTAATCCGAAGTCTTTTAACAAAAAAATCTGCGCCAATAGTAAGTTTTGTAGAAAGGTCGTAAAAGCCCAACATATAACGTTTCACTAAAGTGGTTTTCCCTACTCCACCATCTCCGAAAATTATTACTTTAAAAAGAGCATCAGTCTTAAAGTTAATACTAATCCTCACCTAGCTATTTTTGAGTAATTCTTATATAATTTCAATTAAGAAAAATATTTTTATACCTATAATGATATTAAGAAAAATTGATTTTAAATAATTTTCTTTTGAGATAAAGAAAAATTTCTTAATTTTTCAAAATTAGAATGAAATTGTTTTATATAAAAAAATTTCTCATTTTATTAGTTGAAATTTTGAATTTTAAATTTAAAATAAATCAATTTCAAATTTGCGTTACATTTTTCAAGAATTATAAGGATTCTATTAATAATTTATAATAATTATTTAAAAAATGAAAATATCCTAATCTTGCATTTATTATGGAGTCAAGCTGAATGAATTCATTTGCTGCATGAGCATTTCCTCCAATCCCTAAACCTCCAGTAACATAGTTAATGCCTAATTCATTCTGAATTTTGCTTAAAGGGGAGGCAGCTGCACTTATTGGCCAGAGTTCAGGCTCCACATTTAGCTCTTTAAAGGTATTAAGCAAACTTCTAACCAGTACAGAATTTCTTTTTACTCTAGAAGGTCCATATCCTAAACGTTTTTTAATGCTTATTTTAATAGGTAAATTTTTTAAGAAATTTTTGGCTTGTTCTTCTATTTCTTTATAAATTATATGAGGTAGAATATTATGAGCAAATCTAATATCTATTTTAGAGAGTGCGGAATTTGGCACCGAATTTTTAATTCCTTTTTTTAAATATCCCCCTTTAAGAGTAGAAATATTAAAAGTAGGTTTGAATAAATATGCATATAAAAATTCTTCAGGTTTTTCTATTGAAACATGATCTATTCCTGCTTTTTGTATAATTTTTGATATTATTTTTTTCTTAATAAGCGCATTAATTAAGTCTATTTCTTCTTTAGATAATTCATAAGCTTTAGCTAATGATTCGATATTAAATTTTCTCTTAGAATAAATTTTTTCAAGAAATTCAATAAGATATTGAGGAGAATTAGGGATAATATTTGCGTATGAAGAGTGTGCCTCCAAATTACTAGTCTGAACTTTTATTTTTAATGATACTATTCCTTTATATCCTAATTTTAAAACCGCTTTTCCGTCTAAATCTTGTTTAACAGCAGGATAATAGGCATCTTTACAGTTTCGAAATAGTTCCTTATTTTCTTCAAGTAATTTTAAAAGGGTAGGAGAGCCTATTTCCTCTTCTCCATCGAATACTAATAATAAGGAGAGTGGTAATTTATTTTCCTTTTTTAATAATTTTATGATATTTAAGAAGGAAATAAGAGGTGTTTTAGAATTATACGCGCCCCTTGCAATGATACAATTTCCCAAATGATTTAGAGGGGAAGGGAGTTCTCTAATGCTTGCTCCAAAGGGTTCCTCTATCCAATCCTCTCTTTTATTGATTGGTTGAGTATCATACATCATATAAATTAGTAATTGTGAAGAATTATTACCTTTAATCTTTGCCAAAAACACAGGATTAATTTCTCCTTGAAATTTTTCTATGCTTTCAGAAAAATCTGAAATATATGAAGTAATATAATTAATAGCAGTAGATATTCCTTCAGAGTTTAGTGTAGAACTTGGAATTTTAAGAAATGGACACAAATCCTTTTGAATAAACTTTTCATTATTTGCTTTTATTTTTTCTTCTATATTAGTCTCTACTTCCATTTTCCTAAAAAATAAAAAAAAAAATTAAAATTAGTTATTCTAGTTAACTGATTTATTGGTTTTAAAATATTATTTTTTTGAATCTACACTTTTTAAATATTCCATACAAATTTGAACCACTAATCCTAAAGCTTCAGGATCTACTACTTCTGGGGTGTCATATCTTGTATGGTAATAATTTACTAATTCATTTACTAACTTAAGTCCGGAAATCGAGGTTGCTGAAATATTCTTTTTACTAAATGCTGCGGCATCAGTAGCACCAAAGGGTAATATAGCAATAGGATCCTCTATTTTTAGATTTTTTGCTATGGTCTCTAGCTTCTTATAAATTTCTTCAGAATGTTTAGCGCCTATTAATGGTTCACTTTTTAAAATTGCTGTACTTTCAGGTTTACTAATACCATCTATATTAACCACTTTAGCGTCTTCCTCTTTAAGTTCATCATAATGTTTCTTAATATATCGTTTTGCTCCTCTCAGTCCCGCTTCTTCTCCTGCAAAAGAAATCAAAGTAACCTTTGTGTGCTCTGGAACGAATTTTCCTTCTTTTTTATTTTCTGATAATAGTTTTCCAATTCCCAATACAATACTTACACCTGAAAGATTATCAAAAGCTCCTAAAACGCTATTATAACTATGGAAAAACATATATGCTCCTACGATTGGCACAAGTCCTATGAGTATAAATCCAAAGATAAGAAATAATACAAGTGCAAAAATCGAGAAAAGATTTAATATTAATTTTAAGATTATAACGAAAAACAAAAGAAGAACACCTAAATATCCAATAAAGATTGTAATTTCACCGAATCGCTTTAAATAATAAAATATATTGAATTCATAGGCAGAATCGTGGTGAGCTGAGAAGATTATCGAATTCTTCATCTCTTTTTGAGGTTCAATCACGCCAATTACATTCCTTGATGTTTTATTGGGGAAGAGAAAATCAAAAGATTCATGATATCTCATAACTTCCAAGATGAAATAGCTAATAGTAATAGAAATCAAAAGTACATCGATTAACAAAAAAATTATGCTATATATTTCAGGTAGATTAAGAATATTTAAATCAATCAACAATGAGAGCCAATAAAATATGATTGAAACAAGAACCAAAAACGCACCATATCTTATTCCTCCTAAAAATGCGGTTGGGCTACTAATATATTCCTCTTGATGAGTTTTATCGCAGAATTTTTTCAATTCTCTTTCAATACGATCTCCCGCTAAGAGTTCAGCCTCTGTTCCCGACTCTCTTGGTCCTATTTCTTCACAGATTTCTTTGATAAAATTATGCATATATTTATTTAAATTTTGATTAGCCATTTTTTATGAAATAGTTCTTTTTTATTTAATTAAGAATGTGATTCTTAGAAATTTATAATTATTTACTTTTCAAAATAATAAAGATTTAATATAATTTAAATAAATAAATGTAAAATAAGAACTCAAAATTTATTATAAAAATTATGAATAGAGATTTTATAAAATTCGAGAGCTTTGATGGAACCTTTCCCTTTAAGCCAAATTTTAAAAATATAAATGGATTTAATATGCATTATGTTGATGAAGGAGTTGGTGAACCTATCTTATGTTTGCATGGAATGCCTACTTGGAGTTATCTCTATAGGAAATTCATTAAAGTACTTTCAAAAACAAATCGAGTTGTGGCTCCTGATGCAATGGGTTTCGGGAAAAGCGATGTTCCTCAAAATAAGAATTATGTAATGCAAGAACATATTGATAATTTAAAAGAATTAGTACTTAATTTGAATTTGAAAGATATAACCCTAATTGTTCAAGATTGGGGTGGTCCCATTGGATTTGGTTTGGCGGTAAATTATCCAGAAAAAATAAAACGATTAATTATTATGAATACCTCTATAGGTGTAATGAAAGAGGGAAGAAAACCTTGGTATGCACCTCTCGAAGAAAAAGGGATTTATAAGCAGTTCATAATGAATATAAGTGGACTAATAAAAGGAGGAATTTATAATAAAGATAAAATTACTGATTCTATGATTGAAGCATATAAAGCACCATTCCCAAGTGAGAAATATTATATTGGTGCGTTTGTCTGGCCTAAAGATATTCCTGTAGGTGAATCCCATCCAAGCGCTTCTATTATGAAATTTGTACGTAATAATTTAGAGCGCTTAGAAGAGCAGAAAAAGATATTAATTTGGGGAGTAAAAGATCCTATATTTCCAGAAAAATTAATTTCTTGGTGGAATAAAATTTACCCAGGTATAGAAACCCATAAGATTAAGAATGCCTCTCATTTTTTACAAGAAGATGCTCCTAAACAAATAATTGATATTATTAAGCAGTTTTTAGATAACAATCCTTAATTCAAAAATTTCTGTCATTTTCTTTTTTTTTGGTTTTTGTTGGAATGAAAAAAATCTACTCCTTTAAATAAATTAAACGAGATTTATTACCAACAATAATCTCAATTTAAAATTCATTAATGAAAAAAATGGTATATTATAGATTTAGATTAACTGGGGTGCCTCCTGACCAAGCTATAAAGCAAATTGATATTGATCCAAATCAAACTATTCAATCTGTTAAAAAAAATGTTCAACAAGAATATAAACTGAATCCTATTTTAGCAATTCAATTTATTTTCAAAGGAAAAGTCTTACCAGATACCATGGCTTTTTCAAAAGCGGGAATTCATCCTAAAAAGGATGTTATTACTGTTATGGCAACTCAGGCGGGTGGATAATTCTCTTATCCATAGGAAAAATATTATTTGAGTTTTATTGAATTTAAAGAATCTAGGGAATAATTTCAAAGAAATAGATCAAATGGGAATTGATCTTTTCTAAAATTGTCGTTCGGTAGATGAGATCTTAGGAGCTACCTCCTTAAATCGTCATTATTAATAATCAGAAGGGATGCTTTATAAATGAAAGGTTTAATCTATATATTCACTTCTTTAACAGTCTTTTTCATAATAAATTTGATAGTTCTTAGGAACTCCAGAGAATTAAAAGAATATAAAATCAATGAGTATTTAAAATTAAAATTAGAAGGCGATAGAACCTATATTTATGTAAAAAATAAACGGTTTCGTCAATGTATGTACTTGCTAATGAATGTTCAACTTGATAAAGTGGAAAAATATGATGTCATTAATTCTATAGATGAGGCCGCAGAAACTTTAGATCGATCAATGGAAAGAGATCAATCTATTAGGAGGCAAATTTCTCCCCAAGTAGAATTTTGGGGGCATTGTTCTAATATAGAAGCATGGGCAGAAAATGATTATGATACTCGGCTCTTACATAGAAACTTAGCATTTCCATTACTTAGAGAGCTCATGCTTGCGGGTGATCCTATAGCAAAAAGAGTGTTTAAAGAAGAGATCGCTATAAGAATAACTAGTAAACATCCCACTGTTATTAACTATTTATTTGAAGAAGGATACTTAAAGTATTTAAAAAATTATGAACTAGAAACTATTTTTGATGATTTAGATATTCCTATTATCGCTCAAACATCAAATTCTTTAAATCGAATTTTAGAAAGTGGTCAACAACCATCAGAAAGAGAAATATTTTATGTATTGAAAAGGTTCTTTGAAAAAATTGGGATCAATCATATTCCATTTATATTTTCAAAAATAAGAAAAAATGTTTCTCCTCAGAATCAAGATAAGATTGTTAAATTAGTATATGAAAATTACAAATCAAGAAAAAATTTTTCTGAAATAGAGTTTATTAATGAAAATCTTGAATATTTCAATATCGAGGAAAATGACTTCATAAAGTATAATAATAAAGTTATTGGCATAATTCAAGAGGAGGAAAAATTAATTTTAAAACATAAAAAAATAGGAGAAATAAATAAATTAAAAGGCTTAACTAATTATTTTGAAAAAATAAAAAACTTAGATTTAAGCAATAATCTAATTCAAAATTTAAGTGGTATAGAAAAATTTTCGAATGTACGAATTCTAAACTTAGATAATAATTTAATTAAAAATGTTAGACCCTTAAAAAATCTAACAGAATTAGAACGTTTATCGCTTAAAAATAACAATATTTCTAATATTGAGGAAATTGAAGATCTAGAGAAATTAAAAACTATTGATTTGTCTGGAAATAAGCAAATAATTGAAATTCCTGAAATATTGACTTGTTTACCAGCATTAGAAGAAGTTAAATTATGGAATTGCAATATTTATAAATTTAACGAAGCAACATCTCATATCTTTTGGAATAATCAGAATTATAGATTTTTTAAAGGATTTAATCATGATGATGTAAATTATTATGAAAATACGCATCGAGCAAAAGCGTTATCGCCCGTTGATAATGGATTATATAAAAAATTTGTCGAATGGATTATCAAAATGAGGAAAAAGATGAAAAAATATCATTTTTCCTATGATGATATTAAAACATTTCATATTCAAAATCCCTCCCTTAACGCGATTTGGTCGGGCCGACTCACCAATTCTTTTAAAATCTGGTTAGATTTTAATAAATATCAGAAGAAGATCACAGACTTTTTAAAGAATAAATAAGAGTAATCATAAATCTTTTCATATATTTATTTTAAAGATGTAATCTTACTTTGTTCTCTCAATTAATATTAATTAATTAAGATTTTTGAATGCAAAAAAAATAACATAATCAAGCTTACTCTAATCCTTGATAATAAGAAATTTGTAGAGATTTCAAAAATACATTAATATTTAAATAGATGATTTTATCATCATATATTTGAGTAAAATTTTCTATTCAAATCAATTAAGATAAAATTTAGATTATATGCCATCGAATTCTGATCATAAAGAATTGCATAAAAATAATATTAGGGAAAGTTGTTGTGATAATCCTAAAATATCAGAATCTGATGGTTTTAATGTGTGTTTAAATTGTGGCGCAGTATTTTCGAGAATAATCGACAATTCTCCGAGAAGAGCATATAGTCAAGAAGAAATTAATAAAAGGAAAATCTCTGAAATAGTGTACTCTCCTATTGGCCCTCGAACCATAATCAAGGGTTCTCGAGATGCTCATGGAAACTTAATTAATCCAAAATATAAATCGATATTTTATCGATTATCAAAAATTCATCGATCTTTAATTACTAGTTTTGAAAGAAATTTATGGACGGCTTTGCCTCATCTTCAAACATTTCAAAAGAAAATTGGCTTACCAGAAAGAGTTGCAAAAGATGCACTCCGGATTTACACTGAAGCTGTAAAGAAAAAATTAACAATGGGGAGAAGTATTATTACATTATTATGTGCCTCAATTTTTTGTGCTGTAAAAATACATGGAATACCCCGTACTTTGTCAGAAATTACCGAGGTTGCTCAAGTTTCAGAAAAAAAAGTATTAAAAAATTATCAATTGATTTTATTAAAAATTTTACCTGAATTAAATCTAAAAATACACCATTTCAATTCTATTGATTATATTGATAAATTTAATGACCAATTAAAATTATCTATGAAGTGTCGCCATGAGGCCATAAAATTAATTGAAAAAGCAAAAAGAAATGGATTTATTCCTAGCGGAAAAGACCCCAAAGGAATTGCCGCAGCAGTTCTCTATATGACTTCAAAAGATAATAATGAAAATAGAACTCAAAAAGAGATATGTTCGTGCTCTAATATAACAGAAGTCACTCTTAGATTAAGAATAAAAGAAATTTCTAAATTTATAGAAATGAAATAAAAGATTGGCTTTTAAATTTTTAAGATAAATGTAATTTTACCAAAATTTTTTTCTTATTATGGATTTTATATAATATAATTTATGAATAAAACGTGATTATATTAATAATAAGGTATTAAAAATGGATTACGTCGAACGAAATTATAACATATTAAAAGAGAAGATGCTTACCCAAATGGAGAATGCTCTTGAATTCGGAAAAGAATTAATAGATTCTGAGTTAGATGCGGGTGTTTTAAATTTTGTGGTTAAGCCAGTCGTTAAAGCTTTTTATAACTATTGGTGCGACAAAGATGCACGTACTGGGACTCGCAAACAGATAAAACTCGTATTGGATTTAGGTAAAAATTTAGTTCAAAATGGAGCCGAAGCCAATTTTGATGAAGTAATTGAAAACCATTTTCAAGATTATTTAAAAGGCGATCAAACCTATCTCAGATGTAAAAAAGAGCACAAGGATTTCAACAAATTACGGCAAATAACAAAACAATGTTTTATCACTCAAGTAGAGGGTGCTATAAAATTTTTAAAGGTCCAAGATGATGCCAAGGAATATGATGATTTAACAAGAGCAGCATTTAAAACAAAGCAAGAAGCTTACGATGCTCTTTCTAGACAATTAGACTATCACGATGAAGGGATAAAAATTGTAGAAAATAGCCCCGATATATTGGATGTGCCTACAGGAAAAGGAATTATCATCAAAATTTTAAGAAAAGGATTTGAACAGACCAAGAAAGAATTAATAAAAAGCTTAAATGTAGTTTATAATTAAGTGCACTTATTTTTTTAAGAACTCACCTCTTAACATTTATGGAATATTTATTTAAAAAAAATTTCAATGAAGATTTATACAACTAATAATACATATAAAAATAATAGCAAAAGAGCGGGGTTTAAAAAAAGATCTATAAACCTTCGAAAGATCTTTTTGCCCTTGTTTACTGGGGCTATTATTCTTATTATATATTTCTATACTTCGGAAGGATGTGGTTCGATATCGACTCCATTCGTTAATGAAGCACATTTTTCTTTCCAATTTAATATAACTTTACTTATATTTGTTTTTTTTTCATTTTTAGCTGGCCCTTATCAAGGAGGTATTACAGGCTTTTTTGGTGAATATTTATACCAAATTGTAAATTACGAGTTTATTCATATTGATTGGTGTATTATTGTAGCCTTATTAGGAATCTTATCAGGAATATATAAATATGAACCATTAAAATATAAAAATAAATTAAAAATATTCTACACCTTTTTAATATTATTCATTTCTTCAATTATCATTAGCTTTATAGTTATAATATTCAAAGTTCTCTTATCCTCAAGCTTAACGCTCGTATCTATTTTGTTATACTTTGGATTTAAATTTTTTCTCCAAGCACAACTTACAATAGTATATATTGTTCCATTTCTTCTATTGATATATGATAAAGGGCTTGCTAATAAAGAAAAGTTCATCTATAATATTGCGCTTACTCATCATCCCATAACTCAGAGTGATCATACTTTTTATTTTAAATTTGGCAGAACATATATATTTTTTTGCTCTAGATGTTCAGGTGTAATAATTGGTGGGTTAATGATGAGTTTCATTTTCGATGTTGTCGAAAAAGTTTATCCCTTCATAATAAGTCCCGAAGTAGCAGTGATTTTTTGCATTGTCCTCCCAATTCCGGGTATAATTGATTGGGGAACCCAAACATTAGGGTTACGAAAAAGCTCTACCGAATCTAGATTATTTACGGGATTTATTATTGGATCTGCTTTATATATACTTACCTTTACTCAAGAATATTATTTACTTATGATAATACTAATAATCTTTTATTTTTCCATCGTAGGCCTATTAATGTTTATTGGGAATAGGAGACAGATGAAAAAAGAAGAAAAGAGTAAATATAATTTCCATAAGAGAAATTTCGATGACTAATAAAAATATTATTTTTATTCATGGTTTGGAATCATCAGGACATGGATTTAAGGGAAATTTATTCCGAGAGCGAATCCCTGCTATTTTAACTCCTGATTTTCGGCCATATTCTCCGGAATTTTCTTACCAAGAATTATTGAAAGATCGAATGGGAGAATTGATTGGGATTCTAGAAAAAGGAGAGCATTGGAGAATAATAGGTTCCTCTTTTGGTGGTTTGATGGCTACTTTATATTGCTTAAAATATCCGAGAAAAGTATACAAATTAATTTTACTAGCACCTTTTCTAGCTGTACCAGAATTAGATCCCTCTAAATATGAAAAAGTAAATGTGCCGATAATAGTATTTCATGGAAAAAATGATAGAGTTATCCCAATCAAAAAAACTAAACCTCGAGCAGAAGCATTATTTAATAATTTAGAATATAATATTGTTGATGACGATCATATGCTTCATCCAACCACAGAATCTATCAATTGGTTGGAAATATTAGAATTAGAAAAATAGAAGTATCAAAAATTCAATCAACTCTTCAATTGACCTAAAATAATAATTGGACTCCAATTTTTTTATAGAGCTTAATATTCTTTAATTTATTGTAATAAATTACTACAATAATAAGTAGCAAAATTGAAGTTCTATTGAAAATGCTATGAAAAAAAGAAACTAAATAGAAAAAAAATATAAATCATATAATAAAATTAAATTATAGGAATAAATTGTTGTAAAAAATGACTCGAAAAAAATATATCTGTTCGGAATGTGGTAATATTTTTAATGAAGAATTGGGTCTATTAATTGAAAATAATATACAAGTATTTTGCGAAAAGTGTGGTGCTCCATTCACTCTTGAGAGTTCTGAACTTTTACAAAAAGAATTCAAGCCAATAAAAGAACCATCTGAAAGAAAACGAGTTTCCAAAAAAGAGAAAGAGAAGAAAGCTAAAAAAGAAAGAGAACGAAAAGAAATAGATCACTCCAAATTAAATGGAACAATTAAAGTATTTAATAAATTTGCTTATATTCCAATCTTAATTTTTGGGATTGTGTCATTAATATTAATCTCTGAATGTTTTGCCAATCCTGAACAATTTACTATTCTTTTTATAAGACATTTTACTGCTGGTATAGCTGCATTAAGTATTGCTATTTATGATAATAGATTTATTTCAAAAAAAATCAAAGAAGGTAAACATAATGATGTTGTATTGGATGCATTTTGTATGGGTATATTAGGATGTATTACTTTCGGATTAGGGGTTCTCATATTGATAAAAGGTGTATTAATAATAATTTATGTATTTCTAAATGAAAATAACGAGGAACGAAGTTTTTACAAAAAGGGATTATCAATGAAAAATTCTTTTTGTAATTTCTCTTCAAAAGCAGGTTATATTATAATAGTATTAGTTTTTAACGGCTTTTATAGCGGAAGAATTAAAGTGAATGAAATACCAGTTTTGACATATATAAAAAACTTACCACATATTTCTATCGCTTTTCCTTATTTTATTGCTTTTTGCATATTCTTTTCTATGGCTCTTATTAGTCTTATCATAAATTCTTTGATAACCCACAAAATCTATTATAGACAGAAATTTGATACCAAACATGGCATATCATTAATAATATTAGGTATCTTAGCCGTTATGTTCTATGGTGCAGGAATATTTATGCTTTTAGAAGGAGCTTTATTGATAATGTTGCGGATTATAACTCCAGAAGAATATGAAGAAAAACCAATAATTGTCAAAGAAAGAGAAGAGGTCTCTAAGCTAAAAATAGAAGAAAAAGAACCTCAAATAGAACTTCCTCCGATTCCTTTTACGGAAAGAACAGAAGAGAAAGAAAAACTCGAAGAGGGAAAAGAAGAGTTTAGAGAAAAAAAAATAATTGAAAAACCAGTTTCACAACCTCCTTTTACTGCACAAATTGAGAAACAAGATATATCTGAAGAAATTAAAGAAGAAATTATTAAAATAAAGGATGAAGAAATAGAAGGAATAAGTGAAGAAAAAAAAGAAGAAGAACTAGAATTAAAGCTCCATGAATCTCTTTTACCTGTTAAAAATAAAAAAGATAAAAAATTGGTAAAAGAATATTTTTCAAAGATTTTTACTTTGCTCTCTAAAGAAATTAGAGAAAAAATAAAAGATTTAGATATATCGAAAAATGAAAGGAAAGAAATTCTAAAAGAGCTAGCTTTTCTCAGTAAGGAACAACAAATAAAATATATTAATGCTCTAATCTATCTATATAAAGAAGAAATCCCACAACAATTAATCGACCGGATAAAAAATCTTAAAAATGTAAAACCCGAGCATTTCGAAAAATTAGTAGATCAATTAAAATATATGGATACTCAAGAACAAGAACAATTTATTCAATTTTTAGAAAAATTTGCATAATGATTTGATTTCAAATGTCCCTCGAAAAACGTAAAGATACTAAGGAAAAAGAAGAGGAATCAATATTAAAGGATAGCTCATTCAGGGTAAATGACTTTACTCCATTACAGTTGAAAAAAGCAGCTAAAAAAGTGGAACCTCCTGTTGAAAAATTATCCGAAATCGAAAAAGATGTATTAGAAATTGCTAAAGAAGTTTTAAAATTAAAAAGATTCGATACGGAGTTTGAAATCAAAACTCAAACCCAAATCCAAAAATATCCTATTATTGAGAAACTATATGCTACATGCATATCAAAACTTGCTTATAATAAGGGATACAGTAAAGAAGATATCTTTTTAGCAATAAGAAGCTTAGAAGATAAGAATTGGATTGTCACTAATGAACGACGAACTAAGTTAGAAGTATTAAAAAATGAAAAATTAGCGGCTGTATTAGAATTCATACGGAAATATCCTGGAGTACACGGAAGAGATGAAAAAATAGAAGAAGAACTTGGGATCACGCGAACTCCCTTCTTGAAGCATGTTATGACTTTAGAGAATTTCGAATTAATAAGATCAAAAAAAATAGGAAGACGATTGCATTATTTTGTAAAAGAAGTTGATGAAAATTTTGATGAATATAAAGCCCTTTTCTTTAATCCATTAATTCCTCAAATTATCGAAGAATTTTTCAATGAAGAAACGGTTTCCATTACCGAAATTTCTGAAACTTTGGATGTATATCCTGGAACCATAAATTATCATTTGAAGAAATTGAAAAATTTAGATATTATCAAAACCATTAAGAATAAAGAAGGGAAAAAAATGCACTTGGTAAATGTTGATCTTCTAAAGAAATATAACGAAATATTTAAGGAACCAAATTTCTCTAACCTTCTCAACGGATTATAGAGTTTAATTAATTTAATTTATATAATCTTTATTTAAATTATTCATAATACTTTTTTTATGAATTAATCAGTAAATTAAAAAGATATGAATATAAAAAATGTTATTTCTTAGATATTTTTAATATCCGCTAGAGAATTAATTAGAATTTTTATAGCTCGATCAATTCCTGGCTCCATCTCAGAGTGAATCTCATTGGAATTTAGGAAATCATATTCTGTTCCCGGTAAATCTGAGAATCCTAATATAGCACACGTTTTAAGGTTATATAATGCGCCTAATAAAAATAAAATTGAGGACTCCATATCAATTGCTTCAACTTCGATTGATTTCATTGTTCTTAAAAATTCTTGAGTTTCACAGAACAAAGCATCTATGGTCCATAAATCCACCATTTTAATTTTAGATTCATATAAAGACTTTCCTTGATTATACAATACATTACTCAACGCTTCGTTTGGTTTTGAGATATATATGATTTGATTGCCAGCAATGAGATTTTGAAATTTTCCACGGGGATTTTCAATAGATTTTAATTGAGTCGATAAGCTTGTATTGGTTAAAATGTATTCAGGAGATGTCCCATCTCCACAGTATGCTAATTTAGGAATTATCACATCACCTATATTCACATTATTTTTTAATCCAGGAATTCCCCCACAAAAATCTATTCTTAGAATTTTATTTGCTTTCGTTCTTTTTAAACACTCCATCATTATTGCCATATTGGGACATCCCATGTGACTGCGAATTACACTAACTCGTACTCCATTAAGCAGTCCGTTGTAGACATAGCCTTTTTTATTTTTATTATCTAATTTGTTAACAACTTTTTTCATTACCAATTTAGTCGTAGGGAGGATCACTATTTCATTAACATTAGATGGGGCAGTTTCTAAGAAAATACGGGTAATTTTTTCATCGTTGTCAATAAATTTGAGTCCTAAATTAATTAGGTCTCTTTTAATTTTATTTATCATATTAAACTCTTGATTATATTTTATAAGTAAGTATCTAATTATTATAAGACTTATAATTCTTAATAATTAATTTAAATTATCTCTCAAAATTTTTAATAAAATAATGGAGAGTCAGTAAAAAGAGTTTAAATTAACTCGTGGGTATAATGAATAATACTTTTTTTAATCATAATGGAATATCCAATGAATTCGTTGAATCATATATCAAAAGTAATTATAGGATAATAGGTAATAATAAACATTCCGCTATAAAGCCTTGTCATTGGTTAGAACAAAGACTTTTAACGGGAAGAGATAATAGAAATTGTTACAAGGGGGTATTTGGTATAGAAAGCCACAGATGTCTTCAAAATACTCCTTCCTTACCGTTTTGTAATCATCAATGTGTTTTTTGTTGGAGAGATATTGAAAATGGATCAATCGGGAGCGATTTCTCAGTTAAACCAGATGAACCAAAAGAACTAGTTGATGAAATGATAAGACATCAGCGAAATATTATTAAAAACCATTTACCTCTAAGAAGATACTTAGAGAACTACGAAGTAATGCTCGACATTATGTGTTCAATGCTGAATAATGAAGGACCCCATAATATAAACTCATTATCAAAATATATTCATATTAGTAAAAATAAAATACAGCGAGCCTTAAACCTATTAAAAAACCAAGATTTTATAAGACCTACAGACAATTCAATGAATTTTCTTAAATTAGATCAAGAAATAAGGAAATCATTGAATTCAAGAGAGGATTTAGAGCTTTTAATGAACCGAGAATTAACTTCTCCAAATGATATTATGAGGGCACATTCAGAAGCTTTATATCCTAACCATGCGGCAATATCACTTGATGGGGAGCCTTTACTTTATCCTAAATTATCTGGTTTAGTATATGAATTTAAAAAAAGACAAATGACCACATTTATTGTAACTAATGGTACATGTCCAGATAAAATAGAATCCTTGAACCCACTACCTTCCCAATTATATATAACTCTTCCAGCACCTAATGAAGAAATATACAAAAAAACTTGTCGCCCAATGATTAAAAATGGTTGGGATAAAATTAAAAATACTCTTGATTTAGTTGATTCACTTCCTACGAGAACATTAATAAGATTAACTGCTGTAAGGAATCTAAATATAAAAGAACAATTTATTGAAGACTATATAAAATTAATTGATAAGGCAAATTCAAACTTTTTTGAAATTAAGGGATTTACATTACAAGCGAAAGCTTTATTAATAAACCAACGCCTAAAAAGTAAACACCCAGTTCAATATTATTTTCCTAACTATGAATATTTGGAAGAAATTGCCAAATTATTTCAAGAAAAAAGCGGATTTCCATTAATATATACGAATATTCCAAGTAGAGATTTTTTATTTGCGGTTAATTGGGATGAAAACAAGGATCCAAAAATAAAAAAACCCTAATATCTATTGTTTACTAAATTTAATATTTTCTCTAAAAAAATCTTCATAAATTCTTCTCCGCTTTCAATTAAACCCAGTTCTCCCTTTTTTCCGGATCTTTCAGAGAAGATTCTTTTCTGATTATTCACCCGTTCATTCATTGGATTATAAATCGCAAATGGAACAGGATCGCTTGAATGTGTCCGAATTGCACAGGGGGTTGGATGGTCTGGGAGTACACAAATTTTCAATTGATTATTAAATATTTTTTCTGCTTTAATAAAAGGCTTTACAATTTTTCTATCAAAGTCCTTTAGAGCCACACTCTTTTTCTTCGGATTTCCCGTATGTCCCATCTCATCTATGGCTTCCACATGAAGGTACACAAAATCTTTCTTTTTCAATTCTTCTAGAGCAGCAGTAACTTTTCCTTTGTAATTCGTATTAGGTAAACCTGTCGCTCCCTTAACATGAATGGGTTCTAAACCCGCAGCGATGCCCAATCCAAAGATTAGATCGACCGCAGAGATCACAGAACCTTCCAAGCCGTATTTAATTTTAAACGGTTCTATTTTTGGCTTTTTCCCTCCACTCCACGGCCATATATTTGTTGCTATGTTTTTTCCTTTCTTTTTCCTTACTTTATTTATCTCATGATCAAGTAATAAAGGTCTACTCCTCTCGATTAATTCGACTAATAATTGCGCAGTTAGCTTTGCTTTCTCATCATCAAAACTATTTGGAATTGGTAGATTTTTCTTAAAATTTTCACCTAATATATCATGAGGGGGAGTAGTTAGTATTTTTTCTGTGTATATTGTTCCATTCAAACGTAAAATATGACGGTATTGAACGCCCGGAAAAAAATCAACGCCTTCATCTGATAACTTATTTTGAAGATATTTTATGAGAGTTGTGGATTCTTCGGTAGATATGTGTCCTGCGGAATAATCTTCTATAATAGAATTTTGAATTGTAATAAGATTACATCTGAAGGCAATATCAGTCTCACTTAAGGGAACACCAGCGCTTAACGCTTCTAAGGGGCCTCGCCCTGTTAAATCCTTTTGAGGATTATACCCGATTATGGTCATATTCGCAACATCACTCGAAGGGTTCATCCCCGCGGGAATTGTCCTTAGTAATCCCATTTTACCATGAGTTGCGAGATAATCCAGTGATGGTGTATCTGTTGCTTCAAATATTGTTTTATTCTCCAATTCTTCAATCGGCCAATCTGCCGCACCGTCACAAATTAAAATTACATGTTTCATCTAAAATCTCTAATATAGTGAAAGATTCAGATCATATTAATTATCTTTTTTTTGAGTATACAATCTTTTTGGGATTTCGCTTATATTTTTTTTGAAATCAATCTCTCTTACCATATTTTGAAATTTCTCTAACCACTTAATTTCTGCTTCATTATGTAATTCATAATGTTCCAGAGCTAAAATTGTAAAAGGATTTAGGTCAAATAAAATATTAGACTCAACATATTTTTTTCCTTCTTCAATTTTTTTAAATAATTTTGTTCTTTCTCGAATTTGATGTTCATTAGATTCTATTAATTCTTTCTTCCCTCTGAAAAATCCATATAAAAGAATGAAAGGAGTTATAGCATCGATATTGAAATAAAATTCTTGTAAATTATTTAAATAATATTTCATCTGCTTAAAGAATTCTTCTCTTCCTTTTGGGAGCAATTTGTAAATGGTTTTTTCAGGGCGATTTTCGTCTTGTTCAGATCCTATTTCTTCTATAAATCCCTTTTTTTTAAATTTTTTAAGTGTATAATAAAAAGAAGCGTTTGAGGATGCTTCAATATAATGATCAAATCTCCAGTCTATTGATACTTTGATTAATTCATATCCACTCATGGGTTTTTGATAGGTGTTAAAAACTCCCAAAATAAATACTTCGAGAGGTCTATTTTTTGCCATAAAATTATTTTCAGATTTATTTTTATAATTATTTTTTTTATTCTAATTTAAATAGTTAAATTTAAATATTTAAATTTAATTATTATTTATTATAACACGCTTATAAATTGAGATTTATTATGAGAAAAGAAAATAATAAAAATTTAAATTATGAGGAAGAAAAGTGGCATTTTTCCCCATTAGATATAATTCTAACGAGTATTTTTACCCTCGCGTTTATTGGTCAATTCATTTTGCTTTTTATTTATAATAATGAATTGAATTTGAAATATTTAGAATACATAGGGTATGGTCTTTGGGGGATCTCAATAATATTTGCGATTTTACCAATGATCATTTTAAAAAGAAAAGGTAAAGCTCCTAAAGGGAAAAGTTATATACATACTCAAAAGATAGTAACAACTGGATTATATGCTATTGTGAGGCATCCGCAATATTTTGCAGGTATTATATTAACTATAAGTATTACATGCATCACACAATCATGGATTAGTTTAATTTTGACAGTGCTTATTATAATTCTAACATATCAGTGGACATATAGCGAAGATAAAAGCTTAATTGAGAAATTTGGAAAGGAATATGAGGAATATAAAGCGAAAGTACCTAGATTGAATCCAATTTTAGGTATAATTTATTATTTTATCAAAAGAGACTAAAAGAACCAAGTTTTAAAGATATATTATAAAAAAAAGAAGTATATAACATCAAATGGAAAATAAAGAAGTTCCAGAATCTAAGGGGAGCAAATTGTTCATGTTTTCTCCAAATAAAGATACCTATATTGCTATTTTTACAGAGATTCTGATGATAATTTTGTATTTTAGCACCACTAATTTATTGAGTTTAAGTAATAATACTGTAATTCCTTTTCTAATATTTGGAATTCTTACTAATTTGGTACTTAATGTGTTATTTCCAACGTGGTGGATCGTTTTCCATAGGGGTGAATCCCTTTCAGAGCTCGGAATTAGTAAAGATCGCATATTATTAAATATTGTTATTTCCATAGGCTTTTCTATTTTTACGGCATTTCCAGTGATTCTTCAAATTAGTCAGATTGAAAATGGTATCGCCCATTTAGTCTACAATGGAATTATTTTATGGGAACCATTTTTTGTATATTGCTGGCTTCAATTGCGATACGAAAAGGCATTTGGAATTATCCCTGGTATCCTGCTAACGGGTCTCAGCTTTATGGCATATCATATCGGAACATTTTATTTTGAAAATTTACTAATTCTTCTTTTTTGGGGCTTAATATTTGCGATTATTTTTCATTTTATCAAAAATATTATTGTCTTATGGCCACTGACTTGGAGTTTCTCATCATCATTGGGAACTCTTATGGGAAATATGGTATTTTCATGGGACTTGGTCTTTTTATGGTCTATAATATTAGGAATTCAAATAGCATTTATAATTTTTGCTTATACTTATTCAAACCAAAAAAATTTTAAAAAATAGAAATGAGGCATAAAAAAAATTGAATGAAGTTAATAAGGATGATAAAATACTAAAAAATAATGAAGCTTCGGACAGAAAATTTTCCTGGAAAGATTGTATATATTCAAGTATTTATTGGCCTATTATGATTGCCCAAATGGTCTTAGTGTTCTTATTCTATAATTATTATCAATATAAGATAATATCATAGTTTGGTTGGGCAGTTTTAGTATTATTTCTCATTATCGGTGCGCTTCCGAGAATTGCCTTGAAAATATACGGCGAAGTAAAAGAAGGAAAGAGATTTTTTGAGAGTAGCAAATTGATAGATAAGGGGATTTATGGAATAATTCGTCATCCATATTGGCTTTCTTGGATTTTACTAAGTTTTTCACTAATATTAATGTCTCAATATAGGATTATGATTTTATTAGGTGGTATTGCGTGTTTATTAATTTATGTAGAAACTTTTCACTTAGATACGAATTTGATTAAGAAATTTGGAGAGGATTATAGGAAATATAAGAATAAAGTGCCTAGATTAAATCTTTTATATGGATTTATCAAATATTTTGTTAGAAACATTTAAAGCACAAATTAAGTTCAAAAATAATAGAGAATATAGAAAAAGTTAAAAATAATGGAAAATCAATTTTTTCTAAAATTATCCAAATACTATTTTTATTTATAGTAATTTGTGAAAAAGAAATTAATTATTTTTTTTAATTTACCCAAATTAGTTTTTTTCAATCCCGAGAACTTTAAATATGGTAATTGGACTTGATAATCATAATTGAAATGATCCAAATGGACAATATTAAATCCATATCTTCTTGCTGAATCAATAAAAAACTTAATTATTCGTATTTCATCAAAATTAGAAATCTTATCAATTTTATTAATTAAGATAAGAATAGGAATAGCAAATTCTAGTAAAAAAGTAATCATCTCAAAGCTTAGTGGAATTGTTTTTTGTTTCTCATAGAAATATTTTCCCAATTCATCTTCAATTCGCAATACATTGAGCACCACTAAGCCAAAAAAATACTTATCATGGTAATTTTCAATATGGGAAACTAATTGTTGTTTAATATGCTCCTGTCGACGCCGACTTTCCTTTTTCATATACCCGAAACCAGGTAAATCAACAATTTGATACGACATCTGCTTTTGGGTAATCGGTTTGATTAATA
The DNA here is from genome assembly GCA_016839555.1 of Promethearchaeota archaeon. Taxonomy (GTDB): domain Archaea; phylum Asgardarchaeota; class Lokiarchaeia; order Sigyniarchaeales; family SOKP01; genus TEKIR-8. Next base: position 198,927 of record JAEOUA010000003.1, read on the forward strand.
AGGTACTTCCTGGGGTTTTCCCTATTTTCCCCTTATATTGACTAGGATTAGGCAAAAGTAATTTTGCAATAGTACTTTTCCCAACATTTGAATTACCGATTATTAGAAGAGAAGGTTTTTCCTCCATCTTATATAAAATAGTATGCTTAAACTAAATAATCTTGGGATTTTTTTATAAAAAAAATAATCGAATTAAAATTCTATTAAAAAGAAAATAAACGAGATTTAGAATAGAGATACTTATTTAATTATTTTAGATTTGAGGTACATATTGACTGTCTCATATTTTGACGGAATCCCTTTAGCATATTTTTCTTTTTCTTTTTCTAAACACTCTGGACAAATAGCTAAATGCAATTTATTATGAAATTCTTTATCACATTCTAAACATATAAATTTCTCTGATGTGAGCAAAAAATCACCCTTAAAAATTATTATATTATGATATATAGAGATTTTTTGCTTTATATACTAAGGGAGGGAAAGGAATTATCTAAATATTCGTGAAATCCTTTTATTTCAAATAAAGTTTGTTACTTTACCTCCAAAAAGAGGAAAATTTTCAAATTATTAAATTTTAGATGTACAGAAACTCTCATATAGAAAATTTGAAAAAAACTAAAAAAAAAGAGATTTAATAAGTGTAGAAACCTTTCTGCGTTTTTAATCCCAATTCTCCTTTATCTATTTTATCTTTAAGAGCCTGAGGCGGCAAATCTTTAGGATCGCCACTTTCTTTATAATATGACATCTCAATATCATATACTACATCTAGACCAACACCATCCATTAATTGGAAAGGTCCAAGACCCATACCAGTATAAATTTTCCAAGCTTTATCCACTGTTTCGATATCAGTATAACCACCTGCCCAGATCTCCAAACATTCTTTCTTAACAGCTCTCCAGATCCTATTAAAAACAAATCCTAGACATTCTTTTTTTACAAGTAATGGCTCTAATTCAATGCTTTCAATCCATTTTTTTCCTTTCTCGAAAGTTTCATCACTAGTTTGTGATCCTCTCATTATATCAGCCATGGGAATTGTTTTTGGTATATAGAAATGGATATTTAATACCTTGTCTTTTCTTTCGACCGCATCTTCAATTTTAGAAACGGGTATTGACGAGCTATTTGTTGCTATAATTGCATGAGGTGGAGCAGCTTTATCTATTTTAGAAAAAACTTCTCTTTTTAATTCTAATTTTTCTGGAACAGCTTCAATGATAAGATCAGCATCTGCGACAGCTTCGGAAAGATTTTCATGATCAGTTATTTTCCCATATATATTTTTTACTTTCTTTTTTCTATTTAGGGATCTTCCAGTTTTATCAAGACCTTCGGGATTAATATCATATATTCGTATGTTATAGTCATAAAGCACAACCTGATTTATTATTTGTTTTCCCATAAAACCTATGCCTATAACAGCTACGGTTTTTATTTCATTCATTACATATTCACCCATTTTTTTCAATATTTTTATATTGATTAATAAAGTTTAAAGAAATGAATTTGAATCATTTAGATAAATTTAAGAATCCAACTATATTAATTATTATTTTTTTTATAATTTTAAGTGATATCAGAATGAAATAATGCTCACTCTTTTGAATTTTTATATTTTTTGAGTTTTATAAAAAGAAATGCAGCTCAATTATCTGAAGATTCGCGAATATTGCTTATATTTTAAATTATTTAAAGCTGATATTCTATATGTCTGAAAAATCATCTTTTAAGAACTCGCGAAACATTTGCTTCTTTTTTCCCTCTTCAATAGAAGGCTTAGTCAAAATTGGTTTTCCTGCTTTTTGTAGAATATTTTCAAGTTTCTCTACATCAATATTAATTTTGAAGTTTCCTCCGGGTAAATAACGAATAACTTGACTATTATTCATTTTTAATCGCAAGAGATAACCTAATCCAAAATAGAATTGATTCTGTGGAATCGGATTTAAAGCTGATTTGCTGGTATCATCTTTAAGTATATCATATAAAAAAGATTTACTTGCTGTGTGATCTTGAACCTCGAAGGTTAAAAAATAAAGCGCATGATACCAAATTTTATCACGCTTCTGTTTTACATAATTTAAAAAATCCTCTTCCGTAATAACCTTCTTCTTTTCTTTTTCCTTCTTCTTTTTTAATTCTTCCTCAATTTTCTTTTCTAACTCATCTGAAACCGCTGAAGAAGTTTTTGAAACAGGTTTTTGTTCGGTGGAGAGAGTTTCCTCTTCTTTAACTATATCAATTGCCTTCTTCATTTCAATAAGCTCATCTAGATCCATTTTTCCGATATCCGAAAAATCCATCATCAATTCTTCTTTCTCCTCAAGTGGACTTAGGCTCTTAGGACGTTTTTTATCCGTATCCTCCTCAATGTATGATTCCTCAGCTTGTTTTACTTGTTCAATAGCCTCTTTCATTGCCTCTATTTCGTCTAAATCTAAATCTTCTAAATCAGAAAAGTCTGATTTTAGATCCTCTAATTCACTTAGATATTCTTGGTAATCATCATCTTGACGATTATCTTCATCTTTTTTTTGGTTTTCATTCATAATCTCTATTTTAAAACTAAATCAACTATATTGATGAATTTTAAAATACTACTTTTTTCGTTTAAGTATCAATATAATAAAAGAAAAATAAAATAATTAAAATTAATTTAAACATTTATTTTGGATAGGATGGAAAAAATTACTTTGGACACATATAAAGGCGTTATTTTTGATTTAGATGGAGTAATTTATGATATAAATGATGCTATCAGAAAAGCTGTTGATGATATTATTGAGAAATATAATTTAAAAGTAAATATTGATAGTATATTACAAGAAATTGCCCATTTGATTGAGGAACTGCAATATAAACCAGTTCCAAAATCTATTTTAGATTCATATAATCTACTTAAGCTTGATTTTCTTGAAGGATTATCCTATTTTAAAAAATTACGAATTGCACTTTTCCTTTTTAATCAATTTAACAAATATAGAGAAGATGCTGGTTTATTTAGTGGTATAGAGGAATTAATTGAGAAATTATCTAAACAGAACTTAAAATTGGCAATATTAACGAACAATAAAAGTAGTTATGCTGAAGAAATCTTAGAAAGATTTAATTTAGCGAATTACTTTCCCACGATAGTTGGATTTAATGAAGTATCGAACGTTAAACCTGATCCAGAAGGATTAATTAAAATAATGAATGATTGGAACGTCAAGCCAAGCGAAACTATTTTTATAGGGGATATGCAAACAGATGTAAAAGCAGGTAAAGCGGCAGGAACAACAATGGTTTGTGTCGCAAGCGGTTTAGCTGAAAAAGAAGCACTTTTAGAAGAAGAACCCGATTATCTGGTTGATGATACTGATGGATTAAGAAATTTATTTGGTCTTTAAACTAGTGGTTTATCTAATAATGATAAACTCTTATAGACAATTATTTAATAAAGTAAATTGCTTTAAACTCTCTTATAAATAGAATATAAATATGCTTTTTCTTTAAATTTTTATTCTTGGCCATAAACTTTGGTCCATCTGGTTTTTCGAGGATTTTTCTTTTGCTCTAACATTGCATTTCTGCATTTTTTCGAACAAAAATGAAGTATTGTTCCATCCTTTCTAACATACATAATACCACGTCCTATTGGGATGTCGTATTGGCAAAAACTACAAATGTTCCTTCTTGGCATTATTGTTTCACTTAAATTTTTTGATATTATTTTTTATTCTATTCCTTGCTACTTTCAAAAAGTTCGCTTTCTCCCTCTTTAATGATTTTAAGATTTACTAGAGTCATATTCGCAGTTATTTCGTTTCCGCGCACCATTTTTCTTCTTTTTTGCCCTTTTCTTTTCGGTTTATATCCTACACGCTTCTTAGAAACTAAAATTTTCTTTTTCACAGGCCCTTGTATCTCTTTTACCATAGGAAATCCACTGGAGTCTGAACCACCAGTTATTATGAATTCATAATTAGGAAATCCAACTAAGCCGCCCTTCACTGTTTCTCCGATACGCATTCCCTCTATACTACCAAATCTTCTATCATCTATTATAATCTTTTTAGAACGTCCATCGGGCGCAGAAATGTTTAATTTATACACGGTTTTTTCTGACATAATAATTTCTTACCGAGATGATGTATAATTATTGTTTAAAATTGTTTAAATTTTATTAATTTTATTAATTCTAATAATTATGTTTATCAAAAATCAATTCTTTAATATTAGAGACTCTATAGAAAAAAGAACTCGTTGATAGTATAATTTTCTATCAATTTTTATGATAATAAAATGGTTCTGCTTATTAATCCAAAAACCTCAAAACCAACGGAGATAAATAGTGATTTTTTCAGAGAACCTAATATGGGGTTGCTATATCTCGCTGCAGTATTGGATAGCAATAATATTGATGTTGAAATCTTGGATCTTGAGCAATTCATGAAATTAGGCAAAAACCAGAGAAAAGATATTATAATAGAAAGCGCTACCAGCCACCAAATAATTGGCATCACTTCACTAACAAACACATTTAATAATGCTTTACAAATCGCCTCTATTATAAAGAATCAATTTCCTGAAAAATTCATAATTATGGGGGGCGCCCATGTATCCTTTCTTTATGAAAAAATATTAAAAATGGATTTTCAGAATGAAAATATTATTGATATTATTTGTATAGGAGAGGCAGAAGATAATTTTTTAAAGCTAGTTAAATTACTTCTTACTCATAATTTAAACAGTTCAAATTTCGGAGGTTTAAAACAAAAGATTAACAATATTAAAGATATTGCTTATATTAATTCTAAGGGAAAATATATCTATACAGGCATTCAACCAAAAATAATTAATTTAGATAACTTACCTCTACCTGCAAGATATAAATTATCTCCAGTAAATTATGCTTATACCGTGGCCAATGTAATTGTAAACCGGGGGTGTCCAAATGAATGTTCTTTCTGCTCAAGACAGAGATTATTCAAGACCACAAGAATAAAATCGATAAATTCGCTAATTGCCGAATTAAGAGATATCAAATCATCATTTACTTACAAATTTATCAATTTCTATGATAATATAAATCTAAATAACCAAATCTTCCAAGAGTTTTGTAATATATTAAAAAGAAAGGAATTCAATTTGCCTTGGGGTTGTGAGCTGCGTATTGATAAAATTTCTTATGATGACGCTAGATTATTAAAAGAGGCGGGTTGTATGGTTATAGCCACAGGAATAGAATCTGCTAGCGAAAAAGTCTTGAAACAAAATTTTAAATATCAAAATCCTGAAAGGATAAAGAAAGGAATTGAAAATTTAAAAAAATTTAACATTCCTATTCAAGCATATTTTATATTAGGACTCCCCGGCGAAACTCAAAAAACCTTTCAAAAAACTATCGATTACATTAAAAATTTACCTTTAATTAAAGAAGATATCATCAATTATTTTATGGCCACTCCTTATCCTGGTTCTAAGCTTTGGGAAGATAGTAGTGCTTTTCAAATAAAAATTTTTGAAAGTGATTTTTCCAAATATGATTGTAATCATCTGATATTTGAAACTAAGGATCTTAAAAGGGTGCAACTAGAAAAGATGAGAAAAGAAGCAAAAGAAATAGAAAACCATTATCAATAAAAATACTAATACAAATAAGATCTTCATTCTCTATTAATTTCCTTCTATTATTTTTTCTCAATTTAATTTTTTTACAAAGATATTTAAATAATTCAAATAATAAAATTATGAAAAAGAAATAAGAAAAATAAATATAAAAAAATAGTGAGATCGAATGGTAAAAGGAAAAGAATTTGAATATGATATATTGGAAAGTCCCACATTTTCCTATTTGAGAATCCATTTGAAAAGGGGGCAACAAATCCAATGTGAAGGGGGCTCAATGATATATTTCAATCCCGCGCTGGAAATTGCAACAAAAAAAGCAAGCAAAGGATTTTTAAAATCACTTAAAAGAGTACTAGCTGGTGAAACTTTTTTCTTGAACACTTTCACGGCAAAAGGAGATGGGTATTTAGGATTAGCTCCCGCATTCTTGGGTGATTTAATGCATATTCCGATGGAACCAGGTAAGAAATGGATATTATTTAGTGGGTCTTTTATTGCAAGTTCAATTCATTTTAATACTGAAACAGAATTTTTAGGATTAAAAAGGGGTTTATTCGCAGGAGAGCGTGCCTTTTATTTGCTTATAGATTCTCTAGATAGCTCAGGTGATTTATTTATTGGAGCAAATGGCGCCTTTTTTGAAATAACATTAGCTCCAGGTCAAATATTCAATTGCGATAATGGGCATCTTGTTGCTATGGAAGATTCTGTTACTTTTGATATAAAGCGTGTGGGAAATTTAAAGTCTACGTTTTTATCCGGTGAGGGGGTGATCACTCAACTTAAAGGACCGGGAAGAGTCATTATGCAGTCGAGAAATCCAAGAGAATTTGCCATGTGGATCTATTCTTTAATGCCGAAGGAAAGAACAACTAGTTCAAGTTTTTAAAATATCCTTTTTTATTATAATTTTTATTATTAATTCCATTTTTTTTAGGTTTCTTTTAAAACAATTTAAGACTAAAAAATTAAATTATAAAATAAATAAATTCTAATCACATTATAATAATGTTTAAAACAATAAGAGGTGATAATTATAGCTTTTAAAGCACTATTTCTTGCACATGCACCTGATGGAGAGGCAGAAAAGCATAGATGTGTTATTGAAACACCTAATCTCTATAAGCTCTTTGTGGTAGTGGTCAAAAACCAGGAGCAAGCAATTGAAGTATCAAAAAAATTTGTTAGAGATGAGGGAATTCAGTCAATCCTCCTCTGTCCAGGTTTCGCATATAAAGATATTGCTGAATTAAAAGATGCGGTTGGTGAAAATGTCGGACTTTTTGTGGCCAGAGGAGATGGCCCAAGTAACAGGGTTTCAATGGAAGTCATGATACGAGAAGGGTTTTTACAAGAAAAAGGGAAAGGATAAAAAGATCAATAATAATTCAACGAGAACTTTTTAATTTTCAAAATTATTTTATTGAAAATTACATATTTTTTTATTTGATTAGAATTATAGCAGAAAATTGAAGTAGATTTTAGAATAATTTCTAAAATAATAATTAATTTTCTAATACAGAGATAGAAAGATTATAATATCTTTTTTATCTTGTTAATAATGTAATACTAATATATTACTAGAAAAATATATCATTTGAAATAATTAAACTCTAATCACATTATAATAATGTGAATTCTATCAAAATAATAAAAAAAAAGCAAATAATTATGCCGAGTAAAATGGATTTTTATATAGGAGAGGCTTTAATTGGCGAGGCTCCGGATTTAGCTCACTTAGATGTGATGATTGGTTCAAAATCAGGTCCTGTGGGGTATGCTTTTTCACAGAGTTTAAGTCAGCCCTCTATGGGTCACGGTTCTCTTTTAGCAGTAATCAGACCAAATTTGGTACCAAAACCGCAAACTCTTATCATTCCGAAGGTCACGATATCTAAAATGGAAGAGGCGAATAAAATTTTTGGACCCGCCCAATCTGCAGTTGCGAAAGCTGTCGCTGATTCTGTTGAAGAAGGAGTAATTCCATTAAATAAAATAGACGAGTGGGTAATAATAGTTAATGTATTTATTCATCCAGAAGCAAAAGATTACAGAAAAATATATCAATATAACTATGGCGCAACAAAGCTTGCATTAAAGCGCGCTTTAAATAATTATCCTCCTATTGAAAAGATCTTTTATGATAAAGATAGAGCGAAACATCCTGTTGCAGGAATAAAAGCTCCAAAATTATGGAGACCCCCCTATTTACAAATTGCACTCGATCATCCTTCTTTAGAACATCAAACTAAAGTAGTTAAACAACTACCTAAAAGTGATAGAATTATTCTAGAAGCTGGAACTCCTTTTCTTAAAAAATATGGCATGGAAGTAATTGAGAAAATAAGGGAAGCTGCCCCAAATAAATATATTGTTGCAGATCTTAAGACCCTAGACGTTGGAAAACTCGAAGTTGATGATGCATTTAATGCCGGAGCGGATGCTGTAGTGTGTAGTGGATTAGCATCTGCAGCATCAATAGATAAATTTCTGTTAGAAGCAGAAAGAATGGGGATTGATGGAATTATAGACATGATGGAAGTTCCAGATCCTGTCGCAAAGCTCGAAAAATTAAAGCAAATTCCCCGTGTAGTAATACTACATCGTGGAATCGATGCTGAACAATCAACAAAAATAGAAGGGACTAATGAGGCTCAAAAGAAAAGATGGGGCTTTGTTCCAAAAATAAAAGAACTATATAAAGATAAAGAGTTAGCAAGTGGGAGAGATAGAGTATTAGTAGCAGTAGCGGGAGGAATAGTACCAGAAACGGCAAGTGATGCGCTATCAATGGGAGCTGATATTTTAATCGTAGGGAGATTCATAACCAGCTCTAAAGACATAAAGAATTCAACACGAAGAATTATAAATATATTACCAGGGTATTCAGACATAGATTTAAAGAGAATCCATACTGAAGACGACGACAGAGAAGCTCTGGAAAAAGCTTTAAAGGAAAAAGATTAAAAATTATTTTTGTTTAACTAATTTTTACTCATTCTTCATTAATTAATATCTAATTTTTATTAATTATCATAATTTATTGTTGTATGGGTCTACTTTTATTTTTATAGATGGAATAAATGAATTGAGAAAAAATTCGGGCGTATTCCTCTTGATTGCTTATAATACTTATTAATTCTTGTTCCTTTTCTGAGGAAGGACAGAGAATTACCTCCTCGTCATCACGTGAAATAGCATAAAATCTTCCCTCTTTAGGAAGGTGACGGAAGATTACATTTCCACCTCTTAATTTTCTCATTTCTTCCTTGAATTTTGTCATATCCCAGTGGCAGATTATAGTAATGTTTATGGATTTGTCTTCTGCGAGTTTTCTGGAAATTTCTTGTAAGATTTCAGGCACAACTATTGGAGTTATAATCATAAGCGATGATTTTGCTTGAAATATAGCGTCTACCATTGCTGATATTAGTGTTTCCCTTCCTAAAGTATGCCAAGTAGTGATTTCTGATATTTCGGGTATTTCTTTTGATGCATTAAAAATATCCATTAATTTTTGTTCATTAGATTTCGCAGTCTCATTTGTATCATGAATATAATTTTGAAATTTTGAGATCCAATCATTTATAGTATTTTTTATCTTTTGGATGGTATTTTTTGAGGTATTTGTAAGACTGTCTTGCAGAGTTTTAGTACTTTCTTCACAGTTACTTATATGATTTTCCAATAAGGTTGTTAAGTTAGAATTTAATTCGGTTGATTCTTCTTCCCAGGAGCTTATATGATTATTAATTTTATCAGATATACTATTTTTGACATTGCTAAATTTATTATCAATACTTAAGACCCAAGAATCATTTTTTTTCTGAACATCTTGATTATAATCAGTATAATGCCTTAATATGTCTTCTTTGTGTAAGTTGATTGCCTGATTGTATTGGTCATTATGTTCACTAATAGTTTTTTCTATTAAATCACTTAGTTTTACTGTTGTGTCTGAACAATCTTCAATACCAGAATTGAGAGTTTTTTCAATTTCTTTAGAGAGCTCAGAAGCTAAATGTTCCAATTGAATATCAATGGTGCTTTCAGCTTTTTGGTTAAGATCAGCTGTTTCCGTCGCTAAAGCGTTATTTTCGGTTGTAATTATTCCTGTCAACTCTAATTTTATTCTATCTGTGGTTTCTTTATTTATTTGTATGAACTCATCACTGGTTTTCACAAAATCCTCTTTTAAAGGTTTGGAAAGTTCCAAGATCTCTTTTTTCACTTGCTCATACTTTTCTTTATATTCTTCATGTTTTCCTCCCAATAAAGCTTTGAATGCAGAGAATCTACTGGAAAGATCTTTGGAAAGGTCTGTATATAAATCAGAGTATTGTAAAAGATTATCAATTAATTGGCTTGTGGTTTCCTTAAATCTAGTAATTTCATTAACAACAGTTTCATTTTTTTCATCAAAAGTTGATTTTAAACTGTTTTTTAAATTCTCAGTTGTATTTTTCAAATTATTTATGTGATTATAAAGTAAATTAGAAATCTTATTCTTTAAATCAACTACAATTTTGTCCATTCTTTCGAAATATTTTTCAAGAATAAGATTCATTTTTGGTTGGAGCTCTCCCGCAGTCGTTTTATGTCGTTCATAATGTTCATCCAGTTCTTTTTTAAGCTCTATTTCCAGATCCTCTAATTTATTATTGAAATCACTCAATAATTCAGACATTAGGCGTTTAATATCATCTTTAGATGTTTTTATTTTATTTTCGTTTTGTTCTTTAAAAGATCCGGATAGAGATTTTAAATCAGTATTTAAGGTATCCAAGATCTCCTGAACGTCTTTTTGAAAATCTTCACCAGTCGCAGTAAATTTATCTTTTGCTTTTATTATTCTTTTTTCTTTACTTTGATTTTTCATATCGGTTTCTTTAATGAATATCTTGCTCTGAGAACTTAATGCATCAGTAAATTCCTCAATACTTTTTTTTTCTATTTCTTCTAAGGTTTTAAATTGATTGGATTTATCCTTTGTTACTTGCCCTTTTAGTTTTGTAAGATTTTTTCGTAAATTTTCCGATTGTGAACTGTATAATTCAAAGTAAGGCTCAAGAGGTATATATCTTTTTACTATACCTTCTATTTCCTTTAAAAATCCACTTTCTACCAATTTTTCTGTAATAGTGATAACAGTTTCATATTTAATTTCATTCTTTTTACCATATTTAAAAAATAAATAGACTTCCCCTACCGTGGCTCGGGGAACCCGACAATAAACCTCATAAATTGCTAGTTCATCCTCTGTAAGCCCATACTGGTCAAAAATCTCTTCTACAAATTTTTTTATCATAAAAAATACCTGCCTTTCTTAATTAAACAATCTATTAAAATTATTTTTTAATAATTAATAATACTATTTAAAATAGTCTTTAGTTTATTGAAAGTAATTAGCTAAATTTATATAAGCTTTTATTTAGTTCCCTCAGATATTTCCTAAACATTTTAAGTATTTCACGATCATAAGTTAATATGCCGTTTACTTCTCCCTCAACATCAGTGATTTGAGTATAAATAGCAGCGCTCAATCCTTGTTCGATTAATGGTTTAAGTTTATCAATTAATTTTTTATATCTTTTCATTAATTTATCACGAGTGCGAATTTTCCTATACACAAATTTATTTTTAATCTCCCACATATGATTTTCAAACTCCAAACCTAGACCTCCAAATTCACCTATTACGGCAGCACGAAACCCAATTTTTTCAATCGGGGGCATTATGGGATTTGGATAACTATGTTGATCAATGATATCTCCTACACCGAAATCAAACCAACCACTTGCTGCGTCTATAAGTCTTGAAGAATCTAAGTTTTTTATTAGATTTACTATGTTTTCTGTATCAAATTGACCCCATCCTTCATTAAAAGGAACCCAAGTAATAATGGATGGAAAATTAAAGAGATTCTTTATAATAGATTTAAGCTCGTTATAATAATATTCTTTACTTTTTTCTCCTCGGGATTCTTTTAAATTATTAATATTCGGAGGTAGATCGCTTATATAATTAACCCCACCATTTGGCATGTCCTGCCAGACTAACATCCCAATCTTATCACAATGATAATACCAGCGGGCAGGTTCTACCTTCACATGCTTTCGAATCATGTTAAATCCGAGGTCTTTAGTAATTTCAATATCAAAGCGTAGACCTTCATCGGTGGGGGCCGTATAAAGTCCATCAGGCCAATATCCTTGATCCAATGTACCGTATTGAAATATTTTTTCGTTGTTGAGCTCAATAGTTTTAATTCCATTTATTTCCTTTCCAAGGCTTATTTTTCTCATCCCAAAATAGGATTCTATCTTATCTAAAGTCTCATTATTTTTTTTGAGTATTATTTTTAGATCATAAAGAAATGGACTTTCTGGGCTCCATAATTTTGGAGAAGGAATCTTTAAAAGAATATCTTTATTAATACTCGAAAGGGAAGCAACTATTTTATCATCTTCTTTTATATCAACTTGGATCATACACTTTGCTAATTCATTGTTAATTGAAATCGATAGATTTAGTGTTTCCTCATCAATATTGGGTTTTATTTTGATATTGCTAATATAGATTCTGCGAACTGGTTCAAGCCAAACCGTCTGCCAAATGCCCGAAACTGCAGTATACCAAATAATTTTAGGTTTTAAAGCCTGTTTACCACGTTCTTGTTCTCCCGTATCCGTAGGATCCCAGACTTTTACAATTAATTCATTATCTTTTTCATAATCAATATATTTAGAGATTTCAAAAGAAAATGGTGTATATCCCCCTTTATGAACCCCCAATTTTTTCTTATTTATCCATACGCTTGCTTGCCAATCAACAGCTCCAAAATGTAGCAATAGAAGTTTATTTTCCCAATCTTTAGGCACGCGAAAGAATCTTCTATAATACAATCTATATTTCGGTTTTAATTTCTTTTTTACTCCAGATAAAGCAGATTCGATGGGAAATGGAACAAGGATTTTACCGTCATAATTTTTAACTTCACTTTCCACTTTTGGGTATATAGCATAATCCCACAAACCGTTCAAATTTAGCCATGCTTTGCGTTTCATTTGAGGCCTAGGGTATTCAGGAAGTGGGTTTTCAGGATTAATATCACCACTCCAGCAAGTTTTTATCTGATCTTCAATAGGCTTCCATTTGGAGCTTATGCTCGTATTTATCTTTTTTCTATCATTCATGTCTAATAATAGTCACTATAAACATTATAGCAATTCTCTTATATTATAAAAATATCTATTTTATATTAAATAAAAAATTTGAAATTCAGAAACTCTGAAACCACAAATTAATATCGTTAGCAAACACGATTAAAAATATTAATATAATTAGGATTATAATACAATAAATTGCTCCCATTCGAGGTTTTCTCTTATAATAAATATCTTTTGCCCTAGATTGATATTCTTTTGCTTTTGCTTCATAAAATGCTTTTAAACCCTTAAGAGTAAGCGATAATTCTCCATTTTCTTCTTTAATATATTTATCTTTAATTAATTTATTTAGATATTTTTCTGCAATTTTGGGCCCTAAATCCTTATAGAAAAAATCGGCAAATCCTTGATAATATACACGTCCTAGTGATAATCCTTGTTTAAAATTTTCTAATAACTCACTTCTTATTATTCTTTCTCTTCTTATGCTTGCCAAGATATAGCCTGTTAATCGATTTTTATATAAATTATCACCATATACTTTAATATCACTAATATCAAACTCTTTCTCTTCCATTTTTCTCAATCCCCACAAAAATTCTATACCCTCTTTAAAGATTATAACAGCAATAATCAATCCAACAAGAGCATCAACAAAATAATACTTAAAAATAGAAAATATTAATCCAATGATCACTCCTATAGAAATCATTACATTTAATTGAGAATCCTTTGAATCACTTAAGAGTGATAAATTTCCAGACGTTCGACCTACTACACCTTTTGCCCACATTAATCCCCAATTTAATACTATGGATAAAAAACTTATTAAAAAAGCTTGAACAGTTGGAAAAATAGGCGTTAAATTAAACAATGCTTCTATACTTGACCATATCATTATACCTCCAGTAATAAACATAGTTAAAATGATTAAAACGCTGGCAATTTTATCCTTTCCTAGTTTTATTCCAATTAGAAAAATAATTATTATTTTAATAAAGTCTGATAAGTTCTCAAATCCTTCCGATATAAGCCCTTGAGATGATAATTGGAAGCCAATGAAAATTTTTAATGATGATAAAATAACCAAGCAAATGGTGGTTAGAATTAAAACTGCTTTTTCAGATAATAATCTCCTCATATAATGGGTTATCTGGGTAGTTTGTAAATATGTCAATTCCACAAGCTTTTCTCCCTCGTCCGATAATTTAACAGAATTGGGATCAACTATTATTAGATTCTTATCTTTTGCGGTTTTTATGAATTCCATAACATCTTGTTCCTCCACTACTAATTGACTTGTAGTAGATATAAAAAACTTACGCATTTTAGACTTTAATTCTGTTATAGAAGTGATTCCGTCATAGATAAGAGAAAGAAATCCATATAAATAACTGGTATGAGGTTCTTTTGTTGTGTAGTTTTTTCTAATAATTCTCTCAAATTTATGATATTTTCTTCGTAATTCCTTTCTTTCAGATTCTGGAAATTTTGATTTTAATTTGGAAGCATTCATAAGATCTAATTTATTTAAGAAGAATCTAATAATTAAGAAATTAAAGGTTTTTTTTTAAACCTTTCTATATATAAAAAATTGTGATTTATAAGAGCTTCTTAATAAACTTAAAGTAAAAGAATCTTAAGATATTGAAGATTCTTTGAATAGTGGTTGTATTTTATTAGATGAATGTCCTTTATATTTTATTTGAAAATTATTTATAATTATGATATATATTAAATAACCATAATAAATTAGGTGATAAAATTGGTTGAACCAGAAGAATTTTTAAAAATATTAAAAGAGAGGAGAACCATCCGATGTTTCAAAGACGAGATGATATCAGATAAAGAGCTAAATATGATATTAGAGGCGGGACAATGGGCGCCCACTGCGTCAAATAAACAAACTTGGAAGTTTATAGTAATTAAAAATAAAGAAATCATTAATAAATTAGCAAAGACTGCAATTTATGGTAAATTTGTTAGAGAAGCACCGGTTGTTGTTGCAATTATCGGATTTGTTCATGATAATCCAAATTGGTATATTCAAGATACAAGTTTAGCTTCAATGAATATGATGTTGATGGCATGGGTGTTAAATATTGGAACTTGTTGGATTGGAAGCATGGACAGAGAAAAAGCAAAAGAAATAATTGGAATTAATAAAGATGATTTTCTTTTAACAATCCTTCCTTTCGGCTATTTAAGGAAAAAAGTTCCAAATCCGCCCCCAAGGAAAGATCTGGATGAGATTTCAGAAGTAATAGAATAATTATGACTATTTTTATATTCCCCTAATTTCTTTTTAAAGTAAGTTCTTCTAATGCTTCTGGTGCTATAGTTAGTTTTATATATCCATCTTTAGTTATTAATACCGTATCAGAATGTCGGAATCCTCCAATTCCTGGAATGTATATACCTGGCTCAATGCTCACAACCATATTTGGTTCCAATACCCTATCATATCCTTCTGCTATATATGGTGCTTCATGAGAAGTCACTCCAAATCCATGACCAGTTCTATGAAGTATATAATCACTGTATCCGTTTTTATTAAGGAAATTTTTCACTTTTTTGTCTATCTCACTCATTATTATACCTGGTTTTAATAATTCATACGCTAAATTCCGAGCATTCATTATTATTTCAAATGGTTTTCTCGCTTTATCTGGAACAGAATTTAAAAAGAATGTCCGTTCTACCTCTGCACCATATCCATCTACTCTCGCCTGCACAATCGACACATGAGGTCCACCTTCCTCCATTTTAGCAAAGATATTTGGAACTAGATGAGGTTCATGAGAGATACTGGGTGGCCATACCGCTGCTGTTGTTTCAATAGCCTTAAAATTAGCATTAGGAATATCCATTATAATTTTAGAGGTCATAGCAGAGGTTGCTTCTTGATATAGGGCAAATTCTGCTACATCCGGCTTACATAATTTCAATAATTTTTGATGACCTCTACTGACGATCTTACTCGCATAAACAAGTCTTCCAATTTCATAATCACTTTTTATAAGTCTAACTTCCTCAATTATCTCTGACACAACTTTTTTTCCAGGTGTTTTTTGAAATATTTCCATAGGCATACTAGGTTCAATTCCAATTATAGCATTGGTATTAAAGATTTTTTGATACTTATCATACCAATTTTTACCTTCTGGAGCTGGAAATTCATTATATTCAATTAATTCCAATTCGGGGACTACTCTGTCTCTAATATGTGCCACTTCAAGCAAAGGCACCACCATTTTTAGCGAGCCTTTATTACATATAATTAAGATAAATGGGCGTTCGTGAACATAAAAGGCAAAATTCGTCAAGTAATAAATATTTACAGGGTCAAAGCAAACAAAATAATCTAATTGCTCTTTTCCCATTAAGGCTCTCACCTTTTCTAAACGATTTGCGAGCTCTTCCTTATTTGGTGGAGTTTTGATAACTTTTGGTTTTTTCATTACTTTCTACCTAATTTTAATTTGAAAATTTTAAAAGTTAAAATTATAAATTCTGATAATAAATTGTTTATTTTTCAAATTAATAAAAGTATCAATTTGATATAAAATATAGAAAAATAGCGCTTGCATTTATGATTAGAAAAATTATGTAAGAATTTAATACTTTCAAAAGAGTTTATTAAATAACTATTAATCTAGAACAAATTCTAGATATATAAGGTTTGGAGACATCTTTTCTGTCTTGACTTTAAAAGCTAAATTAAAGTGGTTTTTTATTATGTTTTTAAAAAAGTGAATAAAAAATATAGAGAAGTTTTCATCTAAATCATGTAATCCTCTTAATATAATTAAATCTGATTTTTTCTTAACATCTAAAGTATTAAACCATTTCAATCCTTTCTTTCCAAAGAAATCTGTAAAGAATTTATTATAATCTTTTATACTCTTTTTGTTCATTGGCTCCGCAATTGAAAATCTCATAATATCAGCAATCAAATCGGAATTAATTTCAGCATATTTCTTTAAATCAGTTTCAATTTGTGAATTAAAAAGTTCAATTAATAATGATTTTGATACAATTATCATATCATTAGTTTGATTTAAAAGCTCAAAATTTATCCATTCCCTTAAGGCTTCTTTTGCCAACATGCCACGCGATTTATTAATCTGTTCTGAAAACAAATCCAACTTATTTAAAAGCTTTTGAGAAAGTCTGAATCCAATAAAATTATTCGAGTTTTTTTTATCAGCCATTTTTACTCAACAAAATGTAAATTTATAATAAATTTTTAAGCATATTTTTTCAATATTCTTAATAAAAAATTATATTTTCATAAGTTAACTAAATTGTCATGATCAATATTTGATATCAATGATAACATTTAAATATTTTTAATAATTTTTAATCAATTAAATAAAAAAAAATTAAGGAATATTTTAAAAAAATGAATTCTGAATGGATTGAAACTAAAAAATCTAAAACTTCAACTTGTTTAGGTCCAATTGAAAATTTAGAAGAACATGTAGATAAGGACTGGTGGAATCATATTTTTAATTCCATGTATTTAAAAACAGATGGAGATGTTGTAGAGGATCCAATAATAACTTCAAGAGAAATTGATCTTTTTTCGAAAATACTTGATCTAAAGCCTAATGATGTAATACTTGACTTATGTTGTGGACAAGGTAGGCATTCTCTTGAATTGGCAAGAAGAGGATTTACTAATATTGAAGGATTAGATCGTTCGCATTTTCTAATTAAAAAAGCTAGAGAAACGGTAAGAAAAGAGGGTTTAGCTGTGAAATTTCAAGAGGGTGATGCTCGGAAACTAAATTATTCTACTGATTCATTTGATGTGGTATTGTTATTAGGAAATAGTTTTGGATATTTTAAATCAATAAAGGATGATCTTTTGGTATTAACTGAAGTATTTAGAATTCTAAAACCTTGGTCCCGTATTTTAATAGATTTAGCAGATGGGGAATACTTAAAAAAGAACTTTGCACCTCATTCTTGGGAGTGGATTGATAAAAATATTTTTGTATGTCGCGAACGCTCTCTTTCTCTAGATAAACATAGATTAATTTCAAGAGAATTAATTACTCATGTCAACATAGGAGTATTGATTGATCAATTTTATGCTGAAAGATTATATTCTAAAAATAGAATTTTGGAATTATTAAAAAAAGCTGGTTTTACTAATATAAATTTTCACGGAGAAGTATCCCCTGCATCTCAGAGGAATCAAGATTTAGGAATGATGGAAAAGCGTATACTAGTGAGCGCTTGTGCAAAAAAAGAATGGACAGTTGTTGAAAAGAAACAAAAAAAGGCACAGAAAAATGTTGTGGTGATTTTTGGAGATCCTAACAAGGCTGATATTTTAAAACCATTAAGAATCTTTGATGAGGATGATTTTTATACAATAGAACAATTAAAAAATAATTTGCGAACATTTGAGGAATATAATTTTATGTATCTTACTAATCATAATACACTTGTTCAAGAATTATTGAAATTAAGAGGTCAAATTGATTATGTATTTAATTTATGCGATGAAGGATATGATAATAATGCGAGAAATGAATTACATATTCCCGCACTCTTAGATGTTTTAAGAATACCTTATACAGGAGCAGGACCTCAATGCCTTGCTTTTTGTTATGATAAATCTCTAGTGAGAGGAATTGCAAAAGAAATGGGGATACCCGTACCACACGCCATATATATCAAACCAAAAGATGAAAAATTTGATTTTCCCTTTTATTTTCCAGCAATAGTGAAACCTAATTTCGGAGATTCTAGTTTCGGAATAACACAACAGAATGTTATCTATAATGGAGAAGACCTCATAAATGTAATTTCTAATTTACGCGAGCAATTCGGTTATAATAGTCCTATCTTGATTGAGCAATTTCTTCCAGGGAAAGATTTAACTTTAGGAATTATTGGAAACTCTTATGATGATTTTCTCATTCTACCTATTTCTGAGGATGATTATTCTGAACTACCATCAGATCTGCCCAAAATCTGTGGATATGAAGCAAAATGGTTGCCAGATTCGCCTTACTCTAAAATTAAATCTATTAAAGCAGAATTACCCAATAAAACGGAAGAATTAATTCAAAGAAGCAGTCTTAAATTATTTGAGAGATTGGAATGCCAGGATTATGCCAGATTTGATTGGAGGCTTGATATTGATGGAAATCCAAAATTATTAGAAGTAAATCCGAATCCTGGATGGTGTTGGGATGGTCACCTTGCTAAAATGGCAAGCTATAATAATATGGATTATAAGGATATGCTTTCAAAGATTCTTAAAACTGCAGAGAAACGATTAGGTTTGGTTAAGTAAAAGTTTTATTCCACTTTTTTCTCTCTTATTTTTTATCCTTAAATTTTAAATATTTTTTTATAAGAATTTTATTATAAGATTTAAGATTAAATGGTATATGGTTATAGGTTATTTTGGTTTAGTCCTTCACGGGCATATTCCGTGGTGTAAAAAATCTGGAGTCTGGCCAGCGGGAGAAGAATGGTTAATGGAAGCTATGGCAGAATCCTATATTCCTTTTCTTAATATTATGAGAGAACTTAAAAATGAAGGTATTAAGACAGCCATTACGATCAATATTACGCCAATATTGGCAGAACAACTCTCGGATGAATATATGAAACAGCGCTTTTCTGAATATATGGATGATTTAATTATCCGTGCTCAAAATGATATTTCGAGATTTCAATATCAACCAAAAAAAAAAGAAATCTCACAATTTCATCTCAATAGATTAGAACAGGTTCTAAATACGTTTTATCATAATTATTATAGAGATCTTCTAGGAACTTTTAAATGGCTCCAAGAGGAGGGCATGATTGAATTAATAACATGTGCAGCCACACATGGCTTTCTACCGTTATTTGAAAGCGACTCCGGAATTTTTTCACAAATTCAGACGGCTGTTGACACTCATAAAAAATATTTTGGAAGGCAACCCAAGGGTATTTGGCTTCCTGAATGTGCTTATCGTCCAAAAGAATATAGAAATGGAAAGGTGAGAGAAAGTTTAGATTATTGGCTTAATAATTCGGGAATTGAGTATTTTTATGTGGATACTCATGGTCTTTTAGATGCTGAGCTTCTAGAAGTAAAAAATTCATTTGGACTCACAACAAAATTCGGTTATAATTTAGAAACAGGAGTGTCTGTGTTTGGGCGAAATAGAAAAACAAGCAGACAAGTATGGGATGCGGAAATAGGATATCCTGGTGATGAATATTATAGAGAATTCCATAAGAAAGATAATGAATCTGGTTTGCATTATTGGCGAATAACTGGAAAGGACGTAGATAAAGAGCATAAAGAATTATATGATAGCAAAATGGCGCAAGAAAGAGTGGACAGCCATAGCTTGCATTTTGTTTCTATAGTGGCTGAAATATTAAAGGCATTTTCAGAAGAATTTAATACTAGAGGAATTATTGTATCTCCATATGATTTCGAATTATATGGACATTGGTGGATGGAGGGGATAGATTGGTTAAAAGCTATATTTAACTTAATTAATAAAAATGAAAATATCGAGATGATAACCTTTTCAGAATATATCTCCAAATATAAAGAACAATTTTCAATTATAAAGATGGGGAAAAGTAGTTGGGGAAAAGGAGGATATTTTGAAGTATGGCAAAATCCTGATCATGGATGGATTTGGCCCTACATAAATTCTTCTATAAAAGATTTTGAAAATGTATTAGCAGACACTCCTAATCCTGGAAGTTGGGGAATTGATATACTTCAACAAACAGCTAGAGAATTATTATTAATGGAGGGTAGTGATTGGCCATTCCTTTTATATACAAAACAAGCAAAAGAATACGCAAATAAGCGATTTCATCACCATCATCAGCGATTCAACAAATTAATCTGGCAAGCAAAAAATTTAAATGAAAGAAATAGAATTTCTAAAGAAGAACTCATGTATATCAAGGATATTGATTCATGTTTTCAAAATTTAAATATTGAATATTTTAGAAAGAGATAAAATTAATTTAGTTGTTTTGAATTAGAAAATAATATTAATCGCATTCATAGGGCAAATTTCAATGCATTTTTTACAATTTTCCCCTAAGCAAAGCTGGGGGAACACAGGGTCTATTATCCAATTTGTGGGTTGATGATAATCTTCATCCGTGAATGTGATATTAAAGACACATGGTTCACAGACTTGTACGCATTTTCTACAGAGTTCCGGTTGAGAACATTTATCCAGATCAATCGCAATATTGGGGATTTTCATTATTAATATTTTCCTCTGGTAATTGGGATTAAATTTCTATCTACTAATTCAATTGCGTTATTCTCGCACACTTCCGCACAATTCCCACAGCCATAGCATAATTCTGGATCAATAATTGGTTTCTCTTCATATTTTAAAGCACCAAATTGACAGCGATCTGCACAGTTTTCACATCCTATACATTTATCTTCATTCACTATGGCAACATTCTCTCCTTTCCAACAAGCTTTAATATCGAAATCAGTTCTCAATCTTAACGCTCCACAAGACGGTATAGAACAAGAGCATAAGGCTACAATAGCTGGTAATGGACCTGCCCAAATCGAATGTACATATCCTTCTTTAAACATTTGATCTAGAAACTCAGCAGCTTTTTCTCCATCTAATACCTCAAGTCCATTCTCAGGGATAAACCTTGGTAATTTTGGAAGCACCTCTTTTAACGGAGTAAATCCTAAACAAGTAGACTTTCGAACACCTTGGTTGAAAAATTTACATGGGCATATAGCTCGTACTACTTCTTCAGCCTTTTCTAATACTATTTGTTTTGCTTCTGAAAGGGTAATCACTTGTCCAAAATGCCCTTGAGCAGCATCTATATTTAGCTTTTGGGTTTTTCCATCTTTTATAAAACCCCTATTTGCATACCATTTTAGAAATCGCCCTAAAAATGGAGTATCGACTTTTTTACTCATCCATTTCAGATTAAATAATCCATGAACTTTTCTTGAATAGGCTCTTTCCATATTACCCCAAAGGTCTTCCAAATATTCTGTTGAGTTTACTTCATCTGCAGTTTCTCTTATATAATTTCTGGCATTCATATACCATTTTCCATTTGCCCCATGTTTCATACAAATTTGGCACATATAAGAACAACTCTCTGATTGGTATTTAATTTATTCTAATTTTGAGTTATTATAATAATTATTTCTTTTATTAATTAAAAAATTTTAAATATCAAATTTTAAAGTTAATCTTATAGTGATTACAAAAACAGAATAAAGATTTAGAATAAATTTATTAGCTATATTCTCTATCATTATTTATCTTTTTTTAAAAGATTATTTCTACTTCTAATCTTAAAAAATATTATCTTCAAACAAAGATACTTAAATTTAGATTAGTTTAAATGAATTTATTAAAAATTAAGGGTGATGTTAGATTTAAATAAAACCATATCATTTGAGGAGTTGATTTCTTGCATTCCAGAGGATAAAATTATAATATTAAAAACATTAATTTTGAAAGCTCAACATATACTCAGAGACGAAAATAAAAGATATGGAATAACATTACCGCATTTGATAAATTTTTTAGTAAGAAATGAAGAATTTTCAGATGCCCATAGAGATTTACTCATAATTCTTCAAAAAAAGTTAAGAGAATTCAAAAAGAAAGACTCAAATTTATATATAGAAATAAAATAATTTTCCTTCATTAAATCCGCCTTAAAAAATCTCATATTTATATTTTATTTTGTAATAGAATGAATCATTTAATTATATTTATGCCATGTATTAAAAATTAGAATTAGTACTTGAATCTCCTGGTTGTTCAATTTTTTTTCTACTAATCTTTTGAAAAATTTTACCCCAGTCAACATATACAATAAGAAACATTATAATTATTGTTGCTGCCCATACTATTGAACTTTGTATGATATCTAATGGGGTTGTTGCCGGAATAATACCTGTTTTTGCAGCTTCTAAATCGATCCCAAATAAACTAAATAAAAAATCTCCTATTACAGTGTCAGCAAACCAGATCGGGAGTGCGCTGCTTAAGAAACACAAAACGAATTTCCCTATAAAACAATAAATTAAAGTCTTAAGGATACTGTAGCTTGCCATCCCAAGTACTATGAGAAAGGCATCATCAGGTAAGGGTGTTGCGGCAAATATAAAAATTAAAAGTGGGGCCCAACCTTTATCTACATAAGTTTTCATCCTTTCGATGTTTTTGTTATTTTTAAAGATATTTTGAGACCCGCGTCCTATTAACCAAGCTGAAACTTCCCCTATACTTGCTCCAAGCCCGCCAATCATGCCTAAAATTATTGGATTCACTCCAGGAAAACCAATAACTGCAGAAATCACAATAAGCGCAATAACATATGGAACAGGGAAAATGATAGTTAAATTTCCAAAAATAGAAATAATAAAAACCCCAAAATAAATACCCGGCGCTCCAAAAGTATCATAAAACCAGAATATAGTATCAGCCAACCATTGTCCAAAATTAATCTGTAATATAGCTAAGAGGAGAAATACGAAAATGATGATTCCAATAAATATAGGTCCAAGATACTTTCTTATAGTATTTTTTGTTTTTTCTAACCGCATTCTATAATATAAAAATTTCTTTCTATTGCTTTATTAATATTCAAATTTTTAGCTACTAACTTGAAATTATTTTTTTAAATCTTAGTGTTATTAAATT
Organism: Promethearchaeota archaeon; assembly: GCA_016839555.1. Taxonomy (GTDB): domain Archaea; phylum Asgardarchaeota; class Lokiarchaeia; order Sigyniarchaeales; family SOKP01; genus TEKIR-8. The sequence continues at coordinate 222,418 of JAEOUA010000003.1, forward strand.
TATCAATTATTATAATTATTCGTAAATTAGTTTTAGAGTTTAAGATCTATTTTTTTAATGAAAATGGAACATTTTTTATAAAATAGATTACATAATTGACCACTACTCGCTTTATTGCATTCATTTGAATATGGGCATTTGATATTCTTTTTATTAAATGTTATTTTGACCCTATGGAGTCTTTTTTCAATATTTTTGGTCATATTTCTATTTTAAAAATTTAAGTAATTAAAAATATGAAGCGTAAGAGATTAAAATTAATTTAATAACTTTTTGCAATATAAACTGTGCAATCAGCTGGTTTTCCACAGACTAAACAATTGGCAAATTCATGTTTTTCCTCGCCAACTCTTTTTCCTCTAATAAATCCCCCAATATCCTTTTCTACCACTTCCGCACAATGATAACCTTCCATATCAATTGAGCAAAATCCACAACAAACAATTTTACCTTTTTCAATAGCTTCTTTAGCTGAATCGATTTCATAACATACCTCTATTTCACTCTCAAAATCAACATAAGCTTTTTTCCATAATTTTTTTGTATAAGTTGATGTTAATTCTTCTAATATTTTGTCTAGTTCATTTTCTTTTACAAAATATTTCTTCCCATCATACCGTCTTACGATTATCACTTGATTTTTTTTAATATCTCTAGGTCCGATCTCAATTCTAAAGGGTACTCCTTTCATTTCCCAGAAATAATACTTTTGTCCTGGAGAATCTTCTGAATCATCTAACTCAACATCATATTTATCTTTAAGTTTTTTAAAAAGCTCATTAGCTTTCTTAAGAACTATTTCTTCTTTATTTTTAAAAAGGATAGGAATAATTACGAATTGTTTTGGAGCAAGATCAAATGGTAGAACTAAGCCTTTATCATCTCCAAGATAGGCAATCATAGCCCCATAAATTCTACTTATCGCAGGACCATAACATGTTTGATACCCATATTCTTTTTCTCCCTCTTCATTAATAAATGAGACATTAAATGGTTTTGAGAAGTTTTGCCCAAGTAAATGAGTAGATGGTAATTGAAGGACTTTCCCTGAGCCCATTAAAGCATCCGCTGCAAATGTCTTTTCAGCTCCACTAAATTTATCCCATTGTGGTCTTTCAAAAAAGATTATAGGTATACAAAATTCATCTTGAAGCATTTGATAAGTCATTTGCATATCTTCCTTTACTTGTTCTTCCGCTTCTTTCATTGTTGCAAAAACATTATGAGCCTCAATCCAATGAAATTCTCTCGCGCGAAAAAAGGGTCGTGTCATCTTACCTTCATATCTAAAAACTTGACATGATTGATAACGTTTAAAGGGTAAATCATTATGACTTCTTATCCAATAGCTATACATAGGATAGAGAGCAGTTTCACTTGTTGGGCGAAGGGCTAATCTTTCCGTAAGTTTTTCTCCTTCACTTCCGACCTCACTAATCCAAAAAACTTCTGGAGCAAAACCTTCCACATGTTTAGCCTCTCTCTTGAAATTACTCTCTGGTATAACCGTAGGCATTATCAATGGAAGATGATCATTTTTTTCAAGTAATTCTTCGTATTTTCTATACATGCGTTTAATTGTAATCGTTGCCCATGGTCTATATACTAAAAATCCTTTTACATTATACCTTATATCTGCTAGGTCAGCTTTGTATAGAAGCTCTGAATACCAGCCAGAAAAATCCTCATCTTTCGAAATAGTGATACCAGTTTCCGGTATATTATTATCCTTTTTAGCCATTATAATCCTCTTATTTAGAAGGATAATATTGTAAAAATTAAATATTTTTTTGGGAAAAACGCTTTTTTTATAGAAAACTTATTGAAATTTATTTTTTTCAGAATCAACAGTCTAAAATTTTAGAATTCTTTCATAAAACTGTTAATTATAAGATTTTTAGAAATAAAATAAGAAATAATTTTTCTATTTATTTAGTTAAAGAATAAGATTTATATTTTTAAAGATTAAATATTTATATTGCTAATTATCTCAAAATATAGCTTTATTATTTATTTTATACCTGAAAATCTTTATGCTATAATAAATTAAAAACCATTAATGGAAAAAAATAAAATGAATGAATCAGAAATAAATGAAGAATTAGATCGATTTAAAGACTCCCTTTCTCTTTTAAATGTTGTTTTTAGTCGCAAGAGATTAAAGAAAGAAATATATAATGAAAAAACGGGTTTTATTTTTAATGCTAAATATCAATTTTCTACGCGCGATGGAGGATTTAATTTTTATGTGGTATTTAATAATGGAGAAATTACTACTGGTGAAGGCAAAATTGAAGACCCTAATATTACAATCTTTTACAAAGATAAAGCAACCTTAGCAGAAACCTGGAATAAAAGTGCAGATGAAACTCTTGAATATTTACTTGATAATTCCATGTCTTATAAAGGGAATATGTGCTATTTGACTAAATTTTCCTATCTTACTACAATCGCGACCGGAGCAAAAATAAAAGGATATAAGGGTCCTGAAAATCAACTTATTTGTTCTATTGATGAGATATTAAAAGGAGAAGAAGGAAGAAAACTTCAAAATGAAAGTTTAAACCGAAAAATCGATAATGTAGAATTTTTAGAGGATCCATATTTATCAAAATATACAATTGATGATTTTCCGCGTTTAAAATATCTTAAAGCTCGCCGCAGAGCGATGAAGCCTGCTATATGCGTTGAGAGAGCAAAACTATTAACGGAATATCATAGAAGAAACGGTTATGAAGTAGATAATGATGGGAATCCAATAGATCCTGAAATACGTCAGGCTAAAGCTGTTAATTATATTATAAGTAATAAAAAGCCAATTATTCATGACTATCATCTTGTAGCGGGTTCAACCACAACAAAAGAGGCAGGTATTCCTATGTATCCTGAACTAATTGGTACTGCTGCATGGCCTGAATTACGGGCTATAGGAGATCGCAAGCTTAATCCTAATGATATTGATCCAAAAGATGCAGATATTCTAAGTCAAGAAATATTTCCATATTGGATGGAAAGAAATGTACGAGAGTATTGCCGGGCAAAATTTAATGATCCCGTTTCTCAATGGCTTGAGGAATGTTGGGTTTTCTATTTTATGATGAAAAATAATGCTATTTCACATACCGTTCCCGGATTTCCCATAATTCTTGAAAAGGGTTTAGAATCTATTAAAAATGAAGCCCTTGATAAGGAACAGGCAGCAGATTCATCGGAAGAAAAAAGGTTTTATAAAGCAGTTACAATTGCTATAGATGGTGCTATAGCTTATTCGAATCATTTGAGTGAGGAAGCCTTGAGATTAGCAGATTCATTAGATCCCGATGATCCTGAGCAAGCACAGCGAATTACGGAATTAAAGGAGCTTTCCCGGATCTGTGCAAAAGTTCCTGCAAAACCAGCAGACACCTTATATGAGGCGATTCAATCTATATGGACTAGTTTCGTATGTATCCATTGTGAAAATGCTAATTCTGCAATGTCAATCGGGCGATTAGATCAGATGTTGCAACCGTTTTTTTTAAAAGAAATGAAAAAAGCCCAGAGTAAAGAAGAACAAGAAAAAATAATTGAAAAAGCAATTGAGCTCGTTGGATCTTTAATTTTGAGAATCAATGATCATGATCCTTTAGTGCCCTCCATAGGAAATAAATTATTTGGGGGGAGCTCTTCTGATGATACAGTTACCGTAGGAGGCGTAGATAGAAATGGAAATGACGCCGTGTGCGATATGACATTTGTAATTTTAAAAACAAATGAAATGCTATGTTTTCAAGATCCAAATATGAATGCCAGATATTATCCGGGAATTAATTCTGAAGAATATCTAAGACGTTTGGTTGAGGTTAATGTAAATATGATTTCTTCTCCCGCAATTCATAATGATAAAACTATGATTGAGGCTCTGGTGAACGAGGGGTTTGCTATAGAGGATGCAAGAGATTGGGCTGCAACAGGTTGTGTAGAACCTACAGTAGTTGGTAAGCATTATGGGCACACTAATTGTATGCTATTAAATTTGGTTGCACCACTAGAAATGGTATTAAATGATGGAGTCCATCCTTTAATTGGGGAACAAGTTGGTCCTAAAACTGGAATTCCTTCTTTAGAAAATTTTCCAACCTTTAATGATTTTTATAATGCATATAAAACTCATCTGGCATATCTAATTGAGAAGTCAATAGAAATAAATAATTATTTGGGAATTAGTCATCAATATATCCACCCAACACCCTTTTTATCTGCTTTCTATGAAGGACCCTTAGATAAGGGAAAGGACTTAATTCACGGCGGAGCGAAATATAATACATCAGGAGTAGCATTAGTAGCTTTAACGGATGTTGTTGATAGCCTGTTAGTCATAAGGGATTTAATCTATGATAAAAAAGAATTGGATTTTTCTACTCTACTCTATGCATTAGAAGATAATTTTGAAAATGGCTCGGCAGAATTATTGAATAAAATTGATAAAGTTAATAAATTTGGCTCTAATGAACCTGGAACTCAAGAAATTGCCGATGATTTGCTAGATTTTTGTTATAATGAATATAAAAAGACGAAAAATTATAGAGGCGGAGATTATCTTGTAGGATATTGGTCCATAAGTTATCATGTGGGGTATGGAATGCTTACAGGGGCATTGCCTTCAGGTAGAAAAGCGGGAGAATCCTTAACTCACGCACTAACACCGGCACCTGGAAGATCTGATCTATTGCTTCAAAACATCCACACCATAGCAAGCTTGGATCATCTAAAAATGCCCAATAATGCATCTTTTAATGTTAAACTCGTCCCCAATGCTAACGATTCTCATCAGAAAACTTTAGACATTTTTACCGGTTATGTACAGAGTTTTTTTGATTTAGGAGGAATGTTGTGGCAATTTAATATAGTAACCTCAGATACTTTAAGAGATGCAATGAAAAATCCTGATAATTATCGGTGGTTACTTGTTCGAGTGTCGGGTTATAATGCGTATTTTACAAAAATCAATAAAAATATGCAAATAGAAATAATAAAAAGAACAGAATTTCAGTCGAGATGATTGTTTCATTAAAATATAAATCTGAAATAAAATAATCTAAATTTTTATTATAATATTTAATTTTTTATCTTTTTTTATTATGAATACACTTATTATCGATATTAAGAGAAATGCATTAGACGATGGTCCTGGAATAAGAACACTTATTTTCTTTAAAGGATGCCCATTATCTTGTGTATGGTGCCAAAATCCAGAAGCAAAATCATCAGAGCAAGAAATTTCTTTCGAAAATGAACTATGTAGTTTTTGCGGAAAATGTGCGGAAGTATGTGAGACTAATGCGATTAATTTGGATTATAAATATAGAATAAATAGAGAAGTATGTAATTTATGTGGAAAATGTGTCAATATATGTCCCAATCACGCATATGAACTTGTAGGAAAATTTTACGAAATAGATGAGTTAGTTGATATTATTCTTAAAGATAAAATTTTTTTTAAGAATTCAGGTGGAGGAATCACTCTATCGGGAGGAGAACCTACTTTACACATGAATTATATGAATAAATTATTAAAAAAATTAAAAAAACAAGAAATTCATGTTTGTTTAGAAACATGCGGATATTTTAATCTTTCAAATTTCACAGAAATGATACTGCCATATCTTGATTTAATCTATTTTGATCTTAAGCTTTATGATCCGGCATTACATAAAAAATATTGTGGCGTTTCCAACGAGATAATTCTTCAAAATTTTAAATATTTGATTAATGAAGCAAAAGTTGAAATATTACCTCGTATTCCACTAATTCCAAATATTACAACCGATGAAAATAATTTAAAGAGTTTCGCTCAATTTTTAAAGTCGAATAATATAAATAAAGTTCATCTTCTTCCTTATAATCCTTTATGGCTCTCTAAACCCGAGAAAATTGGAGTCAAACTGGAATATGATTACTCAGAAATGCTTAAAAGCGATCAAAAAGAACAAATTAAAACCTTATTTTCAGATTTTGAATATAATCAATTTTAAGATAGCTCATTTTTAATAGGAAAAATCTCTAATTATATTTTAATAAATTATCAAAAATGAGTTGAAAGTCTTTGAATAATAATTTTGAAACAATTAAATTTGAATTACAAGATAATGGAATTGGTATTTTAACTCTTAATAGACCAGAGAAATTAAATGCGATTTCTTTTCAAATGGAGGAGGAGCTTCATAATATATTAGATGAGTTATCTACTAATTTAGATTGTAGAGTATTAATTCTAAGAGCAGAGGGAAGAATTTTTAGTGCAGGTACAGATCTTCAAGAAGGTCTAATATTGAATTCAAAAAAGAGTCCTGAAGGCTATGAAAAATTTTATTATTTAGAAGTTCCAGAGCCATTAAAAAGAAAAATCTATCATCAATGGAGAATAACCCAATTGATTGTGAAACTTCGAGAGATTCATCAACCTATAATTGCATTAATTCAAGGATCTGCTGTCGGAGGAGGATTCGGATTTTTATTAGCGTCTGATATTAGAATTGCAGCGTCTAACGCAAAATTCATTATTGCATCAATTAATATTGGTTTAACAGGAGCCGATACGGGTTCGAGCTATTTTTTACCTCGTCTCATAGGAATGTCTAAAGCAGCGGAAATTATGTATACAGGTAAATCAGTTGATGCAGGTGAAGCACTAAAAATTGGTTTAATTTCAAAGATAGTTCCTAATGAAAAGCTTTTAGATTCTGGAATTGAATTAGCAGAAGAAATGTTAACAAAGAGCCCTTTAGGGTTAAGATTAACAAAAAAAGCAATAAATTTATCACTAGATTCACCATCTCTTAATACCATTATTCAATTCGAAAATAGTTCAATTGTTTTGGCGTTCTCATCTAAAGATGTGGGAGAGGCATCAGCTGCATTTTTTGGAAAGCGAAAACCGAATTATCCTTTGAAATGATTTAAATCCAAAATTGATTTTTTTCTAGAATATCAAAATTCAATTCTTTTATTTTTCTTTTTAATATTGAGAAGTATCTTCAAATTCATGTAATTTAGCATTGGTGATTATAGAATTAGATTTTATTATTGCCTCGTAATCTTTTGATTCTAAATATTTCTTAATCGTTTGAGTAATTTTTTCTAATTTTATACTATAATCATTATCATTTATTTCATAAATAATAACAGTGTTAGCGTCTTTTATATCTGATTTCAATTTTAACTCTTCATCAATTTTTTGGAAAGTAATTTTAGAAGCTCCATTTAAAATCCCAATTTTCTTTATTTCTTCTTCTAAACCACCAAAGGTAAAATAATTTCTCTCTTTTAACTGTAATTTAGAGGCGAGTATTCTTTCTAAATTATCTCTTGATTTTTTATCATAAAAGCTTGTAAGTTCTCTGGATACAATTTCTTTATACTTATTTTTTATCAAATAATCTTTTTTTTCAATGAAATCTATTAAGGATTCATAATATCTATCGTCGATATTTTTGAAATTTTCAACATTTCGCACGAAATCTGTTAAATTATGTAATAAATCATAATAGAATTTCATGGTGGATTTAATTTCCAATTTCTCATTTAAAGCTTTTATTTCAGGATAATATTTTTTTAAAATTAGATTAATTTTTTTATTTAATGCTGCTAAAACTTGAGCAATTTCATTAACTTTACTGAATGATTTATATCGAATTAATTCTAATAATTTTGTATCACTTTCAATTAGCTCATCAAAAATTTCAGTTATTTTTTGAAAATATTTTTTCTCAATATACGACATCAATAATATAATAAAACTAAATGTTTTTATTCTTATCGCTCATAATTTATTCTTTTTATTTAAATTTCTAAAAAGATTATATTAGATTTATTTCCAATTTAAAAGAGATTAGAAAAAAATATTATTTATTATAAATTTAAGGTCTTTTTAGTATCTTTCTTCAATGTTAGAATAGAGAATACAATCCCCCATAAATCTATAATAAAAAATGCTATCCATTCCCATACGAGACCAGGGATAATATTCTCTCTACAAAATCCAGGGAGTAAATTTAGAAGACTAGTACCAGCTGACAGATCTTGATTTAAAAAAATAAAAATAATAATAGATACTATAAAGCCAAAAGATGCACTCCATTTTGGAAGTTTCTGCCGGTCTTTAGTTTTATCCTGCACTAAAATTGCAATACTAAATATTGCTGGTGTTATCAATGCTAGTATGAAAAAGGTTCTTGCAATATGAAAATGTGGAATTCTTTTTGTATCTGCAGGATTAAATCCTATAAGGATAAGAGTTATTGACCAAAGCAAACCCAATATCATCCCGATTTTTGCTATTGGCGCTGAGTATTTACCTTCAAGGTAGAGTGAAAAACCTAGAAGAAAGAAGAAATTTAAAACTCCACTAATTATTATAAATAGATTAAATAATAACCAACTCCAATTCCCCGACGTAGCCATACCTAGCTCAGATACTGCATGATTGTACCATATATAATCGCAGCCCAACAAATCCTTTGCTCCAATCATACAAATTAAGGGTCCTAAGAATAAAAATCCACCTATTCCAATTAAACCCCATATACCTATAGATATTTTATCATAAAATTTATCTATGAGTTCTCTAACTTTCATTATTTCATCATTATATTATTCCTTATACTAGCTATTAAATTATTTAATTTATTTAATTTTATTAGAAATATTAAGGTTAAAGATTTAATAGGTTTTAAGCTATGTTTAAAGAAGAAAATAATTTCTCGGATTCTTAAATAATGATTTAAAAAAAATTAGATACGATTGTATATATTATGGTGAAATCAATTTTCCAATAAAAATGATAGTTTTTGTTTGAGAGTCTACTATCAAAAATATAAATGCATGATCAGCTTTGAAAATAGGAATCTTTCGCTGAGGAAGAGGGCCCTTTCCACGTTTTGTTATCATAGTCACAGCAGCAGCTTCAGTACCCTTTTCATTTACATCAACAAAGGCTTTATGAAGAATTTCACCAATATTTAGAAATAAATTTTTAGAGATATCTATAATTCCCGAAAAATCTGCGACTGTTGTAAATGGAAGAGTAAGACCTAATTTTTTCAAATCCTTTTTAAGCTCATATTTAGTCTCCATTTTAAATTTAGGAATATAAATGTCTACTTCTTGTTTATATAATTGCTCTAAATGAGTAAATAAAAAATCTACTGATATTTTTTTTTCCAAATTTTTTAGTCTATATTTATCAGTAGGGAGAAATATAAACATAGAGTATCTTTCAATTTTCCCATATCTCTGATTACCCTTATAAGGCAATTCAAGTATTTGAAGATCTTTATTCTCAAAATAAGGAAATACATTAATTTGATGCATTAATAAAACAGGTGCAATCTCCCTGTTTTGAAGATAAAAATTTGTTTCTTGAGTCAAATTTTTATTAAAGCTAATATCCCATATCCCCTTAAAATAAATTACGTTTAGTAAAATTAATTTAATGGTTGGATCAAATTTTTGGGGTGAAATTATAGTTTTAATTTTGTTATATGTGTTTTTTTTTACCCATATATTGATTTTATTGCAAGTGTTCTCAATATTTTCAAAATTTTCTTTATAGAATGCACCATTGTAATTCTCTTCCATTAGATAGAGGAATGATTCAAGAATTTCATAATTATTATCTGCCCAAATAGAGTTAGCAATAGTAACTTCAATATTTTTAATTTTTAAAAGTTTATCTACCAATTCTCTAATTTTAATAGGCACTTTTGTCTTATTGAGTGTTATATGAAGCCTATTCTTTAATTGTTCTTCTGTTTCATTTTTTGCTCCCATAAATATCATAGTTAGCGCTGTGAATATGCTTAAAGGTGAAATAAATAAGTTTTGATCAGTTTCTTTCAATTGAATATATAAATCGATTGCAAACGCATTAATAGAATTAGAAATAGAAAATTGTCCAATACTTGACATCTTTTTATTAATTCCTTTAATAGATTCTGGAATCTTTATAAAAATATTTTTTTAAATTTTTTAATAACTTTATATATATTAAAGATTTTGGTTTTTTGGCTATGTTATTAAAAAATGTGCTTATAATATTAACTGCAAATTTATTGTTCTCGATTCTTTTAAAATATATTAATTAAAAAATTTCGATCAGAATTTAGTAATTAGGTTAATTACAATCTCATATAACTTATTGATTAATTATAAATTATATTTTATTTTCAATATCTTTTATTCTTGACCTTAAAGTGACTTCTGTAATTTTAGCAGTCTCGCTGATTTCCGTTTGGGTTTTATGATCTTTGGTTTTTTTAGCGGCCATATAAATAGCACTTCCTGCTAATCCTTTTGGATCTTTTCCGGATCTGAATAATCCATTTCTAGAAGCTTTTATTAAGATATGGAGTGCCTTTTTCTGTGTTTTCATTGATAATCCTAAATCATTGCAAAACTTGAATATAAGATGTTCTGCTCTAATTGGATTATATTTCAATCCCATAACAGGGAGGATCTCCCTAACTATTAAACCTAAGGATTTATGCACTGTCCTTCTAGGGGTCATAGAAATTTCGCATACTTCTTCAAGCAAGCGAGGAAATTCATGAATCCTGATAGCAGAATATAATGCTGCGCAAACAAATCCTTCTATTGAGCGTCCCATAGTTAGTCTTTTTTTTGCCACCATCGTGTAGATTTTCCATGCTGTTTCTTTAATATATTCTGGGATATTCATTTTCGAACAAAGAATTTTTAATTTTGGTTTTGCTTCCCAGAAATTTCTTTCAATGCTAGAAACCAAAGAATTTTGAATCTTAGATAGCCGTGAAAATAAAGTCTTTCCTCTAGCACCAATTAATTTTCCATTAGAATCTTTTTTACTATTAGAGAGCATGGTTCTTGGTCCAAATTCTCTCCAACGTGGCTCTGTTCTACGCCTCTTCTCAATTTCTTCCATTGAATACGCTCTTCGCTCATTTTCAACCAGATTTTCTCCTATAACAATACCACAGTTAATACAAACTATCTCTCCCCCCTTTTGTTTAAAAGAAGGATTGTTACAACATTTGGTTAATTCACTTCTCTCGTTATTTTTATTTAAAGATTCTTCATCTTCAACTCTTAAACGATCTCTATAGTTATATAACAATTTTATGCCCCCTCTTTATAGATGCTAGCTTTTTCTATTAATTTTTAAAGAATCATAATGAAAATAATGGATTCAATAATTTTATAAATTTAATTATTAATAATTTCAAATTTGCTTTAAATGAAAAAACCTATCATATATTTTTCATTTTACGTCAATTTTTTAAATTATCACATTATTTAGCAATATAGGATTTGAGGTTGGTATTCACTTGAATGATTTTATTAAAAATTCAGTATATAAAATTATATATGTGATCAATTTTATTTTCGTTAATCTTAAATGAGAATAGCATAATTATAAAACTTACTATTTATAAAGAACAATATAAGAAAATTATATTAAAAAAAGAGCTTAATGCTTCGATTTCGGATAAAATATAGGATAGGTTTGGAAATAATTCCACAATTTCTCTCGCTTATAACGTGTTTCACTTTTTTTTTTTTGCATTATTAATTCTTCTGGCTTATAATTAAGATATAAAAATATAAAATCGATAAATTGATATAAAATCTATATTTTTTTCGTTTTTAATATTTATTTTAAGATGCTATAAATAAGAAATAAGATATTAAGTTGCTTTCTCTAACTTTTATTGTTCATTAAAGGTAAAATTTGGGGTCCATTAGGCAATATTAATATTCTAGACTCTCCACCATGCTTTTTTAAACCTCTCAAAATCGCTTCTTCTACTGTTTTTGAATGTTTCAGACCAATATTCCCAAGTTCTCTTTTTTTAAGTTTAGAAATTACATAAATTTCAGCTTTCATTAATATTCGTGCCAATATTTGAATCTCCCATTGGTCTGGCACATTAATCTCATTTTTTAAGATTTTTTTATGGATTTCTGCTGGTGAGAGAGACAAATTTATCAAATCTTTGAATTTTTCATGTCCGCTGCCTATGCCATCCGAACATTCATTTACTGATATTATTGTACCTCCATTCTTGACGGCCATCTCTCCTATAGCCATACTCTTTACGGCTTGATATAGATTCAAATCCAAGGGATACCCTCCGTTCCCACATATAACAATATCATATGGTTTATCAATTTTTTTAAAGACTTTTTTTAATTGGAAATTAACAAGATGTTTATGTGTCTCCTCTAAATTTCCAGCAGTAACTTTATTTATTTCATGGTTTTGATTAATGCAAACGTTTACAATAAAATCAACACCCACTTTTTTAGTAATTTCTATTGAATTTTTATGGATTGGATTATCCTCAAAAATTCCAAATCTTGCAAATGGTGAAGCAATATTTTTTGCAGAATGATTGCCTTTTATGGTTTCATAGCCTGCAATTCCGGGGATTACTGATTTCCTACCTCCTGAGAATCCTGCAAAAAAGTGGGGTTCAACATAACCCGTGAGTATTTTTAAGTTTGCTGTATAGTAGTGTTTATTAATCCATATTGGAACTTCATCGCTATCAACCCCTAAATTTATTAAATCATCTCTATTTGTAGCAATATGTCCAAATACTTCAATTCTTTTCCTAATTTCTTGACTTATAATTCTTTGCAATTCAGGTTCTCTACAAGAGCGATGTAGTCCAGTAGCAATTAAAATGAGGATTTGATTATCACTGATTCCGTTTTCATTCAATTCTTTTATGAGAGCTTGAAGGATGAGGTGTGAAGGCACAGGCCTAGTTGCATCGGAAACAACAATACAGACTTTATTAATTGGTTTTTTTTGGTGAATAATATCTCTTAATACTGGTGACCCAATAGGATTATTAATTGCATTTCTAATGGCTTTAATTGGTTCATGGATAGCTTCCTGATGTTTGGGATAAAAAATATCAACCTTCCAATCTGGCTGAAGTGAGATATCCAAGCCATTTTTACCATAATCGATTTTAACGTTCAGAATTCTCTCCTCTTATGAAGAATTTCTCTGGCTTTTTCAAATATATAGCAAGTATCAACACCAGAGGGACATAATTCTTTACATAATCCACATAAAGTACATGCATGAAATATATCATTAATTAATCTATTTGGTTTTAAATCACCATAAACCAAACCGTTTAAGATGCTTAAACGGCCCCTTGGGCTATATGCTTCAATAAAATAATTCATTCGAGACGGGCATAAATTTATACAGAACCCGCATCTCATACATCGTAATTCTAAAATTTTATCTTCTTGATTTTTTAATTTTCTGGAGATTTTTATCGAGCTTAATTTTCTCTGATCCCCTTTCCCAATACCTGGATTTAGAATTTGATGTGGATCGAATAATTTTTTAATATTATTCATTAAATCAACCACTTCAGAGCCATGCTCTAATTCAAGATAAGGAGTTTTAATTTTTCCAATTCCATGTTCACCCGTTAAAGTTCCCCCAGAAGGAATTATGATCTTTTTATAGAGAAAATCTATTGCTTTTTTAAAATCTTCTACATCTTCTGGGTTATTTTCATTAAACATAAATGTGGGATGTAGATTTCCTTCCATATGACAGATCGTAGCAACTATTAAATTTTTAGCCCCAATTTTTTTTGGGAGGTCTTCTATTTTTTTTATAATACTATCAAATTGCGTTATTTTTATGGTACAATCTTCAACGCAAGTGGTGGGCATTAATCGTGATAATGCTGGAAGATTTGCCTTCCTTGCTAAAATCAATCTTTCTCTCTCCTTTTCATTGCTCGCAATTCTATGCAATATAGGATTATTAGTCATTATTTTCTCAAACATAAGATTAAAATCATTTTCTACTTCATCTTCAGAGTTTCCATCGACTTCAGCAAGTAAAACATATCCATTCGGAAATTCCAAAAATTCTCCTCCTAAATAGTCTGTCACCGCTTTTAAAATCACTTTATCCATAAATTCAAGTAGATTAGGAACTATTCTTGTTGATCTTAGCTCAATAGCAGCATTTTTTAACTTTTTAATATCATCAAAAATAAAGAGTGCTAACTTTCGAAATTTGGGATATGGTCTAATTCTTAAGCCAATTTTGGTTATAACACCGAGTGTTCCCTCAGAACCAATTATTAAATCTTTTAAATTATATGATGAGACAGATTTTAACACGTCGGTGCCCAGATGAAGTATTTTACCATTGGGTAATACAATATCAAGAAAAAGGACATAATTCTTAGTAACACCATATTTAAAAGCTTGAATACCGCCTGCATTATTCGCAACCATACCGCCGAGGGTGGCTACTGAACTAGAGCCTGGGTCAGGCGGAAAAAAATATCCCAATTTTTTTAATTTATCATTCAAATCATCGCATATAACCCCAGGTTGGACTACTACTAGATTATTTTCTATATCAATTTTTAGTATTTTATTCATTTTAGTTAAGTCTAACACAATTCCCCCAAATGGTGTCATTGGACCTCCAGATAAACTTGTACCATTCCCTCGTGGGATAATTGTAATCAATTCTTTATCTGCAAGTATTAATATCTCAGAAATCTGATTATCTGTTTCAGGCGTGAGGATTAAATCGGGAATCCAATCTCGTTCAAATAAAGTTCCTCCAAATGCATATGTCCATCTTATTTCGAATTCATCATAGAAATTAGTTTCTCCCACAATTTGTTTAAATTCTTCTTTTAAATCAGGGTTGAGTTCTGAATAACCATGGCTCATTATAACAATCTAAATTTAATTAAATATCCTATCTAAAAAATCTTAATTGATTTAAATTATAATGTTTTAAATTCTGAATTATTAAAACCAAGATTTTTCAGAATATCTACGGCACCTCCAATTATTTCCCTCATAAATTCCTCCATACTAAGGATTTTTTCGCTGTGTCCGGAGGCAGGACTCCATATACTTTTATCCTTTAATTGAAAATGATAGATTTGCTTATAATACTCCTCATCAAAAATATCTTGATTTATAAGCCGGTTTTTAAAACTTTCAGGTGCGGGACATTCTTTTGTGGCCATTATTGCGGTTCCAAAACACACTGCTTCAGCACCCATAGTTAATGCTGCTAAAAAGCCTCTTGCATCACCGAATCCTCCAGCTGCAATTATCGGGATATTCAAAAGTTTTTTTCCTATTGTTATATTAATTAAACTCGTTTGCTGATTAGGATTTTTAAATCCAGTACCTTCAAGACCGACTAAAGTAACAGCATCAGCTCCATCTTTTTCTGCTGAAATTGCATGAGGAATTGTAGAGCATTTATGGAACCAATAATAACCTTTTTTATGTACGAGATCTCCAAGCTTATTTGCTTTATAAGCGGATGTCGTAAAAAATTTTACTCCATGATCAATTGCTAAATTTATATATTCAATATAAGTGTCTTCCGTTCTTGCATTTGGATTTTTTTCTGCCATCATGGGAGGTGCCACAGTTAAATTGATTCCATAAGGTTTTGTTGTTAGTTTTTCCATTAATTCTAATTCTTCCCTAAATTTCTTAAGGTTAGAAAAGTTCAATGCTGTTATTATTCCTAATCCTCCCGCATTAGAAAAAGCAGCTGCGAATTTTGCCCTTCCAATACCTGCAAATGCTCCCATGACAACTGGATATTTAACTCCCGTAATTTTAGTAATCTTAGTAGTCCATTTCATTTTTATATAATATAGAGATTCTAGGTAAAAATAATTGATTTTGAAAAAAATAATTTTCTAATTTTAATTTTCATTTTAGCTTAAAAAAATCTGATTTAGATCTTATAGGACAAAAATTTTTAATTTAGGAATAGTATTTAATTAATACTAAAAAAATATGATGGCTTCTTCATGAGTAAAGTTCTGCAAGATATCTACATTCTTACTGATTCCGGTACAACTATATGGAGTCGAGTTTTTGATCCAAAAATTAACGCACAAATGTTTGGAGCAGTAATGAGCGCCATCAATAAATTTGCAGAACAAATTACTGAATCTGGTATAACAAATTTTGAATTAATTAAGAAACAATTTGTTATAATAAAAAAGAAAGATCTATTATTTATTGGAAATGCTGGAAACAAAGTTAAACAAAAGAAGGTTAAGAATGAATTAAACCGAATCTCTGAAAAATTTTTTGAATTATATTCAGATCAATTACACCGAATTAAAAAATTTGGTGACATCTCTTTATTATCTGATTTTGAAGACCATATTGAGCCCTCTTTAGAAGATACTATTAATAAATTTCAAAAAGCTTTTTGGTAAACCGCGCTTTTATTATTTTTGGACGCAATTTTTAAAATTATATTTATATAGAAATTTAATAGTATGAAATTGATATATAGAAAAAAACAATGGAATAAAATAGTGAAAGAAAATGCTAATTTAGAGATTTTATATTTTCTTCTGAACCAAGGTTAATTCTCGTCCTTTTTTAAAAGAAGATAATAAGAAATCTTGTCAATAATATTTTTAAGGATTTTGGCTTTCTGTATTTATAATATGTTTATAAAAAATCTTAACATATAATTCAATAAGAGAAGAAAAATTAGAAAAACTATCATGAATATAAACTCTAAAAAGCATTTGAAATTTAAAATTGTCGTAGCAGGGTCTAAAAATGTGGGAAAATCAAGTCTGATTCGCCGATATGCTACAGGAAAATTTGAATCAGACCTTCTTAGCACAATAGGAGTAGACTTTGAAACTAAAAGAGTTCAAGTAAGTGATATGGATATTCTTTTGAACATTTGGGACTTTGCAGGTGAGGAAAAGTTCAGAATATTATTCCCTGCTTATGTATCTGGAGCATCTGGAGCGATCTTACTATATGATATTACAAATCAGGATTCTTTATCTGATTTAGATGATTGGATGGAAGTTATAACTTCAGTTCCAAATAGTCCTAAAACTTTAATATTAGTTGAAGCAAAGGTTGATTTGGAGCATAAACGGGAAGTTATGAGAGAAGAAGGAGAATATTTTTTTAATAAGCATAATTTTAAAGGAAAATTGTTAGGTACTTCTTCTAAGACCGGTAAAAATGTTGAAAAGGTCTTTAAATTGATGGGAAGAGAAATCATAAAAAATAGTCTAAATAAATGTCAGAATTGTGGAAATTATTACCCCATAGAGCAAAAGTTCTGCCAATACTGCGGTAAAAAAACTCAATAAATTGAATTTCTCCCATTAAATATAAATAATTTATATTCAACATAGTTAAAGGTAAACAATCGTAATCATTTTCAATTACTAGGAATTATAGGATAAATATAGAGTAGATTATTCTTTTTAAAAAATTTAAAATGAATTTAAAAATTTATTAAGGTAAAAAAAATAGTACTGATTCAAATTGAATTATAGTTTTCAAGAAGATGTAAAAGAGATAATTTCTAGATTAAAAGAGGATAATATCTCATTTAAAGATAAAACGATTTTAGTAACAGGTGGAGCCGGATTCCTTGGGTCGTGGGTATGTGATGTTTTAGTTGAGCAAGGAGCTTACTGTATATGTCTTGACAATTTATGTTCGGGATCCACCGAAAATATACAACATTTAATGGATAAAGATAATTTTAGGTTTATCAATCATGATATCTCTCAACCTATCTTTTTCGGCTACAGCCATCACCCAAACGGCGTTTGTATAGGGGATATTAAAAAGATAGATATAATAATGCATATGGCCAGTAGAGCTTCTCCATTTGAATTTAAAGATCATCCCATTTCAATTTTGAAAAGCAATACCTTAGGAACAATGATTGCCTTAGGGATAGCAAAGGCACATAATGCATTATTCTTTTATACAAGCACTTCAGAAATATATGGAAATCCTCCTGATGAGGAAATACCCACCTCCGAGTCATATTTCGGTCATGTAAACCCCTTAGGACCGAGGAGTTGTTATGATGAATCAAAAAGAGCTGGAGAGGCATTTATTAAAGCTTATGAACTTCAGCACGATATTAAAACAAAAATTGTGAGAATATTTAATACTTCGGGACCAAGAATAAGATATGGTCCTAAATTTGGAAGGGTTGTTCCCAATTTTATTCACCAAGCAATTAATAATTTAGACATTACCGTTTTTGGCGATGGGTCGCAAACCCGCTCATTTACATATGTAATAGATGAAGTCGAAGGAATTTTGAAAATGGTTTATAATGAAAAAGCAATAGGAGAAGTAATAAATCTTGGAAATGATAAAGAATTTACTATTTTAGAACTGGCTAAAATAATTCTTGAGCTAACGGGCTCTGATTCGAAAATTATATTTAAAACATTACCGATTGATGATCCGCAAAGAAGGTGTCCAGACTTAACTAAGGCAAAAAAAATTTTAAATTGGGAGCCAAAAACATCATTAAGAGAGGGCTTAAGAAAGACTATAGCTTATTTTAGAGATCAAAATAAACAATGAACTCATCTCAATGTCAATTAAAGAAGAAGTATCATCTAAGGAAGATCAAGAAGCCAAAAAGGGCTTTAAACATTTTGGAAAAATATTAACTGTTTGCTTAATTGTAGGAATTTTAATTATCACTGGATTTATAATTTTCTATGCTATAAATCCAGAAAATCCTTATCATGTATATACTATCTTAAATGAAGATAAGCGGATGGAAGCTTATCCCATTAATGCCTCTGTTGGAGAAGATATTTATTTTTATGTAGGGTTAGGAAATTATCTTGAAGAAAATTTAATATTTACTATACGAATTTCTAAAGGTGATAACACTACCATATTAACTCCATTTGGGACTTTAAATGGAATTTATAATTATACAGCTGCTAATTTCATCTTAAGTCATGAAAGAATATGGATTTCAAATCAATTAAATATGTCATTCTATGAAACTGGAAAACGCATAATTATAGCTGAGCTCTATGGAATTACAGCAGAATCGAAAGAATTTATTTATAACGTAGTTTTCTTACGAGTAAATGTAACACTTTAACTTTAATTCTTACGATCACTTCCTATTATTTGCACATTTTCTATTTTAACGTAAGGAGCTTTATATTGGCCGTACGCTTTAGATTGCTTCGATATTGCGGAAATATTGTTAAATAAATCAAAAAGATTAATTCCTAACATTGTTTCATTTAATGGGTGCTTTATCTCACCATCTATAATTAAATTGCCGTGAAGTATTAATCCTGAAAAATCACCTGTTGAGATATTTGGGGAATCTCCAGTATAATCAAGCAGAATTCCTTTCGATATATCTTGAAAAATTTCTTGCTTTGAGGAATTTCCCGAAGTAAGGATAAAATTATTTACTCCAATTCCTGGAGGAGATGTATAAGAAGAGCGAATAGCATTTCCTGTACTTTCAACACCTTCTTTTGCCGCAGTATAACTATTATGAAGTAATCCATCATTTAAGAATTTTCCATCATTAATTATAGTTTTATTTCTACAAGGTACTCCTTCATCATCCGATATTGAGGATCCAATAGAGCCATCAATCAAACCATTATCTTCTATAGTAATTAATTCTGAACCAATTTTATCACCTTTATGTCCAACTAGGAAACTTCTTTTATATTGAAAGTTTTCTGCATTTATCGCTAAAGAAATTGGTTTTAAAATTAGGCTAATAGTGCTTCTAGGGGTTAAAATAACAGGAACCTTCATGCTTTTTATTTTTTTTCTTTTAAGATTTCTTTTTGCAGATTTTAAAGCATTCTGAGCGACCTTTTTGGCATCTAAATCTTTTAAATTTCTTATAAGCTGCCAATCATCTCCATAAGAAGTTTCTTTGGTTGTTTTGTCTTTAGCAATTATATTCGAAATTATCGAACAAATAGTTTCCTTACGAGATATATCTATTCCATTAGAATTAAGAATAAATATTTCAGAACAATTTGTTTTAAATTCAGCTGATTGAGAGATTGCTGATTCATCATTCTTGCACACATCGATAACATCTTGAATATATTCTGAAGCATCCTCAATTTCTAAATTCTTAATATTTTTATCATAGAGATTATTTATTTTAGGATATTTCTTATGTTTTTCAGGAAGATTCTTGAAATCGATGTCAGGTGTGGCTCCTTTCATTAATTTAATTGCTTTTTTAACCATTTCATCAAGCTTTTTCTTGTCAAATTTATTAGTAAATGAAAAGCCACACGCACCATTTTTATCAAATATTCGTATAGAAATTCCATTTTCAAAACCTAATTTACTATATTTAATCGAATTCTCTTCTATATCAACATTCAAATATTGATCTTTATTTAGATAAGCCTCTGAACATTTTATATTAGTATTTTTCGTTTCTACTAAATTAATTACTTTTTGAACTAATCGATGAGGATCAAATTCATTATTCATTAATTTAAACCCCCGATAGTTACATCCTTTACTCGAACAAATGGGCCACCATCACATACTCTTACTCTTTGTCCTCCTTTTCCACATATACCATCTGAATAATCTAATTCTTTCCCAATCGCAGTTATTTTATTAAGAATTTCTAATGTCATACCAGATAATGAAACATCTCTCATCATTTTTGTTTTTTCTCCATGTTCTATTCGATACGATAATTTACATTTAAATTGAAAATTTCCAGAAGCGGGGTCTGTATACCCATATTGAAACGCCTCGCAAAAGATGCCGTCATCAATTTCCTCAATCATATCTTCAAGTTTCCAGTCTTCTGGACTTAAAACCGTTATTCCCATTCTTACTTGAGGGTATGAGCTGACAGAAGATGCTCGTCCATGTCCATTTGGACTTTCATTCATCCTTGATGCAGTCTCTAAGCTATGAAGATAATTTTTTAATATCCCATTTTCGATTATTTTTGTTTTTTGAGAAGGAACACCTTCATCATCAAACATATAGGAACCAAATAATTCATAAGGTAAATTATTTTTCTTTCCACTCCCAATTCTTGGGTCATCTGTGATTGTAACTTCTTCAAGAGCCACTTTTTCTCCAATTTTTCCCTCTAATATGCTCTCTTTATTAAGAATATGATCAGCTTCTACGGCATGGCCAAAAGCTTCATGAATAAAAGTTCCTGTTAATTCAGGATCCATTATTATTGTGAATTTTCCTCCTTTAGGTGATTTAGCGTCCAATAATTCTATTGCTTCCTTAGCAGATTTGAAACTAATGTTTTTCGCTTTTTTAGTATCATGCAATTCAAATCCACCTAAACCACCAATAGAATTTACACTTTTTTGAATCAATCCATTTTTTTGAGCATATACAACACAAAATAATCGTGAAATTGGTTCTTTTTGATATATTTTGGAACCAAAGGAATTTAAAAATAAATTTTTACTAATTGAATCATAATAAAGCGAATGAGTATTTTTAATCTGAGAATCGTATTGATTCGCAATATCTTCATGATTTTTAACTAATTCAATTTTTTCAGAGATATCAACATTCTCTAAATCTTTTTTAGTTTCCAATTCAAACTTGAATGTTATTGGATCTCTTTCTTTTATTTTATAATTCATGTTTGTTTGAGATTCTGATAAGATCGCTAATTTTATTGCTTTTTCGAATCCCAATTCTATTGATTTTCTGGAAATATCTTCAAGAGAAAAAAAACCCCATCCGCCGTTATAAAAAGTTCTGATACCACAGCTCTCTTTTTGATAGGTCGATAATTCTTTACTTTTATTATCAGTGAATTCCACCGTTACCCCTGTTTTGATGGCTGTTCTAATATCCCAATAGTCTAATTTATTTCGAGATAACTCATCTAATCTTTTTATTAAATTATCATCAAAGATTTTTAATTCGTCTATTAGGTCCATAAAATTGATACAAAAAGATAATTTATTATTATTTTTTTTGTCTGATATAGTTATAAAAATTAATACAAAATAAAAGTTACTTTTTTATCATTTATTAATTCTTAAGGTATTTAATAAGAGACTTTTTTCTTTCATAAATTATTAGACTTAATATAAAAATATTTAAATTTACCAACAGACTATTATGAGAAAAAAAATTTAAGAGATTTGTTTTTTCTCTATTCTCTACTTAAAAGGATTCTTACCTCCTAAGATTTTTTCCTGATATTTTTTTAAGGAAGGAGGACATAGTCCTTTTTCTGTTGCGATTTTTTTAAGGTTTTTCATCATTTCCGCTAAATCAACTCCTGAAGGGCACCAATTAGTACAATTACTACAGCCAGTGCATAAAAATAATCCATCTTTTACAGCTTCCTCTATTCCATTATGAATATAATCGCGTACGATATTTAGGCCCCCAATACCATATTTAGAAGCATAGACATTTCCAAAAGCCCGAGAAGCGGTACAAACAAAATCACAAGATTTACAGGAAATACATTTTAACATATCTTTATAGAAAAGATCTTCTTTCGCCGCTTTAGTTCTCCAATCATCTACTAGAATTACCACAACTTCCTTAGCACCATACATTCCAAAAACTCGAGTGCCTCGAATATCTGAAGTTCCAGAAGGAGCTGTAATAACACTAATATAACCTGCATCGACGTTTGTAATTCTTTCTTGAATCTTACCCACCATAAATGCATCATATTCATCGGGTACAATCTTTGAAATTCCCGCTACCACGATATGTTTATCCACGGCTCTTGTCAATAGACTAATGTTTCCTTCATTTTCAAGTAAAAAAATAGTTCCGTCATGAGCAGAAATAGCGTTTGCGGATGTTAAAGATATTTTTACATCATTAAGTAATTCTGGTCGATAATTCTCTCTATAAAATTGTACAATTTTCTCTGGATCTGGTTCCAGTTCTACTCCATATTTTTCTTTTATTTTCGCAACGATTTCTTCTTCAGAAAATTGAACACCTGGAGCTAAAGTAAAGCTGGGATATTCATATTCAAATAGTTGACATAGTACATCTCCAAGATCTGTTTCTTTTATTTCAATATTATTTTCTTTCAAAACATCCATAATTCCAATATCTTTAGCTTCGAGAGATTTTGATTTGTAAATGATCTTCGCATCTCCTAATTCTTTCATAAAGGCTTCTTGTGCTTCTTCATTAGTCTTGGCATAATAAACTTTAAATTTATTGGTTTTTTCCATAACATTGATACATTTTTCAACATATTCATCTATATTTTCTACAAATTTTTCTTTTGCTTCAATTATAGCTGGTTTATATTTTTCTATATATTCTCTGCTGGTATCTTCATATAAATATCGTAAATCATATGATCTATATTTTCCAAGGCAAGCCAATCTCCAAATTTCCGCGAATTTTGCATATTCTGAGTCTTTATCTTTTAGAGCTTCTATTTTCTGTTGTACATGTTCATATAATTCTTTTCCTTTTTCACTCATTCAAGGGATCAACTCCATTTATTATTTTCATTAGAAAATCTTCAAATTTCAAAACAGGTTTCTTAATATTATTTTCATTTTTTATTCGTTTAAATGCGGTATAACAAAATGGACAAGCTGTTAGAAGGATTTTACCTCTTCTCATTTGATCAAAAATCGTTTTGGTGTTATAATCACTATTTTCTTTAAATATAGAATATACTCCTCCTCCCGATCCGCAACAAATACTATTTAATTTATTGTTTTCCATTTCATGAAGTTTTATATTCTTGATTGATTCAATAATTTTCCTAGGTTCGTCTATAATTGGAACAACCGCATTTCGCAGATGGCATCCATCATGATAACAAACATACATTTTTTTTCCATCATATTTTAGATTTAATTTGCTTAAATTCTCTGGTTTTGCTAAAAATTGTAATAAATGTTCAACATCCACTTTAAAATTATCTCCTAAAAGTTTAGGGTAATATCTTGTTAAATATTGATAACAACCAGCACAAATTGTAGTAATTTTATCTATATCATTTTCTTGAAACCAAGTATTAACAAAATCCGCATGTTTTTTCATTTCCTCTTCTTTTGTAATATGGTAAGCGAGAGCGCCACAACATGGAACCTCTTCTAGCACTTCATATTCTTCATCAATTAAATTTATTAATTTAATACCATTTTCACAGGTATCTTTATATTTTGAGGAGCTGAGACACCCTAAATAAATCAATTTTCTTCCCATCTAAAAATTCACTTTTTATTTTTTTAAACTATTTCTAATTAATAATTTAACTCAGATTCTTATAATTATAAATTTTATATAACTTTCATCATTTAGGTTGATAATATTAATTTAAAGATCAAATTTCCACTGCTATAGATAATATTTTAAAGATTTAATAAGAAATAGAAAAAGATTAACCATTTCTTCGGTTTAATGATAATTCTTATTTAAGATATGGGTTATTATTTGAACAAATATTAATAAATCTCTGTGATTAGAAAATATAAAAGTAAACAATTTTATTATGAATTAATTAAAAATTAATAAAATAAAAAGTAAAAATTTCGAATTAAAACAATATATTTTCAAATCATTAGAAAATTGATGGAGCTGAAATAATATTCCAAAATTAATTGAAAATAAAGAAAAAAATTTTACTCTTTTCCTCAATAAACAGAGATGTGGGGGATGTAATGCTTGCATATCGTTATGTCCAACTGGAATTCTTGAACAGGGTGAAGAATTAAATGTGCGTATAGCATATGTCCCTAGAGTTAAAGAGGGAAAAGAGAAATATTGTACTGGTTGCAGAAGATGTGAATTTGGTTGTCCCGATTGGGCAATTTATATATTAAAAATTAAAGAAGAAAATCAACAAGAGCCTGAAAAGGCTCAAACATAATGAGGTGAATAAATTGAGTATTGAAGAAGAGAAGCGATTTTTATCACCTGGAAAACATTTAATGATGGGGAATGAAGCGATGAGTGAAGGAGCAATAACCGCAGGACTTAAATTTTTCGGGGGATATCCAATCACTCCTAGTACTGAGGTAATTGAGCATTTGGCTAAACGATTACCGGAAGTAGGTGGATGTTGCATGCAAATGGAGGATGAACTTGCATCAATTAATTCAGTTATAGGAGCATCTCTGGTTGGGGTAAAGGCTATGACAGCAACTTCTGGTCCTGGATTGTCTTTAATGGCCGAGACTATTTCCATGGCAGCCAATTTAGAGGTTCCCTTTGTATTCTGTGATGTGCAAAGAAATGGTCCGGGGACTGGTTATGTGACTGAACCACACCATAATGATATTGGATTTATTAGATTTTCAGGTAATGGAGAATTTCAAGTTATTGCTTTAGCTCCCATGACATGTCAAGAATTATTTGATTTAACAATTACAGCATTTAATTTTGCAGAAACATATCGTTGCCCTGTTTTTATACTCTCCGATGCCTATTTAGGTCATTTACATGAAGTTGTAAATGTTCCTTCTAAAGAAGAATTGCAAAAAAGAATTATTGAGAGAAAATTGCCAGAAGATACCTCGGGAAGAATGTTTTCTTATCAAGACAATGTATCGGGTGAATATATAATTCCAAAACCTCCACAAATGGGAACAGAATATTGTCCAGGATTATTTCTTCATCAACCACATGGTCCGGACGGATTACCAACCCCAAAACCAATGGAGTTTATACAAGTTATTATGGAGAAAATAAACACAAATAAAGATAAAATATGTCTCATAGATAAGTATTTGTTAGATGATGCAGAAATAGTTATTATTTCATATGGATTACCTGTGAGAGCAAGCTATCGCGCAGTGGATATTGCCCGAAAGGAAGGAATAAAGGTTGGGATTTTTAGATTAATTACTGTATGGCCGTTTCCCGAAGAAAAAGTGAGAGAAATTGTAAAAAATGCAAAAGCTGTAATTGTACCTGAACTAAATTATACAGGCTATATTGCAGAACAAATAGAAAGAGTCACTAATATTGAAACCCCAGTGATTAAAATTCCGAATGTATGTGAATTTCATCATCCAGATCTAATTCTTAAACATATAAAGGAGGTGGCAAAATAAAATGTCTGGTATAGGTCCAATGTATCCTCAAGAAAAACCAGAACATCCGTATTTAGATAAATCATATGCAGGATATTTAATTGGTAATTATTCTTCACGATTTTGTGCAGGATGTGGCTATGGAATTATTGCACAACTCTATACCCGAACCTTTGAAGATGAAGGATTAGATCCTAAGAAATTTCCTTTAATTGTAGGGATAGGTTGCTATAGTCAGATAATGTTACTGGTCCATTATTCTGCACAGAAGGTTCTAACTTTGCATGGTAGAGCACCAGCAATTGCTACTGGGATAAAGATGGGAAATCCAGAAATGAAACCAATCATTTTTTCAGGTGACGGGGATGCATTAGGAATAGGAGGAAATCATTTCATACATTTATGCAGAAGAAACTTGGATGCTGTTATATTTATTTTTAATAATAGCATATATGCTATGACAGGAGGACAAGGAGCACCTACAACGCTTTGGGGAGCAGAGAGTACCACGACTCCCTATAAGATGTTTGAAAATCGTATAGATGGAGTAGATTTAGCACTAGCTGCTGGTGCTACCTATGTTGCACGTACTACCGTAGCTCATCCAAGAACATTCATGAAATATTTCAAAAAAGGTTTAAATCATAAAGGTACATCAGTTATTGAAGTTATTGTACCTTGTGTGACCTATTTTGGCAGAAAAAATGTCAATACTTTGGGATCTGAATATTCTGAATTACAAGAAGAAGCTGAAAAGATGGAGACCGCAGGAAAGATGATAGATTGGATAAAGAAAAACACAGTAAGAATAAATCAAGCACAATTTATGACTGAAAAAGAGTTATTTAATAAATATATAATAGGTGAATTTCGTTATGATCCTGATAAACCAGAATATTCCGATCAATATAATAGTATTATAAAAATCGCACAAGGAAGGGAATAAACATGGCGAGATATGAAATTCGTATTGTAGGATTTGGAGGGCAAGGTGTTATTACATTAAGTAAAATGATAATAACAGCATCTTCTCTTTATGATGGATTAGCCGCAACTCAAACAGAAGCCTATAGCGCTGCCGCAAGAGGAGGAAAATGTTGGGCAGAAATAGTGGTAGATTTGGACGAAACTCAAAAACTTATTGATTATCCAAAAGCTTTAGAACCTTATGATTTTTTAATCATTCTCTCAGATGAAGGGGCATCTGATGTAAAGAAAAGTGATTTAAAAAAAGGTAAAAATACAGGATACCTTATTTGGGATACATCAACAATCAAGAAGTTTCGAACGGCTAAAAGAGTGAAATCTTTTGGTTTTCCAGTTCAAAAAACATCCTTAGAAAAATTTGGTAATACCGTCTTTGGAAATTCCATTCTATTTGGTGCATTTACTGCTATTTCAAAAATATTCTCGGAAGATTCAGCTATTAAAACAATTAAGCGTTTTGTACCATCAGGCACACTTGAAACTAATTTAAAAGCGTTTGAATTAGGAAAAGAAGAAGCAGAAAAATTTCTCATAGAATTAGATGAAAATGGAGGAAAATAAAATGTTCTTGAAAAGAATAAAAAAAGGCTGGAAAGAATTAGAGACAGAAATAATAGAATCAGGTAAATGTGTTTATTGTGGAGCGTGTGGAGCATTTTGCGCCAATATAAAATTTAATCAGGAGAGGGAGGAACCTTATGATGATGGTTCTTGTGAGGAAATGAATACCTGTAGGGATGGTTATGGAGTCTGTTATAATTTATGTCCCAAAACCGGAACTGATATTATCCCTCTGGATTTATTGGATAAATGGGTTTTTGAAAAAGAACATGATAAAATTTTAGGTCATTATAAAGATATTTTATCGGTTAAAGTTGAAGATTCTTTTAAACAAAAGTTTGATGATAACAACGCAGATCCAATAACTGCTCTATTAGCCGTTGCTATGGAAAATAATGAGATCGATTGCGCAATATTAAATAAAACAGATGAATTATATAGACCCGTCCCTTATATAGCAAAGAAAAAGGATGATTTAAAATCGTTTGTAAATAATAACCTAAGTCAAGCACCCACTTTATCTCTGATTGGTGAGGCAATAAATGAAGGATATGTAAATATTGCTGTTGTTGGAAATCCTTGTCAAATTCAAGGTGTAAGAAAAATTCAAAACCATCCGAGATTTGATTTTGAAGCTTATGATTTGATTTCTTTAGCCATAGGAACATTTTGTTTTGGAAAATTCCAAAATGAACAATTATCAAAGATTCTTCAAGAACATGATATCGATCGAAAAAATATTAGAAAAACAGAAAAAGATGAAAACAATTTCAAAATAAGGATTATTACAAATAATGGAACAAAAGAAATTAGATTGAATCAATTGTATGATAGTTCCATTCGAAATGCTTGTTTTTCTTGCTCTGATTATACTGCTTCCTTTGCAGATATCTCTGTTGATAGTATTGGAAGTGAAAATGGATGGACCACCGTAATAATCAGAACCAAAAAAGGTCAAAGTATTTTTGTTTCTGCAGTAAAGAAAGGATATTTCAAAACAAAAGAGTTGGAGCAAGATAAGAGGGAATTAATATTAGATATTACCAGAGCGAGTGTTGATATCGTAGAAATTGAGGATATAATAGAGCATTCCCCCAATATTAAGAGTTTTTGGATCCGAAATCCCCGAATAGCAAAAGCTTATAGACCAGGAAATTTTGTAATTCTCTGGATACCAGATGTTGATTTCTTGCCAATGTCTATTTCGAATGTTAAAGGAAGTCTTTTAGAAATAACAGTTGAGAGAATAGGAGAAGGAACCTCAAAATTATTTGATATGAAGAAAGATGATAAACTAGGAATACGAGGACCCTTTGGAAATAGTTGGAATTATGAAGATGCTTCAAATATCCTTGTAATTGGAGGAGGATTAGGAGTTCCTGCTCTATCAACGGTGATCCAACCATTAAAATTAAACAATAAGAATGTTTTTGTAGCTATCGGAGCAAAAAATCAAGCATCATTACTGTTTGAAGAAAGATTTAAAGAATTGATACCAAATACTTTATGTACTACAGATGATGGTTCTGTTGGTAGAAAATGCTATGTTACCGATCCAATTGAAGAAATAATTGATCAAAATAACATAGATCTCATTTTAACTTGTGGACCAGAAGTTATGATGAAAAAAATATTAGAAATAGCAAATAGGAAAGGAATTGAAATACAAGCATCATTAGAAAGGAAAATGAAGTGTGGTGTAGGATTATGCGGATCTTGTTGTATAGGAGTGAAAAATGATATAACTGTTTGTAAAGATGGTCCTATTTTCAATTCAGAACAATTAAATAGCTTTCCACAATTTGGCACATACAAGAAGGAATAATTTTTTTTCTTTATTTTATTATTAGGTTCAATGATGAGTTTTCCCGAGGGATAATCAAAAACAATCATTTGATAAAGCATTATCAAAAACGTAATAAAATCATCATAATTTAAATTTATTTAATAATAAAATATGAATTCATGAAAAAAATTGAAAATTATCATTTAAAGATCAAGAAATTAAATTCTTTTAGCCTACCCCGTCAATTTTAATAATTCTTAAATATTTCTTAAATTATTATTTCCTAACTTCTAAAAGGAATGAATTATCATGGATGATAATTGGAAAAATGAAATTCCAACTCCTGCTCTTGTTTTAGACTATAATAAAATGATGGAAAATATTAATACCATGGCTAAATTTGCTAAAGAGCATGATATAAACCATAGACCTCACGTCAAAACTCATAAATGTCCTATTATTGCCCATTTGCAATTAAAAGCAGGATGTAAGGGGATTACGGTAGCAAAGGTTGGGGAGGCAGAAGTTTTTGCTCAATCGGGAATTGATGACATATTTATAGCGAATCAAGTGATCGTTCCAAATCATATAGATAGATTCGCAAAATTAAATAAATATATAAAAATAAGATGTGCCGTTGATTCTCAAAAAAATATTCTAGACCTGAGCAAAATAGCAGCTCAAAATAATACTACATTAAAAGTGTTTCTTGATATTAATTTGGGATTAGGCAGATCTGGTGTTGAACCGGGAGAGCCTGCTCTTGAGATGGCTAGATTTATTGAAAAAACACCAAACATAGATTTAGTAGGCCTCATGGGCTATGAAGGTCATCTTACTCCAATGATGAATCTAGATCAAAAAGAAAAAATGGCAAATGAATGTTTCAAAAGGATTGTTGATACCAGGGATTTATTAAACGAAAATGGATTTAATATCAAAAACATTACTACATCTGGCTCAGGAACATATAGGTATGCGGCGAATTACGAAGGGATTACTGAGATACGCCCTGGTACTTATGTGTTTTCCGATGAACATTTAGATATGGTCGAAAAAGCGTTTAAAATTGCAGTAACAATATTAGGTACCATACAAAATCAAACTGGAAAAAAAGAATTTACAACTGATGCTGGTGCTAAAGCAATCGCGACTGGAGATGGGAAACCTGAATTTAAAGATTTTCCCAAATCTAAAATTAGAGTAATGAATGAAGAGCACACTCAATTTAAGGCAATTGGTCTGGATAAAAATTTGGAAATAGGACAAAAAATTGAATTTTACCCTGCTCACATATGTACTACTATTAATTTACATGACCATATCCACGTGATAAAGGATAATGAGTATGTCGGAAGATGGGAAATATTAGCAAGAGGTAAAAGTTATTAATAAGGGAAGTGTTTTAAAAAATATGGTAGATATTGAATATGTAAATCCCGGAACTCCGGTTGCTGGACCTTATACACCTGGAGTCCAAGTAGGAAATCTTCTTTTTGTATCAGGTCAGGGTTCTGCACCAGGCATTGATAATATTAAGGATCAGACTAACTCGGTACTTGAAAACATCAAAAAGATTGTTGAGGCTGCTGGATGCAGCGTTGCTGATATCGTAAAAACAACCGTTTTTTTAAGCGATATTAAGGATTTTGGTAAAATGAACCGAACTTATAAGAAATTTTTTGATAATAATGGTGCTGAAGGAAAATATCCAGCTCGAACAACTATCGAAGTAGCAAGCTTACCTGTTCCTAGCATGTTAATAGAAATTGACGCAATAGCCGTAATAAAATAATAACTTTTTTTTTAATTTTTTTGATCAATATTTCTTCAATAATCTTAATACCTGCTCCTTAAAAGAAAAAAAGAACACTGCGAGAACAACCGTTCAAGTTGCATATTTACCTGCTACTGGAATGTTAGATGAAATTGAAGTTATAAGATTACAATTTATTGGTTCTTAAGGTATTTAATAAGATTTTCTTTATTTTCCCTTTTTTTTAACTCTTTTATAATTGCAATCGCTTCTTTTACGCTACAATTTTTAGAAAACTTTGATGCCTGTTCAAATTTAAAAGAATGGTTGCATTTGAAACATATTTTTCTTTTAATTCTTCTTGGAGTATAAAACCATGTACCACAAAAGGTACATCTGAAAAAATAGAATTTTTTAGCGTTAGGCATTTATGAAAAGAGTATAAGAAACGCCTCATAAATCTTAATAGTGAGCAAATTTAATGATTTTTTTTAATATATAAAATCTTTTTATAGATTAATAACTCAAACATAAAACTAAATAATCATATATATTTTCCTTAATCATACAGATAAATTTATTGAAAAATTGATTTTTCTATTTTAAGGGATTTTTTGATTACCATGAAAACTTATGATAAAAAAGAGCTAGATAAATTAAGTATTAATGAATTAACTCATACTTTTATGGACATTATTAAGGAGCAGACTTCAATTCTAATAGAGGGAATTGAACATCTAATTGATGAAGATTTCGAGACATTTAACAAGAATTTGAATTATGTAATTGAAACTTCGACCGAAGTTAAAGTAAAAAAGAAATTTGAGTCAAAGATTTTTAAATCCAAGTTAATGTTCAGTAAGGCTGATAGATTAAAAGTTTTTAGTAAAATTAATGACATAAAAAATATTGGTGAATTTCTCGCTAATAAAATGCTCCTATATAAAGTAATTTTTCCTGACGAAGAATTTAAAAATCAATTAAGAGAGATAATATCCTCTCTAAGAATAATTTCTGATAATATATCTGACTCGGTAAAATTTATTGGTTCTGATCTCATAAAAGCGCATGATATTTGCGAAGAAATTAAAGAAGAAAGACGCAAAATGAGAAAGGAGGAATTTGATTTGTTGAAACGTCTTTGGGGGTATGATATGGATTATTTATCACGGACTTTTTTATATTTAAAAGAGTTAATTGAAGGCATAATGATGTTAGCTGATCATATCAAAGATTTTGCGGAATATATCCAATTTTTATCAATAAAATATTTGATTTTCGATTAATACTTATTGGGAGTTTCCATGGCAGATAGCGTTTCTTTTTCTTTAGTATCAGTTCTTATTATTATGGGAATTTCTTTAGCATTTGCTATTGGAGCTAATGATGAAACTTTATCGGCTTTAGTTGGCGCTGGTGTAGTGAAGTTTAGGATTGCATTGATAATAGGCGGAATCGCAACTGGATTTGGGATGATTTTTTTTAGCCAAAATGTTGGAAAAACAGTTGGAGAAGATATATTAGGCTCCGGAGTAAAATATACAGATATTATGCTTTTAGCTGTTTTGATTAGTAGTATAATTTGGTTAATTATTGGTTCTTTTGCTGGAATTCCTTTGAGCTCGACCCATAGTACAGTGGGAAGCATATTTGGAGTTTTAATAATATATTCATTAACTCAAGGAGGCGTTAATCCTGAAACGGCCCTAAATTATGGTAAACTTTTAGAAATAGTTTTAGGATGGTTTTTCTCTCCAGTTTTGGGATTATTGGTGACATTTATCCTTTTTAAAATAATAGCTAAGATATATTTAACACGACTAAGGGGGCTGAACCAAATAGAAAAAGCCGAAAAAAGATTTAATTGGATCTTATTTATCGCTGTAATTTTTGCAGAAGTGTGGGTTGGAGCTAATTCAGCAGAATGTATTGGAATATTTTATGGGATATTGAACAGTAATTATATAAACATGATGCAATATTGGTTTTTTGTTGTTATATGTGGCATCTTTGTTTTTCTTGGGATATTTTTTGTGGGTAGATATGTTATTAGAAATTTAGCGAGTCATATGACTAATGCTCGTCCTAGTGAAGGTGTTATTCTTCAATCTTCTTCGGCGCTTATATTAATGCTCGCAACTTTTCTTGGACTTCCCATCTCACATTCACATGTTATTGTATTTTGCATTATTGGCTTAAATATCTCTCAAAAAAAGGAAATTGACAAGAAAGGTTTGTTAAAAATGGCGCTATATTGGTTCTTAACCTTTCCTGTGGCAGCAATTTTAGGGGGATTTCTTTATTGGATTTTTGTTTTATTTGGGTTTTCATAATGTTTAATTTCATAAACTATATAAAATATATAGCCTATATATGAAAATAATGATTATTAATTTGATGTGAAAAAAATGGGTTCATTAATAGAATACTTTAAGAAAGAAACTGCTAAAAATGTACTAGAAAAGGCAATAGAGCACGCAAAAGAAGTTCAAAAAACTGTTAAAGAATTAAATAAGGGGATAAAAGTACTTTTGCTGGAAAAAGATTCCGAAAAAGCACACGATATATTTCATGCAGTTGATCTTATAGAGGGGAATGCCGATTCGATTAGAAGAGATATTCTTTCCTCAATTTCCAAAGGTGAACTAAATCCTAGTGTAAGAACTGACCTTTCCCATCTAATAAAGAGATTAGATGATGTTGCAAATTGTTCAACTGGAGTAGCGAGGAGAATAAATACAATTCCTATGAACTTTTGGGAACAAACGAGCAATGAATCAACAAATCTTATATTGAATATGATGGAAACGACTGTAGAATGTTCTAACTATTTGGATAAAATAGTAATAGACTTATTAGGAAATAGAAAAAGCGTTAAGGAATATGCGAAACAAATAAATCTGCTTGAGCATGAAATTGATTTATTAAACATTAAATTAAGAAGAAGTTTACAAGAAACCAATTATAATGTTAATAGTTTTTCAATTTTTACAGTGGGAAATACAATCGATATAATAGAAGCAATCTCTGACGCTATTGAGGCAGTGGCTGATTATATTATGCTTCTCCTTACAAGCGCCTCAGTTTGAATAAAATTATAATATCAGAATTAAAAATAGCTCCTTATTTGTAAATTGATTTGATCCTCTTCATTTTAAACTGACTTAAACCTTATTGAGAGTGAATTTCTCTTTTTTCTAATCCCTTAGTTAAGAATAATAGATAAATAGACTTAAATATGAATCAAACCTTTTGTTTAATTTTCTAACTTTAAAAAGTATAATTAATAAGACTTAAAACGTATTTTATTGGGGTTTTAATATGATCAGATATATTGAATGATTTATTTTTTATTTACAATTAATTATAATAATATCTAATAATTTACATTAAAATAAAATTTAATAATTTAAATTAAAATGTCACCATTAACTCCAATAGAGAACAGATATCGAACGGAAATTGCGGATATTTTTACCCAAGAAAAAAAGCTGGAAAATTGGTTAAAAGTAGAAGCTGTTTTAGCAAAAGTTCATGCTGATGTAGGGAATATTCCAAGAGAAGCAGCGGATGAAATTAGAAAAAAAGCAAATCTTGAATATGTCAAATTGGAAAGAGTTGAGCAAATAGATAGAGAAATCCATCATGATCTCATGGCAATGATAAAAGCATTAGCAGAACAATGCGAGGATGATGCTGGAAAATATATTCATTTAGGAGCAACTAGTTATGATATTGAAGATACTGCCTTAGCATTACAATTAAGAGAGGGTTTAGAATATTTAAAAAATTCCTTAATAGAACTAATTAAAACCTTAACCAATTTAGCAGAGCAAACAAAAAACTTAATTTGTATTGGACGAACACATGGTCAACACGCAATCCCTACTACATATGGGATGAGATTTGGAGTGTGGGCATATGAAATTGATCGCCATCTAAAACGATTAGATCAAATTAAAGAGCGGATTTCTTATGGCAAAATGTCTGGGGCAGTTGGAACGATGGCAAGCTTTGGAGATAAAGGAATGGAAATTCAAGAAAAAGTCATGAGAGAATTAAATCTAAATGCTGTCTTAATAGCAAATCAAGTATTACAGCGAGATCGGCATGCTGAGGTAATATTTTTAACCTCACTTATAGGACAAACTTTAGCTAAAATTGCGAAAGAAAATAGAATCCTTCAGAGAAATGAAATTGCCGAAATATTCGAACCATTTAAAAAAAAGCAAGTTGGAAGCTCCACGATGCCACATAAACGAAATCCTCACAAATCTGAAAGAATATGTAGCTTAGCACGAATCTTAAAATCCAATGTAATAGCTAGCTTGGATAATATAATATTAGAAGATGAAAGAGATTTGACTAATTCTGCATCTGAGAGAGTGTTATTTCCGGAAAACTTTATCTATCTTGATTTTATGTTGGAACAATTAACTAAAAATCTAAAAGGATTAGAAATTAATAAAAAAAATATTGAAAAAAACCTTAATCTTACTAAGGGAGCCTGCTTAGCAGAAAAGATTATGCTACATCTAGTTGAAAAAGGTATCGGGAGGCAAGAGGCGCATGAGATTTTACGCCAAGCCGTTATTAAAGCACAAAAAGAAGATCTATTTCTTTATGAGATATTAAGTAAGCATGAAGAAATAAAAGATAAATTTTCAGAGCAAGAGTTGAAAGAATTGTTGGATCCGCATAATTATATCGGGACTGCGGTATTACAAGTTCAAAATCTAGTGAAATACTTAAAGAAAAAATATAACTTTTAAATATTAATTACTCTTTTTAAAACCTACTGTTTTCTAAAATAATTTGATACCATTATCAATAGATTTTAGTTGTTATAAAAAATTGAATTAATGTTTTATTAAATTTTCTCTGTTGTTTCTACTAATTTCTAAATATTTCTCGAGTATCTTTTATAAATAATAATGCGTAGATTCAAATTTTAATGAAAATATGAGGAGATATGAGAGATTGATATGATCAAAGATAATCAAAAAAAACCTAATAATTTAATTAAAGAAAAAAGCCCTTATCTCTTACAACATGCTTATAATCCTGTGAATTGGTATGCATGGGGCGATGAGGCGTTTAGAGCAGTGAAGACCCAAGATAGGCCAATATTTCTTTCTATAGGGTATTCTACTTGCCATTGGTGCCATGTAATGGCACATGAATCATTTGAAGATCCTGAAGTTGCTCAATTAATTAATGAAACCTTCATTCCCATTAAAGTAGACCGAGAAGAAAGACCTGATGTTGATAAAATATGTATGTTTGCATGTCAATTAATGTCAGGAAGGGGGGGATGGCCCTTAACCATTATGATGACTCCCGATAAAAAACCTTTTTTTGCAGGAACTTATATTCCTAAAGAAGCTAGATTTGGTCAACCTGGGCTTTTAGAATTAATCCCAAAAGTTAAAGATATGTGGGAAAATCAGAGAGATAAATTATTTCAAGCAAGTGAGAAGGTTACTTTTGCGATTCAAAATGCGTTAAATGAAGCTCCCGGTGAAAAATTAGATAAAGAAACTCTAAGGGAAGCTTATGCGCAACTTTCAAAAAGATTCGATTCTCAAAGTGGAGGGTTTGGAATGGCACCTAAATTTCCCACTCCTCATAATTTTTATTTTTTACTAAGATATTGGAAAAGAACTGGAGATGAAAAGACCTTAAAAATGGTGGAAAAAACCCTTCAAGAAATGCGGAAAGGGGGTATTTATGATCATATCGGATTTGGATTTCATAGGTACTCAACTGATTCAAGGTGGTTCCTTCCACATTTTGAAAAGATGTTATATGATCAAGCTTTATTAGCTATAGCATATTTGGAGGCATATCAAGCCACAAACAAAGAATTTCATGCTCAAATAGCAAGAGAAATTTTCACGTATGTTTTACGAGATATGACCTCTAAGGACGGAGGATTTTATTCTGCGGAGGATGCTGATAGTGAGGGTGTTGAGGGAAAATTTTATGTGTGGTCTAAACAAGAGATTGAAGATATATTAGGGAAAGGGGAAAGAAATACGGAATTATTTATAGAGAGTTATAATATTACAGATTCGGGAAATTATAAGGAAGAAGCATCAAAACAAAAAACAGGAAAAAGCATTTTATTTCTTAAAAAATCTTTTGAAGATCTTGCCTTGGATTATAAAACAAGCCCGTCAGAATTGAAAGAAAAATTAGAAGAAGCACGTAAGAAAATATTTTCATATCGTGAAAAACGAATTCATCCCCATAAGGATGATAAAATATTAACGGATTGGAATGGAATTATGATATCTGCCCTCGCACAAGGGGCGAGAATATTAAATGATGAGGAATTACTTAATGCTGCTGAAAAAGCTATAAATTTCATGCTGACTCATCTCAGAACAGCAAATGGAAAATTAATGCATCGATTTCGAGAGGGCAAAGCCGGGATTAATGCTTATGTTGATGACTACTCTTTTATGATATGGGGTTTGATTGAAATGTATCAAACAACTTTCGAGACTAAATACCTTAAATTAGCTCTGGATCTAAATAATACCTTAATTTCAGATTTTTGGGATGAAAATATTGGAGGTTTTTATTTTACTTCCGATGATGGGGAACAATTAATTATCAGACAGAAAGAAATTTATGATGGTGCAATACCTTCGGGAAATTCTGTCGCTATGATGAATTTGCTCAAATTGAGCTATTTAACAGGAAATCTTGAATTTGAAAGAAAAGCAGACATTATTAGTAGAGTATTCGCGGAAAAAATTAAATTAAATCCCAGTGCTTTTACAATGCTTATGAGTGCGGTAGATTTTGGTATCGGTCCTTCGTATAAATTAGTTATTGCGGGAGATTCTAATGCAGAAGATACAAAAGCTATGATAGAAGAAATCAGAAAACATTTTTTCCCTAATATTATGCTTATACAACGCCCAATGGAGCTTGAAAGTCCTGAAATTGATCAGATTGCCTATTTTATTAAACTATATTATGATATAGATAAAAAAGCTACCGCATATGCATGTTTCAATCAAGGTTGTAAACCTGCTACTACTAGCAAAACCCAAATGCTTGAATATCTAAATTCAAATTGGTAAAATTTGACTATTCTTACTTAATCCCTCTTTTTATTAGACAAGGAAACTTAAATGAAATATTTCCAAATAATCATATATATTAATGATACTTAATTACATGTTTTCAATTCATTTTATTAAAAATTAGAAATAAAAAGTGTGTTAAAAATTGAATTTTAGCTATTTTAAACAGCTAATTATTTTTCTAATAGTTACAATAATCATTACAATAATACTACAGCTTCTTCATGTGGGAGATATAGTACTTTTCATTGGTTTGATGGTTTTATTTGTATTAGGCAGTGTGAGCTATTTTACTTCATTGAAAGATGTCTCTGAAGATCTTAATCGAGAGTTCTCCCCTAGTTTAAAAAATTTTAGTCCATTGATTATATTTTTAGTAGTTAGCATTCCCATTTCGATTGTCATTTTTGTACTAAAAACCAGCGAACTTGTTAAGATGGTTGGTCTAGTTATCTTATTGATATTCATCTCCATTGTATATTATTTAGGAATGCGAATCGTGTTAAAGGAATCTTAGATCAGCAATTAGAAATGTTTTGAAGAAGTTTAGAAGATTAATGAAAAAAAGAACTAAAAATATAAAAATTTTTTAACATTTTCTTTAATTCCAAATATATTTTTCTGAAAAAATAGAAAAAGGGAGAAACTTATGCTTTTTCTCTCAAACGAGTGTTCACTAATTTTTTTAATTCTTCTACAAATTCTACAGAATTCATCTCTTTTTGAGTTATAAAAACTTTAATGCCATCTGGTCCCTCTATGTATGCAGAGGGATATTTAGCATCTGTGACTTCTGGATAGTACTTCTCAAACTCATCTCTATGATAAAATTCAACGTTCACTTCCTGATCTAATTCAGTTATATATTGAGCCCATTCTTTTTTCATTCCAAAATTACCAAACGTAACTGCGCATAGATATATTTAAACCTAATAATTATTAACTTAATTATTTCTACATTTTAACGTTTCAAATTACTTTATTTAGGCAATTTTTAGAAGTAATATCATTAAATTATAGGATATTATTATTTCTATGGAAAGAGCAAAAAGTATTAATCACTATTTAAATCTGATGGTTTTAAGAAATAAATGGTATTATTTTTAGAAATTCTTTCACTTATGAATTAAATGGATTTTATAGCTTTAAAATTATGATTTGTTTCTGTTTATGAAAAATAAAGAATATGTAAATCTAAGTGAAAAAGTATTAAAGGTTTATCAATATGCAGAACACATAGTAAATGAGGGAGGTTACGGCAAACAGGTAGAATCTCTGAAGGAATTAATGGAAACAAAACCATACAAAACAATTTCAGTAGAGGAATTCTTTAGAGAATATACATGGGTGGTATTTACTTGTGGTTTTAAAGCAGCTTATGTGCAAAAATACTGGAATAACATAAAAAGAATGTGTTGTGGCTTTGATATATCTAAAACAAAAGAATTATCATTTGAGGAGCTCTTAGAGGTAAGTCCGATAAAGAATAAGAAGAAATTAAAAGCTATTAAACAATCATGTGAAATCATTAATGATTGTTTTGTTGAAAAGATCCATAAAATCAAAGATAAAGATGAAGCTAAAGATTTATTTAAAACTCTTCCTTTTATTGGAGAAATCACAGTATATCATATAATGAGAAATATTGGGATTGATTGCTTTAAACCAGATCGTCATATAGTTCATATAACAAGAGATCTTAATATTTCAGAAACAGATTTATTTCAAATTATTTGTTCAAAATATAAAGAATATATTGGTGTTATTGATTATATTCTTTGGCGTGCATCCGCAACATTACATAATTTACAACCCAATTCATCTTTGGTGGAATTCGCGCTGAATGGAAAGCAATTGAATGAAGTTCCAAAAAATAATTTTATGAATAGTAATTTTTTATTCTAATAATTCCAAGATCGCTATAAAAATAGATTTTGAAATAAAAATTCATTAGCATTTCAACCAATTTTTAGATTATAGATAAAATGTATTTATTTTAAGAAAAAGTTATTATTTTAAGAAAAAAAATAAAGAGAAATACAATGATTTTAAAAAGAATTAAATCAGAAGGCTTAGCTCATATATCTTATTTCATTGCCTCAGAAAGTGAAGCTTGTGTAATCGATCCACGAAGAGATATTGGGAAATATATTGAATTGGCCTATAAAGAAGATGCTACTATAAAATATATATTCGAAACACATCGAAATGAAGATTATGTAATCGGATCTGTTGAACTTGCTCAAGATGGAAACGCCAAAATCTTTCATGGGCCTAACTTGGATTTTCAATATGGTAATACTTTACAAGAAGGTCAAGAATTCCAAGTAGGAAATTTGAAGATAGGATGGATTTATACCCCAGGACATACTGATGAAAGTGTTTCCTATATACTCTATGATTTAGATTCAGGGCCAGAGCCGATAATGGCCTTTACGGGAGATACATTGTTTATTGGCGATGTGGGAAGAACAGACATGTATGGTCCAGATGAAGACAGAAGGATGGCGGAAAATCTTTATGAAAGTCTTTTTAATAAAATTCTTCCTTTAGGAGATCATGTAATTGTATGTCCAGCTCACGGATCTGGTTCTGTTTGCGGAGGAAATATCAGTGAGCGAGAACATAGTACCATTGGAATTGAGAGAATGCAAAATCCGGCATTACAACTT
Organism: Promethearchaeota archaeon; assembly: GCA_016839555.1. Lineage (GTDB taxonomy): Archaea > Asgardarchaeota > Lokiarchaeia > Sigyniarchaeales > SOKP01 > TEKIR-8. The sequence goes on from JAEOUA010000003.1 coordinate 263,178, forward strand.
ACTGATAAGGAGGAATTTATTCAATATAAGATGAATGAAAACCATTTTTATGCTCCCTATTTTAAAATGATGGAGAAATATAACCGAGAAGGGGCACCACTTTTAAAGACTCGTCCAAAAGCGAAACCAATGTCTCCTAAAGAATTTCAAGTTAAAATGGAAAAAGGAGCATTCTGCGTTGATACTCGTGAACCCGCTGATTTTGGCGGAGCACATATTGAGGGCTCTTATAATATCATCCTCGATGGACTTCCCCTCTTTAGCGGGTGGGTATTGATCTATGATAAACCAATCCTATTAATTGTAAAAGATTATCAAGATCTCGAGAAAGCTATCAGATTTTTAAATAGATTAGGTTATGATAATATAATTGGTTACTTAACAGGTGGTATAATAGGGTGGTATAGTCATAATTTTCCCACCAAGTCTATTCCTCTATTAACTGCGAGAGAATTGAAAAAGAAAATCGAAAAAAATGAGGATATCTTTATTTTAGATGTAAGAAGCCAAGATGAATGGGAAACAGGGTATATAGAATCAGCAAATCATATCTATATTGGTAAATTAAAAACTAATTTAGAGCATGTACCACATGGAAAACAAATTGTTACTTTGTGCGGGAATGGCACCAGAGCAAGTCTTGCAGCAAGTCTTTTGCGAAAAGAGGGATATAAAGATGTAATGAATGTTTTGGGCAGTATGAAAGCTTGGAATAGCGGAGGATATCCTGTCGTCAAGGAAAATTAAGCTCTTTATTAATAAATAAAAATAAAAAAAAAATAACAGAGGATAAAAAATGGGAAATACAAAAGATAAATTAATGGCTGTTGATAAAACTCTTAAGAATTTAGGAGCGCTCAATCCTAAAGCTATGAAAAGTTTCAAGGAATATATGAATTCCGTGAAAATGGAGGGGATTTTATCACCTAAAATAAAAACTATTATAGGCGTGGCTGTTGCTGTTTCAAAACAGTGTGAATATTGCGTTCCATTTTATGTTAAGCAGGCATTGGATAGTGGTGCCACTAAAGAAGAGATATTAGATGCTTGTATGATGGCTGCATTATTAGGAGGTGGTCCTGCTATCACATTCATAAAACATGTATATGATGCCCTAGAGGAGTTAACGAAATAATTTTTGTCTATTAAAAAAAATCAAATAATTAAATACGAGATGATTAAGATGGTAGATATATTAAAAAAAGAACTTTCTATGAAATTTAATGATGCTGTGGAGCATGTAAGAAAAATTGTCGAGGATGAGGGTTTTAGTGTAATGCTTGTAAAAAATATAGATGAAATTTTCAAAAAAAAACTCGGAGTCAAAGAATATGAGAGATATACAATTATTTTAGCATGTGCTCCTCAATTTGCTAAAGGAGCATTAGATGTTTCTAAAAATGTGGGCCTTCTTTTTCCTTGTAGTTTCGCAGTTTATGAAGATCAAGGAAAAATATATGTTGGCCATGCGTCTATCATGAAAATTGCTCCTGAAGTTGGTCTAGCACCCCAAGATAAAATGGCACCTGTAATTGAAGCCACTGGTAAGGCAGTTCACGCAGCATGGGATAAATTATAATTAAAAAATTTTTTTAAAAAATTCTATTTCTTTTTTTATTCTAAAATTTCTAATGAGATTTTCCTAAAAATGCCTAATATAGTTAGATTAAGTATTCTTCAGCTATAGGATTTTCATGGATACATTCTTTCAAAGAATATACTATATTTTAAAGACGGAATTTGTATTTTAAAGCATAGATGAATTAAGAGCGTATATAAAAAAAATAGTCTTATAAAAATTAAAACATATATTAAATTGTAGCAATATGAGGATTTAATGATTTTTATTGCCCTTTCCAGCAATAGTTTTATCCTCAAAGAAGATTTTAAGCTAGGCTCTATTAATTTAATCTATCTTATTTTTGTTCTTATTTTGAAGAAAATAGCACAGTAATAATAGTAGAAGTGATATTTCATTGATGAAAAAAAATATCCAATAAATAATTGGATTTAACGAAACTGCTTTTATATATCTTTGAATTAAGTAGGTTATCAAAAATATTATCAATAAAAAACTCATGAATGTTTTCAAATCTTTATGTTTCCGATTTAATTCTACAATAATATTTCCAAGCTCAATTGCGCCTAAATAAAATATAATTGGAAAAAAATATAAAATCACTCTATAATCCAAATCAAATCCAATGATTGATACAAAAATACTCAGATAAGCAAAATTCACACCTATAAATACAAATATAAAAAGAAATTGCTTCTTTTTGATATTTTTAATTAAAATATATATACTTAATATGGTAAAAACCAATCCAATTAAAACAAATAAAAAATAGAATTCTAATGGAATTCCAAGAAGTATTCCATTTAATAATACTTGTATAAATGATGATATGCTTGAAAATAAACTCGAATATAAATTAAGGTAAAAAGTATTTTGTACCTTCCAATTATAAAACGGATTTCCAAATCTATAATCACTAAATAATAACCAGAAAAAAAAAGATAATATAAAAGCAAGGACTATAATCATAACTTTTTTTATGGATATGGTTTCAAATTTAAATTTAAAGATTTTTAATTTTGAGATAACAAAAAAAAATACAATTATAATTGTACTAAAAAGTCCCGCAGTTAAAAGAGTGAGTGTCAGATATGAAATTGAAAGCGCTAAGAATATATTATCTTGTAATTTCATTTTTTCTTTTATAATAGTAAAATAGAATATGATAATAATCAAAAGTGCTAATAGATTTTCTCTTAATCCTAAAGCTGAATCAATTATGAAGGGAAGAGAGAAAGATATTAAAAAACTTACGATTAACCCAGTATATTTTGATTTTTCTCTATTTTTCTTATTTTCTCCAAAATATTTCAGAGAAGCTTTAGTAAATATAATGTAAGAACAAATTATTAATAAAATACCAGAAGTAAATGAAGCTAATTTAGCAGATAAAATATAATTAGAATAAGTAGATACTATGTTATTATTTGTAGGGAATATCAAATTGGTCAATAAAATAAATAAAACAATTAAAAGTGGAAAACCTGGTGGTCTTACTGAATAGTAAAAAACCTCAATTATACCTACGGCTCCACGTATATAAGTTGGAGTATCAAGAGCATCGGGAAGTGTTTTTAAATGGTATAACCTAATGAGAGACCCTATTATTAATACAATTAAAAACCAATAATCACTTGTTCCTAATCTTTTTTTCAATTTAAAAACCTTATAATAAAGTTTGATATTACACTTAAATTGTATTTATAACTTAAATCTTTCCTTTAATTAAATATTTTAAAAACTATTCGATATTGATGAATAATTTTAACTTGATTTAAAATCTAATAATAATAATTCTTTTACATTATTTTTTCTATTGTGAGAGAATAATTTTTTTAATTATTATTAAAATTAGTTAGTTATTATCTTATTATGATTCTTTCAAATTTTTATGAGTTTTCTTATTCTTAGTTATTTTAGAAATTAAAAACAAATTCAGCAAGATTCTTTTCATACCTCTATAGAATGATCTACTTCCTTAATTCTTTTAAATTCCTTTAGCTTATTATAGAAACGAAAATTATTTAGATCTTATCAAACTTTCTACTAGAATAATTTTATTATCACAAAATAGCTAGAATCATAGGATTTTCTCTAGTAATTTTAATATTTCAGTATTTAAATCTTTATTAGATGCAAAAAATCCTGAACTTGCAATTACTAACTCATCATGCTTATATTGAAAATTATTTCCGTAAAAATCAGTGACCTTCCCCCCTGCTTCTCTTACCAAAAGATCTCCAGGACAAAAATCCCATATTTTGGGATTGGTAGTTAATGGGCGAAAATATATATCATACATTCCCTCTGCTACTTTACAAAACTTTACCATACTATCCATCGCAATTGTATTTTTAATTTGAGCCATTTCAATAAATTTATCGGATAATGGAGAATCATAATGAAGAGAATGACATAATATAGCTTGATTTAATTTTTTTTGATTGCTTACATTAATTTTTTTAAATGATTCACCATCTTCCGATCTCCAAGCTCCTCCCTTATCAATTGCTTTATATATGATACTTTTTTGATTATGGATTGAAGGAACAGCAATTACTGATGCTTTAGGGATATAATTTTCCATGAACCCAATCCCTATTGCATATACTAATCCTTTTTTATATCCTATTGTTCCATCGATTGGATCTATTGTCCATTGCCGATTTGAATTAGGACCTCTGTAAATTAGAGTTTCTCGAAGATTTACTATCTCTTTAATATCTAAGGAATCATAAGATTTTTTAATTAAAGATATAGTTTGAGGAGTTAATAATTGAATATTACTCTCTTCAGCGATAATTTGATCCTCAGGAAAGTTCTTTTTTATTCTTGAGATTATATAGATTTGAGAAGCAAGATCAGCTATTGTTACTGGTGTATTATCAGTTTTCTGATAAGAATCAAAATTTTTTGTTTTAAGATATTCTGTTATATCTAATGCTTTTTTTGCTAAATTTATCGCGAGGGATACCTCATCATTAAATTTATGCATATAATAATTATAATACTTAATTATCAATAAATAGAACTTAAAGTTACGCTCCACATTCCGCACCAATCCAACAAACTAATTGATCTTCTCCTTTTTTTCATTCATATTAATTTTAGATTCTGTTTGGATATATTTTTCAGGATTTTGCTTAAATTCTGTCAAACATGAAGGATTGCAGAAATAGTATTTTTCGCCCTTATATTCATATTCACTCCAATTTTCTGGCTTTCCCATCATCCCGCATACTGGATCAACAACAAGTGCTTGCTCTTCTTTATCTTTCGATTTATGCATTAATTTGGGATCTATATTCTTGAAATCCTTATATTTTTCAGGATCTTGTTTAAATTCAGCCAAACAAGAGGGATTGCAGAAATAATATTTCTCTCCTTTATATTCATACTCAATTGATTGACTAGGAATTATTTTCATACCGCAGATTGGGTCAATCACTCTCTCTTCTTTTAATAATTTTTCTTCTTCAAGCTGCTGCTTTGTTTTAGGATTATACCGCTTTAAAAATAACGCATTAGTCACGACTGATACTGAACTTGTTGCCATAAATACTGCTGCTAAATATGGAGGTAAGAAAAACCCAGCTAAATAATATAACAAACCAGCAGCAAGAGGAATTCCAATGATATTATATATAAATGCCCAAAATAGGTTGGTTATCATTTTACGATAAGTTTTTTTAGATAATTTTAATGCAGCAACAACATTGCGTAGATCTCCTCTCATTAATACAATATCTGCAGTTTCGATTGCAATATCCGTCCCAGAACCTATTGCAATCCCTACATCCGCCTGTGCCAAGGCGGGGGCATCATTTATTCCATCTCCAACCATCCCAATTATACGATTTTGATTAGATTCTTGCAACTGTTTAATTTTTAAAGCTTTATCATTAGGTAAAACTTCGGCGAGTATATTTTCTTCTTTAAAATCCAATTCTTTTCCAATATTAATTGCTGTTTTTCTATTATCTCCGGTGATCATAAAAAGGTCTAATCCTAATTTTTGGAGTTTCTCTAAAGCATAAGGGGCTTGTTCTTTTATTTTATCGGAAATTCCAATTAATCCTTTAATGGTGTCTTCTATACTTATGAATATTGTAGTTTTTCCTTGCTCTCTAAATTCATTAAATTTTTGCTCATAATTAGCTATAGAAACTGAATTCTCTTCCATTAATTTCTTATTTCCAACAAGAATTTTTCTATTATGAATAGTAGTTTTTATACCTTTTCCAGGAATCGCTTTAAAATCTTCGGGCTCATCCAAATTAAGTCCTCTTTGGTTTGCTTCTTCAATTATAGCGTAGCCAATTAGGTGCTCAGAACCCAATTCCGCACTGCCTGCATAATATAGCAATTGTTTCTCATCTATCCCCATTCCTTGCAAATCTTTTTCGGTAAATATTGCCGAGATCTTAGGTTTTCCAACTGTCAATGTACCTGTCTTGTCAAATACAAGAGTATTTATATTCTGTATAGCCTCCAATGAATCGCCTCCTTTAATTAAAATCCCATTTTCGGCGCCTTTACCAGTACCGACCATTACTGCAGTAGGTATTGCTAATCCTAAAGCGCATGGACATGAAATTACCACTACTGAAGTAAAAACTAATAAAGATAATTCAAGACCAATATCAGCAAAAAAGAACCAATAGGAGAATGCAAATATGGCTATTGCTATTACAATCGGAACAAAATAATTGCTCACTCTATCCGCCAATTTTTGTTTTTCTGCTTTTCTACTTTGAGCTTTTTTAACAAATTCAATAATCTGTGATAATACAGTATATTTTCCTACTTTTTCTGTTTTTATATGAATTAATCCCGTTTGATTAACAGTGGCTCCAATCACATTATCTTCTATTTCTTTTTTTACATATTCGCTTTCCCCTGTAATCATAGATTCATCTATTTTAGTTTCTCCTTTTATGATTTTCCCATCCACAGGGATTTTTTCCCCAGGTCTCACCACAATTATATCTCCAATCTCGATTTCCTCAATTGGAATTTCTGTTTCTTTTCCATCTTTTAATAAAGTCGCTGTTTTTGGTTGCAATCCAATTAATTTCTTTATTGCCTCAGAAGTTTGCCCTTTCGTTTTATGCTCAAAATACTTTCCAATTAATAGAAATGTTAAAATCATGCTCATAGCTTCATAAAATGTTGTTCCATCAATTAAAAATGTAGTAAGTATTGAATAAATATACGCTGTGGATGTGCCGAGAGCTACCAGAACATCCATATTTGTAGATTTATTTCTAAGAGATTTATAAGCTCCCTTTAAAAAAAATGAACCTGCGATAATATAATTCGCGGTTGCCAGAAAAAATAAGAATAGATTTCTGGTTAATGATTCCTCCATAAACCAGCTTATGGGGGTAATTATAAGACTAAATATTAATGAAATAAAAAGAATTCGTAATCTATATCTTAATTCTTTTTGATGAGCTTCTATTTCTTTTTCCATTGCTCCTGCAGATTTCTCAATTTTATAACCTAAATTTTTGATCTCGGAATAAACTTCGTTCTCATCTAACTCTAATTCATTAAACTCTATAAAAAGCTTTTTCGCATTAAAATTTCCTCTCACATTATAGATGCCTTTAATTAATTCTACATCTTGAACTATAGTATCGAATTGATTTTCAGAAATAGCATCTACTATTTTTATGTCTATCTTTGAGAGCGATGCTTTATATCCCAAATCAAAAATTGCTTTATTAAAATTATTATATCCCGTTCTAGATGGATCATATTCCACAGTTGCTTCTTCATTCGCAAAATTTACAACCGAAGAATTAACACCCTCTAAATTCTTTAATTTTGTTTCAATTTTTAATGCACATGATGCACAAGTCATTCCACCGAGTTTAATTTTTACGCTTTTGCGTTCGCTCAAAAAATTTCACCACATATTAATTTTTGTTTATTTAATCAGATTTTTTTAAAAAAAGTGAATCTCAAAATATTCTATTAAATTAAGATTATCCAATAAGTTAAATGATTTGTTTATGATAAATAAATTGCGGGATAAGAGCGAAATTTTTTAATAAGGATCTTAATTTTCTGATTTATATTTAAAAAATCAAACCATGGAGAAAATCAAAATATATATAAGGTTGTGATTAAAGTTTCACTAATAAAAAATCACTCTATAAGAATTATATATAACCTCATCTTATCATTCAATAAACAAAAATATTAAATTTTGGAGAATAAAGAAAATGGCAGAAAAAAAGGATGATGACATCTATCATTCAACTTTTATGTATAAAGAAAGCCATGATATTTTAGAAAAGTGTATATTAAACGAGGATGAAATGTGCGAATATCTTGAAAGAACAGAACATATTGATCCTAAAGAGGAACATGATCACCTGTATTCAGTAATGACAAATGAAATGAGACGGGAGCTTCTAAAATTTATAGACATTAATGCAAGATCTTTTGATGAAATAAAGGATAAGTTCCAAATAGAGGATCAGCTATTGAATTATCATTTATCTATGCTAGAACAATTATTTTTTCTCATGAATACAGAAAGTGGGTGGAAAGCAACCCCCAGAGGACTAGGATTTTTATATTATACTATCTTGAAATAGTAAGCAGTTAAATTCAAAATAGGCTCAATAGAAATCAGAATAATGAAAGTTTCTTCGTTCTATCATTTAATTAAACACAATTCTATTTTTTTTATTTAGAAAATAAAAATTTGATTTCTATTAATTTATAAGGATCTTAAATATAAATTATATTAATTTTCATTTAATATGAAAGAGGAAAATAAAAATGATATTTCCTCCTTTAAGGGAGAAAAAGAAGTTTTAGAAAATTGTAAATTAACAGAAGAGGAAATGAAAAAATATTTAGAATTATTTGAAGGAACGAACCATAAGCTGGATCATGCCCGGGCTTATAGAACAATGATGAATCAAATAAGACGGGAGATCCTAAATTTTGTGGGCAGTAATGTTAAATCTTTTGATGAGATAAAGGATAAGTTTCAACTAGATGAAAATCAATTGCAATATCATTTATCTATGCTAGAACAATTATTATACCTCATGAATACTGCAAGTGGGTGGAAAGCAACCCCCAGAGGGCTTGCATTTTTATATAATACTATTCTAGAGTAGTAAGGAATTATTTGTAAAAGAAGAATAATATAATAATTTAATGACTAAGTAAGAATTAAACCTTCTTTAAAATCAATTTAACTAATTCTAAATATTATTTGGATAGTTATTTGCTTATCAGAGAATATTAATATTTTATAAAAATAAGTGTTAAATTGTATCCTCATTTAGCAAAATTTAATAATTAATTAGATAAAAATTAATTAGAAATCTAAAAGGTTATAAAATATGTCAGAACAACATAAGGTTGGAATTCCTCTCTTAGGAGACCCGTTTCCAAAAATGACGGTAACTACGACATTTGGTGTATTTAACTTGCCAGAAGATGCAACCGAAAATGGTAAGTATTGGGTTGTGTTATTTAGTCATCCCGCAGATTTTACTCCCGTATGTACGACTGAGTTTCATGCTTTTGCAAAACGTAATGATAAATTTCAGGAATTAAATACACGTTTAATTGGATTATCTATTGATCAAGTATATTCTCATATTAAATGGGGAGAATGGATCAAAGATAACTTGGATACGGAGATTCCATTCCCAATAATCGCGGACCACGGACAAGTAGCTACTACATTAGGAATGGTACATCCAGGAAAAGGAACATCAACAGTAAGAAGTGTATTTATAATTGACCCACAAGGTATTATCCGCATTATACTTTATTATCCTCAGGAAATCGGAAGAAACATGGACGAAATATTGCGATGTGTGAAAGCTTTGCAAACAGCAGATAAAAACAAAGTTGCTATACCCGCAAATTGGCCAAATAACGAATTATTTGGAGATCATGTGATTGTGCCACCAGCAAAAGATGTGAAAACCGCAAAGGAGCGGCTTGCCAACGCAGGAAAAGATTATGAATGCTTGGATTGGTGGCTATGCCATAAGAAATTATAAATCCTATTTTTCTCTTTTTTTTTCTATTTTTTCTGATAGCAAAAAAATCATTTGTAAAGGCCTTGTTAATTTTTATAAAACCTAATATAAAGACTAATTTTTTATTATATAAAACTTAAAAAATTATTTCCAGTCTATATATAATAATAGGTATTAAACCAATAGAGATGTGATAGTAATGGCAGAATCAAAATCAGAAGAAATAAGTACAGAAGTAGGACTTAAATTAAAAGAAAAAATGATTTTTAAATGTGATCTGGGTGAAATGAAGGTAAAAGATTGTTATATTGATGAAACACATAAGACAGAAGCAGATATGTGGGGTCCAAATCCCTCTCGAATGTTAGGGATGGCAATATTAGGCTGTCTAAGTGCTAGTTTTATGTTTTGCTTGAAAAAAAGAGAATTTCAAATAGAAGATCTTAATGCCAACGCAAAAGTGACAGTAGCGAGGAATGAGAAGGGATTTTGGAGAGTAAAAAAAATTGATGTCACCATAGAGCCCAAAATTGACACCCCTGAAATGCGTAAACGCGCAGATCAATGTAAAAAATTTTTTGAAGATTATTGTGTAGTCACTCAAGCTGTACGGGAAGGAATTAATATAGAAGTTGATTTAAAATATTAAATTTTAACTCTGTTTATTTTAAGTTATTAAGTCAATTTTTTCAATAAATTTTTCAATAGTTATCTTAATTTTTTTGCGATTAAATCTTATTATTATTATCTTATCAAATCTTAATATAATAAAGATAGGTTGCAACCTTTAAAATCATGAATAATAACAATGACCTCTATTCTAAATTAGGAGTCTCATCCAATAAAGAGGATGTTCACAAAGCAATTCAAAATATTGATAAAGGTTTATTTCCGGGGGCTTTTTGTAAAATAGTAACAGATATTAGGAATAGAGATGAGTTTTGCTCAATATTTCATACTGATGGCGCAGGAACAAAAGCCAGCCTTGCGTATATGTATTATAAGGAAACAGGAGATCTTTCTGTTTTTAAAGGAATAGTGAAAGATGCGGTTACTATGAATATTGATGATTTACTCTGTGTTGGAGCTACTGGCCCTGTTTTTTTGTCAAATGCTATTGGAAGAAATAATAAACTAATATCAGGGGATATAATTTCAATACTTATCAATGAATATTCTGATTATTGTGAAGAATTGTCCTCATGGGGGTTAAACACAATCCCTTGTGGTGGTGAAACTGCAGATGTAGACGATTTGGTAAAAACTATCATGGTAGATGCGACTGTATTTACCACTATGAGGCGAGAGCATGTGATTGATGCTAGTAAAATTAACAATAAAGATATTATTATAGGACTTGCAAGTTTTGGAAAAAGTAACTATGAAATAGAATATAATAGCGGAATTGGAAGCAATGGACTAACATTAGCCAGACATGGAACCCTTTCTCATATTTATTATGAAAAATATCCTGAATGTTATGATAAAAATCTAGATGAAGAGTTGGTATTTTTTGGAAAGTATGAATTGAGGGATAAAGCGAAGGGATTAGAATTATCTGTTGGAAAAGCATTATTATCACCTACAAGAACTTATACTCCAATAGTTCTTGAAATTTTAAAATCCTATAGAAAAGAAATTAATGGAATTATTCACAATACCGGAGGTGGTCAAACAAAAGTACTCAAATTTGGTGCTGGAATAAAATATGTAAAAGATAATCTTTTTGAGTCCCCTCCAATATTTAAAATAATCCGAGAATCCTCAAATAGTTCATGGAAAGAAATGTATCAAGTTTTTAATATGGGACATCTTATGGAAATTTATTGTAATGAGTCCGTGTGTGATGATATTATAAATATAGCAAGAAGATATGGAGTAGATGCGAAAGTAATAGGCAATTGCGAGAAGTCCCCACTTAAGAATAAAAATATATTAGAAATAATAACTCCTTTTGGAACATTAGAATATAAATAATTTAAAAATCATTAAAGAAAAGAATTTTTATGGAAAAGATTGACGTAATTTGTATTGGCGCGGCATTAGTTGATATGATTGCAAAAGTTGAGAGATTTCCATTAGATGATGACGAAGTCTTTGTCTCAGATTTAAAAATATTATCAGGAGGCGCTGCCGCAAATACAGCAGCCGCTTGTAGTATTTTAGGTTTAAATGTAGCTTTTATTGGAAAATTAGGAACAGATGATGAATTTGGGAGAAAAATTATTAAAGATTTTGAAAAAGTATCTGTTAAGACTGATTATATTAAATATTCAGACCAACATAGTACGGGATCTGCCTATGTAGCGCTAAATAAACAGAATAAGACTAGACGCATTTTTGCACATAGTGGAGCAGCAAATTATTTATCACAAACAGATATAAAAGAAGAGGAATTAATTACCACGAAATTAATATATTTAAGTAGCCTAAAGAATTTAGTTCCTTTCATAGAAGCAGGCAAAATTGGAAAGCAATATAGGATTCCCGTTGTGTTAAATCCCGGCATGTTAATAATCGAGCAAAAATTGGATAAAATTAAAGACTTATTGCAATATATAGATATTTTAATATTATCAAAACATGAATATGCAACATTATTTAATCTAAAAAATAAAAAGTTCTCAGAAAAGACTTATATTGAAATAAGTGAAGAATTAAAGCAGTTAGGGATAAAAGTTATTATTATAACTTTGGGAAAAAAAGGAGCACTCTTAATCTATGAAGATGATTCCCATATCTCACCAACAATAAAGATTGAGAAGATCGTAGATACTACTGGTGCTGGCGACGCCTTTTCGGCAGGTTTTATGTACGAATATTTGCTTTTAAAGGATCTTACTTTTGATAATTTAATTAAATGTGTTAAGATTGGAAATTTTGTCGCTGGAAAATGTATACAGAAATTAGGAGCAAGATACGGTATCCCATCTCGAGAAGAACTTGAACAATTTCAAAAAAAGTTTTAAAATATTTCTAGTTTTATTTTATTATTATTTAAACGATAATTTTTAATGTGAATTATTAGTGAGTTCAAATACAAGAATAAGCGGAGAGATATTCAAAAGAAGAGTTAGATTTTTAGTAGAAATTGTTGTTATTTTTTTCGGATTATTTTTTATTACAGTTATTTTAATTTTGATATTATATCTTTTCATTACGCCTCAATCTACATTATATGGCCCATTATATTATATTTTTCGGGCATTAGCCATCTCAATTGCGGTCCCTTTATTTCTTTACCTTACTAATTATATCTTGGGATGGACTAAAAATAGAGATGATCAAGAAAAAATAATTAATCCAGTTTTAAGTTATTTTAAACTGTTTAAAATAACTAAAACTAATTTTAAATATCAATTATTTTATGGAATATTGTTATTATTCTTGGTGTTTATTCCTCTAGATTTTATTTTTTATTTAATACCAGGAATGCTTGAATATAGTATAGATTCTTTAATAACAAGTAGCAATACAAACCGTTATTTATTATACGAGGATTATTTTCTCTTTCTTATCTCTGTTATCATCATTCAAGTTTCTGTCGCATATTTTGAAGAGATTCTTGTGAGAGGGGTTTTAGCAAAAAGAGGAAATGATTATTTTAATAAAATGTCAGCTGTCATGATTTCCTCATTCTATTTTGGTTTAGGGCATCTTGCCTATTTTTTATTACCAATTAGGGAGAATTATCCCATTTGGTTTCCAATTATCTGGTTTATTCAAGCATTCTTTGTGGGGATTATATTAGGAATCTTTTTTTTAAGAAAAAAATGGTTATTTCCCTTAATTTTTTCTCATGGACTTAATAATATCATATCTGCTAATGCTCTTTGGTTTTGGGTCAATTCATATGATTTTTTAATCATTACATTGTTTCAATATATCCCTTTATTATGTATAAGTGTGATCTTGTTTATTTTACAATATTCAACGATAAAGGAAGCTATAATTAGTGGATTAATTGAAATTAAGAACTATTTTACAACCAATGAGAAAATAGGAATAAATAAGAAGATGATAATTCTTAGGGTATGTTTTGATTTTTTTATTGGATTTATAATTTTTGTAATTGCCTTATTTCTTGTATAGTTATAAATTAAAGAGATAAATCAAGATGAGATATGGAATAATATCTGACACGCATATAAAAGATATGAATGATGAGAAAGTAAAACCATTAATAAAAGCATTGAAAAATGCATTTCGAAATGTTGATAAAATTATTCATGCCGGTGATATTTCTAATTTAGCATTCATAGAAGAGCTTAATAAAATAGCACCTGTCAGTTTTATCATAGGAGAAGATGATGAATTTACTGATTTAAAAAGATTCTTAAAAATTAAGACGCTTCATTATAATATTGGAGTAATTCATGAAGTTCCTTCTAATTTAGAAGAATTCTGTAGGAGTAATGACTTAATTAGAGGGATTTTAATTTTCGGTCATACTCATAAACCTTTGATAAAAGGCACTGAATTCAACACTCTTTTACTAAATCCAGGGTCACCCACTATTCCTAAAGCTCCAGATAAAATAGCAGGCTTTCAAAAACCAGTGGCAAGAAAAAGTGTTCTTACTTTGGAAATAGATCAAAAAGGAATAGTAAAAGTATTTATCATAAATTTAAAATTATAAATAAGAATAAAAAAATGATGCAAGAATTTTCTGATTTTAATAATTCTAAGATTTATAAACAATAATTAATTCCTAAAAGATTAAATATTTAATCTTTTTATAACTAATTATACAAAAATATTGATCGATTTTCAATGGTAATTAGATATGGTAAGTAAGATTGAACGTGTTTTGATGGAGCTAAACGAAAATGGCGGCTTTAAAGCTTCTTTATTCTCCACTCCCGCAGGTCTACTTCTGGCTTCTCAAAAAACAGAAGAAGTTGATGAAAAATCTTTAGCTGCAATGGGATCCCTCTTAACAGATGCTGCTTTTAAAGCAAGAGAGGAATTAAATTTATCAAATTTAGAAACTATAAGATTAGGATTTATGGATGATTTGATAATAATGAAAAATATAATTCTATCCAATGACGCACATTTCATATTAGCTATACTTTCCAAAGCCCCGGAATCTAGAGATGTTGACAAATACTATGATGACCTTTTAGATTGGGCTGTCGAGAACTCTAAGGAAGAGCTTAAAAAATTGAGCTCAATTTAATAAACAAGATAAATAATTTATCTTAAAAAAATTCTTTTTAAGGCTTAAAATTAAATAAATATAATAAAAAATTCAATTTAGAATTATATTTTCAATTTTTATTCGATTTTAGTTTATTATAGAATGAAATAACTAAATCAGCAAGTTGATTTTCATAGCCCCAATAGAAATGGTCCGCTCCTTTAATAATTTCAAATGTTTTTGGTTCATGATAAAAGCTGTAATGGTTTTTAAAGTTATTATAAACCGCAATATCATCTCTATCTCCTTGGATGAATAGTTTTGGTTTGTCGGATTGGGAAAGATTTTTAAAAGTTTTTCCCATAAAATCCCAAGGGAAAGATATTGCAATATAACTTATTATATTATCATTATAATTAATTGCTGAGCATCCCACTGCAGCGCCATATGAGTATCCACAGATTAAAATTTTTTTAATTTTATCTTTATTTAATAAATAATCGATACATAACTCCACTTGATTGATGGGACTCATTTTTGTGGAGGATATATTTATTGATCCACCTATACCAATAAAATTAAATCTTAAACAAGAAATATCATTAGTTATTACCTCGTTAAAGATTCCTGAAACTACATTATTATGCATATTTCCTCCGAACTCTGGGTGGGGATGGATCAATAATATGCCACAATCCTTATCGTTAAGATTTTCAAAATATTCTGCTTCAAGTTTTGCGTTTTCATTGGAAATAAAAATTTTTTTCACTTCGCTCATATGAAATATTAAATCTTTTGCATTCAAAAAAATTTAACTTATCTTTATCCTTAATTGTTACTTATGGGAGAAAAAGTGGCTTTAATAACTGGAAGTACCCGCGGTATTGGGAAAGCAATTGCTTTGGAATTAGCAAATATGGAATATTTAATAGCAATAAATGGAGCATCAACGAATCACCTTCCAAAGGAATATATTGATGAATTAGAAAGGGTATATGGGCGAAATTATAAGAAAAAATTTTTATATATTCAAGCAGATATAAGTCAAAAGATTGATCGTAAAAATCTTGTAGAAAGAATAAAAAAAGAATTTAAACGATTAGATTTATTAATAAATAATGCTGGAATATCTCCTCCAGAAAGAAGAGATATATTAGAAGCTTCTGAAGAATCTTTTGAAGAGGTGTTGAAAATTAATCTACAAGGTCCATATTTTTTAACGAGAGATATCGCAAATTGGATGATCAATCAAAAGAAAGAATTGAAGAATTATAATCCGTATATTATAAACATTTCATCCGTTTCTAGCTTTGCTTCTTCACCAAATAGAGGTGAATATTGCATCTCAAAAGCAGGAATCTCCATGATGACCAAATTATATGCCGATAGGCTCGCTGAATTCAAAATTCCCGTATTTGAAATTCAACCAGGAATCATTGAAACTGATATGACTTTACCTGTTAAGGGGAAATATGATGAATTAATTAATCAAGGGATACTTCCCATTAAAAGATGGGGATTTCCTGATGAAGTCGCGAAGGCGGTAAGAGCTATAGTATCTGGATTATTACCCTATTCTACAGGAGATATTATACATATTGATGGAGGATTTCACCTAAAAAGATTATAGAAGAAAAAATTTTACTTGATTATCATAAAGCTACGCAGCCAAATTATTTTAAATACTTCAATAACTTTTTTTATATAATTTAAAAAAATCTGTAAAAAAAAATTCAAATTTTATATGATTGCTTCTAATAATATTGAGAAATTTCTTGATTTTAAATTTATAAAATATGATACCATCATAATTGGGAGTGGAGCTGCAGGATTAAATTGCGCACTTCATTTAGTAGAAGAGGGGATAGAGCCCAGTGAAATTGCAATTATAACAGAAAAATTAGGAGGCGGTACATCATTTAATGCAGGTTCAGATAAGCAAACTTACTATAAATTGTCCATAATAGGAAAACAGAAAGATTGTCCTACCGATATGGCACAAGATCTATATTCAGGGGGTGCTATGCACGGTGATATAGCATTAATAGAAGCAACTAATTCAATTCGTGAATTTTTTCATTTGGTTCAACTGGGAGTTCCTTTTCCCCATGATAAATATGGTGGATATTTTAGCTATAAAACGGATTATGATCCCAAACAAAGGGCTACCTCAATAGGACCATTAACCTCCCAAAAAATGTGCGAATGTTTATTAAGAGCCGTTAATGAGGCAAATATTACTATTTTTGATTATTACTATGCTGCGGAAATTATAATTAATCAATCTCAAGGATATAAAGAATCTGTTGGATTGATTGCCTTGGACATTAAAAATCTTTCTAATCATAAAGATCTTGAAAACTTAATTGATTCAATTAAAATTTTTCAGTCTAAGAACATTATTTTAGCTACCGGTGGTCCCGCAGCATTATATAAATATTCTGTTTATCCAAAATCTCAATGGGGAGGTATGAGCCTTGCTATTAAGGCAGGATGCAAATTCCAAAACCTAACAGAATCTCAATTTGGTTTAGCCTCAATTAAATTTAGATGGAATCTTTCTGGTTCTTATCAGCAAGTTATTCCACGATATTTTTCACTTGATAAAAATGGG
The DNA here is from genome assembly GCA_016839555.1 of Promethearchaeota archaeon. GTDB lineage: Archaea > Asgardarchaeota > Lokiarchaeia > Sigyniarchaeales > SOKP01 > TEKIR-8. The sequence continues at coordinate 280,538 of JAEOUA010000003.1, forward strand.
AAAGAAACTGAATTTTTAAATCAGTATTTCGATTCATTTTCTCAACTTTCAAAAGCGATATTTCTAAAGGGATATCAATGGCCATTTAGTTCAGATAGAATTGAAGCTAATGGATCCTCTTTAATTGATTTAGCAGTATATTATGAAACGGAAATTCTTGGGAATAAAGTGTTTTTAGATTATAGGAACAATCCGGAATCTTATAATCAAAATGAATTAGATTTAATTGCTAAAGAATATTTAGAAAACTCAAATGCTCTTCTTAACAATCCAATAGAAAGACTAAAGCAATTAAATAGAGATGCTTTCGAACTTTATAAAAGTCATAATATTGATTTAACAAAAGTACCTTTAGAAATTGCTGTGTGTAATCAGCATTTAAATGGAGGTGTTAAGGGAGAGATTTGGTGGGAAACTAATATTAAACACTTATTTGCTATTGGGGAAATTAATGGAAATCATGGTATTCATCGACCAGGTGGAGCGGCACTAAATTCAGGTCAAGTTGGAGGCTTACGAGCTGCTCAAAAAATAGGAAATGTTTATAATAACTCCAATTTTTTGGAAAATGAAGATTTTAAAAAGATTGTAAGAAATTATCTAAAAAACTTCATAGCAGAGTTTAAAAATTTGATTTCAAATGAACATGCAGAACTAAAATCCAAAGAAATCTTAAGAAATATACAAGAACGAATGACAAAATTTGGCTCTATTATAAGACCATTAAATGGTCTTCGGGAGGCAGAACAAAATCTGAAATCTGAAATAAAAAATCACAACTCTATGGTCAAACTAGACCAAAATCTAGAGATCTTAGACTATTTGAGGGTAAAAGATGCCTTACTTACACAACAATATATTTTTAACTCAATATTAAATTATCATGAATCTTATGGCTCAAGCAGAGGGTCATATCTCATTATTAGAGATTCACTTAATCCCTCCTTCAAAGAACAATATATATCGCCGCCCAGAAAATTAACATGTTTTAAATTTGTGAAAAGTGAAAGAAATTTTAAAAATAAAATTCAAACTATTAAATCTTCTAATGGAAGAATTATATTTAAATGGGAACAAATAAGAGAAATTCCTAAAGAATCTGGTTGGTTTGAAACGATTTGGAAGAAATATAAAGACAAAGAAGTTTTTAAATGAAGAATTAAATAAACCAAGCTAAAGTATATTTATTTCTTTTTTTTTATAAATAGAATAATTAATTATTTAACTAACTAATTAGATAGGTAAGTCAATTAAAAATTAAAAACTATTAAGCTATTAAAAAGGTGTTCGAAATTTCATCAGAAAAATCCATAGTTTACTGGGCATCGCCCTATGAATTAATTGCCATTAAAAATTCTTCTAAAAATATGATAACTAATAATTTAGTAAAAACGAGATTTATCTTAGATAAAATTTTAAATAATTTCATATCCCCTGATGAAAAAGTGGGTGTAAAAGTACATGTAGGTGAAGCTTATAATACGCGATATTTACGACATGATTATGTTCATGAAGTTGTTGAAGTTATAAAGGAAAAAGGAGGCATACCAAAACTTATAGAAACACAAGGCATAGGAATGGAGACTCATCTTGTTAAAATTCCCAATAATTGTGTGATATGTTTAGGGAGTCGTAAAAATAAAGAGGACCATTATAATATTGCTCATCTTCATGGTTATACGGAAACCATTATTGGTGCGCCGTTAGAATTTTTAGATGGTGAAAAAGGACTTGATGGAAAGAACGTTAAGATAGATGGTATTCATCTAAAAGAGGTTAGTGTAGCATCTGGTCTCTTTGATTTTGACAAACTAGTTTTAATTTCTCATTTCAAGGGTCATCCTCAAGCAGGCTTTGGAGGTGCTTTAAAGCAATTAGGTATAGGATGTGTTACCAAACATAACAAATTTAAAGCTCATTTCTCTGGCAGTCTAAGTACAACTAAAAGATGTGACATTTCTAAATGTAATCAAGAATGTATTACTGCTTGCCCAGTAGATGCCATTAGAATAGAGGAAGATTCTGCTATTATCGATCCTTCGAAATGTATCGGGTGTTTAGGTTGTCAAGAGGCTTGCCCAGTGAGAAAGGCAATAAAATCCGCTACATATAATGATTTAAAGGTGTTTAATGAAAGACTTATTGATAATGCTCTTGCTGTGGTAACTTCATTTGGTCCTGAAAAAATACGTTATATTAGTTTTGCTTTTGATATACCAGCTATGTGTGACTGTGTTGTAAATGCCAACATGAATATTGTGCCTGATTTAGGCATTTTTGGATCAAATGATCCTGTTGCTATCGATCAGGCATGTATCAATATGGAAACCGCAGCACCTGGGCTCCCTACATTAAATGCAGAAGGAGAATGGATAGAGCCAGTTGCAGCAGGAATAGAAAAATTTAAAGCTTTCAACAAGAGTTTAGACACAACTTGGCAACTTAATGCTGCGAAAACAAATAAACTCGGAAATGGGGAATATGAATTAATTAAGATTTAATTTTAAATACCTTTATTACTAGCTTTTTTATCTTTTTACTTTTTTTTAATATGATGGTTGATTTAAAAAATATCTGTAAAAATAAGTATTATTTGCTCTTCTTCAACTGAACTGCTAAAAAATATTAAATTAACCAAATTTTCATTCTTAATATTAAAAATAAGAAAAAAAAAATTATAATTTTAATTGTCTTAACTGAATTCTATTGTTTTTCACCTTATCTGGCGTGAGATCATATAGTTTCCAAAACGCTATCGCTCCAATAAATATAAAAATGGCGGGAATGAGACTGGTATGAATATGAATTCCCCATATTGCCAAACTAGATTGAGTTGCAATTGCATCATTGAAACCTGTTAGAGTATGGACAATTGAAAAAGTAAGTGCTTGTGCGACAATTCCAAGGCGCCCGAAAAACATTTGAAATCCAGTATAAAGTCCTTCTTCACGCTTTTTTGTTAAAATAATTGAATTATCTATAACATCACCCGAGACAGGATATATCATTATCCAGAATCCTCCTAGTGGCACCCCCCATAAAACCATGTTAATTATAATTCCGATATAGCTCCTTAAAAAAAGAAGAGGCAAAGTAAATACTCCCAACATTAAAGCAGCAATAAATAAAACTTTACGATTATCATTAAGTTTATCAGAAAGCTTTTTCCAGAAGGGAGCCGAAACTAAGACTCCAATGAGAAATGCAGCAAATACTAAGGTCTGAGCTTGAGACTCCATCCCAAGACTAAAACGAACTACGTATGGGATTGAAGCTTGCATAGTTTCTATCATGGATTGATATAGGGTATAAATTACCATGAAAGTAATAAATGCCCTCTGAATCACAGCCTTTTTCATACTCTTAAAAAATGATTCTTTTTCAGTAAGTTTTTGATATTTTTCAAAATATTTATCTATTAACGCTTGATCTTCTCGAACCCCTGGGATTGCAATTATGAAGCCTATCGTAACGATGATAAAGGATACAAGACCTTGATAAAAGAAGGATGGAATATTTCCATAGTTGAAAACTAACGGGGGAACTATTGCACCAAGAGCAGTGCCAACCACCCCAATCATTATTTGAAAACTACTTGTTAATCGTCGTTCTTTCATTGAGCGAAATTTATCGGGGTAAAGCGCAATAAAATTCACAAAAAATAACGAATGAAATGTATCGAATAAACAGGTTGTAAATAATAACCATATAAATAAGATCAAAGCATCATTAACTGCATCGGTCGTGGGTGGTAAGAATATTAACGCATAGGAGAGCCCCCAAGGCAATCCTCCTATTAAAATCCATATAAATCTTCTTCCATATTTCCTAGTAAACCTAAACTGTTTATTGGTTAAATACCCGATGATAGGATCATTGAACATATTGTAGACAGCAAATATCACAAATGCTAATCCTACCAACCACACATCTAAATGAATCTCGCTTTCAAAGAAATAAAAAGCATTTGCAGAAAAGGCAATGCGCATAAATTCCCGAGAAAATGATCCGAAAGCATAGGAGGCAAGTTCTTTTTTTGGATGTAATATTTCTTCATTAATTTCTTCCAAAAATCACACCTTTATACATTATTTTTGTAAAATAAAATTATCTTAAATAAAAATTATGATCTTAAAGATATTTAAAACTGATCATAAAACAAATTAATAATATTGGGTTTTACTAAAAATTTCTATTAAAAAAATAAGTTCTTAATAAAGCACTCCTCTAAGATTTGTAGAGTGGATCTCGAACCATGCACCCAGTGTTTTTTCCTTTACTCATTAATTCTGAGCATTTTGAACAAGCGATACAGACTTTATTTTTATCTATTTTTTGATTCTGCAAAATTTGTTTTGGAAAATTGGGATTTGCAAAGCTCATTCGCCCGAGGCCACAAATATCTACCATTCCATTAGTTATTAGAGCTGAGCATATATTTATGGCGAATTGACGTAAATATGAGTATCCTGACCCAATTATAATCATATCTTTAGGGGAGTTCTTTTTTATAGATGAGGTTAAAGTTATCATTCTATTAACACTACATAGAGGATGCTCCGGTGGCTTTTCAGCTCCCGCTGCGGGGATATCATAGGGTCTCGTAAGAAATGGTTTGTAATGGGGATTTCCACTACTAATATTCAATAACTTTACATCTTGCCTATATAAAAGTTGGATTAATTGGAAAGGTTCTGAGAGATCTATAGTAGCAGGAAAATTTTCGTTTTGTAATTTTGCATTTCCAAATCCATAGGGATAAGGTATTCCATCATATACTCCCAAGCGTGTAGTTATAATAAAGTCTGATGTAGGAACGCTGTTATTTAGTTTTTTTATTACATTTAATAGTAATCGAGCACGATTTTCAAGAGCATACCCTCCATAGATCGAATTCTTTTTAGTTCTAGCACTCAATAGTTCTGAAATTAGATAGCCATGACACGCTTTAATATCAACACCATCAAAACCAGCATTATAAGCTAATTCAGCTTTTTTTACCCAAATATCCTCTAATTTTATGAGTTCTTCATCTGAGATGATTTTCCCTTCTTTTTTATTGACATTAATAGCTGCATCCAAATCATTATGATAATATGTGCGAATTGGATAATTTTTTTTTCCTTTTTTAGAGTATCTCCCCGAATGATTGAGTTGTAAGATTATTATACCTTTATTATCAAATCCAAGGGTTTTTAGTGTATCATCTAATATTTTTCTAAGATATCTTACAAATCTTTTAAATTTTTCAAAATTTCTCTGTGTTATAACTAACTGATGGGGATTGGATTTAAATTCTTCTAAAATAGAGGTCGCTTCAATCCAAATAATTCCAGCCCCACCATTCGCATATCGTTTATATCGGCGAAGAGTTAAAAGGCTTGGACTTCCATCTAACTGAGCATCAAAACCCTCCATAGGTTGTACTGCTAATCTATTAGGAATTTCTATATTATTTAAAGCTATAGGTTGCTTGAAGCACTCAAAATTATCATCCATCGAAAGAGATATTTTTAATTTTTTTATTGTTAATTTTAGATCCGCAAGAGAATTATATGAAAAGGGTTCGAATTTTTCACAATCTTGTGGAACTTTACTCATAGCTGATCTTTGCTTTAATAAATATTTATAAATATAGACAATTATGATTATATTTAAAAAAGATATTAAAATATAAAAAGGAGAAGGATACTACTTGGATATTATTTCAATGGTCGGACAAACCATTGCGTATGTGGCTGCTTTTTATGTAGTAATCGTCATTATTAGAAAAGATATAAAATATATAGGAAATAAATTATTTGTGATTTCATTTTTATTATTTGGATTATATGCGCTTGTTCTATTCTTATATGAATTCCCAATATCAATTATCATTAATGAAATTCTTTTAAGAGGTTCTTTATTAATAGTGGTAATGGGAATCCTTTTTTTTGTACTCTCAATGCAAGTATTTGCCCAGAGTTCGATATATCTTGAAAAAATTATGAGTAAGCTAATCATTACCGTATCTATAGCCGTTTGCATTATAACTTTCATTTTTCCATATAAAGTTTTACAGATTCAACCAGAGATAGAAGCAGATAAAAATATTATTTCTTTGTTAGCTACTGGCATCTTTTCTTTTACTTTAATGATTTATAATTCAATTCAGCTTTATAATGTATTAAATGATATAGAAAATGCAAAAGTTCAGATAAGGAAAAAGATCAAGATATTAATAGTTGCCCAATTAATCGGAATATTAAGTCCTACTATGAGTGTTATTGGAAATATAACTAAAAACTCTTTTATACATGCTCTGATGTTTGTATTTCTTGCTATTCCAATAGTGATTGTTGGATTTATAATTTCAAAGGATTAAAAAAATGAGAATTAAGTTCATAAAGGAGGTTATATCAAAAATAAAATATTTTTTGAATTATTTTATTTCGGATTTAATTAAAGAAAGCACTCTAATTATATTGGTTTTTATTTGATCAAGATTATTACCTTTAGTGAGCCAACTTCCAGCGCAAGCAAGCACATTGTCCAATTTTAAATAATCCAAAAAATTTGTTTCATCAATTCCACCCGTGGGGATGAATTTTATATTATTGAATGGTCCAGCTAAAGCCTTTAAAAAGGATGGCCCACCACAAACTTCAGCAGGAAAGAATTTAAACACTTCTAAGCCTCTTTCAATTCCCCATTCTACAAGAGTAGGACTATCTATGCCAGGAATTACTACAATATTATTTTTAATACAATAATCAACAACAGTAGGGTTAAATCCGGGAGATACTATAAATTGTGAACCTGCATTAATCGCTTTATCAACTTGCTTAATGGTTAATACAGTTCCTGCCCCAATAAAGATTTCTGGAATCTCTTTTTTAATATTTTTGATTGATTTTTCGGCAACCGCTGTCCGAAAGGTAACCTCGATTATGGGAAGACCCGAATTTACTAAAGTTTTTGCTAAAGGCACAGCAAATTTAGCATCTTGGATTGACACAACTGGTGTAATTTTTAATTTATTTAGAGTATTAAAGACTTCATTCATGGTTTCTAAAAAATGCAAAAAATATAATTTATATAATTAAATAATGTAACAAATATTAAAAGCAAATTCAAAATATAATATATTTAACCATGGAAAACTTTAAGATTGTCACATTTGGCGAAATTATGCTTCGACTTTCTCCGCCAAATTATCAAAGATTTATTCAAGCTCGATCTTTTGATGCTATTTATGGAGGAGGTGAGGCTAATGTTGCTGTATCGCTTGGAAATTATGGAATTAAGGTAGATTATGTAACACGATTACCTGATAATGAGTTAGGGGATGCATGTGTTAATTATTTAAGGCAATTTGGGGTTGGTACTGATAAAATAATTAGAGGGGGTGAAAGGATCGGGATATATTTTCTTGAAAAAGGTGCCTCGATTCGATCAAGTAAAGTAATTTATGATAGAGCCCATTCTGCTATCTCAACTGCTGAAAAAGAGATGTTCAATTGGGAAGAAATTTTTGAGGGAGTAAACTGGTTTCATTGGACGGGTATTACTCCTGCTATCTCTCAAAACTTAGCTGATATCTGTTTGGATGCCGTAAAAATTGCTAAAAAAAAAGGAGTAATAGTTTCTTGTGATTTAAATTATCGTAGTAAACTTTGGAAATATGGAAAAAAACCTATTGATGTGATGGGGGAATTAGTTAAATATTGTGATATAGCTATAGGTAATGAAGAAGATGCAGAAAAAAGTTTAGGTATTACTGCTCTTGATACGGATGTTAGTTCGGGAGAATTGGATCCAGAAAATTATAGATTTGTTGTAGAAGAAATGTTCCTTCAATATCCAAATCTTAAAAAAGTAGCTATCACTTTAAGGGGGTCAATTTCAGCATCCCATAATACCTGGTCGGGGCTCCTTTATGATGGAAATACGATGTTCATATCTCCAACTTATGATATTGATTTTATTGTGGACAGAGTTGGAGGGGGTGATTCTTTTAATGCTGGTCTTATTTATGGATTAAATTTTTACCCAAATAATTTGCAAAAAGCCTTAAATTTTGCCACAGCAGCATCATGCTTAAAACATTCAATTGAAGGAGATTTTAATTTGATCTCTAAAGAAGAAGTAGAAAAATTAATGGAGGGAGAGGTTTCAGGTCGAATTTCTCGTTAGATTAGTGATATGATAAATTTTCATATTTTAAGAAAAAATTTAAATTGAAATAACTTTATTTAATATTCCTCTAATGCTTTTTTATAATGAAATTTGGCTAAATAACTAGTATAAAAACAATCTTTATTGGATGAAAATGAAATTAAACAAACTGATAGTGAAAGAGAAATTAAAGCAATTTTTAGAGGAGGATTGCCACTTTAAAGATGTTAGTTCGGAATTCATTCCTGAGGACGCCATAGTAACAGCAAAAATTATGGCAAAATCTGAAGGATATATTTCAGGATTGGAAGTAATGAAAATCCTATTTGAAATGTTAGATGTGAATATCGAAATCAAAATAAAAGATGGAAAGAAGATTAAAAAGGGAGATATAATTGCAATATTAAAAGGAAACGCTAGAAACATTTTATTAGGGGAAAGAATAGGATTAAATTTGATAACTCTAATGAGTTCTATTACAACTACCACACAAAAATATAATAAAATCATTAAAAAATCCGGAAAAAAAGTTAAAATCGCCTGTACAAGAAAAACTACTCCTGGGCTCCGTATGTTTGAAAAAATTGCAGTTGAGTTAGGAGAAGGAGATACACATCGCTATTCATTAGATGATATGATTCTTTTAAAAGATACTCACTTAGAATATTATGATGGGAATATTCAAAAGTTAATTAGGGATGTCAAGAAAAAAGCTAGCTTTTCTAAGAAAATAGAGATCGAATTAGAAAAAGTTGATGACGTACTGCTTGCTGCTAAAGAGGGGGTTGATATTATAATGCTTGATAATATGACTCCAGAAGAAGTAAAAAAATCTATTGAGTTACTCAAGCAACATCAACTTCGAGACCGAGTAGTAATCGAGGTTTCTGGAGGAATTACAATAGAAAATATTTCTGATTATCTAATCGCTGAACCAGATATTATCAGTACGAGTGAATTAACCCTCCTACCTAGGGAAAAGGTTGATCTTTCTCTTAGATTTGAATAGCAAATATAGATTTTTAATTCAAACTTAGAGGTTTTTCAAGAAATTTCTCGGAGCATTACTAAATAACCCCTTGAATAATGCTTTGAATTTATCAAGATTTTTATCATCCAATATATACGGATTTCCCACTTGGAGGGTGCCCCAGTAAATTTTTGCTAATTTTTCTACTAATTCCGCAAATTTTACAGCGTGATCAATACTTCTACCACATACTATTGAACCATGATTTGCTAAAAGTGCCCCATTTTTATATGATAATGCATCAAGTGCTACTTTTCCAAGATCTTCGGTATGAGCTTCTCCGTATGAACCTATATCAATTGAGCCACCTAAAAAGACTAATTGCTCTTCCATTATGATTGGAATACCTTTGCGTAGAACTGACAAAATTGTCGCGTATGTAGAATGGGTATGAATTACTCCATTTACTTTATCACGAGCCTTATAAATAGCAGTATGCATTTTAGCTTCTGTTGAGGGAAGTTTTCCGCTACTAAGAGCTTCGCCATCGAAATTCATATGCACTACATCTTCGGATTTTAAATCTACATATTGATTAAAAGAAGGAGTAATGAAAAATTCATCCCTATTTCCGTGTCTAATACTTACGTTTCCTTCACCAGCCTCAACTAAACCCTTACTAAATATTGCCTTTGCAGCATTTACAACTTCCACACGAATTTGTGCTTCATCTGACATTTATTTAAACCAATTCTTTTTGTTTTATTATATTTTTAATCTATTCTTAATTAGGATTAGGTTTGATTTCCAATTAAATTTTATACTTTATCTACTAAAATTATTAAACTTTTAAGGTATAGTTATTTAAATTATAATTGGTATTTTTACACGTAGAATAATTTTAAGATAAGAAGTTGAATACTTAGCATTTAACAGATTTATAAAGTATGGATAGCTTCATTTTGCATGCTGATTTAGATGCATTTTTTGCATCGGTTGAAATGCGGGACAATCCAGAATTAAAAAACAAACCAGTAATTATTGGTGCTGATCCCAAAGATGGAAAGGGTCGTGGAGTTGTATCAACTTGTTCTTATGAAGCAAGAAAATTTGGAATTCATTCTGCGATGCCTATTTCAAAAGCATATCGTTTATGCCCTCAGGGTATTTATTTACAACCGAATTTTGAAAAATATTCTCAAGCTTCTAAACATGTAATGAGTATCTTATCCTCTTATACGGATGAATTTCAACAAGTAGGAATGGATGAAGCATATTTAGATGTCTCTGATATTTGTAAATCTTTTAAGGATGTTGAAGTTTTAGCTAATAGAATTAAAGATGATATAAAGACACAAGTGGGAATTACCTGTTCAATAGGAGCATCAATCACAAAATCAATCGCAAAAATAGCTTCAGATGAAAACAAACCTGATGGGCTATGCATTGTACCTCCAGATAAAATTAAAACCTTTCTTTCCATGAAAAATATTACTAGAATACCAGGAATTGGGAAAAAAACTAAAATTTTTTTTTATAAAAAGGGGATAAACAAAATTGGTGATTTAATTGATTTCCCATTACATAAATTGATGGATTTATTTGGAAAAAGTGGAAAATGGATTTGGAAAGTAATAAATGGATTAGATAAACGAAAAGTAAAGGAATTTCATGAAGGAAGAAAATCTATTAGCAAGGAACGCACGTTTTATGAAGATACAAAAAATTTTGAATTAATTTTATCAAAAGTAGAAGAAATAAATGAAAAGATTCACACAAAATTGCTTGAGAAAAAGATGAGTTATAAAACAATAGCCCTTAAAATTAGATTTGAGGATTTCCAGACCTTTACTCGTTCAAGAACAATAGATTACCCTATTTGTGATAAGGATAAAGCTATCAAGATATTTCTGGATTTATATAAAGAATTCTCAAATGTGGATAAAAAAATAAGGTTAATCGGGATTAAATTTTTCAATTTTGAGAGGACCTCTAAAATAAAACAAGAAACAATAATGAAATATATAAATGTATAATCTATTAATGAAGAATTATTAGATCTTTCTAATTAATATGAAAAATTTTTTTCCATTTCAAAAAAATATTTAGGCGTTATTTTTGCCACTTTTTTAGAAAGTTTTGAGCTGCTTTTTTAGTTTTTGGACTATTATTATTTATTTGATTATTCACGAATTTCAAAATCTCTTCTTTATTCTCAGCATCTTTGAAGTATTCATCGAAAGATTCAATAATATAACTTTTTATCAACTCTTTTTGCTTTCCACTATGAAGCTTATCTATATTCAATAGCTTCTCAGTAATTATGTTTCTTAAATCTATTCTTTTTTTTGCTATCTTCCCCGAATTTTTTGCCACTTGTGCGGGAACAATAGTTTTTTCACTTTTAAATAAACTAAAATACTCATTAAATATTTCATCAAATTTTTTATCTGGATCTGAACAAGCTAAATTAGCAATAATATTTATTGCTATATTTTGATGATAAGTATTTGAACTCTTAAGCATTTGGATAAAGTAGTTGAACTCAGAATATATTACTTCAGGATTTTCTTTACTAATATAATTTAAAACGTAAAATGAATTCTCTCTTATTGTTGATTCTTTATTTAGAATTCCCTCCAGCAATTCTGAAAGAATTTTTTTATTAGAGATTGCTTTTTTTCCAATTTTTTTGATATCGATATTCTTTTGATTTAATTTAAGCATAATTATTAATAATTAAGATTAGGTGGTTATACTTTTTTAATAATATTTAAGGTATTTCTATTAAGAAACTAAATGTTGTGTTAATATTAAACCATTTCTAGTCTTGGTTTTTTTTTAATAGAAAGAAAAAAGCTTATCTATTAATAAAAAAGTTATATTAAAAAAAAGATATAAAAATAGGGATAATTATGGAAGTTTAATTATTTGTTTTCCCATTACTATATGATAAATCTCATTAAAAAGTTTTGGACCTTCTGCGAGTATTTCATAATCCAATTTTTCAAATAAACCTTGGGCACTTTTTCGAGCATTAAGTTTTATATATTGAATGCCTAATCCAATTGAATATTTTTCTATATACTTCAATAAACTTTTTCCAACATTTTGCCCTCTATATTCTTCCTCCACTGCTAAAAACCTAATCTGTCCTTCATGTTCATTGCATGTATGATAACGAGCGGTTCCTACTATTTTTTCGTTTATTACTGCGATAAAATGATGTACTCCATTATCTTTACCATCTTTTTCATCTTTTTCAGATCCTTTCGGTTGGTTCCAGGGTTTTCTTAATACTCTCCACCTAAGATCATACATACTTTCAAATTCTTCTTCAAGGCAAGGCTGTCGTATAACAATATCTTTCATTTTTAATAAGAAAGTGTTTATTATATATTACTACTCCTTATTTTATTTATTATTTACTATTTCCTTTAAAAATTGGTAAATTCAGTTTTTTCAATGTTTTCTTCTTATAAGGTTCCAAAAATAAATTATATTTTTTTTTCTTTCATTAAAATTTATTAAAGAAGAATTAATTTAATTTATCAAATGTTATTATTTGAATTACAAGGAACTGAAGAGCGATTCTTGAATTTTGTGGGATTAATTTATGAATCTGTGATAATTACTATCGCAGTATGTCTTTTAATTTTAATTTATCTAAAATATCGTGAAAAACGCCACGAGCTTACCTTGTATTTATTCATAATTTTCATACTTTATAACCTTGGGATCTTGTTTTCTTGGATGTCAAAACTTTTCGTCGTGTTAAAATTAGATACTGTAGTGGGAGGGTATACGCCATTTGGGTTCATTTTCTACAGAATCATGAGCTTCAGAATAAGTGAATTGATGATTTGTATCGCAATTTTTTTATCCTATATTTTGAAGGTAAAACTATTTCACAAGGGATATTATAATACAGTTCATAAATACATAGTTATAATCTTTGGTACATTTACTTCGATTTATGTTTTCTTTTTTTATCTCTATGAAGATACCAGTTTTGCTGTGTTATTAGACACAATAGCATTTTTACTGACCTCTATATTTATGGGAATGGTTTATTTCCCATTTTTTTACCGGTCATTTGAAGCTTATAAAACAGTGAAGGAGAAGCAATATAAGAAAGCCTTTCTTTCGCTAGGGATTATGTCGATTTGCTATATTCTTATCTTTGTAAACTTTTTTCTCGATAGATTATTAATTTTATTACTAGAAATACCTGGATTCACTCCATTTTATTATTTAGCATGGATAGTTGCTATTGTGGCGATAGCAGGCGCATATTTTGGCTATATACGACCAAAAGCAGAAGAATAATAAAATAATTTTTAATTTTTTTTTTAATTAAATTTTTAGGGATAGATTATTTTGTTATTCAATATATATATTCATAATTCAACATCGTAGTAAAGTCGCACAGTAGTTTTTTTTAGTAAAGATATGGTAAAAGTAATACAAGACATTTGGATATTGGATAAGGCAGGAATAGTGGTATTCCATAGAACATTTGATAAAAATTTAGATGTACAGTTGTTCGGCGGATTAATGTCAGCACTTAATTCTTTCGCTGAGAATTTATCCGAAGAGGGACTAACCAGTTTCGAATTATCGCAAAAAAAATTTGCTATAGTTCAAAAAAATGAATTTTTATTTATAGGAAACGCAAAAAATAAAACAAAAGAAAGGGAAATTTTTAGGGAGTTGGAATCGATCAGTGAAAAATTCTTTGAATTATATTCTGAGATATTTGAAACCTGGCAAGGAGATATTACATTATTCCAAAATTTTGAGGATGAAATAGAAGACTCCCTTGAGGGTACAATCGAGCGGTTTAAAAAAGCTTTCTGGTAGGTAAAATCAAAATTTTTTTTGCATTAATTTTTTTGCTAAATTAATTATATTTCACCGCAACCTTCACATGTATATTTAAAGAAGTTAGCGTCTCTTACTTTTTCTATTTTTTTAACCTCACCTAACAAATCATTTAAATTAATTGTATTAGAATCTGTTATTGAAAAGAAAATCCCAAAAAAACAGAGATCTTTGCTCTTACAAAAGCCTGTTGAAGTTATAATATTATTTACCTTGTTTTTTATAATTTCGAGACATTTATGTAATAATTCTGGTAATATCACGGGTGTTTCTACTTCTAATAGATAAACAGGTTCTGATTTGGTAGGATATAAGGAGAGATGAACATGATTTTCATGTCCATGTCGCTCTTCCTCAGGTGAAATTGTTAAAAAATAGTATGGATAATCCTTGACATTTAATTTCTCTGCTACCTTTTCAGGAAGTTTCCATTTTAGTATAGCATCTTTATCGTATAATTTACCTTGGAAAAATTTAATTATGTTGCTCATTGAACAATATAAATTTTTATAGATTAAAAATCTAATTTTTGAAGAAGTTCTATTCTTAAAAGTGGGAATAAACTATTTTATGATCTTATATTTGTTTAATGCCCTTTAAATTTAAGATTTTTCTCTCAGAAAAGAGATTATTTATTTTTCATTATCCTTAATCGGAGGAAATAATCCTGACCCTAATTCTACGATTTGAGATCCTATTTTTAACGGCGCTTGAGTTCCAAATTTCAAACTTTTCTTTATACTATATAGAAATTTTGGTGACAAGGAACTTATTTTCTCCATGATCTTTAGAATAAAATCCTCAAACTCGTCATTCTCTACGAGAAAATGAACATATCCCCATTGATACATTTGCTCTGCGCTGATTCTCTCACCAAAAAATAGCATACGAGTCGCTCTTGCTAATCCAATGTTTCTTGCCATACGTTGAGTACCTCCACCAGCAGGGAAAATCCCCCTTAATATTTCAGCAAATCCAAAGGTAGAGCGTTTACTGGCAATGATGATATCACAAACAAGTGAAAGCTCACAGCCTCCACCTAGCGCATATCCGTCTATGGCACCAATGAGCGGCTTAGGAAATTGTTCTATCATATTAAATCTGTTATGAAAGAGATACATTGCATAAGTCATATGAATTGGAATATTAGGCTTAATACCGGGTTTAAAAGGGCTAGTTAAATCAGCCCCAGTTGAAAATGAAGGTTTTTTAGTAAAATCTTTTGTTCCTCTTAGCATCACACATTTTATTTCAGATTTAAGCTCCATAGAATTTAGCGCAACAACAATTTCCTCTAAAGTCTGAACCGTTATTGCATTTAATTTGTCTGGACGATTTAATGAAATTATCGCATAATTTCCGGGAATATTTCCACCACTTGATTCCGGAAATTCAATCTTTATATGCTGAAATTGAATTTTTTCCATCAAAAACAATCTCTATTAATCTTCAAGTTATTAATCTAATTTTTAGAGTGTTATTAAATATAACTATACTAATGTAAATATACATAAAAATATCAGTTATCAAAATTAAGAAAGAATATCAAAATATTATAATAAAAAAAAGGATAAAAAATTAAGATGCTTGGTAGCGTGCATTGCCATTCATGATCTTACCATTTAAAATCATATCATTGGCCTGCATGCCTGCTAATAATGCCCCAAAAACGCCATGTACAAATTTAGGATTAAATAATCCTTTTATAGGAGTTCTCATCTTTAGACGTGTTCTTCCAAAATTATCCGTATATGGAGCCATTCCGTATATCGAACCAGTTGGGGAAGCTGAATAACGTTTATAAGTCGCTGGAGTAGAGACGTCCATCACTAAAATATGTTTCGAAAGTTCGGGTATCATGTATTTTTCGACTTTATCAATAAAGAATTTCGCCCACTTTTCTTTTCTCTCATTATATTTTTTTCTATCTTTCTTACGTAATTCCTCCCAATCACCCAAAGCCATAGGAGTTATCCTAATAGTGAGGTTTGGTCTACCACCTGTGGTAAGGGAGGGACAAATAACACCAACATGGAATATTTGATCACTAAATCCTATTTCTCCCCTTTCATATGCATCAAATAATCGATCATACGAGTCTCCTCCAGTGGTTAATACATTATACCCGCAATCTAATCCTAAAGCTTCGAGATCGATTTTATCATCAAGTCCTAAACTTACATTCATGGAAGATGTAGACATTTTTACTTCTTCCACTTTTTGTGCATATTTCTTATCTAATCCTCGAATAATGTCTAAACCAATCATTTTTTCCATGAGTAGTTTTGTATCGGCGGTATTAATCACATAATCCGAAAAGATTTGTTCTCCTCCTTCTGTTTCAACGCCTTTTACTTGATCACCCTCAACTAGAATTTTCTTTACTTCCGTTTTTAACATTAATTCTCCTCCCAATTCTTTAAAATGTTCCTCAAGTTTGTTAGAGAATTCAATAAAAGGGCCTTTGGTGCGAAAAGTTCCATCCAATAAAGAATTCATAGCTGAGAGAGGTACTATTGCCGCAACGCGTTCGGAAGGTAGCGCAGCAAATTCAGCAAATACGTTAAATATTTCTTTAACATTGGGTTCTGTAATGTTAAATTGATCGAAATATTCCGCGAATGTTTTACTCCCATTCTTTATAATCTTTGGACATGTGAATAAAAGTTTTAAAATATCGACAAATTTAAGCTCCATCTTAAGTTTAAACAATTCTAAATACATCTCTCTCGAATAATCTAAAAATTTCTCAATTTGTGAAGCATTACTGGGATATTTTTCCATTAAATAATTCTTAAAAGTTTCCACACCTGAGGGTAATTCTAATAGTTTCACTTCATCTGTATCCGGATTTACATGAAAAATTCTCATGTAATAACCCTTAAATTTTTTAAACTCCATATCAATTCCAAGATACTCCAAAATATCCGAGATATTTGGAAGCATTTGGCAAGTATCAAACCAATAGTCTTCTCGCTCATAAGAAGTAACGAACCCTCCCGTTTTGGGATTCTTCTCAATAATCAGAACAGGATCTTTTTTTACGTCATTATTTATTGCCCATGTTATACCAGCACTTAATCCCGAGATTCCACCACCTATAATAATTAAACTCTTCTTATTTGTTTCTGTCATGAATAACACCTTCCTTTTTTTAAATATACGATAAAAGAATATATAAAGCTTTACAATTAAAGAAAAAATTATTAATCATATTTCTGAAAATAGGAGGAAAATATTAAGCAATCAAGAAAGAATAAATAAATTTTCAAAATAAGTTGTTCTTTACAAACTTTATATTGAATAATTCAAATTTATTAAGCTCGTTTTATAACTACTCCTGGCTTTTTCTTATTCTGTTTTCTATGTTTAATTACGATCTGACCATTCACAAGTACATAAGATATTCCTTCGGGAATTTGATAAGGTTTTTCATAGGTTGCTTTATCGATGATTGTATCAGGATTAAATATCACGATATCTGCCCAGTAATTCTCTAAAAGAAGCCCTCTATCTTGCAATCCCAATCTCTGAGCGGGAAAGGAAGTCATTTTACGAATAGCTTGTTCTAAAGTTAAGAGTTTTTCCTCCCTTACATATTTACCCAGAATTCTCGGATAAGTACCAAAACATCGAGGGTGAAACGCACCACTACTGAATGAAACAGGAATGCCAAATGCCCCCGCTTCCATGGCCTCCCTAAGATAGCTTTTCATGCGCTCCATTTCATCCTGTGTAGCATCTCTGTTTGCTCTTCCTTGACCGCCAGCAAATCTTAGATTTTCATAACCCACTAAGAAAGCAAGATTAGCAGAAGGTCGCTTTTTCTGTAAATATTCTAAATATTCCGTAAAAGTATGATAAGGATAGTCAAATTGTCCAAGAATTGCGTCAGCTGAGGCCATAATTTTTTTAAATTCTTCTTCTTTACCTTCAGGGATTGGTGCCATACCGAGTCCGCACATTCCTACCACATTAGTTGTGATTCCTTGATGAAGAGTAGATTCTAGATTTCTGCTAATTAGCAATATATAATCCGAATGAGAATGAATATCAATAAATCCAGGAGAGACAATCTCATTAGAAGCATCAATTATTTCTCTTGCTGTTCCAACTATTTTTGTCCCGATTTTTACAATTTTTCCCTCATTAATTCCTATCTCTCCATAATACCATGGATTTCCTGCTCCATTTATAATCTTACCATTTTTGATTATAAAATCATAATCCATATTTTTTCCCATTTATTATTTACACTTTAAAATTAAAATTAACTACTTTAATATACCTAATGATAATAATAAATGAAGTAGAATTAGCTTAAAAATTATATAAAAAATATTAATAATCCTAATCCCATTTTATAATTCAAAAATTTAATATTTATTGTCAAAAGTAAATACTTTATCAGAAAAGGAGTATAGAAAAATGGAACCTATAGGAATAGTATTTTTATTTAATATGAAAGAAGGGACACCTCAAGATGTGTCAAAAAAGTTTAGTGATTATTTTTCAAGTGTAACCGAAAATCTTGTACGGCAAGGGCTTCTTGAATTAGTAAAGTTAAAAGAGATTATGGATGAAAATAAAATCTTTTGGGGAGGAATCAAGAAAGATTTTGAGAAGGTTCTTCAAAATAATGAAATGATTGGAGATTTGGCATGGCAAGTATTTAAAAATCACACAAACATCGAACCATCGGAGGATGTAAAATGCTTGATATATGATGGTGAAAAAGCACCATGGAATTTTACATTAATGGTATGTGTTTTATATAAATAGGTATATTTTTAGAGAAAAAAAATTTTTTAATTAATAATTCTTTAAAATTTTTTTCTAAGTAATTAAGTAGGAAATTAAATATCATAACTACCAGAATCTCGCATTATTTCAAACATTTCCTTCTCATCTTCTTCTGCTTCTTCGGGAATAGCATATATTGTTCCAAATAAAGACGCATGATATTGTATTCTAGCAGCAAACTCAACTTGTTGTAATACAGTATAAGCATGCTTCATATTGGTACCGCAACAGACATTTCCATGATTGGGAAGAAACACAGCATAATTATTTCCTAGAGCTTGTACAGCTTTGAGTGCGATATCTTCGGTTCCCGCCATTCCATATTCTGCAACTTCACATCCCCCAATAAAAGGAATAATTTCATCTACTATAGGTCCTAATCGCATTCTTGCAATAGAAAGGATAGTAGAATATTCTGCATGAGAATGAATGACAGCATTTATATCTTCTCGAGAGAGCATTATATACACATGTAGGTGTTTTTCAGAAGTAGGATTCCGTTTTCCCGCTAGAATCTTTAGAGTTTTATCTACTAATACTAAATCATCTTCCTTCATATTTTCATAGCGAACAGTGCTTGGTGTCATAAGGAAGCCATCCTCTCCATTAGGCAACTTCACTCTCATAGAGACATTTCCTGCGGTCCCAATAATAAATCCTTTATCCAACATAACGTTGCAAATATCAATTATTTCTTTACACTGTTTTTTATAGCTTGATAATTCTATTGGAATTTCTTTTCCTTTTTCCGGAATAGGAATTTTTTCGGGAGAATAACCCGGAAGAACTTCTGGATTAACTATATTCGAGGGAATTTCATTATTAAGTATTTTTTTAATACCATCAACCATCATTATTCCATTATTATGATCCGTTTCAAAAGTATCTCCTCCTATATGAGGGGTTACAATTACATTATCTAATTCTAAAAATTCATTATCTTTATCAATAGGCTCGATATTGAATACATCTAAAGCGGCACCTGCTATTTTCTTTTCTTTTAAAGCATCAAATAGTGCAAATTCATCTGTTATTGATGCACGAGCGAAATTTATAAAAAAACTAGTTTTTTTCATTAAATTTATTTGTTTTTCCCCAACCAACCCATCAGTTTCGTCCGTAGGGGGACAATGAATTGTAACAATATCAGAATTTGCCATTAAAGTATCGAGATCCACTAATTTTCCATTTATATAGTTTAATCTCTCCTTAATTACATAAGGATCATACACCAGGAAATTTACTTCAAAAGCTTTCAATCTTTTTGCAATTTCAAATCCAATTCTTCCTAAACCGATAATCCCAATAGTCTTACCTTTTAATTCGTGCCCTTGAAACATATTAAAATAATCGAGATAATCTGAAAAATCTTCCACTTTAAAGTTATTTGAATGGAGGACGTGTTCAACCCTATGGAGTTTACGTATTAAAGCAAGTATTGCCGTTATTGTCATTTCAGCAACAGCATTAGTATTTCTACCAACTGCATTAAGAACGGGTATACCTAATTTCGTTGCGGTCTCAATATCAATATTATTTGGATCACCACGAGTTGAGCCAATAATTTTTAGGTTTACATTCTCTAAGACATCCTTTTTTACATTATCTCCTTCGCAGATAAAAATATCAACATTTAAATCTTTAATTTTCCTTACTAAATCTTCTGCATTAAAGTATAATTTCTTAGTTTCTCGCCAACTCTCATAAATAACTTTATCTCCCGTTAGTTCCTTGAGTTTTTTTAATGATTCTGGAGAGATTTGAGCGGTTATGTAAGTTTTCATAAATCTCACTTATTCTTATTTAAAATTTAGTTATTAAAACATCAATTTTCGTAATTTTAATAAATTCCTCATTTTTCCAGAAACTTCCAACTCTCCACTTGAATAAGCTTTTATCGGATTGATCTGCTTTGTCATCATCTTAATAAAGATGTTTGAACTCAGTTTTACTTGAACTGCAGCTTCTTCATCATATCCTTCCATTAAAGTTATTCCATGATCATTATCGATTTTGTACAAATATGATTGATTAATATCTGGAAAGCTCATCATTAAGGTTTCGTTCCATTTTTGAAATGATTTCGCAACTTTAGGATCATTATATCTATCCACAATCTTTTGAAGAGCTTCTTCAAGTGTTATTTCAATCCCCTCCTCTGTAGCGATATCACTTTTTTCAGGACTTGGTTTAGACGTTACAGCCGCAGGCTCTCTGCTGATTGCTTTTTCAGCTTGTTGAATTGGGGGGGATACTTTTGCTGCAGCTCGAACTGATTTCGATACAGGAGCTTCCTCTCTTTCAATCATGGGAGGACGAATAACAGTTAATCCGCCGCCAATCCCTGAAGATCTTTTGATACCACTTTCAGAAATTTTCTCTTCCGTTTGTATAACCACTTCTCCAGAGAGTATAGCTTCAATTACCTTTTTAGTTTTTTTTAATAAACTAATTGATTGAATCGCGGCCAAAAAAATTAAGATTAATCCAAGAATTATAATTATTATTGCTAATCCGTTAAATAATCGGAGATTTATCCTTAGCTCGTAAGATATTTCTAAAAGATTGACACTAAATAACAATCCAATAAAAATCAATGCTATTCCAGTAAAAAATAAGGATATTAATGCAACTATCATGTGAACATTTAATGATTGTAGAATATTTTTTCTATTAGTAGACGAATTCATAATTTATTTAATAATTTTGTATTGTTATAATTTATTATAAGAATTTATATTGATATAGTTTATTTTAATATTTTATATTGATATGACTGACTATAGATTGGTTTATGATACGGGCAGTAAATTAGTAAAATGCGTTATAGCAGATGATCTAGGGCATATAATGGCCTTGGAATCGTGGAAACCAGAGGTGATTGAAAGCCCGGATGGTTTTCAACGAGAATGGAATTATAGAACATATTGGGATAATTTAATTGAATTAACTAAAAATACAATTACAATAGCTAAAATTAATCCAAAAGATATTAAATATATTACTTCTTCCTCTATTCGTCCGAGTTGTGTATTTACGGATGAGAATAATGATACTCTTTATATTGGGGCGAGTTTCGAGCTTCGAGGAATTGATTATGCAGATGAAGTAGAAGAAGATTTTTATAATCGGGCAGGAAAAACAATTTATGAGAGTTCTGGACATTTTCCATCGCTATTATTACCACCCACTCGATATAAATATTTTCAAGAAGAAATAAAAACGGATGATAGAATAAAACAAATAACCCAATATGTTCCGCAAGATAGTTGGATTCTTATAAAGTTGGGGGGAGAGGTTCATGCAAATATTGTTAGTGCGGGAGAATCAGGTTTTCTAGATTTGGAAACTAAATTATGGCATCCCGCTTGGAAAGATATATTTAATTTACCAGAATATTTTTTTCCATGGCCAGTTCTTCCTGGAGAAATAATTGGCACCGTTTCTGAGCAATATCAAGAAAAATTAGGCTTAAATTCTGAAGCTAAGCTCATAGCGGGCCTTCCGGATACTCAGGCAGCATTATTAGGAAGCGGATGTATAGAAAAAGGATCAATTGGGGCTGTATTAGGTACAACAACTCCAGTCCAAATGGTTACTGATAATTTAATTATTAGCTCTGAGGAAACAACTTGGTCCGGGTTAATGACAGCAAAAAACCTATTTGATAAATATTATATTGAAGCTAGTACAGGGTTAACTGGTCAATTGTTAATATGGGCTGCAAAACTATTTTTTTCAGATAATAATCTTAGCTTAAAGCAGAAATTCAAAGAATTAGATAATGCATATCAACGGTACGATCAATTTGAAGCACAAGCAACTCAAGAACAAATAAGAGAGACTTCGGTCTATGCATTTTTAGGGCCTTCACCATTGGCAAGTACTCAGATGGGCATAACTCCAGGGCTCTTTCATTTTCAAAGTCCTGGAGGAGTTGAAGAAATCACAAGCAATAAAGAATCCTTTATCGCAGCTGTTTTCGATAATATTCAGTTTGCAATTATGGGAAATATAGAATTTTTAAAAAATAAAATGAATTCTATAGATCATTCAATTTCAATTATGGGTGGAATTACCCGTAATCCCGTATTATTGCAGCGATTTTCAGATTTATTAGGAACTTCAATAAGCACATCCAGAAGTTTTGAGACAACGATAGAAGGTATGCTCGTATTATGCGATATTGCTGCTGGAAATATTCAATCCCTTGGAGATTTTAAAAAAAGAGTTCAAAATCAGCAAGAATTAGATAAGATTCACCCAAGAAATGGAATGAAGCAAAAATTATCTGTCAGATATACTGAATGGCAAAGATTATTTAAACAGTATAGAGAATAATTTTATTCTTAATCAAACTCAAAAATTTAAAGTATCTATTTAGGTTTATTTTTTCTCTAAAAAAGATTACCTCTTTTTTTAAAAGCTTCAAAGAGAAATAAGTTATTAAAGTGAAAATATTGATTAAAACATCAATTTCCTTAATTTCATTAAATTTTTAATGCTTCCCTCCACGATCTTTATCAGACCACTTGAATATGCTTTAATACCTCCTATCGAACCATTAAACATATCCATTAGTACTTGTTCCTTTGTAAAATCAATTTTCACAGGAGCATTTTCATCCCCAGTATTATCTTTCACTTCAATTCCTTGATCTCCATTAATGAGAAGGAGGGCTTTTCTATCTGTATCTAAAAATCTCATTTGGATGGGATCATGGAATGAACTTAATTTATCCCTTGCTTTTTCATTTTCATTATAGCGGCGCTCTATTTCTTTTAAACACTCTTCTACATTCTTAAAATCTGCCATTTTTATATTATGCCTCTATTTTTAATAAAATTGAGTTAAACCTCATATAAATAATTATTGAATAATGAAATAATAGTATATTTTTTAAATTAAACAATCTGGAATAATTATCATTAAGATTATGATATTATTCACTTCTTTCAAGGTATTTTCTAACAACCTCGCCTCTGGGTTCTGTTTCCTCGAAAAGTATAGCTGAAAATTTATAAATTTTGGTATCATCGTCTTTCCATGCATCTGTTGAAAGCCAAGCTTTTCTACAAGTTTGTTCTAGAAATGTTTTTGCATCCCAGTTCCTTCCGTGTTCCACTGGTACTTGTGGTAAAAGGAGACCTCTTCTCATCCCTCTTTCAACGATAAGTCCATCCCTTCCAATTTCTATATGATCAAAATATTCTTGAGGATAATCAACTTCAATAAGCTTTGGAGGGGTTAAGATTGAAATTTCTATTACAATATTATCCATTTCCTCAAGTGATACTGATGGAAATCGGGGGTCTTCGCATGCTGCACTCACAGATACTCGTTTTACAACTTCACATAGTTTATATTTAGGTTCTATATAGCCAATACATCCTCTTAAAGGGTTTCCACTCACATTAGTTTTATTAAGCGTTACAAAAGCACCGCATTTATCCCCAAAAAGTTCTTCAAATTCCTCTGGATAAGAGAGTCTTTTTCCCGTTTTTAAATAATTCTCAATATTTTCTCTGATATATATTATTAAATCCTTCGCATGCTCTAAAGTTATATCTATCTCAGACATAGATCTAGTTAAATTTATAATTTTTATTTAATATTTATTTTTTCATTAATTTATAATTATTCTCGAGAAACTTATTATAAATGCTGGGTTATTATTCTTCCAGTTGGGTTAACATTTTCTAAATTTATCTCAATTCCTCTAAGTAATACTTTCCAGATTTGAATGTTTGTTTTAAATCCTTCATATGGGGAGATTTTAGATTTTGTATGGAAAGTTTCAGGATTAATTTTATATTCAGAAGATTTATCTACAATTAACATGTCCGCATAATAACCCTCCTTGATAAATCCCTTTTTTTCTAGCTTAAATAATTTAGCAGGATTTTCTGATGCTACTTTTACAAAATTAGCCAAAGAGAGTTCATATTTGGCAATTTTATTTAATAATAATAAGGGATAGGTTTCTAATCCTGGAAAACCAGAAGGAGCTTCAAAAAAATCTACAGATTTTTCTTGGATTGTATGTGGTGCATGATCTGATCCTATTACTAATAGGTTTCCATCACATAGTTCTTTAAATAAAAATTGCGAATGCTTTTTATTCCTCAAGGGGGGCATTACTTTTCCAATTGATGGGTTTGATAAAATTAATTCATTAGATAATAGGAGGTGATGAGGAGTCACTTCATAGCTTATTTTATAGTTAGAATTGGCGGCTAAGACCTTTTTTATAAGAGAATAACTTTCTTTACAACTAATATGGCAAAAATGAATAAGAGGATAATCCTTAGGTGCTAATTTATTAGAAATTATAAATTCTTTATAATTCTTTAGTGCGTATTTTACAAACTGAGTTTCGGATTTACACGGATATAGTTTATTATGTAATTTCAACAAATTTGAATGCCGAAAAACATAATCTTCAAATAGATTTCTGGTTTCTTTTTCATCAATTGGCCACTGGGGATGGATGAAAATTCTTATTTGATGTATTGAAGAGACGTTAAGTAATATTTGAAAATTTATTTTTTGAGTCCAATCGAGATTAGTAATAGGACTATGGGGATAAATTTTGAATCCCATAACTCCTAAATCTAAAATCTTCTTAATTTCATCTTGATTTATTTGTTCTGGGACGCCAGAGATAAATCCCACATCTATAAAAATATTTTCTTTTGCCTTATTCATCCATTTCT
Organism: Promethearchaeota archaeon; assembly: GCA_016839555.1. Lineage (GTDB taxonomy): Archaea > Asgardarchaeota > Lokiarchaeia > Sigyniarchaeales > SOKP01 > TEKIR-8. Next base: position 306,068 of record JAEOUA010000003.1, read on the forward strand.
TTATGTTTGTTGAATTATTTGCTGGAGGAATTGTGTTTGGCATATTAAAAACAGTAGTGATTCCTGAAAATGCTGCTGCTTTTGTTGCAGTTCGAAAGGTTTCTTTTTGATTTTGTCCCATATCTCTCAAATGAGTATGGCAATCAATGATTCCCGGTAAAATAATCTTATTTTTACAATCAATAACATTATTATCTTCATTTAAATCTAATAGTTCTTTATAATCTTGATTTAAAGGATTTAATCTAATATTTTTAATTATGCTTTGCTTAATTAACATAATTCCTTTCACTAATTCACCTTTTTGATAAATCTTTGCATTCTTTAAAATCATATCATTAATCTACCATATTATCTAATAAATTTATATTTCTAAATTATCTAAACAATTATTAATATAAATAATCTTATCTTGCACTTTTTTAATTTTAATTAAATATATTATTTTCAAATTTAATGCTTTTTTTTTGGCAAGAAATTGAAATAAGGTGGAATATTCTTTTGAAAAATTAAATAAAGGAAATATGAATTGGGTTTTTTTATCAAAATTCTTAATATCCTTTTTAAGAGATAAATTAATGTTATGAACTGAGTTATCATTTTGGAAGGCTATAAAAAAGGTATTATTATAATCTAATGAAATGAATTCTTTGAAAATTAAAAATTCATCCATATACTGTTTTATATATATTCCTGGAGTAGAATTTGTCCAATTATTAAGGGAAAGATTCTCTTGTAGCTTAAACAGCGCTTTATTTAATAAGATAGCTTGTGAACGCTCATCAGGGCCTAAATATCTTAACTCTTGTCCAATAAATTTTATGGCAATTTTATCATCAATAAAATAAATGTATAAATCATTATTTTTTCTAATAGAATAAGAAAGGCAAAAAGTTTCCCTAATACAGCAACACAGTTTATAGATTTGAGGAGGAACTAATCCATTGTCAATATCTTTTTTAGTATAATTTGTAATCGCCTTACTCAACAATAAAAATTTCATAAAAATTTTCTGTTTAAATTAAAATTAAAATTTAAAAATAATTTAATGCTTTTAAGAAGAGATTTATCAAATGCAAAAATTTTTGTTGAAAAAAGAGAGATGATTTACAATTTAAAATCTTTCCCTAATCTATTCATAAATTGGGCCATTTGCTTATTCATTCCGGGCATTGCGCCTATTCCTTTTCCTTTCTTTCTTAATTGCATAAATTGTTTCATCATTTTTTTCATTTGATTATATTGATCAAGCATACGATTTATTATGGAATAATCTGTACCCGAACCAATACTAATACGATGTTTTCTTGATTTTTTAATTATTTTTGGATTTTCTTTTTCTAATGCTGTCATACTATCCAGTACAACCCGCCACCGCTCAATATTTTTCTCAGCATCTTCTTTTAACGCTTCGGGAATATTTCCACCTCCCATCATTGATAAAATATTCCTAAATTTCCCTACTTTCCTAAATGCCTTCAATTGCTCATATAAATCTTCCAAGGTAAACTTACCATATAACATTCGTTTTACCATCTCAGGGTCTGGAGTTGCCTCAGCTTGTTGGACTTTTTCGATTAAACCTTCTATATTTGGAACTCCTAAAAGTGTACCTACAAAATCAGTAGGATTAAATAATTCTAAATCTTCGATTTTTTCTCCGGTGCCAATAAATCTTATCGATGCATTGGTAGCTGCACAAGCTGAAAGTGCCCCACCTCCTTTTGCAGTACCATCGAGTTTTGTTACAATTATACTTCCCAAATTTGTTGCTTTCGAAAATTCCTCTGCTTGCGCATAAGCTTGTTGACCTAAAGTACCATCTACAACCAACATAACTTCATTTGGCTTTAAAACCTTTTCAATTTTTTGCATTTCTTCCATTAATTCTTTTTCTTCCTTATGTCTTCCCGCTGTGTCAACAAGTAACAGATCATATCCTTTATTTAATGCTTTTTTAGTTTGGTTTACAGCAATCTTTAATGCACTCTGTTCCTTTGGATTTCCAAAACATTTTATTCCAATCTGATCTGTCAATTGTTGAAGCTGTTCATACGCCCCAGGTCTCCAAGTATCGGTGGTAATAACTGCAACCTTTAAACCTTTACTCTGATAATATTTGGCTAATTTCGCAACAGTAGTGGTTTTTCCAGAGCCTTGAATTCCAACCAATAATATTACATTTTTTTTCCCGGGTTTTATTCTAATAGGCGCTGGTTTTCCTCCAAGAGTATCTATAAGTTCATCATGAACCAGTTTTATAATAAAATCTTTTCTTTTTGCTCGCTGCAGTTCAGTATTCATCCCTTCTTTTTTAATATTCTCAGTCATTTCGAATACTAATTCTACTTTAACATCTGAACTTAATAGAGCTCTTTGTAAGTCTTGTATAAGGGCATTTATTGCATCTTTGTCGATTTTGGGTAATCTACGCATTCTTCTTATTGCTTGTTCTAATTTTCTTCCTAAGCTTTCTAATACCATAATGTAGAGATTCTTCTAAATTATTTTGATTTCAAATAATATAATTCTCTTTAATAAAATAAATTAATTCATATAAATAATTTCATTCCAAACTTCATACGAACAATTTTTATTAAAATCTTCTTGTGATGACTCTTCCCTAAATAGTGTAGCAAGGCACCCTTCTTTCAGTTTGTTTATTTTTAATTTAATCTGTGCGTCTCGCTTTCTTTCTTCACCTAAATCATTCCAATAATTTTATTGCTCGAATTCATTATTCTTCAGGGACGGAAGATTCGAGCATTGTTTTCGTTTCTATTTCTGTTTCCTTATATCTATTGTAAACCCTTTTCTTAGATAAAAAAGTTGTAAAATAATTTTTTTTGAATTAAAATGATTGATGATAGAAAAAAAAATCAATAGAATTAGGTTTTAATATTAATGTTAAAAAGAATAAAAAAAAAGGTATATATTTATAAATAATATTTCTCTCTCTCTTTAAGCTACTCCTAAGTGGGTATGTTTCTCATTCTCCTTCCAAAGAGGTATATCGCCCCAATGAAAATACTACTCAAAGTTATTGGGATGAAAATCATTGGAGGGAAGCTTGGTATTTGCGCTTCCGTAGGGGTTGGAAGTAGGAGAAATAAAAGTGAAGGTTGTTGAAACTCAGAATCTAAAATTAAATATGCTTGTCCCGCCCAGATCCCGCCCTCAGCATTTCCATGTGCTCCGATAAGGATATCATCGTAATCATCCCCATTCACATCGCCCGCCCCCGCCACCGAGCCTCCCGCTTCATCATCCAAATGTTCTCCTATAAAGGAAACATCTGCAGTTGAAAGATCAGTATCCATAGTCCAGCCCGATGCTTTTCCGAGAATCAAATAAGCTTGTCCCGCACCGAACCCGCCCTCAGCATTTCCATGTGCTCCGATAAGGATATCATCGTAATCATCCCCATTCACATCGCCCGCCCCCGCCACCGAAGATCCCGCATAATCACCTGCTGCCTCCCCTATGAAGGAGGCATTCGCATTTGTCAAATTCACATCCATAGCCCAGCCCGATGCTTTTCCGAGAATCAAATAAGCTTGTCCCGCATAGGACCCGCCCTCAGCATTATAAAGTGCTCCTATGAGGATATCATCGTAATCATCCCCATTCACATCGCCCGCGCCCGCTACTGACTCTCCCGCATCATCACCTGCTGCCTCCCCTATGAAGGAGGCATTTGCATTCGTCAAATTCACATCCATAGCCCAGCCCGATTCCTTTCCGAGAATCAGATATGCTTGTCCCGCATCGGACCCGCCCTCATCATTATAAAGTGCTCCGACGAGGATATCATCGTAATCATCCCCATTCACATCGCCCGCGCCCGCTACTGACTCTCCCGCATCATCACCTGCTGCCTCCCCTATGAAGGAGGCATCTGCATTTGAAAGAGGAGTATCCATAGCCCAGCCCGATGCTTTTCCGAGAATCAAATAAGCTTGTCCCGCACTGGACTCGCCTTCACTATTTAAATGTGCTCCGATAAGGATATCATCGTAATCATCCCCATTCACATCGCCCGCACCCGCCACCGAATATCCCGCATAATCACCTGCTGCCTCCCCTATAAAGGAGGCATTCACATTCGCCAAATTCACATCCATAGCCCAGCCCGATTCCTTTCCGAGAATCAGATATGCTTGTCCCGCATCGGACCCGCCCTCAGCATTTCCCCATGCTCCGATGAGGATATCATCATAGGTGTCATTATTGACATCGCCCACGCCCGCCACCGAATATCCCGCAGCATCACCTGCTGCCTCCCCTATGAAGGAGGCATTCGCATTTGTCAAATTCACATCCATAGCCCAGCCCGATGCTTTTCCGAGAATAAGATAAGCTTGTCCCGCACCGCCCCCGCCCTCAGCATTTCCCCATGCTCCGATGAGGATATCATCTTTCCCATCCCCATTCACATCACCCACGCCCGCCACCGAATATCCAGCATAATCAAATGCTGCCTCCCCTATGAAGGAGGCATCTGCATTCGTCAAATTCATATCCATTTTCAATACCGCACTATGTGGAGAACTCAGATTGTTTATAACCCCTATATATTGGTTCTTAGCTTCTATCATATTTGCAATACTCATAAAACATAAAATAACAAGTAATAACATTATAATTTTAGCTTTTTTAACAATCATTTTCATCACTCTATTAAAATCTTTAATTAAAATCTATTTTACAACGGTCTTTAGTGTTCTTATAATTTTTAATAGATTTCAATAATTCAAACTGTTTACATTATATTTAAATATTATTTTTTTTTTTTTTAAAAAAAGAGACGAGAAGATAGATATGAATCATAATTTCCTTAATGAGTATGAATATCATTATAAATACAATTTACCATTCTCTGATTATCCTGTAATGAATAAAGAAAGATTGATAAAACAGCTATAAGAAAAGAACTCTGATTTTTAGGAAGAGATTATTTGAACGATTACAGCGTTCCCAAAATTTTTGATATAAAAGAGTTTTACTAATAAAAAAATTATTTTGAATATATACGATTAATTAATACACGGTTTCCAGGAAATCTCCAGAATTCAACCTGACTTTTAGCCATATTTTCAGGATGAGCCCGTAACTCTTTTATTTTTTCTCGCATTTCTTCATTTTCTGGCCATCTTACGTCAAAAGACTCGTAAGTAGAGAGATCCATTATATTGATTGTATTCTCATCAATATAATTGACTTGAGCATTGCCTTTTTCCACTTGAGGGACTTCTACTAAATCGCCACTAGGAAAAGTGAGGGATCTCTTTTTATCGTCAAAAATCCCAATACAAACAACTCTGACTTTTGCATGGCCGTGCTTCCCACTTTTCGAACGCTCTGTACTTTTAATGATGCAAGGTTCCCCTTCTATAATAATATAATTGCCATCCTTCAATTTCTGTATTTCTTTTCTCTCAATCGAAATAGTTAATCACCTTACTGTATTAAAACCCTTATTTTTAATTAGTTTTATGATTTTATATGAAATTTATATGAAAATTCAAATAAAGATTTATCTGATTTATCTTATATCTAGCATTTATCTGATATATAGTATTTTTAAAATTAATATTTTCAAATAAAAAAAACAGTATCATTTGTAATAATGACGAGTAAAGGCATTTTAATCGCAACTCGTATGGATAAAAAGAAAGCTGTGGAATTAACACGTTCAATTTTTAATTTCCTACGAAAAAAAAATATTGATGTATATGTGGAGACCAGACTCTCTCCCAAATTTGATGGACTGTATGCAAAAGATTTAAGTACGGTTACTGCCGATCTAATAGATTGTGTTATAGTTGTGGGCGGCGATGGGACAATTATGCGGGTTTCTAATAGTTTAAATCAAAGCAATCCTCCTCCTATTTTAGGGGTCAATATTGGTTCTATTGGCTTTTTGGATGAAACTAATGAAAGAAAAGTCTTTAAAGATTTAGAAAAAGTAATAAATGAAGAATATATCATTGAGAAAGTAGCTAAAATTACAGCATATATTGCTAAAAAAAACTCTGAGGAATTAAAATTAAGCAATTCATTGAATGAAATTCTTATAATATCTTCTAAAAGTTCAAAAGTCCTTCAAATTAGTGTAAAAATAAATGGTGTGTTCTTAAATCGAAGTTATTGCGATGGTATAATCCTCTCCACATCTACTGGATCAACAGCTTATAATCTTAGCGCAGGAGGCGCAATTGTGTTTCCCAACCTTAATATTATACAGTTAACCAGTTTAAATCCATTTGCCCGTGCAGGTTTGAAACCAATAATAGTCCCCATTGATTCTGAAATAGAAATTGAGCTGTTAAGACCACGATTAAATGCAAAAATTATTATAGATGGTCAGCAAGAATATAAAGAGATTCAACCTGGAAGCTTAATAAGAATTAGAAAAGCAGACTCAGAATTTAAATTTATTCGTCTTTCAGATGATTTGTATAAGAATTATTTTAAACGTCTTAAGAAAAAAATAATAGGCGTTGGGCTAAAGGTACCATTAGAAGACAGTCCTGAAGAATAAACCTTTTTTTCAATAATGCTTACACTTAGCAATCAAAATTAAATAAGGAATGAAATAAATTGTGAAAACTGAAATTGATAGGCTCTTAGTTTTTGATACCAATATTTTTCTCACTGGGATCGATTTTAATGTGATTAATGGAAATATTTTTACTATTCCGGAAGTTATTGATGAAATCAGAGTGGAAAGATATGAAGAGAAAAATAGGAATATTTTAAATAGAATAACTTATGCAAGGGAGAAAAAAAATTTAATTTTTAAGGAACCCAGTGAAAAATATATAAATAATGTTAGAAAGAGAGCAAAAATTACTAATGATTTAAGAGTTTTATCTGATGTAGATATAAAATTAATTGCTCTTGCGTTAGAATTACAGAGCAATACTAATAAAAGGGTAATTCTTTATACAAACGACTATTCTATGGAAAATTTATGTTCAGAGTTAAATATTACCTATTCTCCTTTAAAAAGAAGGGGGATTAAGAAAAAAATTCTATTTGAATTATATTGTCCTTTTTGTAATGAAGTTAAAAATACAGATCAAGAATTCTGTGAAAAATGTGGTTCTAAAATCAAAAGAAGACCAAAGAATCTCAAATATAATAGTGATAAATAAATACGACAATAGATATTTATATATTGAAAACGATTCAATTGGAAATATAATTAAAAGGAGAAATCGATTATGGGAGTAAAAATTAATCAATTAGTGAATGAAGTTAAACGTTCTATCACATTTGAGAACCTTTATAATCGAGTAATCGCTATTGATGCTTTTAATACCATGTATCAATTCTTAGCAATAATACGTCAAAGAGATGGGACCCCTTTAAAAGATTACCAAGGTAATGTTACTTCTCATCTTTCAGGACTTTTCTATAGAACAATTAATTTTATAGAACAAAATATTAAACCTGTGTATGTTTTTGATGGAGAACCATCAGAACTTAAATTTGATACAATAGAAAAAAGAAAAGAGGTAAAAAAAGAAGCCAAAGAAAAAATGATCGAAGCGCAAGAGAAAGGAGATATGATAGAAGCTAAAAAATATGCTCAAATGACTTCCAAACTCGATTCAGATATGATAGAGGAAAGCAAAAAGTTAATTGATTCCCTTGGTATTCCTATTATTCAAGCCCCATCAGAAGGAGAGGCTCAATCTGCCTATATGGTTCAGAAAGGACTTGCATGGGCCTGTGCGAGCCAAGATTATGACACACTTTTGTTTGGTGCGGATAGATTAATAAGAAATTTTGCAGTAAAGAGAAGTAAAAAGGTTAAAAATACTACAGTCATGTTAGATATTGAATATATTTCTCTCTCTAAATTTCTCAAACAGTATGAGATAACGAGAGAACAACTCATAGAAATGGGACTCTTAATTGGGACTGATTTTTATCCAGGTATAAAAGGTATAGGTCAAAAAACCGCATTAGATTTGATAAAAACCCATGATTCTCTTGAAAATATGATTTCTAATGAAGTCAAAGCTGCGGGAAAGACGATAGATATTAATTTAGACATAGTTGACCAAGTTAAAGAAATTTTTTTACACCCTAAAATAGAAAAAGATTTAGCTCCTTTAAAGTGGAAAAATATTGAATATGAGAAAGTTAAGGAAATATTAGTAGAACAACATAATTTTTCAAACAAAAGAGTAGAAAATGCTTTGGATAGACTTAGAAAATTATCATCGAATTCACTACAAGTTTCTTTAGATTCGTTTATTAGTAAAAAATAGTGGTTCTAATAGACATTCACTAATTAAGTAGAAATAGAAAAAATTTTTACAATACTATTAATTTTCATAATTAATATAACAAAAACTTCTTACTATAAATTTTTTTAAATATATCTAATAGTGAGGATAAAAATGACAGCTTCTAATAGTAATGATGATGAAAAAAAAAATGATGAGAAACAAGAAACCATCACACTTCGTATTCAAAAGGCAAAAAAACGAGATATAGGTCGAAATATTATTCGAATCGATCCCGAAACAATGGAGAAATTATCTATTCAAACCGGTGATGTTATTGCGATAAAAGGTAAAAAAGAATCTGTAGGAATAGCTTGGCCAAGTTATCCGCAAGACAATGGACTTGGGATTATTAGAATTGATTCTCGTCTTAGGAAAAATACAAATACCAGTATCGATGATACGATCGAGATACGAAAAGTGAATGCCGAGCCCGCCCGGACCGTGGTGTTGGCACCAGCTAACGTAAAGATTCGAAGCAATCCTCGGTTTGAGAGCTTTGTAAAAAGAAAATTGAACAATTTTCCTCTGACAATAGACGACATTATCCTTATCTCAATTGGTATAAGTAGGGAAATTACATTTAAAGTAATTAACTTGAGACCAGAGGGAGTCTGTATCATAAAGCCAGAAACGAACTTAAGCATTAGTGAGCGCATTACAGAAGAGGAAGAAAAAGGTGCGATGTATGTTACGTACGAAGATGTTGGTGGCTTAGATAATGAAATACAGAGAGTAAGAGAGATGGTAGAATTACCATTAAGACATCCTTCGCTATTTAAGCGCTTAGGCATTGATCCTCCTAAAGGAGTATTACTTCGCGGACCTCCTGGTTGTGGTAAAACATTACTTGCGCGCGCAGTAGCAAATGAAAGTGAAGCCCATTTTATATCGATTAATGGTCCAGAGATAATGAGCAAATTTTACGGGGAATCTGAGAAAAAATTACGGAAATTATTTATAGAAGCTGAAGAAGAAAGTCCTTCTATTATTTTTATTGATGAAATCGATGCCATTGCCCCTAAAAGGGAAACTGTCACTGGAGAAGTGGAAAGAAGAGTGGTAGCCCAACTCTTAGCATTAATGGATGGTTTGCATAGTAGGGGAAGGGTAATTGTGATTGGAGCTACTAATCGACCCAATAGTTTAGATTCAGCATTAAGAAGACCAGGAAGATTCGACCGCGAAATAGAAATTAAGGTTCCAAATGAGAAAGGTAGAAGAGAGATTTTCCAAATTCACACTCGCACAATGCCTCTTGATGATAAAAAAGAATTAATAAAGGAATTTTCAAAAATTACCCATGGTTTTGTAGGGGCCGATATATCTGCAGTGTGTAGGGAAGCAGCAATGTCTGCTTTACGTCGATACTTACCGCAAATTAATTTAGAATCAGAAATGATTAATCCTGAGCTCTTAGAACAAATAAAAGTCACAAAGGAAGACTTCAACCAGGCATTAAAAGAAGTTATGCCCTCAGGTATAAGAGAAGTTTTTGTAGAAATCCCTAATGTGAGCTGGGAAGATGTAGGTGGTTTGAACGAACAGAAGCAAAAATTGATCGAAGCAGTAGATTGGCCAATTTCTGATCCCAAGATTTTTGAAAGAATGGGAATCAAACCTCCTAAAGGTATTTTATTATTTGGACCTCCTGGATGTGGTAAAACCTTATTAGCAAGAGCAGTATCCTCTGAAAGCAAAGCAAATTTCATTTCAATAAAAGGTCCCGAATTATTATCAAAATGGGTTGGTGAAAGTGAAAAAGCAATACGAGAGGTATTTCGAAAAGCAAAAATGGCCGCACCATGCATCATCTTCTTTGATGAATTTGATTCAATCGCCCCCAGTAGAGGTCGATATACTTCTGATTCTGGAGTGACAGAAAAAGTGCTCTCTCAATTTTTAACTGAACTCGATGGATTGGAAGTTATGAAGGATATTATCGTAATCGCCGCTACTAATAGACCAGATATTTTAGATCCCGCATTAATTAGACCTGGCAGAATAGATAGAGTGTTATATATTCCTCCTCCTGATAAAAATGAGCGTCTCGCCATTTTAAAAATATTTACGGAAAAAATGCCGTTAGCATCCAATATCGACCTACAAGACTTAGTCAAAATGACTGAAAATTTTTCTGGAGCCGATATTGAATCATGGTGTCGAGAAGCTGCTATGGAAGCGCTGAGAGAGAATATTCGTGCCAGAAAAGTTTTTATAGAACATTTCAAAAAAGCTAAAGAAAATCTTCATCCCTCAATAAGTCCTGAGATTACCAAATGGTACGAAGAATTTGGAAAAACGCTTAAAAGAAGAAAAATTGAGAGGCAAGAAGGAGAAAAATTGTTTGTATAACATTTTTCTTATCTAAAAATTATAATTTTTTAAAAATATATATTAAAAACTAAAAATTATTTAAAAAATAAAAGCTATAAATTGTAATAAACAAAGAGAAGGAGTTGGTTTTTTGAAAACAAAATATTGGAACATTAACCCGATTATAAATGCTATTATTGATATTCTTATTGATAATAAGGGTGAGGTTCTGGATAAAAGGATTGAAGAATTACTGAATAAGGATTATAAATATATTAATAATTATTATTTACAAGAAATTTTCATGAAAATGGAAAGCGCTAATATCATTAAAGTCTTTCGAATAAGCAAAAATAAGAAAAGAATTATTTTAAACAAAGATACGAATACTATCAGAAAAAAATTAATCAAAGAATTACTCTAATTTTTCCTGCCAATGTTGGCAGACTTCCGCTAAACTGATATCTTCTGATTCAGACTTGAAATGCCTTTCTCTGACATCAATAAATATAGGATAGTTCACTGCATTTCCCATTAATAACATCTCGCCAACACCCAAGGTGGAAATCATATCCGCATATTTTTTAGTAATTGCTTCAGAACTATCCATTAGATGTTTTAAATCGTATGGATTTTTAATATTTAAAATCATCTTGGAATTCATTTGAGATAATGCTGTTGTACTCAATCGTTTCGGTCTCTGACTAATTAAACATAAACATGCCAAAAACTTTCTTCCCTCTCGAGAAATTGTTTCTAAGATCGATTTCGAAATCGCTTTCGAAAGGGCTGCTTCTGGACAGAATTGGTGAGCCTCTTCCACTATTAAAAAAAATGGCGGGACCATATCCATCCGGCGTAGATAAAAAAGACGATTGCAAAGATAATCTACAATTATTTGTTTTTTCCTAATACTAATTTCTTTTTCTAATGAAAGGATGACCATTTCTCCTTCATTAAGAATATTTTTTAACTTAGGATTTTCCATCGCACCAAAAAGATTTAATCGATCTAATTCATTCAACCAACCAATAAGTGCTTGTTTTGTGCTTTTATTGGTATCTGGGTCTTCTTCTATAAAATCCATTAAATCCGAGAGGCTATATTTCCCATTTTTTTCTTCATCTTTAATTAATTCTTGAATATATTTTGATAATTCGCGTATTTGAACATGCGAAATCTGGTTTTGATATTTCCTAAATGTCCATGCAGAAAGGTTTGAAGTGGAAATTTGAAAATAAGTAGTATCATACACTTGTATTTTGTCTTTAAATTGTGGGACATCTTTGAGATAGAGATATTCTCCATGCACATCAATTAAAACTATCGCAGGTGTACCATTTTTTCGTGATAATAATTCTTCTATAAGTACTGAGGTGAGATAACTTTTTCCCCCACCTGATATCGATAATATTGCAAGATGTTTATTCAATAAGCGATCCATATTAATTAATGCCTTATAATTAGTGACTTTCACCGTACCTACATCTAATCCGTCTTCAGTATCGAATCCAATAAATTGAGTTAATATTGATTCATCAACAACATAAACTGGCGCACCAGGCGTAGCGGGATAGCTCATTCTGCGTAATTTTTTCATGAGTTCTGGATTTTGCTTATTGAATTCTATAATTCCAAGGCACTTCACAATTGCTATTGCAAATTCAAAATCATCGCTGGGAAATAATCCTTTTAATATGTTTGGATTTTTATTTTCATCATAAGCCTTAATAGTAAGCCCATCGGAAAAATATTCATTTAATAAGATGATTTCTTCAATGATGCCAAGTAAATATCCTTCATCTGATTTTGTAGAAACAAATAACCCTTTTCTCACAAAAATTCCATTTTTCTGCTTCTTGTTAATAATAAAGGGAAATTTAGAAACATTTGGGAAGTCTTGAAAACTAAATACCGTTCCAACTTTGGTTGACATAGTCTTCCTTTTGGAGATATAAGAATCTTTTAGTTATACTCTAAATTAATTAATGATTTAAATAAAACCACTCCCTTGATTTTCTAAATCTAAACTTAAGAAAATGAGAGAAAAAAGAGGTGATATGAATTTATTCCGACATTTTATAGATAATTTTAGCTATAAAGTAAAATCCATTCCTAATAATATAAACTAAGAAGAGTATGATGCCAATTATTATAAAAACTAAGATACCTATAGATAAAATTAACGTTCCTATTGATAAAGTTATAATTGAAATTAATGACATCAATAAGCTATCTCCTGAGCCAGAAGAGGTATTTAATATAATTGCTATAGATATTGCAATCAGAACACCGATAGTGCTGACAATAAATCCGCCAGCAACAATCTTTATCCCAAGCCGATCTCGATATTGTTCTTCTAATTCTTTTTTGGTATAGAGAGTTTTGAGGATTCGTTTTTTCCCCCTTCTATAAAATCCCACGAAAAAGACCAATAAAATGAATACAAATAAGAAAAACCCAAAAATCCCAACAAGCAGGTATCCTATATTTTTAGAGAAATAATCCTGCACTCCTTGTAATGGATTAAATATATCCACAAGAGTCCATACACTTCCGACAATAGTGATGAACCATCCAACTACTGAAACTAAATAAAATAAAGTTCCAATATTTTCTTGCTTATCACTATAAATTGCATAATTTTCTTCCATAGTTTTTCACACGTGAATTAATACTTAAATTTTAATAAATATATAGATTTTTGATATTTATTTTTTTATTTCAAGATTTTTATATAAAAAGTTTTGAGTAATTGAAGTATAAAATTTAATAGAAAAATAGAGAAATTTATTTATTAAAAATATCATCAAAAGTTTTAAAATATTTCTGCTGGTTAATTAAATTATAGAGTTTATAAGAAAAATCATATATCTTATTATAAAATTTATTCTGATTTTCATCTGGGAAATATTTCTTTTCGACTTTACATATATTCTCCGCAGCCTCTGAAATATCTGGAAACAATCCAGCGCCAGATGCAGCCAAAATAGCCGCTCCTAAAGAAGTCGCCTCTTCAATCACATTCCTTACACACACAATATTTAACACATCCGCGATTATTTGGTTCCATAAATCTGAGCGAGCGCCTCCTCCTGTTAACTTCAATTGTAAGGGCTCTATTCCAATACTTTTAAACACTTCAATATTTTTCTTTATTTCAAACGCAACTCCCTCAAGAATCGATCTATAAAGATCTTTTCGTTCATGACCTAATGATAATCCAAATAAAATTCCTTTTGAATAGGGATTCCAATGAGGTGCTCCAGCGCCGACAAGGTGTGGAATCATCAATAAACCATTTGCTCCTGAAGAAGATTCATTTGCTAACGCAGTCATATAATCATAGGGATCAGCACCTTCTTCTTCTGCTTGTTGGCATTCAACTTGTCCTACTTGGTCTCTAAACCATCGAAGCACAGCGCCTGTGGTGAATACGCTTGCTTCTTGAACCCATGCACCAGGGATTGCATGGCAACTACATAATACCCGCTTTTCTGGATCTAATTTGGGTTCTTTTAAATATGCTAATATAAAACTTCCTGTACCCGTGGTACATTTGATATCACCTGCTTTACTCACACCTACCCCTAACGCTGCAGATTGCTGATCTCCTGCGCCCGTAATCACTAAAGTTTTTTTATCAAAAGAAGTTTCATCAGTAACAATTTCTCCAATATCTACGCCACTTTCGACAGGTTCTGGCATCTTATCGAGATCAATTTCTAATTTGGACGCAATATCTTCAGAATATCTTAGATTATTAATATCAAACAACATAGTTCTACTTAGATTACTAAAATCACTATAAAATTTCCCTGTAAGTTTATTAATAATAAAATCAGACACTAAGAGAAATTTATGAGTTTTGTTATATATTTCTGGTTTATTATCTTTAAACCACAAGATTTTTGTGGCAGAAAAATAGGGATCAATGGTAAGCCCTGTAGTTTTATATATCTTATCAATTCCAACTTTTTGTTTAATAAATTCTACTTGATCTGTGGTTCTTCTATCTTGCCATACTAATGCATTATGTAGTGGATTACCTTCTTTATCAACAGGAACTATTGTCTCACGCTGATTAGTTATTGATAGACTTACGATTTCAGTACTATCAATCCCACTTTTTTTTAAAGCAGAATCAATAGTTTCTTTAATGGATTTCCACCATATATCTGCGTTCTGCTCCACGTAGGATGGTTTTGGATAATGGCTAGCCCATTCACGATAATCCCAAGCTAAAATAGTCCCCGAAATATCAAAAATATATGTGCGACACCCAGTAGTACCTAAATCTAAAGCAGCAACAAACATTTAATTTAATTCCCTCTTGTTAGATGAATATAATATATTTAATAAATATTAAAAATAATTAAATTTCATTATTAATCAGATTATTATAATTTTACTTTTTTTTCGAGATAAAAATAAAATATAATCTAATTTTTAAAGACTACTACAGAATATTTTTATTGTCGAAATTTAATTATATAGGTATAAGTAAATATTTTTTTAGGTTAAAACCTAAATATAAATTATTTAACAAGGAATAGAAGAGCTTGATTGTTTTGTCAAATAAAGATACACTATCAAAATTAAAAGCAATTATTCAAGATTTTACAGATTCTCAAAGCGATGTCCAAGGTCAAATAGTAATAACCTATCCAGGAGGAGTCCCCATAGTTAATACTTGGAAGGGAGGAAAAATTGATCCCATTTTAGTTGGAGCTATTTCTGCTGCGGTTAAGCTCACCTTTCGATATCTCTGTGAGCAATTGCGGAAAGGAATATTAAAAAAATTATTTATAAATAGCGATTATGGACGAGTAATCATCCAGGATGCTGGTCCGAAAGCAATTTTAACTTCAATAATTGATAAAGAAGCAGATCTATTTAGAATTGCATTTGGTATGACCAATCTTGCTATTGAACTCGAGAAATTATTAGAAGATTTCACATTGGAGGTGTCTGATATATAAAGATGAGTGAGATCATTCAAGAGTATAATTTACTCGGGTATTTACAAGAAATAGAAAAAGTTACAGATTTAAATGGATGTTTTTTCATTAATGCGAAGGATGATATTGTAATTGAATCAACGATACCATTTAGAGTTCCAGATGAAATTCTATGGGAAATAGGGGTTTTACGCGACACTTTTAGGCAATTTTCTAATGGTATAAACCACGGGAAACTTAATGAACTTATGATTGAAGGGAGTAAGGGTTATATTTTATTATATGATATTCCTCCTCATTTATTATTGCTTGCTCTAGGATCAGATGATATGAATTTATCATATGTAAGACTCGCGATGATTGATATTTTAAAAAGGATTAGAGAAGAGATCGCAAAAATCGGAGATAACATTTTAAAAATTCCCGGAAAAGACTTAGGAGCATTAGGAGTAAAAGAGGGGATTGTACCTACTCTTGTAACTATCACTGAACCTGTAGAAACTCAACCACAACCTCCTAGTATTAAGGTGCCCCCTAAGATTGAAGCTGTTGAAAAAGAGCCTGTAATATCTCAAGCCGAGATGGAACCAATAGAGCCAGAACAACCTATAGCAGAAAAAGTTGAAATAGGAATTATAAAAGCTGAATTAGTTGAATCAATTGAGGAACCTTCTTTTGAAGAAAAATTACCCACATTCGAAATAGTTGAAGAAAGCCTAGAAGCTATGATAAAATCATTAGAAATTAAGGAATTGAAAGAGAGATACCAAACACTTGGATCAATATTTAATGGATTGAAAGCTCAACTTGAAGAAATTACTGGAAATGAATTAAGTAAATTACTTGAACAATTAAAAGATGCGATTTTATTAAATATAGGTACTTCTCTTGCCCTTTTTGATATTTCAAAAGCCGAAAAAGAGTTAAATAAATTAAATAGAAAATTGGGTATTGCAGAAATACAACAATATAAAAATAGAATAGATAATTGGTCAAGTAGAATTATAAAAATATGAAGAGGTGAAAAATAGAAAATATGAGTTTGATGATATATACAATTGATGGGAAGGATATTGTACCTGTTAATGATATTAAATTAAAAGAAGATAAAATCTATATAATAATTGATATACATGCGAAACGTCCGAAAATATGGATTTGGAGTGGGGCAAACTCGAGTATGATAGATAAATATCATGCAGGCGTGAGTGCAACCAAAATTAAATCCAGAAAAAAATTATATGGAGCAAGTATTGAAGTAGTGGAAAGTGGAGCAGAACCAGAACAATTTCCCAATTTGTCTGAGGCACAACTAATAGAAGCGACTGAAGAAGAATTTGAAGAAAAATTACGTATATTTGAACCAAAAATAGAAGAAATATCAGCTTCTCAAGAAATGCCTGCAATTAAATCAGAAATGATGGCTCAAACAGATAGAGAGAGCAAGAATAAATTGAAAAAATTTTTGAGTGAAATTTCAAGAGATCTAAATAATATTAAACAAAAAATAGATGATTTTATCCAAAATATATAAAATATTAAATAATAAAAAATCTAAAAGGTAAATAAAATGATTGATGCAGGAGTAGCTTTAACAACCGAATTTGATGGTTATAAAGCAGGTAGGATTGTTATTAAGGAAGCATTAGGAGGTATTAGTCTAAAACCAAAATTAGCGATCCTAGCTGTGGACTCTTTATCACGTGTACAATATAATTATAATGAAGTATTAAAAGGTGTAAGGGAAGAGCTTGGTTCAGATGTAACTTTAATTGGTAGTACTGCTAATGGTATTTTAGTAAACAATAGATATGCATTTAGAAGTGTTGGGTTAATGTTAATAGGTGGTGATATAAATATTGATATTTCTTTTAATTACCCTGAATCTAAATTGGATTATGAGAATATCGCAAAATCGATATATCAAAGAAGCAGTGGATTACTCCCAAAAGAAAATCGATTCATGTTGATGTTTCAAGATGGATATAAATTTCCACCTGAGGTATTTAAGAAGCAAGAAATGTTAAATATGAGAATTATATCGTTAATGTCTGGATTAGTATCTCGATTCTTTAAAAAGCAACTAGATGATTTTAAAGAAGATGGAATGGGGTTGACAAGTGCTCAAGAATTGTTAGAAAGCTTATATAATAAAGGTTTTGATTTACCGATAGTGGGAAATGTTGCTACTGATGTTCGAAACTATGAATCTGTTGAATTTTATAACGATCAAATTGGAGATGACAATATTGTTGGGGTTATTTTATCTGGAGAAGGAGCGACAAAATTTGGATTTGGATTTGGTGCAGGAGCAGAATCTACAGGAAAAACCTTAAAGCCAACTAAAAAAATTGGTGGCTTTTTCCTAAAAATTGATGGAAAACCGGCATTAGAAGGATTTTGTAATGCAGCAAGTATAAAATTAGAATCATTAGAGCAATTAAGACCATACGGGTACCAAAATCCTTATGTTTCTTTAGGATTTAGAGAGAAAAGTAATGGAGAGGAGATTATTCATCTTTCAGGGCTTCTTACAAACCCTAATTTATCAAATCTGGTAACCACTAGTTTCCCATTTAATTATAAAATACCCGAAGAAATTGAGATTTTTAGGAGCAATATTAAAGTACTTAAAAGAACTACGGAAAGTGCGATAAATCAAGCTATAGAAAATATCTCTAAACCCAAATTTCTGCTTGGATTTGATTGTTTTAATAGGGCCATGTCTTATGGAGATATGATGCCTGAAATAATTGAAAAAATCGATGATACTGTTGGTAAAGATCTCCCTCGAATGATTTTTGGTGCAGGTGGTGAAATATTTGGTAAGAAAGATTTAGGATACTATAATAATAATATGACATTTGTTACTTTAGCGGGTGGAGAATAACTAATCTCTTTCCCATCAAAAAGAATTTTTTTTATTCTTATTTTAAATTTCTTTTTTATTTTTATAATATTAGTTTAATTTTAAAAAATTTATATTTTAACCTTCGAAGTCACTAATTTATTTAAAATAATTAATATCTATTAATTATTTTTAAATTTATCTATTTCATATCATTTAAATATCCTTATTATCTTTTCTTTATACAAAATTAAGGGTATGATTAAATGAAAATTGATGATATTTTAGAAAAAGGACTACAAGATTTCAAAAAGGAAGATCAAACTGGCGTAAAAAATGATTTATTTAAGGCAATCAAGGAATCCCTAATGCATCAGTTTAAAGGATGTGATTTATACAGGCAAATATGTAAACAGCAGAATTTCAATCCTAATACAGATTTAAAAAGTTTAGATGATTTAGCTATGATACCCTACATAACGACAGCTAATTTTAAGCAAAAGAAAGGATCTCCCAAGAAGTTCTTAACTGTACCTGAAAGTGAAATTCAAATCTGGTCGAGATCAACAGGCACATCAGGAGATCCATCTATTGTAGGGAGAGATCATACAAATATAGTAAGATATGTTAATATGTTTAGTAATGTAATAGAAGATGTTGGATTAGACAATTACTATTGGAGTCTTATGTTTATTCCTGAACCCCAAAAAGAATATAGCATTGATGATAAAATTAAAGACCCAACGATCATGTTCTCGCTAATGATGCATTTTGTGAATACATCTGAAGAGAAGGTGTTTTGCTTGAAGATGCCCAGCCCAGAAGAAATGAAACAAGGGAAAAAAATTGAATTTGATGCACAAAAAACATTCGGTTTCTTAAATTCAAATCCATCACAAAAAGGAATAGGGTGGATAACTGGTTCGGTACCTTTAATGTATAAGATTCTATCTGGGTATCACCAACAAACAGGGCAGACTTTTAATGTAGGTAAAAAATCAGTTATTTTAACAGGAGGAGGATGGAAAACATTTCAGGGAGATGCAATTTCTCCTGAAGAATTCAGAAGAGATATGGCTAAAATCCTTGGGATCTCTGAAAAGAATGTGAGAGATATCTATAGTTTTTCCGAATCAGATGTTATTTTTGTAGAATGTGAAGAACATAATAAACATACTTATCCTTGGCAAGATATAATTGTTAGGGATGTGGAAACCTTAGAACCTGTAGAAATAGGAGAAAAAGGCTTAGCAAATCTAATAAATCCTCTTGCCCATAGTTATGCCGGCGTATCAATCCTCCAAGATGATATCATACGAATTGTAAGTGAAGATGACTGTCCATGTGGAAGAAAGGGTAAGATTATTGAAGTTATTGGTAGAGCAGAAGGCGCGGAAGCAAAAGGTTGTGGAGTACAATTAGCAGATGAAACTGCAACATAATTTTTTTTTTTTTTTAATTAAAGAGAATTTTCTATACATTGTTGAAACTAAAATCTTTTTTTCATTTTATTTTATATTTATTAAAGGATATTATTAATATTATTATAAAGTGAATTAAGATTGAAGAGAAAATTAAAAATACCGGGATTTATTTTTAAGCCGGTCTATTCTGAAAATACTACAAAAGAAATAGTAAAACGACAAGATGATGTATTAGAATTCGATTTTCCTATATTCGATAAAAAGACTGTATTAGATACTGCAGAAAAACTAGCTTTAAGAAAAAGAAGAGCTCATGATAGGGATTTGAATGAATTATTTGAAATAATGGATCAAGTAGGTGACTTATGGCTTGATCCTAATTATGACCTTAGAAAAGAGGTCTTAGAAGTCATTCCTATGATGACGGGACAATCAAGAGAATTATGTGAAATCGAATTTTTAGGGACAATTAGACTTTGGAATAAGAAGAACTCGGAATTACAATTAAAAGGCGAAATAGGAGGAAAAGAATACTTAGAAGATTGGGTTCAGAGAGGAACTGCAAGAATGCATGCACAACCTAGAGGAGTTGTCCTTCATAATTTGGCGGGAAATTCATTCGGTTTGGGTCCTACCTCTCTATCATATGGTTTAATAACTAAAAATGTAAATCTAATAAAACTTTCCCATCAAGAACCCTATGTATCTGTTAAATTATGTGAATCTATTGTAGAAGTAGATAAGAAATTATCAAAAGAAATAGCTGCATTTTATTGGAAAGGAAGTAGAGGAGATATTTATGACGATCTATTTAATTCCGGTAATATTAATTGCGTTCTCGCATGGGGTGCCATCCAATCAATCGAAGATATTAGAAGGAGAGCGAATCGTTATGGTATAAAAATAATAGATAATGGTCCTAAACTTTCCTTCAGTGTTCTTTCAGAAGATACTTTTAACAATAAAAATATTATGCAAGAAATAGCTCAAAAAATAGCAATCGATGTAGTATACTGGAATCAGAGAGCGTGTTTAAGCCCCAGAGTTATTTATATTATAGATAAGCCTCATAAATCAGCAATTTCGAATAATATAAATAATAATTTATCAAAAGACAATAATAATGAATTATTGAATGATTCATCAATAAACACCTTATTTGCAGATTCTATTAATACAATTTTTCATACTAATGAATCTGGACGTTATGATATGAGTATTCTCATGAAACGTTCCTTAAAAATGCTCAGATATAGTTTTTCTGAATTAT
This sequence comes from Promethearchaeota archaeon, assembly GCA_016839555.1. Lineage (GTDB taxonomy): Archaea > Asgardarchaeota > Lokiarchaeia > Sigyniarchaeales > SOKP01 > TEKIR-8. The sequence continues at coordinate 327,190 of JAEOUA010000003.1, forward strand.
CTGCCATGGGATTTGCAAAAATGTTAGCAAATGGGCTAAGAAATGCTGACCAGATGCTTCCGCGTGCAAATTTGACCCAAACAGATAATTTAGAAATGCAAAGAAAACGAGAATATTTCTTTATAAATTACGTTACTCAAAAAAGAGCAATAATTTTATATCCTCCTAAAAATAAATTAGATTGGACTGTTGTATTCATGCGGACCTTACCTAATCTGAAGGAAATAAATATGTGCCAAGATAGATTTGTGATTTGTTGTAGAATCTCAAGTATTCAAGATTTAATCTATTCAATAAGAAAACAAGAGTTACAACAATATTTACAAACTGTTGCTATATATGGTAATGATAATTTTGTAAAGGATGTTGCCGAAGAACTGTCAATTTTAGGCGCATTTAGATTTCCAAGGGCAGGAGAGCATAATTTGAATGACTTCGGTCTTCCATGGGATGGTAAATATGTTTTGCAAGATATGATAAGATGGTGTTATATTTGTTTTCCTGAAGAGCAACCCATGGGAAATAATAATAAACAGAGCTCACTTTTTAAAGGAAAAACCTATCCTGAAAGAAATCAATAATATAATTTATTCTTATAAATGAATTCAGACCATTATACTAATAATACATCTAAAAATTTTTCTATATAGTGAGATTGTCCCTCTTTTTTGTAATTAAAAATTATTTTTATATTAATCATTTTGGGATTAGTCCCTCTATCAGTTTTTTTTTCAAAATTATATTTTAAAATAAGATTCTGGTTTGGCTCTAATTTCATCCCTCGTTCTTCTTGATTTTCACTCGAAATGTTGAATATTTTAACAGGGTATTTAATATCTATATTTAAATTTTCGATTAAAACTCCAGAGATATTACGAATATGAATAAATAATTTTATGTCATAATCATCAGACCCTTCTAATTTTTCAGAGATCTTCCATTTCTTCAAAAATAAAAGATCTTCAACCTCAAAAGCGGATGAGGTATCAGCGGCTATAATATTATTAGATATTATTGCATTCAAATCTCCTTTTTCTATGAGTTTTTCTATATAAGGTGTAAATTTTTCTTCATTTATATGAAATTTTTCAGATATTTCTTTAATATTAATAGGCCCCTCTACTAATTTAGCTTCTATCCATTTTTTTACTTTTGAAAAACTAAGTTCGGGTTTTTTCTCTAACATAAAATCTAATAATAATTTTCGTTTCCTCTCCGAGTCTCTGTTATCAATGAAATCAATCTCATTTAGTATTTGATAACAATGTAAATATATATTATCTTGTAAGTTCGCTTTTAATATTGATTTTAATTTAATGTAATTCTGTGAGTTTAAATTCTCTAATATTTTTTTAGTTAACTTAGAGATTAAAGAATTCATTAATTTCGGATTGGATAAATTTATTTTTTTGATGACATTATTTAAAGTTCTAATCATAGCATCTGAATCAGGATTAATTATTTTAAATAGGTGATAAAACCGCTCAAATTCATTTTTAATTACTGAAGTTTTCAGAATTTCTTCAATTGGATCCACATTGTCTAACTCACCGTTTTCTATGACTTGGAATAATGCATCATCAAATATTCCTTTATGATACTCTAAAATTTCTTCAATTATATCCTCTATTGCCTCTCTTACTAAATGATCTTCATAATCTAATAGATGGAGTAAATCTCTTGACAATGGTTTAATTAAATCTTTTCTATGAAGTCCCAATTTTCCAATTAAAAAGATTATATTCTCTTGAGTTGGCCATTCATTATTCAGAAGTGAATTTATTAATTTTTTAAGATCCTCAACTGTATATGTTTTTATAAATAATCTTAATAACAAATCCAAACCTTCTTTTTTTACATCAACATCTTTTTCACTATAAAGTATTTTTAATTGTTCTTCAAAGCCTTTAATAAAAGTTGGTTTATTAATAAGAACCTCATCTAAGAACTGGATTATTTCCATCCTTACATTCCAGGATTCGTCTGTTAAACTGGATATCAGTGCTTTAATCATCCTTTTTTCTTTATTTGTTAGGTTATAATATAATTTTATTAAAAATCCAACAACTTTCTCTCTAATCCCTAATTCAAAATCTTCAATCTTAGATGTGAGTAAATCTATTTCTTTATAAATAGATTCCATTTCTCGATTAATTTTTTTCGAGAAAATTTTTATTGCTAAATCCTGAATCGTTTCATCATAATCATCAATCCAAGGTTTTATCTTTTCAAGCTGTTCATCTGATAAAAATGCTCCTTTTTTTTGAAGTTCCGTGATTCCTTCTAAGATCTGTGGAAATGATGTATAATTATCTTCATTCAGTAAAGAAACTAGGTCATTTAAGGCACTTTGAAATTCTCCTAATTCCATTTTTTTTTTAATGTCAGTTAAATCGATCTCTGTAATTTCTATCAACTCCTTTTTAATAGTCACTTTTCTTTATTTTTTCTTAAAACAATTTAGAATTGTTTTATTTTTTATAGAATTTATATTAATTATTGTTTTTCTATAAAGAATAAAAAATTCGAAAATTAAATTTTTCCTATTTTGTTTTATTTTTTATTTTTTTCATAGCCACATTTAGGGCATATAAGTTTTCCAAACCCTATACGATATCCTTCTAATTCTTTCATAAAAGAACCACATATGGGACATTTTGGAGCATAATTGGGAAACCATTGACCTTTTACATTCGGTTGTTCTTTTAAAAAGTTAGAAAAGCGAATTCTTTCAAGAAATTTATCAGCAATATTAAAGTCCTTGCTCTCTTCAGCAATAGATTTTCCTTGAGCATATAATAATGTCAGAAATGAAATATTATTTGGATTATTGAGTAATGAAAGTGTTTTAATGATACTTTCTTTTTTATGAATTGAAAATAATTTAACTAATTCTAATGGTGCTAACGCAACCAAAACAGCCATTATTTTATCATTTTTTTTGACTTTCTGAAAAAGAAACTGATACATTCTCCTTTGTTTATCTTGTGCCCACAGGAAATTCCAGTTTTGAATTGTATAATCTTTGTTATGGGGATCAATGATTCTTTTAATTGTTTTGTAAAAAGTATAGTGGGAATATTCCTTAATATTTATATTAAGATCAGTGAAAAAATTTGATCCTATAATTGGATACTTATCAAATATATTCAGAATAGACATCAAGCGTACCTTAGAAAGAGTTTCTGTCTGTAATCTATCCCACGGTGTATATGTTAAGAGATTCCAATATAAGGTTTGATTTTTCATTTTTTTGTTTTACAATCAATTATAATAATATTTTAAATTAGATGATCAGTAAAAAATCACATTCTCAAGTTCATTTTCTATTTTAAAAATCTCATTTATAACTTATCCAATGATGATATCAATTTATATTGATCTAATGATAATTTATCTTTAACAACCTCAAAAAGCTCTAAAAGTACATTATCAGGAGCTGCTGCCATAATATATTTCATAGGACCAAAACTCTTAATTTTCTTTATAAATTGAAAGCCCTTACTCTTCATATGTTCTACGAGAGCTTCTAAATCATCAGTTTCAATTCCTAAATGATGTATAGCCCCTCGCCCTTGATCTTTAGGTGGTTGATCAAAGAAATTAATTCTTGATGAACCAATCCGTATCATTACATTTCGCGCTCCTGCCATTTCCAAATCGAATAAAATTTTAGCCCCAAACATTTCTTTGTAAAAATTGATGCTTTCATCAAGATTGGAAGCAAATAAATGAGCATGGTGTAGTGAATTTCTCATAATTTCCTCACATTTAATTATAAATTCTAAATATTCTTATTTTAAATAAATTAATAATTTTTTTACAATCAATTAAGTATTATCTTAAATAAAAAAGGCTTCGATAGTGGGATAGGGAACTTTTTTCATTAAATAAAATATTTTTTAAATCTAAAAAGAATATTTAATTCTTTTTGTAAATTTTATAAATAAGACCCTATTATGGATTTTTTATGGGATACTAAGGCGGACAGAATTACAAAAGGAGATAACTTGCGGGAGATTATACCAATTGAAATAAAAGAAAATCAAAAAGGATACACCCACTATATTTTTGATAAAAAACTATTTAACAATCCTTTTTATGATATTCCGGATGATAAATTTATGCTTTTTAAAAGTTTTTTAAATGGTGGTTCAAGATCATATCCTTCTGATGGAAATATTCCTTGCGATGTTATCGCGAGGGAGGCAAGAAAAGTTCTCAATAAAATTAAGGATTATGCTAAAAATCCCAATTCTAGATACTATGAAAAAGCAAATGATGCATTAAAACATGGCAAAAAAAGCTTAGTAAGAGGAACTTTAAAATTATATTTAGGAAAATATACTACCAGAGATTGGCGCAGAAAACGGTTTACAGATGATATCGACTTCTGGATCTTTCATTTTGACATGTTAGAAGCCGCTTTAAATGATTGCGGATTTATAAAGAATAAACTTACTAAAGAATGGGAAAAAAGAATTTCCTGGTATAATAAAAAAACTGGGGAAACTCATCATGATATTTTATATGCTGCCAACAATATTAATCAAATATTAGATTTTGGTTCGGGGAGCTATTTAATAGGAGCTAGCTTGAGTGATATAGTTCATAAAAAAATTAAACGAGGGCATGATGTTGATATCTCCGATTTAATTAATATTGCAATGATTCAGAACCATCAGAAATTAGATTCACGAGAAGAATGGGCTGAAGCTTGGAATGCATTTGAAGAAGAAGCGAATACAAGAAATAAAAGAACCATCTCGAATATGATAAGTTTATGTCGTTATGCTTATGCTGTTGCAGATCACTTAGAGAATGTTAGCAATGCGATTCAGCAATATCACGATTTAATTTATGATGATTTGGAATATCCCGAAGATATGATACAAGAGATTTGTAAAAATATTTCAATTCATTGGGAAAATTATTTGGAAGTCCATGGAACAAACGCTACTAGAGAGATGATACACGAATTCTTACTTGAGCAACAAAAGGAGAGACCAGAACTCGCTAATAATTTAAGGCAGTTTGCTCAGAGAATATTAACCTTAATAAATTCTAGATTTACTCATCAAAAAGTAGTTTTTAAAATTAAAAAGTAAAAATCAGATTCTTAATTTAATCATATTTTCACCTTATCAAATTTTTTAGTGATCATTATAATATGCTAATAATATTTAGATAATATGCTGATATATAGGAATATTCTTGAAACACACCTTTCACGAATAAAAGGTTTAAGGTATAAAAAATTGATTTATATTTTAATAAGCATTCTATCAATTCAATTATTAAATTAATAAAATAATCAAAATAGATAGGTTAAAAAAATGGTGTTACTATTTCCAGATGCAACCCAAAAAGCTCTTAGTATCCTCAGGAGCGGTCAAAATTTCAATTTTTATGTTATTTTTCTCTTAGTGGCAGTTTTATATATCTATTTTAATGAAATACACAATAAAAACTGGAATGGTATCGCTTCTGGATTGATGTTATATATGATACATTGGTTTGTCGAAATTATAAATGCTGTTATTCAATTCTTTTCTGGATATGCCTTATGGACGATTCCAACCGGTACCGCTTATCTAATTCTAATAGGGTTAGGAATTGAATTAAATCTAATGTTCTCTATCGCAGGATTGGCTCAGAGTAAATTATTGCCCGAGGATCCCAAGGAAAAAATATTTGGGATTCCTAAACCACTCTTGATTGGCATTGCTAATGCTGCATTTGCTTCTATCATTGAAATTTTCTTGATAATGACACCTACTTTTGTGTGGGTCTATTGGTGGTGGAATGCGATTACTGTCTTTATTTTTGTCTACATACCTTTTTTCGTAGGGGCAGCATATGCATATTATTGGGAGAAAGATAAACAAAAGAAGATCATTGGATCACTTGCATTAATAAATGTCATACTATTAGTTATTTTCACTGTAATTTTGCCTTTAATTTTAGGAAGAGTAGTTATCTAAAATTTTCTATTTTTTATTTCTTTTAATTTATTTATTCTTTCGCTAAATTCAAAGAAAAAGAAAGCTAGTTAGGATTAATTTCTATATTCTATAAAATTAATATTTTTTAGTATAAATAGAGTTTAATATCTTAATAATGAAGGAATTTTGGTGATAAATTTGGAATTAACTATTAATTCAAAGGTCGAATTAAACAATGGAGTATCCATACCTCGTTTAGGATTTGGAACTTGGAAATTAAAAGGAGAGATGGCTTATAACCCAGTAAGATGGGCATTAGAAATTGGATATCGATCTATCGATACTGCCAAATTATACGGAAATGAAACCTATGTGGGGAAGGCAATCCATGATAGTAAAGTATCAAGAGAGCAACTTTTCATCACCACGAAGGTATGGGATTCGGATTTAGGATATCAAAAAACTCTAAAAGCTTTTGATACGAGTCTTAGCAAGTTAAAATTAGATTATATCGATTTATACTTAATACATTGGCCCCGTAAACTCCGAAATGAATCATGGAAAGCAATGGTAGAATTATATGAACAAGGAAGAGTAAAAGCTATTGGAGTAGCAAATTTCGCAATTAAACATCTAAAAGAATTTTTGAATAAATCAGAAATTATTCCCGCCATAAATCAGTTCGAATTGCATCCGTTGTTATTTTCGCAACAAATAAAGCTAATAGAATTCTGCAAAAACAATGAGATCCAAATAGAGGCATATAGCCCATTAACACATGGAAAAAAATTAAACAATCCAAAAATCAAATCTATAGCACAAAAATATGATAAAAGCCCAGCTCAAATTTTGATTCGCTGGAGTTTACAGCACGATTTTGTAGTCATTCCAAAATCAGGCAAAAAAGATCATATAAAGGAAAATGCAGAAGTTTTTGATTTTAAAATTTCTGAAAAAGATATGAAAGAGCTTGATTCTTTGAAAGAGCGGTTTCGATTATTATATAATACAAGTACTTGGGATTAAATTAAAATTAGGTTAAACCTTAATGAGATATTAATTTAGGAATAAAAAATAAAATATGATTAAAAATGAATTCAACTAGAACCTTAACTTATACGCTTAATAATAATATAAAAATCCCAAGGATAGGTTTTGGAACGTGGGCTTTAAACGGTAAAGTTGCGATCGAAGCAGTCAAATGGGCTCTCCAAGAGGGGTATAGATTAATAGATACTGCATCTTTTTATGGGAATGAGGCTGAAATTGGAAGAGCGATAAAGGAAAGTTCTATACCAAGAGAGGATTTATTCATTACCACAAAAGTATGGGATACAGAACAAGGATATGATGAAACATTTAAAGCTTTTGAAAGAAGTGTAATTAACTTACAAATGGATTACATTGATTTATATTTAATTCATTGGCCAAGAGCAAAGCGTTTAAAAACTTGGAAAGCAATGGAAGAGTTATATGAACAAGGAAGTGCAAAAAGCATTGGAGTAAGTAATTTTACTCCCGATCATCTAAAAGAATTATTAGCAAATTCTACGATTACTCCAGTTATTAATCAAGTTGAATTTACTCCTTTTCTTTATCAAAAAGAATTATTGGACTTTTGTACAAAACATAAGATTAAAATAGAAGCATATTCTCCCCTTACAAAAGCTAAAAAACTCAATAATCAAATCTTGCAAGAAATTAGTAATAAGTATAATAAAACCCCAGCTCAAATTTTAATTCGGTGGGGATTAGAACATAATTTAATTGAAATCCCAAGATCAAAAAATAAAACACATATCTCTGAAAATATTAATGTTTTTGATTTCAGTATTAATAAAGAAGATATGAAAAAGCTTGATAATTTTAATGAGAATTTTCGAAATGTAAAAGATATTGTATTTTCATCGGGTTAAATCTTTTTCATCTTATTTAATATTTACATCTCTTCAACTTTTTAAAAATAAAATAATAAAAATTTAAATTAATTAATCATTAGTTAATTCTTAGAGGTGAATAATATGAGTCAACAAAAAACTGAAGGAGAATGGGAATCAAAAAATAAGTTCGTTATTACTCTCGGTACATGGGCGTGGTTATTTAGTCTAGCGAACGGTATAGTATATCTTATATGGGGAATAGTTATTATATTTGTCCAGACTAGGGTAACATCACAGGTCCCCTTTGATATCTTTTCTATTTTTCAACCTGTAAGAGTAGCATGGTATTCAAGTCGCGGAATCGGATTTTATTATCTTATCGGAGGGGCGATTAATATAGTATTTTCAATAGCCATAATAAAATTTAGATTTTCAGACAAAATAAAAGCTCGAGATTGGGATTTTCTCTATGAAAAAGATATTCTCAAATTAGGCAGTGTGAGATTCCCACTAATGCTTCTATGGGGTATTCTTTTAGCCGTATTTGGATGGGGATGGGGAGGAGCGCTTGTATTGATTGTTGCATTTTGGTTGATCTTTGCGGGACCAAGAGAATACCAATGGAAGGAAAGTTAAATAAATTATTAATATCTACTTTTTTTTCTATATTATTATTTATTTTTTTTTTGAATACGAAAAAACAACTATAACATTAAAGATATAGCTAATAAAAACGCGCCATATATCTCGTTTAAAGCTCCCACTCTAGAAGTATCGATTACAATCTTTTCTAATCCCATATAAATTGCTCCATATGCTTTTCCCCCTCCTAAATGCACTAAAGTTCTATAAATTAAATTACCTGATATTCCGTCGGGAGCAATTATTAAATTAGCATTATTGTCAATGGCTTTTTCTATTAATATTTCATCATGTGATATTCTAATACTAGGAAAAATCCCTCGAATTAATTTTATTATTTCTTTAGCTTGATTTATTGTCTTATCCACCCGCTCATCTCTTCCAATATCGCTCGTTCTTCCTCCGCTTAAAATGCTTACCTTTGGACTGATCTCTAATGCGTGTAATTGATTCACCGCAGCTTCTATAAAATTCATTTTTGACCTTAAATCATTACATTCATCAATACCTACTGGCCCATAGAAGAATTGATATCCACTATTGGTTTCAAGTAAGGCTAAGCGATTAATAACTGGCACATGTAATTTTTCTACTACTAAGGGTAAAAATTCGGAGGAACTAATGCCTCCTCTGACTATAGCATTTAATGTATTTGTATTTAAGTAATTAAATAAGTCTATGGCAGGATTTTGAGTATTTATTAATTTAATTTTCCTTCTGTATTTTGAATAACTTGAATTTACAGAGATACGATCTATATATTCCTCTTCTCCAAAGAAATAGATTTGAATATCCTCGTTTTTCTCAAATTGATTTAGAAATTTTATTGCAGCATATAGGATCTTTTTGTTTTGAAATTCTGAACTATTACTTAACCCTATACCTATTTTTGCTGTTGAAATTTCCGTTTCTCTTATAATTTGGTTTATTATACTCATTTTTAGATATATATACCTTCTTTAAACGAGTTTTTTATTACGTATGTATATAATAAATTTTTATTATTATTAAATGATATAAAAACCAGAAGTTTTATTGGTAATAGACTTTTATTTTTAAATTTAAGTCTTAAACTAAAATTACTAATATTTTGGATAAGATACAATAATTTTTTTAAGATTTATTATTATTTGAATTTAAATCAAAAAAAACTTTTATGATCTTATTTATAATTTAAAATAATAGATTAGTTTAAAGATTCATAATGAATATTGAAAAGAAAAACGGGATTTATGAATTTAAATCAAAACTTATTGATAAAAATTTATACAAACCAAAAAAGAAAAATTACTTTTATTGGATTGATATAAATAGAGGTTTTTCCATTATATGTTTAGTCTTGACTCATTCTGGATTTGCGGCCCATCTTAGTAGATTAACTTATCCTAATTTCTATATTTTTGATTTATTTCATTATCTTGTTATTCCTATATTTATATTTTTATCTGGATATGCGATGGCAATTAATTATCCTCAAATCGATAATTATAAAGTATACTTAAAAAAAAAATTAAAATATATTGTACCAAATTATCTTATATGGGGTTTTATTACCGTATTTTTTACCTTTTGCTGGAGTTATATAAATAATAATCAAATAGGCAAATTATTCAATATTAAAGAGATTCTATTTTTATTAATTAATAGTTTCTTTTTAGTTATTACCGGAGTTGTGAATGTAATATATTTTGTCTTTTTTATAATTCAATTTTATATAATATATCCTATACTATTAAAAATCATGAATAAATTCAAAAAACCTCAATTTTTCTATTTTGTTAGTCTTCTAATTATAATATTTTTAATTTATTTTCTTGAAAGATATTTTGGAATTTTTAATTTCACTAAATTTAATTTTACTATCCAATTTGATTCAGAGCATACATTTGATGTTTATCCTTTTTGTGGTATATTTTTTGCTCCAAATTCTTTGATATTCCTTTCTGTTTTTATCTTAGGTATGGTTTGTGGAAAGAATAAAAAAATTTTATCCACAATTAAACATAATAAATTAATTATAATCTTTTTATTAGTCATATTCTCACTATATCTATTTCTTGGTCCTTGTGTAAATCATCTTTTTTCAGCCCCAATAGTACTAGTTATTGTTTCTTTTTTTTATAAAATGACCCTAAAATCAAATACTAATATTAATGAGAAAAAAAATATAAAAAATAATTTGAAAACAAATCAAAATAATTTAAATTTAAAAATTGAATTTGTTAAAGAAAAAAGTAAAAATGTTTTATGGAAATTAGGAATTAACTCAGCAGGTATATATTATGTTCATTCTCTATTTGCTCCAATAATACAAATAACAACTTTTTTTATAGGTAATTTAACAGGTTATTTACTCCCTATTCTTGTATTAACTAGTATTGGTCTAACTATTCTATTATTAGTTTTAAGTAATCTTTTAGTGAATTTTATAAAGAAAAAAGTAGATAGATCAAGATATATTATAGGAAGTTAAAAAGTTTGGTGATTTTAATTTTATAATAATCTTATATTCATTCTTAATTAATATTTAAAAACAATAATATTAATTTATTTTAGATTTAAGATTTGTAAATTTTGCTACTTTTCTCCATCTAACATTTAACTGAGCATCAAAATAAATCAAAAGAGCATGAAATGGATATTTTTCAGATGAATGAATATGTAAATAATCAAACGGAAAGTTATTAATTTTAGAAAAGTCTATTCCTTCAAAATCGATATCTTTAACATATATCTTTTTTTCACATAAAGGACACGTCGTTAAGAGTTTTTCAGACTTAATCTTAATTATAGAAGAATTATTCCCTTTCTCTATAATGATATCAGAAAAATTTAATTTAGATGAATTCATTTTCTTTTCTTCATTTTTTAGGCTATTGAATTGATCCGCTTTTCTATGTCGATAAAAATGTTTAAAATCTCCTAAAATTGATGCTTTTAACTTTTCTTTAGTTAAATATAATCCATTATTTAAAATATAGTGCCCAAAAAGAAATCCTTGTTTATAATATTCGAAAAAAAGGGCTTTTAATTTCTTAAAAAAATTATTATCTTTATTTAATAATATTTCTTTCATACAAATTTGGATTAAAAAATATGTTTAAATATTACACATATATTCAAGATTGTAGTATTTTAGATTTATTAAGATAATGATTTTAAAACAATTCAATCCTCTAAAAGAATTAGTTTTTTTGTGTCATTTTTTGTATTTCTTCAAAAAAGAATATGAAATAAAGGACATAAATGAAATAGCCATAATTGCAATAAAATATATTAAAAGCATGGTTAATGGAAAGTTATAGAAAATAAAAGCCATTATTACAGTTAAAGCATTATATACGCCATGAGTAATAATTGGGGCTATTAAATTTTCGTTTCGCCAGTTAAATAAATATCCTAATAAAAGAGATATCAAAAGGTAAGGAATTAATAGAATAATAAAAGATAGAATGCTTGAAAGTGGGGAAGTTGTTATATCCCCAAAAACGGTTAATACATGAATCAGAGTAAAAATTATTGCCGTAATCCAGATTCCCTTTTTTTTATTATAACTTCTAACTAATCCCCGCTGCATAAATCCCCGAAATGCTATTTCTTCTGAAGGACCTATTACTACTATCATTATGATGGATAATAATATGATTTCAAAGATATTTGTTGATATACCAAGGAGTTCTACATCAGAATTTGGGATTTGAGCGGGAATAATGCTTGAAATAGATAAAAAGGGACCAAATAAAAACTCTAATAAAAGTGAAAGCAAATTAACTATAATAACACTTATTATAGCACATCCGATACCAAGTAGTGCTTCTTTTAATATAAAAAATTTATCTTCTTTATTAGAATAAAGCCCTAAAAACTTAAATCTATTCTTCAAGGTAGGATTTTGAAGATATTGACCCACATATAAAACGGGAACAATCATAAATACTAGCTCAGTAAGGGAAATTATTGATATAAAAAGCGGGGATATAATAAGATTTAATAAGGAAAGCGAGATTAAACCTAAAAAAACTAATAAAATTATTATTACACCCAAAATTTGCCCCATAATAACTAAACTAATAAGTGGCCAAAAAATAGACGCTTTCGGTCTCCAGAATTCTCTCGTAGTATTTGTTATCTCCTCATCTTTTAACTTATACTTATTAACTATTTGAAAAGAGGGAGGGGGCATTTTCTGTTTCGAAGGTATTGATTTCAATGATTTAAACTCTAATCCACATGATATGCAAAAACGGATTTCTTTTTGAGATTCTGGAAGCCTTTCTCCACAGCGGGGACAAAAATTCCATTTTAATTCTTTATTTCTTGAATTATTGGACAATTCTGTTCCTCTTAGTTATTTAAATTATAATATTAATATTGTTATAGTATTTTAAACCTTTATCTTATGAAAATTTCAATGTGTAAAATAACAAAAGAGTTCTTCCTTTTTAAGATCTTTTCTAATAGGATTCACAAATCCATAACGTTCGAATTGAATTGTCTTTTTCATAGGAATTTCTAGTAAATTATGTTCACCATATCCCTCAGATATAAAGCCATCAGGTTTTAATATTTTTACATGAATTTTACCATCATTTGGTACCCAATGTATTATAGGAAATTCCCTGTTTAATTCCTTGCTATGATATTGGGATTTGATTAAATTTTGAGATGAATTTATAGAGATAATTTTTATATTAAATAAATCCTTTAAACGAATTAAATCATTACTTTTTCTCTCTTTAGCATCAGCTTCTGCTATATATACTATCAATTGATTATTATTTATATTGCACTCAATTTTTCTTCTTCCTTTCCCCGGATTTGTCGGTAAGAGCAGAGGCTCTGCAATTAATTTTTCAAAGGGAACATCATCAATGATAAGCTTAATGGGATTTTCCACAAAAAAATATCTATGTGAACTCTCATCTATTAATGCTTGATTCTTAGCATAAAGCCAATTAACTGAAAATGTGATACCTGACATAGACATTCCGAGATCTAATAATGTTTCTCTTAAAGCTTCTGGTAGAATGCCTCTTTTTTTGAGAGATTGAAGGCTCCAAGTCCGTGGATCATCCCATCCATCATATTCACCTTTTAATATTTTATTTCGAGTATTAGTTTTACTTAATTTCATATTTGGAAAATTTATTCTTCCATAATGAAGAAACTGCGCCTTTTTCCACTTAAAATGAGTCCAAATGAAATCTTCAATATAATCTTCTTTAATAAGATCAGTACCTCTTAAGATATGAGTTACTCCTATTAAATAATCGTCAATAGCCCAAGAAAATTCTAACATTGGCCAAACAGTATATCTCGTATATACTCGTGGATGTGATGCTTCTGAAATTCTCATAATGATTTGGTCTCTCAATGCAGGGTCTTTATGATCCATACCAGTTTTTAATCTAACTATAGCCTCAGTTTCATGATATTCTCTATTAAGCATTTTTTCCCACTCCTCTAAATTCTTTTCAACTGTATGATTTCGGTGGGGACATTGTTTTTTATGTTTAATATATTTTTCTTTAAACTCCTCTGCAGAGCAAGAACACACATATGCCATATTATCCTCAATTAGTTGTTTACAATATTTATAATAATATTGCAATCTATCGCTTTTATAATATACTTTTGAATATTTAACTCCCAACCATTCCAAACCCTCCTTAATTAAATCATATGCTTCTGGGAGAACATATTTTGCTTTTTCTGGTTCCTGTTCTCTTAAAAGTTTAGAACTTCCAATAGTATCATCGAAAAAAAGTATAAGTTTACCATTATATCTCTTCGTATATTGATCGTTAAGCACAACCATACGTGCATTCCCAATATGTAAGGCTCCACTGGGATAAGGAGCTAATCTCATTATAACTTTCTCATAATTATTAACATTAGGCAGTTCAGGAAGTTCTTTTTTTTCCTCTTGAGTTTCTTCCTCTTTAAATGCATCAGGGTCTAACTTTAATAATTTCTTTCTTTGCTCTTCTAATTCAAGCTTTGAGATTTTTTCCACTATTTTATCTAGAATAGGCATAATTTCCTTTGCATAAGGTCTTAAGTCTTTTCTCTTCCCCATTAATTTTCCCATTATCGCTTTTTTATTTGGATTCCCTTCAAATTCTACTGCATTTTTCAATCCATTTATCCAGAGTATTTTTTCTATTTCTTTTATTTTGCTGTCGTCCAATTGAAAATCCTCTTTAGATTTGTGATGAGGGTAAAAAATTATAAAATTATACTAAAAAAAATGTTTTGTATCAAAAAATCATTTTTATTCCTTAAATACTATAGAGATTCATAATATCTAATTGTTCTTGAAGCAAATTAAATTAAATGCTTTTTATATATTTAAATACGGATTAAATAATGAATTAGAATTATTATATCATTAAAAAATAAAAAGAAAATTCTTCAAAATAAAAAAGGATGATTTACATTTCAAAATCATCTTTAGTACCCATGAGGGTGGTTGTTTCCTCGATCCAATTTGATAATTCATCATCCGTCCTGCAGTAAGTCACTATCTTATCCAATTCATTCAAATTTGTAAATGCACATTCCACAATTACATCCCAACCACCATATATCGCAGTTGCATAGGTTACCTTCCAATCCTCACCTTGTTCTTTTGAAGTTAACCCATTTAATTTTTCTACAACTTTCCATTCCTTACCTACTATTTTTAACCGTACTAAAATATATCCTCTATAATAGCCCAAGTATTACCACTTCTTTATATTTGTTTTATTTATATTTCTCGATAAATTTACATTATATAGAATATTATTTTGATTTTTAATATACCTTACCTAGATATTAGGGATAATGATTACTAATTTAAAGAAAGCATTAGAAGCATATTTTTTTAAAGAGAGTAGATTAAATAAAGAATTAATTAATAGCTTGTCAAAAATCTTATATCATTGTTCCAAAAAGAAAAAAATTACTTTTGAAGAAATAAAAGTATTAAATGAAGGAGATATTACGGATCTTATATTTTTTATAAACGAAAAAAAATTATTAATCCCAAGAAAAACATTTAGTGGGACTATGGAGTGGGACGATACATTTTTTTTAAATAATTCTAATGAAATTTATGAAATTCCTAATATTATAAAGCAGATGATAAGAGAAGCAATAAATTCGGGATTATGGAACCCCGAAAAAGTAATCATAAAATTATTTAAAAAAATTGGAGAAAAAGACTATGAAAAGATGCCTACTCTAATTAAGACGTTATATCAGTATTCTAAGAATTATCAAATATATGGATCTCAAATTAAAAGTAAATGTGATGACATGCTTTTAGGTGATAAAGTAAATTCAATCATATCAGAACTAAAGGGAACAGGAATAATGAGTCCGAAATTAAGTAGTTCTTTTTTTCACTCTATTCAGCAGAAGTCCCCCATATATGAATTAAATCCCTCTATATTTAAAAAAGAAAAATAAAAAAAATTATGAAAGAAATAACGAAAGAAGAATATTATAATAAAGTCTATGGCTCATGGTTAGGCAGGATTTCGGGAGATTTTGTGGGATATCCTCTAGAATTTCACCCTTATAAGTTCATTGTAAAAAAGTATGGAAATGATTTAGATTACTACCCTAAAGAGATTAACTTAGATTATGTAAATGATGATGAAATGTATGAAATTGTGGCCTTAATCGCCTTTGAAAAATATGGTTTAGATTTAACTGCCAAAGAGATTTCTCAAGAGTGGTTAAATCTACTATATAAAAAGAATTTTACAGCGGAAGCAATTGCTCTCAAAAATTTAAGAAAAGGGATTTGGCCGCCAGAATCGGCCACTTATAATAATATCTGGTATGATGCGATTGGAGCTCAGATGCGAGCAGATATTTTCGGACAAATAGCTCCGGGTTGTCCAGATATTGCAAAATATTATGCAGAAATTGATGGTTCCATCTCACATTCGGGAATTGGCATTGAGGGCGAAGTTTATATCGCCGTTATGCTCTCTAATGCGTTCTTTGAAACAGACATTCGTAAAAATATTCATTATTCTCTTAATTATATCCTCTCTGCTACGGAAAGTATTTATGCTGAAATGATACTCAAGGCAATCGACATCTATGAAAAGAATGAGGATAATTTTCGAGACGCAAGGGATGAATTGATAAACTATTGGCATTATATTAGAAAGAAAAAGATAAAATCAAAAGATAGATTCATGGGGAAACGCAGAGTCAAATTTCTGAATAAATACATTTCCGCTGTACATGTACTTCCTAATATTGGAATCATTATTCTTTCGCTTCTTTATGGCGCTGAAAATGAAAAAGATACCCTTGGAAAGTCAATTTGTACCGCAGCGATGATGGGACTTGATACTGATTGTAATTGTGGAAATATTGGCGCAATTATTGGTGCACAACTTGGAGCAGATAAAATTCCCTCAAAATGGAAAGCGCCCTTAAGAAATAGTTTTTCAACGTATGTGAAAGGCTATGAAAAATGGAAAATAACCGATTTGGCAAAAAGAATATGGAATATGGGACTTAAAGTGGTGGAACAAAAGGGAAAAAACTGCGTTAGGATCAATTAAAAGAAATATTCTAATATGAAAAATTTAAAAATATTCTGATTTAATAATAGATTTAATAGTTAGTGAGCGTTTTTTTAATATAAGTTAAGCTTTTATTATTTTTTTTATATCCTTAAAATTTATTTTTGATAAATCTTCTAAAATTAAATCCGCATTCTTAAGTTCATCTTTTTTATGAGTGGTTGTTAGAGCGATTGTTTTCATACCCGCACTTTTGGCAGCTTCAATACCAACGGGAGCATCTTCAATAACGACGCATCTCTCTGAAATTAGCTGAAAATAATTTTTTATTTTTTTAAATACTTCTGGATCTGGTTTTCCTTTCTGAACATCATCGCCTGTTATAATGAAATCAAAATATTTTTTTATTTTTAAACTATTTAATAAAAGATCAACATTTTCAGGTGGCCCGCTTGATCCGACAGCTAGTTTAAAGTTATTCTTTTTTAAATCTTTAATAAGGGAAATTACTCCAGGGAGGGGTTTTATTTTGTCTTTTACCATCTCGCGGTAATATTTTTCTTTTAAATCGGCCCATTCTTTAATTTTTGATTCTTCAGTATTTTTTCCAACCAATTTCCTCGTAATCGGAACGCTTTTTTGACCGAATGACTTCTCAAAGAACTCTTTTGTAAATTCTACTCCAATCTTTTTGGCAAGCTTCTTCCAACTAGCAAAATGAATAGGACCTGTGTCAGCAAGTACCCCATCCATATCAAATATTACGCATTCAGACATAATTTTAACAACTATATTTAATTATTCTCAATTATCTGTAAATAAAATATTTTAAGAATTGATCATAAAGAATAATTATTAATATATGACCCTGTGGTCCAGTTGGATAGGGCGCTGGCTTGCGGATTGCGAGGGATTATGTCCCCCTCGTTTAGCAGAAAGCCAGAAATCGGGGGTTCAAGTCCCTCCAGGGTCGCTTTATCCTATTCTTAATTTTTAAATTAATTTTTATTTATTATTGAATATATTATTAATTTAAATAGATAATTACAAAACTAAATAAAATCCTAGAATAAGCTTAAATATATGATTTTCTTTAAAAAACATGAGAGCGTTCTATAAAAGATATAAAGAAAACTTTAAGAGATGAATTATAATTAGTTTAATAGAGAGGATCAAAAAGAATTGGTTTTGGATTTGTGTTATTGAACTTATTATCTTTATTCCTTTTAATTGGATTTTGTTTTTTTTGGATATTCTCCCTCTAAATGCGGCGATTATGACCCTCTTTTTTCCTTTAGTATTAGTAGTCCCATATTACCTGGAAAAACAAGAGCATCAAAAATATGTCACTAAACTAACTAAATTAGTATATCTTCTTGGGGGTATTTTTGTTATTGGAGGAATAATTTGGTTTGCTATTATGTTTATTTTAAGGATAATTAATATTTTGGATACAGAGGCAAAGGGGTTTAATTTATGGTTTATATTTTCTATTATATTTTCATATGGATTAGGTGCATTTATATCATATCTGATAGGGAAAAAAAGAAATTGGAGACCTCCAAAAAGGTTTGTCGTGGAGATCAGTGGTCAATTTAAAGATGAAACAGAAGATAAAATTTTAATAAAAATCTCATCAGACCAAGAAATGTGGATTCAAAAATTAAATGTATATTCTAAATATAAGAAAGAGGAAAATATCACTCAAACTTTTCTAATTAATATTTGGGAGCTTACTAAAGAAAATACCAATAGCTAAAATTTAATAAATTTCTAAAAAAACTAGATAAGTAAATACAGTGATCTTATTTTTCTGCTTAATTCTGTGTTTTAAATCTATATGATATTTAAAATTTCGGATATTTCTTGTATTTTGTTTATATTCTGTAAAGGGATTTCCTTTTCATAGGGGAATTTATATTTTCTTTCAAAAAGAAGTATCTGAAGTCCTGCACGATGCGCCCCCATAATATCGGCATATTCATCACCGCACATTATAATATTTTTTTTATCTTGTTCTTTAAATCCCATTTTCTCGACTGTGTAATTGAATATTTCAATATGAGGTTTTCTTTTTCCGAATAAAGCTGATGTAATAACCATATCAAAATATTGTAATAATTTATGCTTTTGGACTAAATTTTTGATAGTGTCGTGATGCGGATGATTAGATAAAAGAGCCAGCTTTAAATCCGGAATTTTAGATAATTCTTTTAAAGTGGTTGCTGTTTTTTGGAAAGGAACCCACTCTTCTGCTTCGCATGAATGATATATGGTCGTGAGTTCATCAAGCAGAATTTCATCAATTTCTTCAATATTCATATATTCAAATACTTGTTTAAAAATTAACGATGTAGGATATTCCTCATTGGTTTTCATACTATCTCGAAAATAGCGTGTTCTTAGTGTATTAAACTTGTTCATGAACTTTTGAGTTTCAGATGTTTGCTTTAATATTCCCATTCCATTCAAAACTTCAACTGCTTTTTTGAGACCTATTTTATAGCAATTTAAATATTTTTCAAGGGAAACATCATTAAAATAAAATAAGGTGAAGCCAAAATCAAAAATGATTCCTCTGATCATTCCAATAATATTAAGGATTTTCAATAATTTTAATCTTTCTTAATCAGTAAATAATTCACCCCTATAAATATAATAAAAAATAAAATTCTTAATTTATTAAAAGAGAGAATTTTAGTAAGAAAATGATAAATTAAGGAGTATTAAAATAATACTTGAATTGACAGAAATTTTTTTATTAAAAATAACAAAATTATCTATTTATTATGACCATAGAGAAATGGCTTTCAGAAAATAAAAATTGGCAAGAAAATCAGAAAAGGAGGAAGGAAGAACAAGAACGAGAAAAAATTCAACTCAGAAAAACAATAATCAACGATTTAGTGGAAAAAAAGCAAAGAAAATCTTCTCAAAAAGCAAGGGACTCTAAAAAGAAGGATTATTTTCTAAGAAAAATCACTGAGTTTAAAAACTGGTTAAACGCCCGAACCTATCTTCAAGGAGATAAACCTAAAATTGAGACTTGGATCTCCAATCTATATCGAATTTTAGAAGAGCAACAAAAATCAAATCTGATAAAGGATAAAAATGAGAATAAAGATAAGTTAATAGAGAAATTTCGCAAAATTCATCCGCGATTTTTGGATGAAAAAACCCGTATAGCAATTATTAAAAAGCTCCAGGGTAAAGATCTAACAAGCTCCGATCAATATTATTTAAGGAAACTTAAAAAACAAATTGAACAAAAATTAAAAGATTTGTATAATTATCAATTGTTAAGAGATATCTTAGAGATATAAAATAATAAAATTAAGAGAAACAATAAATAAAGAAAATTTATGCATATCATATTTCCTATAGCGGGGGTTGGTTCTCGGCTTCAACCCTTTACCTTTTCAAAACCGAAAGCATTTATAAAAATTGCGGGAAAAAGATTAATTGATCATATTCTTATTAAATTAAAGAAAAATTTTCCTGAAGGTACAAATATTCTTTTTATAGTAGGATATATGAAGCGCCAAATAACGGATTATCTACGAAAAAATTATTCCGATTATTTTAATATACAATTTCAGGAGCAGAAGCCTTTAGGATATCAAGATGAAACCCCATATTTCTCAGGGCTGGGCGATGCAATTTTGCTAGCAAAAGAGAGTGTTAAGGACGATGATATTTTTATCTGTTTAAGCGACAGATTACCAATAAATGATTATTCTTCACTTTTAATCAATTATCATCAACAAAAATGTGATGGAATGATTAACACTAAGAAGGTTGATAATCCGCAATTTTATGGAGTAACAATAGTAGATAAACAAGGATTTCTTAAGGATATAGTTGAAAAACCTAAAGATTTTATTTCAGACTTAGCAGTGTCAGGAGCCTATATTTTTAGCAAAAAAGTCACATTACGACTGTTTCAACTTCTTGAGGAACAGAGTAAAATCGAATTAGAAAACGGACAAGAACATCAATTTACTCCTATAATTAAGAAATTATTGGAAGAGGGAAAAAAAATAAAAATAAACGAAATGAAATCAGAAATCTTAGATTTTGGCAGACCAGAAACACTTTTAGAAGGAAATAGATACCTTTTATCTGAGACTAAGATTGAAAATCCCTTATATGAACATTTAATTCAATCAGATAATATCATTGACTCTAAGATTATTCCTCCTGTTTTTATTGGTAAAGATGTTAAAATTAAAGATTCTATTATTGGTCCTAATGTTTCAATAGGAAACAATACAAAAATTGTTAAAAGTATTTTATCTGAGTTTGTGATTGGTGATGGAAGTCATCTCGAAAAGATCATTTCAAGCAATAGCATTCTTGGAGATTACGTTACTTTACAGGATTTGATTAAAAATGGTATAACTATTGGGGATTCAACATTTATCCATACCACAATCACCAGAGAAACATATAATAATTCTCACATCTAATTTTAACACTCACGCAGAGCTTTGTTCTTAAAGTTTTTTAACAAAGAAATTTGTTAAAAAGAGATTAATTGGTCCTAATAAATAGTATTAATAAAATAAATTCTTTATATGTCTTTCATAAATGTTAAACATCACATGTTCAGAAACTATGCGTTCATTTCTTATTAATGCATCTATGAAGTTCTCCCCCATTTCCGCAGCAATTTTATAGGCAATGTGAAGTAATTGTCGGAAGTGTGGATTGAACTTTTTATTATTTGAATCATGCTGTAATGTATTAACATATTCCTCACTCGTCCACTTGTTTACAGAATTTGGTGTTGGTAATTTTTCTCTATCTATACTAATTACTTCCGTATATGGTTTGCATAATTCATCATAGCGTTTATATGCTTTATAGTAGATTTCTTTTACTATGCTCAAACCATCATTTCCAGCTAATGCTAATCCTATTAATTCTTCAAGCCAAGTAGTACCTGCTGTTTTTAGATGAACTCCAGTATTGAAATTTTTAATTGCTTTATTTATTGGCTCATAGAGGGAAAATTTATCGCTTCCTGAATGTATACTTAATTTTAAATTATTAGGTAATGAGAATTCTTTTATAGCAAATTTAATAATAGCTAAATCATTTTCAAATTGCTTTGTAAATTGATTAATATTTCCAATGTAATCTATTCCTTTGATAAATGAGCCAATAAATTTTGGAGCTATAGTTTGTATAGGAATTTTTAGTTCTGCCGTGGCAAAGAGGATAAAAAATATTTCTAAGGGACTCTGAGGGCTATCCGTTTCATCCATTGAAATTTCTGTGATAAAATTATTTTCTCCCTTACCATTTTCAATTTTGCGATATATTTTACCCGCTTCTTTTACAGCAAGGAAATATTTTTCAGCAATGAGACAGATTTGTTCCTTGCTGATCTGAAGGGGGGTAGGAATGTTTGGAATTTTTAATTCTCCCATATAAGCCTTGCATTTTTCTATAAACAAATTAAGTTCTTTTTTTGGAGCTTTTTTTCCAATAAATTCTGCCACATCAAGCGTGAAATAATTACTGTATTCCATAAATCGATCGACAGTTGAATATCCAATATGATCTGCATCAATAAAGTATTCGCCATCATAATTTAATTCATTTGCCGCATTTTTGGCTTCAATAAAAACATCTTGTGGTTTTGTATTAATTATGGAATGTTCCCTATTAGATTTATTCCATACAATTGCTAGTTTAATTCCATCTTGTCTTGCTTTGATTACTGCACTAAGGAGGGCTTTTCCTTGCTGACCAAAGCGATCTCCCGTGCCAATACTATATATTGGTAATTTCATGTTAAATACTAATTATTTTAAGATTTTTTTCAAAATTATAAGATCCCTAATTAAATTATATTTTAATCTCTATTTGATTTTCTTATAGTTTTTCTTTATAAAAGCAACAATTTTAGTGCTTCTTATAAAAAATCAAAAATTAAATTTATAGATATTTCTTGGCTCTTTATATGTACTGATTTGATAATTACAATCAGGAGAAGTACATACCCATACAGGAGGGCTCCCTCCTACCACTGGAAAAAATATTAAATATCCTTTTCCACAAACTGGGCAGGGTGGAGAAGCGGTGTAGATATTTTCATTATTAGACATTTTAATCAAGTTTTACATATTGATTGAGTTTTAAAAATTTAATCCAATATAACTGTAATATAAAAATAGAGTATTACTTATTGATAAAATTATAAAGAAATATAAAAAAATTATAAATTTGGTATTTTATCTTGCCAAGGTTGAATTTCTTCAAACGCTTTAGAGACTTGAAGTACAGTTTTTTCATCATAGCGCTTACCTACAATTTGCATTCCAATTGGTAATCCATTTTTAGTCCAGCTCGCTGGAATTGTAGCTGCAGGTAATCCAGTCATATTAAATGGATAGGTAAATGTCATCCAGCTTACAATATTTAAAGGTCTGTTTCCAACTTTTGGAAAGACCGTTCCTGTCTCTAACCATTCTGGTTTAAATGCAGGACAAGGCAATGTTGGTGTAATTAAAAGGTCATAATTTTTGAAATATTCATACATTACCTCATATGTTCTTTTTCTAACCTCATTAGCTTTTCCAATACTAATTGAATCACAATCAAGACCGAATCTGATAGTCGCTACCAAATCAGGGGAGAGATCTTCAGGCCTTTTCTCATGATCGTTCTTTAAATCATATGCATACCCTATTCCTACTAAAGTTTTAAATGCTAATTCAGGGCTTCGTATTTTTATTTTTGCCTCTTCAACTTCCCAATTAAATTGTTCAAATTTTTGAACCTGGTTTAAGATGTTTTCTTCAATTTCCTCATTAAGAGCTTTCCCAAACCCGAGACTCATTGAAAATCCAATTTTCAGTTTTTTTGGTTTTTCCTCTAATATTTCAACATAATCGAGATCATTATCAGGTAATGAATTGTTGTCTGCAGGATGATATCCCTTCATCACATTTAGCATTAAGGCCGCATCTTTCACATATCTTACTATTGGACCATAATGATCCAATCCTATGAAAGCAATTCCAATACGAGGGTAACTTGGAATACGTCCATAGGTGGGTTTTAATCCATAGACCCCACAGCAACTACTGGGTATTCTTATTGACCCACCACCATCAGATCCTAATGCTAATGGTCCTAAACCGCTGGCGACCGCAGAGGCAGCACCTCCACTTGAGCCTCCTGAATTAGTATCTAAATCCCAAGGATTCCTTGTTTCTCCAAAAATTTTATTATTGGTAAGCGCAATATGTCCAAACTCAGGAGTATTAGTCTTCCCAAGAATTACACATCCAGCGTCTTTTAATCTTTTTACTGCAATATCATCTTGTTCCGGAATAAAATCCTCATATAATTTAGATCCATAGGTTGTTCTAATCCCTTTTGTTTGCATCAAATCTTTGATGGAGGTAGGGATACCATTTAATAGACCAATTTTTTCACCATTTTTAACTGCATCATCTGCTTTTTTGGCCATCTCTCGTGCCAAATCAAAAGTGGTGGTACAGTAGGCATTAACTTTTGGATTTATCTTTTCGATACGCTCAATAATTCGTTCAGTTATTTCTTGTGAAGTAATTTCTTGAGATTTAATTTTCTCTCTCATTTCATAAGCCGATAAATAACATAGATCTTCATTACTCATAGTGTTCACTTCTCTTAATCATTATAAAAATTTTTGAAATTTATACCAATTAAAAATGAATTATTTTATTATTAAATTGTTTTGCCTATTAATTTATAATTATTATAAATTAGATATAAAAAATTAAATGATGAAAATCAAAAGCTCGTATTAAAAGCTCTCTAAATAAAAATGTTATTTTTAACAAAAAAGAGGTTATGTAATCTTTTGAATTAAAATAATAATCTTTTATTTAAATCCAGTTATATTTTAATTAATTTCTTATTTAAAGATCATAAAAAATACATTAATAATGAGGATTAAATTTGAAGTTTTTTAAGCTATTTACGCCGTTTAAAATTAAGGATATGGTTATTTCAAACCGAATTGTAATGCCCGCAATGCACCTAAATTTAGCAAAAAATGGGTTTATGACCAAAAAACTGGTTGCATTTTATGAAGAACGTGCTAAAGGGGGAGCAGGGATGATTATTGTAGGAGGATGCTATGTCGATATTTATGGCAAAGGACTTCCATCTATGATTGCTGTAGATGATGATAAATTTCTGCCAAAATTAAAAAGGTTTACAGAATCTGTTCATAAAGCAAGAGACGATGTAAAAGTCTGCTGTCAGCTGTACCATGGTGGAGCTTATGCTTTCCCACAAATTATTGGTAAGACACCTATTGCTCCCTCTGCTGTTTATAGTAACTTTAGTAAGACCACGCCTAGAGCCATGACAATGGAAGATATCAATAGAGAGCAGCAAGCTTTTGTTGATGCTTCATTAAGAGCAATAAAGGCAGGATTCGATGCTGTAGAGGTATGTGCAAATGCTGGGTATTTATTGGATCAATTCATCTCCCCTAAGACAAATAAGCGCACGGATAAGTATGGAGGAGACCTTGAAAATCGCTTAAGGTTTCCAATTGAAACTCTTGAACAAATTCGTTCGAATATAGGAGATTTTCCATTAGGCTATAGAATTTCGGGAGACGATTTCGTTCCTGGAAGTAATACTTATAAGGAGAAAGTAGTTGTTGCAGAAGAACTGGCACCATATCTTGATTATTTTAATGTGACTGGGGGTTGGCATGAAACGAAGGTTCCACAACTTACTATGGATGTACCAGAGGGTTGTTATACCTATTTAGCAGATATGATTAAGAAGCGGGTCTCAATTCCGATATTTTCGTCTAATAGAATAAATAATCCAGAACTTGCAGAACAAATTTTAATGGCTGGGAAGGCTGATGCT
Source organism: Promethearchaeota archaeon (assembly GCA_016839555.1). GTDB lineage: Archaea > Asgardarchaeota > Lokiarchaeia > Sigyniarchaeales > SOKP01 > TEKIR-8. The sequence goes on from JAEOUA010000003.1 coordinate 353,083, forward strand.
GTGTGTATGGGTCGAGCATTAATTGCAGATCCTTATTTACCCATAAAAGCTAAGAAAGGGGAATTAAGAGATATAATGAAGTGTATAGCATGCAATCAAGGATGCTTTGATAATGTCTTTCGAATGATGCCAGTAACATGCACAAGAAATGCCAGAGCAGGAAATGAAGCACAAAGAGAATTAAGGCCCCTTGATGAAAAGAAAAAGATAATGGTAGTAGGTTCTGGACCTGCAGGCTTAGAGGCAGCCAGAGTTGCAGCAATCAGAGGTCATGAAGTTCATATTTTTGAAAAAGATGACAAGATTGGAGGCTTGTTGAATCTTATCTGGATTCCACCAGGAAGAAACGAGTTTAAGAGGATGATCGAAGATTATGGTTATTGGATTCAAAAATATGGAATAAAAGTTCATTTAGAACAAGAGGTCGATGTAAATACCGTTCAAGAATTTGATCCCGATGCAATATTTACCGCAACAGGATCGATACCAATCAAACCTCCCATTAAAGGAATTGATCGCGAAAATGTGTATTGGGCAAATGAGGTATTTAGTGGTGATGCTCCAGTTGGTAAAAATAACGTTGTTATCGGAGGAGGCGCTACTGGGGTTGAATGTGCATTGTATTTAGCTAAGTTTGGAACCTTAGATCTTGAAGCTCTGGATTTTCTATTATTTTATAATGCACTTACTCCCGAAAAGGCCTTGGAAATGCGATATACAGAAAGAAATAAGGTTACTGTTCTTGAAAGATTACCAAAATTAGGAAGCGCCTTAGGTAAAACAACTAAGTGGGTTTTATTAGATAAATGTGATGCGTTTGGAGTGAATTTTCTTACTAATGTGAATGTCACAGAAATTGGAGATAATTATGTCAATTATATTGATGCCTCCGGAAATGAAAATGCAGTTAATGATGTTGATTACGTGTATTACGCAACAGGAGTGAGATCAAATGATACTCTCTTTAAAGAACTTAAAGAGCTAGAAAAATACGAATTAGAGAATGTTGGAGACGCAAGAAAACCAGAAACAGTATTAGAAGCGGTAGCTATTGCCTACAAGAAAGCCAATAGAATATAAAGTATTTTCTTTCTAAATATTTACTTTTTTAAATTTTTTTAAAAACCCTTTTAACAATAATTATTAATTAGATAAAGAAAGGCGTATTTTGAAATGAGATCAGACAAGCAACATTTTAAAGAAAAATATATTCAAATAAATGGTATTAAAATTCACACAGTTATTGCTGGAGAAGGAGAGTCAATAATATTGCTTCATGGGTTTCCAGATTTTTGGTACGGTTGGAAGAAGGTTATGGATGGATTAAAAAAGGATTTTCAATTAATTGTTCCGGATTTAAAAGGGTTCAATTTATCAGATAAGCCAACAGATGTAAAAGAATATGATTTAGCTATCTTAGTGAATGATATTAAAAATTTAGCCAGTAAGCTTAACGTAGATAAATTTAGCTTAGCAGGACACGATTGGGGTGGTATAATTGCTTGGGGTTTTGCCGAGAAATATCCCGAATTATTACGTAAATTAATTATTCTGAATGCCCCACATTATAAAGTGTTTAGAAAAAAGATAAAAGAGCATGAGACTCAAAGGCGCGCCAGTGGGTATATTTTACAACTAATTCAACCGAACAGTGATGAACTTCTTAAAAGAAATGATTATCAAATGCTTAAATTTGCAGTCTTCCAAAATGCTCGTAATAAAGATGCCTTTTCTCAGGAAGATAAAGAAAAATATCTTGAAGCCTGGGCTCAACCGAATGTTTTAAAAACCTCAGTAAATTATTACCGAGCAAATAGAAGGTATGAAGAATGGTCTGGAATAATAAAAGTTCCGACTTTAGTCATTTTTGGTATGAAGGATAACTATATTAAGCCATTAGTACTGGAGGGACTCTCTGAATACGTTAATAATTTAAAAATAGTAAAAGATGCAGAATCATCACATTGGATCATGCATGATAATCCAGAACTAGTCGTTTCAAGTATTCGATACTTCTTAAAAGAACCGAAAGAAAACCCATAATTCTTTAATTTTTTTATAATTGTATAAAATTAAGATTAAACTTTTTAATTTTATAAAAATATATTTAAATTATAAAGATTATAATAATTAAGGAGAATTAAAATGGCTGAAGAAATTGAAGAGAATCAAGTGGATATCCGTGAATTATTTTTTGATATCCTTGATCTCGTGAAATTTGAACTCAAATTTTATAAATATAAAGAGAGCCCGATGTTTGAACGTATTGTGAAAACGAGAGTATTCCAAAATAAGCTTCAAAAGCTTAAGGACTTTATTTCAAGTTATTTCGAAATCATGTATGATAATAAAGAGAGTCCAATTAATCAGGCAGCGTTGCAAACACAATTGGAAAATATTGCCAGACTTACTAATTATTATAATGATCTTAGTAATTTTTATAAAGATTCAACCAAGGATCTCATCACAAAAAATAAAGTATTGGAATTAATTGAATATTCACATATAGAAATTCTTTTCCTCATATTTACAAACATTTTGGACTGGGAACATTATAAATCATCTCTACTATTCCCGACAGATAAAGACAAAGAAAAAATGTTAAAAGAGTTTTTAAATAAACTTGCAAGCAGTGAGATCAAAGAGATCGAAGACATAATCGATTTAGAAATGTCAATAGATAGATTTATTGAAGGAATAACATCTTAATTTTCTATTATATACTTCTTTAGTTTAGAGATCAGGATTACCCTTAATTTTTTTCTTTTTTCCATTTTAATCATAAAAATAATTTAAATGATTTTTTGACCATATTATAATTTAAATGTGAAAATTAATTACTTGATATGAGGTATTTTGTTTATATATTTATTTTAAGGAATAAAAATTAGAGTTAGGATTGAATGGAAGAAGATTGTATTAATAAAATTTTAGATTTTTATAATAAACAACAGAAGGACTTAAAATTTGATGTTAAGAGTGAAAAATGGATCCATAATTCAAAATATTTAATGATTTTAATGGATAATTTGGATAAAAAAATGGAAAATTATAGAACTATAAGGAATTGCTTAATTCTTCTTATAAATTTATGTTTCGATATAGAAAATGCCGATATATATCAAGGTCGGGGCAGATCTACAAGAGATCTTGATAATTCAGAAAAGGCAAAATATAAGTCTTTATTGAGAGAAGAACATCAAAGTTCAAAATAAAATCTTCTCATATTCATTAAAAATCCCTTCTCACTTTTTAATAAAAAACTTTTAAAAATTGATGAGAATAATTTTTAAAATTATAATACAACATTAAAATACATTTAATTTATGAAGTTCGTATAATTCATCAAAATCTTCAAATATATCATCAATTTCTCTTAATAAGAGAGTTAATTTCTTTTTTGTTGATTTATCTTCTCCAAAAGTGTCCAATATAATTTTATCTAAATTTACTTTATATTCTGAAGTAAGGTTAGAGATCTTCTCTAAATCGTTTCTAGAAATGCCTTGATCCTCTAATTTTTCGAGAATATCTTCCATTTGGTTTTTTAAACTGACACAAGCCCATAAGGCATTGGTAGATTTTTTATATAACTTTTTTTCTTTCTCATAAGCGATGGAATCTTCATCTGAAAGATCGGTTCTTATACCAAGATCTTCAATCCTTTCATTTAATAAATGCTTCACACGATGATAAATCTCTATCGCTCTGTAAATTTTTCTTAAGGAGTTTAAAAGATTATATTTTCTTAATAATGCTGCATCAACGATCTTTAAATAGGCAGTTTCATAATAGGTTTGAATCGTACCAAAAGTAGATTTCGGTACTGATTCTCCAATTTTTAATTTAATCTGATCTAAATCGTCTTTTAATCTTGTTTTTTCTGCATGAGTAATTTTTTTATGGTCAAACCTTTTATAAATACTTTTTGCATCTGATTTGATCCTAAGAGCTTGATTTTTTAGTTTCTTGGCTTGTTCTTCAACATTAGTAAGGCTTTTCCTTTCCCCTTTCTTCTCACAAAAATCCAATATGGAAATAGCATCATCCAATAGATCAAAAACTTTGTTGTGATTTTCATTTAAATAATATTTAGTATCTTGGATTTTTTGAATTGCTCTATCCATCTGGATTTCTAATTCAAACACATAATCAATCAATGTGGTTTGTCTCCTCTCTTTTAAGATATATGATTTCTCCCTCATATCTTCTACTACTACTTTAATTGTTAGATACCACAAAATGCCAGCAGGAATCCAAAATAAAATGGTAATTAATACCATGTTAAAAATACTTCCGAATACTGAAATTAAGAAAGATGATAAAAGAAGCGTGAGACCCTTGCCTATTTGTTCAGATAAGTTAAATAAAGATGTCGCAGTGCCTTTATGTTCGGGTAAATTCACATCGATCATAATGGCACGTTTATTTGCGACTGGTCCAGAGCTCAAGGTTGAGGCGATTAATGCGAAAATAAAAAAATAAATATAGCTTGGATATACACGAAATATTTCTATAATAGATAATAAAATATAGGTCCAAATCTCTTGTGTTGGTATTATCAGCGGATAAGCTACATTGAGCTTATTAGCATCTATAGGTTGAATAGAAAGCATAGTTAAAAAGCAAAAAGGAATTGTTAAAAACATACATATAGTAGCGAGTCGAGTTCTATTCTTTTCATTCTTCCTAAATAACACATCACCTAGATAAGAGAGGAAAATATTTCCCAAAACATAGCCGACCCCAACCATTCCAGCGAAAATTGTAGATGTTTGAAGGCGTATTACTTCGGGTAATTCATTAAAATAATGAAGATTCAACATTGAAGTTAAAAAGTAAATTAAAACTGTTCCAGGAATAATAGCAAAAAATCCTTGTATTGTTAAATAGAGATTAGTTTTTTTACTAAAGATTTCTGTTAAATCATCCTTAGAAATTCTATAGCTATATTCTAAATTTAGCTCACTTAATTCTGTTAATTCGGTTTCTTTAGCACCTCTCGAAGGTAATTTAATAAAAAACATAAGAAATACAATCGCAATAGAAATGCCTGCCATTAATAAAAAAGGAAATCGCCAAGAAAAAACAGGACCTAAGAAAGAGGATAATCCTTGACCAATGGCGTTAGAAGCTGAACTTAATATAGCAATCCATCCGAACCAACCTGAACGCTCTTCAGGTGGTATTGCATCAGATAATATAGAATATCCCACAGGTAAAACACATCCTAAACCCGCCCCGCTTATTAAACGAGAAATCATTATCATTGGTAATCCCGTTGAAAATCCTGTTAAAAGCATTCCTATTGTCCATGAAAACCCTCCCGCTAAAATTAATTTTGTTCTATTAATCCGGTCAGTAAAATAGCCCCATATCAACGCAAACGCGGCGCTTATTAAAACAAATAACGAATCTGGAATTGCTAATAACTCTTCTGGAATTCCAAATTCTTTTTTAATTGCCCCATACGCGGGTATGAGCATGTATGCGCAAGTTATAGAAATAAATAGAAGTACGCATACTAAAACAATGGGAATTAAATCATTTTTCTTGATTTTCGTGAGCGGAATATCTCTTTTCTCTTTTTTAATTTAATTCAAATTAAATTAATTAAGAAATTATACCTAAAAAAATTTTAATATAGGTAATTAAATAGGTTTTTTTATTATATTTTTATTTTGTGTGTAAATCTTATTTTCATTTAAAGTTTTTAAATTTTAAATCAGTAGGGATTTTTCAATCTTTCGATTATTGTTTTTAGTAGGAAAAATTATTAAAAATAAGAAGTATAGTTCTCTAATTTTTATTCTTGTCTCGATAAAGAAATATAAATATCGAAATTTCAATAATAATAAAAGCAATTAAAGAGAATATTTCTTTTTCTATATTGATTATAGTATAGATAAATAAAACAATAAATAATAAGGCGGTTCCAGCCATTCCTATGATTGGAAAAATTATATTGCTATTAGTTGATTTTCTTGCTTTATAATTAGAAAAATTAATGATAAAAAATATCTGGGCAAAAATAAGTCCTGCTATACCTGCTATAGCTAACGCCCCTCCTGTGAAAATGGTTAATAATATACTCACTATACTTGTTAATATAATTGAGTTATAGGGAACTTTATTTTTACTCATTTTTGAAAATTTGCTAGGTATTACATTGTCTTTAGCCATTTTATAGGCAAGACGAGAGGATCCTATAATGGTTGCATTCATGGCACTTAAAGTTGCCAATAAAGCACAGACACTTATAATAATTAATCCTATTATTCCTAAGGCTTTTTGTGCCGCTAACGCAATCGATACTTCCTTTAGATGACCTCCTTGATTTAGAATACCGGAAACACCTAATATCGCCATGCTTGAAAAAGCAGTTAAAATATAAACTATCATGGAAACAACAAGCGACCATTTCATCATTGACAATCCTTTCTCCCTATCTTTCATTTCATGAGAGCCATATGCAATGAGCTGAAAACCTTCATATGAAATGATTATCGATGCACTTCCAAATAAAATCCCGAGAAAATTCATATTTGAGAACGAATCTATATCTAATCCTTCATTTTCTAAAAAAATTTCCATATTTTGGGATGAATAAAGTAATCCCGAGATAATAAATAAACTAAGAATCATTAAAATAGAAATTACTAAAATATTTTGTAGTCGAGAAGATTCCTTCACTCCTTTTAAATTTAAAATCGTAATGAAAATAAATATAATAAAAACAATAATAGATATCAATAAATAATTGAATTCCAAATTAAAAAGATAAATAAAATACACGCTAAATGTATAAGCATATAGAGCCATTGTTGCGATATAGCCAAAATAGATCAAAAGTCCAGCAAATTTTCCCATTTCCTTCAAATTTGAACTTGATAAAGCCTTTTGTATGCATGTAAATTCTCCCCCAGGAGTAGACCATTTTAAATTTAATTTATGATAAGAATATACCGTAAATAGAGTAATTATTCCCGTAATCAGATATGATAAATATGTATAAGGCCCCGTATATTCTGTTATTGCCCCTATTACGCTAAATATTCCTCCACCAACTAGCCCTCCAATACCAATCATCAGGCAGCTAAATTTACTTAGGTGTTGATGAAAATCTTTCTCATCGTCTTCCTTCTCTTTTTGTTCTTTTTGATCTACTATAACCGGTTTTTCATATTGTTCTTTTTCTAGCATGTATACTTTCACTCGTTTTATATTTTATAAAAGCAGTGAATATAAAACTGAATATTTTTTTACTTTATATCCTATACCTATTTTTTGGAAGTAAACAACTTTTAAAATAGGTTATAAGAGAGGGGTTATTTGCGCTACATAAGTCATTATATTGTTTTGATACATTGAGTATATCAAAAATCAATTAAGTAAAATATTCATTTAATATATTCTTAATTGGATAGAATAATTAAAATAATAATTAAATCTTTTCTATTCCGCCTAAATTTTGTAAAAAATAGGATATCTCTTCAAGACATTAGATTTAGTAATTAAAATTTAGTCCATGTTGAAATCCGTAAAAATATAAAGAGTTAAATGGGGACTGAGGGATTCGAACCCCCGATCTTCAGCTCACTCCCTTCCCTTTGCTTTTGGGTTAATTGCTTCGGGTTCTGGAGGCTGTCGCGCTACCGTGCTACGCCAAATCCCCCTCTTATCTATAAATACAAATAGTTATACTATTATTGTTAATTTTTAATAATATTTGAAATTTTTTTTATTTTAAAATTTGCTGATGAAAAGAACTAAAAATTGTTATATATATCCGGAGAGAGATAAAGATTTTATTTAAGTTTTCCTCCACACACATCACAGAACTCTTTATCATCTTGATTCGGTTCTAATGGAACTCCACAGTGAGGGCAGACCTTTATCGATTCACTTACTTTTTCATTTTCAGGGACATAATCAAATTGGAGGTCCGCGTCATCAGGAATAATCAATATTTTATACTCTTTTCCACATTTTTTACAGACAGTATCTTCCATATTCATAATATTCCCACAATTAGAGCATCTTTTAAGTAATTTTAATCCACAGTTTGGACATTTCTCTGCATAAATGCTCACTCGGGTATTACACTGAGGACACCTCTTATCTGGTCTAAAGAAAAACCCTAAAACAGCCTGAATGCAGATTATTGTCGCAATTTCTAAAGGAACAAGAATTCTCCAATTTATATCAAAATAAAAAACTCCTAATAATACTAGAGGAGTAAAAGAAAATAATGTGAGAAGTAAGATTAAGAATCTTGTTTTTATTTCGAGCCGACGTTTTCTATTATTCATAACTTGAATTTTTAAATTTTTCTTACTCTTTAATTTATTAAATGGTAACCAACAAATAAATAATTGCTAATCCACTTATTCTTTTTTTTGAGATAATATGATTATTTAAGCTCAATTTCATCCTTTTCCAATTTAACTCCACAATAAGGGCAGGTATCTCTTTCTTGATCTTCTGGGCTTAATTTTTCGCCACATGCAAAACAAAATTTTACTTTTGTCCCAAATTGGAAATTTTTTTCTGATTCCTTCTTTTTTTGATTATCATCAAGATTACTCATAGGAGAATAAAGAAATAAAATTATAAATAAAATAATAGGAGTCCAATCATTATTTATTAGGAAAAATGCTAAAATTTAAGAAAAAAGATATCTAGATCTATATACAAGATAATATATAAATAGCAAACGATTTAAAATAATATTAATAAAAATTTTAATAATGGAGGTAAAAAATAATGCCCGGTTCTCATGGAAGTTTAACTAAGGCTGGAAAAGTGAAGATGCAAACTCCAAAAGTTGTAAGAACGGGAGTAAATTCAACTCCAAAAAAGCCACCAAGAATGCGGTATCGAGACTTATACAAAAAACGTTTTGTAAAGGGAAAATACGGCGGGCAGCCAGATAGTATAGGAGCTAAGCGAAGCAAATTTAGCTAATTTGGCTAAAAGGGAGAATCTTCATTTTTCATTTATTTCAATTTTTTATTATTTCAAAGTTATTTTTTATTGAGAATAAATTCTGATTGTCGTTTTGATTTTAGACACTTTGCACGAAAATTTTTAATTTTTCTTGCTGTAACTTTATTCTATATTTAAAATTATTTCTAATTGCCGTTCTAATTTTCGGCTCTCTTTTAGATAATATGAAGCTTTTTCATTGTTTTTTATTAATAAGTTAAAAAACGCACTCATTAATTTATTCCATCTTATGGATTTTTTAATACCTGAGATTGTGTCTGTATGTAAAAAGCGTTTTGTTTGACTGAGATAAAAATTAGCATTCTTTGAACTTTTTCGGTGATGAATATAATATTCTGAAAGTTCCAAGAATAAATCTGCTACAAGTTCATGGTATTCGTGGCTGATGCGATCAATCTCAATATTTTTTACGCTCATAATAAGCATTTTTTGAGCTTGAGACAATTTTCCAACTTTTTTATAATATTTAGCACGGAGTAAATGATAATTTAATTTAAGTTTAATTGAATTTTTTGCTAATTCAAATGCTTTTTTAAAAGTTTCGATAGATTTAGAAATCTCTTCCGATTGTTGATAAATTAATCCCAAGTAGATATAACATAGTCCTAAATATTCATTCTTATTTGGGAAAACCAAATTCTTAGTTTCGATAAAATTGGTAATAATTTCAAAATAACTCTTCGCAATAGGAAGGAATTCTAATTCAAAATGAATTCTTCCTAATTCATAATGAATCTTTACGATATATGAAACGGGAACCTTTCCTGATTTGGCAATCGAAAGTGCATTTTTGAGATAATTTATTGCAACTTCCTTTTGATTTAGAGTGAGGGCAATATCTTTTAATAATAATAAGATTGTGACTACAGCTTTTTTCTGTTTATATTTATTAAATGTCTTGAGAGCTTTTGTCAAAATATTATTAGCTTCTTTTAGTTTATAATTATTTATTAATTCTTCGGCTTTTGTTAAATAATTTAAATTTTCTATAACTTTAAAATTATTAGGTGGAGAATTTAATAAATTATGGTGAATAAGATAAAGTTGCTTAGCGATTAAGCTTTCATAATGAAGGGCAGAGAAGGGAAAATTATTTTGTTCGTCAACAAAATTTTTAGTATCTAATTCTCTTTTTGGATCAAAAGATCTCAATACCCGAGTATTGATTTCCATTTGGTCAATACCATCTAATATAGAATTCAAACTTAATCGACTAAATTTTACCCAATTTGTTGATAAATCACATATTAAATCATCTGAATTATATAATGCTTGAATGATATATGGAGTATAACTTTCAAAAAAGGATCTAATATAGAATTTTTTATATATAAAATCTTTAAAATAAGTGAAAAATCCTTTCTCTAATATAAAAAACTCATCAATAGGCTCATTCGTAGAAAAGAACAATGTTTCAGAAGTCCGCAATTTTGGAATCCCCTTTTCTAATTCCCACGGTAATTGAAATGTAGGCTCTAAACTGCTCTTTTGTAACTCATTATTAATGATATTTATTGTGCTTTCTTTTAAATGTTTTAACTCACTTCGCTTATTCATAAGCGATATGCGAATTCTATTAATCCACGCATTCTCTTTTTCATCATTTATTACTTCTGGAATAATTAAATTTAGTAATTCAACTAATTGCTTTTTTTTATCGCTAATTGGTAATTCAATGTTCAAAGAAACTTGCTCACCAAAAGATTCTAATGATCCCATCAATTTCTTTAAAAATTCAAGCATATTTTTATCCAAATTCCAAAATTTGAACGCGACTGAAATTTTAAAATTTAGGATTTCAAAAGGAACATTGAATTTCAAGGGAAGATAAATGGGAATTTTTACTGTAAATAAGAAGGTTTTATTCTGCTTAAAACTATAGCGATAGTTATTTTCAACAACACCCTTAATGGACCACCCATTTTCTTTCATGAGATTGTGCAATTTTTGAATCTCATTTAGCGATAACAGCGTGTATGACATAATTTTCTTATAAATTTAAATCATTATTTAGTTTCTGAAAAAATTGGTTTACTCTAGTTTTAAATTCATAAATGATTTTATGATCATTATATAATATAATGGAAGTATAATCTTATTAGTTTGACTTAATTTGAAGTTGAATATAAGGTTTGACCCCCTATGGATATCTCAAAATTTAATCAAGCTCTAAGTATATTAGTCAATAAAGCAAAAAGATATGAAAGAGCAGGAAATTTAGAAGAAGCAATAGAAGCATGGCTAAGAGTTTCAGAATTCACTCTCAGAACCTCAAAAATGAGAGATTTAGATAGTTCTTATCGAAATATGTTAATTTCAAGAACCGAGGGGATCATTAATAAAATAAAAATCTTAAAAGCGGAACTTAATAAACCCAAAATTGAAGAACCTTCAATTGATAAAGCTGAAACTTCAATATTGACCCAAGAAGAGCTCCCTCCACCTGAAGAAACACACTCAGAAGAAAAAACCCAACTAAAACAAAAAGTGACGACGCTCGGTCCTACCAAGATATCTAAACAAATTCATAAGGCAAAGGGTTCTTCTGAAATGGATCTTAGATCAGAAGTGGCATCTCCAGAAAATGTTGAAGTGATTGAAGAATCAGAATTTAAAAATTTACCTAATGGTGTTAAACAAATAAAACCTTCCAAAGATTTTGAGGTTTTGACTCCTTTTGACTCCGAGTTAGTCAAAAGACGACTCGGTGAAGATATAAATTTGAGTGGAGTTAAAGGTCAAGAAAATACTGAAGCTGATGAAATAAGTAAAAAGCGTAAGATCATTTGTCCCTTATGTGGGGAAGTAAATTCCGCAGATAGAGAGATATGTAAGAATTGTGGGACAAAGTTAAAGAATTAAAAAAAATATACTGTTTCGAATTCATTGCTCATAGGTATTATGGTACCAATCTTCGAAATCTTCGAAGCGGTCAGAATGAAATTCTGTTAGTAAATTGTTATTTGCATCATTTTTAATTTTTTCAAACAATTGGTCGCAAATATCGGGATTTTCTTGTGCAATATTATTTTGCCAGTTAGGATCTTGTGTAAGATCAAATAATTTCTGTTCTGTTTTATGATTTCCCGTAATTAATGCATATTCATCATCTTTAAAAAGAGTCCAGAGGGCCATCCCACACGTGATATAATCTCTATCTTCCAAAGCATAATATTTATCATCCAGGAATACAGATAAATCATGACCTTCTAATTTTTTTGGAATATCTTTGTCAAGAAAGCCAAAAATCGTCGGCAATATGTCAATATCATATATATAAGAACTTTTCACTCGTATTGGACCATTAATTTGTTCTGGGGGTTTAATCATAAAGGGTATATCTACTAATTCAGGGAACATGTACTGGGGGACCTTTCCCACTGAACCATGTTCGCCGAAATTATGCCCATGATCGCTAATAAAGAATATTAGTGAATCATCATACAGATCTAATTGTTTTAACTCATTAATGAATACTCCAAACCAATGATCACAGAGAGAAACTTCTCCAGCATAACACGCTTTCATGCTTTCTAATTCCTCTTTAGTGATTAAATCCACACTATTTCCATAAATAGGTTGGATTATTTTATTTCCTAAATAGGATTTATCTTTGTAGAGCTCATAATATTTATCTGGTGGATCCCAAGGTTCATGCGGGTCAAATTCATCTACTACACATAGATAATTATTAACATTTTTATTTAATTTTGCTGATTCAACAGCCTTTTGGAACGTTTTTGCTGGCATATAATCTTCTTCTGATTTGTAATATTGGGTATTTTTAAAATATTTCTTAAGTAAGATTTTTTGCAGTTGTACTTCATAATAATTTTCTTCCGTTCGTTCAGGGACATGATTTTTAATAATTTCTCTTAATTTTGATTTACTTGCCTTCCATGTTGGTATATATTTATCATATTCATGCCCTCTAATCAGGTGCCATTCATCGAAACCCAAATGGAAATTCATACAGGGTTTATATTGATGATAAGTACTTGTTATAAAAGAACTAATATATCCAAAAGCATGTAAATATTCCGAAAGATGCTTTTGATTATGCGGAATGGGAGTCCATCCCGGTGCTTCTACAAAATCATCACTCCTAAAGTTTAAATCTTTATCAAAAGGAAAGGTTCTTATGCCTGTGTGAATTGCCCTACGTACTGGTATTGTTGGTAAAGCTTCGGGATATGCTTTATCGAATACTAAACAATCATTCGCAAATTCATCAAAATTAGGTGTTTGTATCCAATCATTGCCATAGGTCTTTCCGGTGTGGTCCTTTCTAAGAGTATCAAGTATAATAAGAAATATTTTCATTTATTTTCTATTTATTATTTCTGGTTAAATATTTTCTATAATATATATTAAAATAAGTTTTAAAATAATTTTAAACTTCTAGTTCATTAGAAATAATCTAGAAAAAGTCAATCATATTATTTGTAATGTCATTTAATTAATTATGATTATCGAATTATTAGTAATTGGGAATGAAATTCTTATCGGTAAAACGCAAGATACTAATTCTAATTGGATTGTTAAAAGAATTGCGAAATACGGGCATAAAACACGGAGAATTACTGTGATTGGAGATGAGATTGAGGAAATTTCTTCAGCAATTCAAGAAATTTTAAACCGTAAACCAGATATGATTATTACTTGCGGTGGACTTGGCCCCACATTTGATGACATGACTAATGAAGCGGTAGCAAAAGGATTAGGACGGAAATTAGTATTAAATGAACATGCTTATAATAGTATTAAAAAAGCATATAAACGAGCTTATGAACAAGGAATTGTAAAACTTGATGGAATGACTAAAGAGAGGGAGAAAATGGCATATATGCCTGATGGGTCAACACCACTGCCAAATACTAAGGGAACCGCACCAGGAGTAAAAATAAAGCAAAATAAAATTAATATTTATATCTTGCCGGGTGTTCCTAATGAAATGAAAACAATATTTAGAAATGTTATTTTGCCCATTTTAAAGGATAAACAAGGAAAATTCTATCAAAAAGGATTTATTTTTTCCGGGATTGGAGAATCTCATATCGCTCCGTATGTGACTGAACTCGAGGAGAAATATCCAGATCTCTGGATAAAAACACACCCACGAATTGGTCTTTCTGTTGAAGTGGAAATCTCCATCACCTGTTTTGATAAAGACACTTGTGAAGAAAATATTAATAAAGCATTAAAAAAGCTAAAACAGATAGTTAAAGAATTAGATGGAAAAATAATTAAACAAAATACTTAAAATATGATGGCACCTCGCAGGTGAAAATTTCAATAAGCAATCGCTTCAAGCGTTTGTGCTTATATCATTAACATCATTAATAATTTGAAATTTCTATGTTTTCGATTTCTTTAGATATTCTTATTTCTCCCGGTGTTTTATCATCGATTTCACCAACGATCCAGTTTGAAATCTTCTTAGTTGAAAGAGCATTCGAAAATTCTTCGACTTTTTCTGAATCAATAGCCATTAACATTCCACCAGCAGTTTCATGTGCTATACATTCATCAAAAGCATATCCCAATTCATCCGAAAGATCTTTCGAGAGTTTAATCGAAGGAGTTTTGGTTATTATCCCCGAAAGTTTAGAATGCTGGAGCATTTCTTTAGCATGCCCAGCAAGACCAAATCCTGTAACATCTGACATTGCATGCACAAACGAAAAGTCATTAAATGAATGGATAGTCCTGATAACATCTTGATTTGGTGTGGTCATAATTTTTATAGCAATATCAATGGAGTTTTGTAGTTCTGTTCTCGAATAATTTTCTAATAATTCCGGCATATCCTTTAAAATTCTATAAGCAGCCATTATAGCTTGCAAACCTATAGGTTTTGTAAGGATTAGCTTATCTCCTTTTTTTACTCCACTTTTTCTTATAATTGTATCTTTATGTGCTATTCCTGAAGCTTCTCCTCCTATTAATGGCCAATCACAATAAATCGTGTGTCCCCCCACTACTTCTGATCCCACTTTATTTTCCATAAAATATTTTATCCCCCGAAGAATTCCTTCTGATATATAACTAGGAGTAGTGGTAGTAACTGCTAAAAAAATCAGCATACCACCATTAATATCTAGCACATTCATGGCAAAAATATCGTTTGTTACATTGCAAGCTGCTATTTCACCTTGAATTTCTGGCTCATCAACAATAGGGGTAAAAATATCTAAATTTTTCACCAGAACTAATTCCGTCCCTTTTATGGGAATTACCGCCGCATCATCAATATCACCATATAGCCCCGTTTTAATTAAAAGTTCTTCCAAGTTGGATGCACCTAATTTACATGATCATCCATGTATTTTAACCATTGAGGTTAATCTATATTCTTCTTTTGCTTTCATCACCCACAGCCTTCATTCTTTTTAAATTTATGATTTTCCTATTTTAAAGAATATAAGATTATATAAAATATTAATGTTTTCGATAAATTAATCGAAGAGATCGATAAATAAATAAAGAAATTATTTTATTTGTAAAAAAAATTTATAAAAGAATAAAATCAATTTTTTTAAATATAACCTTAGGGATATTATGAGCTCCTTTATAAGAGATTTCAAGATTAATTTCAGAAGGTTCCATAGTCTGGCTATTATTTTTTATTTCCTTATCAATTTTAAATAGATATTTAAATTTAAAATCATTACCCGCTTTTAAATCATTAAGTTGGAAATATTTGGGGTGGCTTTGATCTAATAATTTTATATAAGACGGTGATTTAAGAGTAAAAGATAATTCTTTAAAGTCATAATTAGAAGAATTATTTAATCGTAAATTCATTTCAAGATGATTTCCAATAGTTTTAATTTTTTTAAATAGAGTAGGCTCCTTAAAGTCGGGAAATTCTAAGCCAATTTTCGGACTAATAATTTTTTCATCAATTATTTTTGCATCTAATTTATCTTTATCAATATATTTTAATAATAACTCTTTAATTCGTTCTGTCTCTAACTCAATATAGTTTGAAAGAAGTTCAATTGAGATGGGATTCATTATGTTAAGATAATGTTTCACCTGAAATAGAAATAATTTCTCATTATTCTTCATAACAAATTTTTTTAATTTATAGATCATTAGTTCTTTAGTTTGTTCCCATTTTTCAAGAATGGGATTTATATATAAGTTAAATCCATTAGATTTTGGTTTAAATATTTCTTTAGTTTCGATAATATTATCAATCTGTTCTTCAGTTTTATCAATAAATAGTTTAATCTGTGAGGAATTCATTTCTAAAGTTTTTTTCGCCTGTTTAAAGTTGCCCTTTCTCATTAAAGCATTTAGTTTCAATGTCAGATGTTCGAGATTATGATTTAACTTTTTAATTCCATTAATACCATATGTTATTATTTCATTTATATAGGATTGAACTATTTGAAATGTTAATTCATTGCTTATGCCATTAATATTATGAATATTTGATAAATCTTCAGAAGATTTAATAGAAAACACGGTTTCAACAATTTTTTGCTTTAATGATTTAATTTTTTTATCTATTTTATTTAGATAAATTTGTATGTCTATTTTCACTGAAATCCATTTATTAATAAGATCTTTAAAAAGATCATCAAATTCAATATTATTAATAATAGTTTCTCTAATATCTATGTCCAATTTAAATAAATTTTTTCGAATTAAGGAAATATAATTAAATTTTTCTTGAAATTCTTGTTCTGAATAAATATCAAGATCTAAAGCTTGGGACCAGGTATCATCCTTTTTAATATAATCAAATTGGGCTTTTAGAATGGTAATTCGATCCATTAAAACATTAATTTTAGATTGGAGATTTGATATATGCTCTTGCTTTTTTTCCTCACAAATAGATGAGAGACTCACTCGGATTAAAGATAATTCATCAATGATTTGTATTTTAGTTTCCTTCCAATCTTCAATTAAATCAAAAGCAATTCTCCTATATTGGAAGTTATTTATTCTTTCATTAAATGTATGGATTTTTTTAATAATATCATCATACATTTGATTTAGTTGAATTTCGGTAGTATTAAACTTGAAATCATTAATATAAGTATTTATTTTTTTTCGAAATTCTGCGGGAATCCTCTGAAAGTTTTCAATTTTTTCTCTTAAAAATGAAATTTCTCTCGAAATTTTTTCAATAGTACTTTTAATAGATGGGAAATTTGATTCGATTATTTTTAAAGTATATTCGATTTCCTCCTTAACATTTAAGTCATGTTCATTTTCCAAGAATTCATTTAATTCTATATATAACCATATCCCAATTTTCTCATCTTGTAAAATATTGATCAATTTTTCAAGTAATTCAACATATTGCTTACGTTTTCTCCAATATTTCGATTCCATCTCATATAATATTTTTATAATCTCTTTTTCAATTTCTAATTGATATTCTTTATATAATTGTTTAAAAGTTATGGCAATTGTTTCCCTTATATTTTCAGAAGGATTATCTAATTCTTTAAAGAGATATGGAAAAATTTGTTTAATATGAGTTTGACATAATTGATATAATGCCTCTTCTAAAATATAATTATATGAATCTTTACTAGATTCCGATATTAAATTGATTAAATTCGCCCAAATTTGTTCGAAGTTATTTTCTGCAATAATATTCAAGGCATCAATAACTTCATTCTGAATTCCATATTCTTTATTTTTAAGGAAATTAATAATTTTAGGAATAAAAGGAATTATCTCGGATGACTTTTCTTTGCCAATTTCTCCGAATAACCAGATGATTAACTTTTTTACCCTTGGTTTTTCATTATATAAGAGATTTAATAAAACATAGAAAATTTTTTCTTTTGTCACATAATATTGTCCTAAAAGTTTTAATAATTCTGTTGCTGCTTGAGCAACGTCATCATCCTCATCTCTTAAATTTATTATTACTATTGAGAGAAGAGGTTCTATACTTTTGATTTTAGTGTAATCTTGATTAATTAATTTCTTAATAATAGTAATGACGATCAGCTTAACTTTCCAATCATTATCCATTAATTTCTCTGTAAAATCATCTAAAATTGCTGATAATTTATCAGAATCAATATGAAGAGTTAAAAGTAATTTTCCAATAATTTTAACTGCTAATCGTCGTACAGAATCATCTCGGTCATATAATCGCAAATCGAATTCATCTAATAAATCTATTAATAAATTAGGCCTATAAATGGAAATCTGATATAAAATCTCGAGAGCAGCCAGCCTAATCCAAGAATCTTGGTCATTGATTAATCCTCCAATTATTTTAACAGCTTTTAAAGAAATTTTTGGGGATTTATCACATATTAGACTTAAATAATTTAGTGCATTATAGAGATTTTCTTGATCATGCTGAGAATGGCAAGTCTCTATTGCTAATAATAAAGCTTTTAAGGCATCGGTGAAATTACCGTCTAAGATCAATTTCTCAATATTTTCCAATTTCAAATTCACAATCTCACAGTTTAATCAGAAATCTTAACCAAAGTCTACTTTTTGTTAAAATAATATAAAATCATTATATTATATTTTACCTTTCATTTGAAATCAAAATAAGAATTAAAGAAAAAAAAGTTATTTTAATGAAAATTCTGAATATATTTAATTTTATTCATATTTTTCTAAAGTTTTTTAAAAAAAAAGAGAGAATTATTAATTATTTAATTGAATTATTGCGGTACCTTTCATTGCAACTCTGTCTCTATATGTAAGAATCCCTTTTTCTATTTCTTTTTCATGTACTAAATTTCTTTCTCGATCTTTATCTGAGATGTATCCTCGTTCTCCTGCTTCAAATTGTTCTACAATTTCCCCATTACTGTCTTTTATATGTACAGGTGTTATTGTCCTCTGAACCACATCTAAATATACCGTACTTCCTTCTATTTTAGTGACTGTTCCTTCAGTTATAAGCGTATCGCCACAACGAACCATTCCAACCATATCTACTGCTAATTCAATTAGTTTTCCATCTCTTTCATGATTCAAGAAATCTTCAAATAATTTTGTAATGAAGCCTAGAGAAAATAGTCCATGAGCGATCACACCTTTTAATCCCGCTTTTATTGCGATTTCATCCCGAGTATGGATAGGATTTGTATCCCCGCTGGCATTAGCATAATCTATTAGTAAATCTCTTGTTATTTCATCAAATTCATCCCTTATTACTTGACCAACCTCAATATCAGAAAGATATACCATTTTAATACCCTCCTGGCCGAACGGCCGCTGTTACTGTTGGTTTACATACTAATTCATCATTTTGATTTTTAACGGTGACTAAAAATTCAGCGAAAAGAATCATATTTTTTTCTACTAACCATACTTTACCCCATTCAGCGGTTACTGTAAGAGAGTCTCCATCTTTAATATCCACACAATCTTTCCAATCGTATTTATTTCCTGCATGAAGTAGTTTAGCTGGGTTAATAAGAAATGGTCGCTTTTTTCCATCTTGTTCTATTTTCATTCCAAGAAGTAATTTATATAATGCCTTTACTGTAAAATGATTTGCGAATGCCTTACATGCAACAATTCCATCCTCTTCAGGACCCACATATTTCGGATCTGATAATCCATATACCTTTGCAAAATCAATTAAATTCTTATATCTACAGCGAATTCGTACTTGACCAGGTACTTTTTTTCCCGGAAGCTGACTTATTAATGCATCCGCATTTTTTTTCATCTCTTTTTCGTCCATATCTATTTCAATCTCACAATTTTTTGTTTTTATATTATATAGTTTCGATTTAATGCTATATAATAATTGTTATAATTTAAATCTCATATATTCTCTAAGAAATTTACATAATATTTTAAATAAGGGTTTTAAACATCAAAATGATACTTCTGTAATAAAGATTAAATAATATCCAAGAAATTTATCAAACTTATCATTATTAAAATCTTTTTAAAAGATATTCATAAGAGAAATAATTTTAAGAAAAGTGTAAAATTTAATTTTACTTCGATTTATTTTTAATCCTACTAATTTATTTTTACCTTATATCTATTTAAATTATTTTTAAATAGTTATTTTTTTAACTATAAGTTGCTTCTTCTATAATTGAAAAATAAATTTTATTAGAATAGATTAAGAAAATGAGAAAATATGTATTAAATTTTAAAACTTGGTGAAAATTATTGGCAATAATAGAATTAACGCTTGTAGAATTTTTGCAAGGACTTTTTAGCTTTATTATCGTTATTGCAGCAGCATTAACAGGTATTTTAATTGCATTAAGATATTTTCGGACTAAAATTTGGACCTTTTTAACTATTGGATTGTCCTGGATTGGTTTTGTATCTGGTTGGATTCCAGATTCAATTAATTTTGTTATAATTTTTTTTGGTCAACAATTACCATTAACAATATATTTAATAATAGCGATTGGTTTTTATCCTCCAGTAGTGTTTTTATGGTTAATCGGAATAACAAAGTTACTTAATATTAAGAAGCGAAAAGAATATTTGATTCTTTTTTTAATAATTTATACTATTTTGGAGATAATATTTTTTATTTTTCTAATAATTGATAAAACTGGATTGGTTGGAGAGTTTATAGGTATTTTTATTGTTGATTTTAAATTATATGGCATAATTATAATACTTTTTTCCTTAGTGACAATAATCATTTCTGGATTAAAATTTTCTTATGAAGCCTTTTCTTCAGTAGAGCCAAAGGTAAAATTAAAAGGATCTTTTCTTTTAACTGCTTTTATTTCTGTGACCATTGGTGTTCTCTTAGATCTTATAATAACTGCAATCTCCGGAACTGTTGGTTCAGTATTGTATACATTATTACCTGTTATGATTGTAATAACAAGATTAATCATAGCTATGTCCTCAATTGCATTTTATTTTGGTTATATATTACCAAAAGGAATAGAAAATCTATTTTTAAAAAAGATTGAAAAATAAAAGAATATAATTTAATTTTTTTTTTTATATTACTCGATATAGTTTTTGCTATTTTTCTTCCTAGATTTCCTAAAATTCCATCTTTTTAGTAATACTAAAATTCATAACTTATTTTAGTATATATTTTATCTCTCTCTGAAGACAATGTAAAATATTGAATAATTCGAGGGTTTGAGTCAGACCCATTTAATATAATTATGTGAATTTTATTTTTTTGTATTAATTTCAACAAATACGAGTCGATTGGTGTATACATTTTTAGTTTGTCAAAATTTGAAGGAATTACAGCTATTTTTTTTGTTTTTCTAAATCTTTGGTATTTTTTTATGGTAAGCTCCTTAACTATTTTATAATCTTTATCTAGAATCCCATCAATATCCTTTATTAAAAAACATTGATTTAATCCTAATTTTGAGGCAATATGAATAGCTATTGAATCAGATGTTACTTTCCAACTATGAGGCAATCTATCTTCATTGTATAAAAAAGAAAATGATTGGAATAGAATAATTTTTCTATCTTTTGAATTTTTATTGAGATAATTAATTAATTCTGATAACTCTGAAAAAAGGGTTATTTCAGGAAATTTGGTATGCAACTTAAAACAATTCCAATCCATGGCAAGAATTGCCTCCCAATGTGCTAAGTTATCACCAATATCCAATTTTTTATCAACTAATCTGACAAAATTAGCACAAGAACCTCCTCCAGTGAGAATTATTACTTTATTAATTTTTTTTTTTTTAAAAACTAATGTTTTTAGTTGATTAATCGTGGAAGATAAGTTATTTTGATTCTCTAAAATTTTTCCTCCAATTTTTACTAAAATTGTTGATTCATTCATAATATTAATAAAATCATTCATTACTTTGAAAATATAAAGCCCCAGCAACCGCAAATGCTGAAGAATTTATTCGATTGGGAATATTAGTAATTTTTTCATAATATTTAATATTCTTAAACCCCATTTCTTTTAAGACCTTTATAATTAGGAAATCTGCTGATAAACCTGTAATTACAAATAGCGGATTTTCTCTAAATCGCGGGTATCTAATTTTTACATTTTCAAAAAAAATATCGATTTCCTCCTTAATTAATTCTAATTGTTTCTGATAGATAAAGAGAGCGATATTATCTAATTCCTTCTTTGATATGGTATTTAGATCCATACATATTATCCTCGCTAACCGGGCATAACAATCTTCTTTTGATTTTGAGCGATTATCCGCTGTATCATTAAAATACTCTTTTTCAGATATATTTTCCAATATTCTATGAACATCGGAAATTAAAGCAAATTTTTCAAAAGAAATTCTTACTCTATTACCTTTATAAGGAACAAAATGAGTTATAGAAGGAATAGTAGCCCGCAAACCACCTGTGTAAATTAATTCATGATTTAGCAAACGTTCAATATCCGTTTTTCCTAAAGGAACAGGAATAGAGTCAACTATTGGGATAATATCTATAGTTGTTGAACCTGCATCTATTAAAATACAATTTGAGATATATTTTCCCAAAAATAATGAAGTGGATACCCAATTAGCTGCGGCTATAAGCTGATAATTCTCTCTTGCATCCTTCCATTCTAAAAAAGTGTTATTTGTTGATATAAATCGTAATTTTTGTTTTTTAAAATTACTTGAGAGAGCATCAATAATCATTTCCACACCTTCCTTTTTAGTCTGAAATGCATCTGATAATTCTGCTGTCATTGTAATAGCGATATATTCAACATCATCAATTTTGAAGGTTAGATCTGAAAATATATGAGAAATAATACGGTTGAATAAACTCTCAATTTGGTGTTTTGTTTTTTCCCAAAAAGGAAAATATTCGATGTATGAAAAAGAGTCTAATAATTTACGATTTTGAAAATAAACGAGCGCCGCTTTTGTATTTGCTCCACCTATATCCAATCCTAATATTAATACCCTATTATCTTTTTCATTCTTATTTTTTGATTTCATATACTTAAAATATTAATTTCATTTAATTTTAATCGGTTCAGCGAATTGATTTCGTAAATATAAGAGTATAGGCTCTATATTTTCACCGGTTAATGCATTAGTTAAGATATAATCTTCTTTAGTTAAGCCCAATGCATTATGCAAATATTCTATTTCTTCTTTGCTGGCTAAATCCATCTTATTAAAAACAACTTTAATTTGAATATTTCTATTTTTAATGAAATCTCTCTTTATTTCATTAAATAGATTGATCTGGGATTGTATATTATAACCGCAAGCAGGGGTGGGATCAAAAATAAATATTATTAAATCAGAAATTAATCGTAATGCTAAGATTGCTTGCATTTCTATATTATTTCTCTCTGAAAGTGGACGATCTAAAATACCTGGAGAATCCATTATTTGCAGCTTTACAGAATCAAACCTTCGCTGAATTTCCAAATGTCCCAGTATTAATTTTTTTGTGGTAAATGGATATTCTTGAATTAAAATTGATTTTGCTGAAGAGATTTGTTTCACTATACTACTTTTACCCACATTGGGAGCGCCAGAGCATACAATACAAGGTAGTGTATAATCAATAGAAGGTATCTCTTTTAATTTACCTCTAATATTATTTAAATATACTAAATTTTCATTCTGCTTTTTTATAATTGAAGAAACCCTTCCAAAAACAGCTCTTCTAATTTTATCTCCCTCTTTAGGTTCCTTAATTCGACTCAATTTTGAAAGATATTCACGTTCAATTTTACTTAATATTGGTAAGATTCCGTTCAACTTTCCAAGAGTTAATTTTAATTTATCAATATCTACTAAAAGAGAAGCCAATTCTTTATAGAATTTGGGAAGTTCATTAATAATTGGTACCATTTTGATTATTTTCAAGATTCTCTCAACCAATTCATCAATAGCAACCTTTATTCTTTTAGCTTCTTTTTTTTTAGCTTTAATAATAATCGGCGCATTTGAAGATACTTTTGCAGAACTTTTCATTGCTCTATTGAATGCGATATCTAAGAGTTCTTGAGCATTTGGTACATGATAAAAATCAGAAAAGGGATTCTTCATATTTTTTTATAGTTCTAATTTATATAAATTATATCGAGATTAAATTTCATTAAATCTTATAATTTATAATTTTGATTCTATTTCACTTATTTTATTTTTAATTTCTGAAATCTTTTCTCTAACATCCATTTTTTCTGGCGGAATTGAGTTATATAACTCTAAAACAATCTTATATCGTTCAAGAACTCGACTATATAGTCTTTTCTCTTCTTCTTTCTTAGCTTTCTTTAAAATTAATTCAATTTTATCTATATTCCTTTGTAATTCCCGAGAGGAGATAGGAACTTTCACTTTAGGTCCTATTTCTTCTGTTTTTTGCAGCGCTTCGAGTCTTTGAGAATAATATTGTTGTTCTCTCTGTATTTTTTCTTCCTCCATTCTTTTCTGCTTAATATAATCTCTCTTATAATCTTCAAGATTTTTGATTTCCTCATATAACACATCAGCTTGCTCAAACCAACCAAGCGACTTGAAAATGTCGATAGCTTTTCTATATTCTTCTTTGGCTTCCTGATATTGGTGGTCTTCGACTAGAACTTTTGCTCTTTCCAAAATATTATCTGCTTCTTCAATTTTTTTTTCTCTTTCCCTTTCATCCATTTCTTTTTGGCTCATTTTATGTCATCATTTTTTATTAAAAATAATTCTGTATTTTTTTTTAATTTAGAGATTTAAATTTTATTTCTCAAATAAAAATTATTAAATCAAATTAGAGAACACAAAATTATATAATTTAGGATTATTTTAATATTTAAATAGAAGAAATGGTAAATTACTTCCAACTAATATTTCAATTAAAAATTGGAGTAAAGAATCACATGGAAAAATTAAAAATTGGAGTTCTTGGAGCGACTGGTATAGTAGGTCAAAATTATCTCCAATTACTTCAAGGCCATCCTTGGTTTGATATAATTGATGTCGCTGCATCACCAAGATCAGCAGGTAAAACCTATGAGAAAGCCGCTGGGCCTAAATGGCAAATGCCTATTCCAATTCCAGAAAGTTTAAAAGATTTAAAAGTACGTGATGTCCAAGATTATGATGCTATTCCCGAAGATGTTAGTTTTGTATTTTCTGCCATCAATATGCCCACAAAAGATATGATAAAGGAAGTGGAATTTGAATATGCTAGAAAAGGAATACCAGTCATTAGCAACAATTCAGCTCATCGATGGACTTCCGATGTACCTATGATAATTGGGGAAATTAACAGCCATCATTCCGATGTGATTCCCATCCAGCAAAAAAATAGAGGTTTTTTAAAAGGATTTGTTGCAGTAAAACCTAATTGTTCTTTACAAAGTTATTTGACTGCAATTTATGCTTTAGAGAAAGCAAATTATAAAGTCGATAAACTTATAATCACCACTCTTCAGGCTGTATCAGGAGCAGGATATCCTGGTGTTGCATCATTAGATATGGTGGATAATATTATTCCTTATGTTGGGGGAGAAGAAGAAAAAACAGAGAAAGAACCTTTGAAAATATTCGGTAAAGTAGGAGAAAAAGGGATTATTAATGATGATTCCATACAAATTAGCTCCACATGTACGAGAGTGGCAGTAAGAGACGGACATACAGCATCAGTTAATATGAAATTTAAAGATAGAATCCCCAATAGAGAAGAAATAATCAATATTTGGAAAACTTTTAAGGCATTACCTCAGGAATTAGGTCTTCCATTTGCTCCAAAACAACCGATTATTTATTTAGAGGATGAAGATCGCCCACAGCCGATAAAAGATCGGAATAACGATAAGGGTATGGCTCTAACTGTTGGAAGATTAAGAGAGGATAACGTTTTTGATTATAAATTTGTAAGTCTAAGCCATAATACTATACGTGGTGCTGCTGGTGGTGCTATTTTGATGGCAGAGATGCTTAAAACAAAGGGATATTTAAAATAACTATTTTAAGTAAATTCTTCTTAATTTGAATCTAATTTGAGCCTGATTTTAACCCCATTTAAAAATGAATATTTTCGAGCTTATATATTAATTTAGTTAAAATTCATATTTATCAATAAAAACTTGTAAGAACGTTTTGATCATATAGAAATATTGAGTTTTTTTGAGAAATGTATAGATCGGAACTTTAGGATAGATATCAAAATATTTTGTTTTTCTAAATGTCCTTATTAAAGAAATTTTTGAAAATAAGGTAAATCTTGAGAATTTAAAAATAATTTTATTGAAAAAGGATTCTATAACTTTTTTATCAACTGAAATTACCGCGCTAATAAATCCATATTTCTTACTCAATTTATTTCTTATATGTTTAAGAGAAAAATTCTCTGAATTTTTAAGGATATCGTTCTTTAGTAAGGATTCAATATTAGTTAAAGCATTATTTTCGATTTGAAATAAAACTGCTTTTTGAAACCCTATTCTAAGAGACTTTTCTATATTTTTAATATTTTTCTTAGCTAAATCTTGTAAATCAGTGAAAATTACAATTATTTTACTATTTAATCCAAAATTCAAATTAAAATTGTTAAAAATGAATTCAGAGATGCCCCAATGGGAAAACTTTTTCAAGTTATAGTTAACCCCCATAATTCGAATTATCCATCTCAAAATTGGGTTATAGATTATCGGTCTAGAGTCTCTATACCAATTAATTTCAAAGCTTCTATATCCGTATAATAGCTTTTGAAGAATCAACTTTATTTTATTTATATCAAGGGGGATTTCCAGTTCAAATAAATCCTCTATTATTTTTAAGATATGGTTTTGATAAAATAAAAAAGTATTATAAGGTGCAAATGTTTTATGAACTAGTTTGATAATTTGATTTTCTTTAAGATTTTTAAATTCTAACTCGAGTTCTTCCGGTAATAATATCTGAAAATTTAAATTAGATAAATTGGACTTATCCTTCTCATTTCTTATTATAATAATAAAAGTAAATTCTTCTGAAAATAAAATTATTGAAATATTTAATTTTGGTAAAAGATCTATTAAATATGAAAAGATATTAGACAATTTAAAATCAGCAAGGAAATTTATAATTTCCTTTAAAAAATTCATAATATTTGGTTCTGGATAAATATAAAACAATTCATTTTCTACTATATGCTGAAACACATCAATAAATTTTTTGATGAAATCTCTCAAGGATAATTGTCCAATATTTTCTATGAGGTTATTTATTAATTTTAATGCCTTATCTTTCATTATTCTAATATGAGATATACTTGAATTCGTTTGGGAGTAAATTTCATCTTGCAATTCATCAAAAAAGGTATCTATGTTTTGAATTGGATATTTACGAAGCTTTATAATATCTGGATCGATGTCCTTAAAGGATTTATGAATCCCTGCCGTATCAGTGTTATAAAAAAATATCTTTAAAATATCCTCCTCATCATTAGATATTATTAGATCAACAATATTTTGTTGATCATTAATAAATCTTGAATAAAGAAGTTTGGATATATTATATAGTAATTTAGCTTCTATTCTAATAGGTGTAAATGGCAATCTTACTTGTTCTGAATAAAATTCCCCCTCAGAAGGGGAATATTTTTTATTAAAGTTAAGAATTTTTAACCAATTATCTAAAAATAGTTTTTCCATTAAAGATCCTCCCATTTGTTTAATTTTTTATTGTACTCAAAAAAATTAGAGGTTCTCAGAGACCTCATAAGGTAATTAAGATTTGGTAAATCACTTTTATCATAATATTCAAATATTTGTTTTAAACAGTTTTTAAAATCT
The DNA here is from genome assembly GCA_016839555.1 of Promethearchaeota archaeon. Lineage (GTDB taxonomy): Archaea > Asgardarchaeota > Lokiarchaeia > Sigyniarchaeales > SOKP01 > TEKIR-8. Next base: position 380,762 of record JAEOUA010000003.1, read on the forward strand.
GGTGGACATCCTGAGAGGGTCAAGATATTCTTATTTTTTACTTCCTTTTCCTTTTTTTTAAGAAGTGTTTTTTTGATTTTAGTATAAAATTTATAGTTTTTAGTGGATTTAATCGCACAATCTCCAAATACAATAACATTATTGTTAAATTGTGGTTCTGGAGGGTTTAATCCAACTAAAAAGGAATGATTTGGGATATATTTCACATCCTTTATCATTCTAGAATTCATAAAATTAAGGAGATGATATGCTTTCAGGAAACAGCCAGAGCAAATCTTACCAGAATTTACAAAGATGTTGGGAATCTTAATATCCTCCAATTTTAGACAAGACTGATTTAATTTAATCGAGATTTTCCCTAAATCTTCACCAATTAATTTAATATCTGAAATATGTTCGGGTCCTAATGATCTTTCAAATGCTCTTGATAATAGATCATTTTTAAACACATCAAATCCTAAAAATCGGAGCGTTATAACATCAACGGAGATAAGATCAGTGCCCATAATTAACACATTAGTCTTCTTTAAGTTTGAATCTCTATAAATCAAGGGACCAGCCTTTTCTAAAACATAAAATACATCGTTTATTGTCAATATTGGTTTTCTTATGGCATATGTATTTAAAATATTAGAGATAAGATCTTGTCTAAATAGATCATTTTTAACAATTTCTTCATTTAATATATTATTATCATACTTTATATCTCTAAATTTCGCAGGTAATATTGAAAAATAATTAATCAGAGAAAGATCGCACATAAATAAAGGATTAATATTAACTTGAGTGATAACAATAATCTTATCGGAGTTAGTAATAACTTCAGGTACTTTTATTTTTTTCTCGCCAATATTTATATCTTTTAATGAATCCGCTTTTAGATCTTTTAAATTTTTTACATTTAATTTTTGATTATAATAATCGCTATTATCTAAATAAACAAATTCTGCCCCCAGAGTTTTAAAATAACTCTCTAAACCCATTAAATCATCAAATAATTTGAGAGCAATTTTTTCAGATGGAAATGAGCCTATAAATATCTTATTTGCGCCTGCTTTTTTACAGGAATAGATAACTTCTTTGACAAGATCCATATTAGAATTCATAGGATAACCCAAAGGAACTCTCAGAGTAATTTTTAGAAAGACATTATCTCCTTCTTTTATATATTGAGAAATTCCTCCAAGTTTATCAATTCCTTCTAAATAATTTTCCTCTGGAGATTTACCTTTCATAACTGCAACAAGAGGTTTTTTGGAGTTAGTATCACTCATTTTGGTTAAAAAATAAAAATCTTAACTTTATTTAATCGAATAATTTAATAAAATAATGTATAGATTTAATTTTAATTTAAGTGATTAAATATAATTAATGAATATTAGTTATATTAATAAGGAGCTAAAGCATAAAATAAGTCATGTCTCACTTAAATCAATCATTTTTCCTTGACATGGATTTCCATAAGTAGCATAAAAGTGATTATCTTTAATATCAATCATAATTCCAAAACCCGTTGATATTTCTTGTCCATGGTTGCAGATGGTATATTCGGATGGCTTATTCTCGGGACCATGACTACATTGAATTTCTTTGTTTAGGAATTCTAATGAGATCTTAGATGGTGCTTCATTTTTTAAAATATCAAATGCATTCTTATAGCGAAGGATAGATGATTTATGAACTGGTTTTCCCCGAAGGTATTCTGGTGAACTCTCATTATAGACGGCATTCCGAGGAACCTCAATTTGTTGCATAGCAAGCGTAATATAATGATTTGTACAGATCAAAAAGTCTCTTTCTCCATGAACCCCTTCTCTACGTACTTCTATATTTGATGGACTTGATTCTATAACAGCAAGATCTCCTATTTTATCTCCAACCATAATATTTGCCCCACCTAATCGGGGATAATTCTCGAAGACTTTTACAGTTTCTTTCACCGTACTGCATTGTTCTAAAGCAGCTCGGATTAAAAGCATTGGAGGGATACCTTTTTTGCCAATATTTAGAGGATAAGCATAATTATATACAATTGAGAGTCCTTTATCATTCATACCATTATTAATTCCCACTAAACCATTCACTCCAGAGCTAATTGTATGATGTTTATTTCCTTCAGAAGACCGTATTCTGCGAAAAATGATATTTTCAGCCAAAAATTCGGGGCCATCCCAATTTTTTATCATAAAAATACTTCCGGTTTCCGAGCGTTCCTTGGTAATACCGATAGCACTGCAATTATTAATCGAAAATTTAATATGATTTTCTATATAATAATTAGATATTTGTGTACCTAATGAATCTATAGCTTGAAGGAATAGAATTTTATTTATAGATAGATTTGCTCCTTTGCTTAAGCCTTTTAAAAATTCCCATTGAGAGGGTAAATTTTGTTTAATAGAATTTTTTATCATTTTGGAAGCAAAACTATTCGCTAACTTGATAAACATGAATTTCGGTAAAATGAAAGGTTTTGAGGCTAAGAACTCGTCGGAGTGAGTAAGATTATTATATAATGATGTGATTTGATTTTTAAAATGATCTCCTTGCTTAAAGCCCATTTCATATTCTGAACCCTCTAATTGAAAAATATTAATAGGTTTTTCCATTAATATTCACACTCATTAAGATAAATTTCTTTTTATATAATTATTTTTGAATCAATCTACTTCCTAGAGAATATTATTTGGGTCCTCTTTTATATCTTTCTCTTAATTTTTGTTAGTATTTCATATATAATTTGGAATTTTAAATTTCCTTAGTTTTGCAATTCTATTTCTATATGGTCTTTCCTCTGGTCTTACATGCCAATCAAACCAATTTCTTAGATTTAAAGATATATATAATGTTCCATTTTCCGTTTCTATATAAAAAATCTTATCTTTTTCATCCACATACATATATGGAATTAAGGGTACGTCTTTTGTTTCATATTCTTTTCCATGTTCTATTTCTTTTTCCCATCTATATATTGTATGACTTAATACATATTCCCACTCTCCATCTATTTCTTGAAAAATTGTATGCCTTACATAATGTTCTATTGGAATTCCATATAGGTTTTGTTTCGATTCTTTTTTTTCGATTTTAAATTTCCCATATCTCTTGCTTTCTTCAGGAGTTAATTCTGGAATTTTCAAAGAATAAAGAGGATCGAGTTTATATGCATTGGGATGCTTTCGATCATAAACCCTTCTTTCTAATTGTTTCTTTATTCTCAATTGGTTCTCATCTAGGTTATAATATTTCATGTCTAATTCTTTCTCAAGATTTTCAGCATTTTTTAAAAATTTATTAATTTCTGCTTCATATCGAGTTCTTAATAAATTTAAATGATCTTTTTCTAATTCATATTGGACCCACCTAGTTATAAGAGAATTTCTAATATTGTAGAATATTTGTCTTCTATCATTAAGAAGAAATTGAGTTGTTATACTCCAAAGAGCATATAAAAATGCAATTAATGAATATTGGGCACCAACTGAATCGTATCTATAGGGCCTATTAAAACTTTCTATATCTCGATAATATTCAATAAAAACTAGGCTTTTAATCCATGGCTCTAGCTGATTAAATAGTTCTTGAAATGCTATTAGAAAGAAAGCAAAAAATAAACTTCTCTTTTTCGGAATTTTTTTGGTTTTCCATATATCTGAGAGTAAGTATTTATTAAGATGTTCAAGCGCAAAAAGATGCTGATGAAATAAACCAATAATATATTTTACAAAATCCTTTTCATAATAAATATACTCTTCTTCTTGTTTTTCTAAATTAATAACTGTTAATGGATGTCTGATGGTAAATATTTGATAATCATGAAAAAGGTTATACTTAAAAATATCATTAATGATTTTTGTACATATAGATATTATTTCATTATTTGGCAATGGAAGAGGTTTATAAAATTCAAAATCTTGATTGAATTCTTGGCTAAAGTAATAATTAAAATAAAATAAATCTCTATCTTCCAATAAATATTCAATTTTCCATTTTTTTATTAAATTTTGAAAATAATTTCCTAATTCTTCAATATCATTATGTCTAGTATTTACTATTTTTCTTATTTTTTTCTTTCTTTCTTCAATCTCCTTATTCCATACTGCAATCCAATCTGTCATAAATATTTTTTATGAAAATAATTACTATTGTACTAAAAAAAATCCCTTAACCAAAATCTTTCTTTAAGATCCTTATCGCTTCTGGGAGTGTCAAGTGAGTTAAGTTTTGAGCTTTTTCTAAATGTTTCGGGCAAAACCAAGCGGCATAAGGAGGATGACCTGTAAAGCCAAGTTTTGATGCTTTTTTATCCCACTTCAAATCATTTGGTCCTTTTTTAAAATACAAAAGCTTGCATTCATCATTCTCTCCCATTCTTTTAGAACATACTTCACATATAGGTGGTTTCAATATTAATCAACTTATATTTTTAAAAATAAATATTTAATGTTTTAGATATAATTATAAAATTGGTTTAAACCTTTAATGAATTTCTCAATTTTCTAAAAAATATAATCTTATAATTTAGCCTTTAATATTAAAAGATTTAGAATGTGTGCCCATTTGGAGATTCCTACTCATTGAAATTTTGAATTCTCATAGAAACACTATAAATGGGCACAAATAATAATATTGCAACTCAAAATAATTAAATTTATTATTATAAAAAAAAGAAATAAGAAAAAAAATACCTAAGTAGGTTGTGAATGTTGTTTTAATAAATCTTCATTAGTTTTGCCCATTTTTATTGCCAATTCTGCTACAATCGCATCAAGGTAAGTAAATGCAATCTGTTCGAATTGCGTACCTTCAGGCGTGAGAACCGCATGATTTTCCTCATCTCGATCCTTTTTAGTTCTACCAAGGATTTTAATAGTGATATCACCGATACGCCCAACTACGGTCTCTGGGTGGCTGGTTATACATACTATTGCATGAGGTTTTATTGTATTTACATAAGTTTTTAATAAACTGACAACAATAGATGTGGTACCCGAACCAGAAAGCACAATTAAAATATCTTTTTTTCTAAGAGCGGGGATATGTCCTAAATTCGTAATCATATGAACTTCTGCCCCTAAATGCACTAATCGCGTTGCAAAACATTGTAAAATAAAGGCACTTCTTCCTGAGGCGAGGAGAAAGAATCTGCGATTATTAATTATCCCATCATGAATAATATTTATAAATTTTTGCGTGTATTTGAAATTTTGATCAATATGCTCCATATTTTTTTGAAGGTTGTTCATGATCAATTCCATAGCTTGGAATAGGATTCTTTTTGTCTTACCATTGGTAGGTTGAGACTCAATCTCAATATCATCAGCCATGATAATACACTATAAAAACATTTATTCTATAGTATAATTTAGTTTTCGAGATAAAATATATATTGTTATTAATATACTATTTGGATTAATTGTTTTAAAATACAATAATAAAAATTTATTGGAAACACTAAGGTTTAATTAATATTGCTTTAGCATTAATAAATATGATTATATTTTTCTTTTTTAAGCAATCTTTATTGATTAGAAAAGATTTATGTTTCTAAAATTAGTTTTTAATGATTTTTTTTTTAAACTTAATTATAGCGGCCATTTAAGGAGAGATTTTATCAAGTTCATTGTGCTTAAATCTCCTTTTGTTAACTTTCCTATAACAGTTTCTCTTTTAAAAGCTCTTTTTAGAACTTTTTTTAAAACTCGCTGCCTATTATTATAATTTTTTACTTCCTCCTTATATAAACGATGGATTTTTTGATGTAACTCATTAATCTCCCTTAGTCTTTTTTTTAAAAATTCTCTCCCTTTATAGAGACCATGTCCACTGATAAAAATTTTAAGGTTTTTCATATGTTCAGTAAAGTTATATAAATTTTTTATTGAATCATAAATAACTGAGATATCCTCTTGGATGTCGCTTGATGCTCCGAAGAGCATTTTATATTTGGGTTGTATTCCATCTGCAACAAATGCCCATTCTTGTGTTTTTTCTATTAATGCGATTTGATCTGGCGCATGGCCCGGCATTGGAAATATCTCAAATCCATAGTCCAGAGAACCAGATTTAATCGTGGAAGGTAAAATTTTAGTCTTTACTGGTAATCTTTTTTCCCCCCACGTAATTTGTCGATATTCTGGATAAGTAGATTCTTTTTTTAGAATTTCTATTGCTTTTTCATGAGCATATATTGGAATATTGAATTCTCTTTGGAGCATTTGGGCACCACCACAATGATCTTCGTGAGTGTGTGTCAAAATACACAAATTTATCTCTTTTTCATTCAATTCATCGGTGATAAATTCTCTTAAATCATTTATACATGCTGGTGCTCCCGCATCGATAAGTAGTCCATCAACAAGAAAACAGGAGGTATAAAAGGGTTTTGGAATAAGCTTATTATTGGAGGCCCATTTCCATTCTAAGATCTCTTTGTTTTCATAATAAACTTTTTCAATAACCATTGTTTCACTAATCAGGTTTAATTTTATTAGCCAATTTAATGATATTAGTTAAATAAGTGTTCTAAAACTAAAAAATATATAGAAAACAATAGAATTTTTATAAACTAAAAAATAAGTCTGAATCCTAGAAGGAGAACAAAATAATTAAGGTTTTGAAGATATACTTTTTAAAATTTTATATCTTTTTATTATTTTATATTATTATTTATTAATCTTACATTTTTTTAAAAAGACAATAAAATTACTTCCTTTTTTATAATTTCCTGGGATTCTATTCTCTATATCTATTTGCCCCCCATATTCCTTCAAAATTTTTTTTACAAGAGATAATCCTATTCCCATTCCACTGGTTTTTTTATGTTTATACTCACGGCTGAAGATTTGCTCCTTCTGTTTATCTGGAATGCCAATTCCATTATCTTTAAATTCTATTTTTACATAAGTATTCTCTTCTTTTTGAAGCTCGAAGACATTTATCCATAACCTTTTTACTTCGCTTTTATTATGAACTATTCCATTAATTAAGATATTTTCAAATGCATCAATTAGGAATTCTCCCCCATAGATCTCTACATCTTGATCTAAGGGAGTAAAGTCCATAGAGATATTGCCACTTATATAATGATTTTTTACGCTTTTAATTGATTTTTTTAATACTTCATTAATTTTAACAGGTTTTATTATTAATTCTTCTTTTTCTATGGCAGAAAGTCTTCTAATATTTGAGATCAAAGATGAGGCGCGATCTATTTGTCTTTCAATAATTTCAATTAATTCTTCTATATCTCCAACATCCTTATTCTGTGTAGTTCCCATCTCTATAAGTTCGAAAGAGAATTTTATACTATTGAGGATGTTACTCATATCATGAGCAAGAATGTCCCGATAAAATTCTGCACGATTAAAGGCCTCTTTATATTTTTGTTCTGATGTTTTCAGTCTTTTTTCCGCTTCAACTTTATCAGTGACATTTCTTACAAATCCGGAAAATCCTACTTTATTTCCCTTCTCATCATAGCGTAGAGATATAGAGGATTCACCGTATAATGTTCTTCCCTTTTTACTAATAACTCGATATTGGAAATTTTTTTGAGACTTTTCCGTTCTAAACACTACGTTAAAAATTTCAAAGGTTTCTTTTGCTTTTTCATGGGTCATATACTCTCGATAATTCATTCCCATCATTTCCTCAGATGAATATCCCAACATATCACATAAAGCGGGGTTAAAATAAGTAAAATCTCCTTTTAAATCAACCTCAAAATATCCTTCTAGTGAAGTTTGAATAATTTTTTTGAATTTTTCTTCTGATTTCTTTAATTGTTGTTTTGTCTCTATTTGAGAAGTCACATCTCGAACGAATCCAGCAAAACCAATTTTATTTCCCTCTTCATTATATCTCAAATATACAGAGGATTCACAATATAATGTCTCGCCTTGTTTATTAATAAGTTTATACTGGAAGTTAGTATGAGATTTTTCTGTTCTATAAAGTTCATTATATTTTTTAAAAGTCTTTTTTGCTCCCTTTTCAGTCATATAATTTCTATAATTCATCCCCTTCAGTTCTTCAGGAGTATATTCTAACAAATCACATACAGCAGGATTAAAATAAGTGAAATTTCCCTTTAAATCTACTTCGAAATACCCCTCTTTTGAGTTTTTTAAGATTTTATCTGCTTTTTTTAATTTCTGTTCCATCTTGACTCTCTGCGTATAATCCCTAAGGAAGCCAGCAAAACCAATTTTATTTCCCTCTTCATCATATCGTAAATAAATAGAAGAATCACAATATATCTCATTTCCATCCTTAGTAATAAATCTATATTGAAAATAAATTCGAGATTTTTCTGTTCTAAACACTTCATTAAATATTTGATATGTTTCTTCTGCATTTTCCTCAGTCATATAGTCTTCGTATGAAGTTCCAATGATTTCTTCAGGAGTGTATCCTAATAGTTGAGCGCCTGCGGGATTACAATAAGTAAAAATTCCATCTACATTACTCTCAAAATACGCCTCTTTCGTATTTTCCAAAAAATTCTCAATCACTGATTTCCTTATTTCTTTTGATTTCTTGATTTTCTATCCCCTTTCCCTATATCTTTTTTTTCGAATTCTTATTTAACAGATAAAGATCCTACTTTAAAAATCTATATATATAATTTTCTGAATGTTTTTCAATAAATACTTTTAATCTAATAAAATAATTATAATACAACTTTAAAAATGCTCTTACCTTTTAGAATACCTCTCTTAATAAGATTTTAATTAGTAAGAAAAATAAAATTTTCGAAATTTAGAAATAAATTAAGAATGAAATTATATGGAAAAAAAACCACTCTATTATTATTTTAATTTATTAAAATAGGAAAAAAAAGATTGTAAATATTTTAAAAATTTTTACTCGTATTTTAATGCTAAGAGTAGGTCGTTCTTGGTAATTTTTTTGCGGTTTGCGTGCATTGTGAATTTCTTTGCAGATGATGTGAGACTTTCTGCTTTTTTCTCTAAATGATCAATTAACAGATCAACCGCATCTCGAGCCACAATGCTTGCACCCTCTTGTTTCATTAATCTACGAATCGGACTCCAAGCAAATGTATGTTTTTTCTTTGCCATATTTTTATTCCTCCATTTTATTATTAAATTTTAATTAAAATTTAAGTTTTTAATTTTTTTTTTAATTTTTTTTTTATGTTCTTAGATAGTATTATATCTGAAGAGATATTTAAACTTTATGGCATTTTGATAAGATAGTGTTGAGTTAGATTAAAAAAAATTTCGACAAAAATTTTATGAAATTATTCAATTAAGTAAATTTTCAAATGTAAGTAAATAAGATCATACCTAATTTTTTATCACAATTTATTATATAATAATTATTGAAATGGTAAGTATGAAAAGATCTATTCATAGGTTAGCAAGTTGATGGTATAATTGGTATTAAATAAAAATTTGATAAAATTATTAAATCGGTATTATATATCCAGATAACAGAATACTTAATATTTTTCCAAATTTCCATAATTAATTTTGAATAAAAAAGGAGAGAAAAAGTTTAAAAAGATCCTTATAGTGTACTATAAAAAATTTAAGTTTCAAATTAAAGTTAGCTAAATAGATTAAAATTGAATTTTTTATGTATTGACGATTTTTTATTAAAAATAACGTTTTAATAATGACATAAAATTATACTTAGCTTCAAGTATTTAGATTTCATTAATAATGAATCACAAAAGAAAAAAATAAATTCCAACTGTTATTAAGTTCTTATATTTCTTATCGAGTAGGGTGAATATTTTTCCAATTACAAGTTTCTACCTTTAGAAAATATATTAATAACCTTATAATTTAATTTTAACTCTAAAATATTTTTTTTCCTTGAAAAAAATTTTCTAAAAAATGAGTAATTCTAAAGTATTATAAAAAGAACTTATTCCCCTATCTCTTTAATTTCTAAAAATTTCCCTGTTGTTCCATCAGCGGTTATTACCAATATATCGATACCATTTCCTGACATTGCATCTCTTTTCATTGCGTTTCTAATCACTTTTTCTATAAGCTTTTCTCCTTCTGCAACAGTTAAATCTTTTTTATATTCTGCTTCTAAGATTCCCATAGATAAAAGCATACTGGTGCCTGCAGCCCCATAATCTTCTGGAATTAAACTCCCAATAGCATCAAGTGTATATAATTTGGGACCATCCGTGTCCATCCCAGCAATTAATAAGTTTGTATAAAACGGAGCCATTTTCCTAGAATATAAATAGTTTGATAATAGTTTTGCCATACTTTTCGTCGAAATTCGTTCATGAGCTTCAAATTTATAAAGCTTCGCTTGTGCCCTAAGGATTTTTGTAATCATTTGAAAATCACCTATAAGACCATAGCAGGCAATCCCTATATAATTAGTCACTGAAAAGACTTTTCTGGTTGATTTATTAGTTACAGTATAATTCCATATAGCCCTTCTATCACTTCCTAATACTACTCCATCCTTACATTTAATTGCAACTGATGCGGCGCCGGGAACGATAATTTCTTGAGACATTTTTAAATTTAATCTTGAAAATATTAATGTGTATTTTTAATTAATAAAATAAATCTACTTTATATTTTTAATTTTATCATAATAATTTAATAGATCCCTAAAGAATTATCTTATGATTATATTATTATAGTATTTGAAAGTTTTAGACGCCATAAAAATAGATTTTCAACTAAATCAGAGAATACCCAATATAAAATTTATTAAAAGTATATTATTTTTCAAAAAAGAACACTTAAATAAGAAAAAACAATAAAAATTTTATTTTGTGAACTATTTTTATATATAATCAGCTTAACATCCCAAAATGAAATAAAATTGAAGCTTATAGATAATGAATTTGCAGGATTTCGAGAGATACACGGATTTTCAAAGCAAGAACTTTTAGATATTAAAAAACAAATCTCGAGATATAAAGACGATTATTTAGATGATAATAAAGTAAAAGAATTACTTGAAAATACATTTCCGACAAAAATTTTAACTATATATTATGATTATATTTCAAATCTTGATAAATTTATAGAATTTTATCTAATTAACAATAAGGAACCAAGTTTTAAAGAGTGTGAGGATTTTTTTTATTTAAAATCTGATTTAATAAAAGAGATTAACCACATTGCTACAAATCTTTCAAATTTAAATTTAAATATTCAAAATACGAAACGTTTTTTTAAAAAAAATGAATATTTACAGAATTATTCTTCAGAAATTTTTGATTTACAAGAAAAATTAAATCAATCCCAGCAAGAACTTAAGAATTCGTTAGGCACCAAACCACAGAGTTATCATTATTCTTCCTATTTATTCTATCAAACAAATAAAATTAAAAATTCTCGCTTCAAATTAAAAGATTTACCAGAGAATTGCTTACAATGGGAAGAGATTTCAGATCTTTTCAATTATTTAAAGAATTATGGCACTTTGCTAAAATCTAAAGGAATTTTATCCAAAAAGGAAGTGGAAATACAATTTGAATTTAAAATGTTAATTGATTATTTTAATTCATCAGAACAAGTAAACAAAATTATTGGCAAAGAATTAGTATATCTTTTGTCTCTTAATAATTTTTTAGAAGAATTAGAATATGATGAAAATATAAGCAAGCCGGAAAGAAAAAATATAATAGAAAACTTAAAAATATTCATGCAATCAATTATTAAAGACTTTATCATGGATGAATTAACGGATTATATTGAAAAATTAAGAGAAATAGAAAAAAAATATAATTTAATCGATAAAGAGGAGAAAGAATATAATTTAAAAGCTTTGGTTGATAAAAAAGTAAGCAATTTCTTACCTAATTTTGTAGATTATTATATAAAAGAGTTGGAAGAGAATTATAAAATTAAAAGTACTGAGAAAGAACCTGTAAATGAGCTTAATAACCTCATTTTAGAGTATAAAAATAAAATAGAATTATTTTATAAAAAAATACAAAATTTAAAGGAGTTAATCTCTGAATATAAACTTTTTCTAAGACCTTTTGGCCATATAATAAATAATTATGAAAAAATATTTGCATCTCTTTTAGAGGATATAGAAAGAAGAAAGGAAGATTTTGTTTTTTATCTGAAGACTGTTAAAAACGAATGGTTAAAGGATGATTTAAGAACCTTCACTGAAGGAAAAAGGGATGAAATCAATCAACTACTAGCAAATTATCGAGATAAATTCGCCAAAATATTAAAAGATGATTTTCCGCAGTTTAAAGAAATAGAGGATATACTTAATACTTATCAGACGCAAATTATACAAATGAAGGATGAAGTCTATCAGAAATTTGAAGAATATAATAAAAAAAATTTAAATCAAATTCAGATCATTAAGCAATGGGAAACAAACTTTAATAGAACAAAACAGCAAGCAAGCTTCCTTTTAAATCAGTATCTTATGAAAATTTTTAAAAATTTTGATAATATTATTGAAAAAGAAAATGCTCTTTTTAGAGGACTCTCTGAAATTTCAAAAAAAAATCGGAGAGATCAAGAATTAGCTCTTAATTATGCCCTATCTGGTTATCTTTTTGGTAAGTTGAGCCAAAAAGAAATAAAAGAACGCATTATTACTCTAAAAGAAAAAATATTGCAATTACAAACTCAACAAAATCTCTATGAATCAGAAATCTCTAAATTAGAAGAAGTTCTAGGCGAAAAAATTAAAATACAAGAAGGAATTTCTTCTACAAGAGTACAATGTGCCATTTGCCATAAGAATATTGACCTTAAAAAGGATAGATTTATTAAATGCCCTTATTGTGGAACATACTTTCATTATTTATGTATTTATTTCTGGCTCTCGGAATATAACAGCTGCCCTGCGTGCCAGAACGAATTCCTCGATCCTAATACTGACATGTATTATTTCTCAGAACCACTTAGTTAATTTTTTCTTTATTAAATATTCTCGAATATTTGACACTTATATTATCTTAAAAGATTATTTTGCCTATATTTAAAAGAGAATGCTTCATTTAATTATTAATAATATTTGATTATTATTTCTTAGGAGCAAGTTTTTTATTAATTATAATTTAATTTCTATAGTAGGGTATTTTTATGATAGGGGAGTTAGAATCGTTTAGTGAGCCAACCAGATTTTTTCAATATGATTATGTATTATTTGACGCTATATTTCTTGGTGTTTGGCTCTTTTTTTTAATAAAAAATAAAAAATGGGCGGCACTCTCCTTTGGATTTATATGTGGAGTTATCGTATATTTTATTGATGCTGTATGGTGGTGGAATACACCTTTGAATGCTAATTATCCCCCAGGAACCTTTATTCGTGAATATTGGATCAGAGATATTCAAATGCCGCACCCATTGGGAGAATTCTTTTGGAAAAAACTTAGCTGTGACTTTATGATGTGTATTTCATATAGTTTATTTGCCTTTCCATGGATGTGGATTATTTATGAAAAGATTTCCAAGAAATCTTCAGAAGAAGATCTTACCAAGGAAGATCGAAAGGAAATTGCTTTTTATACGCTATTTTATTTTGGTGCATGGATGGCAATCCCACTTCTTACTTTATTGATTCCTTTTGATGATACTATAATTCATACAGTAAGGCATATGCAAACTCAATTATTAGTGTGGATTATTAATTTTTTTGTTGGATACTCAATCTTAGCGATACTTTATGGTACTAATATAGTAAAAAGAAAAAATCCAAAAACGATAGGCTATGTATTTGTTGTGGGATGTGCTGAATCATTTTTTATGGAATTTCCATTATTTGTTTCGAGAATTCGCCCAACAGGACCGATATTTTTATTATTTGAAGTAATCTTTTTAGTAAACCAAGGAGCTCCTTACTTATATATTGCATATGATATTATATTTCCCGAATTAGGTAAACAAATAAAGCGGTTGAGGAATAAATAGATAAATTTTTCATTTTTTATATTTGAACTCAGGGATTTAAAAAAGTATTTTTATAGTGAAAGAAAAGAATAAAGAACAAGGCTTTCGAAAGAAAGTATTAAAAAATTATGAACAAATTATAGTTCGGAAAGAATAATACCTTTAACGCCATATAGCTTCCGAAGAAAATCATAAAAATCCCACAAATAATTAATACCCATCGATAAACCTTGGGATTCAGCGTTCTACCTCCTAAATAACCAAATACTGAAATTGGCCAAAACCAGATGAGGTCTCCCAATTCATGACCAAGAAAGAAAAATAATATACCCAGAGGTTTTTGAAAGCTGACATCTAATTGAACCATTAAACTAAGCCCAATTCCCGCCCACCACAGTGTCCAGAAGGGGTTCGAAAGGCTTACAATAATACCGCCTAAAAAGCTATTACCCTTAAAGCCTTTCATATCTTCTTCCTTCATATCACTAAAACTTACTTCAATTGGATTATTATAAGTATTTTTTATAACCACAATACCATATACAATTAATAATATTCCGCCGACAATTCCAATTGTGGTATATACATAAGCATTTTGCAAAAAAAAGGAAGCCCCTAATAATAACGCAATAATTAATACTAATTCCAAGGTAGCATGCCCTAATGTAATAAATAATCCTGCTAAATAACCCTTCTCACTTTTTAAAGACTTGTAAATAGTAAAAGTAAGAACGGGACCAGGACTTAAAGCTCCTGTCAGCGCTACCACGAATGATATAAAGAAAATATCAATCATGTATGTGGTAATTTTTTTCTAATTATGAAATTATTGTTTTTACTTTATAATTTCCATCAAAATTTTAATGAGAAAAGAACGAAGATTATACAAAAATTTAATAATTACTATTTTAAAAATATAATTATAATATAATTATTTAATCCACTAATGAGTTAAATTATGGTTGATTATAAAAACGTATTAAAGACTCTTCAGAAAAGCTATTCTTACGTGGATAAGATTCTTGTGCTTAAGAATAATGGAAAAATAGAATATTCAACAGATAATTGGAAAGTTAAGGAAGATATTAAGGGCTTTTTAGCGAGTTGGGCTAGCGGAAATGCACAGTTTGTTGTTATGGATGGAGTCAAATATTCAATCTTACAAATGGAGCCAGAAAGATTTGTGGGCACAAACAGACAGAAAAAAGGACATTTAATTGGAGCAGCGACTGCGGAAAGAGATAAATATTTAATTGCTCATATTGACAATAAGGCAAAAGGTTGGATGCATAATGCGTATCCAATGGTAGCTAGAGCAGCAGTTGCGTTGAATGATACGTCTAAATTAAAATACTTGGATTCAAGCCAAAAACAAGTCAAACCTGGCAAAGACGCTCAAACGGAAAAGATTTCGAAAAAAATAAAAAAATTAGAAGATAAATTCAAGAAAAACCTTGATAAGGGGAAGAAAGAAAAAGCAATAGAATATGCTAAAGAACTTATTGAAATGGCGAATTCAATTGGAAAAAGTGATGTAGCGGAAAAATATCAGGATATAATAGATGAGCTTCTGGGGAAGAAAAAAGAAAAAACTGAAGAACCAATTGAGCAAATGACTCAAATTAGAGCAGACGCTATATCTACACCTAAAGTCAATCCAATTATAACCCAAGAAGTTATAAATTTTCTTCAATGGATTAATGATAGGGAAGGATTAGTGAAGTTTGTCGAATATTATCTTCAACAAAATGATCAACAAAAAATTTCTGATTTATCAGATATTTATAAAGAACTCTATCGAATAACAACTGAATAAAAGAGATAAGATTAGAAGAAGTAAATTTTTGAAATAAAATTCTGTTTATATATCTCTTGTTTTTAGTTAAATTTTTATTAATTTGAATGAATTAATAAAAGAAATTATAGTTTTAATTTATATAAAAGAGTATTTCAAATCATAATATATTATTCCCGTATTTGCCCGCTTCCATAAATGATATATTTAGTGGTGGTGAGCTGTTCTACACCCATAGGTCCACGTGAATGAAGTTTTTGAGTAGATATCCCAATTTCAGCTCCTAAACCGAACACACCCCCATCAGTTAAACGAGTGGCAGCGTTAACATACACGGCAGCAGCATCGACTTCATAGAGAAATTTTCTTGCATCACTATAATTTTCTGTTATAATCGATTCAGTATGCTTTGAATCATATTTGGTGATAATATTGATGGCTTCTTCAATATTTTTGACCACTTTTATACATATTTTTAAGGAGAGATATTCTGCCCGCCAATCTTCTTCTGTGGCAGGAATTATATCAGGAACAAGATCTTGTGTTTGTTGATCTCCTCTTACTTCAACACCATTTTCTCGCAGCAACTTAACGATTCTTGGAATATACTCATCTTTAATATCCTCGTGAATTAATAGCTTATCTAAAGCATTGCATACTGCAGGATATGAACATTTGGAGTTAATGATTATTTTATCTGCCATATCTAAATCAGCATCATAATTAACGAATAAGCTGACAATTCCTATTCCTGTTTCGATGGTCGGTACCAAAGAGTTTTGAATTACTTTTTGTATTAAACTTTCTCCTCCACGCGGGATAATTACATCAATATAATCCTTTAGCTTGAGCATCGCATCAACATATGCTCTATCAGTATCTTTAATGATTTGTATACAATTTTCTGGTAATCCCTCTTGAATTGCAGCTTCATGTAATATATCTGCTATCGCGATATTCGAGTAGATTGCCTCACTTCCGCCTCTTAGAATAATACTATTTCCCGCTTTAATGCACAACGTCGATGCATCAGCAGTAACATTAGGACGTGATTCATAGATAATTCCGATTACACCAAGTGGGACTCTGACTAATCCTATATCCATTCCATTTGGTCTGCGCCACATTTTTATAATTTCATTGATAGGATCGGGAAAATCAGCTATTTCTTTAATACTTTCTGCTATTTTATTAATTTTATTATCAGTTAAAATGAGGCGATCAATTTTAGCTTGTTCGAAATGTTTTTTTTCAGCATTTTCAAGGTCAATTTTATTCGCGTTAATAATTTTCGATATATTATTCTCTAATTCATCAGCCATCCGAAGTAATGCATTATTTTTTATAGCTGTTGGAATATTTTTTAAAATAAATGCAGAATCCTTCGCTTGCTGACCGATCTTTTCCATTTTCTCTTGAATTGACATAAGAAAATCCTTTTCACTAAAATAATTACTAAATCCTAATATTGATATAAAAGAAGCTAATTTAAAAAAAATTTACTTTTGAGCTACGAAGTAGGTACCGATCTCCTGTCCTTCTAATATTTTTTTTACGTTTTTACTTTTAAATGAGGTGATTACAGTGGGAATCCCAATATTTGTTAATTTTTTGGCAGCATCAAGTTTTGATTTCATTCCTCCAAAACTTACCCCACTATCTATATCTTCTACTAATTGATCCAGTTTCTTATCGATTTCTTCAACTTGCGTAATTACTTTCGCATCCTCATGAATATTAGGATTCTTATCACATAGCCCTTCTACATCAGTTAAAATTATTAAAAGATCAACAAAAAGTAAAATAGATACCAATGCAGAGAGATTGTCATTATCACCATAACTTAGTTCTTCAATGGCAACCGAATCGTTTTCATTTATGATCGGTATAATTCCTTTATCTAAAAGGACTTGCAGCGTATTTCTTGTATTTGCTCGGCGTGTAGAATCTTTCATATCATCTGCTGAAAGTAAAACCTGTCCTATATGCAAATCATACTTGCTAAATTCTTCTTGATAAATTTTCATCAGGTATATTTGACCAACGGCCGCCAAAGCTTGTAGCTGTTTATAATCAGAAGGTCTTTCTTTTAATCCCAATTTGGCCAGACCCGAGCCTATAGCACCACTACTTACTATAATGATCTCATAACCTTCTTTTATTAACGAGGCTATTTCCTTTACAAATGATTCAATTTTATCGCAATAAATTTGTGCAACGCCATCAGTGATCATTTGCGTACCGACTTTAATCACGATCCGCTTAATATTTGAAGGAAAGGTTCTCATAACTTTTTAATTTAGAAAGAAAACAATATAAATTTGGTTTAAATAATTAATTGCTTAATTTAGGTTTTTTCATTCAACTCAGAACAAAGAATTAAAAGCTTATCTGAAATACATTAGTTAAAATCCATCCTAAAACAATAATTATAAGCAAGATTGGGATTATGAAAAGAAGGAATGCATAAGAGCTTCTAATCCAAAATCTGTTCCACAATTTTACGCCTTCTTTAAAATCTTCTCTTCTCTGTTTTTTCCATAGTTCCATGTCTCTTTGGATTTTTTGAGTAGTGGTTTCCCATTGTTGTTTTGTCTCTAAATTACGTCTTTCAATATCACTTTTCCATTGTTCTACCTTATTTTCCCAATCTTTTCTTACATCTTGGAAAAATTTATCTACCTTCTCTTTACTCTTTTCAAAATCTTCTAAATTCTTTTTGGATTCATCCTCAAGCGATTTTTTAAAATCTACCCATCCTTTATTTAAATTATTGACAAACTCATCCCATTTTTGTTTAAAAGGATCTTCTTTAAGTTTATTTGGTTCTGAATTATTTGAATTATTCATATTCTTACTCATATCCATTGCTTTATATTGAATAGTTTTTCTAATATAAATAAATTATAGTATTTCAGAATTATGATTAAATAAATTATAGTAATTCAGAAATATAATAATTGTTTATTTTAAATAACTAAACAATCATCATTTCTTTATATGAAATCATAAGGATTTTTGAACGATATTCAGATTTTTTAAAATATTTTATAGAAATTTCAGTATTTATTAGTAGAATTAATATTTTTATTAAGAGAGACAAAATTTATTATAAATTGTTCAATAATCAAAATAAAAGTGAAATATTTATGGACTTTAAATTACTTGAAAATACTCCCCTATATAAAGCCTTCTCTGAGGTAGGTAAGAGAATCTTCTTACCAGAGGGTATTTTTTATTGGTCTGGGCGAGCAAAAAATGAGGCGGAATTAATTGGGACGATTGGGTCTGCTTTTGGATATGAAAAAGATTTCATTGAGGATGGGGAGGATAAATGGGTTCCTTGCTATTTAAAAGAGATTAAAAAATATTCTAATCTAAATGTTGAACAAATTGTTCCTTATGCGTCTATTGGCGGATTGCCCGAGCTCAGAAAAATATGGAAAGATTGGATAATAGAAAAAGCGCGTTTTAATTCTGGAGAGGATAAAAAGAACATAGATTATCTTACAAAATACATAACAGACCCCCTTGTGACTGCTGGAGTGACTAATGGTATATATCTGGTATGCTCTCTTTTTTTAAATAAAGGAGAGAAGATCATTTGCCCTAATAAACGATGGGGAAACTATGATAATATCATTGTAAAAAATATCGGAGCTCAAATTGAATCATTTGAATTCTTCCGCAATAAAAAAATTAATCTGGATGGTTTAAGAAAGGCAATCCAGGAACTTGATAGAGTACAAGATAAAATAGTAATAATTTTAAATTTTCCTAATAATCCTACAGGATATGTACCAACCAAGCAAGAGGCACTAGATTTAATAAATCTGCTCCAGCAACTTCAATTAGAAATCAAAAAACCCTTTATTATTTTAGTTGATGATGCTTATGAGCCTTATATCTATAATTTTCGAGAGGATATCTTAGATGTTTCCATCTTTTATCAACTTCAGCAATTGGAAGAAGAAATAATACCCATCAAGCTAGATGGTATTACTAAAGAATTACTTTTCTATGGAGGTAGAATCGGTTTTGTAACTATTGGGCTAAAACCTATTTGGGTTCAAGATAAATATAGTCTTTCCACATTAAAGGATGAAATAAATAATAAATTGGAAGGATTCAATAGAAGCTCAATATCTAATTCAAATCATTTTTATCAAACAGTTGCAATCAAATTATTTCAAGATTCTGGCAAAGAGAAGATTATAGAATCAAGAAATAAAGTTAAACTGCTATTAGAAAAAAGATGCAAAAAAATAAACCAAGAATTAATGAAAATTAAATCAACTGATATCTCTGTAGATCCGAATTCGGGTGGCTTTTTTATATTTGTGAATTTAAACCCTGAAAAAATTAAAGCATCCGAGTTTGCGGATTATTTGTTAACACAGCATAAAGTAGGAGTCATCCCTATAGAAAATCCTCGGGAAAATATAAATGGAATACGAATCGCTTATTCTTCGATTAACTTAGATCAAATACCCGAATTTATAGAGAGAATTAAGAAGGCATTATCTAATTATTAAAACAAAAATTTATGCCAATTTTAATGATGACACTGTATTCAAATTCTGAGTAAAGAAAGCTATTATATTAGAGAGTTTTTATAATTGCAATATAAAAAAATTAAAAAAATAACCTCTATTAATATTAATAGCATATTTTTAATATTATTTAAATTAAAAAAGTTGGATTATATAATATGGAAACTTCCTTTTACATTTTAGGTGTTTTTTTAGCCATTATAAGTGGATCAGTAAATAATATTGGTTCAGTTTTACAGAAAAAAGTAGTGAATGAACTTCCTACGGAAGCTAAATTTTTCAGGAGTTTAATCAAAAAACCGCTTTGGTTAATGGGTTTAATAATGCAAATGGGAATTGGGTCAATTTTCTTCATGGTTGCCCAATTATATATTGGTCCTGCTCTCATTCCCGGCCTCATGGCATTCGGATTAGTTTTCTTAGCTATTGGTTCAGCAAAAATTGTTAAAGAATCTCTAAAAAAAGTAGAAATAACGGGAATCATCCTCATGATCAGTGCAATATTTTTTTTGGGATTATCGGAATTAATAATTGATATCACCCAGATAGATATACTCCAACCAATGGTTATCCTTAATATGACAGTCTTTACTATTAGTTTATATATGGGTTCGTTAATATGTGAAATCCTTCAAAGAAGGAGTCAAAAATATAAAGGAATCTTACTGGCAATTGCTTCGGGATTTCAAGTTTCATTAACTAATTTCTGGATTGCACCAATGATGGCCTTTTTTGTTGCAGTATTTACAGGTACGGCGAGTTTGGGGGAGATAATTCTATTCGTTATTACTTCAATAATATTAGTCATTTCCAGCATGACTGGGATTGCAAAGATTCAGCAATCATTTCAAGTGGCAAATGCAAGCCGAATGATACCAATTCAACAAGTTCCCATCCAAATAATGCCTATTTTTGTGTATTTCTTGGTATTTTCGTTGATTGCACCTAGTATCATGTCAATTTTTTTTATGGTAATAGGAGTATTTTTTATAATTATTAGTTCCTTTTTGTTGGCTAAACGTCAAGCACAATTAGAAGCAATGAAATAGAGGTGAAATAGAAAATGGTAAAAATAATCTTTGTTCAACCACATCCAGATGATTTAGAATTAAATTGTGGGCATTTAATGCATTATCTATCAACTAAAAGTAATAAAAATTATGTAATCAAAGTTGCTTCCACCACCTTGGGAGAATATGGCCTTCCTGGAGCACAATATGATAAATTTAAAGGAGATTTCTTGGCTAAAGTGCGTTTACGTGAATTACAAAATGCATTGAGTATTCATAAAATTCCCGCTGAGAATATTACCTATTTAGGATACATAGATGGCTTAGTTCCCTTTAATAGAGAAATGATTTCTAAGTTTGCGAATTATTTAAAAAAAGAGCAACCTGATATTATTTTTGGTCCCGAGGCAATTTATACTTCTTACTATCACATGGATCATGTTAATACAGGGAAAGTTCTTTTTTATTGTATTTATCATAATTTAATTGGATGTCGACCAATCCTCTATTATTATCAAACGCTTAGCCCAAATTTTTATTTTGGTTTTAAAGAAGAAGATTTTCATTTAATAGATCAATTGCTTGCTTGTCATAAAACGCAGTTCTGGTTAATTAACAGAGTTAAGATGATGTATAAACCTAAATCCCGCTTAGCTGGCTTTAATTTAGCGGGGTGGAAGTATGCTGAAAAATATAGAAGGGTTTATTTCAATAGTAAGAATCAGAATAAAAATAAACCCTCATTGCGAGTAAAGATAAGGAGTCATTGGTATTCTAGCATGCCATGGTTCCAAGCAAAATATCCCCAAGATATATTAAAGGAGCTAAACAAAAAAAGCTAAACAAAATAAAACAGCGAATTATTAACAATTTTATCAATGCAAAACAAATAAAATTCTTTTTTATTTTTTAATTACCATCTTTTTTAATTTTCAAGTTAAGATTTATGGTTTTTCTATTTTTTACTTAACATTGATAAGTAGAGGAAAAAAGAGGAGAATTTCCTAAAAAAAAATTAAAGTAAAAGATTAAAATTTATATACTCTCCATGCTAAAAAATACAAATTTTTTAGGAATAAGAAATGGAGCAATAATACTGAAAAAAAAATAGAAATTATAGTAATATTTTCATTTCTAATAATTATATAAACTATCACGAAGAATAAATAATTGATATCTTTATTATTAATGTGATTAAAAAATGCAACCGATTGGATTCAATAAAGAAAAAGCATCAGCTGTTTTAAAGAAATATGACATAGATGTTTTAATTGCTTCTTCTCCTGTTAATGTATTCTATTTAACAGGCTTGCCCACTCTACATGTTGCGCCTAATCCCATTTTGTACGTATTATCGAACCAATATCCCAGCCTGGCCTTAGTTAAAAATGATGGAGAAGAAAGCCTAATAACTTGGATAACTTATAGAAGTATCGATAATTTTTCCTGGGTTAAAGATGTTCACGGAATAGGGTCTCCAAAAGCGGCAATGGTAACAATTTCTGATAAAATAAAAGAATGGGAGTTTTCAAATAAAAAAATTGGATATGAATCGCACATGCCCACGTATCAATATCAATATTTAAAGAATGAATTTCCAAATGCCACGTTTATTAATGGAGATCAAGCTTTTTTAGACATGAGATTAGTTAAATCAGAAGAGGAAGTAAAACGGATTAGAAAATCAACTGAAATTTCTGAAAAGGCAATTAAAACAATGATTGAAGAGGCGCATGAAGGAATTACAGATAACGAATTACTTCAGATCGCTCGCCGCACAATCATTAATGAGGGAGCGGAAGGATGGGATCACCTAACTATGGGCATAGGTTCATCAGACCCAGAAGCTCCTGGCACAGGTATTCAAATGAAGCCAGGAGATATAACTCGATTTGATATTGGTACTATCTGGAAGGGATACGTATCAGATGTAAGCAGAGAGGTAGTGATTGGTAAAATTCCAGAAGGAGCTCAAGAAATAATAGAAAGACTAATTCAAGTACAAGAATTTTGCGTGGAAAACATCAAACCAGGAGGATATCCAAAAGAGCTATATAAAAATACTATGGATTTCAATAAATCTTTAACAAAATTCGGAAGGTGTTTTATTACTGGACATAGCATTGGTTTGGAATGTGAGGAAACGCATATATTTAGTCCAATTAAGAAGCTTGATATCTCTTTCGAAGAAAATATGGTACTTGATGTTGAAATATGGCAAAATTTTAAAAATCAAGGACTTATAGGGGTAGAAGATTGTTATCGAATTACTAAGTCAGGCTGCGAAAGGCTTTCAAGTTTGGATAAAAATATATTTGTAAAATAGAAATAGAAAAAATAAGATTATTTTTAGTTAATGATTTTTAAAATAATATTAAAAATATGGAGGCTAAATTTTTATGACTGAAAACGTTAAGTTTGGAATAATTGGGACTGGGGGGGTATGGAGATTTCATAAATTAGGCGCTAAGAACCATTCCATTGTTAATTTTGTTTCTGCTTACGATGTGGATGAAAAAAATTTACAGAAAACGGCCAAATATTCAAAATTAACAACTTACTCTAATTTAAATGAATTCTTAAAAAGCGATATAGATGCGGTTCTAATTATGGTTCCCCATTATCTTCATAAAGAGCTTGTGATAGCTGCTGCTGAGGTAGGTAAAAATGTAATCTGTGAAAAACCTATGGCGACTACACTTGAGGATTGCGATGAGATGATATCTGCAACAAGGAAAGCAGGGATAAAATTTATGATCGCAGAAAATCATCGCTTTCTTCCCGCTCATCAATATATAAAAGATATATTGGAACAAGGATATATTGGGGAAGTATTTTTGGGAAGAACCTATGAAGGAGCATATGCTACTCCTCAATTCTTTGATGAAAATTATTGGCATTTTACTTTTGATAAAGGTGGGGGTGGCGTGGTAATGGATCAAGGTGTTCATAAGTTTACCATGTTGAATTGGTTTCTTGGGGAAGTTGATTCAGCACAGTGTTGGCTAAGTAAATCTTTAAACTCACCTCCGAGTAAAGCAGAAGATACAGCAATTGTATTATTACGATATAAAGGAGGAGCGATAATTACCGTTGATATCTCCTCGAGTACCATTCATCCTCTAACAAATAGAACAGAATTACACGGAACAAAAGGAAGTGTACTTGAGGATCATTCTTGGAACGATCCAGTTCAAATATTTTCCTCTCATCCTGAAGCAGAAGTAAAAGGTGAATTTTTTAGTCCAAAAATAGAACATGGGCCATTTCCTGAGTACTATAAAATATCCATGGGACATGAAGATGCTTATTTTGCTAGGTGTATTTTAGAAGACAAAAAACCTGAATTTACCCCCGAAGAAGCCAGAACAGGAATTGCAGTTGTTCTTTTAGCATATCTTTCGGCAAAAAATGGAAGAATTACTTCCATGGACGAATTGATGAAAATTTATAAGACTGAAGGAACAAAAAATATTATTAAAGGAGTTAAGGAAGTAATCCAGCAAAATTATGGTGAAATGAATTGGGAAATATAATTTCCATTTATATTCTTTTTTTTATACTTTTACTCTTAATGTAACACGAATTTAATAAAATAAAAAAAAAAAAAACCTTAAATTCTCGTAATTTTTACGGAATGAAATCCATTTTCTTTTATTTTTATAAAAAGGAGTTGTTCTTCTTCTTTCTTTGTGATCTCTCCTTCTGAGATTTCAACATTGAATCCATTTGGATATTGAATTTTAGGTACAAATATAACAGTATAATCGGAAATTGAAGAATTTCCTTCAAAATTAAAAATAAAAATTCCTTCTTTAAATTTAAACTCCATTTTAAGAGGCTTTCCAGTACAATAAATATATCTGGGTCTACAAAAACCATGAATTGCCCTTCCTCCACTGTTGAGATCCCCTGGATCGGTTTGTTGATCTCTGCTAAAAATGGAGAGGTCTTCGAGATTCCACATATCACCCCATTCATTAGTATTATCAAAAGTATAATTCCACTGTGTAGAATTTAATAAATTGGCATCCAATGCATTATAATACATGCTTAAAGCTTGAACATGGGTGTTCCATGCTTCTTCAGGATTGTTTTTAAAAATTTTGTATGCTTCTTTATTGTTAATGTCATAAGCTAGTCCAAATTCTCCTATAATCGTAGGAATACCCCCAAAGTAAATATTGGAGTAATTTTTTACGGCTTCTAATTGAGATATGAACATTTTTTTTACATTCCCTTTACCAACAACGGGTTTTCCAGTAATAAGGTTATAATTCGCCTTTAGCATTGCTTTTTTAGTACCCACCGTAGCAACATCAAACCAATGTGCTCCATGTACACTATTGTCCGGACTTTCTATATCCAAGCTTTCTCCCTTTAAAACATTTTCTGAAGGACCTGTAAAGAAAATCATTGTATCGGGAAAAACATCTCGAATTGCTTCAGAATAATTTTTTATAAAAGGCGATAGATAATCCCTATAAAAATTTACTTTTTTTCCGTTTTTCATCATGAAATATTCATTTTTTAAGATAATAGGATTATTTTCTTTATCTAATCCCCATATTCCTTCTTTTTTCCAAATATCTTCAACACCCTCTAACCAACAGGAGATATTATATTTATTTAGTTCATCTTTACGGGTTTCTTTTATGCCAAATCTCTTAATTTCTTGATATCCTACAGTTCTAGTATAGCCTGCTCCCGTTAACATGGCATCAAAGGGGGTAAAAACGTGTCCAAGTACTTCTGATTTTCCTTCCCATTGACTTCCATCCACAAATTTTCCTATCCATCCTTCTGAAGGTTCATCTAAAATATCAAATCCAAGCACTTCAGGATAATCTTTAACTCTCAAGGCAACTTGCTTAATCGCTTCAAAAAAATGTTCTTGCAAATAACTCTGAGCAGAACTTCCATTCACTTTACATGAAGAGGCGAAATCATTACTCGCAAAAAACAATGTCCACATGGTTCCATTTGCAAACCTATAATTATTATTCGTCCAATAAAGCGGGGGAAATTTACTGGGGTCTTGAGGATCATATCGATTTTGCATTATAAAAGTAGCTTCTGAAGCCTCAAATTTAGTAAAATCCAATCCTACTTTCTCAAATGTCCATCCTGGAGCTCCATCTCCCCCAGTCATTCTGCTCCAAACATCTTGATGGGGATCAATGAAAATATAGAAACCATATTCTATAGCTAACTTTATAAATTCTTCGATATAATCTAAATATTCGTTATCATACTTTTTAGGACCCTCATGTTCTATTGCTTCCCAAGTAGTTAATATTCTCAAACAATTAAATCCCCAATGCTTTAACCGACTTAAATGATCAGGGGCCTCATTGAGGGGTATGGGACGACCTACAAAAGAAACCTCCTGGTGATCTCTAAAGTCAGTTTTTATGTGAGTTGCACCATTTGGTTTGAATGGAACTTTAGAACTCCCACTTAAGTTCACGCCTCTTAAGAGAACAGTCCTTCCTTTTTCATCAATAAACCATTCTTTATCAATTTTTAATTTCATTTTTGTTATAAGAATTTCCTTAAATCTAAAATTAGAATATGGGTATTTAATATTTTTATCTTTTTTAAATTTTCAGTATTTAATCAATGATCTATGAAAGTACAATATCTGAAGATCTTTCCGATGAGGCCATTTTAAAAGCCTTAAAGGAGGAAGATTATGGTCGTTACGTATATGTTTGTGATAATGATCAAGTTTCTTCTCAAGTAACTATTATTTCTTTTTTAATTCGTTCGGGAATTTATCTCGGCTCGGGAACGAACTCGTCTTTTATAAAGTCTATCAAATCGGTAATAGTTTCCATGTAACACGTGTATATTACAAGGCTCTATGGAACAGTGTGATATGTAGAAAATATGAAAAAAGTAAGGTTTTATTACTATTCTAGTATAACCTTATAATATTGATTAAAAAGTTATATAACTATCTTCTAATTATTTTATATACGTAAAATTATTAATTATTCGAGTGTGAGTCATATGGCTACTCCTGAAGAATTAAAAAAGGAATTAGAAAAATGGGTTAAAATGTTAGATAATCCCGAAATAGCAGCAGAATTTGAAGGTTATAATAAGACTATGCAGTTCACTTTTCCCGATATCGATTATAAATTAAAATTTATCTTTGAAAATCAAACTGCGCGACTCGAAGAAGGTCTTGATACTAATGCAGCTATGGGCTTAGAAGTAAACTCTGATCTTTTTTTAGGAATTTTAACGGGTGAGGTTGACCCGATGGAAGCTTTTATGGAAGGAGAACTGAAAACTAAAGGAGACATGAATGCCCTTCAAAAATTAGAAATCTTTATGGAAATTGATTAAGGACTAATTATTTAAATTTCCTATTCTTATTTTTTTTTCTCTTATTTTATATCGAAACCTTATGATCGTTAAAAATAAGCTAAAATTTTAAAAAAAATGAATGTAATCTTTTCTTATTTTCATATATTTCTAGAAATAAGATAATAAAATAAAGAAATATTCTTTAAATTTAAAAAGAGGTTTTAAAAGAAATTTTTGTATAAATTCTTTCCAATAAGCATAAATTTTAATTATCTAACCTTAAAAGCTCTAAGAGAAACAAAGGAGAAAATAATCGGAAAAAAAAAATTCCAATTTTAAAGTTTTTCGATGATTTTTGTAGAATTAAAATATTATGTTTTTTATTCATTTAACATGTTTTAGATAAGTTGATATTTTAAAGATATTTTAATCAAATTGTCTTTCTTTTAACTATAAAAAAGGAAATATATCATAAATCTTAATCAATAATAAGTATGATTCCATTTTTCTGTATTAATATGAGATGAAAAGTGAGAGTTAAATTAAAAATCTTATAGAAAACCACAATTTAGGATGTAAACATTTTTTATATAGGAATTTCATATTTAATATAAAAAAGTTTTGTGATTTAAAAAATGACACAACCAAAGCTATATTTAATTAAACAAGGAGAATTGAAGCATATCAAAAAGCCGGTGTTTTCGACTGGAGATGCATACCTTCTCGACGATGAACATACTATATACGTGTGGATTGGAAGTAAATGTTCCGTGGATGAAAAAACAAGCGCAGCAGCATTAGCACGTTCATTAGATCAAGAACGAGGCGGTTCTGCGAAAATAATCACTGTGGATCAAGGTCAAGAAACCAAAGAATTTGTAAAATTAATCGCTACTATGGGCGCAATGAAAATTGTTGAGAAGAATATTGCAAAAACAATGCTTAAAGATGTATATACTGGTGATTTTGCGGGATTCACCGAGCATAAAAATGTGTTATATAGAGTAAGTTCTGAAGAATTTGAAGATATTAATGCTATGAAAATGATACAAGTCCCTTATTCAGTTGATTCGTTAGATTCAGAAGATAGTTATGTATTGGATTTAGGAACAAAAGTATATATTTGGCAAGGAAATGCCTCTAATGTGAAAGAAAAAGTTAAGGCAGGACAATGGGCAAGAGGAATTGATGTTGAACGAGCAGGTGCTCAAAACGAGGTAATTTTTGAAGAAGGTAATGATGCGAAATTTATCGAAGCATTAAAAAAGGGACCAGATTATAAAGAATCTGAAGCTGCTCAATTACAAGCAGAATCAGAATTAGAAGAAGAGGAGGAGGAAAAACCAAAAATGGAACCTGAACCTGAAGCAGAAAAAGAAGAAGTAGAAGAACCAAAGGTTGAAGAAGAAGTAGCGGCAGCAAAAGAAAAAGCTCCCGTAAAAAATGAAGAAGGAGTATTAATCATTGAAAAAAAGGAAGGGAGGAGAGTATGCCCCAATTGCGGAGAAGAAAATCCTCATATGATCCATGAAAGTACGGATAAAACTAATATAGTCATGGATTATCCGAGAGTGTACGGAAAAAAGTACAAATGTGGAAGATGTGGCACTGAGTGGAAGGAAAAATAAAGTTTAATTAAGATTCTTTTTTTTATTTCTTTTTTATTTTGTATTATTTTTCAAGTGAAGAAATATTCTTCAAAATCATTAATTTTGATTAGATTTTTTAACTTTTTAATAAATTCTTATATAGAAATAAAAACAAAGTGATACTATGAATAGTTTTGAAAGAATGTGGACAGCTTTAAATTTAGAAGAACCAGACATGATGCCCATTCATACTATAAACATCGATGGAAATGTTGCCGATAAAATTTTAGGTACTACGGATCGGAGTGCATTTAATGTGATTGATGATTTGGAAGAGAAGTTTCCAGATACATGGGTAGATAAGGTCAATGCTATCCTTGATGATATAGAAATTGGCGTATTTGCGAAATGTGTGAGAGCTGGATATGAATTGGGATTTGACGGGGTTGGTGTGCAATATATTCCTTTTATATTTGAGAGCAGAGAAGAAATGACTGATATATTTGGAAAAAGACATAAGATTAGAGATATTGATGGTAATCCGTATCCTGATTATTATGGGGGATATATTAAAAATCGTGAAGATTGGGAGGATTATCCAAAACCCGATTTAGATGAAGAATATAAAAAGGCGAAGAGATTTTATAAAGGAGTATTACGTAAATGCCGAGATATTAAAGATGATATCTGCATTGTTGCTCAAAATGCATTAACTTCTGTTTTCCCCCCGGTATGGCAGGGGATGGGGATGGCTAATTTTGCCCGCGCTCTAAAAAACGATCCGAAGCTGATCGAGGAACGCTTTCGATTTACGACCGACTACACTCTCAAAACATTTGAAGCCTATAAAGATTGTGGGGCAAAGATTTTTTTGGAAGGTGGTGATATTAGCCATAGTCACGGTCCAATGATAAATCCAAAATATTTTGATAAATATCTATTACCGCGATATCAAGAGGTGGCCGATCAATTGCATGAATGGGATTGCAAATATATCCTTCACACCGATGGCGATATAACTTCCTTATTAGACTTCATCGTGGAATCGAGATTTGATGGGCTCCAATGCTTAGAACCCCCATTTGTTGATCCATATTTAGTAAAAAAGAAAGTGGGAGATAAAATATGCTTATCTGGCAATATTGATACTCGACACATATTATATGATGCGGAAAAGCAGGAAGTGGAAGAAGCGGTAAAAGATGCAGTAAAAGCTTTGGGACCGGGTGGGGGTGGCATGCTCTCTCCAGCTAATTTCCATCCGGAGATTGCTGTGAAGAATTTAAAATGGATGATAGAAGCCGCTAAGAAATATGGAAAATACCCATTGGAGTTATAAGCTTAAAATTAAAAAATTATTAAATTTTAGCCAAAGACATCAATTATTCAAGCATAATTTATAATTTTAACGAAAGAATTCAAAAAAGAGGAAAATGTATGACAGAATCTAAAAATAATGTGGAAAAGGAAAAAATGGGTCCTACTTGTTATAAATGCAATTCTATTAATTATTGTTCTGTGGGGCGGGCAAGTAAGATTTTAGATAATTGTCCCATGAAAATATTCCCTGAAATAGAGAAGCAAGCTAAAGAATTATATCAAAAAGATGAGAAAATCAAAAAAACAACAAAAGAAGCTTCTATAGTCGAAGCAGAAGGTTATATAAAATGGCCTCGATTGAAAGACACGGTGGAGTTTGCCAAAAAAATGAAATTTAAGAAACTCGGGCTTGCTTTTTGTGTTGGACTTATTAAAGAAGCTGAAAGAGTAGCAGAAATTCTGGAAAAATATGGATTTAATGTAGTGGGGGTTTGTTGTAAAACAGGGTCTTTGAAAAAAACTGAAATTGGGATTCCCGAAGAATATACAATGATATCCAAAACAGGATATACCATAGGATGGATCACCTGCAATCCCGTTGCTCAAGCTTTAATTTTAAATAAAGTGAAAACAGACATGAATATTATATGTGGTCTTTGCGTGGGACATGATATTACATTCACCCAGCTTTCTGAAGCACCCGTCACCACTCTAATCGCTAAAGATAGATCGACGATACATAATCCCGCTTCAATATTATTCTCACATTACGGGCAAGAATTCTTTAGCAAAGAATTCAAAGAAATGAGAAAAAAAGAATTAGAGTCAAATAAAAAGTAAAGAAAGAAAAAAATATAAGAGGATTATTTTTTTTTGAAATTTTTTATTAGATCTAAATTACTCTTATAGTTCTTTTAATAATTCCAACGTTTCCAAAATTATCTGTTACTTTAAATTTCACATCGTATATACCTGGTTTATTATATGCATGTTTTGTAAGGATAATGTTGCTCGTGTCTCCATCACCAAAATCCCACTCAAAATCTATTGCAATACTTTCTGGACAATAAAAGACTGTAGGAAAAAAAATAGCAGAATAGCCTACTGGAACTGGATAAGGTAATACTTCAAAAAATCCAGAAGGAGTTTCGATTCCTTCTTTCTTTTCTATAAATTGTTGAAGATTTTTTAAATTTCCATCGCTTTCTTTTATTTTTTTTGTTGGAATATTTAAAATTCTCTCTATTATTTCGATATGTGCTTTTGTAGCTCTTTCAAGTCTATCTGGTGGACATTTTTCAATCGTATCCTCTTTCGTATGATAAAAAATAGATTTACCAATGATCATTATTGATGGAACGTTGGAAAAAACTAATGGTCCTAAATCACTAACCGGTAAAGTTTTTGCAGAAACATAAGCAGCGGGTAACATTTTATATTTAAGAATAGCATCCATAACTATAGGAGTTAATATAGGATTATCTGTAATAAATAAACCCCGTTTTTCATCCCTACCTGTCTTAACAACTCCTCCATCAGCTTGATTATAATAACCATTAGAAGCTAAGCCATCCAGCATAATAAAGGTTGCTATTTTTTCAAGCATATCTTGATGCATTTTAACAAATTTATTTACTCCAATCAGACCTGCTTCATGTCCAGTCCATCCGACAAACTTGATAGTCTTATTTATTTTATCTTGTGGAAGGTCCGCAAAATATTTCGCCATAGCAATCATGCCCGCATTGGCAGCAGCATTATCCATCGCTCCCGTAAATGTTGAATCAGTATGAGTACCCACCAAAATAATATCATCGGTTTCACCCGGAATAGTACCTATAATCATATTACTTGTAGCTTTTTCTGTTTTAACGTACTGAATGAGATTTACTTTCAATTTATTATTATTTCTTAAACAAAAGGATTTTAAATACTGTCCATCCTTATTGTTGACAGAAAGAGCAGGTAATCTTCGCTTCCAACCATACATTGACATATAAAAGATATAAGTTAGTAGATCCAGAGGAGATCCATTAATAAAAATGGCCCCTAATGCTCCATTCTCTTTTGCTATTTCTAAAGAATTAAATATTCGATCCGTATAAGAAGGATAAAAATTAAGAACCATTTTTCCTTCTACTAAAACGATTTTATTTTCAACCGAAATATTTTGAAAATCAACCGCCGTCCCATTACCTAAATAAACTAATTCTGCGGTGATCCCCTCAGGTTCAGTGGATCCACTTAACCAAACAGGAAATGATTCAATAATCTGATCATTTGAAATAGAGGGGATGTTTTCACTTAAAATCTTAAGCTTATAATCCTCGGCCCACCATCTTCGGAATTTAAATTCTTCCTTTTGAACATCAGATAAGCCAATATTTTTTAGCTCTTGAAAAATATACTCTTCTGCTTGGAGAGCTGGTTTAGTTCCTGCTCTACGATAACCAAAATCGCATAAATTTTTCATATGATTATATATTTCTCGCCCATTTATATCATTAATATTCATAATTAATTCGCCATATAATTTGAATTAAGATTTGATATAAAATGTTACTTTTTCAATTTTAGAAAAATTCTCTAGAAAATAGCATCTTTTTCAAATTTAAAGGATACTCTATAGAGGAAAGCATAATAAGAAATTAATAAGAAAGTAGAAAATAAAAAAAAGTGGAGGATTATTATTTTTTGAAAAATGATAAATTGCAATGATAAATATTGATGGATTTAATCCATTTTCTATTAATCATTTACATTCTATAACCTACATTTTGGAACCGCATCCAATTATTGTCTGACATTTACTACAGACATATACCTCGAGCTGCTTTTCTTTAATAAGTCCAGCACTTATATAAATGGGTGTTGTTATACGCATTGAAAAGATATCTTCTGATTTTGCTCTGCCTTTATTATCAAGGAAAACCTTAATCTCATTTTTACAAAAGGGACAGATTACTGTGGGGGGTAATTTACTTGAAGCCATATTTATCACTCCTTTTTTTAATTTAAAATAATAATATAAATAACAAAGAAATATTGATAATTTAATAAATTATCTAATGAAAATTTTGGTATGCAAAGGGAGGTTCTTTAAAATATTTCGTTATTTAGAAAATGCTTCTAGTAAAATTTTTAAAAGAAAATTTAAAAATATTAGAAATTTATAGTTTTAAAATGATTAATAAGAGAGAATAGAATATATTTCCTTTACGATTAGGATTTTGATAAATCTCTTCTTAAAATCTTTATTTTCTTTTTAAGTTCAACGATTTCCTTATCTTTTTTTTCAATTGAAGTTTCCAATTTCAAGTTCTTATCTTTAGTTTCTTGCAAATCAGTCAGTATTTTGTCTTCAATTTTCTCTCCCTCCATTAACTTCATTTTTAATTGTTCATTTTCATTTTTCATTGTTTTTAGTGATTCATCTCTTTCTTCCACCATGTTTCTCAAATTCGAGATTTCCACCTCAAATTTACCAAATTCCTTGCCGGTTTGTTGATCCTTTTGTTCAAGTTTTGTTTCCAAACGATTTATATATTCTTGCTTTGAAATAATATCTTGCTTTAATTTTTCATTATTTAAAACTAATGTGTTTAGTTTTTCTTTTTTAGTTTTAAGATCTTTTTCAAGTAAATTCATATTTTCTAATTGCTGCATTAGCTCCCCTTTATTATCGTTCAATTGAGCTAAGGAGTTTTGGAGTTCAAAAATCTCCTTTTCCTTTTTTGTAAGAAGCTCATCTTTTTTTTCCACTAAAATTTCTAATTTTTCATATTTAGCTTTTTGAACAGAATCACGTTTTATATATTGGATTTGCTCTTTTAAATCATCAATTTCTTGCTTTTTTTCCTCTATCTGGTTCATTAGAACTACACTTTCTTTTTGCGTTGTTTTTAATGATTCTAATTTATTCCTTGTTTGCTTAAGCTCTTGATTTTTTTCTTTTAATGAATTATTAATTTGTTCAATTTGGTTTTGAAGAATTTTAATTTGAGAATTAAGATTTTGAATAGATTTTTCCTTATCTTCAAGTTGAGTGTTTAATTCATCAACTTCTTGCTCCTTATTAGTTAATTCCTGTTTTAGATCTTTGATTTCAATTGCTTGGGCTTCTTTAACTTCAATCTCTTGATTTAATTCTTCTGTTGTTGTTTCTAATTTTGTGATTTGCGTCTCCTTTTCTTGAATAGAATTCTCTTTATTTTCAAATTGGGAAAGTAATTCTTCAATTTCCTGATCCTTATTTTTTAGATCTTCTTTTAAATTTCGTATCTCATCCGATTGAGTTTCTTTTTGAACAATATCCTCAGTTATATCTTTAATTTTTTGTTCTAATTCATTTTTCTCTTCTGAAAGCGTATTAATTTGTTCTTTTAATTTTTTATTTTGCTCTTGTAATAAATTCAGCTGCTCTGAAACAGTTTTCTCATCTTTGAGGTCTGACTTTTTTGTTTCCTCTTCCACCCACCCTAAAGAAGAGAGTGCATCTGAGATGGGATTATCTTCTTTCTTTTCTTCGGAATTATTATTATTATTTTCTCCCATATATCAAGTTCACATTTTAAGTTTGATAGAATATATATAGAAATTTTTCCTAAAATTCTTTATCTTTCTCATCTGAAATTTTAAAGACAAATTTTCGATCAAGAAAAAATTTCGTAATATAACCTACTGATAATGCTACTACAATACTTACCTCTAATGGGGTTTGAATAAAATTCGTAAGAAGGAATTGAATTCCGATATTTTCCAAGGTTGTCAAGATAGCAAATAGAAAATATTTCAGGAATTCAAAAGATGTTTCTTTCAATTTTATTTCCTTTTTTTGAAACACAATGAATTTGTCAAGAATATATTTCACGAGGTAGGTTATCCCTACAGCTATAACTGAGCCAATTAATTCGGGCATATTATAGGGATAAATAGAGCAATAAAAATTATAAACAAAATTGATATGATCTAGACTTTCACAAATTAATGGTGCAAAAAATAATTGATTAGATTTTTGTATTAGATAATTTAGTAAAATCATGCAAATAGCGAATAAAAAATACAGAAAAATTTGTTTTCTAATATCATTATCTTTCTGGATATCATTGTTTTTTTCCATAATAATTACCTATTTCTCGAATTTATACCCGCAAATAGGGCAAAAATTATAATTTTCATCAATTATTTCTGCTCTACAGTTAGGACAATACAGTATTTTTTTTTCTTGCTGATTTTGATAGTTTTTAATTTTTGATCTGAGATTACTTTCATTAGATTCCTCAGATTGATCCCTTCGTTCTGAGGTATCTCTTAGACTATAAGTCATTGGAAGAATACAAAATAGGGGAAATAAAAAGAATCCATTAATGAATATAGTTAAAAGAAGAGAGATAATTGTAATGATAATTGCAATAATAAGACAGAGTATATTTAATCTCATAATAAAAAGTAATTAATATTGTTAAGTAAAATAGATATTAGTTAATATATAAAGATTAGTTTTGAGAGTATTTAATCTAATCTCTCTTTCCATGCATCGGTTTTATTATTTTCTAATTCTTGACTACTTCTTGTTTCTGATTCAGCTTTTTCCATTTCTGAATTTTTAGACTTTATTATATCATCATATTGTATTATTCCCTCTCCAGAAGTTTCTTGTGAGGCAGGAGAAAGCATTTCCATCATTTCTTTCGTCATACTTGCTTTTTGTTTTCCTGTGATTTTTTTGTAAATAAATGTAATAAGATAAAAAATTAGAGAAAATGCAAGCGAAAAAAGAAAATAAAGAACAAACCAACCGCTTCCAAAAAGAGGTATCTCAAAAGGCAATAATCCCGAACTATAATCAGAGTATACAAAACTTAATCCTATAAATATACCAATAAATATAAAACAACGAATACACATTGGAATAAATTGTCGTTTCATCATATCTTTTGTAAGCGCCATTGCTTCCATCTGAACTTCCTGCATCATCCGAGGGTCTCCAATCATCTGAGCATTCTTTAATCTCTCTTGTAAATTTTTAGCTTTCATTCTCCTTTCCTTCATTTTGCTTCCTGTTAAACCAAAGATATAATTAAAAGCTAAACCAAGGGCTACCATACCCAAGCTTATTAGCATAATTTGAATCCATACTTCCATTTTTATACACCTTTACATAGATATATGTACTAAATAATTTAAACATCTTTGTTTAATTTTAAATGAATTATAATTATAGCTATAAATTTCCACGAATAATATTTCTAATATACTTTTCAAAAAGAGTGGGCCATTTAGCACTAAGGCTTGAACTAATTGCACATCCAAGGCGACAACCGTCACAAAAAGTGAAATTATCATGCCTTTTCATAATTGTTTTCACTTTCTTTGAATTAAATACTGATTGTAAGGATTTAGTTAGAGCATTGAAATTAATAATTGGATGAATTTTGCAAGGAAAACTAATAGTACCATCATGTCGTATAAAAAGGTATGTTTCTGCCACATGACAGCGCATGATTTCTTGGTTTTTAGGAACGCCTCCAAATCCACCGCCTTCAATAACTTGAATGCTATATCTATCTGTGAGTATATTTTTATACTTTTTTTGTAAAAAGCTAACAAATTTTGCCCAAAGATGTAAATCAGGAATAAGATTATTCAGATTTTCTGCCTGAAATTTATTTCCATTGTAAGTTCTAATAATATTTTCACAAGGATACATCTCAATCGAACAATTAAAATTTTTAGCTAGATCGCATATTTTTGGAAGAAATTTTATATTTGATCTCATCACATTTGTACTGATGATTATCTTAATATTTTTTTTATTTGCTAACTTAATTGATTCGAGAACTTTATTGAAAACAGATATTCCACGAATTTTATCATGTTGCTCAGCAAAAGGGAAATCTAGTGAAATAAGGATATAATTTAATCCTTTTAAAAGATTATTCTTAAATAAGTAAGGTAAATGATAACCATTTGTAGCTAAACCTGTTATTAAATTTTTATGTATTCCCGCATATCTAATTAATTCTGGTAAATCTTCTCTAAGAGTTGGCTCTCCACCCGTAAAAGAAAGAGAAATAATTCCTAATTCAGCAATTTGATTAATAATATATTTAATTTGATCTGTTGTCATTTCATGTTGCTTTAGCCCTTCAGGAATGGTGGGAATATAGCAAAATTGACAATTCGCATTACAGCGCAGAGTTATTTCGATTTGTGCAGAATAAGGAATTTTTCTCTCTGTAAAAGTATTAAGTAGAAAATTTCTAAAATAAATAAGAAATTTCTTTTTTATATTTATCAAGGGAAATACCACCAGAAAAACTTATATACATAATAAAATCATCCTTAAAAATTATTAAATTTAACTTTTCAATTTATAAAAATAAAGAAAAAAAGAAAAGAAAATGGATTTTTAAATAAATTATTATTTAAAATTTAGCTCAGGAACCATAATTAAGCCATTAAATAATTCAGAAACAATTTATTCAATACTTTTTATGGTTTAAAATTTTATGAAAAGAATCATTAAAATCAATTTAACGAACTTCTGTGCCGCATCTTTTGCAAACATATTTTTTCGCATAAATTTTCAATCCGCCTTGTTGATGAAGCACCCGAGATTTATCTGATTCTTCCTTAAAATCTGTTCCGCCACAATTTGGACAAACTCGCCTTCCTTCTATTTTTATTAGCCCACTCTCTACTTCTTCCTTCTCCTTTTCTTTTTTAGCAACTTCAGAAGGTTTTTTTGTTGAAATTGATTCGATTTTTATCGAAGATTCTTCAGATTTAATTGAGGCCGAAGATTGACCAGATCCAAGCAAAGAATCTAATTTCTCATTCATTGTTTCAAGAAGATTTATAACTTTTTTTTCAAATTCCTCAGACATTTTAATATCTCCTTAATTTCAATTTACATATAATATCTAAGAAATGTCTTTTATATTTATGTTATTTTTAAAATTTTATTAAAAGCTAACTTTAGAGAAAAATTTTTTTCCTTGAGCTTCTATTAAACACTTTTTTCCTTTTGGACTTATTTTAAGAATAGCCTTATCGATAACTTTAATGGGGATTCCTTCTTTCAAGAGAACTTCATGAAACCATTTTATAATTGATTTATAATATCTCTCTACATCATCACCTCTCAAATCTGGGGTAAAAATACCAGATATTAAATCAATTGTAATCTTATTTTCCGGAGTATAATGATAGAAAGGATCTACCATATATCCCTTGTCATCTCCTGAGGATTCCCTCATTATTTGATTTACCACCGAATTTAAACGATTTAACTTCATCTAACTCATTTTATAAAAGAAATAAATAATATATGGAATCAATAAAAGATATAAATATAATTTTTTTTTATTAAATCCAAAAAATTTGCTTGTTTTTCTAAATTAAATATTTAAATTATTTTTTTTAATTGAATATTATTATCTTCTTTTACCTTCTACTTTTTCTAAGTAATCCAAAATAGCTTCTTTAATTTCCTTAGCGGGATAAATTTTACGATATTGATAGACATAATTTAGGGCATCTTCCCATGTCCATTCAGGATGCTCTTTTAATAACCAGGCAATTATAATAGCGCCACTCCTAGATATACCCATCGAACAATGAACTAGTACTTTTCCATTTTTTATATGTACATCAATGAAATCTAAAATTTCAGCTAAAAATTCATGAGGCGGATAAGTATCATCTGGGAATCCCTTAAATAGGTAAGCAAAATTATTTGGGGGTTCATAAAGCTCATCTTCCATTAAATTAACTATAGCAGTAATCTTTTTTTTATTCAACTTCTCAAAATTAATTTGAGGCCAATATGCACCAATATACAGTCTTTCGGTAATTTGATAGATATCATCCAGATCCGGCATGGCTTATAATGTAAATTTAATCTATGATAAATAGTTTATATAATCTCTCTAAAAAAAGTTAAGTTGAATAAAATATTGAATTAATCTTCTACCTTTGGTAAATCGCGACTGGCAATAATATTACAATTTTCTCCAGCAACATGCTCGATCAAAATGTCTCCCATTTTAATAGGGGCATCTACCTCTGTTAATGCTATTTCTTGAAAAGCTTCATCCAGTTTTTCCTTTAGTATTGGTTTATCAACGCGAACAGGTATTAATGGCAACAAGCCATTTCTTACCCTTATTGTGGTTGTGAGCACTCTTTTTGGAGCAAAGAATTCTTGTTTAGCATATTCTAAACCTCGGTTACACGTATATCCCTCAAAAGTGACTTCTCCATCGGGCATTTCTTTGACTTCTATTTCGCAACCTGTAGGGCACACAATACACCTTATTGTTTCTATTACTCCCCTATCTTCGCATTGTTCTTCCATTTGGTTATTCACCATCCTCCTCATCAATTAAAGGTTCAGGTTGAGGTACCACGTCAATAATTAAATCACTACATGTGGGATTAATTTCTAAACTTTGGAGATTAAGTTTTAATTCCACCATTTCACTAGGGATTACATAACGTTTTCTACGCTTATAAAGAACCCGATTAGTTTCATCCTTGATTTGTATTTGAACTCTTCTATCTGGTTGTTTAACTCTAAAAGTGAATATGATTTCTTTATTTAAATCTGAGCTATTTATATAATCTGGTTTGACATAATTTACGTTTTCTCCCGAGTTACAATGGATTTTTGTAACTTTTCCCAATTCTTTCTTAAAACGTATTTTTATATATTCTACTGCATTATTTCCTGCCCGTTTAGATTCTGCACTTACTAGATCAACAAGATCATGGACTTGCAGTACATTACCACAAGCAAATACCCCCTCGATCGAAGTCTCCAAGTTATTATCGACGGCAGGACCGCCCATGCGAGTCATTTCTGCCCCCATTTGTCGTGTTAATTCATTCTCAGGGATTAACCCAACAGATAACAATAATGCGTCGCATTCGAAAAACTTATCTGATCCTACTATGCGGTCAAAATTCCTATCGACTTTACTTACCGTAACTCCTTTGAGCCTATCCTTTCCGTGGATTTTAGTTACGGTAAATCCGGTGATTAGA
Organism: Promethearchaeota archaeon; assembly: GCA_016839555.1. GTDB lineage: Archaea > Asgardarchaeota > Lokiarchaeia > Sigyniarchaeales > SOKP01 > TEKIR-8. Next base: position 421,280 of record JAEOUA010000003.1, read on the forward strand.
GGTATATTATAGTCCTCGAGGCATTGAACTTGATTTCTTATTAGTCCGCTCACATAGGGTAATATTTCCACCACAGCATTCACTTTACATCCTTCCCATGTTAATCTCCTTGCCATTATCATTCCAATATCACCACTGCCAAGAATTACTATACTTTTTCCAGGTAAATAACCCTCTATATTTACAAATCTTTGAGCCTGCCCGGCAGTAAAGACACCTGCAGGTCGAAATCCAGGAATATTTATATTACCTCGTGTACGTTCTCGACATCCCATTGCTAAAATAATTGCTTTAGCTGAGATTTGAATGACCCCTTCTTTTTTATTTACAGCATAGATTATCTTATTGGGTGTGATTTCAAGCACCATAGTATCGGTTTTGTAAGAAATACCTAACTCTTTCACTTCATTAATAAATCTTTGAGCATATTCGGGTCCTGCTAATTCTTCTTTAAATTCTGTAAGCCCAAATCCTGCATGTATACACTGTAATAAAATACCTCCTAATTCACGAGCTCTCTCAATAATCAATGGTTCATAATTTGCTTTTTTTACTTCAATAGCAGCAGCTAATCCTGCAGCACCACCTCCAATTATTGCCACATCAGTATCATATTTTTTCAACCTTCTTCTACACCCTCCGCTATTTCTTTATGTTCCATTTTTTTAATTTTTTTCAATCTAATATCTTTTGTTTTGGCAATGAGATAATTCGAATCTTCTCCTTTTTTAGTTATTGCTTGAAATGGGCGATTTAGTTCACGTGCGAGGATTTCCATAACTTTTGGGCGACAAAATCCTCCTTGACAGCGTCCCATACCCGGTCTACAGCGAAATTTGATTCCATCAACCGTAGTTGCACCCACAGGGGCATGTATTGCATTGAGTATCTCTGCCTCTGGCACTGTTTCACATCGGCATATAATTCTTCCCCACGCGGGATTTTCATATATTTTTTTGTCAAGCTCTTCCTTTGTAAAATCTGATAGTTGCTCTGGTTTAGGTCTAATGGGGTTGTAATTCTCTTTTTCTTTTAATTGAACTCCTAATAATTTAAGAAACTCCTCCACTCTTTCTGCTATAGCATAACAAGAGGTAAGTCCAGGTGATAAAATACCCCCAACATTAATAAAACCATAAATATCGGTATTATCAATAATAAAATCTTCTTTTTGAGAAACCGCCCGAAGTCCCGCAAAATTTCGAATAGAGGCTCTTACTGGTAAATTCTTCACTAATTTTTGAGCCCCCTCTAATATCTCTTTTAATCCTGCTGTGGTTGTCGATATATCCTCCAAATCAAATATATTTTGAGCATTCGGTCCCGCAAATGAGTTGCCATGCATCGTAGGGCATACCAAAATTCCTTTCGATACTTTAGTAGGTATAGGAAATAAAACTTTCTGTAATTGGAGTTCATTACGATCAAATAGAATATATTCCCCTTTTCTTGGTTCTATATTGAAATAATCTAATCCAAGCATTTTGGAGATATTTGCTGAATATACTCCTGCACAATTAATTAGATTTTTGCTTTTGATTTCTTTTCTTTTTGTTGTAATAAAGAAGGTATACTCACTATGATTAATTTTAATAACTTCATGATTTCTAAAAAACTTCACACCATTCATCGCGGCATTTTCTGCCAAAGCGAAGGTCATTTCATAAGGGCTTACAATACCAGCAGAGGGAGCGTGTAATACTGCTTCTACATCATCAGTAAGATTTGGTTCCATCTCTAAAATTTTCTTTTTATCAAAAATAAGCTCGAGACCAAGCACACCATCTTCTATCCCTTTTTTTCGTTCTTCTTCTAACTTTTTTATTTGCTCTGGTTCAACAGCTATTACAAAAGAGCCAATCCGCTTAAAAGGAAAATTTAATTCTTTTGCTGCTTGGGTATATAATTTATTTCCACGGATACATAAATCTCTTTTTAAATATTTTCTTTCTGCAGCATATCCTGCATGAATCACTCCTGAATTTCCTTTAGTTGTCCCCATCGCGATATCTGCTTCCTTTTCTAAGAGGCAGATTTTTAAATCATATTTACTTAACGTACGGGCTATGCAGCATCCAATTACTCCTCCGCCAATTATGGCGATATCATATATATCTGAGGATGACACTTAAATCAATTCCTAACTATTGATAAATTTATTAAATGAACTAATTAAGATCCATTTAAAGTTTAATGTATAGAATATTCAGAACTCTTTAAATATTTATAATTTAATGTAAAAAATATTTAGGACTCTTTAAATCCTTTTAGTAAAATAAGAAATCTTAACGTATCGTTTAGAAAAAGCTTATTATAATTTAGAATATATCAATTATAGTATGTACACAAGTAATAACCAAAAAATATTGAATAAAACCGCTGCAATAATTAAAATTTTTGTAATAGGATTAAATATTGTATTTTTTAATGATTTATTCGTCTCTAACTGAAGCTGATCTTTAAGGATATTATTAAATGAAGAATTTTTCGGATATAAGCTTCTATCTAAATGGTAGGAGCCTAAAAAACTAGGTTTCGATAAGGCTTCAATAGATCTCTCTAAATTATTAGAAGCAAGAATCTTTTTTCGATTTTCCTCTTTTTTTAATTCGAAATCTTTTTCCAATTCCTTCTTATCCATAATGAAATGCTTGTTTATTTTAAAGTATCTTATTATTAAATAAGCAGCCTCTTCTTAAAATTTTTATCCTTTTATTAGATAAAAATAAGAATTCTATAAAAATAACGAGTGAAAGTTAAGGTATTTGGAAATTTTTATTGAATATAGAATTTTTTTAATATTAATGATAAGAAACGAGTTCTTTCATTTTTCCGTTTTCTTTAAGCTCTAAATCAACCTCTACTCTATAAGGATCGATATACCATATATAATCGTCTAATTCTACGATTTGTATTGGTTCATCATCAACATATACAATGAAAGAATCTATCATCTAAAATCAGCACCTTTATTTTTTTTAAAAAAAAGAAGGAGATGCTTTATTAATACCCCTTCTTTTCGAACTCCGCCGATACTTTGGTGACTAATTGCCTCCTTATATCTTTTTTGAGCTCAATTAATCAATATTTATTTTTTTATTTAATCTTTTATTAAATAAATTATAAATTTTTCAAAGGATTAGTTTAAATTTGTAAACCTTAACAAGAAAAAATCCTAAAATTTAAAGATATTTAAAAATCAATCATATAACAACTTTTTTATAGATTTAAAATAATATTAATAATATTAAAAAGACTTAAAATAAAAAAATAAAAGGGAATAAATTGGCAACAAATTGTAGATGCTATATGATTTTCTTTGTTTGGATAATTGCATTAGTTGCATTAGCTAATATTATTAATACGAAATATTCTACTACCACAGAATATATTATTGCTGGTGTAATAACTCTTCCAATACTTTTCATTGAACCAATAATACGTTTTATAATAAAAAAAGGAGCTAATTTTCAGCAATCAAATGTTCGAAAAGAAGAAGAGGAGGCATATGAAGAAATTTTAAAAAGAAGTCTGAATGGATCCAATATAAAAGGTGAATCTGATTTTATTCTTTGCCCCAATTGTGGAGAAAAAAATATTAAAGCAGCAGATTTTTGTAAAGCTTGTGGAAAAGATTTAAGAAAACTCTAAAATTTATTTTAAATACTAAAATATTTTTATTTTTTTCATTCAAAAATAAAAAAATGAAGAGGGAGTAAATATTAACCCAAATTTTTTTGTGTCTATAAACGCTTCAGACTTGAAAAAAATAATTCCTTTAGGACAAGATATTATTTATAGTACTTTAATGAAAGGAAAAAAAGTCAATCCTTATGATAAAAAAAATTATTATAGCTTTTATACTCATATATTATGTACACCAAAAGGTATTGCTTGGAAATTTACTGATTGGAAAAATGATGAGATAAATTTTTTTACCAACTGGATAGATATTCCCGCACTTAAACGCAAGTTTATTAAGCTTAACAGATACATAAATTTAAAATTATTTCAACTCGAAAAAGAAATTAGTCATATTTTTCATAGGCGTACTTATCATTTCCTATTATCAATCTTACCCCATGCAATTAATTATGCTAATTTTGAACTTGAGAATCTTCCTAAGGATCAAGATCGCAAGAGGAGGAAAAAACTAAAAAAATTAAAAAACTTTATTTATAAATCTTCAAAATTATTTGAGAAAATAGAAAAGATAGCACTAAATAAAGGTTATATTTAAATTTTATAAGATTATATTTTATAATATTAATATAAATTAGACAAAAAAAAGTATTTAAAATGAGTATTGATAATTTACAACCAAAAGATGTTTTCAAATTTGAATGTTTAAAATGTGGAGCTCCAGCAACAACATATTTCAAACATGTTGAACAAAAATCGAGAATGTTCTTTACATCTAAATATGTCTCAGAAAAAAAATTTTTAAGATCATTAAGAGTTCCCGTTTGTTCCAATTGCGATTCAGATCTTAAAACTTGGACTAATAAATATTCAACAACAAGATCTTCCTATGTAGATGTTATTTGCGAGTTTGTTCTTGGAGTTGGTATTGGGGTTGTTTTGCTATTAATCAGAGATTTTTTTCCCCAAGATCTGAGATGGATATCTATCTTGGTGCCAACGCTTTTATTTTTTTTAGTGGGAATCGGTATTATCTATAAGATTTATAAATCAGGAGTAATAAGGAAGAAACCAAATAGTCCTTTTAGGTATATTGATTTTAGATTAAATAAGCCTTATGTTAGACCAGGTGGTAAAGGCTCATGGATTAAATACACAGATTGGCTTAAAAAAACAGGAGAAATAGATATTAGCATAGTGGAACAAGCACAATTAGAAAGAGAAAAAAAAGAATTTGAATTGGAACACGATATTAATGTTTTCTATTGTCCAAATTGCGGAGCAAAATATAATATGGGAACTGATTTTTGTCCAAATTGTGGAAAAGATTTAAGACCATTATATTAAAATTAGTAAAAATAAAAAAAATTTTTTATTTTTTCTTGAGTTATTAATTTATTGATTTATTTCATTTTTTTAGTTCTAGGAATTATGGTTGTTTATCTAAAGTGGATTTAAATTCATTTATTTTTTTATTTATTTTTTTTACTTTTCTCTTTTTTAAATCAGGATTATTTTCAAGTTTTTGTTCCAAACTAGTTATTAAAATAGGTAATATTGTTTTTGGAAATTGACTTGCTCGTTTTTGAAAATCCTCCTCTGATTCATATTCTCTTGCTCTTTTTAGTTTAAATTTATATGCTGGACCTATCACTCGAAATTCATCTTTTTTTACCTTACTGATTGTGTTATAACCAAAAAACATAGGTTTACTGCGCCCGAAGGATTTTCTCTCTTCAAATACTATATAATTATCGGTAAAAAGAACATGAGAATTATATTCTATACGTCCAACACGTTTACCCTTAGAATAAAATTGTGAAATTCTACATAATGTGCTATATTTAATATTTTCTCCTTCTGGAACGGTTTTAGTCAATTCACTAAAATTTATCGGTACATAAAAATTTGAAATAAAAAATTCACTTCTGGTAATGTTTAATTAAATATGTTCTTCTTTTTTATTTAAATGTTTGCTTTGATATTCCTTATCTATTTTGTTCTTATTATGATAAATATAGATATAAAAAAAGAAATTATAGTTTTCCATCAATCTAAAACAAAATTTTTAAAATTAAGGCTATTTGCAATTAAATGTTATTCATTAGTTGAATGATTATTTTTATAACTAAATCTACTAATTTTATAAATTTCCTGCGCTATTTTTCTTCCAATATTTTCTACTTTCATTAAATCTCCAATATCTGAATTAAAAATTTTTTGAAGAGTTTTCATTTCTTTCAGTAAGTTTTTTGCTCGTAAAGTATTAACTCCCGGCACACCTGAAATAATGTATTCTAATAAATATGATAATTCAATTGGGGCTTTTTTAAACCTAGATTTTACGGGTTTTTTATATTCAGATTGTTCCCTTTTAGCCAATTGATATAAAAATTTGGCGGATTCATTTACATCGGAAGTTCTATAAACATTTACTCCTAAATCCAATATTATAGAAGTGATCGCTCCATATAGAGCATTTTCACTTATGTTTGTATTTAAAAAAGGATTTTCCTCTAAAATTAGTATTGGTCTTTCAAAATTTTTAGTTAAGTCAATTAATTCTTTAAATAAACGTCCATCTTTAATGGAATTAGTAAAATCTTGGGAACTTTTTCTTTCTATTCCCACTCGTTCTGAGACTATATAATCTGCTACTTCAAGTTGCTCTAATTGGATATTAACTCCCATTAATGATAATTTTCTCACTACGGGAGATGCTGTCTCTCTATTATCACATAATATAGAGATTTTCTGTGCACCATTAATATCTTTACTTTCTTCATGATTATGTGAGGATTCTTCAATAGAAACTTTGCTGATTTTCTTATTATCCGATTGCTTAGAATTTTGGGGTTGATCACCTTTTTGTTTATTTATGAAACTCAAGAGATCCTTTTGCTCCTTTGACTCCATTTTATTTTCTGATTTTTTCATTCTTTTTAAGGTTTGACGCATATTCGATTCTTTATTTTTTTCAGCCCAATAATATCCCTCATCTCTGGTTCCTTTTGCCATTAATATGTAAATTTTTCCCTCGTTTTTTCTTCCTGTTCTGCCTCTTCTCTGGATTGATCGGATCGCACTTGGAACAACATCATAAAATATTACTAAATTACATTCTGCTATGTCTAAACCCTCCTCCGCTACGCTCGTACCCACTAGCGTATTAAATGTACCATTTTTGAATTCCTCTAAAATCTCAATCTGTTTTTTTTGAGTTAACCCTTTGTCGGAACCTTTATTTGCTTGTCCAATGAATTTATGAGCTCTTATTTTAGAATTATTTTTTATAATATTTACAATATTGTTCACAGAATCCCTATAATGAGCAAACACTAAGACTCTGGAGTCTTGATTTTCTTGAAATTGATTCGTTAAAATTGCTTCTAATTTGTCAATTTTTGGATGTATAATTCCTTGTGATTGAATTTTTTGGATTAAATTTATAAGTTTTCTGATATCTGAATCTTTAAATAATTCCTTCAATGACTTGTTTGCTTTATTTTTTTTTATTTTGTCTATATTTTTGTCAATATAATCCTTCAGCGCGTTTATACCTTGAGTTTCTATTAATTCCATCATATGAGAAAGTCTAATCGAATTAGCTTGCAATTTCTTAGCATAGAAAAGATTATATTTTTCATCATCAGAAGGAGCAGAGGCAATTTTTCGATTAATGATTTGATTTAGTTTTAACAAATCCCTTCTCGTTACATTATTAATATCATAAGAATTAAGGAGATCCATCTTTTTTAGATGCATGTAATGCTGTTTAAGTTTTTCTTGCAAGATTTTCAATATTTCCGAAAACTCATTTGGTAATTCTATTTTAATCCAATTCTGATCTACATTATGGATGTATGGTTTAACATCAAGATCCTTTTCGGTTCTTATCTCAATATGATTAATATATAAATTCTGCTTGATTTCGTTAATCTTTTCCTCGGTGGACCCTGGACTGGCTGTTAATCCTAGAATTTGAGGATGTTTAGAATTTCTTATATATTTTTTCGCGATAAAGCAATATGCATAATCACCTATAGCTCGATGACATTCATCAAAAATAATTAGCGATACATCGCTTAATGAATATTGATTTGATATAATATCGTTTTGGAGCACTTGGGGAGTCATAAACGCAATTTTTAGATCCTTCCAAATTTCTTTTCTTACATCTGGTGATATAGTTCCCGTTATTGATTGCAATGCCCTCGATTCTAATAAAATTGATTCCTTGAAGGAGTTATAATGTTGATTTACTAATGGTTTCGTGGGAGCAAGAAAAATTACTCGTGAATCAGGATATTCCGTAAGTCTATGAACCGCCATCATTAGACCGATAATTGTTTTCCCTAAACCTGTTGGAATAACTACTAAAGAATTATGATTTAAACAATTAATAAAAATTGTTTCTTGATAAGAGCGTCTCACTATTAAATTCTCTTGAATTAAAGGATGGGAAAGAAATTCATCTTCAGATGCCATATTAATCGAGGCTATTATTTGTTTTATTACTCTTCTATAAAATATTTATTTATCAATATATTTAAAATAAGAGAGACCAAGATTAATTATTAAATTAATAATATTTTAATAAAATTATAAACAAGTTAATTTACACTCTTTTCATCAATAAAAAGAAAATTTTAATTCGTATACTTGATTTTTATTCATATCATTGCGCGGATAGTTTAGCCCGGCTATAACGACACGTTCACACCGTGTAGATCGGGGGTTCGAATCCCTCTCCGCGCATTTTATCACGACTTTAATTTAATTAAAATAAAATTGTTAATATTAACGAATATAAATTAAATGGAGTGTTATATTATGGGACATAATTATGCTCTAATTGGAGCTGGACGGCAAGGGACAGCAGCTGCATATGATATGGCGAAAAATGGGGATGCGGATAAAGTTTTAATAGGAGATCTTAAAATTAAAAATGCCAAACAATCAGCCCAAAGAATTAATAAGCTTCTGAATAGAGAAATTGTTGAAGCTGCAGAAGTTAATGTAGAAAATAGGAGAACTATTATTAATTTTTTAACTGATGTAGATGCTTTTCTCAGTGCAGTGCCATATTACTTTAACTTAGATATTTCAAAAGCGGCAATAGAAGCTGGGGCAAGTATGTGTGATCTGGGAGGGAACACAGAGCTTGTAAAACAACAATTAAAGCTTGATAAAGAAGCAAAAAAAGCGGGAATCACGATAGTACCTGATTGTGGGCAAGTTCCAGGTATGGGCACTATTTTATGCGCCTATGCAATGGAATTACTTGATAATCCACTTGAAATTTATATGTGGGATGGTGGATTACCACAAAATCCTCGCCCTCCATTTAATTATTTACTTACTTTTAATATAGAAGGGCTTACGAATGAATATGCTGAACCTACATATTTTTTGAGGGATTATAAATTGATGGAAATTAATCCTTTAGAAGAGTTAGAATCCATATCCTTTCCAGACCCGATTGGTACCTTAGAAGCATTTACTACAGGGGGAGGTACATCTACTGCACCATGGACTTTTGAGGGTAAATTAAAGGTATATCAGAACAAAACTGTACGTTATCCTGGACATTTTGATCAACTCAGAGCTTTTTTTGACCTAGGATTATTTGATTTAAAACCACTAGAACTTAATGGAAAAAAAATAATCCCACGAGAAGTATTTCATACTCTCTTTGAACCAAAAGTTACATTCAAAAAAGATAAAGATCTTGTAGTCATCAGGGTGAAATGTGTTGGAGAAAAGAATGGAAAAAATGCTGAAGCAATTGTCGAATTAATTGATTATTATGATGAAAAAACTGGATTTACAGCGATGGAGCGAACTACGGGATGGGATGCTTCTATTACAGCTATCATGATGACGCATGAGATAATATCTAAAGGTGCAATACCAGTAGAATTAGCAGTACCAAGTGAATTATTTATATCCGAATTATCAAAACGAGGAATAATGGTCTCTAATGAAATAAATTATCTTAAATAATCCTTTAAATATATTTCTACCTCATTCTTTTGTAAAATAAAGAGAGCCCTAATTAAGTAATATCAAATATATAATAAAAAACCATAAAAATTAAATGAAAAGCTATATTTACCACAATAATTACTTTTTCTGATTTGATAAAATGAGCTCATTTTTAGAATCTCAAGAATTGAGAAAAAAATATAAGGAAGTAAGAGAATATGTTAAGGTTGGCCCTATTTTCTTAACGAGGTATGAGAAAGCAAGAATCGTCGGCGCTCGAGCTTTGCAAATTAGCTTTGGAGCTCCAATTTTAGTTGAAAAACCCAAGGATATGATAGATCCTATTAAGATCGCTCAATTAGAATTAAAATCGCAAATACTTCCTTTAACAATTAGACGGGAGCATCCCACTGATCCTGAAAAATTTCAAGATATTCCTATCAATAAATTAATCTTAAAAAAAGAATAGATTTTCTTATTTCTTAACCATATTTATTTTTATCTTAGTTTATTTTTATAATGCCAAATCGGATAAGTCTTGCCTTCTGGATTCCCCAAAATAATGCATCTCACTATAGAGCGACCAAAATTACCTTTAATATCAAACCAACCCTCCTTAGCTTGACTAAGAACAAACTCATAATTACATGAGAAGCATCTAAAGAAAAAAACATAATATATTTTTACTCAAAACTCGTAAGAAGATTATAATAATATCTTAAAAATAGTTTAATAGCCGACTTTTATAAAAACTTTATAAAATTTTATCTTTTCCACGTTCACTTAAAAAATAGACTCTTTTATCACCAACTATTTGCGTTTCTACATATCCTTTTGAAATAAGTTTATCCAAGATATCTTCTAATTCTGCTTTTTTATAGGGCTCTTTTCCTAAAGGTATTCTACTCTGATTAGCGATTATCGCAATTCTGGTCAAAAACATTCGTTTATTTTGTATAGATTCTATAATGGTTTTTTCATCACTAGATAATTTTTCGTAGCTATCGTGAGGTACTATTCTTTCTTTTATATTTTTTGCTATATTAATTGATTCAGGATCAAGAGTTCGCTTTTTAGTTTCTACATGGGTTAATTTGACTTTATCCTTTGCTACCTCTTTTTTTTTATCGTTTTGAGCTTCTTGTTCCTTATCATTCATAATATTTTTAAAGCAATTTAATTATAAAAATTTATAGAAAAATCGCTTTAAAAAAATGAAAGAAGTCTTTAAAATCTCAACGGGAGAAGAAATATATCTTCGATATATCAAAAGATCAGATTTAAATGCTGTGTGGAGAAATTTTAATGAAGTTGTTGAGGAAGATATCTATCCCGTGTTTTTTCCCGTCGAAACTCAATTTGAAAAAGAGTCATGGTATGATAGTCTTAAAAGGGAAAAAAATATTTGCATTATTGCTGATAATCTTGACTTAAAAGTACCATTTAATGTAGTGGGCCAATGTGAAATTTCTAATATCGAATGGGACGCTAGTAAACACGTGGGAAGCTTAGGTGTTATCGTACAAAAGAATTATCGTGATATGGGCATTGGCAAACGACTGATAGATATGGCCATTCGGGAATCCCAAAAGTTAAACAATAAAGAAAAAATTATATTAAGTTGCTTTACTAATAATGAAAGAGCAATTCATTTATATAAAGAATTAGGCTTTAAAGAGGTTGGGATCCGAAAAGCGCAATTTAAAATCGAAGGAAGATATTACGACGAATTATTAATGGAATTATTAATTGAAGATTATCTTAAAGGTCAGTAATTTTTTCAGATTAGTTTTTTAAAATCAGTTTATTAAGACATTCTTGTTTTTTTATAATAAGACAATCTAGATTCCGAAGTGAGGGGATTATTATTTAATGAAAGGAAGTTTAAGCTGCTTAAGGAATCAAGATCATTAAAATAGAAATTTTTGATATTATTATTATCTAAGAATAAAATAATTAAATTTTTTAAGAATTTAATTCCTTGAATTTCATTGATTGAATTATTATTTAAATATAATTCCTTTAATTCTGATAAATTTTGTAATCCTTCGATTTTTTTAATTTTATTATTATTAAGAAGAAGAATATTTAGCTTTGGTAAATTTTTTAATCCTGTAATTTTTTCTATTTTGTTAAATGAAAGATTTAATTTCTTCAATTGAGTTAATTTCTCTAAGTGAGTTATAATATTTATATTATTTGATGCAAGAGAAAGTGTTTCTAAATGAGTCACGTAATCTAAATTCTCAATATTTTCTATTTTATTATTTGATAAATTTAATACTTCTAAATTTTTTAGTTCATATAAATTTTCTATCTTCATAATCTCATTACTAGATAAATCTAAGCATTTTAACCTTTTTAAATGGCTAATGTCTGATATACTCGAGATTTGATTATTGTTTAGTATTAAAGTTTCTAAGTAAATGAGCTTATCAAATCCAGCTATTTCATTTATTCGAGTTAAATTTGAGCCTTCGCAATTTAAGGATATTATCAATTTATTTTGAAGGTTCACTTTATATCCACATTTATTAGTATAATAATCATAGAGAAGAAGATTTATCCCAATCTCAATATAATCTGAAAATAGAGGTGAATTATTATTAATATGAAAAGATGATTCAATTATTTTTTTCTCAATTTTGAATATTCTAAAGATGGAACTAAAGTAATTGAATAAAATCCCTCGTGCTTCATTAGTTTCTAAATTTTTTAATATATCAATTGCGAACAATTTTTTCTCAATTGATTCAACATTTTTTATTGTATATTGTAAAAGGGATAAAAAAGAATCATGTAAACGATAGTTGTTATTTAAAATTCTCCCTGAACTTAAGGATAATTGAATATTTTCATCAGATAAGAACAAAGCTTCAAAAAATTCATATTGAGTTCCATTATCGATTTCTCCTAAAAATTCTAAGGCTTTTTGCCTCAAATGTTGATTATTTGAATAATTAATCCATTCTTTTAACAACTGAACACTTTCGTTGTAACCAAGTTCATTAAAATGTTTCTTAATATATTCGGGTTTTTTCATTATTTAAGAAAAATTTGTTAAATTTACATCTTTCAATAAAAAATATATCCTAATAAAGTTTGCATAATGCAATACTAAATTCCATTAGATTAAACGGAGAATATGGAAATACTATATTACACTGAATGAATTTAAAAATACGATTATAAAACTCTATGAATATATATAGTCTTTCACTGCGTGTTCTTTATCTAACATTTCTGTAAGTGCACTATTGAAATGTCTTTGAGTAATTTCTTTTGCCTTTTCTCTTAAAGCCTTTATTCCTGCTTCTGTCACTAAAGCTTTTATCTGAGCGCCACTAAACTCTTCAGTTTTTCTTGCAAGTTCCTTAAAATTAACATTGTTTAAAGTCATTTTTCTTGAATGAATTTTTAGAATCATTTCACGAGCTTCTTCTTCCGGTAAGGAAAATCGAATAATACGGTCGAACCTTCCGGGGCGAAGTATAGCAGGATCGAGCACATCTTCTCTATTTGTAGCAGCCATAAATATTATATCGTCATATTTTGCAAAACCATCTAATTCTGAAAGTAATTGCATAAAAGTTCTTTGGACTTCGCGATCACCTTTATAGACTTCACTTGTTCTTTTTATTGCGATAGCATCGATTTCATCAATAAAAATAATAGCGGGAGTGTTCTCTTGTGCTAATGTAAATACTTCTCTCACCATTCTTGAACCCTCTCCAATAAATTTTTGGACTAAATCAGAACCTACTAAATGAATGAAGCGTGCTTTGGTAGAATTTGCAATGGCTTTGGCTAATAATGTTTTTCCAGTGCCGGGAGGGCCAGAAAGTAGCGCTCCACTTGGGGGCTCGATTCCGAGATCCCTAAATAATTGTGGATGAAGCAAAGGTAATTCTACAACCTCCCGTATTGCTTGAATTTGCGCATCTAACCCGCCAATATCTTGAAAAGTGACATCTGGGGTTTCTATAAGTTCCATCCCCGCAACATGACCTCGAATCTTTCGATGTAAAATTTCCAGTATCTGTAAATTATTTGGATGAAGAGTTACTTGATCTCCTGCTTGAGGATTTAATGCTTTATTTGGAGGAAGAACAATTCTATTACCCGGAGCATGTGAGACTATAACTCTTCCATCCTCCAAGACTCTTTCTACTGAGCCGATTCTTAAAGGCTTCTCCTTCATATTATTAATAATTTCCTTAAAGGAACTTAACTCTCTGCGAAGTTGCTGATTTTCTTTGATTAAATTGCTCATTTTTTTTTTTAAATCTTTTACGTCCGACTCAGTCATCCTATTCATAAAAGTAATATAAATTATGCCAAAAATATTTAATTGTTTTTATTTTTCATTTAGAATTTTCCCCTTATATGAAAATTCCTATAAGATGCCCTTTAAAATAAGTTTGGAATTACATAATATCTACTATTTTCAACAAACCAAATATATCCTAATTTTTTTTCCCCTTTTTTCTCACAGCATTCGAAAATAACTCAATTTTTTAATAAATTAAAATTATTGATTAAGAATATTTAATGGAATTGTTTAAATAAAACCATATATTTAAATTTTAAAAATGTTATTAATAAAACATAATTATTATTAATAATATAACTAGCAATTAATAAACAAAAATATAAAGGCTGAAAAATATGGCAGAAGATGAATCTTTTCTTAATGCTAAAGCGTTAGTGGTTGATAATGGTACTGGTATTACGAAGAATGGGTTTGCCGGAGAAGATCAACCCCGATCGGTATTTCCCACTCTCATAGGTTATCCTAAATACGAGTCCATCATGACTGATGTGGAGCATTATACACGAGAATATTACATCGGCGAAGAAGCAATGCAATTAAAAGGTGTTCTTAAATTAATGTTTCCAGTAGAGCATGGTATTATTGAAGACTGGACAGCAATGGAGAAAATCTGGCATTATACCTTTTATACGGACTTAAGAGTGGATCCTTCGGAGCATCCATGTCTCCTCACGGAAGCACCCTTAAATCCAAGACCAAACCGCGAGAAGATGGCCGAAATTATGTTTGAGACGTTCAATGTGCCGGCTATGTACGTTGCGATGCAGGCAGTATTATCATTATATGCATCTGGTCGTACAACTGGCTGTGTTATTGATATTGGCGATGGTGTATCCCACGTAGTCCCAATATTCGAAGGTTTCGCATTAAGCCATGCAATCCAGCGGGTTGATCTGGCAGGAAGAGACATTACTACCTATTTACAACGATTATTACGACAAAAGGGTTATTCCTTTACAACCTCCGCAGAGAAGGAGATTGTACGGGACATCAAGGAAAAACTCTGTTATGTAGCTATCGATCCCGAAAAGGAGATGATGCTTTCCAAGAAAGTAGCTGGAATGGAAAAGAGCTACATGCTTCCTGATGGTGAGACCATTAATGTAGGTGTTGAGAGATTCTTAGCACCCGAATGTTTCTTTAATCCATCAGTGATTGGAAAAGAATTAGAACCCTTAGATGATATCATTGTAAATGCAATTTCTGCTTGTGATGTGGATCTAAGACGAGATCTCTACAGTAATATCGTGTTATCTGGAGGCTCTACCATGTTCCCTGGTATTAAAGAGAGATTAACCAAGGAAATTAAGGAACAAATTCCAGAATCCGTTGACGTAAAAATTATCGCCCCTCCAGAAAGAATGTATTCTGTCTGGATCGGAGGCTCTATTTTGAGCTCATTAAAGACTTTCCACCGAATGTGGATTACCAGGCGTGAATATAAAGAAATGGGACCACAAGTTATTCACAGATGCTTCTAAGCGACGAATTGACATAAATTAATATTTTCATTCGATTTTTTTATTTTTCTTTTTATTCTATTTTTTCTGAATTTTAAATCAGATAGATATTTTTTGAGTTTTGGTTAATTATTCTTATCCTTTCTACTTAAACTTTTTATTCCGAAATAGTATAAAATAGGGACGATGACAAGAATATTTAATGCAAAAAATGTCCATCTTCCTAATCCACTTACCCAATATGGAAAAACAGCTCCAGCCATATTCCCAGAAAGATGAAATAACATAGCAATTAAAACGCTCCCTCCGGTATTATTATGTAGCCATGTATAGAATATTGATGAAAGCGTTATTATTACAATATGTTGGTATATTGGAATAACTTCTTGAGTAGTGCCGCTTATAAAATGCAAAGGTAAATGCCAGAGGGCCCAAATTAGGCCAAGTATTATACTAGAAATTAGAGCATTCCATTTATTTTGTAATCTATCTAAAGCGTACCCTCGCCAGCCATATTCTTCTGCTAATGGGCCGCCAGTTACAAAAATAATTGCCATAACAGGAAAAAACATTTGCCAGTTAAGTCCGTATTCTAAAATCCAATTTCCTTCAAATAATAGTACTATTACAAGAGCAATGAAAGATAAAAAGGGACTTAAAAGCAAGGTGGGAATTAACCATTTCTTCTGAAAATTAATATCTATTCCTCTCTTTAAGAGTTTTATAAATCCTTCCTTTCCATAATTTTTTAACGTTAAAGAAAAAGCTGAAATAAAAGGACCAAATATGGCAAAATTTCCAAAAAATAATAAAAAACCAGGAATATTAAATCCAAAATAATTTAAAACTTGAGGAAGCCATAGAAGCCAAGACCATAAAAATGCAATTACAAAAAACTGAATTAAATAGTTCTTTTTATTTTCCATTTTAATCGAATAAAAGTTGTGTTTAAATTTAATTAATTATAGTGAATTTTTAATTTAAGATTTGTTTAATAAGTACAAACTTGCATTAGATATATTTATTTTTATCAATATTATATTAGTAATTGAATACTAGTTGGAAATAACGCAACTCTTGGAGTTTCAGGGAGCTTTTGCCTAATCTCACTATTAGCAATTAATTCGGAAAATGATTTACTAAATAGCATATCTTCAGACCAATAATGAGTCACATCAGAGCGAGTCAGATTAGGAGAATATAGGGCAAATGTCTTATCTTCACAAAATTCCATGAAAATTTCTTCGGTCTCCTTCCATTGTTCATATAATTGTGCCCCAGATTCACCGAGTAAGGAATGGTACCCTCTACCTTCTGGAGAGGCGGTTGAAAAGATAACGACCGCTTCTTCCTTCAGAGTACTTTCAGCTTGCATAAAGATATTAGTTCCTTTACTGCTTTGAGAAAGTTCAGTATCTTCTGGAAATAAATTAAAAATCCCCATATCAAACTTATTTGCTTCGTCTTTTAATTTTGGGATTTCCGTTTGATATACTTTTTTACCTAATTCAATTGCTTTTCGATGAGCATCAATAAAATGTCCGGTAAAAATTCCCGCAATTTCACGATTCTCTTTTGCAATAATATTAATGCTAAAATCTAATCCTACTCTCTGACATACTTCTTCAATATCCTTTCGTAAATCTGTTATAAATCCCACACCAACGCCCTTCCCTTCAAGAGCAGCTTTATGATTAGCAGCAAGCGTTTCAATTCCACAAATGCCGGGTAATATAATTTTGGCACCGCCTCCAAATCCTGCCAATGGATGAGGGATTACAGTACTGATTGCTATCTTAATATCTGCTTCATAGTATGTTTTATTAAGGGATATAGGGGTCCCTCGATTAGATTCCCCTAATTCTACCAAATTTTCATATGGATGATGATTTTCAATATTAAATTTATCAACCATGCTCTTTCCTATTTTTTTAATAAAATCTAACCTATTCATTGGTCTATGGGAACCAATTGCGGCGATCAGAGTAATATTTTCATCCTTAATTCCTGCAGAATTTAATTCTTTAACTAGTATCTCACAAATCGGCTCACATTTAGTAGGACGAGAAATATCTTCAAATACGATCACAGCGTTTTTTTTACCTTCTGCGATTTCTTGGATTGTTGGAGAGCCGATGGGATTTTTTATTGCATTTATAATATTTTCTCTAGTTATAATTTTATCTGATCCATTCATATTAAATATTTCAATGTCCCATGAATCTGGAAACTCTAATTTATGAATTTCTTCTTCCTGATACCACGCAGCCCAAGGAATTTGTACAGATTTAACCATTTAGAATCAATTTTAAATTTCAAATTTAAATTTATTATAAAGTGAAGAATTTATTAATATTTTGTTTTTTCTTCGTTAAATACCTTTATATGGAATTAATACAATCTAACGAAGGAAATTTATGAATTTATAGAAAATAATTTTGATTTTTTAATTTTTAGATAAAGTAATAAATATGTGATTATATAATTATATTCTATATGTCTGAAAGACCTAATATAATTTTTTTATTAAATGACCATCAAACATATTATGGACATGAAGGAAGAGAGTCTGGTCCCAAAATTCAGCGTCCTAATTTTCATAAATTAGCTAAAAAAGGAGTGAATTTCACACAAGCTTATACTGCTTGTCCTTTATGTGGTCCAACAAGAAGAACTTTTCTTAGCGGGCTGTATCCCCATAATCATCTTGAATTATTAAATGAAGTAAACCATCCTTTTGATAAGCCAACCTATTTAGAACAGCTAAACGAAGCGGGATACCGATGTTATTATTTTGGAAAATGGCATGCAGGTCCGGGAACTCCAATTACTAAATTTAATTGCGAAGGATTTTCATTACCAGAATATGGCAATCCCTATACCACTATAGAATATAAAAACTATGTGAAAGAATTGGGTCTCTCAGCTTTTCAAGTCAGAATAGTTCATAGTTTTTTAGATCCACAATGGCCCAAAACTAAAGAATTGGGAATAATAGAAGGAGAAGTTCATCAACCACCCGATCCTAAGTTATTAAGCGAGCATGCCACGGGAATAATGACCAGTCCAAAAGAAACTCATGAAGCCTTTTTTTTAGCAACTCTTGCATGTAAAAAGTTGGAAGAATTGGCAGAAAAGGAACAATATGAGCCGTTTCATTTAAGAGTTGATTTTTGGGGACCTCATCAGCCATATTATGTTCCTCAAGAATATCGGGATTTATATAATACTGAAGAGATTTCAGAATATCCTAATTTTAATGATGATTTAGAAGACAAACCAGAAATATATAGATTTGATTTAAATTATCCGATCAGCAAAAATGGAAAATTAATATATCCTAATCCTTTACCATGGTCCACATGGAGAGAGGTTTTGGCATTTCATTATGCACATATCAGTTTAGTTGATGATGCTGGAGGATTGATATTAAATAAAGTAAAAGAACTTGGTCTGGAAAACAATACCATGATTATCTGGACAACCGATCATGGAGATGCTGTTGCTTGTCCCGGCGGTCATTTCGATAAGGATTGCTATATGCCGCAAGAAATGATTCGAGTGCCATTAACGATTTCTTTTCCCGAAATAATTGCTGCTAATCAAAAAAATGACTGCCTTGTGAGTAGTATTGATATAGCACCAACCATTTTGGATGCTGCGGGACTTTCTTTTGATAATCCTATTGATGGAACCAGTTTGCTCCCGTTATTGAAAAAAGAAGAGACTGAATGGCGAGAGGATTTAATGATTGAAACGCATGGACACTTCCATCTTCATTTAGGTCGTTCGATCGTAACATATAAATACAAATATACGTATAATGAAGGATATAAGGATGAATTTTATGATATAATCAAGGATCCATATGAATTGAATAATCTTATAGATGATGAGAAATATTTTAAAGAAATAGTGAATATGAAGAACCGTCTTGAAAATTGGAGAGAAAAGACTGGAGATACTATGACTAAGAGAATGATACGGAAAAAGACAAGATAAAGATTGTTTGAAATATTATTTTCTAACTTTTTATTTTCTAATGAAAAATAGATTTAGAAAAATCAAAGAAGGAAAAGATAATTTTATTCTATCTTTAATTAATCAACATCAACTGCAATCCCACATTTATTACATCTTTTAGCGCCGCGAAATAAAGAATTTCCACACTCGGGACAATGATAACGCTTCTCTTCTTCTTCAACAAATTTTTGATCTCCAAATTTTCTCCATGTGGGGATCGTTCTATATATCACTTTTTTAGCAACTTGAATGGGAAAATTCTCAATAAATTTGCATGGCCACTCATCGCATTGATGGCACCCCTCAATACCTTTTTGATTGACACATTCTTTAATGGGACATTTTCTACAAACGGGGAATACAACACCATCTGATAAGCAGCCAGTACATGCAATATCGTCCACAGTTTTAGCAAATGCTTTATATACAGGTAATAAGGCCTTTTTAAATTTCAAATTATTATCTCTATGCGCGATATAGATGGCACATACTCCACAATAGAGTCCACATGGAGCCATTAATTCTTTTTTCACTTTATTCATTCTTAAATATCACATTTTTTGGTAATTTTTATAAAGAATTTTAAGTATATAAAAGTATAATAAGAATTTTTTCAATTTTTAATACTTAAATCTGAATTGATTATTTTTAAAAACTATATTAGGTATTTCTTCTATAATTTCCATATCTAAATCTTTTCCTGATAGTTTTAAAGGATTTTCATAGCCAACTTTCATTAATCCCTCTAACTCAAGTTCTCCAATAGAAGCTAAATGATTCATGCAATCCATAAATGTTGAAGTCGAGCCAGCTAATTGAGTAGCTCCCTTTCTATGTAAGTATCCAGAAGATTCTAAAACCACTTTAGTATCTTTAAAAACATAATTTCCGGGACGCATTCCCGCTAAGTGTACCACATCACTCGTCACGATAAACCTTGAAACTCCCTTTGCTCGAATACATATTTTTATCATATCATCGGGAAAATGGAACCCATCGGTTATAAAAAAGCCAAATAGGCGATCTTCTGCTAAAATAGGCCATAAGGGATTATTAAATCTGTGAATTGTTTTACTTAATCCATTTCCAACATGAGTAGCCGCTTTAGCCCCTAGATCTACAGCTTTTTTAATTGTTTCTCTATTAGCATTGTGATGCCCTAATGAAATAACGGTATTTGCGTGGCTAACGACGTAATCAATTAACTTCAGTGCTCCTGGTCGATCAGGAGCAAGAGTTAAAATAGAAATATTATCATTAGACCATTTTTGAAACCTTTTAAAAATTTTTATAGAAGGCGGGATAATATTTTTTTTTGGGTGGATACCCCGAAATCCATTCTCTGGATTTAAAAAAGGTCCTTCTATATGAATGCCTAAAATCTTCGCTCCTTTTTCTGAACTCATCGCCTTAGAAATAATGGGCAAATTATGTTTATAAATATCTAAGGAGGAGGAAATAATAGTTGGACAATACCCTACCGTGCCTTGTTTAAGTAATTCAATACTAACTTGAATGATATCATCAACGGTTAAATTTTTTCCAGAGAAGTCAATTCCCTTAAAACCATTTATTTGGAGATCTATAAATCCGGGGATACTCATAATTTTAAGTAAATTTATAACTATAGAATTAAATTATTTATAATTATTTTAATTTGTATTACATCGAATATAAGGAAAACAGTGAAGAAATTATGAATGAATATAAATATTGGAAAGTAAAACTAGAAAACCAGATCTTTTGGGTTTTATTAGATAGATCCGAAAAGAAAAATGCCTTTAGTGATAAGGTGGGTAATGAATTATATCAGATCTTAGAAGAAGAGGTGGAAGGAAATTTAGATAAGATATGAGTGGTCGTATATGGAACAACCCAAGATAATACGTTCTGTTCAGGTGCGGATTTTGCTTGGTTTAATAAATTGAATGAAGCAAAAGGGAGACAAGCATCAATAAATTCTCAATTAGTATTTGAGAAGTTTGAAAATTTTCCCGTACCTGTTATTGTGGCAGTAAAGGGTTTAAATTTAACTGCGGGATTTGAATTAATGATGTGTGCAGATATTATTATTGCTGCAGATAATGCAAAGTTTGGGCAAATCGAAACAAAGTATGGACTAACACCTTGTGGTGGAGGTGCTCATAGATTGATCAGGATTGTAGGTCCTCTAAAGGCAAAAGAATTAATATACACTTCACGAATATTTGACGCTCAAGAAGCAAAAGAAATGGGGCTGGTAAATTATATTGTACCCCTTAATAAATTAGAGGAGAAAGTAAAAGAAATTTCAAATATGATTATCAAAAATTCAGGAAGAGCTATTAAATTAGCCAAAAGATTGATTCAGATGGGTATTTATGTAAATCAGAATGGCTTTCGAGCTGAAGGAGATGCTTTTGCTGATTATTTTGCTTCTGGTGAACCTTTCAAAATCTTCCTGGAGTTCTTTAAAAGAATTAGAGATAAAAAAAAAATAATAATTGTAATTTAAAAGAATTTATTTTTTAATATATATTCAATTGATTTATAAACCAGTAAATTCTGAGAAAATCAAAATTTATTCGAAAAATATATAATAGTTTATTATAATATATGCTATAGAATGAATTTGTATAATCTTAATAAAATTTCAAAATGGCAAAAAGAAATACTTAAAAGATAAAAAAAACAATGAATAATGTGGAATATAATAGTGAAAAAATAAGAGAGAAGTATAAGAATTTATTTAAATATTCATTAGATTATATTTTTGTTCATGATATGCAAGGAAATTTTGTTGATGCCAATAAGATTGCGTTAGATGGTTTTGGCTATACTAGAGACGAATTAAGCAACTTAAATTTTAATAATATCTTGGCGAATAGAAAAGAATTAGCAAAAGCCATAAAAAATATGATAGAAATCAAAGAAAAAGGAAGACATTTTCATAGAACAGAATATAAGTGTAAAACAAAAGAGGGGAAAATAGTATATATAGAAACCTATAGTATTCCTTTAAAACAAAATGGTGAGACATATGCGGTTTTAGGCTTTGGAATTCCTATAACTGAGAGGAAATTAGCTCAAAAGAGGTTGAAAGAGTCAGAAATGCGGTATCGTAATTTATTCGAAGAAAGCCCCTTTAGCATCGTTATCTTAAATTCTAAAGGAATTATTATTGATGCTAATCCGACATTAGAGGAATTAATAGGATACAAAAGAGAATTCATTATTGGAAAGCCTTTTTATACCCTTCCTATGATTCATTCAGAGGATCTTTCAATGGTTCAAGAACGTTTTAAGGATTTATTAAATGGACGGGAAGTACATAGGACTGAGTTAGAATTAAAGAGGAAAGATGGAAGTTTAATATGGACACAGCTCCAAGGTTCATTATTAAAATTTAAAAATGAAACCCATGTTCAAATTTTAATGAATGATATATCTCAACGAAAGGCGGCTGAATCCCTTATTAACAAACAATTAAAAAAGCTAAGGGAGCTTGATCAAATTAGAAAAGATTTAATGATTCGTGTCTCACATGAATTAAAAACTCCTTTAACATTAATTCATACAGGGGTTGAATATCTTATAGAATCAGACAGAGTAAAAATGAATGAAAATGATAAAGAAATCATTAGCATGATCGAAAGAGCTAGTAGTAGGTTAGAAAAATTGATTGAAAATCTGATCGATGCTACTAAAATTGATTATAAAAAGCTTAGATTGAATAAACAAAAAGTGGATCTCGTAAGCTTAATAGAAGAAGCTATTGAAGATCTGAATTATTTAATTAAGAAACAAAATTTAGATTTAATTACTCGCTTTCCAAATGAATTAATTACACATCTTGACGAATTAAGAATTATACAAGTAATTACAAATTTATTATTAAATGCTATAAAAAACACTCTTCCTAACGGAACCATTGAACTTTCCTTGGAAAAAAAAGAGGATTATATCGATTTTTCAGTAAGAGATACAGGGATTGGGTTTACAACAGAAGAAATAAAACAATTATTTATCCCATTTGGAAAAATTGAAAGGAAAGGGGCTGAATTAGAAGGAATCGATATACAAGGGTCTGGTTTAGGGTTATATATTTCCAAATCAATCGTTCAGTTACATGGAGGAGATATAAAAGTCCTATCAGAAGGACGAAATAAAGGGAGTAAATTTACAGTACGACTTCCTAACAATTAATACCTAATTCTTTTTCAAAAATATAATAAAAAAAAAAAATTCAGAATAGAATTAAATTTTATCAAAAAATATAAATAATAAGCTAAAACTCTCTATATATAAAATCTTTTTAAGTTCCTAATAAAATCCATAACTAGTCATAATTATTTTCAATCTTGGATTTATTTTTTCTTCTTTTGGCGTTGATTCATAACAAGATTGACACAAGATATTATTATTATTATAATTTGAGTTATTAAAATCAAATAAAAGCCAAACCCATAAGAAACTTCTCTTTTTCTTGGAACAATTATAATTAAATCTTCCAGATATGCTATAAATATTGATTTATTAAAAGAGATATAGTAATTGGGATGATTTATTTCTTTACTTATTCCTACTCTCCTAAATATAGAATAGTTTAAAGTAAGTAAAATTAATAATATCACTACTATAAAGATGGTAGCTATGGGTAAAATAATAGATTCACTTCTTTTAATTTCTATAATTCCGAATAAAATGATTAAAACACTCAATAAAAGCATTATAAATCCCATCATAGTGAGAATAACATTTGGGGGTGGAATAAGATCAAAGATATCACTAATAATATTTACAATAGGAGTCAGTAATCCGAGCGATTCTCTATGAATTCCAAATAAGGGAATAAAAACTAGTTTCCACCCTGCTAAGCCCATCATATCTATTATGCCAATATAAAGAGGTAAAAATAGACCAATTATTGTCAATATTTCAAGAATTATTGAGAATATTCCTGTATATTTATTAAAAGCCAATAGTTTATCACCTACACCTTTGAATTTCTAATAAGAAGAATTACAAAATAGAATTTAAATATTATGGTTAAAAAATTATTTGCAATTCATATATTTACATTTGAATCTTTAATGAAAAAATATGAAAATATTGTTTGAAAAATATAAAAATCTAATTCAATAGTATAAGTAATTAGTTGGTACTATGCAGCATTAATCTATATGAAATCTAAAAAGATAATGAATTTGTTTTAAAAAAAAATTTGAATTTCATTATAAAATAAAAAAAAAAATGAAGATAAAAGTTTTAGATTTAAGATATATGAATTGTTGTATACATTCTAAAGCTTATTATGTATTTTTATACCCTTATTTTCTTTTTTTCTTATTAATCGCATTTATTATTAGAGCAGCAATTGATATATTGGTCACGACTATTTGAGAAATAAAGATCAAATAGAATCCAATTGCGGGAAATTCTTCAGGTAGAGCTAGAAGTAAAGGAAGAGAGGGGAATGCTATTTTTAACAAACTCTGCGTCGTGTTAATTGATGTAAGATATTTTAGAACTAAATTATTGTCAAATGTGATGTGAGCATATATAGGTAAAAGGAACAATATACTTGAGAAAATAATGTTAATTATGGGAAAAGCAAGAGACTCACTCTTTATTAGTTCTAAAATTCCAAAAATAATGATTAAGAAACTAAGTAGTACCATTGCATATGTCATCACTGTTAAAAGGATATTAGAAGTTAAAGAGGGATACAAAATATTTAGAAAAGTATCATAAATAGGTGCAGCAATAGGAGCAAGAATGCCTATTGAATCACGCTCAATTATTCCTAAGGGAGAGCAATTTAATTTTATTTCCCAGCCAAATACACCCATTAAATCAATTCTAAATATAGCAATTGGTAAAAATATTCCAATTACCGCCAAAATTCCAAGAATTATCGTAAATATACCTGCATATTTATTAAAAGCCATAATTTTATCACTAATTAAATTAAACTTATATTAAGAAAATAGTGAATTAAGATTTAAATATTGGGATTAAGGAATAAATAATTAGGTAAAATATTTTTCTTTAAAGATTCAATAAAAAATAAATAAATCTTATTTATAAAAGAAGAGAAATACATAGTTATCAACTTTTCTCTCTCATTAATTAATAACAATTGTTATAAAAGCTAGAATTTCATCTTTATTTTAAGAGAAATTCATAAGGATCAAATTTTTTTAGTATTGGAATTTTAAAAAATAAAGATCATATTCATAAAATTAAATGATTTAAATTGCCGAATAAAGATAATCGTTTTATAAATCAGGAAGGAAAAGTATTAATGCTTGGAAATGAAGCCGTAGTGAGGGGATGCTTAGAAGCTGGCATAGGATATGTAGCGCAATATCCAGGCACGCCGACTAGTGATATTGGTGAGACTTTTCAAAAAATTTTGAGAGAACAACCGGATTTAAGAGAATATTTGGTACACCATTGGGCAATTAACGAGGCAGTAGCCTCATCTGAGTGCGCAGGAGCTGCTTGGACGGGTTGTAGGGCCTTAAATCCTATGAAACATGTCGGTCTTAATGTGGCAAGCGATGCACTTAGCGTAATTGCTCTTAATGGTCCAAATCCTGGTGCTATGGTTATCGTGGTAGGTGCTGACCCCGGAAGCTTGGGATCTCATCAAGAACAGAATGAGCGATTTTATACTTGGATGCTTCATTTTCCCTGTTTTGAACCGCATACTCCGCAAGAATGTAAGGATTTTACCAAATTAGCTTTTGAATTATCTGAAAAGTATGATACAGTCTTTGAAATTCGTACATCCACAAGAAGTGCTCATTCTAGAGGTTTTGTAGAATTAGAACCAATTAAAAAGGGAAAGGTAAAAGGACAATTTGAGAGAAATATTCCTAAATATAATTCATTGCCCCCTTATGCGATTAATAATCATATCAGATTGTATGAGAGGATTGAAAAAATCCGAGAAAATATTCCAGAATTAGGAATTAATAGAATTATTTCAGGGTCAAATAAAATTGGAATAATTACCAGCGGAATGCCTTTTGGCTATACAATGGAAGCGCTTAATCAACTAAATTTAAATGATGTACCTGTTTTAAAGCTTGGTATGATTTATCCACTAAACTACGGAGAAATTACTAATTTTATTAAGAATTTAGATACTGTTGTTATCATTGAAGAATTAGAACCTTTTTTAGAGGTTAAGATCGGAGAGATAGCTCAAAAAGAAGGAATTCAAACAAAAATTATTGGCAAGAAGTATTTTCCAAAACATAATGAATTTTCAACCGGTTTAATAGCAACTAATTTAGCAAAAATCTTTGATAAAACACCTCGCATTGAAATGAATAATGCTATTGAGTACTTTAATTCTTATAAGGAAATTATTCCTAGTCGATTTCCCACCTTTTGTGCGGGATGTCCTGAACGCGCCACCCTTTATGCAATTTTAAAAGCTACAAATCATTTGGAAAACACAGTGGTCTGCGGCGATATTGGCTGTTTTGTAATGTCATTCTTTCCTCCGCAAGAATCTTCTGACTTAATCATATGTATGTCTGGAGGCCTTAGTGCTGCAATTGGAATGTCAACAAAAACGGATCAAAAAGTAGTTGCATTTATTGGTGATTCAACTTTTCTTCATACGGGGATGGCTCCTTTAGCTGAAGCAGTGGGCTATAATTCAAATGTACTCCTATTTATATTCGAGAATTCATGGACTGCCATGACTGGCCATCAAGATGATGTTCTACGCTTCTTAATAAATCAAGGGTTTTCAATTGAAAAAATCTGTAAATCCATTGGTGTCCCTTGGCTACATGTAGAAGATTCTTATAATCCCAAGCATCTTATTTCCAGTATTGAAGAAGCTTTAGAAGAAAAAGGATTAAAAGTAATTATTATCCGAAGAGAATGCGCTCTGCAAGCTCACCGATGGCGAATGCAGCAAATTAGAAAGATTGAGGTAGAAGGGAAAAAAGTTCAAAGAACTTATTATCACATTACTGGTTGCCAGATGTGCTATGAATGCGCACGGATTCTAAGCTGTCCAGCAATTCGAAAAACAGAAGAAGATGGGTATGAAACTATGAAAATCGATGATGATAGATGTGTAAGATGCGGCGTTTGCTATGAGATCTGCCCTAACACCGCAATCCATAAATCAATAATAGATGCTTTAGAAGTAGAGGTGCCATTCCGTGAAATTTAGTGAAACGGACATAATTAATACTGTTATAGCCGGTACAGCAGGACAAGGGGTTATAACTCTTAAAAGATTGATTGAATTTGCCGCTCAAAAGGCTAATGTTGATATTATTTTGGGATCCGAAATGCACGGGCTAGCTCAACGTGAGGGAGCTATAACTAGCCATACGCGTTATCAAAAAAAAGCTTTTAATGACCCTAGAAAAAATTTACAATCCCCCCTCATATGTTATGGTGATGCTGATCTTTTCATTTGTCTAGAGCCCGTCGAAACTTTAAGAAGAGGTGTTTTTGCATCTCATAAAACCTCATTTGTCATAAATAAACGAACCATTCCTGGAGTTATGATTACAGCTGATTTAGAAGAATATCCTTCTTTAGAAAAGATTAAAGAAATTTTACATGGGTATTCTGAGCAAGTTTATATGATGAATGCTACGGAATTATCCTTGAACCATTTCAATCAAAATCAACAAGTAAATTTAATAATGCTGGGTTTTGCAATTGCTACGGGCAAACTTCCTTTCATTGAGTTAGAACATTACGAAGAAGTTATTAAAGAATGGTTAAGAAATCCAGATTATAACATTAAAGCATTACATATTGGATTAGAGGAAGGGCAAAAAATAATTAAAAATAGTTAAAGCCCGCATCTTTTATTGAAATTTCTTATTTAATTGGAATATATACTTAGATTTTGGATCGAATTTACCCTAAAAGAAAATTGATTTATTTTATAGGGGAGTATCTTTATACAGGGCAAAAAATTTGCAAGAAAGAAAGATATACCCCGAATTTCTTCATTATTTAAAAATATTTTTATATGTTCACAATCAAAAAAAGCTAGATTTTCTCTTATGCTTTTTACATTCCCAATGTAATTACTATCAATAAATACTGAATTATCTTTTAATTTTTTAATTTTTCTGGAGAAAATAGCAATACCATTTTTATATTGAGGGATACCTCCGTCAATAAGACATTTTTTATTATCAACAGAACCTAAAACCCCAAAAATCGGTTTTATCTGTCCATAAAACGATTTAAGCAACTTACATAAAATAAATTCGGGAAAAATTGCCTTAATTTTTATGGGGATTTCTTTATTTGTTGGATTTTTTTCATCCTTCTTTTTAGTCTCTAAATTTTTATTTATTGCGAGGGTGAATTTTTTTGCACCTTTTGCTCTTAAAGGATTCTCAAGTGATCTTAGTTCTAAATGAATATGTGGACTGGACCAATAGGCAAAATATCCATTTCTAATTGTTGTTCCAAGAGGATCTCCCACTTTAATATGTTGTCCTATTTTTACATTTGGCTTCACATGGAGAATTTTATATAGAGAATCCTCATTGAACTTATTTTCAATTAAAATGAGATATTCCTTAGCAATTCCTTTTTGAAATTTTGGTTTTGGAGCCGATAATTGTTTTATATTGATTATTTTTCCGGCAACAGGACTTATAACAGGATAATTATCGATTGAAATTTGATGATAAATGTCCAGAGCAAGCCCATGTTGATGAGCATAATAAGGAGAGGTTGCTATGCTGAAATGGCTTTTTCGAGGTATTGAAATTTCAAACTTATTATTCTCAATGATTTCAATAAATTCAGAGTATACCATATATTTTAAAATAGAATATTAAAAATATGGTTAATGAAAGAAATTGTTATCTAAAAATAAAGTATTAAATTAATGAAAGATATTTTCAATTCTTTTTATGTTCTTCTTATAACTTTTACTAAACCCTTATCTCTCAATTGTTCCATCATTTCTTCTATTTCATCCACGCTTTTCTGGGCGATTTCTGCTACTTGCTCTAAAGTGTTCATCCCATCACAGATTTTTAACACTTTATATTGTTCTTGAGTAATCATTCCTAAATGAACACTCATTTCTGGTACGTCCTTCACTACAATTGGGATTCTTACTTCAGCTCCTTCTACTTTCTGTCCCAATGTCTGAATAGTCGGAGAATCACCAAAAAAGCTTTTTACTCCCGTTACATTGTATTTATCATCAATATATACATAGATGGTATGTTCTTCTACACTTCTATCGTCAGGATCATCGGAATCTGGATAGGGATTTATATGTTTCAATTCTTTCGTGTATATCCCCAGTTCTAAACCATTTTGTATTTCTTCTTTATCCAACTTCATTTGAATCATTTCTTTACAGATATCACACCAAGCCCAGCATTCTACTTCCCTAAAATAACGTTTCACGATTGACCTATGTTCTGACATTTTAGATCATATAATTATTTAATTATAGATAAAATAAAGCAATTCAAATATAAATATATTATATAAAAATTTGTGCTTAAATATAAAATTTGATGCTATGATGGGATGGTTTCTTCATAACATATTTAAATTGAACTATAATAAAGACAAGAATAGGGCAGATTTAAAAAGAAAATAATTAAAGTTATGTTTAATTTTAGATATTAAATTTATAATAAGCATATTTGTTTAGTTTATGTCTGTAAAACGAAATATCTGTTCATGTTGTGGCAGACCTATAACGCCTTTTGAATCAGCAGTTCATTTTCCATGTCCAAACTGCGGAGATATAACAATATGGCGTTGTGAACGATGTAGAATGTTTGGAACGGAATATAGATGCTTAAAATGTGACTTTAAAGGTCCCTAATGTAATTAAATTATTTTATTTTATCTATTGTTAGAATATAAAAAAAATAAAATAAATAATTATAATTAATAAATTTGGGTTGAGATTTTAAATGGGTGATTATATAGCCTTAATTGACATTATTCCAGAAGAAATGGATGTTGATTTTGATGAGTTGGTGGAAAAATTAAAAAGTGTGCTTCCGGAGACATCTAAGATCGAACATTTTGATATTTTACCAGTGGCATTTGGCTTGGAAAAGGTAAGATTAAGGGTTAGATATCCCGAACAATGGGGAGGCACTGATAGACTCGAAGAGCTTTTTTCCAAAGTGAAAGGAATTCAGGGAATAGAAGCGTTGGCATTTTCTAAGGCATAATTTTAAAAATATTAAGAATCTTTAATAAGAATCTATTTTTCTTTTCCTATTGTTTATAAAATAAATTATAAAAAAAATCAATAAATTTGGTTTCGGCTTAATAAAAAAATAAAAATATAGATATAACTTAATTTTTTGATTTTCTAATTAGAGATTTTACCCCTTAAATCGTTTTTGTAAAGTTTTTCCGTGTAAGAAGAACGCTAAAAATAGAAATAAGAATCCAAAGAGTAAGAGGAATATAAAATCTATTAAAAGCCCATATTCACCAAAACCACTTGATATTCCCAATCCTATATTAATCAAATCAATAAAATATGATAAGGGTGAAATTAAAACTATTGGATCTGAGCTTATAGGCATAAATAAGGGACTAATGAATATCAACGGGAATTTAATTAAAATAGTTAAAATCATTGTATTTGCTGGAGTATCTGTTGGAGGGACTGAAAGAATTAAGCTAAAAGATGAGAATGCAAAAGATGCTATAAATATAGCTGGAATAATGATTAAGATATTTATAGAAGTCCATAATCCATAAACAACTATCCCTAAAATTAAAGGGACAATAGAAAAAAGGGAACCAAAAAGAAAGGAACTCCATACGTTTCCTAATAAGATCGTTTTAATAGAAATTGGACAAGTTATAAGCCTTTCTAAAGTTTTTTGACGAGTTTCCCAAGGAAATACCACGGGTCCAATTGATGTTGATGTGAGAAAAAGTACCATACACATTAATCCAGAAACAATATAAACAGGAATGATATCTCTACCAACTGTAAATGCTAAAAATAGCACAATTGGAAATAAGATTCCTTGAATCACTACTGGTCCCTTATTGTAATATATTCTTAAATCCTTTTTAGCGATAGCAAAGGAGCGTCTAAGTTGATCAATTAAACGTTCAATTTTGGATTTTTCATAAATAAATTCTTCTTTAATTATTCTCACCTCGATTAATGATTTTTACAAAAACCTCTTCTAGAGTTGGCTCCGGTGTGTTTAACTTTTTTATTTTAATATTTTTCAATTTGGTATAGTTTATTATTTGAGACATCGCTTCATGTAAATCATCGACAATGATATGATAATAGTTTTTAATTTGCTTTACTTTATCAATTCCAGCTAATTTCTCTAGCTCAGATATATTAAGTTGTTCCGAAGGATATAAATCGATTGCTTGATATTTTTTCTCAATTGCTCGTAAATTTTCTGGCGTATCCAATCGAATAAGATTGCCTTTATTAATGATAGCAATTCTATCGCATAATTCATTCGCGACAT
This sequence comes from Promethearchaeota archaeon, assembly GCA_016839555.1. Classification (GTDB taxonomy): domain Archaea; phylum Asgardarchaeota; class Lokiarchaeia; order Sigyniarchaeales; family SOKP01; genus TEKIR-8. The sequence continues at coordinate 453,211 of JAEOUA010000003.1, forward strand.
CCATATTATGAGTGGTTAAGAATATGGTCATTCCTTCTTGATTGTATTGTTTAATTAGATTTTTAATAATAATACTTGATTGAACATCTAATCCAGATGTTGGTTCATCTAAAAATAAAATTTTAGGATTACTCATTAAAGCCATACATAATAAGAGTCTCTGTTTCATCCCTTTGGAATATTTTTTCGCAAGATCATCTTTTCTTTTAAATAGTTCAAATTTTTTCAAGAGTTCAAAAGCCCTTTTTTTTCTTTCACTCTTAGAAACTCCATAGATTTCTCCTATAAAGGTTAAATTTTGAAAGCCAGTTAAATCCATATATGCATTAGACATCTCCGGAACATTTCCCATTATTTGTTTAATTGCAATCTGGTTTTTCCATGCATCCTTCCCATAGATAAAAATTTTTCCGGCTGTAGGTTTTAAAACCCCCGTTAACATTCGGATAGTGGTGGTTTTTCCTGCTCCATTTGGGCCAAGAAACCCAAATATCTCCCTTTCTTTTACTGAAAATGTAATATCATCGACTGCTTTCACAAGGTCGAAGTGTTTTGAGAGATTTTGAACTTCTATTATATTTTGTTGGGACATTTTTTTTTAAAAAATACTCCTTTTTTATTAATTCTATTGATTGAGTTTTTTAAAAATTTTAAAAAAAAATTTGATTTTTTATTATTTTTCCTCTTCTAATTGAATATGCTTAAGCAACTCATTAATTGATTGATCACCATGACATTTAATTATTTGATTCAATGAGCATCCTTCAGGAAAATTTTCTTTAATCTCCGGTTTATCACAAGCGCATTCCTCAGGCTTTTTTAATTTCATATTAGTTTCCTCCTTTTATGTTTAGTTTTAAATTTTATATAGGTTTTTTAATTAACTTTTTTATTAAAATATCTATTCTCTTTTTGATTTTTCAACTTCTTCATTGTTAGAGCATACATTTTTAGTTTTATTATAATAGCATTATTTAAAACCTAAAATGAACTATAATAATACCAGTTAAGTCTAATATTCACTTAAGCCTATGACTTAATTAAGTCTTATATTTAATTATATTTAAATATTTCTTTTTTTTTAATTATTTATAAGATTATTCAAAATTATATCATGACCAAAGAAATCGATTTAGATGATATAGGGGATTACATTAAAGCACTTCATTGTCCTATTAGATGGGATATAATTAAAATCCTAAAAGAGAAGCCAAAAACATCAGATCAAATCTTTTTTACTTTAAAAAAAGCTAATAAGTTAGAAAAAGCTTCAACCATACAAAACGAAACAAAAAGGTTTAGAGGATTATGTTTTCATGCTAATCATAGAAATCTTAAGAAACCAACATTATATTATCATTTAAGGGAATTAGAAAATGCTGGAATAATTAAGGGAAAAAAATTAATTGATGAGGAAGGAAATAAATTGAAGGAGAAGGAATGGAAATTAACTGTAAAAACTCTTACCATTAACCTTAAATAAATCTACCATGATATAATAAGTAATTTTTAAATTGAGAATTCATATATAAAAAGTTTGTTTATTTATATTGAATCTATTTTATAATGATTTTTAATTCTTTGAAAGATTTTCTTTTGGATTAATTTTTTGTTGTTCGGCTAAAGAACCAATATTTTGTGGATCTGGAACATTTTTTGCTAATTCGATTGCGCGATCAAAAAATTCATTAGCTTTTTTTTTGTTTCCAATTCTGCGATTTATTTCTCCTCTAAGATAAATAAATAGTAATATTTCTTTTTCTGGAATTTGTTTTTTCTTAAATGCTTCAGCAAAATATCCAAGCACAATTTTTCCAAACTTTTTTTGACTTTCTAGAGGTTTTGCCCACCAAAATGCATTAATCCAATTATTTGCTAGCTCAAACTCATTTATATTTATAATATTGTATTCATTCATTGCTTCTAAACAACGCATTGCTCTTTCTATTCTGGATGATATTTCTTTATCATAAGAATCATACTTCAAAGGTTCCATATTATTTATTTTTTCCTTAAAGTCCATATTATCTATTTTACTTTTAAAAAAGGGTGATGTAGAGCAAAAACCACAATTTGGACAACTATGATAAAAAAAGGGTACAGGATTGAGTCCCCAATAATTAGGACGGAAATCTGTCCGTTTTGATGCATATCCACAGCTTGCTATGCTCGTACTTTCAAATTTTGTTTCACATACCGGACAAGATAATTGGATCGGAGAAGTAGTTGTCATTAGAATCTATGCTTTTTATATAGTTCTAGATACTTTAACATTTATTAAAAAAGTTGAGTATAAATATTTAATTCTTTACTTCTTAATTTATTTTATTGGATTTAATAACTTATTTTAATTTTAAATATCATCAAGTATTCAGAATCTATGAATCTGACTAAATATGCGCCGAATTTAAGTATAATTGAGAATATACAAAAAGGACTGGAGATTGGTAATAGAATGGCTAATGTAATAATTAAAAAAAGACCTTTTGCAGTTAATTATGATATTACTTGGCAATGTAACTTAAGGTGTAATCATTGTTATTTTTATTCATCTGCCGCAGAATTGGAATTAGGTGAAATAAATACTAGAAAGGAATTATCTGATGAGCAATGGATAAATGTTTTTAGGTACCATAGAAGTCTTGGAGTTTATAGTGCTTCAATAACTGGAGGGGAGCCCACATTACGGATGTATCTTTTACATGAAGCAGTAAATATTTTTCCTTCAGTGCAAATTGCAACAAATGGTACGATAAAGATTCCTTATTTTAAAGCGAAAAAACAACCTATTCTTTGGGTAAGTTTGGATGGTCCAAAGGATCTGCATAATAAAATCCGCGGAGCTTCTATCTTTGATAAAGTAATCAAAAATATTCAAGATGATAAGCGTGTATTTATTTCATGTACGGTGAGTTCTCAAAATTATAAAGAAATTGAAAAAGTCGTAGAAATTGCTTATGATGCTGACGTTTCGGGAATATTTTTTTTATGGTATACTGGATATGATAATGATCCTCTCTTACTGAAAGGAGAAAAATCTAAAATAGCAGTTGGAAAAATATTAAATGTTATGAAAGAGTATGAAGATTTTATTATTTTTTCAAAAAAAATGCTTGAGCTTTATATATCTAAAGAATTTGTACCTCACTGTTTTTTCAGGAAAAAAAACCGAATTCATAGTTATTATCCTAATGGGCAACAAAAATTCTGTGTTATGGGGAATTCTCCTAAATTATGTAAAAATTGTGGGTGTATTGTACCTGTAGCTGTGTATGCTTTAAGAAAATTTGATAGAGAAACAATTAATAAGCTGAGAAGATTTCCTTTTTAGGTTTTATCAATATTTTATTTTAACAAGTTCGTTTAAATAGTTTATCTAATTCTTTAAATGAGATAAATTCTAACTATTAGTTTTACATAAATACTATTAACCTTACATAAATATACTATGTTATAGTAATTTTCAAATTAATTTTTTTATGCAGACTTTAAATTCGAGCTGAAAGCAACGCATATTTTAAACTAATTAGAATATGAATTCGTAGCATCAGTCCAATATTCATATGCAAACTCCTTATGGGATATTCATTTAATTATTGTGAGATTTGAATCTTATTTTTCTAATAATTCATTTTTCAAACTAAAATCTGAATATTAATTAAATAACTTAGATTTAGTAGATATATTTTCTCATAAAAAATATCGATGTCATTTAAAATATGAAATTACCTAAAATTAGTTTAAATCTAATTAAATTTGAAAATATATTAGGAGCAGTAGGTGTAGCTAAGAGATTATTTAATATACAATTCAAAAAAGTGCCTTTTGCGGTTAACTATGACATTACGTGGGAATGTAATTTAAGATGTAAGCATTGTTATTTTTTTTCTTCTGCGGCAGAATTGGAATTTGGTGGGAAAAATACTAGAAAAGAATTATCAGATCAAGAATGGATAAATATTTTTAGATATCATAGAGAACTTGGGATTTCTAGTGCTACGATTACAGGAGGGGAACCAACCTTACGTATGAATCTTCTACATAAAGCAGTAAAAATCTTTCCCTCTGTGCAAATTGTTACAAATGGTATAATCAAAATTCCATATTTCAAAGTGAAAAATCAACCAATACTTTGGGTAAGTTTAGATGGAAATAAGGAAATGCATAATAATATAAGAGGTGCTCCTATTTTTGATAAAGTAATTAAAAATATCCAAAATGACAAACGAGTTTATATTTCTTGCACAATAAGCTCTCAAAATTATAACCAAATTGAAAATATAGTTGAAATTGCATATAATAACGGGGTTTCTGGGATCTTTTTTTTATGGTACACGGGATATGATAATGATCCTCTTTTATTGAAAGGAGACCCCTCCAAAACTGCGATTCAAAAGATATTAAAGGTCATGAAGGAATATGGGGACTTTATTATTTTTTCAAAAAAAATGCTTGAATATTATATAACTAAAGAATTTGTGCCTCATTGTTGTTTTAGGAAAAAGAATAGGATTTTTAGTTATTATCCAAATGGAGAACTAAAATTTTGTGTCATGGGAAATTCCCCAAAATTATGTGAAAATTGTGGGTGTATTGTACCTGTTGCTGTGTATGCTTTAAGAAATTTTGATTCAGAAACAATTGATAAGCTAAAAAAATTTCCTTTTTAGATCTTTCTGAGTTACAAACTTTAACCGGTCCGTTTAAATAGTTTATCTAACTCATTAAAGGAGATAAATCGAATTGTGGGTCGTCCATGAGCGCAATGAAAAGGGTCTTTGCACTGTGCTAATTCTATTAATAACTTTCGTATATCTTTTAATGATAAATCATCTCCGCCTCGAATACTTTTGTGGCAGGCGAGATAATTAATGATTTCTTCTTCAACTTCTGAGAAGCTTTTATCCTTTCCAATTTCCGTGATATCTGATATAATATCTTTAATTGACTCAATATTAATTGCTTTATTGAATATAGTTGGAATTTCTCTTAAGACAAATGTATTTCCTCCAAATGATTCAAAGGTAAACCCTAATTCTTTGATTTTATCTAAATTCTCCTCTAGATATGATTTTTCACTGGGAGATAGTTCAATTTTCAATGGAGAAATGAGTTTTTGTTTTATTTTTTTTGATGATCTATAAATCTCATACAAAAATTCTTTATTGATTCTCTCAGATGCCGCATGTTGATCCAAAATAAATAATCCTTGCTCATTTTCTTGGTTTATCCCTTCAAGCACTATGTAAATATTATTACTTAATTGTCCCGTATAGGAAATTAAGCGTAGCTTCGGAAAGTTTTCAGCAATTAAATATTTTTTTCTTAGAAATGTGTCTGAAACTTTTGCTTTTTGGCTTTTAATCATATTATCTTCCAGGTTTAATTGAACTGAATTAATATCAATTTGAGCTTCATTATCTAAATTTCGTGTCATATTGTTTAAATCTTGTGAGAAATTTTGGATTTCTTGTGTTTGACTGCTTAATTCTTGTTGTCTATCTTCTGATAATCTATACTTATCGCTTACTTCCACATTGTTTATTTGACTTGAAGCATAATTTTGCAGATCTGTTTCAAGATATTTTGTTTCTCCTTTAACAAAGGAATCTTCTAAAAAACTCCTGATAACGTGATAAATTTTGTTATAGACAAAATCTTCATCTTCAAAACGTATTTCCAACTTTTTAGGATGAACATTAAAATCAATGACAGAAGGATCCAGTTCAAAATGAATTATGAAAAAAGGAACTCTATTGATCATCAATATTCCTTTGTATGCTTCAGAAATTGCATCAAAAAGCAGATTACTCTTTATATAACGATTATTTAGAAAAATACTTGAACCACTTCTTCCTTTTTTGGAAATTTGGGGGTGTCCTAACAAACCATACACATTAAATAAATAATCTTGTTCTTGGTAAGAAATTTCAGCCATGTATTTAGCTATACTTTTTCCATAAATATGAAAAGTGGTGGTTTTCAAATCATTATTGGCAGGACAATTAAGTAATATTAGATCATTGTGTCTATAAATAAAATGTAATTCGGGATAGCACAAAGCATGTCTTTGTATAATGTCTGAGATGTGTCCCAGTTCAGTTGCATCTGATTTAAGGAATTTTTTACGAGCTGGAATATTGTAAAAAAGATTTTTTACGGTAATATTAGTTCCTATAGGAGCAGAAACTTCTTTTTTTTCGATGATTTTTCCCCCCTCAATAATTAGCTGTGTTCCAAAAGTCTCTTCTTCTGCCCTGGAAACAATATTTATCTTGCTGATTGCTGCTATACTAGCTAATGCTTCCCCTCGAAATCCCAGCGTATGAAGCTGTTCTAAATCTTTTATGCTTCGTATTTTATTACTAGTATGTCTCTGAAAGGCAAGTTCTAATTCCTCAGATAGGATTCCAACCCCATCATCAATAACTTGGATATAAATTTTCCCCGCTTTTTTCACAATAATCTTTATCTCTTTTGCGCCTGCATCAATGCTGTTTTCAATTAATTCTTTCACAATATTTGCAGGCCGTTCAATTACCTCACCAGCAGCGATCTTATCAGGATTTAAAATTTTTTTAATCTTTTTTCGTTTCATTATACTTTAAGAATAACTAAACCATTCTTAGATTGATTAAATTCCATAACAATTAAATGGATACACCTTTAAAATTTAATTATTTGTACAAAAATATCTTCTTCTATAATAGAATAGAAGTTAAGTATAAAGATTAAAGTTCTTGTTAAATCTAACAAATATTTAAAAAGAAAAAATTTTGATTATAAGTTATTTTCTAAATTTAATCAGAAAAAAGATAAATAATATAATTCCTATAAACGGCATACTTAAAAATAAACCTATATAGATTAAATAACCAACAAAAATAAGTAGAAAGCAAATCATAGAAAGAATAATTGATAATCCCCATGTTAAATAAATAAATTTTGGCCTTATTATTATATCAGAAAAATCTTGCTCAATCTGCTTATTAAGTTTAATATCATTTTTATTATCTTTTTCTTCTGAATTCGTTATGTACAAGACTAATAGAAAGAAAACAATGAATAGGAAATAAATTATCAGCCCTAACCAATTTCCGAACCTATCTGGAAAAATGAACAAAGAGGTTTTGGTATAAAGGATTATTAAATAGAAAATTATTATAAAAAATCCAATATAATTAAAATTAAGTAGCCTTATATTGAGAGTATTTCTTTTATTAACGTTTTTCAATATTAATACCACAAGTAATATTAGAGCTACTGACCCCCCAATACAAAGAGGAGCAATTAAAGGATTAAATTCAGTTGATGCCGAAATATTTAAAGAGCCCCAAATTGTTAGAAAAATTAAAACTATTTTAGGTCCTTTTGAATTTTTTAACATTGGGAGGTGGGATAATTCTATGGATTCTTTCGATCCAGTAAATGAAAAGATAAAAATTTCAGTTATTAGGACCGGGAGCATAAAAGAAAAAATCGGATGCCAGAAAAATACTAACGTTAGAAATTCATATATAGCAAGTATTCCATTAAATCCAAACATAGCCCCTTCAGAGTCAAGATAACCATACCATAACACTTTTGTTATAGGCCCCTCATATAAGGCAAATAAACAACCCCATAAATATAAATGTAATAATGATATTCGTTTCCATTTAAAGGCACAATTAAGATAAAAAAGGCTATGGAACATATAAAGAGGAAACGTTAATAATAAACCCCATAATTCGAGAAACCATAATTGAGAGGCGCCCGAAAAGACTTCGGCATAAAACATGCTGAGCAATCCTAATAAAAGACTCAATCCAATTTTGGATAAAATGTCATCATTTTTTTCAGCAGCATAATCTGTTTCTTTATTATTTTTAATCATTATAAGTCTGAAAAATAATTTTTTTGAATATATTCATAATTAAATTAATTATATATATATTTTTCATAAAAAATTCCAGTATTATTATAAAAATCTGAGTAGGATTTAATGAATTTTTGAGTACTTTTCTCCTAAATGAGCAAAAAATCTACCCGCTTTTTACTTATAATCTACAAATTAATATTTTTCTTTTAAAATTTTTGAATGATGAAAATTAAAGGATAAATCACTAACTTAATAGCCATCAAATTATTAGCTTTTAATCAAGTTTTTGATTTATTGCTTCTAAATATTGAATTGATTTTACAATTTCCTCATCCAAATCATATTGAGGGGGTAAATTTCCTATATCAATAGCAATATATCCACTAAATTTATGTTTTTTTAATGCTTTCAATGTTCCATCCCAATCAATAGTACCTCTTCCAACTCCTAAATGTTGATTATCCCTTCCATCGTTATCAGAAGCATGGACAAAAAAAATCTTCTCTGCTAATTTTTCGACTGATAAAGGTATTAATTCTTTTTGAGCATGGAGGTGGCCGCAATCTAATACCGCTCCAAAATTGTCTGAGTTCACCCAATCAAATAATCTTAATATAGCATCAGTATTTGGGATTGATTCATGAACTCTTGGCTCTAAGCACAGCTTTAAACCTCTATTATACGCTATTTCATCACATTCTTTAATACTCTCAACCATTATGATCCAATGGCGAGTCCAATCAAAGCTCTCTTCGACCCTAATTTTTATGGGGACATTGAATTTAATAGTATCCTCATACGGTTTTTCTGAAATATAATGTAGAGGTGGCATATGAGAGTCTAATTGAATAGTTTCGCACCCAAGAAAGTTTGCTAAATCAGCAGATTGTTCGAAAAGGTCTAAATATTTCTTCCAATCTCTACTCATTAGCTCGGGAAACACCACACACAAATTATTTACTTTTAGATCGAGTGAATTTAGGGTTTCTTTAATTAAATGTTTATTTTCTAATTCCTCTATTAAATTCTTTTTTCTCATCGCTTCCAGCTCCGTTGTATCAAATCCAAGCTTTTTAATCTGCTTTAATGCTTCTAAAATATTTTTAATATCGAAACTCTCGCCATATTTTTGAAACTTTGAGATCGCATAGAGCCAGGCGCAACAAAATTTTAGTTCCATATTAATTCACATTGATTTTGTTTCTAGTGATCTGAATTGAATTAGAAATATAAGATTTTTTTCAAATATTAAAATTCAAGGTTTTCTTTTTTATTTTGTAAATGGATTAAATTTTATCATATATTTCATTTATAAATTCAAGAAAAAATCTTTTGAATCAAAATAGAAGTGAGTAAAAATGGCAGAAGAAATAATTGATTTAACCGAGGAGGAATTCAAATCACTCTCTGAAAAAGATAAATGGGAATTGCTAAAGTCGATCAAAAAAATTGTTCAAGATTTAAAAATTAGGGCAGATAAAAATTGTGAAGAATGCGAGAAGACCTTTTTAACTCCAGAGGATATCAATATTGATTTATTCTTTCAGGATTGGAGGGAATGCGCTGAGCGTTGCGATGAATGTGGCGAAGAAGAGAAAAGAAATATGTGCCAACTCCAGTTCGAGCTAATGAATCATATTGCTAATAGTCTTTTAGATGTACAGAAGCGTCAGAATTTACTCACCCAGCTCGTGCTCAAAAGAGATCAAGTGGGTTCAAAGTTATTAAAAGAATTTATGAAAAAAACAGAAGAACTCAAAAAGAAGGATAAAAGTGTTGACGATATGTATCGTTAACTGGTAATCGAAACTAATTTATTAACTAATGCTTACTAATTGCTGCATACATTCATATTAATTCTCAAGTTCCTCTTTAAGTGTTATTAACTTTTTCATTGCTTCTACGGGAGTGATAGAATTTATATCTATATCTTTAATAAGATTTAGAATCTCTTTTATTTTATCATCAACAACTCGTTCTTTTTTCACAATCGGTTTAAAAAAAGTGGTTTGTACCATTTTTGTTTCCTTTTCTCCTTTTTTTGAAGGAATAACAGAGGTTTTTTGAGCTTTTAATTCATCAATTTTAGCCTCTAATTGCTTAATCTGATTTTGTGTTACTTTTAAGTGTTTTTGTTTGTCTTCTAATGTTTCCACGCTCTTTCTCAATTCCTTTTGTTTGGCTTCTAACTCATCGGTAATATTTTCTAATTGTTTCTTCTTAGTATTAATTATTTTTTCATGAAATTTTCCTGGTTCCCCATGATTTTTATGATTATTCTTTTTAATGGTTGCTTTTAGAGGATCTTCTTCTTCAATCTGTTCTAAGATTTGGAAAGCCTTAATAATGACATCATCAGGTATTCCTGCTAACCGTGCTACGTGAATTCCATATGATTTATCTGTGCTTCCCAGTTTTAATGTGCGAACGAAATTGATGGAGCCATCTTCATTTTCGATAATATCAAGATGATAATTTTTCACGCGTGGTAAATCAATTTCAGTAAGCTGGTGATAATGTGTACTGAATAAAGTCTTCACCCTAATTTCATGGAGTTTTTCCAAAGTTGCGATCGCTATACTCTGCCCATCGCTGGTACTTGTGCCCCTTCCCAATTCATCAATTATGACGAGACTTTTGGGAGTAGCATAATTTAAAATTTTAGCTGTTTCCGTCATCTCAATCATAAATGTCGATAACTTTCTCGCTAAATCATCGGAAGCACCTATTCGTGTAAAAATTTGATCAATGATACCCAAGGTTGCGGATTTAGCGGGCACAAAACATCCCATCTGGGCAATCAAACATATCAATGCAACTTGCCTTAGAAATGTTGATTTTCCAGACATATTTGGTCCAGTAATTATAAGAATCTGCTCATTTTCTGTATCTATATAGCAATCATTTGGAATAAAACATTCAGTAATATACATCTGTTCAATTACCGGATGTCTCCCCTCTTTTATTACGATTTTATCGTCGTCTGTAATCTGAGGTCTGCAGTAATTATATTGTTCCGCTATTTCTGCAAAACAAGAATACACATCTATGTATGCAATATTTTTTGCTGTTTCTAAGATATATTGCACTTCCTCTTCTACTTTTGCTCTGATTTCACGAAATAGCTCATATTCTAAATCATAAATCTTTTCTTCAGCAGAGACTATTTTTTGCTCCAATTCTTTCAATTCTTTGGTAGTATATCGCTTGGAATTCTTAAGAGTCTGACGTTCCACATAACTGCTTGGGAGTTCCTTTATGGATTTCAAAGTATTTTTTGTGATTTGAATATAATACCCTAGAATATTGTTATGCCCCACTTTTAGTCCAGAAGTCGAATTAAATTGTGATTTTTGGGCTTGTTCGTATTCTAAGATATATTTTCTCCCATTTCTAAGGATATCTCTTAACTCATCTATTTTAGGGCTATATCCATCCTTAATAATATTCCCTTCTTTAATGGTAGTGGGGGGATCTTCCTTTATAGAATCTGAGATAAGTGCTCTTATAGAGCTAAAATCATTGATTTGTTCTAAATATTTGGATATTTCGGGAATATCTGCTTTTGTCAATAATTCTCTAATTTTCGGAATCTTTTCAAGGGAATTTCTAATATTAATCAAATCTCTAGCATTTGTTCGATTTTCATAGGTAATACGATTGACATATCTTTCTAAATCCCCAATAATCCCTAATTTTTCTCTTAAATCAGACCTTAGAAAAATATCATCTTTAAATTTCTGAACAATATTTAATCTATGGTTGATTTCTTCAATATCAGTAAGAGGCTGCAGAATTAATTTTTTTAATAGACGTGCCCCCATTGGAGTTCCCGTATGATTAAACACAGAATATAATGTGGCGTCCTTACCTTTTCCCCATAATGATGATATTAATTCTAAATTTCTCTGTGTAGTAAAATCTAAATGCAAAACACCCTCTTCTTTAAGCAGATTAATTTTGAATATATTGGGAATTACGTCTCGCTGAGTCTCTTTTAAAAAGGCAAGTAATCCTCCTGCTGCTTGAGTGGCCATTTTCGAACCTTCTAACCCAAATCCTTTTAAGTTTGAGATATTAAAATGTCTTTTAATAATGGTATAGGCTTCATCATAATCAAAATAATAGTCATCATAAGTTTTAATTAGTGCTTGGGTAATATCTGTAAGAAAAATAAATAATCTCTCATTTTGTTTTAACTCTGAAGGAACGATCAACTCAACCGGACTATATCTCGCAAAGAGACTTAATAATTTCTCCATTGGATCTTTTTGATTTTCATAATATTCCGCTACGACAAATTCTCCCGTAGAAATGTCGGTAAAAGCACATCCATATCCCTTGTTCTCCTTAACTAAAGAAGCTATATAGTTATTTTCATTTGATTTCAACATATCTGATTCTATTATGGTTCCAGGAGATAAGATTCTAACAACTCCTCGTTTCACTATTCTCCCTTTTACATCTGAAGGGTCTTCTAATTGTTCGACAATTACCACCGTCTCCCCTTTTTTTACCAGATTTTTCAAATAGTTCCCAGAATGATGTGGTATTCCTGCTAAAGGATATTCATCATCTCCTACTTTTCTCTTGGTTAAGGTTATACCTAAAACTTTAGATACTTTTATCGCATCATCATAGAAGAATTCATAAAAATCCCCCATTCTATAGGCAACGAGATGATCTGTGTATTTCTTTTTTACACTATACCAATGTCGCATCATTGGGGTTAAATCTTTTATATTAATCTGCTCTAAAGACATTATTCAATACATTAATAATTTCTATAGCTATTTAAAATTCTTTAATAAAGCTATAACAAATTAGTATTTATAAATAAAAAGACTGAAAGAAATTTTAATTTTCATTAATGTTTGAAGATCTTATGAGTAAAAATGATATTTTATATGAAAATAAAGGAAGAATTAATTTTATCTTTAAGGATTTCTAATTGGTTCGAAAATATATATATATGGTATTCTTGAATTTATGATTAAGGAAATTAAATTAATATTAAGATGTACATATCTGATTTGAAAAATTTTTTTGAAATGAATTGTATCATTAAGCATTAAATTACATAACTTTGGATTTGCAAAATTATCAATTATTATATAATCCACGCGTTTAGTATAGCGTAAATAATTATACTTATACGTTGCTTGTTTATAGTAAATGATTTTTGTCGTATTATACACAAAATCTAAAAAATCTTGATATCCTGAGTTATTCACTTTATATCTGAAATCATCATAATAAGGAGTTATTTGATTTAAATCAATACACCTCAATTTATATAAATATGTATGAGTTATCTTCCACGAGAAAGATGGATCAATCATATAAGTCTGATAATCTATTGCATAAGTATTTAATAAACTTAAAGTAATATAATATGATTTATATGCTAAATCTTCAAAAGAATCACGATAATATCTTTCTTGATAATTAGGTATTGCTCTGATTACACAATAAAATAATAATATTAAAATAATAATCGCATTAGCGAGTTTTGAAAAAGTAATATAATTGTGTAATTCTATCCTTTTTCTTTTTAAAAAATGATTTATTTTTTTATAAAAACTTAAGACGTTTAAATCAAAACGCTTTAGATAATTATTAATAAATAATAATTTCTTTTTTGCATAGAATTCTTTTTTATTGAGAAACTTAGTTTTCTTGAAAATTATCGAGAATAAGACTGGTACTAAAATTAATAAGCTTATATCTAAATATACAATTAATCGAAATTCACAATAGAAAGTATTTATAATATTATACCAGAATTCATAATCCATTAGATAGATGGTAAGATATAAATTTAAGATGAAAAAGAATAAGACTAAATATTTTACTCTCTTAATTTTTTTGCTCTTAAATAAATAAAAAATTCCAATTAAAATACCAATATTAAAGACAAGACCAATAGTTAATTTTTGCCAGACATATAATGTGGGTAAAAATGAAACATCATATGAATTAGAAATATTACTATAGCTATTAATTGAATCTATAATATAGGAAGAGTTTAATATAATTAAAAATAAAGATGAGATTATTATAATTTCGATTCCAAAAAGGAATATCCATCGCTTTTTTTTGATATATATAATTATTTTATTTTTTTTTTCATAATAATTATGAAATAAACTAGTTGGATCAAATATCCAATTTAATAATAATGTTAAAATTAATGGGATTGAAAGAATAAACAAAATTGATGTGATATGGATGAATATTATAAAGATAAAAAGCAATAACTCAATAAATAATGATTTATAGTTTTCATTAAATAAAAAAATCAATAAAATTAGAAATGGAACTATAGTAAAATTGGTAGGCAAAAAATAAGTGAAAAAGGAAGGAAACATCATAGTGGCAGCGCAGACGAAAAAAATAATAATTATATTAAATTTTGAATCAAATTTATATAAAATAATAAAAATTAATGTAAAAATCATGTAAAATTGTAATTTTGTGAGAAGGATCCCTGAAATATATAACCATCCTGAGGGGGCTATTGAATAGAACGGTATAAGAGTAAAGATAAATATTCTTGATGCATAAATTTCATCTACAACAAAAAGATCAAATAAGATATTAGATCCATAATAATACCAACCATGTTTTATATAATCTAACGCAAAACGCGAATGATTATAAAGGTCAACAAATTCTAATTCAATAACAAAACTGTTAATATATATATCAAGGAGGACAATTCCAATAAAAAAGAAGAAAAATTTTCTAAAATAGTGCCAAGATCTTTTTGATTTTTCTTTATTTCTAAGTCCTTTATACGCTCTCCAATAAAAAAATCCTTTGAAAGATCCCTTATTTATAAGAAGAATCACAATTAAAAATATAAAATTACATAAAAGGAATAGGGTAAAATCGAAAGGACCGATATAAATAACTATAAAAGTGAAGAGCGTATTAATTATAAGCCCTAACATTAAACTAAAAACAAAATGTTCTAATAAATTGAACCGATCAATTCTTCTTTTAAAGATTATTCTGTCAAGTTGAAGTATAGAATCCCCAATTAGTTCATATAAAAGAAGAATTAAAAGAAATATGATGATCATTAATATTTTCTCAGTCTTTACCAACTATTTATGAAGATTTAAAACGATTGATATAATATTAGAAAATTCCTTTATTAATTTTTATAAAATATAAATTCTTGAACGTATTAATCGCACATAAATTTTCTGTTCTTCTTAAAACAATTTCTTAGTTATTTTTATCATCATATTTTTTTTAATTATCTTGGTTTTTTATCATCAAAATAAAATACAACTTCTATATTTTGGAGATCAAAATAATCTTATGTAGTGAACCTACTATAAAGAAAGAGTCTAAAAAAAAAATATTTAAAATTAGGATTGGAATAAAATTAGAAGAATATTTTAAAAGTATAATATATTATTTAGAAAAATACTCACTTTTTTTAAAAAAAATAATGTAAAATTTATATTTTTTAGTAAATTTGCTATAGAAACGAATAATTATTTAAACATATTTTTATTTAAATTCTCAGTTCTTTATGTCAGTTAGTCATAACCAAAACAGCGTAATTAATATTGCGATTCATGCTCGAGGCGGACAAGGGGCAGTCACGGCTTCACAAATAATAGTAGAGGCGGCCTTCTTAGGCGGTAATATGGTTGATGCTCACGCATATCCATCATTTGGAGCTGAAAGAAGAGGTGCCCCAATTCAAGCCTATGCTAAATTATCAACCAAAGAAAAAATTTGGGATCGCTCCTTTATCGAACATCCCACTATTCTTTTAATTTTTGATGAAAGTGTTCTTAATCAAGATATAGCTTCTTCCTTAAAAGAAAATGGTATTCTTATTATTAATTCTGATAAAGAGCCCGATTATTTTGTAAATAAATTTAATTTGAGCGATAAAATTGAAATAATAGTAGCTAACATTACTAAATTAGCGATAGAAAATAATTTAGTAATTGATGGAAATCCAATTATCAATACTCCTATTTTAGGTCTATTAGCTAAAGCATTACCAGAATTAACGCTTCAGAATTTGGAGAGAATAATAAAAAAACGGATGAATAAGGAGTTAAGTGAATTGAATATAAAACTCATAAAAGAAGGCTATGAGCTTGCAAAAATATTACATTAAATTCAATACTTATTATTCTAAAGTAAAAAATTTAATTTTAAAGAAAATTAGTTCATAATTAGCCAATATTGGTTAATTTATCAATTTATAAGAGAAATATAGAAAGGTTATATAAAATGCCCGATTCAAAAAAGGATTATCAAAAGATTTTGGCTTCAATTCAAACACCAGTAGAAGGAGAAGCTGGAGAAACTGGGACTTGGAGTAATATTAAACCCATAATCAACATAAATAAATGTACCCCTGCTAAATCCGGAAAATATACTTGCTTTAGATGCTGGTTATTTTGTCCCGAAGGAGTTATTTCCCGAACAATACCACCTGAAATAAATCTAAAATATTGCAAAGGATGTGGTATTTGTATGGAAGAATGCCCTGTTGAAGCGATCAGAATGGAAGTGATGAATCAAAAATGACTCAACCATTGCAAAAGCATAAATATAACAATAAAAAAGTAAAAATATTAACGGGAAACCATGCCGCTGCTCATGCATTCAGACAAGCTAAAGTAGGAGTGATTTCTGCTTATCCAATAACACCACAAAGCCCTGTGGTGGAGAAGATATCTCAATTTACCGAAGAAGGAAAAATGAATGCAAAATTTGTTAAAGTCGAATCCGAACATTCTGCCCTCGCAGTGTGTTGCGCTGCTTCCGCAACAGGATCTCGCGTGGGAACTGCAACTTCGGCCCATGGGTTAGAATTTATGTATGAGATGCTCCCATGGGCATCGGGCAATAGGTTGCCTATTGTTATTAACCTTGCCACAAGAGCTCTTGGAGGGCCATGGTCCGTTTGGACAGATCATCAAGATTTTATAACCATTCGTGATGTTGGGTGGATCCAACTGTTTTGTGAAGATAATCAAGAAATTTATGATACAAACTTACAAGCATTCAAAATTGCGGAGGATCCAAGAGTATTTTTACCCGCAATAGTAGGATATGACGGCTATATCTTATCACATACTATGATGCCTGTTTTATTGGAGGAACAGAAAGAGATTGATGAGTTTTTGCCTCCTATTCAACATCATATTAATTTATCGGATATCTCCCAAGTGAAGGGTGTAGATCCTGTGACAACCCCTAATGTCATTAAAAGGAAGGAAGGAACTGCACCAGGTTATTATGAATATAGATATGCATTACAAAAAGCCCTTGAAAATTCTATAGATATTGTAAAAGAGGTTCACGATGAATTTGCTAAAAAATTTGGAAGAAGCTATGGAAATGGAATATATAAAACCTTTCTCACAGAAGATGCCGAAACAATTATTTTTGCGATGGGCTCCGTTGCTTCTCAAGCAAGACATGCAATCAATAAATTACGAAATGAGGGATTAAAAATAGGATTAGTCAGTTTAAAACTTTTTAGACCGTTTCCTACCGATGATTTACGAGATTATATGAAGCAATTTAAAAATGTGATAGTATTTGATAGGGATATTGGCTATGGATATGAAGGTGTTTTATGTTATGAATTAAAATCAGCTCTCTATGGGGTGGATAATCCTCCATTTATTAAAGGTTTTATTGTAGGACTTGGAGGAAGAGATGTTACTGATAAGCATCTAATAAAAGGAGTTAAAAAAGGGCTTGAATATTCTAAAAAAAAGGAATATTTAAATAGAACTGAATTTATAGGATTAAAATTAAAACAATTAGACTTTTTACATGATGGTGAAGAGTAAAATGGTAAACGTAATGGATCTTCCAGAAGAGGAGCTTATTTACCCCGGCACGCGTGCATGTGCTGGTTGTGCGATGGCCTTAATTTATCGAATAGCCTTAAAAGCTCTGGGTCCTAAAACAATTTCAACCGTCCCCGCTTCTTGCCTCACAGTCCTTCATGGAATGCAAGGGTTCTGTTCAACAAAAATTTCTGTACTTCATACTCCTTTCGCAACCACTGCAGCATCCGCTTCTGGTATCGTTGCTTCCTTAGAGGAAAAAGGATTAGCTGAGGATATTTGTGTAATTGCTTTTGCTGGAGATGGAGGTACCACCGATATTGGAATTCAGAGCTTAAGCGGTGCTGTAGAGAGAGGTACTAATTTCATCTATGCATGTTATGATAATGAGGCTTATATGAATACAGGGGTTCAGAGAAGCGGTTCCACACCATTGGGAGCAAAAACAACTACAACTCCTTTTGGAAAGATTGGGCATAAGAAAAACATGCCAAAAATATTAGAAGCTCATGATATACCTTATGTGGCAACGGCAAATGCTTCATATCCATTCGATTTATATGAAAAATTTCAAAAAGCGAGAAAAATACAAGGTCCAAAATATATCCATATTTTAGCTCCATGCCCGCCGGGATGGGGATATGATCCAAAACACACTATCAAAATTGGAAGATTAGCTAACGAAACCGGATTCTGGCCATTATATGAAGTAATAGACGGAAAATTTAAATTATCTCAGAAAAGTAAAAAGTATTTAGATCCAAATAAACGAAAACCTATAGAGGAATATCTTGAGGTACAGAATAGATTTGATAGGATAACTCCTAATGAGATTAAATTATATAAAGATTACATAGAGAAAATTTGGAACGATATTAAAAAAAGAATGAATTAATTACTATTTTTTAATTACCTCTAAATAATAATTGCTAAATTATAATTAAACTTTATTTTAATCTATTTCATGTTGAAAATTTTTATATATGATCAAATAAAAGATACTTGGATTGAAGAAACTCAAATCCTCTTATTCCACGATTTAGCTGCGATATTTGACGAGGATTCTAAACAAATATTTGTATGGCAAGGTAATAACATAAAAAAATCGAAAATAAAGAACGGTTTGGAGTGTTTAGAGGATTTACTTTCAAAAACAAGTAATTACAATTGGAAAATCATTACAAAAGAAAATAATTTTCCCGATATAATTCATCAAACAATAGATTCAATGCTTAAAGCCACTAAAGAGCGAAAGCAAGAAGAAAAACTAAAATATAATCATTTCCTTACTATTAGGCTTTCTTTTATACTTTTAATTGGAATTTTAGTATTTATCGTTCTATCTTGTATTAATTTAATAATTCCTTTATTTAGTTCAGTTATTAATAAAGCGTATCAAATTTCAGCTTCTAAGTACAATTTATGGTTGAATCTTTATCAAATTTTTACGATATTTACATTAATTTTTTTAGCATGCAATTTTATTATTAGCATCTATGAGCAAGAAATCGAAATGTTTATTTTTTCTCTAATTGGGATTATTATTGATATTGGAATATTACTTTACTTAAGGCAAGGAATTTTTTTATTTATCCATCAACCAGGCTCTACTTATTCCCTTTATTTGATTTCAATTGATGATCTTACAACTTTTATATTATTAAACTTGTCTTCAATTTTAATTATTTTGTGTTCTACTTTCTATAAACTTTATAAATTTGCTTTAACATATTGGAAATATATCTTAATTTCAAGTAGAAATGATATAAATCTTGGAAGCCGCTAGACTCTTAAAAAACCTTGAAAAAGAAGATCTCAGAATTTTAATGGCAATTGAAATTGGGATGAAAAGATCTGATTATGTAGCGATAGAAAACGTGCGTTTTTATTCACGATATCCAATGGAAGAGACTTTATATCGGCTTAAAAAAGTGCATAAATACGGATTAACGATTAGAAATTCTGCCGAATATCAAATTTCTTATAAATTAAATTCTATTGGATATGATGTATTAGCACTCCACGCTCTAGTAGAGAAAAACGTAATTAGTCAATTAGGGCCAGCAATCGGGAAAGGAAAAGAATCTGACGTTTATAGTTGTATGGATAATGAGGAGAATATCTATGCGTTAAAGATTTATCGGATGGGACGCACTTCCTTTAAAAATATTAAAAAATATAGAAGTCTTATTGGAAATCGAAGTCATTTATCTTGGCTTTATGTTAATCGCCTTGCCGCAAAAAAAGAATATAAAGCCTTAAAAAAGATATATCAACTTGATTTAAACATTCCAAAACCAATTGGATATAACAGACATATAATTGTTATGGAATATCTACGAGGAAAAGAATTGGCATATTATAAAGATATTAATATTCCTCAATATATTTTTAATGAGATTATTGATCAAATGAAATTGGTCTATCAAAAAGTGGGATTAATACATGGTGATTTAGGAGAATGGAATGTGATATGTGATGAATCTGGGAATATTTTAATTATAGATTGGTTGCAATCTGTTTCTGCAGATCATCCTAATGCTAAGATGCTTTTAAAAAGAGATATTCGAAATATCTGTTCTTATTTTCGAAAAAAATATAGAATTGAGTGTAATACTAAAAAAATTTTGAAAGAATTTTTAGAAGAATAGAATATTTATTATTTTATTAGATGTGCCTTAATAATAAGATCCTCAAGTGTTTTTTCTTTATCTTCAATAAGCTCTACTCCTTGAAAGTACTTTTTCATATTCTTTAGAAAATTAATCTTATCTAACTTTTTTTTAAGTATAGATATGATAAAGGAGGCATGATTTCTTGCAACTCTTATGGTTTCATTTAAACCTTTTGTGAGATCTGGTAAATTTTGATAAGAAGTAACAGATATTGCTATATTAAAAATATTAGATCTGAAGGGAAGATTTTCCAAATCAGCCATAATTAGATGAATATTCTGAAATATTTTAGAATTTTGATTTAGTAGCTTTTCTTTAAATTTTTCAATCATTTTTAAGGAAATATCTATTCCCACAAAAGAAAAAAAAGAGTAAGAAATTGTTTCCTTTTTGTTTTTTAATACATACTCAAAAAATAACCCAGTACCACATCCCGCGTCTAAAATAATTTTATTAGCTAATATCAAATCTTTTAATATTAAAGCAAATTTCTCATATTGTATTTTTTTATATCTTTTATCATAAATATGGGACGAAGAATCATAGCTCTCCATAATCCTCTTTTTTTTAATAGGTGGAGAATTCTTCTTATTATTCATAATTTTAACCCATAAGTTTTAATTTCAGTAATTTTTACTTTTTGTAAATAGATTAAATTAAAATTTTACATTAAATTATTTCTATTTACTAATTAAATATTGAAGGTTAATTTAATATATGTCGAATATAAAATCTAAGAATCCCTTGACGATTCTTCAAGATGCGCAAAATTCTGAAATTCTCTTACGATTAAAGGATGGGACTGAATATAGGGGTTTACTAAAAGAAATTGATGCTTATATGAATATGATTCTTGAGGAAGCTACAGAAATTCTTGATGGAAGCCCTGTTGCTAAATATAGCGAAATCTTTATTAGAGGTAATAATCTCTTATTCATTAAGCCTGATGCATCAGAAATTTTATAATTTAATTCAATCAGAATTATTGTTATTTCGTCTTTGTTGTTCCACTATTTAGAGATATTCAAATAATTCTTAAATCCACAGATAATTTTATTTAGATTTCTTATTTATGGCACAAAATAAATACAGCATAGTAGGATATGGAACTTTTATCACGCGCGGATACTGGAAAAATAAATCTAATGTAAAAATATGTAAAGTTACTGGTTTTAGAAGAATATTACCGAAAGGGAATTGGTTTCCTTTCGTCCTCCCAGATGAAAATTCCTCTTTTTGGGCATTGAAATTTGATGTGAATGAGGAAGAATTAAACCAATTAGATTATTATGAGGGGGTAGCTGCGGGTTTATATAAAAGAATTAAAATTGATATTCAATTGAAAAATGGAATTAAAAAAGAAGCCTTTATTTATGTTCCTACTCAAAAAACGATTCAGCAACAAAATCTTTTATTGGAGATGGATAAAATAGATAAATGGAAAGAAGAAATAAGGAAAGATTCAAATTTACTTCGAAAATTTCCTGAACTTTTATATTAAAAAGAACTGTTTTTACCTTGGAATTTTTCACCCAATAAGTTCTCCAGAAACAGTTTTATTTTTAATAACTGCATATGAAGCGGGATTTGGATAATAATCCCCTCTATAATTTTCTGAAGAGAAGATAGATAAAAGCTTATGATCAAAAAACCATCGATATCCTTCGGGAAAGACCTCATGGGCGCGTATACAATATTTTAAATTATACTTTTCCATAAATTCATTAAACACTTCGTACCCGTAATATTTGATACCTGGGCCTCTAAAATTATCCATAAACCCGGTTAATCCTTCCTTTGGGTCATTCCACATTATTTGAAATATTGCATATTCCACGGATTCTGGAATCGTCTCATCTAATTGTTTTTTATCCAAAGTCTTAAATTCGTTTAAAATTTCAAAATTTTCTGGGATACCCCCATGAAGGCATAAGATGGAATCATTAACAACTATACAAATCGGAAGCTTATTATAAAGAGAAATTATTTCATCAAATTGGCTATATTGATTAAATTCCATCATATAAACATCATAAAAGCCATAATATTTATTCATCTCTAATGTTTCGTGATTCCCTTTTAAGATAAAATACTTATTAGGATATAGAATTTTAAGCGATAATACAATAATGAGGCATTCTAACTGAAATTGACCTCGGTCCACAATATCTCCTAAAAATATTACATACTTAGGATCTTTCTTTTTGATTAAATCATATATTTTTATTAATGATTCCAAATTTCCATGAATGTCGCCGATAACAAAGATTTCTTCGTCCTTATCTGCATTTAACTCTATCAAAAGTTTTTCCTCTTCGAAGATCTCTTGAGCTTGTGTAATTATATCAGATACCTCACTGAAATCTAAATTCGAAATTTTCTTAGGTTTATTTATTAAAGATTTTAAAATGGAATCATTAATCATATTCTATTCTTTTTAATTTTTATATACACATATTAATTTATTTAATAGTGATTTATTTTTCTTATCTATTTCAGATTAGAAATAAAGCATTATATTAAAGTAAATTTACAATAAGAATTATAATTTTAGGAGATCAAAATTAAACCAAAGAAAATTATAACTCAATTAAAATCTTACATTGAACATTTCGAATATAATAAGGTCAAAAATTCTTATAAAGGACAAGAATTTGGAATAACTTACACTCCAGACAAGATAGTTAATTATATGGTGAGAGATACATTCTCATTTTATTTCAGCAGCTTACTACAATCGAAAGAATTAGGGGAAATAATTTTTAATATTGATAAAATCGATACATTATTCTTAAAACATCCATATTTAGAACCATTTCTGAAAAAACATTTAGAAAATATATATATATTAGATCCGTGCTGTGGTTCGGGGAGGTTTTTGGTTGGTATTGCTGAATTTCTATTTGATTTATATAAAAAATTAAATATTAACTCTAATAATTATGAAATAAAAAAGAGGATCATTGAAAAAAATATTTATGGAATAGAGAGAGAAAAACAAGCATGTATAGTCTCAAAATTAAAGTTATATCTCTGGCTTATATCTGGAAAGGAAAATTCTATTTTTTTAAATAAAGAATCATCAAATTTACAAGGATCTTTCAATCCAGATCTATTTTTAGAAAAAATAAAAGTGAAATTTAATATTATTAACAAAGAATTTCTTTTAGAATATACACCAGAGAAAAATTTTGATATTATCATTGGTAATCCCCCCTATATTGAAAATAAGAAAATTAAAGACAGAGAATATAAAGAAAAGCTTTATAGTACATATGAGACTGCGTTTAAGCTATTTGATCTTTCGATTTTATTCGTAGAAAAATCTCTTGCTATTTTAAGAAGAAATTATGGTTTTTTGTCTTTCATAATCACTAATAAATTTTTATCTGCTGATTTTGGGTTAAAAATAAGAACTATGCTAATTCGTGATTCTAAAATAATGAAAATCCTCAATATTTCTTCTCTACCAATTTTTAAAAATAGATCCTCATATCCTATCATAATATTTATAATAAATAAAAAGCCACCTGAATCACATCAAATTGAAATTAGAAAATATGACAGTATAAAGAATATATTGAACCAGATTAATGGTTATAAGGAATATATTCCTCAGGATACATTGTTATCACTTCCTAAGCATGTTATTCCAATTAGAAAAGATATAACACTTCTTCAAAAGATTTTTAAATATTATAAGACCATGAAAGTAGCATTTAAAGATTTAAAAATCATTTATCGTCCATATTCTTTCACTAATTATACAAAATATTATGATTCCATAGTAACAGAAGCTGATAACGAAGAAAACCTTGGTTTATTAATTGGGACTGGAAATGTAGGGAAATTTCATATAAAATTTAATAAACGGATTAAAATTGCTAAAAGAAACTTAAATATATCCTATTTTAATTTTCCATCCGATTCCGAGAAAAAAAGACAGATTAATGCAGAAAAGTTAATTTTTAGAGAAATTGCAAAAGAATTAACATGTGTGTATGACCCAGGCATCTTTACCAATATAACTGGTCTTTATTTCATACGAATTCCCTCTCTTTCCTCAGAAGAATTATTCAGCCTAATGACTATTTTGAACTCTAATTTTATGGATATTATTTTTAAAAATTTATATGAAACACTTCATATGAGCGGAGGATATTTACGATTTAATGGAAGCTTTGTAGAGACATTGCCCATGCCCCAGAAATTGCCTAGAACTCTATCTCAATTAGGAAAAATTTTGCAGTTTCTTACTCAATTTTATTATGATTATAATCATAATGAAGCGTTTGATAATATTAAATCGAAATGTTATTTTAAAGAAATTAAAAATTCTTTAATTTTTTTAAGATCCCTTTCCGAAGGGTTAACAAAATTACTATATTTATCTGGAATTAATAATCAATATCAAAGTGATTTTCATGAATTATATCAATTGTTTAACTCTAAAGATCTATATAATTTTAAAGAGTATAAGTATACTTTTCCTTATTTTAATTTTTCTAAATTTAGACTGTTTTCTGAAAATGAAATTATTTCAAATTTAAAAAATATAGACTTGATTATGAATAAGTTTAAAAAAGATAAAGTCTTGCTACAACAAATAGATGAAATTTTGATAAAGATATAATTTTTGATAAATATTAGACCTCTAGCATTCCAATTGATTATAATTAACTTTAAGAGAAATTATATTTTTTTGAATTAATTATATTAATTATATATTCTTTATTATACTATATTATAAAATAAATATATAAATTAGAGCTTTTATATTTAAAATGACCCTCAAAAAAAAGTATAAAAGAAGTATAATAAAATTAGGAAATTCTAAAGCAATTACATTCCCGCAAGAATGGACTAAGGGGGCAGATTTACAAGAAAAGTCGGAAATAACCCTTTACCCGCTGGATAATAACACATTAATAATTCGGTCTCTGGAAAAAGGAAAGGAAAAAAGAGTATATCGTATGGATGGAATGAAAATTCCTATAAAATTAATCCGCCAAGCGATCATATCGGCTTTTAAATTAAATGTAGATGATATTTATTTAAAGTATAATTCCCAGAAAAAGGAAGAATTATACGAGCTGCTTATAGAATTAAGAAGGGAAATAATTGGTATAGATTTTAAGGATTTACCGGAAACAAATGAATTTTATATTAATTTCCTCTTAGATGCTTCAAAAACGAATTTTTATGAAGTTATCGAAGACTTAGTGACTGTTTTTAATGCAATTATGAAAAACATTCTTGATGGCAATCATAATAAAACAAGCGATTTGTTAATAGAAGAAATAGATAGAAAATATTCTTTAGGTACAAGAATTCTTATTACAGGCCTTGCTGAATATCCAATCTCTCAATATGAATTACCCATAATTAGGTTTTTGGGGGATAGGGTTATTCTTCTCTATATTCGAGACTTTATTAATGAGACTCTTATTAATTTTGAAAATGTAGAAACAACTATTATTAGCAAATATTCTAATCTTCTAATAAAGATACCAAAGTTATTAGAAAACTTGATTAAAAATTATAATAAAATCAATATTGAAACTTTATCTCAATTTCAAGAATATTTATTCACGCTGGAAGAGGAATTAAATAAAATAGAGGATGTCTCAGATCAAAAGACTTGCAATGTTAGGAATGTTATAAAATATTATCTTAGAGGTTTCCAAGTATTTTTAGATATAGCTACGACCAGAATGATTGAGAATGAAGTTGGATTAGTTTAATAGTTCCTGCTTTAATCTATTAATCAAGATTTTCTTGTAAGTTAAAAATTCATAATATGTATTCCAAGTATTTGTTAATTGATATTTTTTTAAATTATTACATATATAATTATTTATGGAAAGGGAAGAGCCTTTATTATTCAAATTTTATCCAAAATTACAGAATAAAGTACCTTGGATCCGCCTCCTAACCACAGTACCTACTCCTGTTCAAAAACTTGATGAATTAGAACGGAAATTTAATATTTCTTCTTCCGGAGGAATATATATTAAGCGAGATGATTTAGATCATCAAATTTATGGAGGAAATAAGCTTAGAAAGTTTGAATTCATCTTTGGAAAAATATTGGCTAAAAAACGGAAAGGAGTAATGACATTTGGGGGCATTGGTACGAATCATGGATTAGCTTGTGCTATAGTAACACAAGAATTAGGATTAAAATGTGATTTATTTCTTGCTTATCAACCTTTAACTTGGCATGTGCAGAGATCTTTACTTTTATATGATTATTTTAATGCAAATCTTCATTATGCTAAATCATATACAGCAATATTGCTAAAAGGATTAGGTTTTCGGTTAATTCATCCTAATTATTATGTGATGCTTCCCGGAGGCTCTACATTGCTTGGGCTTGGATCATCAAATGGTACATTAGGATTTATTAATGCAATGTTTGAATTAAAAGAACAGATCGATAAAAACCTATTTCCAGAACCAGATATTATTTTTGTAGCTTGTGGATCTGCAGGAACTGCCGCAGGGCTCATAGCGGGATGCAAATTATTAAATCTAAAAACTAAAGTTCATGCAGTTCAAGTAAGTTCAGAACCATTTGCGAGTGAATCTTCAGTTATTACAAATACCAAGAAAGCTTTAAAATATTTGCACAAGAATGATAAATCTGTGCCTTTAATTAATATAACTAAAGATGATTTTACTTTTGTAGAGGGTTATTTGGGATCTGATTATGGAGTAAAAACTAAGCGAGGACAAAATGCCATAGATTTAGTTATGGAATTAGAAGGAAAGAAAAAAGGTTTTAAATTAGAAACAACGTATACCGGAAAAGCTATGGCTGCTTTACTTGACTATATTGATGAAAAAGAAAATAAAGGAAAAAATGTTTTATTCTGGAATACGTATAATTCCGCTGATTTAGAGAGTTATATGAAAGAAATCAATTTTGATTATAAAAAATTACCAAAGGAATTTCATAAATTTTATGAAGAAACGCAATTTCAATGCTGGCACTATAAAGATTGTCCACAAAATAGAGAATGTGATGCATATCTAAGTCATGAGTATCGTTGCTGGAAAGGTAAAAATTGCCCAGAAGATGTTCGTAAAATATGTGAAGCTTATGAAAAATTGAGTAAAATAATAGAATTAGAAGATGCTTAATTTAGTTATTTTTTTAATTTTTTCTTTTAGGTTTATAAGGTATTAGAATATATTTTTTATATAGGAAAAATCTAAATTTCACAAATCATTATAATTTTATAATAATTTGAAATTTTTGTTAAAAAGGAGAAGAGGGAAATGACAAAAAAGAAAAAAGAAGAAATTGAGGAGGTTCCAGAGGGTAAAATTGATGAGGATGGGGATGAAATAATCGATCTCTATGATGAAGAGGATGATCTTGAGGAAGAGAGCGAAGAAAATATATATGAAATCGAAGATGAAATGTTAGCTGATACAACTGAAGAGGAAGAATTGGGTCCAACGCGAGACGAACAATTGCAAATGCTCCGTGATATTTATTGTGATCCATGCAAGGGAAGCTCAACAAAACGGAATTGTAAAGTTCGAGACGATTTTGGGTGTCCTCCTGATAAAGCAAAGAAATAATAATGTTTTTATCTTTACTTTTTAAAAATTTCTAAGAATCAATGCAAGAATTTAATTTAAAGAATATTTTATAATCTTTTGTCTTAAAATCTCTGTTAAATACGTTTAAAATTTCATTGATTCATAAATTTTTATTCAAACCTATTTTTTTATATTAATTATATTCAAAATTTAGTTATCTATGATATATAAGTGAGCAATTTTTAAAGAGAATTTTATAAGTTGTTTTAATTTAACTATGATGAATTAATTCTATTAATAAAAACAGAAATGAAATTAAAATCGATAGTTGAAATATTTGATTAAAGATTGGATAAAGCGTTTTATTATTATAGCAATAGGAATAATTGTAAGCATCTATATCTGGCACATCAATAGAAATATTTTCCATAATGTCTATAGGAGATGTCTTATTCTCTCAATTACTACATTTTTAATAATTTACGTCCCATTTGAAATTTATTTTTCAGTTAAGACACTTTGGTATGATAGATGGAGCAATATTAAATTAAATAATGTAGAGACAATTAAGATAAAAATACCTATTGAACAAGATTCCAAATATGGTTATATTACCGCACATTTAATAACATCTCGAGATAAACAACTAATAGACTCAAAAAACACAATTATTATAATCAGCCATGGATATTCCGATACAAAGGAAACCCTCCAATATCTCTACTTGCCTTTAGCACTTCAGGGCTATACTATTTTAACATATGACGCGCGGGGTTCAGGAGAATCAAGAAAATTGGGAAAAAGATATCAATTTCTAAAAAGAATCGAAGATTATAAAAAGATCATTGATTGGATCCAAAACAGAGAGGAATTAAATGATTTTGAGGTTTGCTCAATCGGATTTAGCATCGGAGCACTCATTCCAATAGCGGCGGTATTTACTAATGAAAAAGTTAAAAAAATTATCGCAATCTCATTAATTTCTCAATATAAAAAAAATGTGCCCCGAGCAAACCCTTTAATTTTAATAAGCTATCTGGTCAAAGGTATCAAACTTTTTCCCACTCAAGAAGAAATAGAAAAATTATCTCCTTATTTAATGTTTAAAAGCTACAAGAAAAACGTATCTGAAGAAAAATGGAATCAAATCACTAAAAAAGTTTATTTAATTCATTCCAAAAATGATAGTGTAATTAAATTTAGCAATTTTCAAGAGAATCAGTCAATCTTAGAATTGCCTCCAAAGAATACATTAATTTTTAAAAAAGGAGGTCATATCATGAAAAAAAATGAGCTTGCGTTAGTTGGAGGAATAATGCAATTTCTAAAGAATTAAATCACTAGAAATTTTAAAAAATTTTCGTTGAATCAATTGATTTTTACCGATTTATTATAATAATTAAGTTTTTGTAAGGTTTTAAATTGAAATAAATTATATTAGATTCATATTAAATAGTAAGGTCAATAAAGTGTCAAACCAGAAAAACGATATTTATAAACAGTTACAAGCACATTTTGAGGAAATGCCAATAGGAATGCCCCCTGTGAAATCAGGATCAGGTCTAAGATTGTTAAAAACTCTTTTTACTCCTGAAGAAGCAGAAATTGCAATGTTTTTGCGATTTGGGTGGCAGAGAGATCTTGAACCTTTGGAAAAAATTTACGAAAGGGCAAAGGCAATCGGCATTTCTATTGAAAAATTGGAAGAGATTTTGGATCAAATGGTTAAAAAAGGGCTAATCATGTATAAAAGAGAAAATAATAATAAACATTATGGGAATGCATTACTAATGGTAGGCATGTTTGAATTTCAAGTTAACAAATTAAAACATGAATTTATTGAAGACTTTCATCAGTATTTTGATGAGGGCTGGCTCCCTGAGGCATTAAAACTAAAAGCTGCTCAATTGCGTACAATCCCTGTCGAACAAAGTATTGAACATGATATAACTGTAAGTAAATTTGATGACTTGGCACGCTTAATAGAAACAACAGATGGGCCCTATTCTGTAGCAAATTGTGTCTGCCGACAATTAAAGGATATGGAAGGTGAACCATGTAAATCAACCTCACGTAGAGAAATTTGCTTACAATTTGGTTTTGCTGCTGAAATGTATATAGAGCAGGGTAATGGGCGTGAAATAACTAAAGAGGAGGCTCTGGACATACTCAGGAAAAGTGAAGAAGAGGGGCTAGTTTTGGAACCAGATAATTCTCAAGAATTAAATTTTATCTGCTCCTGTTGCGGATGCTGCTGCGAAAATTTAACAAGGATGAAAAAGTTCCCAAACCCTGGAGATTTTACCGTCACAAACTATTATGCCAAAGTTGATAAAGATCTATGCGTAGGATGCGGAACTTGCGTGGATATATGCCCAATGGATGCGATTGAACTCGAAGATGATATTTCTTCGATTAGTAAGCGGCGTTGTATTGGATGCGGAAATTGTGCCGCAAAATGTCCTCAGGATGCAATAAGTCTCGAAAAAAGAGAACGACAATTTACACCATTTCCCACGATGGATGACTTATTTGATAAGTTACTTGAACGTAAGAAAAGATTTAGGAATAGAAATTAAAAAGAATAAAAAACTAAAACAGTCCTTATCTTTTAATCTCTTATGAAATCTTTTAATTATTCTAGATTTGTTTAAGTCAGCTTAATCATTTCTTTAATAGATTCTAATGCGAGCTTTTCGGCTGTATTAATTTTTAATAATTTTTTTTCAAAATAATGTGGATTTCTCTTCGACATCTCTAGTTCTTTATCTAAATTGAAGAAATGTTTTTCCGATTCAAGCTCCATAGTATATATATGTTCGCGACAGCTTGCATCACTCATTTTTACAAAGCATCCATGATCATGAAACTTATGCGATACTGCCGGAAAATAGGTATCCCAGAGTAAGTCATTTAATTTTTTATAGACCTTTTTTGCTAGACGTTTACAATAAGGTTTACTTTTTTCACTATAACAGAAGAAAAAAGATAACTTATCCTTGTTCTTGGCGTAGAAATCCTCTAATTTTTCATTCACCGTTTCTAGTTGTTTCATCGACAAATTAATATGGCTATGATCGGCCGAGGGAGTACATTTGTAAAATAAAGGCTTTCTATAATAAGGAATTTCATAAAGTTTAATAATATTAAAAAGGATCCCTTCCTTTAACCAATGATCAAACTTATATGTAATGGATTTTTCATCGAGATTATTAATTAAATCCTTTTGATATCTCTCAAAAAGGGAGGTTTCATGGAAATCCAAAAGTAAAATTTTAATAGCTTGATTATTCCAGTATTTTTTTAAAACCGATTTTACAAATTTTGCATGAGCAGGGAGAGGATATCCTAAGCTGTCATCTTTACTAAGCGGTGATTCTGGGGCGAATGTTCTCCGCCAATACCTATTAAGATTAGTTCCATTTTTTAAATAATAACCAGATTTATTATTTCTGCTCGGATTAAGAAAGCCGTAGGGATTCATGAGCGGAAAAAAGATAATATCTTGGTTTGCTTGTAAAATAGTTTCAATGGGAATACTTTCATCAATTAGATGTTCAAAAAATTTTAACGTACCAAAAAGGCCATTATATTCATTATGCTGAGCTCCAATAAAGACCTTAAGAAATTTCACTTTTTCAAAATTATCATTTCTACATATAATACAAGGTAAAGAACCTTCTGGGGTTTGGAATAGTTTATATTCCACATTATCTAATTTGGAAAAAGATTCAATCTTTTTTAAAAGATTAATAAACAATTGCTTCCGTTGCGAAATATTTAACAACGATTTTAAAGTTTGTAATTCCATTTTTATTAAAATTTTAATATTGCATATTTTGACCAATAAATTGATCCCAATGAGAAAAGTTTATGATTTTTTGATAGTTTTCTGCTATACTCTTAAATATGATACATGAATTACAGAATATATCCACGAAATGATCTATTTCAAGGTTTAATATTTCCGATGCTTTTTCTGACAGTCCTAATCCTCTCTCGACTTCAATTTTACCATCATATCCCGAGAGATTAACGACGAATTCTTCTTTTTTTATACCATTAACATAAATACCTCGGGCAATTCTTGCTAACCCTCCAATTGGAATTATTTTTCTCTCAATTTGAGAAAGGTAAATTCTTAAATCATAGGTTCGTTTACCGCCATTCCAATCTATCAAGGAAAAAGCTGCCATTTCCTGAAGCGTGTATGGATAAGGATTTCTATTTTTCATAAATTTAGCATAAAATTCCTCATTACTTTGAGAAATTATCCTTTTAATTTTTTTCGGATCTTGTTTTATCTGATCAGGAAAAATAGGCATCACTCCGGCGCCTCCTGAACCAGCATGAGGTTTGATTACAAAAGGTTTATCAAATTGATCAATTGCTAATCGAATTTTGTCTATAAGATCTTTTTCATTAAAAGCTCTCGTAAAGAGAAACTTTCCAATTTTATATTGTTCTAATATGTCATTAACATAATGTTTTGCCAAATAAGATAATGCTTTATCATCTGTAATCAAATAAACAGGATTAATAATTATAGTATTAATTTTTGCAAAATCTTCTTGTATTAATTTATTAAACTTAGGATCTTCAATACGTCGAGCGATCCCATCACCTATCAATACATCAACTTTATCTTTCTGAAATTTCACCCAATTATTTTCAAATGAGAGTGTTAAAAACAATTGCTTATAATCGGCGATTAGAAAAGCTATATCACATTTAAACTCCGATTTATAAGTATAGATGTTAAAAATTTTTGCTTTTAATCCATTTTGTTTAATTCTTTCCCTTAAATAATTTATGAGAATCGCTTTTTCATGAATCAAGCCATCATTAATTGGGACCCCTACAAGAATAAGTATTTTATTGCCCTTTTGTTCGCTTTTTTGAATAGCTTGTCTTATAGCTCCGAAATACCCCTCATATACCAGTTTTTGTTGATCTTTTGTTAAAATGGATAATCCTCGATTGCTCGCCCCATTAGTCTCCAATAAAAAATAATCTAAATGATCATTATGAGGTCGTACCATAAAATCAATACTTCCTGAGTAGAAGGTTTTATTATCGCCCATTCTGTTTTGGTTTTGGAATTCCATTAATTTTAGTGCTTTCTCTCGGATTTCAGCTGTAAAAACTTCTTCTTGAGAAGCCCATAATCTTGAAAGCGGTTCTAAGTTTAATCCTAATGAATTACCTAATGTTACTAAATCTAAATCTGAATTAGTTAATGGATCTTTTTGCATTAATTGTACGAATTTTTTAAGTAACTCTTTAGTCATGGGTTCTATGAGTTTTTGTTAAAGTTTTTCATATGATCTAAGTTGCTTTAATTAAAAATAAGCAATAATAAGCTATATTTGATAAATTTCTAATAAATTATGAATTTTATTAAAATAGTAGAGAAAATATTTATATAATAATATCCAAGGGATAGAACCTTTTTTCTAAATAACTAATTGAATTTTTATTAATAAAAATAGGATTTTAACTTATTTTCTTGTTGTTCTAATTCTATTAAATTTTAAATAATCTTGTAAAAATCTAAATATTTAAATATCCTATTATATTAAAGTAATCCATAAATATATCTTATAATAATCAATTTGTTATGGAGTGGAATTATTCTTGGAAGGCTTAAAAAAAGCAATAGTTGAAGGAGATATAAATTTAGCTGAAGAGTTAGCCAAAAAAGCATTGGAATCTGGTGCCAGTAGTTTAAAAACAATAGATAATGATGTGGTTCCGGGCATTCTTGAGGCTGGAGAACTATGGAAACAAGGTGAATACTTCATACCCGATGTTATAATGAGCGCTGAAGCATTTAAAGCAGCAATGGCTGTTCTTGAAGAGAAACAACCTGGTGTTTATAAGGGAACAAAAGGCAAATATCTCATATGCACAGTAGAAGGCGATATTCATGACCTTGGAAAAAGTATCGTTGTAACTATGTTAAAGGCTGCAGGGTTTGAAGTAATTGATCTTGGAGTAGATATCCCCATATCTACCTTCATTGCGAAAGTGAAGGAAGAAAGACCAAATATCGTTGGTCTGGGGGCGTATATGAGCACAACAGCTACAACTATGAAGGACTATATAGAAGCTCTTGTTAATGAGGAATTACGAGGTAGTGTAAAAGTCATGATTGGTGGAGTCAGGACTAGTGATAAGTATGCTAAAGAGCTTGGTGCTGATTCTTGGGGTCTAGACGGTGTTGATACTGCGGAAAAAGCATTGAAATTAGTGGAGGTGCAGCAATGAGTTTTGTACCTCCCTCAACATGGCAAACAATAAAAGGCCTTCTTTATAGCAAAGGCCTACGAATCTTTAAGCTTGATCCTAATAGTAGAAATATTGCAGCATTACTTGGCAAACCTGATCGTATTCCGCCATCTGCCGGTCAAATTCATGTTCATTCAATGACAGTGGCTAAGGCGGATCCTCAACGATTTATTCATACTGATGGAAAATATTGTGCCGACGTTCAATTCTATGTTCAAAGATGGTATGATCTGGAACAACCCTTGGTTATACCTCCGGAGACCTATAATTTTGAAATCGAGGCTCTCGGAGGGAGTTTATTAAAAACTAAAAAACATATGTCGTCAATAGATCAAAATAATCCATTGATTAAGAAAGAAGAGGACATCGATAAAATTAAATTACCAATAGATAAAGAGTGGGGAAGGGTTCAGTATGTTATAGATTGCCTAAATGAGTTCAAGGAATGTTTGGGTAGTATTTCAACTGGAGTTTTCTGTGGTCCCTTCAGTTTCATATGCGGAATTCATTCATATGTTGGTGTAATCCGAGATATAAGAAATAACCCGGATTTCATTCACAGACTTCTCAAGTGGTCCATCGATGAAGTGGCAATACCCTATCTTCAACTCCTTAAACAAGAAACTGGTTTCGATGCTTATATCGGTGCTGATGCATGGTCGGCTATTCCTAATACAAATAAAAAAATAGCTGAAGAATTCGTTTTTCCATATAATACTTATTTAAGGGAAGAAGCTAAGAAAATAGGAATTACAGCTAATGTTGGGGGAAGTGTCGATTATTGCGTAGAAGACCCTAAGAGGTTTGATCCGGAACTTATGAAATGGGCTTGGTATCATATGGGTGTGGAACTTATGGGTAAACCATTCTTAATGATGGGGATGGGGAGACCAGAACTCTGGCCAATAGATGTTATGCAGGATTTCATAAAGGAAAATAAAAGTAGATTTTGGACGCCTCCGGTCTTGGCAAGTTGTAGTGCAAGATTCATAAGAGACTCAACTCCACAAGAAATTGTGGACTATTTGAAAAGAATTATAGATGGATTGGCAAGAGATGGTCATATGATGTTCTTTTTTGTCCAGATTCCAGCTGATACACCACCTGTAAATGTCCATACTGCGGTACAGGCTATCAAAACCTTTGGTAAGTACCCAATAGCTGAAAACTTGGATAACGTCCCATTTGAGATTCCTAAAATTGAACCATATCATGAATGGCTTAAGCGTGAAATTGCTGAAGGAAGAGCGATTGATTACGAATAAAATAATCACATATGTTTGAGTTTAAAACCAATCAGAAGATTTTCAAGATATCTGAAATTATGATTGGAGGCCAGCCTGGGCAGCTACCAACAGTCATGATAGGGAGTATTTTCCATAGAGGACATGGAATAGTGAAAAACCATCGCACTGGAAATTTTGATAGACAAAAAGCGCAACACCTTATTCGACAACAAGAGGAGTTGTCTGAAAGGATGGGGATTCCTTGCATGCTTGATGTCTATGGAGAGAACATAGAATCGCTTCAAAAGTACGTAGACTATATATCCGATATTACTGATGCCCCAATCTTACTGAATGCTCCTACAGCATCATTGCGAGTCCAAGGAGTAAGCTACACAAGAGATATAGGTCTTATAGATAGAATTATCTACAATTCTATCAATTACACAATTAATGAACAGGAGATAGAAGGCATTAAGGAGACTGGTGTTAAAACGGCTCTTATTCAATCAATGAATCCGCGAAATATCAAACTTGAAGGTATGGTGAAAATTATAAAGAAGGATTCTGAGACGGGACTCCTTATTGATTCCTTAAAAGCAGGAATTGAGAAACCTCTTTTACTTGCTCCTGTGTATGATGTTCCAAGTATGGGACTTGGATTAAAAGGAGTTCAAATATTGAAGAATGAGTTCGGATTCCCGACAGGTATTCCACCAATTGGAATTGTTGGTGTCTGGGATAAGATTGAGAAACTCGGAATAAATGTGAAAAAGACCTGTCGAGGAAGTGTTCTGGCGTTATCTCAATACTCTGGTTCAGATTTTATCATCTATGGCTCAATCGCGAAAGCACCTGATTTATTTCCAGTATGTGCAATGGTAGACATTATTGTCGCTTATATCACAAAACAAGTATATGGTACGAAGTTATTGACTGAAAATCATCCATTCTATAAAATACTCAGATAGGTGAAAAAAATGTTTAAATATGAAAAAGAGCAAAAAATCTATGAAATAAATGGTTTGAAATTAGGAGGACAACCTGGAGAATTACCAACAGTAATGATCGGAAGTATATTTTATGAAGGTCATAAGATCCTAAAGGATGCAAAGAAAGGTGAGTTCAAGAAAGAGAAAGCACAACAACTAATCAAGATTGAAGAGGAGTTATCTGATCAGACTGGAAACCCGATGCTTCTAGATATATGCTGTGCTTGGCCAGAGGCTTTTGAGAAGTTGATTGATTTTGTAGCTAGTAATACCGATAGTCCATTTGCGATTGATGGTACTACTGCTGAAGTGAAGATGGTAGGAGCTAAATATGTTAAAGAGACGGGTTTATCTTCAAGAGTCGTGTATAATTCGATAATGCCTCAAGCTAAGGATGATGAACTTGTTGCAATCAAAGAGTCAGGAATCGAGTCTGCAATTTTACTCACTCTAAACACGAAAAATCCCACACTTGCAGGTAGGATCGAGATAATGGATGACTTACAAAATTTGGCCCAAAAAGCAGGAATCACAAAACCACTTATCGACACCACAGTGATTGACAAACCAGATATAGGCCCTATCAGTAAAGCTATCTTTATGGTTAAGGACCAATATGGAATACCTTCAGGAGCAGGTGTTCACAATGCAATTGCTAGATGGTCTGAAATGAGTGAATTATCTTCCGAGAAACTTATGCTTGCTAATGCAGTAGCAAACTCGTTTCCAATAGCCATGGGAGCAGATTTCTTACTATATGGACCAATTGAAAATGCTCCAGAGGCTTATTTTGTTTCATCTCTAGCTGATACTTATGTGGCTTATAATGCAAGACAGGAATTCAGAATACGCCCATTAACTAATAATCATCCTTTGATGAGAATCTTTAGGAAAAACAATAATATAAAAGAAATTAAGAAAAAATTATTATAGATTACCGCATTCACATTCAGTTTTTATATTAATAAGAAGCATGAGATCATTTAAAAATTTAATAAAGAATCTTGTATTGAGAGATTTCAAATCAAGATTTGGCAAAATCAAGATTTTGAGAACATAATTAGCAGATAGAGCTGAGAATTTTCCAAATCGATGATGATTGATATAGAAAAAGGCAAAAGATCAAAAATTTTATCTTTATTTATTTTATAAATAAATATTTTTTATACTTTTATGAGAAAAAAATTAAACAAAAATCAAATTAAAACCTTAAATGAAATTTTTATTTTAGATATTTGGGTAAGATTTTTAAAGTATGAGAAGTATGGACTAAAGATATAAATATCCTTGGTGATTGCCCTTAGTACTTAATCGTAAACTCCCTATAAGTACTTTTTTAATCTCTAATTGTTCCGTATATTTCAAATCTGAGAAGATTAAGAAGTATTCCTTCTCTAAATCAATGGAAAACAAAAGTCCAATATTAATCATTTTAGAATTTTCATCTAAAAGCGAAATAAGAACGTAATGGTATGGTAATGTGATAAGATTTTCTAAATCAATTTCTCTCTCAATAATTTTATTTTTTTCTTTATCATATTCATTTTTTACAAATTTAATATCATCTAAGGGAATAGTAATTTTCTGAAAATCTGCTAAAACCTTAGAAAAGCGGCTCTGTCTTAAGAATCTTCGATCTTCTTTATCTTTATCATAATAATATTCGTTTTCTTTTTTAATTAAAAACAATTCTTTTTGTTTTTCGGACTTTACCTTTTTCTCAATAAGCTTTAATTCTTCTATATCATCATCATGAAACGCAATAACTATATCTGGGTCTACTGTTTTTATGAAGAACGTTTTATAAATGACTCCGGCCTCTGATTTAATCCAGCCATCTGTATCAATTAAAATGAAATTGCTTTCTTGATACTTTTCTATAAAATCTTTTATTAAATTTTTAGTAGCATGAGAGACTATAAATTTGAGATTTTCTTTAGGATAGGTTGCACCAATAAATTTCGTGAATTCTGGTTTAATATCCTCTCCTGAAATAATCGAACTCCCAATAGATCCAATATTAATTGTGGTAGGAATATACATTATTTGTTGACCCAGATCGGAATCAAGATATCCTCCATTTAATCCTTCTCTTTTTAGATTATTTGCGAGATATTTTATAAGAGTTGTTTTTCCATGACTGAGGCCAAGTACCATTATTTTTATAGGATGATTTTCCTTATACTTTTCAATATATTTCAAAATTTCATCCTTAATTTCAATCCATTCTTTTGGTATCGAATTTTCCTCGATTAATTTTAGATTTTCTTCGGGATTATTCGTATATATATCTAATTTAGAATCTTCTAATGCATAAACAGGATATTGATTCGCACTTGGTATTATTAATTCTAAATCTTTCGAATCCTCACCTTTAGTGGTTTCGACTTGATTAGATGTTATGAGTTTTCCAAAAACTTCAACTTGTCCTTCTAAGAGACTTAACCTTGTGGGGCCTCTAACTATTAGTGTGTTTCCCTTCTTTAATTCTTTAATCATATAATTACCGTCCTTAGTATAATATTATAAATTACTTTTATTTATTTGTCTCATAAAATCTTAAATTTTCATACTCCAAACCTCATATAATGGTTTGAATCCAACTTTAGTGAATAATTTTTCTGCTGCTTTATTTATATCGGACTTTAACGCTAATCGTATAGATTCGATATGATTTCTTTTAAAATAATCTATAGCATGATGTATTAATGCTTCTCCAATTCCGGAACGTCTTTTTTCTTCTCTCACTATTAAATTAGATAAATATCCAAACCGCTGCCCATTGTCAGATTTCTCTATAGAACAATTCGCCATACCCAGAACTTGATTATCATTTTTATCTAATGCGACCATTACTTCGCTATTTGTATTTTTTCTCATATGATTTTCTAAACTACTTCTCCATCTATCCTCATCAAAGATTTGACTTTTTATTTTACAGAGATTTTTCATTAGCTGAGTAATTTCCTCAATGTCGCGCTCTGTAAATTCACGTATAATCATAGCTAGATATAATTAACTTTACTTATTATTAATTTAAATTAAAGAATTAATAAATATTTATGTGAATATGATTGGGAATTATAGTTATTTTTATTATTTTGAACCCGTTTATACCTTCTCATCATCTAATTATTGATATTTTAATCGTCCGATAAATGTTTTATTTTAGAGAATATCATTTAGAAAGTTTATTAATTCTTGAATAATTACGTCATGGTCTGGACTTTTTAAAATAGGATGATCTTGGTGTTTTAACCACACTTTCCGTTTTATTGTAGAATTAACACTTTCTAGGATAGTATCCATACTAGAGGGTTTAATGACTGCATCCAATCGCCCTTGAAATGCAATTATAGGGCATTTTATCTTAGGGAGAGCTTGGTTCATCTCTTCTATTAAATTCTTTATTTTGGGAGCAATATTTAATGGAATTTTATCGTAGCCTACCCATTGGCCGTCAGTATCCTCTTTAAATTGTTCAGAATCGACTGGATAATATTTTAGAAATATTTTAAAAAGCGGTACCAATTTATGGGCAAAACCTTTAAGCCCAGTTGGTGTGCTTATGGTAAAAATGGAATCAAATTTATGCTGCGCTGCTAAGATTAATGTTAAAACGCCACCCATTGAATGTCCTCCAACAATTATCTTCTCACATTTATTTTTTAACTCTGCTATTTCTTTTTCTAAAAAAGATTTCCATTCATCTATTGAAGTGGTTCTTAAATCTTCTGGTGAGGTTCCATAGCCTGGTAATAGAGGCACTTTTACAGTGAATCCTTCTCTTTGGTGTATTTCTTTTGCTAATGGTTTTAGATCCGCTGCTGTTCCCCCTCCCCCTCCATGAATTGCAAGGATGCCAATTTTATTACCCTCAAAATAAAATGGGCCTGCTCCTACCATAATTTTTGAATGATTCATATTTTCAACCTATATAAAATGATATAATATATTCAAAGTCAAAATCAATTACTTTACATTATTTATTAGATTTTCTATTATAAAATTAACTTATTGACACGAGAAGAAAGTAAATGAGTAAATGGAAACAAATTTACACCAATTTAAATAAATATTTACTTCTGGCAACCTATCCAGTAGGAATAAAACTTTTAGAAAATAAAAGTGAATTTAAACAATTTAAATACTTAAAACGTCCAGAAGAAGAAATAGCTTTATGTCAGATTTTTAGTTATTCGCGATATTATGGTTGGACTATGGGATGCACAAAGGACGAAAATTTATGCCCTTTAGCAAATATAGCATTAGGATTTGAAAAACCATTTCCATTATTTAAAGAAGGTGCGTTTTTTGTGGGAAGATATAATGAGACGAAGGAAGCGGCGAAAAAAACCACCGCCTCTATGCCTTTAATAGAAGATCACCCATATTCCGCGATAGTTTCTGGTGCCCTTCATCGAATTGATTATGATCCCGATATTATAATGATCTGGGGAAATTCTGCTCAAATTATGAGATTGATTCAAGCCTCATTATGGAAAGAAGGGGGAAGATTTTCTATGTCTACATTTTGTGATGGAGTATGTGC
This sequence comes from Promethearchaeota archaeon, assembly GCA_016839555.1. Classification (GTDB taxonomy): domain Archaea; phylum Asgardarchaeota; class Lokiarchaeia; order Sigyniarchaeales; family SOKP01; genus TEKIR-8. The sequence goes on from JAEOUA010000003.1 coordinate 494,207, forward strand.
TGACATCATTTCAGCGGTATATTTGACTAAGAACATGCAGGTTGCGTTTCCATGCCTTGGAGATCGACGATTCGGTCTTGCAAAGGATTCTGATTTAATAGCTTCCATTCCTAAAGATCTTATTGGAGAGATTTTGGAAGGTTTAGAAAAAACTCATAAAGCAGGCACAAGATTTCCGATCCCCTATCAATTATGTACTCCAAAATTCTTCGTGAAACTTAAAAAGCAGTTGGATAAAGTAAAGCAAAAATAAATTTTTACTATTTATTTCTTAAAAATATAATTATAAAAATTTGGACCCCTACGCCTTCGATCCTCTTAGCTTTGGATATACTAGTGGATATTGATATAGATTAATTGTTTAATAATATAAGATTGCCAAATTTTTTTAAAAATTTTGATTCTAAATTTACGATTTTTGAAGTTCTTCATAACAAGGAATGCATACTTGCTTTCCATCGAATTTTTTAATTCTCATACTCATTGTAGGATCTCCGCAATTCTCACAAATTATAGACTCATGAATTTGTGCTCTTTCTGGTGGGTTAAATTCTACATTCTCAATTTTAAATATGTCTTCCGGATTTGAATTCAATAATTTTTCTATTCGCTCTTCTCTGGTAAACTTATTATGACTATACGGTTCTATTTTCAAAGAAAGTTTAACCGCTTTTTTTCTATCTCTGTTATAAAAGGTATAATTATTTTTTCCATAATCCTTGAAAACCAGATTTCCTTTTCCAAATGTGGTTCCCAAGAGTGCTTGAAGACCATCAATGCTACAATTATCATTTTCCACGACTGCCACCAGTTCTTCATCTATAGAAAAATCGTTTCCATGCTCTAGAATATATTTAGATACTAATACGCCCAAAGCTACTCCAGGACAAGTATGTCCATGAAATTTAACTGCTTTTTCCATCAATTCTTTTGTTTGGACCATCTTAAGTATTATTTCTAACTATTTTTTAAATATTTTTTCCCTTAAAATTATTAATATACCTTTTATAATTGAATGACTAAACCAAAATAAGATTCAAATTGATTTCTAAGAGTAAAAAGATATTAATTTCTCTGTTGTGAGAGAGAATTCTTTTTCTCTTATCTAGCAAGGAAATACAAAAGACTATATATCCAAAAAAATATATTTCTGAAAAAATTAAGACAAAAGGAATATTTTATTAAATTGAAATAACTTAGATTATTCCAAAAAAAACAAAATTCAATCATAATGGCTGAAAAAAAATATTTATTTCTCACCGATGCAATGCTAGGAAAATTAACGGTATTATTACGAATATTTGGCTATGATACCGTGTATGCGAATGATTTATATGGATTAGATTTACCTGCATCTAATATTTTCCCAAATCCTCTTCCTGATCCTATTCCAGATGAAATTCTTCTAAATTATGCTAAGTCAATGAATAGAATCTTGCTAACTAAAGATTACCCTTTTTATAAAAAAAATACAGATCAGATTTTTCTCTTGGAAGGAAAAGGAGTTTATAATTATTTGAAGCAACTTAAGGAGGAGTTTGGATTAATATACAAATTTGAGATCCAAAAAGCGAGATGTTCTACATGTAATTCATTAATCAAAAGGGTTTCTGATAAACAAAAAATAAAAAATTATATAAAAGAATCCACCTATAGCAACTACGATAATTTTTTTCAGTGCATTAATCCAAAATGTAAGAAAGTCTTTTGGAATGGTCCTCATATTAAAGATATTGAGAAGAAATTAAAGAAACATCATCTAGATGTATAAAAGAAATGTTAATTATTGAAAATTTATCTATAGACCCTATTTAAGTTAAAAATATGAATATGAAATTTGAAAATAGAATAAATCAATTATTCTTTTTTCTTAAAATGAGCTTCTTTTATTTCTGTAAATTGTTGTTTCGCTTTTTCAGCATCTTCTAAGCAATTTCCCTTAGTGTACATAGAATAAGCTTGATTTAATAATTCGAGTGCTTTACGGTATTCCTTATTAGAAATATGATTTTTAGATAATTCCATTAAATTATCTCCCTTCTTTTTATAAAACTCAATCCATTGGCTTGAGGTATCTGTATCTTTACTCATAGCATTCTAATTCTCTTTTAATTTTAGCTTATTTGAAAATAATTTTAACTATATATATTATTTATGATACTCAACATTTTAAAATTAATTGAAATGTAAAAATGATAAAATTAATATTTTTGAGTAGTGTGCGCATTAAAATTTATTTTTGTGTAAAATAGATATCTTTTAAATGTTTTTTTCACGAAATCTTTCCATATCAATGACTTTATTAGATACGCGTGCTTTATCTGCGGCAAATGCCATAATATGACTTTCCAAAACTTCTCTCGCATTGGTTAAAGGATTCTTAGATTCTGTAGTGAGATCTTCGATAAATGCATCTAATAATTGATAATCGCCCCCTCCATGCTGAGCTCCGGATACATCTAATTCTTTTTCATAGATGATTTCTTCTTTTCCATTGAGCGGATCCAAAAATGTTAATTTTTCTCCGTATGCCATAAATTCTCCAATAAGAGTCCCCTTTTGACCATCTATTCGTAGTGTCCTTCCCTCATATGGGCTAAATCCATGTACGCATAAATTGGCGGTACTCCCATTTTCAAATTTGATGTTAACTAACTGATGGTCAACCACATTATTATCAGCCTGATATACGCACCTTCCGTAGGGGTTTGTTTTTAAGATTCTCCTCTTAGCCTCATCAGAGTAGTCTTCTGGTTCATTCTCATAGAGATAATTGACTGGCCAATCCCTCCAATATCTTAAGCGTTTTAATAGTGAAATGAATTTCGAAAGAAAGGTTAATAATTTCAAATGGTTTTTTCTGAGGTTTACGATGAATTTATAGAATCCTCTATTACTTTTATTAACTATTTGGATTATGGGCTCAATATCAATATATATTCGTGGTGCATAATATAAGCAGGTATCTTCTATGGGACATCCTTCAATGCAATATTTGGGTGCACCCTCCGGCGCATTATCTTTGGTGAAATGCATCAAGTCACCAGTAGAGGAAATCTCCTTAGGCAAGGATCCCATAAACCAATATAATAAATCTAAATCATGACAACACTTTGCTAATATCATGGGGGATGATTTATCCCTATTTGCCCAGTTTCCTCGCACATATGAATGAGCAAAATGATAATACCCTATATTTTCCCTATGGCTGAAATTAATTACTTCTCCCAATCTGCCACTCTTTATTGTGTGAAAAATTGTTTGAAAAAAATCTGTATAGCGAAGGACGTGGCAAACACCTAATATTCTTCCTGTTTCTTCAACCTTTCGTACAATTTTTATACAATCTTCTAACGTGTGCGCCATTGGCTTTTCTAATAATATATCATAGCCTTTTTCTAATGCCATTAAAGTGGGCTCGATATGCATTTGGTCTGGGGTACAAATAACTACAATATCTGCGAACTTTTCTCTGCTTAATACTTCCTTCCAAGAGATATACATATTTTCAGAAGAAATATTATGATCCATAGCAAATTGTTCTCTTCTTCTTTGAAATGGTTCTGCTACTGCTATAAAATTAAGTTTTTCAGGATTTTCGAGCGCATATCCTCCATACGTCACTCCTCTAAAACCGGCTCCAATTAAAATTGCACTTATAGGTTTTTTCATTGATTATACACCATAGTTATGAATAAGAAAGATTAATAATCTTTTTTCAGAATAGATCTATTTTAAAAATTATAAAATTTTCCAATATCTTCATACTCAAACTCGCCGAGCTTTCTAGTATTTACCACTCTTAAGAATCGATTATACATTTTCCAGGTAAACTTTAGATTTTTCTGTGATTGATAAATCTTTAGCCATTCCAATAATTTCTCTTGAAGTTCCTCAGAAATGTCTATTTCTTTCTGTTTATCCTTCGAATCTTCTTTAAATTTCCCATAAGACGGAATGAAATAGACCCAGAATTTGGCGTCTTTTAAGTTTAACTCTTGAGCAGCTTTTACAGCAATATCATGAGTTGCTTGATGATCAATATGTCTATTATTATCACTTGGCAGCACAATTACATCTGCGTCCTTAATAAGGGGTTTTACTTTTTCAACGGCATCTTTTACATATTTTTGACCCTCTGCATCGTGAAATTCTAATAAAAAGTGTTTTTCTTTTGGGATACCTAAAAATTTCGCAGCTTCTTTAGCTTCATTAAGTCGCATCTTAGCCACTTCATCTTCAGTCATAGTTTTTGCCTCTTCATCTAACCTATCTTTCACTTCCCGATAGCAAGCCCTTCCGTCAGTAACTGTTATAATACTAATATCATGGCCTTCCTCAATCCAATCAAATATTATATGTCCAACTCCAAATAATAAATCATCTGGATGAGGTTCAAATATTACAATTTTCATAATAATTCTATAAATATTATTTTGGTCTAAGAGGTTAAATAAATTTTGCATTAATTCAGAAATTATTTAGAAGAAGTAAACTTAATATAAAAATTCCCACAATTTTATCATTATTATGTTTCAGATTGCACCACATCTGGAATTTTTCCCTGGCATAATAGATGATCTAGTAAAGTTACTGCTGTCATAGCCTCAACAATGACAATTGCTCGTGGCACTATACAGGGATCATGTCTTCCCGTAAGTTCAAATTCAACGTTATCCATGTTTTCAATATCTACGGTTTTTTGTCTCTTTCCGATAGAAGCGGTTGGTTTTATTGCTACTTGAAATTCAATGGGCATACCAATCGATATTCCTCCAATTATCCCTCCAGAATCATTTTTGGCAGTCTTAATTTTTCCATCTTTTAAGATCCAGGGGTCGTTATGTTCAGATCCCTTCATTTTTGCGGCTTGAAATCCCGCCCCAAATTCAATACCTTTAACGGCAGGAATGGAAAATATAGCATGGCTAATTGTTGATTCTAGGCTGTCAAATACCGGACCTCCAATCCCTGCAGGAAAGCCTTTTACAATACATTTAATTATTCCACCGATAGAATCCTTCTGATCTTTGGTCTTTTCAATTAGATTAATCATTTGAGCGGAGATATCTTTATTTATACACCTTACTACTGATTTCTCTCTTTTTTCAACTAGTTTTTCAATGACCTCTATTTCATATTTATATTTATCTTCTATATTTCCTATACTTTTGGTATAAGCAAAAATAGATATATTATGCTGCGCAAGTATTTGTTTAGCTATTGCACCAGCCATTACAAAACCCGCAGTTATTCTGCCCGAGAATCTCCCTGAGCCTCTATAATCCGCAAATCCACCATATCTCTTTAAAATTGAATAATCTATGTGGGAAGGGCGCAAATATTTCTTAAACTTTTTGTATTTGGAAGAATCAAAATCTTTGTTCTCAATAATCATACAAAGAGGAGCCCCCGTAGTTCTTTTATCAAATACTCCCGAAAGAACTTTTAGTTCATCCAATTCTTTTCTAAAAGTGGTTACCTCTGATTGTCCAGGTTTTCGTTTATCAAGTTCTTTTTGAATAAATTCCCTATCTATTTTTAATCCCGCAGGAACTCCATCAATGATGATTCCAATAATTTCTCCATGACTTTCACCGAAAGACGTTATCTTAAAGATTCTTCCAAAACTATTTTCTCCCATTTATACTCAATTTCAACTAATTTTAAAAAAAATTTAAATTTATTTTAGTAGCAAATTTTAGTCTTGATAGTTTGATATTAGATTGTTTCAACATAAATAAAATTTTTTTAAATTAGTTGAATTAGTTAAATCTCTTATTCTTAAGATATTGTTATTACCTAAAATTAAAAGAAGTAAGTTAGCTTTTATTCTAAAGTCTTGATTTTTGAAATTTTACTTGTACTAAGTATTGATTCTCTTACTTAGGAAAAATTTTCAAAGTTGAAAGGTCGGAAAATTTAATTTTTTGGGATAAAAACTTTTTTATTTATTAAATTGAAGATTGCTTCTATATTCCTTATATTTAATTCTTTATTCGATGATATTAAAAATGAGGCAAGGAAATAATCTTGGTTCCTTTCTTTTATAATTTCTAATGCTTTTTTGACTAATTCTTCTTCATTTGAATCAATTTTTATATCTTCAGAAATTGCGACTTTTAATGGATAATTTAATGATGTATGTAAATGTTTTTCGATTAAATTTTTAATTCCTTTAAATTGATTTATAGCACCATCAAAATCTTTAAGATATTCACCGTAACTTTTATCAATGTCATAAGATAAAGTTTTAATTGATTCATGGAAATCTTTTGAAGGATTATCTTTCATTATATTTATAATTCGGAATTCCTTATACTCTGACATTAAGATTTTTAAATTTTTATATTCTAATTTTATAGCATGAGATTGCTCTTCGGAGCCAGTTAATTCTATTCCAAAACTACGAATTCCTTGAAGAAATCCTGCAATTAATGTGGCATCAATAGGTTGGGTTGTTAATAATTGTTCGTAAAAGTTTATACCAGAATTTTTTTCTACAATTATTATATAATCAAGATTTAGAGCATCCATAAATTTATTGAATACTTTTTGCCTTTGTTCTGCTATTTTTCTTCTATACCTTTTAATAATTTGATATGAGGTTAAACTAGTTGAGACAGTAATAATTGCAGATAATAAGATAATGAAAATTAATTGTGGGGTTACGATAAAACCTGTTATTTCTTCATCATTTCCAATAAGTATAGGTGGAATAGCTGAACTAGAAATCTTGAAAGACTGGGATTGAAATCCTCCATCAGTTTCATTATTCCAAAAAATAAAGGCTTTCCATATACCCCCGTGAGGATTTGTTGGAATTAAATAATTAAAAGCTACTTCTTCTCCAGGATCATTTTCTATTATTACTTGATATTCTTCAAAACCTAGTGAATTAATTAATATAAAGGTAAGATTTCCTTGAGAATTTGGCGAGAAAACTGAAAATTCTAAGTCTTGTCCAGGTCCAAATTCGCTCTCAGGCGCATTTAAAGTAAAATCAATGTTTGGAGAGTTTGCAGTTATATTCCAAATAGCCCCTGGTGTTATTGTATTATTTGAAATAATAATATAATCATTTGTAAATTGTATTTGGTCTGTAATATTAGCCCAACCTGTTCCATTATCTCTAAGGATACTTATTTTATCCCAACTTTTAGGATATTCAAATTTAACTGAATAATTATAAAAATATCTATTAATGTCGGGTAATAATGTCCATGTGTTATTGGAATCTGCTTTAATTATAATATTTCCTTCTGAAAAAAGAAAATTTTGAATCCTAATATAATAACTTACATTTAAAAGCAATTCAATGGATTTATTGTTTTTAATCGGAAGAGATAAATATTCATTATTTGGTGAAAAATTCTTATTTGGTATAGTTAGTGTTCCAGTATAAGGTTCTAATCCATTTGTGACATTATAATCCGTTCCACCGAATTCCACAGTCATATTAATCTCTTCTGGATTATAAGATCTATTTATTCTTTGAATTAATTTATGTAGAAAAACTTTTTCAACACCATCCTCAACCCATTTACCACCATCATATTTCGATCTATACAAGTCCTTATATTGAGGTTGATCATTATATCTCCAATAAACCTCTATTCCTTCGTTTTCTAAGTTTGAACCATTAAGTACTAAACAATAATATCCTTCATTAAGTTGTATTTCGCTCTCAAATTCTTGCAAGTTCCAACTTGGTATCTGAGAAAAATTTAAAGTTTTAGAATTATAAATTGTTCCGTTCGGGATATTCAAACTTGAATTATATCCTTGAATCTGAACTAAGATTTCATCATTAGGAGAATTTCCAGCCCAAAATCCATATAAATAAACACCAAAAATAGTAGTTGGTTCTGTAATATTTAATTGAATGCCCCACCCCAATTCAGTTCTTTTACTAAGTTCTTCGAATTTTACCTTGTCCCCATCCTCAATAGTTTTAACCTCTCGTCCTAGCTTAATACTTGTAAAATTCAACTCAAGATCTGTAATATTCCAAGTGGAAGATGGTAATGTAATATTTATAGAATCTACTTTATTTTTACTAGCAATATCTTCAGTAGTTTCATGTAATTGAAATTTTCTCGAATAGATAAGAGTTTCATTGTTATATTCTATATTAGAACCGAACGGAAAATGATTATAAGATTTTATTTTGAGATGGGAAATACCTCTATTACTTCTTGAAACTAGAAAGAAAACCGAAAAAAATAATATAATTATTATTAATATTTTCTTATTTGTTTTCTTCAAAGAATTAAATAAACCCCTATTATTAGCTATTTAAAGAGAATATATCTATCTAATCTAATAAAAAAACAAGTATTTAAATATAAACAATTTGATATAGTATTTTCTATTAATATTAAATAAAACTGAATAATAGACTATAAATAATTAAAATGAAAAAAAAAATTCCCCCAGAATTTTAAAAAATGATTATATTATCATATTAGAATTTTAGTATTAAATCTTTCAATATTAGAATTGATGTGAAAACTGAAAAATCATTATCTTAAGTATTTCCTTCAAAAAAACTTAACTTTAAATTTTCCGAGATTTAGAATTTTAGATACTTAAGAAAAGAATATAAATTTTATATAATTTAAAAGATTTGAAATTAAATTGGATTTGCAAATAAAGAATACGACTCAATTGAATGGAGAGATTACCCCTCCGGGTTCTAAAAGTTATTCACATAGAGCTTTTATTTTAGCTGCCCATGCCGATGGGGTTTCTACCCTCAAGAATCCGCTCATATCTGGAGATGTACTTGTAACTTTACAGATTTTAAAGAAGTTGGGTATTAAAATCGAGCAACAAAAAGACAATACTTATAAAATATATGGAAAGACCCAATTTCAAGCAAATAGCCTTCAACCAATTGATTGTAAAAATTCTGGAACATCAATACGAATTTTTAGTGCCTTGAGTTTGCTGATTGAGGGAGGCTTGACATTTACTGGTAAGTTTCTTGAGAAAAATAGACCAATTCTTCCCCTATTGAAAGCATTAACAAATTTAGGAGCACAATACAGTTTAAAAGATCAAAAGCTACATATCCATCGAATATCTCAAGAATGTAAAAATATAAAAATTCGGGGGGATATAAGTTCTCAGTTTATTACTGCTCTTTTAATTTTAGGTCCCTTATTGAAATGTAAGCAAAAAGAGCAAATAATAATGAAAATAACAACTCTATTAGTCTCATATCCTTATATAAAAATTACTCTCAAGGTTTTAAATGCATTTGGTATCAAGATTGAAGAAAAGCAATGGAAAAAAGGATTGCTTGAATATAAGTTTAAGCTTGATCAAAAATTAGATCCTCAAAACTACATAATTCCTTCTGATTTTTCTTCAGCTGCCTTTATTATAGCTGCTTCTCTTCTTTCACTCACAGAGTCTCATGTTATTCTCAAAAATCTTGATTTCAAAGATCCTCAAGGAGATAAACGTATTATTGATATCTTACAGAAAATGGGAGCAAAAATCGAAGTGAATGAGCATAAAAACCAATTGATTTGCTATGGAAATATTAAAAAGAATAAATTGCAAGGCATTGAGGTAGATTGTAAGGAAATACCCGATTTATTTCCCATATTATCAGTAATTGGGGCGTATGCCCAAGGAAAGATGGTGCTTTATAATGCAGAAGGGCTTAGGCTAAAGGAAAGTGACAGAGTCTCCATTATGGCACGAGAATTACAGAAGATGGGGGTAAAGATTAAAGAATATAAAGATAAATTAATCATATATCATTGTAAAAATCTTAAGGGAACAAAAATAGACCATGAACACGATCATAGAATTGCCATGGCTTGTACTATAGCTGCTTTATATGCATCTGAAGAATCAGAAATAGATAATATAGAAATAGTAAAAGACTCTTATCCTACATTTATTGAGGATCTGATTAAATTAGGGGCAAATATCCAAATAATTTCTTAATAAATTATTGACCCATTTTTTATCGGAAAGATTTCTGTCGTCTTGCTCGAGCTTTTTTGCCTCCGAATTTTTTAGTTTCGACTCTGCGAGAATCTCCGCTTAAAAGAGAATCATCATAATCCCTAAGTGTTTGTTCTATCTGTTTAGTCCCCAAAAAATCATTAATTGCTCGAGCGATAGCAAACCGAACTGCATCGGTCTGCCCATTAATTCCCCCGCCTTTCACAGTAACTTCTATATTGCATTTTTCTAATTTTTCGTCTTGTATTACTTTTAAAACTTCTTGAATTCGCATTCGGGATATCTCAGGTCGATAAATTTCTAAAGGTACTTTATTAATTTTTATTTGACCTTTTGCAGGATATCTTAATACTGCTCTGGCGATAGCTTCTTTTCGTTTACCGCTACTTTGTACTATTTCAGTGGACATTTTAATTAGACCTCTATTGTTTCTTTTTTGCTCTGTCCTATCCTATCACAGAGAGTACCGAGCGTAATATATTTATTATAATAAAATAAACGTTCCTTATCACAATTTGGAAGTTCTTCTTCTTGAAGCTTGGGATATTTATGTTTAAAGCGCTCTGGAATGGAACCAATATATACATGTACTCGTTTAATTGCTTCCTTTCCTCTTATTTTTTTGGTAGGAAGCATTTGTTTAATAACCCTCTTTAAAAAAGTATCGGGTCTCCGATTATGAAAAGGTCCCCTTCTAGGATTTGTAGAAGTTCTTATTTTAAGCTTATTTAAGTATTTCTCTAAAATATCACGTCTATTTCCACTAATTATTACATCTTTAGCATTAATAACTACCACATTTTGCCCTAGAAGTGCCTTTTTAGCTACTTGGGATGCAAATCGTCCCATAATTTTATTCGTAGCATCAATCAATATATATTCGCGCATATCTGTTCACTAAATTAATTCTTAATAAAATATTTTAATATTTTTTCCTTCAGGATTTTTTTCTACTAATTCTTCAATAGATAAGAGGGTCGAGCCCGAATCTACAATTTTTTCTCGGGCAGATTTAGAACAAGTTAGACACGCAATAGTAAGTTTATGATTTAAATCTCCGATCCCTAAAACTTTTCCTGGTACTACAATAATATCGCCATCTTTTGTTTTATTATTTATTCGTTTTAGGTTTGCTTCCACCCTATTACGTCTGGGACCGCTTAATTTTTTAGAAATTGTTCTCCAAATTCTTCTTCTTGTTTTCCATAAATCTCTAATTAGCTTTCTATGCTGGAAAGGTTCCGGACCCGTTATTCTGTGGCTCATCCAATCACTTTTTTAATTCTACTAATATGTGTATATATAAAAATTTGATAATTTAATAAATTTATTAGATTATTCTTGGATTTCAACCTTTTCCAATTTCTCTAAAAACTCATCAATTTTACCCAGAAATATTTCAAAAGTTTTTTGTATGACAACGTTCAAAGGAAGTACACCATCACTTTCAATAGAAAAAATATAAGTATCATTTTCATGAGCTAATTTAACAGCATTTTCAGGGCAATTTTCTTCGCAAGCTCCACATAAAGTACAGTTTTTCCAATATTCTTTTTTTAATTGGGGAGTTTTATGATCCGAGAAGTCATATAAATTTTCGGGACACATCCTCGAAACTATACATTTATCTGGACATTTAGCACATTTAGAATTATCAAATTCAATTTTTGGTAAATATCGATAAAATACATTTGAAACCGCCTGCCATTTAACATGGTCTTTAGCCCTACCTAAAATCGCATATGCTTCAAAAATTAGGCTGGAATTTTTACCTATTTTGGCAATAGGAATATTTGGATCCACAGGTATAATTTTGGGATCATTTGACTCTAAATCTCCTGAATAAATAATGAGGTTATCCTTGGAGTCATTAGTAATTTCAAGTGTTAAAGAGACTTGGCAATTAGGGCATCCGAATCCACCACAATCGCAATCTTTTGGGAGATTATATGCTTCCAAGTCAGTAGTTAAGGGAATTAGTCCGATTCTATGAGCTAAAATATCATCATAAAGTGGAGAATCATTTTTAAGAATAATTACCTCATCAACTGCCATACACGGGATCCAAGATAGCATAATCCTGCGTAGAGCATTTACCATCTCAATCGAAATATCTTTTAAAATGAATTTAAGATTATGCTTGTCCTGTTCTAAGATTTCAAGTTCCATAATATCAAAAAGAAATATTATTAAGAAAATAAATAGTTAGTATTAACTTTGAAAAAGGAACATAAAAGATAAATTTTATTATGAAAAAATAATATATTTCTTTTATTTAATTGTTTGAATATAGAATTCCTCCCAAGTGTGTGGTTACTTAAATTTTTACAAAAATATTGTTAAAATCTCGTAAATTAAAATTCATTTTTCTGATTTCTTCATTAAGTATTAATTCTTATATCATAATAGGACAAGCTATAATGAAAATTAATTAAAAATTAGAATTTACAAGATGTTAAATTAAAACATTTTGGAAATTTTTTGCATTTATCAGTAGTTATTGTTCAAACGCAAAATTTTTGAAACTAATCGTTCCAATTTTTAAGGATTAATTGAGAAAAAATCTTTGGAAACTTCAATTGACACCAAAAAACAATAAGCATCTGGATAATCTTTTCTATTATTTTCAGTAAATCCCGAAGCAACAGCATGAAGAGAGACTTATAATAATCCTATAGCTCCTCCAAAAATCACAAAAATCCCGTCAATTGAAATTATTAATAAAAATCCAGAAGATGGAATAATTAAGGTAAAATAGGATCCTATAAGCTGCACATTGAATAGTGATCCTAAGAAAGCTAAAATAATTATTATGAATCCAACAACCAGATTTATGCCTCCGCTAAAAGTATCTCCTGGTTCATCAATTTGAAACCATACAGCTAATCCTACAAAAACAATACATGCGAAGGTTATAAAAATAGAAATTAACCTAAAAAAAAATTGAGCTAGAGTAATAGTGGTTAAATTCCAACCAGAGAAAATTAATTCGAGCCCAGCAATACACATAAAAATTGCACCAATTACGGAAATAATACATCCTAAGATGGCTCCTACTTTTGTCATATTCAACTCAGCTTTATCTAATTATAATAAATATCTTTCTAATAAAACTTAATATATTCATATGCCTTATTTGAACTTTGAAAACAATATTTTACTACTTGGAATTGTTTTCGAAACTCTGCAATTTCATTCTTAACTTTTTTGGGATCCTTTTGTTCAATAATTAATTGTTTAAAAAATTCAGCAATATCAACCATTTCACTTTTTCCCATGCCCAAGCGAGTTACTTCACTTGTGCCAAGACGCAACCCTCCTGGATTCATATAATGTCTTCCCTCCCGGATATCCCATGGTAACAGATTGCGATTTATGATAATATTAGCACTCTCTAATAGGCGTTCAATATCTCCTCCCAAACCGATTGTCTTTTCAAAGTTTGAAATGTCTACTACTATTTGGTGAGATTCTGTAAATCCTTTCTCTTCACATAATACGTTAAACCCCCTTTCGTGTAGTGCTTCAGCAAAAGCTTTCGCATTTTCAATAACTTGTTTATGATATTTCTTCCCAAATTCAAGCATTTCTGCTAATGCTACTGCTAATCCTGCTACATTGTGGAGATGATGATTTGAAAATAGCGCTGGAAACGCTGCATGTTTGAGTTCTTTTACTAAATCTTCTCTATTTGAAAGAACAGTCCCATGTTGAGGGCCTGGTAATGTTTTATGGGTACTTAATGCGACTGCATCAGCTCCTTCTCTGATGGGATCTTGAAAATATCCTGAACCTATTAATCCCGCAACATGTGCAGCATCATATCCAACATACGCACCAATTTCTTTCGCTACATCACTTAATTCCTTAACAGGATGTGGAAAGAGAAATACTGAGGCGCCAAATAACACTAATTCTGGTTCAAATTCTCGAATGATCTTTGCAGATTCATCTGGATCAATATTCATAGCCTCTTCATCGAATGCCAGATATTGAATATCTAGTCCACGAACAGTACCGGCTGTGCCGAAAATAGGAGTTCCCGAACTAGTAAATTTTGGTGCATGACTAATATGACCTCCCTTAGGGATTGGCATCGCGCACATTCTTCCATTATTTCGTGAAGTAAAGGCGTTATAAAGTACCAAATTAGCCATTACCCCTGAGATCGGCCTTACATCAGCAAAAACACAATTGAAATATTCTTTTGCGAGATCTTGACATATAATCTCAATTTCATCTATATATTTACATCCCGCATAGACGCGTTGTCCAGGCCACCCCTCAGCATATCTATGGCTAAATTCTGAGGCGCATGCTTCATCAACGGCGGGACTTGTAATATTCTCGGAAGCTATAAGTGGTATGGAGTTCTGAAATAATTTTGAATGTTCTTGTAAAATGGAGCGAATATCAGCTATTTTCCTATTCAACTTGTATCAAATTTTTTAAAATTGAAGTTTTCTTTTTATAAGTTATTGGTTAAAGGAAATTAAACAATTAAAATTTTTTTAACTCTTACATTAATAAACGCTTATACTTTTTATATAAGGATAAGGATAAATAAAATATGCCTATATCTTATTTAAACTGTAAGCAAAATAGATTATGTTTCATTAAAAAATAGCCTTTTATTTAATGTGTTTAGATTTTTAATATAATAGTAGAAATTTCTATTTTTTTATTTAGTAATAATAAGGAGCCTTCCTATCTGATTACTCTTTTAATACAATGGGGTTGTGAAAAGTATTTATTTTTTACTTTTTTCCAAGATTAGCCGTGCTTCATAAATATTAAGTTTTTTCCCTGCTTTCTGTTTTTCTAAAGCAGTTTTTAATTTATTTTCCATAATTTTCTCAATTTTCTTATCTTTTTCCTTCTGTTTTTTAAAGGCAGTTTTATTATATGAACTTCCTCTATCTCTTCCCCTCGACATAGTTTTACGTAATTTCATGAGTTCCAGAAATTTCTCATGATAATTATCGGCTGATTTTTTATTAGCTATTAATTTTTCTTCAATTTCACGCTTTTTATCTTTCAATTTATTGACTTGATCATAAATTTCATGCATTCTATTATGATATTTCTGTGATTTATTCGACCACTTGGTGATTTTTTCATAGATCTTGTCCAGGTTAATTTTAATGATTTCTATCTTCTTTTCGTGTTTCATAATTTCATTATACTCATCTTCTGCGAGGACTTCTTGTTTTCTCTTCGCTAATTCTCTAATCTGGTCGATAAGCTGATTTTCCTCTGCGAGATCAAGATTTTCTGTCTCAATTCTTCGTTCTAAATTTTCTATTTTATTATCAAGCTTTTTAGAAGAAACGTATTTCCCTTTATTCTTATCTCTCTGTTTTTTGAGTTGATTACTTTTATTTATTAATTCATAAAATAAATCTTTATATTCTATTTTTTTTTCTTTTATTTTTCCTACGCGTTCATTGCATCGGTTCCTGTTTTTTTTATATTTTTTAGCTAGGTCTAGCAAAGTTTTAATTCTCTCTTCTACTTCTTGAAGGGATTTAATATATTTTTTAGTTTTTTGGTTTAATTTGTCTCTTTTTTCTCTGGCTTTCTCAATATCCGATTGCAAATTTGAAAATGATTTTTTAATAAGTTTATCTTTGCTCATAACCAAATACTTTAAAATGGTTAATAAATAGGACTATAAGATATATCTTATATTCAAAAAATAATAGTTAATTATAAAGTTAATCTTTTTAACTTTTATATTAGTTTAAATAAAGAATATAATTCATATACATTCACTTTAATAGGAATGTGTCATACTTGAATAATAGGACTTAGTATACTAAATTTTTATTCAGTTCTTAAATTGTTTGACTACATATTTTTAATTTTATAATTTTTTGATAAATGGAAAAATTTCAAAATGGAATCAAATCTAAATAGAATAAATGACGGGGATTTCATTTTTCTTGTTCTAGATCATAAAAGAAGGTGGTTAGTACAAGTAAATGCAGGAAAAGAATTTCATACGCATCGGGGAATCATTGAATTCGATGATATTATTGGAAAACCTTATGGTTCATGTGTTTTTTCCAAACCTTTGGAAGTACAAGGATACTTATTTTATGTACTGAAACCTCTGCCAAGTGATTTTATTCTTCATATGAGCAGAAAGACACAAATTATTTATCCAAAAGATGCGGGCATTATCTTACTTTATACGGGGATAGGTCCAGGAAGTCAAGTGGTAGAGATAGGGAGTGGTTCTGGTGCTCTAACGTGTATTTTGGGGCATTATGTGAAACCTCATGGACATGTATATTCCTATGATATAAGGAAAAAATCACTTAAGCAGGCACAAA
The DNA here is from genome assembly GCA_016839555.1 of Promethearchaeota archaeon. Taxonomy (GTDB): domain Archaea; phylum Asgardarchaeota; class Lokiarchaeia; order Sigyniarchaeales; family SOKP01; genus TEKIR-8. Next base: position 510,532 of record JAEOUA010000003.1, read on the forward strand.
AAAATATAAAAAATGCTAAGCTGGAAAAGTATGTTTCAGTACAATATGGGAATATCTTTGAAGAGGAAATCTATCATAAAAATATTGACACAGTAGTTTTGGATATACCAACTCCATGGGATACAATAAAAATAGTAAAAGATTTTCTCAAATTAAGTGGGTCAGTAGTTTCATTTTCACCTACTATTGAACAGGCAAAAAAAACAACATTTGCGCTTGAGTCCCATAAGTTTTTTGAGATAAAAACTGTAGAGCTATTAATGAGAACCATGCAAATTAATAGAAACGCTACTCGTCCGAATAGTCGCATGATTGGACATTCAGGTTACCTCACATTTGGGCGAAAAGTTGAGGAGAAAGAAAATCCATACAGAGGTATAAAACCCAAGGAAAAAGAATATGTTGATATGAAAGGAATGCCCTTGAGGTGAAAAATATAACTCATATAATCTCAAAAGAAATTATATGTTCCATTTGTCAAAATCACTTTAAGATAATATGGGAAGCTTCAATTAATACATGGCTGGATCCAGAATTAATTAAAAAAATTCTTGATGATGCTTATTATTATGAATGCCCTAAATGTAATAGTGAGATACATCTTGACACGAAAATCCTCATCAATTGTCCTAAAGGAATGTTTTGGATTTCCACCGCTGAGAATTTAGATGTTAAACAACAAATATTAAGGAAATATGAAGTGATTGATGAAAATAATGAAATAATCAGACCAAGTTTTAGAGATCTACCACAAGGAGAACAAACGGTAAGGGGTGGATCTAATGCTAGTTCATTTCTTAAAAAAGAATTGGAAAAAATTAAAGAAGAAATCTTAAAGGACGAAAAATTAGATAATCCTTTTAACAATTCTAAAAAAAAAGATAATAATTTATAAAAAAACATAATTCAGATGATTTTTTTTAGATCTCTTCCCATAGATATTTCGAGTCAGATTATTAAGTGAAAAGTGGATTTATGTTAATAGGAAAGATGATTATAACTTAACATAATGTTCTTTAAATTCGAAAAAGAAGAACTATTTAAAAGTTATTATTTCTATTTATTTTAGTAATCAAATAAAATTTTAATAAAAATGTTAATCGATCCTAAAGTTACAAAATTAATAATTTTTAATTATGGCGGAGGTATCGTTGAAAGAGAAATGAGACTCTCTCTTCAGAGGGGACCAAATAATTTTCAAATTCAAAATGTCCCAGCGAGTTTTGATCCAAATTCGGCTGATATTAAATTAGAATTTGTTAATCCAGGAGATAAAGAATTGTTTACCCTCCAGCAAACCATTGTATCTCTACCTGATATAGAGACTGCTCGACAAATTATCGACCGAGAAAAAGCTGCTGCGAATAATATAATTTCTTACTCAATTGATTTTACGAGAGAGGTGAGAGAAGATGTAAATCGTCTTTGCGAAGCAAGTAAGTATCGAACCTACGCTGATATGAAAGGAATTTTTGATTTTATCATCAATGCAAAAAATCAAGGAGAAGTTATAGTAAAAATTCAATATTTTATTACTGACCTACGTATTAGATGGGAAACCACCTTAAATGTTAATGTTAGTAATGATGATAAAAAAGCAGAACTTGAGGCGTATATAGTAGTAGATAATCAAACAAGTTTTTCCTATGATAATGTTGAACTCGGATTTGCTATATTTGAACTTCCTTCTTTACCTGCAACTGGTGCGATAGCACCACCAGGTGCTCCAGCTGCAGCTCAGCCAGCATTGAGACAAGAAATGTTAAGTGAATTAAACCGGATGAAGAAAACGCAGAGAATGCGTAATTTAGCATTATAGTAGGAGGTGAAAAAAATAAAAGCAAATATCCCATCCCGTAAGAAAATTAAATTAGAATGGTTTAAATCCCAATCAGAATTTAAAATTGAGCGCAAAACGGAAATTCAATATAATGCCAATTCAGTGACTGAAAATAAGCACAATCATAATGTAAATATAAAGTATATCCTTACAAAAAAAGGAGATCCTAAAGAGTTACCGAGTGGATCTCCCATAACACTCTATAAAGAAGGTTTACCATTTTTATTCCTTTCCACCTCAGCGACTATTGGCAATAAGATTATTTCTGAGGAAATAATAGACGCCGATATTACTATCGATGATGATATCGTCGAGATTAAAGAAGGAACACCCGAAATTACATTTGAAGACGCCTTGAAGCTAAAAGAACACGTGGAAGTGCGAACGCGTTATGATCAGATAACCAGAAAAATTACTATTGAAAATAAACTGGATAATGAAATAGAATTGGAATTGAACTTTAAACAGACCAAAGATGTATCATTTGTGAGTTCTGAACCAGTACCGACTGAAACAAAAGAACCAATTTTTATGTTTAATATCACAATTCCCTCGGAAGGAAATAAGAAAATTACCCTTAGATTGCAAGCTAAAATTGTAAAGAGAGTCACTAAGATAAAACCAGAATATGTAAGGGAAGAAAAACCGCCTAAATTTAGAAAAATTGATTAATAACTTTTTTTTAAAATTTTTTTAATTTACTTATTCTTAGAGAGAAATATGAGAAATAGAACAGTAATAAGTCCATAATGAGGATTTTTACTACTTCAGAAAAAGCAAAATAACTAATTTAAAAAGCTTTCAACTTACGCCCGCCACTATAGTCTTTTTGTACTGAAAACCTTTCCGTTCGAAAAAAATGGTTCTTACGTTCAGCATGGATTTCCACATATTTTTGAATCAATTCCTCAATTAAATCTCTACTGGGTTTATCTGTCATGATTTTTTCGGGTTGGTTCAAATATATGAGAATTTCCTTATTTTTCGCTTCATTTGGCAGTCCGAGATTTTTAAGGGGGACATGATACGAGTGCAAAATCCATCCTTTTTTGTCTTGTTCATGAGCTATTATTTTCACGATATTCGATTCCAATTTGCGGATTTTAATATCTATTAAATCGCTTTTTTTTGCACTTCGAATTTGTATAGAAATATATTCGGGGATTTCATTCTTTTTATCATGAATCTTTTTTATAAATTCTTTATACTTTTCGCTCATTTTCCTTTAATTTCTTTGAATTATTTTTTTAATATCTAATAGAATTAATTATGGAAAATACTTATTATTTATTAGTTATTACTATATTCTATCATTTAAGACCTAAATATTATTTTTACTTTTTGTTAGTGAATTAGGGATTAATAAATTCTTCAATAAGAATGTCTAAAAAATATGAAAAGAAAAAATTATTCAAATATTAACCTTATGGACTAAGATATTGTTAGAATATATTTTTTAAAATATTAAAACTAACTCTATTGCTTTTTATTAAGTTAATTAGAAGATATGTATATTTCTTCCTAAAAACTTACGAATTATTACTTTTATGATTAATATTTTTGCTATAGGTTTATTTTATCGTGAAAATTATTCATATAATTTTTTAAAAACGGGAAAAATAAGGAAGATAGGTGTTTTATGCAAGTACATTATTAGTTATTGATCATTAAAATTAAGATTTATATAGGATATCATCATTAATTAATATTGAACTCTAAATAAAGTGATAAAAAATGACAGAAAAATTAAAGTATTCTCAACGATTTTGGAAAAAAAATTGGGATCCTGGATTAGATGATCTTGATCCAAAGGAATTTGATACGACCTACGTGGAATCTAGTAAACCCACATTCAAGGATTTTGGCGATAAATTGTGTGTGGAGTTTTTAGGAGTCGAAATAACTTTTAAACAAATCGATGAATATGCAAATCAGTTTGCCAACATGTTAATAGATAATGGATTTAAAAAGGGAGATGTGGTAGGGTTAAACTTGCCAAATTCTCCTCAATATATTATCGCACTATTAGGTACTTTAAGAGCAGGATGCATAGTTTCTGGAGTATCACCACTTCTCTCAGCGGTTCAAATTGAATATCAATTAAATGATTTGGGAGGAAAAGGAAAGAAAAAAGTAGCGCTAATCACACTGGACGCCATTTTTGAAGGAATTATTACTAAAATAGCAGGTAAAATAAAAGATACCAAACTTGTAATTGCTACTAATATCGCGGACTTTCTTCCCAAAATAAAACAGGTGTTGGGAAAATTATTAAAAAAAGTCCCGAAAGGAAAAGTAACTCCCTTAAGAGGGAAAACGGTATTAAATTTTATAGATGACGTGATAAACAAATATCCTCCTGACCCTGTTAAAGTTGCTCTTACACCAGATGATATTGGGTGGATCCAATATACTGGAGGGACAACTGGTCCACCAAAAGGCGCTATGCTAACTCACAGAAATTGCGTATCCAATATAAAATGTATTATAGAATGGCTTCAATGGGAAAGAGGAAATGGAGTTATGTGTTCAGGATTTCCAATGTTTCACGCTGCTGGATTGACCGTTGCTGAAGCTTCTTTATATAATGGTTGGAGTCAAATGCTCATCCCAAACCCTCGTGATACGGATCATATCGTAAATGTGATGAAGAAATACAATGTGACTAATTTGGTAAATGTACCTAGTTTATATCAGCTTTTAATTAAAAATCCTAAATTCGGAGAGATGGATCATTCTAATTTAGGAACATGCGTATCTGCAGCCGCTCCTTTCCCAAAAGAGTCGCAAGTAGAGCTTGAGAGTATCATAGGGAAGGGTAAATTATTGGAACTTTATGGGATGACGGAAACTTCTCCTGTATCTACTATGAATCCTTCCTTAGGAGAAAAGAAATTAGGTACAATAGGTATGCCATTTTTAAATGTGGATTTAAAGATCGTCGATCCTGAAACAGATGAAGAGTTACCCGTTGGAGAGCCTGGGGAGATTTGCGTGAAGGGCCCCTTAGTTATGAAAGGGTATTATAATAAGCCAGAAGAGACTAAAAAGGCCATCGATAAGGATGGGTATATGCATACTGGTGATGTGGGTATGATGGATGAGGACGGGTATATTCGAATTGTAGATCGTACAAAAGATATGATCATTGTAGGTGGTTATAAAGTCTTCTCTACAAAAGTAGAAGATGTGCTTTCGAAACATCCTGCTATAGGTATGATCGCATTAATTGGAAAAC
>JAEOUA010000004.1 GCA_016839555.1 Promethearchaeota archaeon
AAAAAAATGAAAAAAAATTGTCTTTTTTGTGACATTTTTCCTCGCTGATAACTTGTGGGCAGTAAAAATTTGTTTGTCAGTAAATTACTGATCTTGTGTCATTTTTTAATTACTGATCACATTTTTTGATTATCAGAAAGAAAATTAATAATTTTATAACAGAGCAATATTTAATTAAGATTTAAAATAATTTAAAAATCAAAAAATTCAGTAAGAGTAAGATCCTTTGTTAAATCCAATCTTTATGTCTAAAGAAGATTAGCATGCCAATCCCTATAAGAACCATTATGGCTAAGAGCAAAGGGTATCCCAGAGGTGATCGAAGCTCTGGCATAAATGCAAAATTCATTCCATACAACCCTGCTAAGAATGATAACGGAATAAAAATAGTGGAAATAATAGTTAATACCTTCATAATATCGTTCATTTTATTACTCACACTTGATAAGTACATTTCAAGCATTCCTGACACAATATCTCGATAATTCTGAAGCGAATCATTTAATCTGAAGATATGATCGAAAATATCTCTTAAATAAATCTGCATCTCATTTCCAATTAAATCAGATTCTTCTCGCTGGAGTTTATTAACAACCTCTCGCATTGGCCAAACAGATTTTTTAAAATCGATGACAATTTTTCTTAATTTGTATATTGCTTGTAAAGTTTCTATTTTAGGATCTTCTATTAATTTTTCTTCGATTTCTTCAATAAAGTCGCCTAAAGATTCTTCTAAAATAAAATAATTATCTATAATGATATCTATTAATGCATATAATAAATAGTCAGATTTCATATCTCTAATCTTTCCCTTTGGAACTTTAATTCTTTCTAAAATAGGATCGAAAATGTTTGATTTTTGCTCTCTAAATGTAAGAACATAATTCAATCCAAGGATTAGAGAAATTTGCTCCGTTTCAATAGTTTCATAATCCTCATTTTTAATCTTTAATTTTTTTAAAACGATAAAAATCTTTTCCTTATAATCTTCAAATTTTGGTAGTTGATTAGGATGTAAAATATCTTCCAGAATTAGTGGATGAAGATTAAATTGTTTTCCTATTTCTTCAATCAGACTCACATTTTCTAATCCATCTATTAAAATCCACCTAATATTAGTATTTTGTATGTCTGAAAGATCGAATTTAGGTTCGGTTAATTCTTGAATTTGATAATCTTCTCTATTATAATCTATAATAGTTATTTTTGTTTTTCTCTTTTTTTTCTCTCCCGTATAAGTTAAAGTTCCTGGAGGCTGACCAACTTTTTGCAAACTTTTCTTTTTTCTAATATTTCTGATTTTTCTACGAGATTTGGAATTATTACTCATTTTTTTGAGGAATTAATAATGTAGTTCTGTAATAGACCCTTATAAAAAAATTATTTCATTGATTATTTAAGATTTATTATTTTAGAGGAGAAATTTCTCTTTTTCAAACCTTCAAAATCAAAAGCTAAAATATTTTATTAAAAGTAAATAATTTATTAAATATAAATTAAAATAAAAGAATTCAATTTTTCATATATGATTTTTTGAATTAGAGAAAAAATAATGAAATTCTTACCAAAACTTAAAAAAAACTTCTTATGGAGATGAAATTATGAAAAAGATTTATCAAATAATACTTACCGTTCTTCTAATTATAATCGGTGCTCTAGCGATATATTATTGGGATTACATATTAGAAACGCTAAATGTTGATCCTGTGCTGGTATATTCTATTATGATTAACATATTTGTATATATAGGACGAACGATACTCATCCGAATTTTAAATTTTGCGTTAGGAACTAGAAAAATTCGATTCATATTAGTATTTATCATCAATATCATTTGGATTGTGTTTATATTTGAATTGATTTTTATAATCTCTCCGCAATTGGGCGTTGCTGTCATATCTTTCTTAGTAGTCGCAATCTCTTTAACTATGGAAGATAGGATAAATACAGTTACATCTGGGATTATGCTTTTATCAGCAAGTTCATTTGATATCGGGGATTTAATAGAAACCAATGAAATTCAAGGGATTGTTACCGAAATTAACTTAAGTTATACTAAAATACGCGATTTCTTAGGGATATTCACTTATATTCCTAATACTGCTGTCTATAATGCGAGTATAAAAAAGTTTACCCAAAAACTCTCCCGTCTCCCAACACCAGAAGAAGAAGAGAAAATTGAAGCAAAAAGTTATAAGAAGTTCCTTAAAAAATTAGAAGATATTATTGCAAAAGAGGGGAAATTTACAAGATATATAAAAGTTGTCGAAGTCCCCTACATTGCAGATTTGGAACACGTTGGGGATCTATTAGAAGAAGTTTTCGATAAATATGAAAAAAGATTGGGAATTAGACCTTATTACTATGCTAATACTACAGTACGGGACCATTTAAGCATTACCTTGCAAATTTTGTCAAAAAATCCACAATTGGTTTTAAGAAATACCTATCCATTTATCAAGGATGTTTTATATGCATTATTGTCTGATGAATTAATTGCTGGATCAAAAAACCAAAGAGAGGAGGGTGGTAAATAGAATGGCAATATTTGAGACCAATTTTGAAGCTATTGTTTATTTAGGTGTAATATTATTAATACTTCTCGTTATAAATTGGATATTATCATATAGTCTTAAAAAAATTAAAAAAGTTAGTATTCGACAGAGAACCATTACAAATTTTATTGTAAAAATACTTTCCGTCATAATATTTGTATATTTTGTATTAGAAGGAGTACCCTATATTGAGACTATTAATCCTTCTTATCTTGCAATTCTTACTACTTCATTTAGCACCGCGCTTGCTTTTGCATCTAAGGGTATTTTTTCAAATATAGTATCGGGTATTGTTTTATTAGTTACGAGTCCTTTTGATATTGGAGATGTAGTAAAAATTAACGGAGATCTAGGTGTAATTAGAGAGATTGAATTATTAAGGACGACTATTGAAACTTTTGATAATATTCTAATAAAAAAATCCAATAGTGAAATACTTTCTTCTAAGGTCACAAATTATTCGGTCGAAGTTGATAATATTGAGCAATTTAAAAAGGTTGATAAGAGCATAGAACAAAAATTAGAAAAAAAGGCGAAACAAAAAAAGAAATCTGTTTTTGAACGTGCTTTAAAAACTGCCTATGGTACCATCTTGAGCAGAGTAAAGATCGAGAAATTACATAATTTTGTATTTATTATGGAATTTCCATACAAGGGATTTGATAATATATTAGAAAAAATTGATGATATAATAGAAGATTACCAACCTATTTTCGGGATAAAACCAATATATCAGATATATGAGTTTGGATTTAGAATCCAAGTTAGATTTAGAATTATAACTGATGATATAAACAAAATATTTAATTTTCAACCCGAATTTGCTGAAGATATTGCGAAAATAATTCAATAGTTTTTTTCTTTTTTTCTTTTTCTTATTTTTATCAATGTTGACCTGATAGAATTCCTAATTAAATTATTGCCTAAAATAACAATAAGGCAATCATATTCAAAGAGAAAAAATTGGGGAGTTATAATCCCATTTCACTCAACTTTTTAACATTTTCTTGCGCCTTTTCTTTTGATATAGCATACATAAATAAGAAAATAGTGGCCCCGATTAATAAAATAAACATTGGAATCAATGACATTTGAAAGTTTAATCCCAATTTAGCTTCATAAGTTTGGTTGGTTCCTAAAGATGCGTCAAATCCGAAAAGAGTACCTATAATTGCAAAAATTAGTGTTTGAAAGAAATAAGAAAATGCGGAAAAGACGCGTAAAACCCCTATGTAGGTGCCCTCTTCACGTTTTCCGGAATTGACTGCTGCATTATCAATAGCTTCGGCTGTAGCGAGATCAAAAATAACTGTTTGATTGGCACTTGACGTTATTCCAATAATCATTAAAATTAAAGTCATTGTTGTTAAACTATTCACGAATAAAAACAGAAAGAAACCAATAACATTTAAAAATAAACTTGTAGTATAGGTCTTTTTTATCCCAAATTTTTTTGCTACTTTAATCCAAATTGGAACAAAACTTATGGCAACTAAGCTATAAAATAATGCCGGAATACTAGCAACCTCAATAGGTTGTTCTAAATTATAAACAACATAAAAATTAAGTCCATATAATACACACGCACCAGCTATAACAAAACAAGTGTTAGAAATAATTAAAGCTACCCAGTTTCTGTCTTTAAAAATACGATTCAACACTTCTTTTAAAGGAGAGGAACTCTTTCCTGCTTGATCTAATTTTGTTCTGAACGATATCATTTCCCCTGTTTCCTTAACTCCTTTTAAATATGGAATAGTTAAAATATAAGCTATGATAACAATTATGATACACGTTATCAAGTAAGCAGGGGCACTAAATTCACCCCCCCAGATTCCAATGCTTAGAGGAATAAAAATAGCTCCAAAAATAAGTGTTAAACCACCGATTATACCTCCAAAAATACTTACTTTCCTTCTATGATATTGTTCTCTAAACATATCTGGAAATAAAGATTTTTGACTGACTTCATGTAAAGTAAGAAATGTCTCATAAATCGCCATTTGTATAATTAACCAAATGGTGGATATTATTATATCATTTGAAACTGGAATAAAACATAGAATTAGAAAAATTGGTGTAAACAACACACCAATTATTATCCAAAGATACCTTTTTCCAAATTTTGGCGTATATTTGATTGAACGATCGGTTAAATAACCAATAATTGGATCATTAAACGCATCGACAAGAGAATACACTAAATATATAATTGCAATAAATAATTGAGGAATTAATAATACTGATACTGCAAAAAATTGAACATTACCCCACATTCCAGTAATTAATCCCGCTACTGGTGCTATTAATGCAAATTGAAAAATTTTCTTATTAGTAATTTCATCAGAACGAGTTTTATTATCTTTATCATTCATAATAATAGTTTTAAGATAGTTTTGAAAAATTTATAAATTATTTTTTCGTTATAAATATCAACTTTATTGTTTTTAAATGTATAGTTACCCAATGGGATATCTTATATTTGATAATTGTTGAAAGAGCCACACATAAATAGGTTATTTTAGTGAGAGGTTATAATAACCTCAAGTTATAAGAAAAGTAATTAATAGAACTCTTAAAATCAGGATTTTGATTGAACTCTTCTCGTTTTTTAGGAACTCAAATTATATCAATATGTAATCATAATTTTATTAAACTTTTAAGTCTGGATTATTGGGTCCAAAATGTTTTAACATAACAATTGGTTCATTTTCAGAAAGGTTCTCAATAACCACTCCTTTTTTAGCAGCATTTTCACTGACAAAGAACTCATCATTTGTTAATTGACCAAAGCGTATGAGAGTAGGTGTTTCGATTTTCCAATCATCCATCATTCCATGACCTTGAACCATAATCATTCCATAAGCAGCACCATCTTTAATGGTTGCTGTGCAACCAGGTAAAATGGTGAGTTCCTTAGCGCTAAAATCATCAGATTTATAACATGTCCAATTCTCAATATATCCTTCAGATTTCATTTTTTCAAGATCTTTAACTGATTTTGGAAGCATAAAATGTTTATTATAGAAGTCAGGATCTATATTAAGATCCCAATCAATTATTTCCATCAAATAATCAATATCTCCTCTTTTTTCTTCAGGGGTATCTTTCCATAATAATTCTTCCGGAACTAATTGACCATGTGTGAGTGATTCATACATTGCAAAGACATCTGAAGCCTTTTGTGGTTCATAGGTGCAAAGACTTCCAGGGGCATGTAATAGACCTGGTGGAACATTCCACGCAGTACCAGGTTCAAGCTTGTATGATCTGGAATAATTTACAAGCTTATTGTCTCCTTTTGTAAAGTTTTTAATACATCTTTTAATTTCATCCTTGGTTACAGATGGTATAAACCCAAAAAATGTATATGGAAAATCCCCTCCGTGATTATTTAGTTGAGGTGGAAAAAAGTAGGCTTCTGGCTTTCCACTTTGATTTACAAGTTTAGCATGCATTTCACGATGATGAATGTGAAAGGGAAGTGCTCCTTGATTATCAAAGAATTTTGAATAAATTGGCCAAGAATTATATTTCTCCCAAATTCGTTTTCCTATTAAAGAATCTTGAAGTTCATTAATAGCATCTTTTAAAAGGAATTTATGAATATCAGAACCATCTTTATAAACAACAAAACTTAAACCTTCATTGGGAGCGGTTAGAGGACCATTATCAGCTTTCGTTGTTGAAGAGAACCATCGCTCATCTATACCACCTCGAGAAGCACCGAGAGCATAATAATCATCCGGGTGAAGTTTTATTCTTCTTCCTGGAATACAAAAAATTCTTGGAACCCATGTAGGTACTAAGCGTAATATTCCATTTCCATCATTAAAAGCTTTTTCTGCTAATGACATAATAGAATAATTCACCACATTTTATTCAATCATTTAATATTAAGATAAATAAATTTCCAATGTATATTAAATCAAACATAAATAATTTCTAAAGAATAAAAAGTTTAATTAAGTTCAAAATCTTAAATTTAAATTAATTTTAAACAATTATAATTAAAAATATGAAGGGATTAACTTGAAAAAATCCATTAGAGCGAACGATTTTGGAGAATGGTGGGAAAAACCAGGATTAGGAATAATGTACCAAATCGAAGCAAGACCAGGATGGATTTGGGATCGAGATTTTGATAAATTTAACGCTTCAATGAAAGATGAAAAGGGGAATTTTAGGTTTAATGGTCCTTTTTGTAAGATAAAGGATTGGGTGGAATTTTCAAATAAAGTAGGAGTAGATTATCATATATTTGAGGTAAAATGGCATGATGGAATTTGTTATTTTGATACTAAATATACCAAATGGAAAACCCCTACTGATTACAGCAAGATTTTTGCTGAGGAAAGTAAAAAAGCAAACATTCCATTTATGTTCTACTATTCTAGTGTATTTGATCACAACCCTCAGTTTGATGAAATTCAACCTCTTAGGAAATTCACTCCCTCCTATATCGCTTTACATCGAGAAAAGAAAGAGGATGTCGTAAAATTCTGTTTAAAATTTACCCAAATGATCGTGAATCTTTTTGTAAAACAATTTTTGGATAGAATGAATAAGGGTGAAAAATTTGAAGAATTTAAAAGTAATGATTTGAATATAGATATTAGAAGGTATTCTAAAAAGAACTTTAATAAGTTATTTAAGGATATTGAAGAAAATCCACCTCAATTTGACTATAATCCAGAACAGTATGAAAAATATCTAGAAAATCAAATGATTGAATTGATTGAAAATTATAAGCCTGATGGTATGTGGATGGATTGGTATATGAATCCCTCTTTGAGAGAAGGATCTACAGAATTAATAATGGACTTAATGGAGAAAAAATATCCAAATGTAATTCTTACATTTAATAACAGTATAAATGAAAATCCGAGATGGTGCCATTATCTTAGCGGGGAAGCGCATACAGTAGAATCAGCTTGGAAACAAGGTAATGTAATTCGTAAAAAAAAGAAACCATGGGAATTGGTTGGTCCTGCAGCAAAAAGTTGGTTTGATCCATCACCCCGGACGGATCCCCAAGAAATAGGCAGAATAGCTACAATTATAATGGCAAATGGTGGAAAATTTTGTTTAGGTTTACCTTCTCAAATGAGTGGAAGTTTATATCCAGAACCTACTGAACAATTAGCGAAATTGGGAAAATGGTATAATCTTAGACGCTCTCTGTTTGTTGAAGCTGTTCCAATGGATTATAAAGGGAAAAATGTTCCTGGAATTATTTTGGATGATAAAAATTTCGGAGTTATCGGCAATATTTATGGTTCAGATAACTTAATCCATATTATAAATTTCACAGGTATTCAAAAATCTATAAAAATAGAATTTTCTTATGAGTCTTGGAAAAATATAGAAAAGATTATCTTAGAGCCAATCAATCAAAAAGTTTCATTCAAATTAGTTGAAAAATATTATAAGGTAGAAATCTCCGAAAATTTTGTTGATAAAATTGATACTATATTAAGAATAAAAATGAAATAAAAAGGCTGTGATAATTATAAAGAATTATGAAAGTATTAAAATTTGTGATTTAAATGAACTACGCCCTAAGAGTGATGTACTGATCAAATCTTCCTTTCCATATGTCGTTTTTTCATAATTCTATATGAGTAGAAGTATTACTTATAATAGTTGAAATCTAATTTTTTTAAGTTGAATTTTACATTGAAAGAAAAAATTTTAATAAACTATAAATTCATTTTATAGAAGAGTTATGAAAGATAATAACAAAATGATTTTAACGGCTACCACAGCTAATTCTTGGATTTATCCAGAAGTGAAAAATTGGTCAGAAAATTTGGATGATTTAATTAAGGACGTTATTCAATGCTATGAGGCAGGAGCAACCATCGCTCATGTCCATCTATCTCGGGGAAAAGAGGTCGAGACTGTAAGACGGATAAGAGAACATTGTGATATTATCATTCAAGCGGGAATGTCCTCTGATAATATCCCCAAAAGAAAGGGCGATTTCAAGGCAAGACCAGATATGATGTCTATAATTCTTAATCATCATGATGAACATTTTACACAAATTAGCGTGAATAAGCTTCACACACTCGAAGAATTGGAAGAATACTGTAAAAAATGCGCCGAATTTAATATAAAACCAGAATGGGAAGTATGGCATACGGGGAGTTATTGGAATTTAAATTATTTAATTGACAAAAAATTAATTAACCCTCCGCATGTATTGACGTTATTTTTCAATTGGCCCGGGGGCACATGGTCGCCAGCAACTGCAGATGAATATTTGCATAGAATTAAATATATGCCAGAAAATTGTGTGCATACAATTAGCGTAATGGGAGAAGAACAAACTAAGATAGCTACCTTAGCTATATCAAAAGGAGGCAATGTACGAGTAGGAACAGAGGATTTTCCTTTTTTAAAAAAAGGTATTCCTGCAAAAAATAACGCAGAAATAGTTGCTAGAATGAAAAGAATTAGTGAAGAAATGGGAAGGGAGGTGGCGACACCCTCCGAAGGAAGAGAAATTTTAGGATTAAACTATTAAATATACGAGAAAAAAGAAGATTAAGGTAATAATATGGAAATAATAAATAAAGTAGCAATTATTACTGGTGCAGGTGCTGGAATTGGAAAGGCGACCGCAAAATTATTTGCAAAAGAAGGAGCAAAAGTAGTATGTAATTCTCTTTCCGAATCTGCATTGAAAATCGTAGATAAATTAAAGAAAAAGGGTTTAGAAGCATTATTTGTGCAAGCCGATGTCTCTATAGAAGAAGAAGCAAAAGAAATTATTGATAAAACCATCGAGGTCTACGGTAAAATTGATATTTTATTCAATAACGCCGGTATTGTGATTCCAGGAGCAGTTGATACTATAACAACCGAAAATTGGGATAAGACGATGAATGTCAATGTGAAAGGGATATATTTAGTCTCTAAAAATGCAATTCCTTATTTAAAGAAAACTAAAGGAGTTATTATTAATAATTCATCATCAGTTGCCTTAAAGGGGGTCAAAGATAGAGCTGCCTATACCGCATCTAAGGGAGCTGTACTATCTTTAACGAGAGCTATGGCTGCAGATTATATTGAGGATGGAATACGTGTAAATGCAATTTGTCCTGGTACTACTGACACACCTTCATTAGCACGACGGTTACAAAAATTCGAAGATCCTGAACAAGCACGAAAAGACTTTGTTGCACGTCAAAAAATGGGAAGATTAGGTAAACCAGAAGAGATCGCTAAGGGAGTGTTATTGCTTGCGACTAATGAATTCATGACCGGAACCTATTTGTCCATTGATGGCGGAATGACCATGTAACGCAGATTTAAAGCTCCCAATGGACATCTTTATAATTTTGTTGAGTTACTTCATTTAAGTTTTCTAATAATAGCTTAGTATCATTTTTTACAGCATACTTGTTTAATTCTTCCCTTTTTGTTGCCTTTCCGTTTTTTGCTGCAAGATAAGCCAATAATACAATCGCAACCGCTTCCTTTGCGTCTTCGGGAGTAAATTCAGGTTCCATATCGTTTAAAATACAATCCGCAAAATAGGAGTCTTCATGATATGCAGAAATTAAATAATTAATAAAAAGAGAAAATAATGTATTTAAAAAAACGGAGGTTTAGCGAGCAGTCCATCCTCCATCTAATCTCAGATCTGCTCCTGTCATATAAGAAGCGTCATCGGAAGCTAAAAAGAGAATACCTGAGGCAATTTCTTCAGGTGTAGCCCACCGTCCTAACACCCCCTCCTCTTCGAATTCCTTTTTAACCACTTTATACTCAACACCTCTATCTCTGGCTTGTTTGGCAACATCACTTTGAAGCATCGGAGTATCTGTCGCTCCTGGCGAAACACTATTAACTCTAATATTATATGGGGCTAAATCTAACGCAAGTGCCTTAGTAAATCCAAGAACTCCTGCTTTCGTTGAGCAGTAATTGGCATGATTTACTTGTCCTATATGCGCTGCTACGGAGGCAAGTGTAATTATCGTGCCATATCTCTGTTTTTTAAAATAAGGAATAGCATATTTACATGTAAAATATGTTCCTTTGAGGTTTACATCAATTAGTAAATCATAATCTTCATCAGGAAAATCTTCAACTGGACCAACCCTTACCACTCCAGCATTCACAATTAGAATATCAATTTTTCCGTGCTCATTTTTTGAAAATTCAATCATTTTCTTTACTTCTTCTGGGTTTCTGACATCAACTTTCATATATGTGGCTTTATTTTTACCTTCTTTTAGTAATTCATAGGTCTCTTTTAAGTTCTTTTCATCTATATCAGAGAGAACTTGAATAGCCCCTTCTTTTGCAAACATTTTAGCAGTTGCTCGCCCAATTCCGCTTGCTGCTCCTGTTAACACCACAACTTTATCTTTAAATCTCATTTTAGGTCACTATCTACTTTTATATTTAACATTTTTAATTGAACCTTTCATCCATAAAATAAAATAGAAGAAAATCTTGATTTATTTTACCACTATTTTTTTATCTAAACTTGAGAGGCGCTCACAGCCTGTATTGGTTACTCTATAGCAATCTTCAATACCCACGAGTCCTTGCCCTCTCACATTCAACCATACTTCTATATCCAAAACCATATTCTTTTCGAAGGGTATATCCATTGCACCCATAGGACTAAACATATGAGCTTCTTCGCATTCCAAGCCTATGTGATGCCCTGTAATTAAATAAAAGCCGCGTTTTGTCAGATCTTTAAGAAATTTATGCGCATCATCAGATAATTGTTTGGGGTCTACACCAGGTTTAATATTATCAACGCAATATTCTTGAAGCTGGATCATATATTCCATTGCTTGTGCCGCCTTTTTAGGTTCTTCTCCGACTACGACCCCTCGACTCACATCTGAAACATATCCTTCCCATACCGCTCCAAAATCAAACCTCACGATATCATTTGGAGTTACTGGAATTCCAAGACCAGGAGCTTCTGGATCTGAAGGCCCTATATTCATCGTCAGATGATCCCAACCCCATGCTCCTTCTTCTACTATTGTTTTTCTAGCTACTTTTAATAATTCCGTATCTTTCACATTTAATTCTGTAGCATCAATACATGCTTGAATTGCCTTTTCTGCAACTTCAGTAGATTTTTTTATTCTTCGAATTTCCTCCTCAGTTTTTACTAATCTCATATCTAAGAAAGCGCTATCTCCCTCAATAAAATTAGCTTCTGATAATTCGTTTCTTAACGCTTCTGATTGATATCTAGGCATTAATGATTCTAAGGCGATTGTTTTATTAGCTAATTCCCATTCTTTGATTTTATTTATTAATGTTTTTACAGCAGCTTCAACGGCTCCCGCGCGAAATACTTCACTGGGGTCAAGCCAAGAAAATTCTTCCACACTATCATAAAGTGACCATACAATTGCGCTTTCTTCGCCATCTCTTCTAACCATCGATAAAAATGGATATTGATTTTTTAATACATATAAAATTGGATTAGGCGCAACGTGAGTGACGGGTAATCCTGTAGTATAAAAGACATTGACAGGGGTAGAAGCGATCAAAAGATCGATATTATGAGCTTCGAGAACCTCTTTTGCCCTCTCTTTTCTATATCCTATTGGTTCCATTTTAGTTCTTTTTTTAATATTTTAATTTATAATGTTTATTATATAATTAAACTTCTATTTGTTTATTATTATTTAAAAAACTTTATTTAATTTTTATCTAATTTTTTATTATGGATTATGTGAAATATGGTATTGTTGGTGTTGGAAGCGCCTGGATGTTTCATATTGCAGGATCCCGAGATAATCCGAAAATAAAATTTACTTCTGCATTCGATATAGATGAAAGAAAGCTGAAAAAAACCGCTCGGATTCATAAATTGGATTATTTTACTGATTACGAGGATTTTCTAAAGAGTGATATTGATGCTGTTCTGATAATGGTCCCTCATTTTCTGCATGAACCCTTTGTTGTAAAAGCTGCCAAGGCCGGAAAGCACGTGCTCTGCGAAAAGCCTATGGCACGAACCTTAGAAGAATGTGATAGTATGATTGAGGCAACACAAAAGGCTGGCGTGAAGTTCATGATCGCGGAGAATCACCGATTCCTACCGGCGCATCAATATATTGCCGATGCAGTTAATAAAGGATGGCTTGGAAGAGTTTTTTTAATCCGCTCTTATGAAGGAGTTAATGAAATTTCTGGATTAATGAACCCTGATTTGTGGAAGGGAGATCCAATAAAAGCTGGGGGAGGTGCCTTAATGGATATGGGAGTTCATAAATTTGCCACAATTAATTGGTTATTGAATGATACTGTCGGATCAGCTTACACGTGGATTACTAAGCAATGTACAAATTTAGAAGAAAAAGCGGAAGATAATGCTATGACCTTACTCAATTACAAAAATGGTGCTATTGCTAATGTTACAGTTAGTTTTACTGTAGTAACACCTCCTACAAATTCTCTTGAAATATATGGGACAAAAGGTACAATCTTAGAAAATCATATGTGGCAACATCCAGTAAAAATCAACAGCAACCATGAAGCTTTGGAAGAGAATGCGAATAAATGGTTCGAACCGAATATTGAACATGGTCCTTTTCCTAAATATTATGAAATATCGGCAAATATAGAAGATGCCTATTTCACCAATTGTATTTTAAATGATAAAGAGCCAGAATTCACTCCACAGCACGCAAGAGAAGCGGTTGCGACTGTATTGTTAAGTTATTTGTCTGCTATAAAAGAAAGAAATATGACTTATGAAGACTTAATGGAAATTTATCAAACTGATGGTACTGAATCAATATTAAAAGGACTTCAAAAAGCGGTAAAAAATTATTGTCCAAATATTTGAGATAGAATAATTATAGCTAACTATATAAAAATATCAATTGGGACATACAAAAGTAATGAGAAAAGGGCTGCTACAGGAAAAGTAAGGATCCAAATTAATACAACTTTCCATAACCCCTTTTTTACAGGAGCCTTCCGAGCTTTTGCTAATCCTAATAATGATGCTACTAACATATGTGAACCTGATAATGGAATCCCTAAGAATGTTCCTGCAAATAATATTATTGCCATAGGTACTTGGCTTGCGAAAGCAGAGCTAGGTACTAATTCTGTTATTTTGCCTACACTTTTTATTACAGTTCGCCCTAATATTATTATTCCAACTGAAAAACTAATTCCTGCTATTATTAATATAAAGTCAAGATCAACCCCAATGCCTATAACAATTCCAACTGCATTGGAACAGTCATTTCCGGCTCGAGAAAATGCAGTTAAACAAATAACTCCCAATAATATGTAGGAGAAGATTCTCTCTGTTCTTTCAAAATCTTGAAATCCGTTTAATTTGCTAATAATCGTTTTATGAATTAGTTTATAGACGAAAAAAGATACAATATATCCTATAATAGGCGATAATAACCACCAAAAGCTCATTTCGAGAATTTTTAACCAATTTACACCTCCAAAACCAGCTATTAGAATTCCAACTCCCATTATAGACCCGATTGTTGAATGCGTAGTTGAGATAGGAACTCCTAAAACAGAAGCAATAATTAGCCATATTGCAGTGGAAATTAATATCGTAAGAGCAATAGCATCTGTCACTTCTATATTTAATAATTTTTTTCCCACGGTTTCACTAACTCCTCTACCTAAAAAAAATGCTCCAAGTATTGCTAAGACGGTTGTAAGAATCAAAATCTCCCTCATCATTAAAGCTCGAGAACCGTGAACTGCCGCAAAAGTTTCATCATTTGCTCCAATGGCAAAAGCAATAAAAATGGAAATAAGGACAAA
Organism: Promethearchaeota archaeon; assembly: GCA_016839555.1. Lineage (GTDB taxonomy): Archaea > Asgardarchaeota > Lokiarchaeia > Sigyniarchaeales > SOKP01 > TEKIR-8. The sequence goes on from JAEOUA010000004.1 coordinate 14,358, forward strand.
TACAATAATAATTATGGATGAAAACATAATAAACTAAACACTTATTATCTGCTTGGGTATTTTATAATTAAACCTCTTAAGTAATCGGCAATATTTTCGACATGGGATATGATATCATATAAATACGTCACTAATTTTGAAGTTAAATAGACTTTTAAATGATTATCTGTCTTTTTATAGAGGATCTCAAGTAATTCAAATTTAATTTTTCGTGCCTCCCTGCGAGTCGCTTCAATCTTAAATGTTTTTTCATACGCAGCATCAAAATCAGTTTCCATTAATTCTAAAGTCTCAACCAGTTCCACTATAAGTTCCGAACAGATTTCACATATTCTGGAAAATTCGTGTGAAATCTCATCATAGAACTCAAATGGATACACTCGCAAAAAGCGGGAAAGAAATTCCACTTTACCTAAGCCCTCATCAACTAGAGTTATTATTTTATATCTATCTTCTACGAGAAAGGGTAATGCTCTTTTATTTTGAAATAAAACTTGAATATATTTCTCTTTAATTCGATCACATTTTTTTTCTGCTTGTATTACTCCATCTAACTTGCTTTTATCTAATTTGTGGTTAATAAAATCATGAATAAGTATATGAAGTAATTTTATTCCTTTTAATAATTCACTATTATATTCTTTTGCTAATTGATCTATATTTTCTGAGGTTTTACTTTTTATATTATATTTAGAATTTGAGATTATATATTAATATATAGTAATAGAGATTATAGTTATTAAAATTTAAAAAATTTAAGAGTATTCTATCGAAAAACAAAAAACATTAGGGAAATCCTACAGAAATATAAGTAGGAATAAAAATAGGTTTTTTCTTTATTTTTGCAAGAGATAATTGAGGATTAATAATTTTTACCATTAAAACAGATCCTTTTATAATTAGAAAACATAATTTTCGAATACTATTTCTGAGATTGTTATCATTAGAATCACCATAATATAAAACAATTCCAAGTTTTCTCTGTATTGCAGCTCTCAAAATTTTTTCAAATAAATATTGGAATCCTAGCCCCAATAATTTTGCATTAGGAAATAATTCTTTTTCTATAAAAATTTCATGAATAATACACATTCGAAACTTGATGTTGGATTTTGGCATAAGAATTCGCTCATATGTAAAACATGCTCCTCCAATGGTTTTATTACCCTTTTTTACCAGAATATATGTTGGAATCTCCCTTTTAGAAGGCACATTTACTCTAGCCCATTCGAGTTTCTCTTTATCATATTTAGAAAACCCTATATAATATTTAGGTAAAATAGTGTTAACTTTATTCATATAAGTTAAATGTTTTTTATTAAAAATTATATTATATGAAAAATCTTTAAAAAAGGACGAAAATAAAATTTTTAATTTTAGCATTAATCTAGGAACAATTGCAAAATATAAAATTGCTGGGAATAAAAGAATCACTATGGGTAAATCTTTTATCAACTGAAATGGATGGGGTAAAGCTAAATACAAATTTGAATATGTAAGATCTCGATATCCTAATCTTAAATATAATTTTTTTCGAGCAATTCCCTCGCGATCTGCTGTTAATATTGAAAGATCACAATTTTTTTGTTTCATATATTCTATGGCCATTTTCATTAATTTAGTGGCTATTCCTCTTTGGATATAATCGGGATGGGAAGCTACATCGTTTATATCTCCAATCAAATAAGCTTTTCCATTAATATTGAGGTTTTCTACTAAATTTACAAATACAGAACCAACTATTTTATCCTTTTCTACATCTTCAGCAATCTGAACCATTTCTGGTTCAAACTTAGGAGATTTTGAATATCTCCATTTCTCAATTTTTGTACTTCGTAAAAAACTTTTTCCATTCCTTAGAAAGGCACGCATAAATAAATCCACAAGCTGTCGATCATCACCTTCTTGGTAATGGCGGAATATTATATTAGTCATAGTGATCAAATCATTGATTCAATTTATTAATTCCAATACTTTAGTAATTAAAGATGAAACTTTCGTAGAAAGTATATGAAGGTAAATAATTTTCTTTTACCTAATCTTTATTCAAAAATATTTAAATAATAATAACTTTTGTTAGTAATTATTATAAATGTACTTATATAAAAGAGGGAAGATAAAATTAAGTTAACAGATATTATGATCTTAAGTAAGGACCAAGCTAAACTGTTAGAAAAAGAAGGAATTAAGGCAACAGAAGATTTAGTTGCGTTAAGCAAAAGTCAAATTAGAAATTTGGCAAAAAAGACGGGGCTTTCTGCTAAATTAATTGATACTTGCCAAGAATACGCAGACTTAATGCGTGTTGAAGGGATTAGTCCAGAGTATGCTCATTTAATCAATCTAATAGGGATTGATTCTGTCAAGGAATTATCAATGCGTAATGCTAAAAATACATTAGAAAAAATGGAAAGTTATTTAAAAGAAAATCCGAAAATAGTTAAACAACTTCCCAAAATTGAAGATATTGAAAATTGGATTGAGCAAGCCAATATTTTAAAACAAAAATATGGAAAATATAATAAAGAATATTGGAATGAGAAATGGAAGAAATCTCCCATAATTTATAAGGGAAGAGCACTTAGGGGGAGTTCCTATAATCAAATAGTATCTATTGATGTTAAAACTTTTTTAAAGAAAGATGATGCGATTCTCCAAAAAGTTATCTCTGTATTCAACTTAAAAAAGGGTACCTTTAATGAGACAGCATTAGAATGTCAAAAATTTGTCCACGACAGCATAAAATATTTATATGATGAATTAAGTGCTGATTGCGTGGAGTACTGGCAATTTCCCTTCGAGACTGCTCAATCAGGAATAGGAGATTGTGAAGACGGCGCTATATTCATGGCAGGACTTATGTTAAATGCAGGAATTCCTTCATGGAGGATTAAGGTCTGTGCAGGCACAGTGCTACAAGATCCTAATGTGGCACCTTCAAGTGATGGCAATCTGGGAGGGCATTGCTATACTATTTATTTAGCTGACAGACCAGATTCAAAACGCAAACTAGAATGGGTAATCTTAGATTGGTGCTACAATCCTGATCCTGATATACCTATAGAGAAAAAACCATTATCACGAAATGGAGGGCAAAAAAAATCATACAAAGATGTGTGGTTTACCTTTAATGACGAAAATAGTTGGGCTAATACTGCGTTTGAAATAATTGATGATAGAATCAGTAAAAATCAAAAAACGAAGAAGGAAAGCGTCTTGAATAAAATAAAAGAAATTATGAATCAAATTGATGTAAAAGTTAAAAAATAAAAAATTCAATAAAGCAAAAAGATTAAATTACTCTATTAATATTTAAATAATATTATAACTTTTATAATAAGTATATATATATGTAATCTTAATGGAGTTTATATAAATGAGCTCGAAGATAGAAAGTATTTTGGATAATTTAAAGGCGATTAAAGGAGTCCATGGATCAGCATTAATCGAACGATTTGGTTTAATTAAAGGGCAAGCTCTGCCAGGCTGGATAGACCCTGAATCCCTAGCGGCAATGGTTACGTTAATATTAAAGGCAAGTCAGCGCGCTACCAAGGAATTAGAGCAAGGTGAATTTTTAGATGCAATTATCGAGAGTAAAAATGGAAAAATTCTTTTTACTGAGATTAAAGGCAATGTCCTCGCCGTGCTTACAACGGTTGAGGCTAAGCTGGGTATTATTAATTTAAAGTTGGAAGCTGCAAAAAAGAGTTTAGCAGCAGAATTATAATCATTTTTTTATCTTTCATTTTTATCTTATTTTAATATATCTCATTATTTATTCTGAAATCTATTTACTTTTTCCTCATTTAATTTCTATAAAAATTAAGTGAAATAAAGCAAAATTTTTCGAGTTAGAGGATAATAGAATTTTTTAAAAAAGAAATTTATATTTTTGATAAAAAAGAGAGATTAATAAGTTTTTATTTGATTATTTTTTCTTTTTCTTTAAGGGCGCACCGCAATTTACGCATGTTTTAGCATCCGCTTGAATTTCAGCTCCACAAAAAGGACAATAATTTTTCTTAGGTTGAGTAATTTCTGTTTCAAGAGGCTCTTTTTGAGGAAAGGTGGTTTCTATTGTTGGTTTTGGTTCTTCCAATTGAAGAAGGTTTTTAAAATTCTCTAATTTAAAGTAGCCTATTATTCTATAAATCCACCCTATAAAGACGGTTATTGCAAATATTGATAAGATATCCATAAGAGCTGCTGTTCTTAAATTTTGTGAAGCATTAATTCCTTTATCAGCACGCGGGAAATTTTGGGTTTCTTCGAAAAATTTCATGAATCTTTTCCAAGCTTTCCGCTCGATTGCTCCATAGCTTATTTTTAGTATTAAACCGATTAAAGTAAAGATACCAAACCCTGTATAAATAATAATATGCTCAATATTTATAACTAAGGCAAAATTAATTAACCAAATAAATATTATAATAGATGTAATAAATCGAATAATTGTCGCCTTTTTAAATTTAGCATGATAGGTATTTAATGAGCTATTTTTTAATTTTTCGTTTGCATATTTAATATGCTTTAATGCTGTTAAAGTAAAAACAAGAACAATTACACTAAAAGGAAAAAACATCAGGAATGTTTCTACAATTGTAAAAATTGCAACTAATTTCATTTTATTACCATATTCTTCAAACTCTTTAAGGACTTTTTTATCTATCATTTATATTCTCATATAAGTTTTTTTATTAGAAAGTTATCTACAAATATGAATAATTTTTTTTTAACTTTTTCTATAAATTTCTTATAATTATATGTTTAAATTTAAAGAATAATAGGAACGGAATCAAATCATTTATTTTTATCTAAACGATATTGGCTAAAGTAAATTGTTCTTCTTTTTTCTTAATAAATATTTAGAAAAGATATTCATATATAAACAGTCTTCTGGGGGCATTTCTGTTGTCAGTTGAGGATTTTCAGTAAATTTTACTTGAGCTCCGCGTATTATTACAATCGGTGTTTGTTCATCTGCCTCACCTAATAAAAATTGAGCAGCACTTGTTAAATCATCTGCAATTGCTCTCATAGTTATTTCTAACGGACGCCCAAATAAATCTGGCTGCCCTCTGCAATCTTCAATCGGTTCAAAGCCAGCTGTGGCAAGTGCTATACCTATAGTCCCTTTTCTTAATGGTTGGACTCGTGAGTCTGCAAATATTACACCTAAATCCGTTATATTAAATTCGTTTCTTAACTCTTTCCAAAAATACCATATTAGATCCTTCATATTCTCTGGTAAAAGAACTACATTTCCACGTCCCGCGTTAGATTGATCAATCCCCGCATTTGCGATTAAAAAATTGTTAACTTCCGCTAATATCACATGATTCATCCCCCCTAAAATAGAGTTAGCTTCTCTTAATATCAATTCCACATATTTTTCATTCATATCATATTTTTTTGCTAGTTTTTTCGCGGTTTTCGATATTGGCTTAACCTTATTTAATTCTACTGCCCTTCCTTGAGCCGTAGCTATAACCTTTTCAGAAATAACTAATATATCTCCTTGTTTCAAAGACTCAATGTTCTCTTTAATTGAACTTATAATAATCTCCAGTAATGGATCATTTTTTTTAATTTGCGGAAGTTTAATTGAAAAGAGATACATACTATATAAAGAAAGAATTAAACTTAATTGATATATTTTGATAATTGATAGACTTTGCTAAATTCAAAGATATATTCTAATTTCTATAATATTCTTGAAATTGGCGATACTCATCCCACTGTGATAATGGGGGTAATTAATTTAAGTCCAGAATCATTTTATAAAGGGTCTATATATAAGGGTGTAGAGGTAATCAAAAATGCTGCAGAAGAAATGATTTTTAATGGAGCAAAAATGCTTGATATTGGAGCAAGATCTACTGCACCTTGGTCTAAGAAAATATCTATTCAAGAGGAAAAAGAAAGGATTATCCCTGCTCTTGAAATTATTTCAGAATTTATTGATAATAACTTTATTTTATCGATTGACACCCAATACCGTGAAATAGCAGAGATAGCTTACGATCTAGCAAATAAATTTAAGAAAAAGATTATCATAAATGATGTGAGTTGCTTAAAAACAGATCCCAAATTAATTGATTTTATAATATCTCATGAAATTCCAATCATCTTGATGGCATCAAAAAAAATTCCCGGCGATTTATGTAAAATTGAAGAAATCATAGAAGAGCTGGGGAAAACAATAAATTTACTAAAAAATAAAGGTTATAATGAACAAAACATTATTATAGATCCAGGGATAGGGCATTGGGTGGAAAAAAAAACTTATGAATATGATTTAAAAATAATAAATAATCTCCAAAAACTTCGAGTACTTCAAAGACCAATTTTAGTTGCTATATCTCGAAAATCTTTTATTGGCAATGTTTTAAAAATTGATGATCCTAAAGATAGACTATCTGGCAGCTTATCATCAACAGCAATAGCCGTTTATAATGGTGCCCACATTATTAGGACTCATGATGTAAATAAAAATCTTTTAGATATTATTAAAATGGCGGAGGCTATTAGAAAAAATCAATAATTAAATAACTATTAATTTAATTATTATATATATATGACTTTACCATTAGAAAATATTCTGATAATTGATTTAAGCAGAATGCTTCCAGGACCATATTGTAGTATGATATTAGCAGATTTAGGAGCTGAAGTCATTCGCGTTGAAAATCCTAAATTTCCATATGGTAATCCTCCTCCATTCTATCAAAAAGGTAGATATCGTGTGAGCGCATTTAATACAATTTTAATGCGCAATAAAAAATCTATGGCTCTTAATCTTAAGAAGAAAGAGGGGCGAGACATCTTTTATAAATTAGTAAAAGATGCTGATGTTGTTTTAGAGACATTTCGCCCTGGAGTTGTTGATGATTTAGAAATAGACTACAATACAATATCTAAAATAAATAATGGGATAATTTATTGTTCCCTTTCTGGGTATGGTCAAGATGGTCCTTATAGGAGGAGAGCTGGTCATGATTTAAATTATGTGGGGCTTTGTGGTATTTTGGATTTAAATAGAGAAAGAAAAGTCTATGGAAATGAAAATCAAAAAAGAAAACCTATAGTGCCTGGTATTCAAGCAGCAGATATAGGAGGGGGTCTAATGGCTACTATCGCAATTCTTGGAGCGGTTATTGAGAGAGAAAAAAATCCTAACAGAGATGGACAATATATTGATGTGGCAATGTTAGATATCTCTTTTTCATTTATGCCAATGGCAGCAGCCTTTCATTTTTCAAAGGATAAAAAAGGTATGATCATACCAGAAAATCCGTTACACGGCTCCGCACCATATTATCAAACTTATGAAACCATGGATAATAAATATTTATCAGTAGGGGCAATCGAGATGAAGTTTTGGTATCAATTATGCGAAGGGTTAGGGCGTGAAGATTTAAAATTAAAACAAGGAGCAAGCGGAAAAGAAAGAGAAAAAGTTTTTAAAGAAGTTCAAAACGAATTTTTAAAAAAAACCCAAGCAGAATGGATGGAAATCTTTAAGGATATGGATGCATGTGTAGCCCCTATAAAAGATTTCGGAGAAGCATGCGAAGATCCGCAAATTAAGGCCAGAAATATGGTTGTAAAGCAAATGCATCCTAAAATTGGAGAAATCAAAAATGTAGCATCGCCTATAAAATATTCAAGAACTACTTTAAGCATTAAAACTTTAGCTCCTAAAGTGGGAGGACAAACCAAGACTATATTGGCATCGTTGGGATTCTCTAAGATGGATATCAAAGAATTTAAAAAAAATGGTATAATCTAATTAGTTTAATAAAAAATTATCACGATAGTTTTAATACATTTTATTTTTATATATCCTATAAGTTTCTCAAACTCTAATAAACCCTTATTATAATGTCGAAAGAATTAGATGATTCTAAAAAAAGAGATATTTCTAATAATTCAAAAGAAGAAGACACAAACTTTCAAGTAAGTGAAAAACATACACTTGAAGAACCTTTTGAAGATAAAGAGAGAGAAAGAAAAGAAAAAGCTGTTATAATCGAAGCGCAAGTATATAAAACAATAATACTATATGCCAGTAGATATGCTAATAAATCAATACCGAAAGAAGATTGGAAAGAAATCTATGGAATGTTAATTGGGTATACTGATGAAGAATTAGTTTATGTGGAACGAGCAGAGGCTCTCACTTTTGGACATGCTACAGATGTACAATTAGATGAGCGACATTATGCTTTTATTGAAGAAATTGAAAATAAATTATACAAAGAAAACAATAATAGGTTCATTGTTGGGTGGTTTCATTCACATCCTGGATTAAATCTATTTTTTTCGTATATAGACTTAATCAATCATTTAGGATTTCAAGGTAAAAACCCAGACGCAATCGGATTAGTCTTTGATCATGAACTCCTTGGAAAAAAGAAATTAGAAAAAGTAGAGGGAACAGAACATAAAATAACAAAATATGAAACCGGTTTTGAGATTTATAGAATAAATGATATAACTATGGATGTTAATTCTCCTGAATTTGACAATAATTATCATTCTGTAGATTATGTTGTAAAAGGACTTAATAAATTTTTCTTTGCAAATGTATTATCTGAATTATCGGCGTTAGTAAGCGCAGGCAAGCCCTTACAATCGGCTTATGGCGAGGATTTTACCTTAGATTCTGATTTCAGTAGCAAAAATGAAAGTCAAGATAAAAAAGGAATGGGGAATATTTTTAAACAGAAAGAATTTGGAGATTTTAATAGTGATATCTTAGAAGAAATCCCTAAAGATAATGATATTTCTTTTAATGGAGAGGAATTATTTTATGGGGAGAAAAAAGAAGAATTTGATCATATAAAAATAAAAGAAGAAACTGCCGAACAATTAATTTATGAAGGAAATGAGGCTTTTAAAAAGAATGATGTATTTCAAGGTGTCGAAAAATATCGAAATGCCATTGAGGTTTATGAGGATATTGGAAATTCTCAGAGAATTTTAGAATTATTAAAATCTGTATCAGAAAATTGCATTTCCAGCAATCATTTAATTTTAGCTCAGGAATTCACTGAAAAATTATTAAGGCTAGCTAAGAAAGAAAATCAACCATTTTATGAAGGTGAAGCTAATTATTTAAGAGGATATATATTATTAAAACAAGATCAAAATGAAAATATTCAAGAAGCTCTAATTATAATACAAAATGCAGCAGTAATTTTCGAAGATGCTGAAGATTATGTTGGAGCAGCTTTATGTTTTCATAAAATTGGTACAATTTATCAGTCACCCTTAGAAAAATTTGAAAACTGTTGCCTTTTTTATGAAGAAGCAATTGAAAATTATAACAAGGCTATAATTAAGAGCCATCCTCTAAGAAAAACGATGTGGACCAAACCAGATAGATTAGTTCAAAAAATTTTAGATCTCAAAGAAAAGATAGAAAAATTGCTCCCGAAGGTAAAAGATCTTCATATAAAAAATATGGTAAAAGAAAACTTAGAAAATCTCGATTATAATTTTTAACTATTATTAGGGTTTAATCTATTAAAAGATAAAATAAAAAAAAATTTATTTTATAATTCATTCCTTTTTATATACACTATTTTTAAGAGTAAGTGATTAATATTCCTCGTAGAAAAAGAAAATTAAAATATTCAAGAAAATACGCTTGTAAATATTTAGAACCAATGGGAGATATTTCGAGTAGTCGACAACCTTTATGTTATTGTACAGAAAGAGACTTAGTTCTTGGGACAAAGGCTTATATATGCCAAGTGTGTTCGCTTTATTCAAAAACAAATACGAAAATTACGGAAGTTTATCAAGAAAGTAAAGCGGAGGCAGACAAATTAATTGAGGAAGAGGAAGTAGAAGAAATAGAAATTGAAGAATTAGAAGAGGAAGAAGAAATAGATTTGTCTGTTGAAGAATTTGAAGAGGAAGAAATAATAATAGAAAGATATGAACAAAAAAGAGCGGGTAAAGCAATAGAAGAAGCTGAGGAATTTGCTGAGATGGAATGCCCTTTTTGCGGAGAGCTTTTTGATAATCTCGCCACTCATATTAGGGAGTGTGAGTTCGCACCTGATGATGTTGATATAGAGGATTATCTTCCTTCTCGAAAACCTAAAAAGGAAAAAAAAGAAGAGAAAGCAATTGAGAAAGATGAAGATAAACTTAAGTGTCCTTATTGTGGAAAAACGTATGCACGCTTAGGAAGGCATTTACCTTATTGTGAAGAAAGACCTGATGACGCTGATGAAGAGCTTGAAGAAAAATACAAAGATGGTAAAATTGATTTAACTGAATTTAAAAAAGATTAATAATTTATGTCTAATCAAATTTATTATTGCAAACCTGTATTTAGACCCCCATCTGAAGCAAGATCATTATTAATTCAACTTACAGAAGGATGTACTTACCAATGCGATTTTTGCATGTCTAATTTGAGAAAAGAATTTAGAATTAGATCAGTTGATGCTGTTAAAAAAGATTTAGATAACGCTCGTAAAATATATGGAATGAATGTAAATAGAATCTTTTTTTTAGACGGGAATGCAATGGTAACTCCCACAAATAAACTATTAGAAGTGACTAACTACGCGTTTGAATTATTTCCGAACCTTGAAAGATGTGGTGTATATGCTCATTCAAAAGATATTTTGAAGAAATCAGATGAACAACTTGCTAAGCTTTCAAAAGCAGGATTGAAAATTGCATATGTGGGATTCGAATCAGGTTATGATGCATTACTCAACGCAGTGAATAAACATGCAACCAAACAAGATCATATAGAAGCTTCTAAAAAGTTAATGAACGCAAATATTACATTATCAGCAACCTTAATTAACGGGCTTGGAGGTGCGAATAATCCTGAAATTAGTGAAAAGCATGCAATCGAATCTGCAGATCTTGTAAATACAATTTGCCCAGATGATGAAAGGCTCTGGTATGTTGCTTTTTTAACTTTAATGGTTCCACCTGGAACAGAAGTGTTTAAAAAAAAGGTCACTGGAAGGTTTCAGGAAATGAATTCCACTCAAATCCTTCAAGAGCTCAAAATTTTTATTAGTAATATTGGTTTTAAGAATAAAAATGCTAATTGTATTTTTAGATCGAATCATGCTTCAAATTATTTACCTCTAAAAGGCATATTAGAGCGTGATAAAAAAAAAATTTTAAATGTGATCGATTATGGTCTTTCTCATCAAGAAAGTTTAAGACCAGAATTTTACCGTGCTCTTTAATCTTAATATTTCTCTAATCTGTTTTCTAACCTTAGGGTGTAGTATTTATAAACAACAGAAAAATTTTTAATTTATAAATGAAGTTATCTTAAAAATTATCTAGTATTATACATATTATTCTTAATTCAAAATTCTTAATGAAATGAAAAAAAATGGAAAATAAAAAAATTACTTTACTCGTGGGCTCACCGCGTAAAAATCAAAGCTGCAATTTTTTAATTGATAAAGCGATTGAAGGAATTAAATCCATTTCAGAGAATATAATTATTAATAAGATTTATGTTACCGATTTCAATATAACCCCTTGTAATGGATGCAATAATTGCTTAAGGGACCCTTATGAATGCCCATTAGCAGAGAAAGATGATACTAAAAAATTAGAATCATTTATACTTAATTCGGATGCACTTTTAATCGCCTCGCCTAGTTATTTTGGAAGTGTTTCTGCACAAATAAAAATAATTATTGATAGATCTCGTCCATGGAAGATGAATAATTATCAATTAAAAAACGTAATATTCGCGCCTTTAGTTGCTACGGGGACAAGAAATGATGCTGCAGGTGGTGTTATTTCAGATTTAATTAATTTTGCTCTTATTCAGGGTATGATTGTTGTCGGAGCTTTAGGAAATCCTGTCATTGATCAAAATATACCCATTACTAGTCTTCAGAAATATAACAGAAAAGAATTTTTAGGTAAGGACGAAATTGACGAATTAGGTGGAATAATAGCTATTAATTTGGGGAAAAGAGTAGCAGAATTACTGAATTATATCAAAAAATAAGTAATAAAAAATAAAAAATTTTAATTATTTTATTTTTTCATCATATTTCAATATTTATAATGGGTCTTCTTCTTTATCACTTTGGAGATCTAAAGAATTAGAAGAGCTCTCTTCGAATAAATCCTCATCGTATTTAGATTTTCCTCCTATTGGTTTATCTCCTGGCCAATAACTATTAATAATAATCCCAGCAATGATAAGAATAACACAGATCACTATATAGAATATTATATTAAATTGTGGAGCAATACTCAAAACAGCGGTAATCCAAGCCACCATGAAAAATCCTATAGGACTAAGGAAAGGAAAAAAGAAGAGCATTATACCACCCATGGCGTTAACAAAATTTTGTAATGCATCAAATAATAGAAAGAACATTTTTATTTCATCAACCTCTCTGCTCTAATTTTTTCTCTATTTAATGTAAAATCTACAAGATCATAAGTCTTTATAATTATTGTAAGGAAATAAATACCCATGTATAACATTAAAAAGTCTGCTAAGAACACATTTACAATTGCTTTAAAGAAATCATCGAAACCTATAGATCCTCCTCCTAGAATTATTTCATAAGGTGTTTTAAATGGTTGGAAAATAAATAATTGTACATCTGTTCCTCCACTAAACTTATAGCTCCATATATATAAGCAATTTACTAGAATTTGAACTAAAGCAAACACTCCTTTTCTAATTGACTGTTTTGGACTTGAATAATTAAGAAAAGCGAATCCACTGACCAAAAGGCCAAAAGCGGTGAGCCAATAAACAATTCTCTCATATTGATATTGAGAAAGTCCAACTGGTATTCCTTGAAATTCTATATTTTTGATTGCTGTGAATACGATGGCAGGCACAACAATGGTAATAACTATATATGCCCCAAATCCTCCAAATCCTTTTAATATATTTTTAATTGCTGTTTTCATGTTTTAAAACCCCCCTCTCTTTAAAATAATCCCTCCAGTGGATATTGAAATACAAGCACATTAAAATGGATGAGATCTAAAGAATAGGACGCTGAAAAATAGACATCTATATAGAATTTAACTGTCGGATTAGTAACAGTAACAGGAGCAAAATTCGTTATATTATATTTCGCAATAAACGTTTGTTGAGGAGCTATTGCACCATATAACAATCCAAAAGGGATAAAACTTATATGAATGACACCTCTATCACCAACTCCTGTGCCATTAAACATAGTTATAGCTATTCCAAGTGTAAATTCACTTAAGTCAAAATATCCTGCATTTCTTATTTTAAAAGGTATTGAGATATATAAATCAGATAAATTCCCGGCAATAAGGGCATCAACAATATTTTCCTCTATATCTATATTAAAAGGTAGACCATATTCTGTTAAATTTAAAATATAAGGAAATGCAATATTATTTCGATTATTTTGGGCACCTGCAGGATCAAAAGGATCTCCTATCCCTGTGATGGTTGTATCTTGTCCCCCCAGTATTTGAACCGCTGATAAACCTCCTAAAATTGAAACGGCTGACATGGACAGTGTAAGAAATAGTACGAAAATTCTAACAATCCATCGAAAGATTCTCGATTTTCTAATTTTAATCAACTACTTTTTTGATTAGATTTGATTTAAATAAATATTTTTAATAATTATATTTATAATTTTCTTATTTATATTTTTTATATTTTTTCTATTTATTTAAACAATTAAATTTCTAAGCAATTAAAAACAATTTAAACTAAATATTTGTAAATGCAATATATCAAATTTAATAAGACTAAATAGTTGTTGAATATGGGACATACTCTAACAGAAAAAATCATAACTAAGCATTTACTTGAAGGAAAATTAATCAAAGGAGAAAATATAGGAATTAAAATAGATCAAACGCTTACTCAAGATGCAACGGGCACGCTGGCATATCTTCAATTCGAAAGTATGGGCGTATCTAAGGCAAAGACCGAGTTATCAGTGAGCTACGTAGATCATAATACATTACAAACAGATTATAGAAATGCGGATGATCATCGATATCTTAAAAGTATAGCTGCGAAATATGGACTATATTTTTCAAAACCTGGAAATGGGATTTGTCATCAACTTCATTTGGAACGATTTTCAATACCCGGAAAAACTCTATTAGGAAGTGATAGTCATACCCCAACTTGTGGAGGAATTGGAATGCTTGCTATTGGTGCGGGTGGTTTGGATGTTGCTGCAGCAATGGCAGGCGAACTTTTTTATTTTAAAATGCCTCAAATCATTAATATGCATTTAATCGGTGAACTTTCCAAATTTATTTCAGCTAAAGATATTATATTAGAAATATTGAAAAGATTAGATGTTAAAGGCGCTGTAAATAGGATTTTAGAATATACAGGTCCCGGGATTAAGAGCTTATCAGTTCCAGAGCGAGCAACAATAACAAATATGGGAACTGAAACAGGTGCTACAACCTCAATATTTCCTTCAGATGAAAATACAAAAAAGTTCCTATATGCTCAACAAAGAGTAAATGATTGGAAGGAATTAAAATCTGATGAAGATGCTACTTATGATGGAAAAATAGAGATGGAATTGAACGAGATTGAGCCTATGATTGCCTTACCTCATAGCCCAGGTAATGTAAAGCCTGTAAAGGAAGTTGAGGGGGTTCCTATTGATCAAATTTGCATAGGAAGTTGTACAAATTCCAGTTTAAGAGACTTGAAAATAGTCGCAAATATCTTTAAAAATCGAAAAATAAAAGATGATGTAAGTGTCACAATTTCTCCAGGTTCAAGACAAGTTGTGAACCATTTAATTAAATCTGGGGAGATGTCTTACTTGATAAAAGCAGGAGCAAGGATTTTAGAAAATGCATGCGGACCTTGTATAGGTATGGGGCAAGCCCCCTCCACCGATTCAGTTTCTCTACGAACCTTTAATAGAAATTTTATCGGAAGATCCGGTACAAAAAGTGCGAGTGTTTATCTTGTAAGTCCCGAAACCGCAGCAGTTTCCGCTTTAATGGGAAAAATTACGGATCCTCGAACTTTCGATCATTCAATAGAAATTACTATGCCAGAAAAATTTATTATTAATGATAATATGATTGTTCCCCCTTCAAGCACTCCTGAAAAAGTTAAAATAATTCGTGGTCCAAATATAAAACCCTTACCTTCTTTTCCTCCATTAAAAGATAAATTAAAGGGGGAAATCCTGCTTAAAGTGGGCGATAATATTACTACTGATCATATTATGCCTGCTGGGGCTAAAATTTTACCATTGAGGAGTAATATTCCAGCGATTAGTGAGTATGTATTTAATATTATTGATTCGAGTTTTTCAAATCGAGCCTTAAATAGAAACGGGGGATTTATTGTTGGGGGAGATAATTACGGTCAAGGATCAAGTCGAGAGCATGCCGCTATAGCTCCTAAATATTTAGGAATTAAAGCTATTATCGCAAAATCCTTTGCTCGCATCCATTTAGATAATTTAATTAATTTCGGAATTGTCCCACTTACATTTAACAATCTAAAAGATTATCAATCCCTTGATCAAGGTGATATTATAGAAATTGATTTAACTTCGTTAGAATTGGATAAAGTTGTAATTCATAACCTTACTAAAAATAATAAAATAACAACAAAACATAACTTAGATAAAAGATCCCTTCAAATTCTTAAAGTAGGGGGAAAATTACCCTATATTAGACAAAAACAAAATTAAAAATAAACTATTTAATTTTGAAGATTTTAATAGTTTAAAAATAGTGAAGTGTAAAATATTTAAAAAAAGATTATTTTTTTAATTTTTTATTTTTATTGGTCACACTCACGCAGAGTGAATCCCCAATCTTCTACCATTTATAAGATTGAGTCATTTTTTTACCCATACACATCCGATTCTTTTTTTATAAATAACATGCCAACTGTTTTTCCTTTGACTTCACCGAGTGCTGCATCGATAAGCATTGTAGGCTTTTCTTCGAATTCAGATACTAATGGGTTTTCAATATAGACTTCGACATCATAATCTTCATTAAATTCATCCCATTTAACGAAGCCTTTTTTATCTTTGAGAACCTTATGTTTTTGGACAAGTTCTACCACATTTCCGCAAAATGCCATTGTTCATGTTTCAGATGAATAGAAAAAAATTGCAAGTATTAGTTCAGAGGAGTTATTTTGTTTTTTTTTAGTTTCTTTTTGTTCTTTAATATAATTCAGTGCTTTATTTGATATTGTTATCTTAAAAAATTATCACCACTTTCTATATTTTATATGCAACAATCTTTTAAAAATTTAAAATATTTATATAATTGTTTTAAAAACTTTTTTTGTATAATATGAAAAAAAATTTGTAAAAATATCGACTAAAATATGACACAAGAAGAATTACAAGTACATAATTTAGAAGTAGAGAAAGTGGCTGACGAATTAAAGACATCCATAGATATAGGCCTTACTGAGGAGGAAGCTGAAAGGCGTCTTGAGCAATATGGATTAAATGAAATACAAAAAACTGGGGGAGTGTCTCCTATACAAATATTCATTAATCAATTTAAAGATTTCTTAGTTTATTTATTGTTTTTTGCCATAGGAATTTCTATCGTTGTTGGATTTTATGAATTATCGATTGGCGGTGATCCATCTGAATTTTTAGATGCTATCGTGATATTTATTATCCTCGTTGCAAATGCCATTTTAGGTTTTTATCAGGAATACAAAGCGGAAAAGGCTATTGAGAGTCTGAGAGAGATGGCTCCACATTTTGCCGTTGTAATACGTGATGGAAAAACCAAACAAATTGATGTCAAAGGGGTTGTACCAGGAGATATCTTGAAGCTTGATGAGGGAGATAAAATTCCCGCAGACGCTCGGCTATTTGAAAATTATTCATTATATGTGGATGAGGCAATCCTCACCGGTGAATCTCAACCAGTTGAAAAAGATTTAAACCTATATGACGTAAAGACCATGTTAGCAGATAGGAAAAATATGGTATTTAGTAATACAGTCATTACTCGTGGAAATGCAAAAGCTATTGCGGTAAGAACGGCTATGAAAACAGAGGTTGGTAAAATAGCTGAAAAAATACAAGAGGAAGAACCGGAAAAAACTCCCTTTCAAAAAGAGGTTGATCGTTTTGGAAAACAAATAGGAATTATAACTTTGATTGTATGCGCCATGGTATTCGTAATAGAGTTGGTAATAATTATTGCAACAGAAGGATTCGGATTTGAAAAAGCTGAAATCGAAGAAATAATAGAGGCTTTAACAATTGCGATAAGTTTAGCTGTATCGGCTGTACCAGAAGGATTGGTAGTTGTAATTACGGTTGTAATGAGTATCGGAATGCGAAAAATGGCGGAACGAGACGCCTTAGTTAAAACTTTAACAGCTGTGGAAACCTTGGGGAGAGTGAACATCATTTGTTCTGATAAAACTGGAACTCTCACCAAAAACGAAATGACGGTTAAAAAAGTATATCTTGGAGGAGAGGAATATGATGTGGATGGTGTTGGTTATATTCTTGAAGGGAAAATACTGGATAATTCTGGGAATCCAATTCAACTTGATGATAACAAAAATTTAAAAAGATACTTGGAAGTGTGTAAATTTTGTAATAACTCAACAGTTTCACCTAAAGATGATAACCCAGTAAAGACTAATGTTATTGGAGATCCTACAGAAATCTCTTTAAAAGTTCTCGCAATGAAAATGAATCTCGATACGGAATCTAAAAAACTTGATGAGATACCATTTAGTTCTGACAGAAAAATGATGTCGGTTGTTGTAAAAATGAATGGAGAACTTTATTCTCTCATTAAAGGAGCTCCTGATGTGATCATGAAAAAGGCGGGAAAAGCATTATATAATGGAGAAATAAAACCAATTGATGAAGTCAGAGATATATATCTTTCAAAAAATAACGAATTTGCTGAGAATGCATTAAGAGTCCTAGGGATTGCCTACAAGCCTCTAAATGAAGGATTTAATAAGGATGAAATTGAACAAGATTTTACCTATCTTGGATTAGCAGGAATTATAGATCCCGCGAGGGATGAAGTAAAAGACTCAATAGAAGAAGCAAGAATGGCTGGTATTAGAACTATTATGATAACAGGCGATCATAAAATTACCGCTATTGCCATAGCAAAACAAATCGGATTAACTGACATAGACGACGCGATTACTGGTGCTGAAATGGAAGAGATGTCTGATGAGACATTAAATGAGCGAGTTGAAGAAGTAGATGTGTTTGCAAGAGTAACATCTGGGCACAAACTTAGAATTCTTAAAGCCTTGAAATCAAAAGAATATGTTGTTTCCATGACAGGTGATGGAGTAAATGATGCTCCAGCAGTGAAAGGGGCAAATGTAGGCGTGGCAATGGGGATAAAAGGAACGGAAGTAACTCGCGAAGCTTCCGATATGATCCTATTGGACGATGATTATTCAACAATCGTAGATGCTATTGAAGAGGGTCGCGGAATTTTTGAAACTACAAAGGGTTTTTTCAGGTATATGCTTGCTGCAAATTTTGATGAAATATTTATGATCTTAACGGCATATATTTTGATGAAAGTCGCAGTGAATATCTATTTAGCACCACCTATACAAGCTATTCAGATATTATGGTTAAACATCGCCACAGATGGTATTCCAGCAATGGTTCTTGGATTAACTCCAACAGATCCGGATGTTATGAAACTTAAACCGCGAAAAGGATTTAATATGATACATGATATTAGAAATGCGATAATTTTCGCAGCAGTTTTTGCTGCAATCACCGATGTTTTATTATATATAATTTGTTGGGGAGTCCTTATTCCCGCATGGTCTACTCCAGGAGGGCTTGTATTTGATCCGCGCTTACAAAATTATCACATAATAGAAACTTCAATTCTAGGAGTTAAAATAGATCTTGGAACTGATGCCTATGAATATGCTATAGCTGTCGCTCAGAGCATCGTCTTTACAAATGTGGTATTTTTTGAATTATTTTTTGTCTTTTCATGCACTTCCGAGTGGAAACCTTTATGGGAATTTCCCAACAAACATCTATTCTGGGCAACAGGGATTTCATTTGTATTACATCTATTGATTCTCTTCACACCGCTAAACATTGCCTTCCATGCCGTACCGATGGACAGGTGGTACCATTGGGTAGCCATATTTCTAGGATCCATTGGAATTGTTCCCGCAGAGGAATTCAGAAAATATCTCATTCGTCGCAGACAGCATAAATCAAAAAGATATCAACGACGATTAAGCAGTTATCATAGAAATAACAACTAAATTTCAAAATTTATTTTATTTTTTCTATATTTTTTTTACCTTTATTTTTTTCAAAGAACGATTTAAAACTCATTGAGTTTAAATAATTTTATATTCTTACCATAATTTTATTAAATATTCAGAATAACTATTATCATTTTAATTAAGATATAAGAATATAACAATGAGCATTTCAGATATTTTAAAACAAAAGGCAGGTGCAGGACAAAAAGTCCTCACAGAATATGAATCCAAAGAGATCTTAAGAAAGATCGGTATTCCTATTACTGATCAAAAATTAACCTCTAATAAAGAGGAAACCATTTCTGTAGCAGAAGAAATTGGGTTTCCTGTGGTTATGAAATTAATGGCAGAAGATGTGGTACATAAATCCGATATGGGCGCAGTGAAACTAAATATTAAAACTAATGAAGAAGTCGAACAGGCATTTGATGATTTAATGAAAATTCCCTCAGAAGCAGAAAAAAAGATTTCTGTGCAAAAAATGGCTAAAGAACCAATTACGGAATTAATTATTGGTATGACCACTGATCCACAATTTGGTCCTGCACTAATGTTTGGGATTGGAGGGATATTGGTGGAACTTTTGGAAGATGTGAGCTTTCGAATTGCTCCCATTACTGAATACGATGCAAAAGAAATGATTCGCGAAATTAAAGGCTTCCCTCTTTTAGATGGATTTCGCGGAAAACCAAAGGCTGATATAGATGCCATTGTAGATACTCTCATGAAAATTTCTGAATTTGTTATCGAAAATGAGGAAATCTATGAGATGGACCTAAATCCTGTGTTTATATATGAAGATGGGTTAGTTTGCGTTGACGCAAGAATAATATTAAAGTCCGAAAATAAGTAAAATGGTTATTTGACCAATTTTTTTAAAGCATATAAAATTTAATTTAAAATTCAATTTTTTCGCCAAAATACTTTATTGGCCACTGCCAATATAAGTTAGTCTTAATAACCCCTTTTTCTGTCAAATTCTTGAATAATTGTTTTTTCAAACGATGAAGCAACCCCTCTGGATCATAGAGGATCTTTCCCTCATCTAGTGCATCTAAAATCAAATAGAATTTGTGTTTTACATGGTTTTTAATTTCTTTAGGTGTCCACCAGAGCGCTTGAATCCCCCCAATTACTGGTTTAGTCAATTTAAGAGTTTTTTTTCTTCTCTCCCATAGACTGTCCGGTAAATCTTCACTTATAATAATTAAATCTATATCACTCACATAATCATCAGTAATTCTTCCTTTCCCCTTCGCAACAGAACCGAATAGTAAAAGTCCTTTTATATTTATTTCTTGTCTAAAAAGATAGTCCGTAAATAATCGTAATTTTTTTTTAAAATAATTTTGCTTAATATAAGATAAATCTATTTCATGGATTTTATTTTTAGTCAAAATTTATCACCTTTTTAATCATATTTTTGAAATACCTTAATTTTTTTCTCTCTACATTAAATTCTTGTAAATTTTTTAATAATTCTAAAATTTCTATTAATATTTCAATTACATTTTTGAGGTAAACTTTTGTCTTGATTATATCATATTCTTCCTCAGGTGGGATTAAATTCTCACCTTTCATGATCCCATATCTCGTTTTGGTCTCCTCTTGTTCTAAATCCTTTGCTAAATTGGCAATATTTAAAAGACTATTGCGTTTATCTTCTTCTATATTACTATTTTCGCTTGATAAGAAGGATTCTATAATAATAGAAGGTTCATAAGTTTTCTTAAATTGTAACCCTAGTAAAAATAATAATGCTTTTTGAAGTTGTTCAATTGAAAGTTGAATTCGAAATACACAGTCAGCATAATCCTTTACCTTATAATTTCTAATTACCCTGTCAAGATTATTAAAAGCGAGTTTAAACCAATCTTTCGTTTTTTTGTAATTTATTACCATTTGTTACATTTATTATAAACAATTATTCATTAACTATAATTCTATTTCATTTAATCTCCTATTAAATATTTATTATGTCTAAAATTTAATTTTATAGATTATGCTCCTTTAGCCTATACAAAAGCAAATGATATTTTAGTAGAACTTTTAGAGGATGTGAGCTTTCGAATTGCTCCAATTATAGAATACGATGCAAAAAAAATGATTCGCGAAATTAAAGGCTTCCCTCTTTTAGATGGATTTCGCGGAAAATCAAAAGCTGATATTGATGCCATCGTAGATGCTCTCATGAAAATTTCTGATTTTATCATCGATAATGAGGAAATCTATGATATGAATCTAAATCCTGTATTTATTTGCGAAGATGGGTTAGTTTGCGTGGATGCAAGAATTATTTTAAAATCTAAGGAAAAAGAATAGCTCTTTTTTATTTATTATACTTTTTCAAAAAAATCAAATTTTTTAATATTATTCATATCTATTTTGATTTTTTAAAAAATCTAGGAACAATGAATAATTTTTAAAAGATTTATTAATAATTTCCTTCTTAAACCCTTAATTCTCTTTCGATGATATTAAATATCTAAAGGTTTATTTATAGAAAACACCATATTTATAAATATATAAATTACTATTTTTTTATACAATTAATTAGGAAATTAAGATAATTGTAGAAATTATGATAAAATTTACCATAAAAAAAAGAAAAACTAAAAGATGCATTTTTCTGATTATATTAACTTTTGGTTTACTTTTCAGTGGATTCTTAGACTTAATTGCAAATCCTAATCTATTACAATCAAACAATTCAAATCTATATTATTATAATAATTTTCCAACTTCTCTACCTCATAGCTCTAATGGTTATTCCACATCATTTAATAATACAGGAAATCCATTGAATATAACATTACACCAATCTAAAATAGAGATGGGAACCCCCCTGTTTGAAATTTTAAATACTTCAGATAGTTCAAATAGTACAATTAGCACATCTACACCAAGTGACACGTTATTTAATTCAACCACATCTCAAATATTTATTGAAAATATTACAGCACCAGATAAGATATTACAATTAGAAAATGATACAGATCATTATAGTGATTTGAGTACAGCTCGCTTATTTTCATTTGAAATACCAATAAATTGCACCCTAGACAGTGTTACTATTTATTTAAATAATACATCCAGTGTAAATCCTACTGCTGTTGGGATATTTTTATGGGGTTCACAATCGGGATTACCATATAATTATATTACACAATTAGGAACCTCGAAAACAATACCAGCAGATGGTGAGGGATATTATACTTATAATAATCTTAATATTTTATTGAATGACACTGACACTACAAATAAAATTTTCTTTATAAGAGTTATTGATACAGGTATAGGCAGCGCAAGAATATTTGGAAAAAATGATGGGGCGGATGGTGATCCAGATGATTCAGATGTTTATTATTACCTTGTTGATCATTATGAATCAATAGCTATAGATTATTTTGCAAATATTACACTTAAGGCTAATAGTAATCCCTCAAGACCTTCTGATATAGGGCTTAAAATAAATGGCACACTTGTTGATAATGGTGGAGCTAGTGGTACTGGAAATCTAACAATTTTAAAAGAATATTCTACTTTACCAGACCAAATAGAATATAATATCACGGCAGATTGGTGGGATGTCTCTTGCAATATTACAAAAATAATTGTAAATTATACTCGATCGGATTTAACTGCAATAACTGAATATAGCATTTCGGGTAGTAATCAAACAGTCCAATGGAATGCCACATTAGGTAACTTTAATAACTTTGACATTGCTTTTAATAATTATTGGATTAATTATACTGTTCCTGAAAGTTGGCTAAATTTTAATGCCTATAATGCTTCAAATTCTATTCCATCAGAGAATATTACCGTAGGATCACCTTCGAATGGCTATAAAGAAGTACAAATCTATCCAGCGGGAAACAGTACAAATTGGTATATTTCCGCCGAATCTCCAAATTTAGTGAATGATATACTCGTATTTTTAGCAGGTGAAACTAATGAAATATACAGCGTGAATCATTCAGACACTATAGATATTAATGTCACATTTTCTGATACAATTTGGAATGGAAATATCACCTTAAATATCTATAGTCCTTCTGATACAGGAAACTATCTTAATCATACGTATTCTCTCAATACTTCGTCTTTAAGCCCCAATACGGAATTTTATTTAAACAATTGGACAATAGATAATATTAAAGATTACGGGATATTTAAAGTTCAAGTAGATTGGACTAATGGAACTGATGCAGGTTTCGTTGAGATAAACCTAACTATAAATGCAGTTACAGATCTAATTGTTCAAGGACCATCAACTACTATATATGATGCTGGTGATATCTTTGATGTGCAAGTGCTTTATAATGATACGGGACAGGGTCTGGATATTGACAATGCGAATATATCATATAAAATCAATACCGGGAGTTATCGACCAATCGATCAAAACGTAACGAAACTGGGAAGCGGACTCTATAATATATCAGTTGATTGTAATGATACCGATTTAATTTATGGTCAAAACACAATTACAATAAACGCAAGCAAACAATATTATAATGAAGCGACTACTAGCTTTAATTTTACGGTATTCGCAGAAACCGCCCTAAGTATTAAATATCCTCCATTAGATTCCTTCTATAACTCAAGTGATACATTTGAAGTTCGGGTGTTTTTCAATGATACAATAAAAGATGCAGGTATTGATAATGCTATCATTAACTATAGTCTTGATGGTGGAAGCTCGTATAGGGGTGATAATGTTGAGAATTTCCATAATGGATATTACAATATCACAGTTAATTGTAATGATACGCAATTCAATGATTATGGCGACATTACTCTAATAGTTAATGCTAGTAAAGCTTATCATCATAATCAGAGTCAACAAGTTAATATATCAGTAAAAGGAGAGACATTACTTACGATAATCAGCCCATCGCCTTTAGATTCCTTCAATTCTGGAGATACTTTCAATATAACTGTGCAATATAATGACACTTCGAGAAATCAAGGTATATCTGGAGCAAGTTTTACTGTGAAAGTAAACGGGACGGCTTATACAGAAGTAATTTATCACGATTTGTTAAATGGAACTTATGATATTACTCTAAATGCTAGCGATAATGAGTTTTTCCCATATGGAATTGTAACTATTGAACTTAATTTCAGTAAAGATGTCTACTATTCAAGTAATAACTCGGTTCAAGTTCAAATAATTGGTGAATCAACTTTTGACAGACTTTCACCTGAGATGTATGCAATCTATCTATCGGGAGAACAATTCAATATTATTTTACAATACAATGATTCTGTAAGAAATATTGGTATAGATGATGCAACTATTGAATACACATTGAACGGAACGGGATATAAATCAATCAATTGGGCATATGAAGGTAATGGAATTTATAATATTACAATTGATGTGGATGATTCAGATTTTGGATCTACATATGGATATCGAAATATTATTGTTAATGTTTCAAGAGCCTTCTACGTGAATCATTCACTCACCTACACGTTCCATCGTCAGATTCCAACCTCAATTGATCCCTCCAATTTTCAGGATTTAGGATCAGTATTAAGAGGATTAAATGTATCATATACTTTTAATTACTCTGATACCCTTTCCAATCCAATATCGAGAGCTAATTATTCAGTAATTGGTGATGATTATAATTTCAATTATTTCTTACAAGATTTTGGAAATGGTACATATACAATGCATCTCGATACCGATAATGTGGTTGCGGGATTCACTTATCAATTTCAATTTAATGTATCAGCAACTGGAAATGAAACCCAAATAATAACCTTAAATATCACAGTGACTATCACTCAAACAGCTATCGTGAATGTATCATTTAATGATACCATCGCCAGAAATTCTGGATTAAATCAAACCATTGAGTTTTACTTCAATGATACTACTAATAACCAACCAATAACAGGATTAACTAGTAATGATATTGTTGTATATGATAACTCGACGGGTTCAATTTGGGATACGAATGATTTTAATTGGACTTTGATTAATATTGCTGGAGCTGGGAATTATCGTTTAAATGTTAGTATGAATACTAAAAATTCTGGATGGTATACTTTAAGGATTGAAGTGTCGAAATTACCAAACTATGATACGAGTATTGAGTATATTACCTTTTACTTGAGAGGAAATTATACTCTAATAGGTATGCAGACCGTAGAGGGCCCACAAACCAATCCTCTAGGTCCAATAGACGGAAATTATACAATATATCTCGGAAGCGATATGTATGTAGAATTTAATATCACGGATACAGAGAATAGCAATAAACTTGTAACTGGGCCGGTTCTCAATTATGAAATATGGTATATAAACTTGGATGACTCAAGCGATAATGGAACAATTTCAGAATCACTTTATTTTGATTCTATTGTTGATAATAGATTTGAAGGATCTATTTCAATTTCCCAAATTACAAACAATGGTACATATCAAATAACAATAACAGTTGTGAAATTAAATTACGAAAATAGTACATATAGCTTTAACCTTACAATAGTTAATAGGCTCAATGTAAATCTACAAGTAATAAATCCGCCCAGTCAAATAATAGCAGGAGAAACATTCAATTTAACTTTTTATACCACATTATATAATGGAACTAATTGGATTCCGATTGAGAATGCGAGTATTTCAGTTATTACCTATATTAATGGTCTATACTTTGACACTTTTCCAGGTACAACTAACAGCTCTGGATACGTGGTAATTCAGATGACTATTCCAAATACTGCAAAAACCATGAATTTAACAGTTCAATTAACCGGAGATTATTATCATAAAGATACATCAATTATCATCGATTATATATCAGTAAAGTCAACAATTGCTCCTATTTTCCCTCCTGGTGAAGAAGGATTTACTTTGGAAGATATACTCCTTTACTTAATAATCGGGATTGTTGGAATCGTTGTCATTATATCTGCGGTTGCAGTGCATAGAAAAGTTATTGTACCAAAAAAGGAAGCGAAACAAAAGATTCTAAAAGAAGTTAAAACCATATTTGACGATGCGATTAATTTAGAACATCTTTTAGTATTATATAAAGGTATGGGGGCATGTATCTTTTTCAAATCGTTTGCTTCAGAAAAGATTGATCCCGATTTAATTAGTGGATTTATCTCCGCTGTTTCTTCATTTGGAAAAGAAATCGAATCACAAAAAGCATTAAATGAGATGAAGTACGGCGATAAAACATTACTTCTTTCTGATGGAGAATATATTAGAGTAGCATTAGTTTTAGATAAAAAAGCATCCTTACCTTTAAGAAGAAATCTTAGAGAATTCGTTATAGAGTTTGAGGAGAAATATGGAGATCAATGTGAAGAATGGAGAGGAAAACTAGATGTATTTAAAGGTGCTGAGCCTTTAGTAGATAAACACTTTAATACCTCAATAATTCTCCCCCACAGAATTTACTATAAACCTGCAGTTGTAAAAAGTCTTAAAAATACACATAGCAAGGATATTTTAAAAATTACAGAAAAATTACTAAAAGAAACCGGAAGAGAGTTCTTTTTCATTTCAAAATTACTTGATAAGACAAAACAAGAAAGTAATAAAGATATTGCAGAAATTTTCATGGGAATTAAAGATTTGAGGGAGCGGGGATTACTTGCTCCCATAGATATCAGTAAACTTGAAGAAATACCAATATCTCCAGAAGAACGAAGAGAAATTGAGCAAAAAGTATATCAATTTTTAAAGCTTCCTGAAGCACAAAAACAAGAAATTATCGAGCAGCTATTAAAAACAAGTCCAGAAGAAAGGCGAGCTTATATCGCCAGTTTAGAAAAACAAGAAGAGATTATATCCGCTCCAGTGAAATCGAAAATAGGTGAAAAGGTGATTGAAAATAAAAAAGAAGCCAAAAATGAGCTAAAAAAGCTTAGGAAAAGAGCAGATAAAGAGAGAGCAATTCATAATTATCAAAAAGCGATTGATATATATGAACAGGCAGCAATTATTGCTAATAATTGGGATATGAAAGATTTATTTGCAGAATATCAAGAAGAAATACGGCTTACACAAATAGGCGAAAATGAGCTTAATATGAAAGAACATGTACAAAAAGCTGAAAAATTTGAAAAACGGGAAGATTATAAAAATGCAGCTGAAGAATATGAGCAAGCATCGAAATTTGCTTCACAAATATTTAAGTTGGGAGAAAATAAAATGCAAGATTTAGTGAAAGAATATACTAGAAAAGCAAAGAAATTTCAAAAAATGAGTTAAATTTTTATTTTATTTTTTTAAAATTTTTTTATATTTTAAATTATAATCTATATCAAATTCACAGTTTAATTCTAGAATCAATTCAAATCTAGTTTTTTTTATTTTTTAAGTTTCTCTAAAAATGTATTTTAAAAAAATAATAGATTATTAGTCCGAAATACCATCCTCTGTTATTGAAAATACCGCTTCTGCAACGGGTAAATGGGGTGCATCAACCACCTTAGCTACGCGCTGTTCTCCTTTGCCTTTTCGCAGATAAATCCGAATTGTAGAGCCGTGAGCGATTATATTACCTCCTGTAGCTTGAATTGGATTGCCATAAAATACATTTGGTTTCGCTTGGACTTGATTAGTGACACATATACTTAAATCTGGATAGATATCCGTGAGTCTTAGTAAATCATGTAAATGTTGATTAATACGCTGTTGACGATCTGCCAAAGTTCCCCTTCCTATATATTCCGATCGAAAGTGTCCGATTAACGAATCAACCACGATCAATTTGATATTTTTTTCTTTGATTATATTTGTTGCTTCTTTTACAAGAAGGATTTGATGATCTGAATTGTAGGCTCTTCCATATATAATATTTTTAAGAACTTTTTTATGGTCTAAATCTAGGGCTTCAGACATTTGAATTATTCTTTCTGGTCGAAAAGTTCCTTCTGTATCAATATATAATGCGGCTCCCTCAATTCCTCCTTTTTCTTTTGGTAATTGGACATTCACACATAATTGATGCATTATTTGCGTTTTTCCTGTTCTAAATTCTCCAAAAAATTCTAATACCGCTCCGGTTTCTATTCCCCCTAATAATAAATTATCCAATTCTTGGCTTCCTGAGGTTATTCGACTTATATTTTTTCTATGATTCCATACTTCTTTAGCAGATTTAAATCCGATATTTAATTTTTTCATCGCAGATTGAATAATTTTCGCAGTGGTTTTTTCACCTAGTCCACTATCCTCTTGAATAATAGAAGGAGGTGTAAATGCTATTGATTCAAGGCTTGAAAATCCAGCCTCCACTAATTTTACAAGAGTTGCTTCCCCAACCCCAGGGAGAGTCTTTACTCTTTCGATACATTCTTGCATTGTAAGATCTTTTTCTTTTGTATCTTCTTTTTCTGAATCTTTTTCCTCTAAAAATTCTTCATCTTCTAACTCTTCGTTTTCTTCTAACTCTTCGAATTCTTCTTCATCTTTGAAATCTTCTTCATCTTTGAAATCCTCTTCATCTTCTAAACCCTCTTCATCCTCGAAATCTTCTTTTTCCACTAAATTTTCTTCGCTTTCGGGATCCTCTTCATCAATAATTTCTTGAGCATACTTAAGATGTTCTTTATAAATCTTTCCCTTCACATGAGTTCGCTCACACTCTGAGCAATAATATGGATCTCCCATCTTAAAACCTTCATCGCCATTCTTTTCAGCAATAGTCAATAATTATCACTTATTTTTAGTGTGATTTTTATAGTTTTTTCTAAATATATTAAAGCGATATGTATTTTAAAATAAAATACACTAATTATTTTCTAATTTATTAATTAATGAATAACTTAATTAACCCCAATTTTTCTAAAAAATTAAATTACTTTTAACTATTTTATTATTAAATAACCCTATTTCCCATATTTTTCTAAAATTTCGTCCTGAGTGGTTAAACTATTCGATTACATCTTTTTATGAAGATTTGTATTCTAAAGAAAAAGAAAATAATTATAAGATACTAATTATAAGTAATAATTATGCCTCAAACTAATTCATTAGATTCGTTTGAATTAGAATATTATCCAAAAGTCTCTGAAAATCTTATAAGAAAAAGTATAAAATTTATTAATGAAAAAAAGGAAAAGTGGCAAGATCCTTTTTTCACAGACACAAAATCTTACTTAAACTTAAATGAAATTAGAAAGGTTTCATCTAAATACTTAACTCCAGAGATTCAAAATGTGATAATTCTTGCTACAGGCGGCTCAATTCAAACACTTTTTGCTTTAAAGCATTTATCAAAAAAAAATATCATTCCAATAATGAGTGCAAGGTCTATAGAATTAAAAAATTGTCTAGAAAATACCAACTCTCAAAATAGTATTGTGATTCCTATTTCTCGAAGCGGCGAAACACTCGATGTTAATTCTACCATTGGTACTTTTGTAGAACATAATTATCCTTTTTTAGGACTTTCTTCTCGTGGAAGAATGAGAGAATTATTAGAAGAAATTAATGCACCCATTTTGGAGGTTCCCGATCTATCAGGTCGCTTTGCTGCCTCTATTACGAATGTCGCTATACTCCCTGCTTATATTTCTGGGATTGAAATATATAATTTTTTAGAAGGATTAAAAATAGGCTATAATATCTTTATGAATACTCAAAACAATTCCTCTTTAGAATTTGCCTCTTATTTGTATAATTTACATAAAAAAGGATACAAAATAATTTTTTCAATGCCCTATTCTAAAAATCTTGACGGGAGCATTGGTTTATTTGTTCAAGAAATTTCTGAAAGCACCGGAAAGGTGGGAAGAGGCTTAATGGGAGCATATCAAGAAGCTCCACTCTGTCAACATTCTGTCCTAGAATTCTTATTGGGAGGAACTAAAGGCATAGTAATACCAATAATTTTTATAGTGAATGAAGAATTTCCTGATCTTAAATTAAACTCATCAATTACATATCTTAATGGAAAAAATGCAAATAAAGTTATAAATTATCAAGCAGATGCTACATTTCAAGCACTAATCAAGCAAGAAGTTCCGACAGCTAAAATATCTATTCAAACACCTGATGAAAAAAATATTGGGATTTTAATAGCGTTTATTCAATCTTGCATTTATTATCTATGTTTATTGCTTGATGTAAACTGGGCAAATAATCCAATGGTAAATATTGGTAAAGAAATTTGCAATGAAGCTCTTAAAAATGAGTTTACGTTTTTAAAAATGAAAGAATCAAGAAATAAATTAGCTAAAGAGAAGTATAAGAATTTTTTTGATTAATGATTAATTTTGCATTAATTTTTTATTTATAAAGGCATCATATAATACATTTACCGCTCTCACACAATCTTCCCTCTTAATAATAATGGTAATATTTAGCTCAGAACTTCCTTGTGCTATTGCCCTTACATTAATTCCATTATTACCTAAAGTTGTGAATACTTTTCCAGCAATTCCTGGGGTATGAAGCATTCCAGCACCAATAACTGCGATTAGGGAAATATCATTATCTATCTTGATAGAAAACCATTGTTTACCAAACCAATCGGAATTTCTAAGAAGACAACTAACTTTCATAGAATCTTCCAAATCTATTCCAAATGTAATATTATTTTCTGAGGAACTTTGTGAAATAAATTTTATATTTATGTTATTTTCTCCTAAAAGATTAAAAAGTTTTGCTGCGGTTCCTGGTAGAGAAACCATCGTTCCGCTTTCAATTTTAACCATTGATAATCTTTTAATTGAAGTTATAGCTTTTATCAAAGTGGCTCCTTTTTGTACTTCCTTAGTAATTGTAGTATATTTTTCCGAATAAGGATCAGCAAAGGGGTGTATTTCTGAGGGCACATTCCTTTTTTCATTTACATCCAAACATAATGGATGAAGTACTTTCGATCCAAAAAAGGCTAATTCTTTTGCTTCTATGTAAGAAATTTGAGTAAGAAGTGAGGTCTGTTGAGCAATTTTAGGATCAGCGTTTAAAAATCCTTCAACATCTTTCCAATATATTACTTTACAGTCAAAATTAGGTTCTAATCCATAAGCCAATATTGCCGCTGTTAAATCAGTCCCACCCCGACCAAGGGTTGTGATTTTTTTATCTCTCGTGGAACCATAAAAACCAGTAACACATACCAAATCACATTTATTAGATTTGATGAGATTAGATATTCGTTGCTGAATTTTTTGTTCTGTTTCATCTAATAATGGTAAAGCCCTTCCGAAATTATCATCAGTGAGTATTATTTCATCTGAAGAGATAAATTCTGAATTTAAACCTATGGAATTGAAATATTTAGATACAATAAAAGTGCTGAGCTTTTCTCCATAGCTCATGATAAGATCTAATATATCTAAACTGGGGCGTAATAATCTAACAACTCTACCTAATTGCACAAGTTCATTAATATTTGATTCTAAAAAGTCTATAACATCTTGATATTCCACAGATTCTTTATTTATGTTCTCATCAATGAATTCTTTATGTTTTTTTCTTATAGATTCAATTAGATAACGACATTCACGGTAATTCTCATTATCTTTTTCTCCATCTCCACACGATTTATTATAAAAGTTGATCAGCTGGTCTGTAATCCCCTTGAATGCGGAGGTAACAATAATTATATTTGCTTGTTTCATATATTTTTTAACAATTTCGGTGGTCTGGGAAAAAGATTCCACGTTTTTCAGACAAGACCCACCGAATTTCATAATGATAATCTTTTGTTTCTTTTTCATCAATCTGATCACTAATGAACTTTTATTTTTCTATCTTATTATCATAAAATTAAACAATTTTAAGATTTTTACTAAAATAATCATCAGATTATGAAAATACAGATTAGTTTGGTTTTCTCCTTATGAATAAAATAAATCGAATTATAAAATTTGAATATTCTATATTTGAAAAATAAGATCTTTTTCAGAATTATAGTTTAACTATATTTTTGTATTATAATATCTGATTCTTTTAACAAATTTTCTTTTATTTTATTTTCCATATTATACCCTTCTTTATAAACAAGTCGTTTAATCCCCGCATTTATTAACACTTTTAAGCAACTCATACAAGGAAAAGTTGTAGAATATAAAGTGGTATAACCTTTTAATGATGTTCCATGTAGAGCGGCTTGAATTATGCAATTTAATTCAGCGTGGACTCCTCGACAGAGTTCTGGTTTTTCTCCGGGTTTTAAGTTTGTTCTAACACACGTTTTTTTAGTGCAATGCTTAAATCCCGATGGGGCGCCATTATAACCTGTTGATATTATATGTGAATCTTTAACTAATACGGCCCCCACTTTTCTTTTAATACAAGTGGATCTCTGAGATACCACTTGTGCAATACTCATAAAATATTCATCCTTAGAGATTCTTTTTGTACTTTTTTGGTCCATTTTTAAAACATTATTTTTATTTTTTATAATTATGAATAGAAATAATATTTTTATACTCTTCTATTTGTTTAATGATATAAAATCCTCAGAATTTTTACTGGCAAGTTCCACCACATAAAAATAAATAAAAGCAGTATGATTTTATATATCAAATATAAAATATTCAAAAATTTTAATAATAATTTAAATGCTGAGAGCAACTCGTGGATTTGGCATATTAGAAAACTTTTTGTCTATTCAGAGGATGAAATTAGCTCAAAAATTTATCAAAAAGTATAATAAGAACGGCAAGATTTTAGATATTGGATGCGGGGCTTATCCTTTATTTCTCATTAATTCTGACTTTCAAGAAAAAGTGGGTATTGATCAAATAATTACTCCAATTAAGATTAAGAATTTAAATCTCTCACTGAATAATTATGATTTAACTGAAAAAAATGCGCTTTCCTTTCAAAAAAATACATTTGAGACCATTACAATGTTGGCATTTATTGAACATATTGATCCCAAGAAAGTAGACTCTTTGTTTAAGAATTGTTATAACTTATTAAAAAAAGGAGGGATTTTATTCTTAACAACTCCAGCTAAATGGAGTCATTTACCATTAAAAATAATGTCAAAATTTCGTTTAGTAAGTCCAGATGAGATTAAAGAACATAAATACGCTTATTATCTTCAAGAACTCGTGAATAAACTAAAGAAATCAGGATTTAAGCAGGAAAATATAGAAAAAGGCTATTTTGAATTTTTTCTTAATTTATGGATATGTGCTAAAAAATAAAATTCAATAAATCCAACTTTTTATGAATATGATAGTTTTTATGGAGAATATGAGTTTTTAAATATAAAAATTTTGAAAATTAGATATCTCTTCCTTTTTATAAGTGATTTTGTAATAATCTAATTATTTAAACTCATATAAAAAATTTTTTTTCCTTTATTGATTAAACATGCCCTCTACCTTAGAGAAAATAAAGATACTCGGAGCAAACTCAAAATACGATATCTGCGCTAGTACAGCCTCAAGCCGGACGGAAAAATACCCACAATTGTTTGGAGATTCTAATTATTGGATCGGAGCGACTGAAAGAGCTGGAATTTGTCATAGTTATACGCCTGATGGTAAATGTATGAGCTTATTTAAAACTCTCTATACTAATAATTGTATTTATAACTGTAAATATTGTTTTTCCAATAATTGTAAAAAAAGAGTAAGTTTTACTCCAGAAGAATATGCTAAAACATTTATAAAGCTATATTCGATGAATGTGGTTGAGGGAATTTTTATTTCATCCGGCGTTTGTGGAAGTGCAGATACTACAACAGAAAAGATGTTAGATGCTATAAAATTGATTAGATTGAAATATCATTTTCAAGGCTATATTCACTTTAAATGCCTACCTGGCGTAAGCCAATATCTTATTAAAGAAGCTATAAGACTTTCTGACCGTATTTCTATTAATACAGAGGCTTCTACTAAAGATTATTTGGCTGAAATTGCAGAACAAAAAGATTTTAAAAATGATATTGAAATGCGTCAAAGATGGATCAAAAAAATAAGAATTCGCCATAATGAGCAAGCTCTAAAAAAATTACAGGATATAAAAGATGATAAAGATATTGAAGTCCAGAGAAAAATGATTAATGGAAGGCGAGAAGATGGATATAAGAAATTTCGCTGGGATGGTGCACCCATACTAAATGGAGGTCAAACCACTCAATTTGTTGTAGGAGCAGCCGACAATGAAACTGATTTAGATTTATTGAAGAGAATAGATTGGCAATATAAAAATGTAGATCTTCGGAGAGCATATTTTTCTTCTTTTATTCCGATTAAGGGAACACCATTAGCTTATAAAAAAAGAGCTCCTTTAGAAAGGGAGCATCAACTATATCAAAGTGACTGGCTCCTTCGCATTTATCAATATCAGCTAAAAGATTTAAAAGAAATTATTAATGAAGATGGAAATTTACCGAAGGGTGATCCTAAAATTCATTTTGCACGCCATTATTTCAACGACCATAGCTTAGTGGATCCAAATCAAGCTTCCTATAAAGAATTACTTCGTGTACCTGGTATTGGTTCTATTTCTGCGAAACGAATAATCAATTTAAGGACACAAAAATTTAAATTTAACAGACGTCAAGATTTAAAAGCAGTAGGTGTGGTATTAAAAAGAGCAGATCCTTTTCTTTCTATAAATGGTCAAAAACAAGCAACAATTACAAGTTTTGTTTAGAGGTTTAAAATGAATAACAAGAAAAATCAAAATGATCCACTAAGAGTAGTCGGACGTGCTAGAGGATATTCTCATAAAGAATTAGTCCAAAATTTACCCCGCCATAAAGATTTTACTACAGATCTCATCCAAAAGATGAAAAAAATTCCTGAAGTTGTGCTTCGGAATTCTGGGACTATCTTAGCAAAAAAACTTATAAGAATGATGAAAGAACTTAATACAGAAGCCTATCGAGCAAAACAATTTACACGCACAAAATTGAATGATCGCGGGGTCTTATACGGGATAGTCTTACTGAAACATAAAATAATGGATATAGTTTTGAATTACTTTCATAAAAGATGGCCACAATGCATAATATGTCTTTATAATGAATATACTCATAAAACATCAATAATTAACGAGAAGGGAAGTATTCAAGAAACTGAGAATCCTCTCAATGAAATTATTGAACAAATCAGTAAAAACAGAAAATCTATTCCATATTTTAAGGATATTCAATTTTCGGGAAATAAAATATATGAGATCCTATATAAATCCCAAATTATTGAAGAGCGAGATAATCCCAATTATTTTAAACAAATGATACCAGAAAGTTGTTATAAACTTCCTGGAATGAGAGGAGGGGTTGAAATAAGGTTCAATTACCAAAAAAAAATTTTAGATCATTTCTTAAAATCCCCTGAAGATGTTTAAGTAATATTGAGACATTATAAAAGTATAAAAATCGTATCAAAACCTATGAATATACAATTTTCACTTGATCCCCTTCTTTAAGAATGGAAGCTAAATCTTTAGACCTATTTTCATTAACAAAAATCTGTAATCTATTAAAATCATCTAAGATATTAAGTTTTTTAAGTAAATATCTAAGATTGCTACCCATTGGTATACTTAAGAATGCTTCTGATCTATTAAATTTTTCTTCTATATTCTTAGGTAATTGAATGCGAATTCGAATTGAATTATTTTTTTCTATCTCCGCGAAAATTAAACCCATATTTTTAGGGAAAATTCCGACTCGATCACCTTCATGAAGTATTGTTCCCATACCGCAATATTTTCCATTCACGAAAATATGACTGATTTCATTCTCCTCTAAACCAAATTTCTTTAAGATATCATAAATTGTATAAATTTTTTCCTCTGTATTCAGATTTATTTTGACTGGGCTTCCAGGAGTAATATTATTTGATCTTATTTTAGTTTTTAAATTTCCAAATAAAAGTAAATTAATATTCATTTAATTCACCTAATAAGAGTATATTATACTAAATCAAATAATAGCAATTGAAATTACCTTATAAAAATTTAGCTTAACATGTTCAAAAGTTAAAAAAAACGGTTCTCTCTTGATTCCTCCTATAGAGAAGATCATCAAAAGAATTAATTTAAAAAAAATAGATAAAATATTTCTTAAATTATTAAGTATTAAGAATTCTTTATTAGACTTGAAATTTATATAAGATATCTTTTTAAAATGAAAAGAGTAGAGCTTTTAGCCCCAGCGAAAAACTTTAAAGCAATAAAAGCTGCTTCGGAATATGCGGATTCTGTCTATTTTGGGCTGGAAAACTATAATATGAGAATGAGATCCGAAAATATTCATATTAAAGATTTATGGAAAATCATGGATTTTTGTGAATATCATAATCTTAAAGCATATCTTGCAACTAATATCCTTCTCTATGATGAAGAATTGCATGAAACAGAAAAAATAATTAAAATTTCTTATGAAGCAGGAGTGAATGCCGTAATTGTACATGATTTAGCAGCTATGGAGATCGCGAAACGGATCGGAATCCCATTTCATGTGTCTACTCAATGTAATGTATCAAATTCTCTTTCAGCTCGATTTTACGAAAGATTGGGGGCAGAACGTATCATTTTAGCTCGCGAGTTATCTTTAGAAAAAATTAAAGAAATTAAAAGAAATTTAGTCTCAACAGAAATAGAAACATTTATACATGGTGCGATGTGTACCTCCATAAGTGGAAGATGTTATTTTTCCCAGGATATATGTGAGACCCCAGAAAAATCTGCCAATAGGGGAAATTGCATTCAACCTTGTAGAAGGAGATGGTGGGTAAAGGACGCGGAAAGTCATGAATATATATATGATGGAGTCCGTTTTATGAATTCTCGTGATTTATGTACTATTGCTTATATACCCGATTTAATTGAAGCTAATATTGATGCTTTTAAGATTGAAGGTCGCATGCGGCACCCCCATTATGTAGAAATCGTAAGTAAAATATATCGGGAAGCTATTGATGCCTATTATGAGGGAACGTTTAATAAAGATAAAGTTGGTAAATGGATTACTGAGTTAAAAAGAGTATATAATCGTGGTTTCACGCCTGGGTTTTATTTTAAAAGAATGACCGAAGAAGATCATCAACACAATTATCCCTATAATCTCTCTCATTATCGGTATATAAAAGTAGGAGAAATAATAAATTATGATGATAAATCTAGATTAGCAACTATAAAAATAAATAATGGTTATATAGAAAGAGGAGCAGACGTTATTATCATGGGAAGAAAAACAGATACATATATTCATCAGAATGCTTTACATATTTTATATAATAATAAAAAGGTGAAAAAAAGCCCGCGCGGAACACATAATGATCCTATTTTAATAGAAATGAGATTAGAAAAACCTCTAAATCAAAATGGAAAAAATAATGTGTATGTCTTTACTAATAGGACTTATTCCAAACAAAAATATTCTTTATAAGCATTAAAATTAAATAATGATTTTCACATCTTTTTCTTCTAATTTTTTCAAAATTTTGGGTTTTTCAACAAAAGTATTTTTTTGAATATCAAGATGTTTTAAATTATCAATTTCTTTTATAGATTGGGGAATATTAGTTAATTTATTGGATTTAAGAAGGAGATATTCAAGAGAATTAAGTGAACCAATAGAATTTGGAATATTTTCTAATTTATTATTACTCAAATTTAAATATTCTAAATTTTTAAGTAAGCCAAATGTTTCTGGAATTTCTATAAAATCATTATAATAAAGATATAAAAACTTTAATGATTTTAATTCCCCAATAGAATCTGGTATTCTAGATAAAGCATTTTTCCCTAAATCCAAAGTATTTAAATTATTTAATTGACCTATAGACTCCGGAATTTTAACCAATCGATTAAATCCTAAGATTAAATATCTAAGAGAGCGTAAATTCCCGATACATTCTGGAATTGTTTCTAATTTATTAGTAGATAGATCTAATTCCTTTAAACTTTCAAGCTCACAAAGAGAATCAGGTAATTCTTCAATATTATTACTACTTAAGTCTAATATTTCTAATCCCTTCATATTTCCAATTGATTGGGGGACAGTTTTTAGTCTATTATCATATAAAAATAATTCCTTTAAGGAGCTCAAATTTCTAATTGCATTTGGTAGTTCTGTGATATTATTTTGTGTTAGTTTCAAAGATAATAATTTCTGTAGTGATCCTATAGAATTTGGTAAAGAGGCAAGTTCATTATTATCTATCAATAAATATTGCAAATCTTTCAGATTTCCAATAGTTTCTGGTAGCTGCATTAATTGATTTCGTTGAAGATCAAATCTTATTAGGGATTTTAGATTCCCTATCGAATTTGGTAAATTTTTAAGATGATTATTTCCCAAACTTAAATTATCCAAATCATATAATTTCCCAATAGAATCTGGAAGCTCTCTTAAATAATTAGAATTTAGTCCTAAATAATTTAAATTCTCTAATAAACCAATTGAGTTTGGAAGTTCTTGAAGATAATTACCCTTCAGAAAGCATGAAGATAAAGATTCTAAGGAACCAAATGAAGAGGGAAGTGCAGTCAAGTTATTATTTCTAATGTTCAACCGTTTAAGACATTTAAGAGAACCAATTGTGTCTGGAAGAGTTTTTAAATTGTTATTTCCCAAGTATAAAAACTGGAGAGCATCTAAAGAACCTATGGATTTGGGTAAACTATTAATCTCGTTATTACTTAAATCAAGAAATTTTAAGCTTTTTAAACCTCCAATAGATTCAGGGATTTGGTTAATTTTATTACCGCTAAGATCTAAAAATTCAAGTTGTTCACACTCTCCAATAGTTTCTGGAATGGTTTTTATTTCATTAGTTTCAAGATGTAATTCTTTAAGCGATTTTAACAAATATATCTCATCTAAAATGTAATTTAATCGATTTTCACTCAAATCTAGAAATTGAAGTTCTTTTAGAGAAAATATTTCTTGAGAAAGGGTTGTTATATTATTTCCCCTTAAATACAATCTTTTAAGATGTTGGAATTCTTCAATGTTTTTTGGAATATTTTCAAAACTACAAGAAAATAGACTTAATCTCGTTATATGGTTTTCAATTGCTTTATATCCGATTAAATAAGGTCTTAGCTCCGTTACATTTGGTATAGACCCACCAATTTTTATCTCAAGATTTCTTAAATTTTTTCTTTCTTCAATTGATAAATCCATTTTAGTAATCAGAAGGTATTATTGATAATTTTTAATAATTCGCTATTTATCAATAAATAATATTTAATATTTAAATATATTAAGCTTTAGAAAATAGAAAAGAATAAAAAAAAAGAATTAACTTAGAAATCTATATCCTTTCCTTCAAAGGCATATCTATAGATCTTTTTAATTTGTTCAGCATTAATTGAGCGAGGTGCCATAGTAATGGTTGGGTCTTGAAAACTTAATTCCACCATCATATCTAGGTTTGTCTCCATATCTTCCTTAGATACTCCTGTCTCAGCAAAATTTTTAGGAAAATCTACCTTATCTTGTAATTCTTTAATTTTTCTTACAACTGAATATGCCGCATCATCAATAGAATCTGCCCATTCAGACCATCCTAATTGCCTTGCCATTTTAGCATAAATATTTTTTACTTCATCACTTTCAGGATTATTTAAAAGATATTGGACTATATAACTAGTTAAAATTCCAACTGCTTCTCCATGGGCACATTTAAAGATACTTCCCCAACTATGGGCAAGAGAGTGACCAATATGAACGCTAGAATTACCCATTGCTATTCCTGCTATTGTTGCTGCTTGATGGAGCATATCTCTTGCTTCCATATTATCATTTTTGTTATATACTTTGGGAAGATATTCAAATATTAATTCTATTGCTTTTAAACCTAAAGCATTCGAGAACTCATTACGCCAAGTATTTGCGAAGTTCTCAAACGAATGAGCTAGCGCATCAAAGGCAGTGTTAAGAGTTAATCTAGGAGGCATTCCCGCTGGAAAAATGGGATCTAAAATGGTATATGAAGATACTAAACCTTTATGTGCATGAATTAATTTTTTCCAAATTCCCTCTTCTTTTTTAGAGATAATTATCGCAAATGTATTATCGGCACCAGTTCCCGAAGTCGTAGGTATGGAAATAAGCTGGGTTTTTTTGCCTAAATTATACAATTCGGAATTCATTGGATATAGATCATCTAGAGTATATTCTGGATAATCATATAACGCTAATACAGCTTTAGCAACATCCATGACCGAACCACCACCCAAAGCAATAATTAAATCCGGTTGATAGGAAAGACATTGTTCTCTCGCTTCTAATACATCTTCTTCATGGGGATCTGGGTGAACGCCCGTATAGATCTCATATTCTCTTCCAAGACTTTTTAATTTTTTAGTTAAAATATCGACATATCCCAAATCTTTCATAACGTCATCAGTAACTATAAAACATTTTTTTCCAGCAATATTTTCTAAAAAATCTAAGGCATTTTCCCCATAAATTACTTTTGAAGGCCAAAAATACCACAAAAATTATTCACCTTAAAAATTTTTTAATTATTGTTATTTGTAATTTGTTATAGATATAACTTATATAATTAAATTTTTCTCACCTTAAATAATTCAGATTGGAAATAAAAAGTATAATAGATGTCAAAACTTTAAAGGTTCTATAAGATTCATTTTTCAGTTTTAAAGTAATATTTAATTATTAGTAGAAAGTATAAAATTATTTAAGGAATTTTAAATGGATTATGCGTGCTGTTTTTAACCAATTAGAAATTCTATTCATAAGCTTTGTTTTGAATTTCCAATTTTTATTAATTGATGTACGATCCCCGATAACATAACAATCTTTTATCTCAATTTTATTTGACCATTTAGGAATTGAGTTATATGGATCATCAATCGCAAATTTAAATCTTAATTCACTTTTAGCTCTCTTAGCTCTTTTATTCGCAACTTTTAACGCTAAGTTCGAGACCGCATCAAATATTATTTCTCTAGCTGGGAATCGATTTGCTAACTTTTTCAAGAAAGCGGATATCTCTTCTTCATTAAAATAATAAATAAAGCCTCCTGCGATAAGAAATATACCCTTGTTCTCTGAAAAATTAATTTCATCCATCCAATCATTATTAAATACTGATCGCGCAATGTTTCGATTTCTTTCAGTTTCTTCAATTAATTTTTCTCGAAAGTTAATTACATTATGCAAATCTATGTTATACATTGTAATTTTGCCATTATCAACTCGAAAAAATGTAGTATCGAGTCCAGCTCCTATATTTATAACTGTCGAATAAGGATAATTCTTTAAATAATTCTTTAAAGCATCATCAAAACTTCGTGCTCTTATCATTAATCCAATAGAACGCCATTCTCCTAAGATTTGATCCATTTCTGAAAAATTATAATCAATTTTTTTAATAATTTCAATCGCTTTTTGGTCATTTAACAAACTGGGATATAATTGAGAATAGATTGCGCGAGCCCATAAAGGACCAAGCATTGTTTCTTCAATACTCCCTTTTTTAATATCAAATTCATTGATATATTTTTCTTTACGTGCCATTTTCAAACTTTATACACTATTTTCTATTTACAATTTATTTCAACTTTTAATCACTATAAATATTTTAAATGATTTTTATTAGAATTGAATTTTACTATAATTATATTTTTAGTAATTTGAAAAAACTTTAATAAAATAAATAAAAAATATCAATATTAAAATAAGTGTTATTTTATTATTGTTATGAGCTAAGCATATATGACACGGTTAATTAAAGGGTTGGTGTATATAGAATTCCTTGATATTAAAGGCGTCACCCCTACTGTTTGGCTCCCCGAAGAATTAGATGAACAATTAAGAGTACTATGCGGAATTAAAGCGGTTTCCTTACTCACGGGAGAAGACAATCATATTCCGAAGTCACTAATTACTATACCCTTTCCTTCTCGGAATTTAAAAGCAATCATTAAATTCATAAAATGGAAGGATCAAGATAGGCGAGGAGAAATTGGCCAATCTTCACTTTTTTTACTGTTTAATGAAGCTGATGATGCGATCTTTTATAAAGCACAAAAATATCTTGAAGAAGTTTTTAATGAGCTTATAGAAGAAATCATATATATTGAAAAACACTCATCAGATAAATTAAAATTAGCTCACATTATTTCAGAATTTCAAACTCAAATTGATTTTATTCTAACAGATTTAAAACAAAAAGAAATTTCTAAGAGAAAGATTGAAGAATTTCCTTCTTTAAGAAAAGAAGGTGCTTTAACAACAGAAAATATTGATCTAAAATTAAAAACAATAGTTTGTGGAGATCCAATGGTTGGCAAGACTTCTATCATATTAAGATTAACGGATGATGCGTTTACAAGAACATATTTACCTACATTGGGTGTAAATATATCTGAAAAGATGATAAAAATTGATGGAAACTACATTCAATTAGTATTTTGGGATTTAGCAGGGCAATCAAAATTCAATTCTATGCGCATTCACTATTATCAAGGAGCAGAAGTAGTATTATTGGTTTTTGATCTGACAAATAAGGACAGTTTTAAGAATATTAATAAATGGTATGAAGATATTCAGAAGAATTTTAAAAATAAAAAGGAATTAATTGGATTTCTGATTGGAAATAAAAATGACTTAAATGAAAAAAGATTAATTGAACAAAATAATGCTTTAGAACTTGCAGAGAAGTTAAATCTGCAATATTTCGAAACTTCTGCATTAACCGGTGAAAATATTCAAGACATGTTTGAGATTATAGGAAAAAAGTTTCTGGAAATTATTTAAAAACTAAAAAATAAACCTTTATACTTAAAAAATAAAAAATAAATGGACTATTTAATTAGTGGAAATTTTATTTAATCTTTGAGCAGATATTACATCTGTAAGGGTTTCTAACATTTCTTCCAAATCTTTTATTGTTATTTCACCCATATGACCAATTCTAAATGTTTTATTTGCAAGATCACCGTATCCATTCACAATTCTATATCCTTTTGAGAGCATTTCATTAACCATCTTTCCGCAATCTAAATTGATTGAATTTCTCATCGTTGATACCGTATTGGATTCATATCCCTTTTCAGGGAACATCTCTAAATTCATATCTCGTGCCCAAATTCGCGTTCGTTTTCCTAACCGTGTATGGCGTATAAATCTATTTTCGATCCCCTCTTCATTTAAAATATAATCTAATTGCGCAACTAATGCGCGTATTTGTGGTATAGGAGGCGTGGTGGGTGTTTCATTTGAATTGCTCTTCTTTTTAAAATACACAAAATCAAAATAAAACCCTCTATTTTCTACTTTTTCCGCTTTTTCTAATGCATGTTGTGATATCGATGCTATGGCTAATCCAGGAGGTAAGGCTAAGCATTTTTGAACGGATGCCAGACATACATCAATCCTTAATTTATCGATTTCAATTTTAACTCCAGCAATAGAAGAAGTTGTATCAACGCACACTAAAGCGCCAGAATCTTTAATTATTGGTATAATTTCTTCCATAGGATTATATACTCCTGTTGAAGTTTCATTCGACTGCAGAAAAACAGCGCTGTAATGATCTTTTGAGAGAATATCTTTTACAATTTCTGGTTTTAATGCTTTACCCCATTCAACACCTTCCTTAATCGCGTTCTTTCCATTTTTTACCCCTATTTCATACCATCTATCCCCAAATGCTCCTATTGAGAGAAATAACGCTTTTTCATCCTTATTAACAAGATTCCTTACACATGCTTCCATAATCCCTGTTGCGCTAGAAGTGAAAATAAAACAGTCATTCTCAGTATATAAAAGCTTTTGAATGCCTTCTCTTGCTTGTTTATGCATTTCTTGATAGGGAACAGAACGATGAGTGTCATTTGGTTTTGATAATTCTTTTAAAACCCACTCTGGCACAAATACGGGTCCAGGTGTAAATAATTTTAGTTTTGACCCTTGATCTTTATTAAAATGAATATCAGCCATAATTGTTTCATAAAAGAAAAATTAGCAAGGAATAAATACTTTTTCTAATACCACTCTAATAATGAGATATTGTATGAGGTTTTCAAATTATTATTTTAGTTTAATATTTTTGCTTAATTTGATTATTTTCAAACACAAAATAAGATTTAATTTTATTAATTTGTCCATTTTTTTGTTCTAATTGATTTAGCTCAACTTTTATATCGCCATTCTTTGAGTTCAAAATAAGGTGAATGAAAGAGGGTATCCCACTTGCTATAAATGACCATGCGCCTGTA
Source organism: Promethearchaeota archaeon (assembly GCA_016839555.1). Taxonomy (GTDB): domain Archaea; phylum Asgardarchaeota; class Lokiarchaeia; order Sigyniarchaeales; family SOKP01; genus TEKIR-8. The sequence goes on from JAEOUA010000004.1 coordinate 58,811, forward strand.
ATACTTCCGGGATTTAGCAATAAAATACCACTTTTTCTGAGCACAACTTCCTCCTGATGAGTATGCCCCGATATTAAGATATTATATCCTTTATTTCTTGCTAAAGCTTCTAGTTCTGCATGATTACCCCTATTTCTAATTTCTGAACCATGAGTCATTCCAATAATTACTTTTTCTTGATTAATTTCATTTATAGAAATTTCTAAGTTTTGATAAATAGGATAATCTCTCTTTCCTGCATAATAATCCATGTTTCCCATAACTCTAAATAGAGGCTTTTTAGTTTTTGACTCAAGAAAACTAATAAATTCTTCATAATTAATTAAATCTCCGGTAAAAAATGTATAATCAAATAATTCTTGATTTGCTAAATTGCTGATATCATCTAATATAGCTTTTGGAATTTCTCTAGCCCTGTTAGGTATATGAGAATCACCAAGTATCAATATATGATATTCGGTCATAAGCAATTTAACACTTCCAAAATAATTTAAGCATGTGCTTTATTATATTCTTTTTGCACAAAATGATATAATTCTTTGGCTTTTTTATTCGTTTCAAAATGTTTTCTTACAGGCTCAAGAAAGTTATTAATGTATTTTGCCACAGCAGGCTTAAGATCAGGTGGATTTAGCTTACCTTCTTTATAGTCTTTTTCTAAATCTTTATAGGAGGTGTATTCAACATCTCCACCATATTTTTCGGGTCTCTCAATATAGAAACTTTCAGCTAATTCAAAAATGATATATTTACAATATTCTAAAATAGGATTATCTGAAATTTGTTCTGGTGGACAATATGCTTTATTAATCTTTCTTTTAACATCTTTTGGAGAATCAAGCATAAAAATTGCTGAATCGGGATTTGATTTGGACATCTTTAATTCAATCTCTCTATCAACTCCCTTACCAGTGATTTCCGCTGGAGGCAATAATCCCATCAGCATATGATGATGAATAGCTATTGGTTTTGGTCGATTAAAGAGGTCTGAAACCTCTCGAGCGAGCATATTAACTTTTCTCTGGTCTAATCCTAGTTGACAAATATCAACATCCATATAAAAAATATCTGCTGCTTGCATTAGTGGATAGAGAATTTGAGATGCGGAAAGGGTATCGCTCTCACTTCTTCCCATTATTTGGGTACACCGAATGATTCTATTGAGAGTGTTATTAATCCCAATTTTAAGAACCATTTCCCAATATTTAGAATCTTTCACTATATTAGACGCGTATTTAAACTCTACCTTTTCCAAATCCATACCGCAAACTTCCCAGACTTCCTTAAAAAAGTCTCCTACCTTTCTAATAACCTCTAAATCGCCACTAAATTTTTGATTTGCAGCCGCATGCCAGTCTGCTATAAGAAAAATGAATTTAATACCACATTTTGTAATTTTATTGACATTAATCGCCCTTAATAATCCTTGAGCAATATGAATATTGCCAGAAGGTTCAAATCCATCGTACGCAGATATTTCTTTTCCATGTTCCATCTTCCATTGGATCATTTCCCGCAATTCATCTAATTCAATGATCTCTTCGCCTACTTCTTGAAGTAATTCTATTTTCTCATCTAAACTAAGACTCATAATATTCATTCTCCGTTCATATTATTTAATGCAAATATTAAAAATGATAAAATTTTTGCGCCTCAGAATCGAAATAATATCAAAATAAATTTTTAATAAGTAAAAATAGTTTTTGATATTCAAGATAAAAATAAAAAATTATTTCCTGTTTTGAATAGCTGCTTGTGCTGCTGCAACTCGTGCAATAGGGATTCGGTAAGGTGAACAAGAAACATAATCTAATCCGATCTTATGGAAGAAATGTATCGAATCTGGCTCGCCGCCATGTTCACCGCATACACCCAACTTAAGATTAGGGTTGGCACTTCTCCCTTTTTTTATAGCTATTTTAACCAATTCGCCTACCCCAATTTGGTCAATCGTATCAAAGGGATTTTGCTCCAAAATTTGTTTATTTAAATAAATTGGGAGAAATTTACTCTCCGCATCATCTCGAGAAAATCCATATGTCATTTGAGTTAAATCATTAGTCCCAAAGCTAAAAAATTCTGCTTCTTGCGCAATTTCATCAGCAGTAAGGGCTGCTCTGGGTATTTCGATCATTGTTCCAAATTTATATTCTAAATTAACCCCACATTTTTCAATTACTTCTTGAGCGACTTGTACTAATTGATTTTTTACTAATTTTAGTTCTGAGACCATACCGACTAGTGGTATCATAATTTCAGGAATTATGTCTATTCCTTCTTTTTTAAGTTCGCATGCCGCTTGGAATATTGCTCGTACTTGCATTTCATTAATTTCAGGCCAAGTAACACCCAATCGACACCCTCTTAATCCCATCATTGGATTTTCCTCGGATAATGATCTGATTAGAGTAATATAATCTTTCTTTTCATTTAATTGCTCATCTAAAGGACTTGCATGTAATAAGGACTTCGATAATTCATTCGTCATCATCAATTGTTGTCTTTCTAATAAGACCTCTGAAAGATCTGGTAAAAATTCATGAAGTGGAGGATCAAGTAATCTAATTGTCACAGCCTTTCCTTTCATGATTTTAAAAATTTCATAGAAGTCATTCTGCTGCCAAGGTAATATCTCTTCTAAGGCTTCCATTCGTTCCTTTTTTGTTCGTGCCATAATCATCTTACGTACTACAGGTAAACGCTCTTGTGCCATAAACATATGTTCTGTACGGCATAAGCCAATTCCCTCCGCTCCAAAATCTAATGCTTTTTGAGCATCGACAGGAGTATCTGCGTTGGCTCTTACTCCAATTTCTCTTATATCATCAGCCATTTCTAATAGTTCGAGAAATTCTCCCTTAATTTCGGGTTCTATTAAGGGAACTTTACCTTCAATAACTCTACCTGTTGTTCCATCAATTGTGACATAGTCCCCTTCTTTAACTACTGTTTCTGCAACTGTGAACAGTCTATTTTCTAAATCTATTTCTATATCTTGAGCACCAACAACAGCTGGCTTACCCATCCCTCTTGCTACTACCGCAGCATGAGAAGTTTTGCCTCCAAAACGAGTTAATACCCCAGAGGAAGCATATAATCCATGAATATCTTCTGGTTTAGTTTGAGGTCTAACTAAAATTATATCACTATCACTTTCATTTGCCATTTTTTCTGCCTTATCAGCATCAAAAATTGCGATTCCTGATACAGCCCCTGGAGACGCATTTATCCCATGTGCTAATACATGGACGATTCCAGATTCATCAATACTTTTAAATAACAATTTAGAAATTTTGTTAGCATTCAGACTCATTATGGCATTCTCCTTAGAAATCAATCCTTCTTTTACCATATCTACAGAGATCTTAACAGCTGCAGAAGGAGTCCGTTTGCCGTCTCTGGTTTGTAAAATAAAGAGTTCTCCATCTTCTATAGTAAATTCAATGTCCTGCATGTCCTTGTAATGTTGCTCCAGTTTTTCTAAAGTATTTATTAGTTCAGTATAGATTTCTGGGAAATCATCTTTCATCTCTTCAATTTTTCTTGGTGTCCTTATTCCCGCTACCACATCCTCACCCTGTGCATTCTTTAGATACTCTCCAAAACGGATTTTTTCTCCCGTTGATGGATCTCTTGAAAATGCAACACCCGTGGCAGAATCCCACCCTTTATTTCCAAACACCATGGTTTGAATGTTTACAGCAGTTCCAAAATTGGGAATGTCATTAATTTTTCGATAAGTAATTGCTCTTTTATTATTCCATGATTTAAATACTGCTTCAATGGCGAGAAATAATTGTTCAAAAGGATCTTGAGGGAATGGTGAGCCCATCTCCTTTTCATATAATTTTTTATAGTCCGCGATAATATCTTGTAGATCTTTTAATTCTAAATCAGTATCTTTTGCATTTCTCCCCTTTTCTCTTTTATATATCTCTAAGATTCTCTCGAATTTTTCATCGCTAATTCCCATTACAACATCACCGAACATCTGAATAAATCTTCTATAGGAATCATAAGCAAAACGCGGATTATTAGTCTGTTCTGATAATCCTAAAACACTTTGGTCATTTAATCCCAAATTGAGAACCGTATCCATCATTCCCGGCATACTCATTGGAGCTCCACTTCGAACACTCACTAATAATGGATTATTTGTATCTCCAAATTTTTTTCCAGTTTTTTGCTCCAGATTTTTAAGATGTTCTAATACTTTTGGTTTTAATTCATTCATAATAGCTTCCGGATTCTTAAAATATTTTAAGCAAGCTTCGGTAGTTATCGTAAAACCGGGAGGGATATTGAGCCCTAAATTAGTCATTTCCCCCAAATTTGCTCCCTTTCCGCCAAGCAGGCTTTTTAACTCTTTCTTTCCCTCTTTAAAATCGTAAATATATTTTTTATTTTCTATATCTGACATTTAGTTAAACCTCTTCGTAATATGGGGTAAATTAAATTGATGAGTCTATAATATATATAATATAGATCGTCAAATTTTGATTTAATATTTAGTATTTATAAATTCTAGGTTTTAAAAAAAATTATCCTATATTGAGATATATATAATAAAGCTAAAAAGTTTCTTAAAGGAGATTTTTATAGATTATTGATATATATCTTTTATTTTAAAATATCTATTAGTTCCCAAATTCCATTTATAATAAAATCTGGCTTGTTCTTGCTTTGCTCAATCATATCTAATGTCGTCTCACCAGAAAGTACGCAACATGTTGTAATCCCAGAATTTAATCCCATCTTAATATCAGTATATAATCTATCTCCAAATATTACCGCATTTTCTGGAGATATCCCTATTTGTTGTAGCTTAAATAATAGCATTTCTTTATTTGGTTTTCCGAATACCCTAGGCATGCGACCCGTTGCTTTTTCTAAAAGAGCTGCGATACCTCCCGCATCAGGTATATAGCCTTTCTCCGTAGGACATCGATTATCTAAATGAGTAGCAATATAAGGGATACCTTTTTGAAGAAGGTAAGAGGCTTTAACAAGGCGTTCATAGGTTAATTCTTGATCAAAGGCTAAAACTAAGATTTCTGGACTTTCTTCTGTAAGATTAAATCCTTCTTCTATAAATTCTTTCTTCAATGATGATGTTCCCATTAAAAAAATAGTATGATATCCCTTATTTTTTAGATAAAAAATTGTAGGATGTTGAGATAAAATGATATTATGCTCTTCTATATTCAATTTTAGTCGTTTTAATTTCTTTAAATAATCTGATGTGCTTTTACTTGAATTATTTGAAAGAAAAAAGAGTTGTTTATCATTTCTCTCTTTTAATAATTGAATTAATTCGAGCACTCCCTCAAACAATTTATCTCCGAGATACACAGTCCCATCTAAATCAAAGAAAAAAACTTTTTTTTCTTTCAATTTCATTAATTCTAATTTACTCGAAATCATCATTTTCAACAAAGAAAAAATAAAATTAAACTAAATCTAATTTACTTTTTTTTATTTTAATTGCTTATTAACGTGTTGGTATTATAATTAAAGATATTATATGAATTTAGTGAAAACTTTAACAATAATATATAAGGTTGGTATTAGAATAATTGAATTTTATATTATAGAGAATAAATTAAAGAAAGAATTAGAAAGGTAAATTAAAAAAGCTTTAAATTCAGAGTTTAGGAGAGAAAAATTTGGATTCTTTTAAATCCCTATACCAATTGTATTTCCTATTCCAGCTATTATTACTTTTGATCCCTTTTCAGTTCGGCTTCTTATTGTATCTTTGATTTTCTCTACAATATTAGGTACAGAAGACGTAATTGATTTTGACATTGTTGTTATAGCATTTTCTAGAGATTCTTTACATATGAATGCATCAATAGGAATTTTTTTCCCCGTTGATGATTCTTCTATAAAATATTTTTCTATTCCAATTCCTCCTATCGCCGCACCTACTCCAGGGGCAATTGACCCTGTTTTTTCTCCTTCCAATTTTAATCCAGCATCAATCATAACAATTCGAGAAATAGAATCTCCATGTTTTTCAACCAAATCTTTAATGGCTTTACCGGGTTTTCCCACACATCCACCTGGACCTTTTGCCCTAACTACAAAGATAATTCTTTCTTCAAAAGTTAATTCTTGATAAATGGTATCCTTCTCTATTTCCACAGCTTCAGTTTGACCATTGCCTAATATATTTCGAACGAGACTCCCTGCTACCATTGCTCCTAAACCATCTCCAATGGGACTTCCCTCTGAAAAAGCTTTTGTTGCATAATAATATGATTTTGCCATTGCCATGATCAATGATAATTGCATTGCAATCTGCATTAATAAGAGCATCGATTTGGATTTTTTACCTAAAATTAGATAATGTTTTATTAAACGATATACAAAATCGACAGCCATAGTTGCTTCTAATAGATTTTCTAAATTCTGTCTTTGTACATTATCGGCATTAGGAGCTAATTTAGAAACTTCTTCTTCATAGCGATTATCCCTCACATTTACAATGTGGTCAAATTTGGGAATGATCCCGCTAGGATCAAGATCCACAGGACCAATTGTAATAAAATTTATAAAGTCCTCAATCTTAAGCATTAAATCTTTGTCTGTTTCTTCCTTACTGGTAAATTGTTTAAATTTATTTAAAAGGATTTGTTTGCTTTCATCTCGCCAAGTCTTTAGCTTTTCTAATGCTGCCTCAATATCTTTACTGGCTTTCCACGCCTGAATCTTCTGCCCATAAAACATAGAAATGAAAATTAGAACAAAAAACAGAATATTAAAAATTAAACTGAAAGGATCTGTTCCTTCTTGTCCAAACAATTGGGCTAATTGCAAAATCATAATTATTTTTTTAATCTCTTTTTACAAATAATAGAGTTATTTTAATTATTTATTTACCTATAAAAATTAATTAAAATTAAAAATTTTGTTGTTATAATTATTTTGTCTTTTTATTAATGACCTTTAATACATCTTTTCGATTAAAAATGTCGTCAAATAAAATAAATGGAAATAATTTATTTATAATTAAAAGCTATCTATAATTAGCATAATAAAAATTGATATATTGAATGATAGAAGAAGAAGACGAAGAAGAAGAGCTGAAGAAGGGGACTTCTTGGAAAAAAATTATCAAGAATATAATAGTGATTGCTCTTTTAATCTTAGGGATTGTTATTATGTATGGTGGATTAGATTTAGGGTTAGATTCTTCTTATACTAATTTTTTTATTGGAATAACCCTTGTATGTTTTGCCTCATTTATTTTACAATATAAAAAAGAACCAGGAGAGCCACTAAGAAGGACACTAACAATTTTAAAATGTAATAATTGTGATATAACTGAAGTTCGTCATTATAAAGAAGGAGATTTTGTATATAAACAATCAGATGAATGTAGGCAATGTAGAGGAAACATGTTTATTACAAAGATCTATTCTGTTAAGCTAAAAAAGGACACAGTTCCTTCTCAAGGTAAAAGAGTTGCTATCAATAAACATTAATTCTTTTTGATTTTTAAAATGGAGTGAAAATATGTTTAAATTAGCAGGATTAGGGGGAACTTTTGATCATCTCCATGAAGGTCATAAGCTACTTATAAATACCGCTTTAAAAGTCGCAGAAAAAATTGTAATTGGATTAACTACAGATCAATTGTTAAAAAATAAAAAATATGCTTCAAAATTAGAAAATTATAAAGTTCGTAAAAAATACATTGAAGAATACATAAAATCGATTTCAAATTTGAATAGAGTGTCTATTGTGGAACTAAATGATCCCTATGGACCTCCTGCCCATGAAAAAAAATATGAAGTTTTAGTTGCAAGTCATGAAACTTATACCAATGCTATAGAAATAAATAACCTCAGAATGGAGAGAGGTCTAAGTCCATTAATTATTGTTTTAATACCTATTCTTAAAGATAATAATAAAAAAATTAGTTCTACTAATATTAGGAGAAATCTTCGAGAATAAAAGAATTTTCTAAGCTAAGATATTAGTAAAGAATAATTATTGTTTAGATTTAAGAGAGATAAATTTGAATAAAAAACTATAAATATTTTTTAGATATAAAATATTTTATTTTTTAAGTATGAATTGGAATGAATTGAGCAAAATTTTGAAACTAAATAGACTTAGTATTTTAAAAAATTCAATTCCATACTTTGCTTTTTTTAATTTCTTTATTCCGCCAAGAGAATAATTTTATATAATTTAAGGATATTCTCTTGGCTGCGGATTATTTATGATTACCAAAATTTATAAATCTATGTCAATAAGTAAAAAAGATATTTAATTAAAGATAGAGTAATTTAAGTTAAATCTAATTAAAGATAAGTATACTTAAATCAAAAAACTTAAATAAAACAATAATTTAGAAAGAATATAATAAAATTTAGAACAATTGAAATTTTTTCATCATGACTATAAAATTACACAAAAGAACAATTGAAGTCTTAAAAAATCTTAGAAAGTTCAATAAAGACACATATATTGCCTCAAATTTAGCAGGAGATTTAGATATTGATTATATTGTGTTAATGTCAGCAATAAATGAGTTACAAGAGAAAAGTTTGGGAGGATTTAATGAAAAAGAGATAGATCAAGTATCATTAAATGATGAAGGTTTATTATATTTAAAAAAAGGGCTTCCTGAAAGACAGCTACTTAATATACTATTAGAAAAGAATATTAAAGAAATTCCTTTAAAAGATTTCCAAAAGTTTTCAGAATTGAATGAAAAGTTATTTTTTATTGGAATATCTTATATGAAAAAAAATCGATGGATAGCTCAAAGTAAAGCGACTGGTGAAAATAAAATTTTTCTTATTGAAGAGAAGTTTCCTGAGACGGACCTTGAGAAATGTTTAAAAAAATTTAAAGCCAACCCTAATTTGGATTATTCAGAATTATCAAAAAAAGATAAAAAATCTCTTGATTTATTGAATAAGAGACAATTAATTAAAAAAAAAAGAAAAACTCAGAGATTAATATATTTAACAGAAAAAGGAAAAACTATAAAAATTTCTGATATTGAAGAATTGGATCAAATAAGTAAATTAACCTCAGAAATGATAACTTCCCGAACATGGGAAAAATATGAACTAAAACCTTTTGATGTCAATAAACCCGGCCCATTATTAAAAGGAGGAAAAATACATCCTATGATTAACCTAATCAATAAAATCCGTGAAATCTTTCTCTCTTTGGGATTTACTGAGATTAGAGGACCCATAATAGAAAGTGCTTTTTTCAATTTTGATGCATTATTTCAACCTCAAGATCATCCTGCACGAGAGTTGCATGATACTTTTTATCTTGAAAATCCAAAAGTTGCTAAATTACCCGAAAAAGATCGCGTGGAAGCCGTAAAAACCACTCATACAAACGGAGGAGATTCTGGTTCAATCGGATGGGGTTATAATTGGGATGAAGACATTGCGAAGCAAACTATTCTAAGAACGCATACAACGGCGACTACAATTAGAAGATTAGCACAATATTATAGAAATAATGATAAGCCCCCTATTAAGGTCTTTTCGATTGATCGAGTCTTTAGAAATGAAAAAGTGGACAAATCTCATTTAGCAGAATTTACTCAAATAGAAGGTATTATAATAGATGAGAATGTGACATTATGTGATTTAATCGGAGTTATTTCAGAATTTTATAAAAAAATAGGGTTCGAAAAAATTATTACTCGACCTGGTTTCTTTCCCTATACAGAACCTAGCATGGAAGTAGCGGTATATTATGATAAATTAGGGGAATGGTTAGAGATGGGCGGTTCTGGAATTTTTAGACCTGAAGTGACCTATCCATGGGGTATTAAAAATCCTACGAGAGTATTAGCATGGGGCTTAGGATTAGAGCGGTTAGCGATGTTAATGTTTGAAAGAGAGGATATTAGAGATTTATATATTAATCCAATTAAATGGTTAAGAGAGGAATCTTATTAATAGGTGGAAGTGAGGAAAATTGCCGACATTAGAATTAAAAATTGAAAGACTAGAAAAGCTATTAAATAAGGAATTAAATCTAGAAGATTTAGAGTACGACCTCCAATGGATTTCATTAGATATGGAGGATGTTAACAAAGAAGACCAAACATTAAAAGTAGAATATAATCCAAACCGACCGGATTTTGCTAGTCCTGAAGGGATAGCAAGGGCACTTAAAGGATATTATGAGCTTGAGATGGGGATCCCAGACTATGAAATAAAATCAGGTAACGTTGTTGTTAACGTAGATCCAAGTGTTAAGAGAGTGAGACCATTTATAGTATGTGGAGTTATTAGAGATGTATTTTTAGATGAAGATGAAGTAGCCACCTTAATGAATATTCAAGAACAACTTCATTGGGCAATAGGTAGAGATAGAAGAAAAGTGGCAATAGGAGTTCATGATATTGATAAAATTGAACCGCCATTTAGGTATACCGCTGTAAAACCAGAATCGGTTAGTTTTGTCCCATTACATGGAGATGGAGATCCCATGAATTTAAAAGAGATCCTTCAATATCACGATAAAGGAATTGAATATGCTCATATATTAGAAGGAAAAGAAGTTTATCCAATAATATTTGATAAAAAGGATCAAGTCCTTTCATTTCCCCCCATCATTAATGGTGTTATCACTACAGTTACCGATGAAACAGAGAATCTGTTTCTTGATATTACTGGTACAGATTTAGAAGCTATTAATCTAACTTTAAATATTCTATCAACCACATTAGCAGATATGGGTGCTAAAATTGAAAGTGTGAAAGTGGATTATCAAGATGAAGAAAATTTAATAACACCTAACTTGGAACCGAAAAAATGGAATGTGTCAATTGATTATATTAATGATTATATTGGATTAAATTTGTCTGTGAATGAAATGATAAAATGTTTTGAAAAAGTGAGAATGAATGCCAAGAAATCAAATAAAAAAGACCAATTAGATATTTGGGTACCTGCATATCGGGGTGATATTATGCATCCCGTTGATTTCACAGAAGAATGTGCAATTGGATACGGATATTATAATTTAGAAAAAACAATCCCTCAAGGAGCGATTGGAGAATTTCATCCTCAAGAAAACCTGGCAAATAAGGTAAGACATATAATGATCGGAGCAGGATATCTTGAAGTTCTGAATTTTATTTTATCCAATAAAACAAGACATTATGATTTCATGCGAATTAAGAAAAAAGATTCAGAATTAGTGCAAATAAAAAACCCCGTTTCAAAGGAATATAATACCACCAGAACATCATTATTACATAAATTAATGGAAACTCTGCAATTTAACCGATCTGAGGAAAAACCAATAAGAATCTTTGAAGTAGGCGATGTAATTTTATTATCCAAGAAAGAAGAAACAGGAGCAAAAAGAGAATTACATTTGGCAGCCACTTCTTATCATGAAAATGCTGATTACACAGAAATTAAATCTACCCTTGATTTCGTTATGACTTCCTTAGGCCATCCTAATGAATTCACGGTTAAAAAAAGCAAAAGTCCTCAATATTTAGAGGAGAGATGTGGGGATATCTATCTTGGAAAGAAAAAGATAGGAGAAATAGGAGAAATTCATCCAGGAATTTTGCTCAATTTCAAATTAGAATTTCCTGTGGGGGCACTAGAACTCAATTTACAAAATTTTCTTTAATATATTCTTTATAAAAATTAAGTTTTAGCAAGGAAAAGCATATGAAAGAAAATCAAGAATATCAAAAAAAATTGGATAAATTAAGAAGTCAAATTAATAAAGTTGATGATGAAATCTTAAATCTTCTTAATGAACGTGCTAAAATAGTTATAGATATTGGGAAAATTAAAAAGAGTAAACATTTAGAGATATCTCAGCCAGAAAGAGAAGAGTCCATAATTAAAAGAGTAGTTGATAAATCTGAAATATTGCCTAAAGAAAGTATTAAAGCAATATGGAAAGAAATTTTTAGCGCTTCAAAATTAATACAAGGACAAATTGATAAAATCGGTTATTTAGGACCTAAAGGAACTTTCACCCATCAAGCTGCGTTAGAATTTTTTCCTAAAGCAGGCTCTAAATTTATTCCTTATAAGACCATTATTGAAATTTTTGAAAATATCCAAAAAAAGAATCTCGATTATGGAGTAATTCCTATCGAAAATAGTTTACAAGGAACTGTAAGAGAAACCGTGGATTTACTAATTGAAAAAGATTTAATTATTTATGGGGAAATTGAACTAAGAATCATTCAAAACTTAATTTCTACAAAAAACTCTGATATTTCCAAAATTAAAAAGATTTATTCTCATCCGCAAGCATTTGCTCAAACATCATCTTGGTTAAAAGCAAATTTACCCGCATCAGAACTAATAAATGTCAATTCCACGGCAGAAGCGGTTAAGATTGTGAAGGAAAAAAACCAAAATGATCTTGCCGCCATAGGAACTAATTTTGCAAGTGAAGTCTATGGATTAAAAGTTTTAAGTTCGCATATAGAAGACATTCCATCGAATTTTACCAGGTTTTTAATAATTTCTAATAAAGAAAATAAGATAAAAAAAGGGAATATAAAAACTACAATTGTTTACGTCGTAAAAGATATTCCAGGAGCATTATATAGAGTTTTGGAAATATTTGCCAAAGCAAACATAAATTTATCAAAAATAGAATCGAGGCCTCGCAGAAAAGGGAGGTGGGAATATATTTTCTATATGGATTTTGAGGGAGATAAAGATGACCCGAAAATTCAAGATGTATTTAAAAAAGTAGAGCAAAATGTAATCTGGTATAAGATCTTAGGCTCTTATCCAAGATCATAAATATTAGTGATGGAATTTAATTATTTTTTCAGTTTTTACCAAAAATATTAATTTTAAAAAGAATTATATTAGAATTTGGATTTTTAAGAAGAAAACAATTTATTTGCAGTTCTTAAATCCTTTAAATTGTCTATCTCAATCCACTTCTTATCTTTAATATCATAAGCTCTCATTTTTAATTCCTGATTTTTAATTAATGATTGAATTGCTACTTCCGTCCATAAATTCTTTTCATTTTTATCGTTAATGAATTCGCTAATTTTATTGAATAATAAATTTTTACCCACTTCTGAAAATTTATAAAAATCTATAGAGCATCCTAAGGCATCTTTTTGATTAATTTTTTTCGAAATATCAATAAGATGCTTTTTCTTTTGAATTACTTTCATAGATTCTCTATTATATTTACCTATATCAACAGCAATCGCATCTTTAAATGGAAAATTGATAAGCCCATTAATAATTTCCTTTTCAAGAATAACGTCTCCATTCAATAATAAAAATGATTTATTGATGTAATCTTTTGCTAAATACAGAGAAAACATATTATTTGTGGTATTGTAATGTTTATTAACTAATAATTTAATTTTAGGATTTGAGTTATAGTGGGATTGAATATAATTTTTAATTAAATTTGCTTTATAACCTATAATTATAAAGATCTCTTCAATTTGGTTGTGTTCTATGAATAAATCAAGTTGATGTTGTAAAATAGTTTTATTAGAAACCTTAATGAGGCATTTTGGTATTTTATTAGTTAATGGTTTTAATCTTATTCCTTTACCTGCTGATAAAATAACTATTTTCATAGAAATATAGGAGGTTTATAATATATGATTATTAATAATAATTTTAGATAATATAGAGATTTTATCTAATTAATCATTTATTGTATTTTATATTTAAGAAATCTAATAATCGTTCCGTTGATTTTCCGTCATGATATTTTAAAAATCGATCTCTCATCTTTTTCCTTTCTTCAAAAAAATCTTTATCAATTTTGTTAATATCTTTCAAAAGAAGTAATAAATCTTTTCCATTATACACAATTGGACCCGGCGTTACATCTCTATAGTTATAATAGAAACCCCATTTTGCCTTATATTTTCGAAAATCATATGGAAAGAATATAATAGGCTTCATTGTTAATAAATAGTCAAAGCAAATCGAAGAATAATCTGTAACAAGGAGGTCAGATATTAATGCTAATTCTTGAATATCTGCTGTTTTTTCTACTATTTTTATATTCTCATAATCGCTTAAATTAACAAAATCTTGCAAAATATGAATTTTTAACAGCATGATTGAATTTGAATCTTTTAATAATTTGTTTAATTCAAATAAAATTTTTTGAGAAAAAGGAAATCCTGATTGTTTATCTTTTCTCCAAGTCGGTGCATATAATATAATTTTATTAGTTTTTTCTGGAACATTGTATCTAGTTTTTAATTTATTGATGAACTTTCTATTATCTTTCTTATTTATTAAAATATCATTTCTCGGATATCCTAACTCTATAATTCTTTCAACAGGAAAACTAAAAGTTGACGCGAGAATCTTTTTTTCTAAATTTCTTTTTGTGGGAGTTAATAAATAATTAACGTATTGATGGTATTTTAAATTTAATCGAAAAAAATCTGCCCATTTGCTAAATATTAAAGTATCCGACCTGTGAAGCTTCTTAATTGGAATACCATGCCATGTTAAAATAATCTTCGTTTTTGGAGAGAAATCAATAGGTAAAATATCATAAAAACCATGGGTTAAAAAGATATAGTTTGCTTTTCTTAAGGTTTTTATAGTTTGAAGTGAAAATTGTGGTAAAACTATATATCCCTTTTTCTTTAATTCATTTAAAATTTTATCAAATTTAGTAATCCAAACAAGTTTATAATTTGATTTCTTATACAGAAATTGGAATATGTATTTTGTATTACCAAAAAATCCACCCCCTTTTTGTCCACCCATAACTATTAATTTTTCATCTATCGCATCTTTAAAAAATTTGGAAATAATTTTTATTAGAAAAGAAAAGATGATCTCTTTTCCAAAATCATAGATTTTAAATTTTTTAATAAAGGATATCTTTTGAATAAATTTATAAACTAATTCACTAAGCATTTCTACTAATTTTATAAGAGTATTTATTTGGCTTATTTGAAGTTAGTAATTTATCAATATAAGACAAATATTTAAAAAATTTAATGAAACAATGATTTTTATAATACACTATTTTTATTAAGTATATCTAAGGGAAATATATCTAAAGCTAATCATAAATAAGAAAGATTTATATTAATAACCATCTAATTTTTTTCTTATCCATAATTTCGTTTAAATTAAAGTTTTCCCTTAAAAAATCATTATATAGATTTATTTTTGATTTATTATTAATTATCGTTTAGTTGATTCTATATTAAAAAAATATATTTAATATTACTAATTTCACTATTCATATTATTTTTTAATGAAGTGAAAAAATTTACTATAAAGCATTAATTCGAAAATTGGTAAAAAATTATGGAAAGAATCGATGGAAGAAAATTCGATGAGATTAGAAAAACTACTATTCAAAGAAATTATTTAAAATATCCCGAAGGTTCCGTCCTTATTAGTCAAGGAGATACAAAAGTTATCGTTTCTGCAACCGTTTTAGATTATGTGCCGCGATTTTTAGTGGATACGGGTACAGGTTGGATAACAGCAGAATATAATATGCTACCGCGAGCTACTCAACACAGAAATAGAAGGGAACGGGATAGACTAAGGATAAGGGGGAGGACTCACGAAATTCAAAGATTAATAGGAAGAAGTATTCGAGCGGCATTTAATTATAAAAGAATTGGTGAACGAACTATTAAAATTGATTGCGATGTTATACAAGCAGATGGTGGAACACGATGTGTTTCGATAACTGGAGCCTTTATTGCGGTATTTGACGCTTTAAGATATATGTATGAGGAAAAAATGATTTACAATTTTCCGGATTATAAAATTACCGCTGCCATTTCTTTAGGGATTAGAAATAACAATTTCTTACTGGATTTGAATTATGAAGAAGATTCTTCCGTTGATGTGGATTTAAATATAGTAATGAATGAAGATTTAGAATTTATTGAAGTCCAAGGTACTGCTGAGGGGGATCCATTTAAAAAGACTCAACTGATTGAATTATTAGACCTCGGAGAGAAAGGGATTAAAAAATTAATAGACATTCAAAAGAAAATTCTTAATTTATAGTTTAAATCTTATTATTTTTTTATGAGTATTAATAAATCTTATAGATTTTATCGCTCATCCAAAATATTTTAAATTTTAAAATATATTTTAAACAAAAAATAAGTCTCAAATAATTTTATTAATATGATTAAATATTTTAAAAAATGGTTTCATTTAATTTTACCCTCAATTTGCATTACATTATGGGTATTATTGCACCTACTCTTTTTTTATGAAGGATTCAATATTGATTTTTCAATTTATTATAATGCTGGAAAACGTTTATTAAGAGATCCTACTGACTTATATACTAGTGGATATCTTTACACTCCATTTTTAGCAATGATATTTTCAATATCACTTTCTTTATTACATCCGATTGTTGCTTACTTTATATGATATATTTTTAATTATATTTTAGCGATAGTTATGTTATTAGAATTCAATAAAATTTTAGCTCTTAAAGGGATAAATGAAAAACTATATAAATTTTTCTTTTTAATGATTTTATCAAATGGATGGAGTATTTACTATCAATTTTATTTGAATCAAAATAAACTAATAATCATATATTTATTATTACTTATTTTAAGGATGGAGGTAGAAATTAGAGAAAATATTAGAAAAAAATATTTAAAATATAGAATAACTATTTACACATATTTTATTATTATTGTCAGTTTAGCTCCGTATTTTATCTTCATTATATTTATTTATCTCTTCTATGATATCAGCCTAAAAGAATTATTTAAAAGGAAAAGTGCAAAATTATATTTTATTATAATAAGCCTTTTTTTTAGTTTTAATATACTTTTTATTATCTTTCCAACTTTGGTAATAGATTTTGTAATATATGGACTCTCTTTGTCCGGTAATTTGGATCCATTGAATTTTTTCTTTTATTTCAGACAATTTATTCCTAATGAATGGGATTTTATATTAACAATAATATCAACACATCTGATTTCTTTAACAACAATAATATTAATCTTAAATTATAATTTAAAATTAGAAGATAAATTTGGGTATTTTATGTTTTTTTATTTACTTTTTAGTATTTTTATGAGGACTACAATAATTATTATAATTATTGCTTGCATATTGATACTCTATATTAATCATTTATCTATAGAAAAAAAATTTAAAACATTCATAAAAAATAATTTCTGGGTTATTTTAGGATTTATTGCGATAATTGGAATATGCTTTAATTATGATTATGAAAAATTCTTTATATTTGTCCCGCTAAAAATTATATTATATCTTAGACATGCGATTATACTTTCTATACTTTCATTATCTCTATTCTTTCTTAAATATAAAAAGAAAAAGCAAATTCTTTAAATTTTTAATTATCTAATTTAACTTTATTGAATAATCTAAATTTTCACATACTTCTTTTAATCCATCGATTAACATCTCGATATCTTTTTTTTTATTCTTAAAAAATCCATTATAAGCGGTTTTCCAATTTTCAAATATTCGTGCTTGTGATTCATCAATCTCATTACCATATCTTATTTTCTGGTATTTATGTGGAGTATTTTTAAATGATAAGAGATAATTATAATCATATGGGACATTTAGAAATTCACAGATTTCTTTAAGTTGGTTTTTTGAATTCAAAATTAAATCTTCTACTTTTACACTTAAAACCCGATTAGGAAATTTCGATTTAAAATAAGAAAATAGATTAAATGATTTTTTCACAGCAATTATTGATGTTTCTAGTGTAGCATCTGATGCTAAAAATGAATTTTCAAAATCCCCTCCTTTGAAAATGGGTCGTCCTCGTACAATCTTTGCCATTGCATTAGCTACAGGATGTTTAAAACACCAAATAATTTTTAAATCCTTATAAAATTGCAATTTTTTTTCAAGCATTTTTTTAATAAAACCAATTTTTTCTGTAGCAATCTTGCTACCATATTTAGGTTTTAAAATTATCCTCCAAGGAAAAAGAGTATCTTCATGTTTAATTTGGAAATCAAAGACTCCTGTAGAGTAGCAAATCTGAGCTACCCATGTGGTGCAACTTCTCCCTGCACCAGTTACTAATATCTTTATATGTTTCTGATTTGTTAAATGATTTATATTAAAAGTAAATTCAATTTTATTTTTGATATGATTTATTATCGTTTTTATAATTGAGTATATATTCAAATTTTTAGAATTAATCTTATTTAATAAAATTCTAGGAGTGTTAAACAAGCCTGCTATAAAAAAATCTAATCTGTTTTGACCCCATTTATTTTTGAAAAATTTATAGATATATTTTGATTTTTTTTTCAATTTAGTAAATTTTGTAAAAAAAAGGGATAAATTCAAATTTAATTCCTCTCTCAAATAAACATTTTTTAAAAAAAATATGATTGAGATTCTATTTTTATAAATAATTTTTATATATATAAAAATTAATTGTTTCTTTTAATTATATTTCACGTGGCATACATAACGTATGTTTCCCAAAATTTATTGTACTATAGATTAATTCAGAGTTATAATAAATATACCTCTAAATACTCTTAATTATGAATTAGAATTAAGGAATAATACATTAGAAGTTTGTTTCAATTTACAAATATCTAATTTATATTCCTTGTTTAGGCTAAATGCTCTGTATCCATGTTGAATCATAAAGTCTTGAAAGTCTTTCAAACTCGAATTCATTATTGGATAGCTCCCCGCAGCAATTTCTACAATTATTGGGGGAAGTTTTTCTATTTTATTTAAAAATTTAGTCATTCCTTTTAACACGGGATATTCAAATCCTTCTACATCAATTTTTATTAGACCAATATTTTCTTGATCTAAATTATTTATAAAGATATAATCATCTAATCTCTTTATTTTGACTATTATTTTTTCTTTAATTTTTTCTGGATTATTTAAAAATTTCGGAACAATAGTATTCCAACCAATATTATAATTGCTACATTTAATTTCAGTTGTACGAGGTTTTTCACCCAAAGCAAAATTATTAGGAAAAATCTGATATTCCTGATTAAGTAATTTAAATTCCAAAAGTTTTATAAAATAAGAGGGGACAGGTTCAAAACAATGAACTTCCCCTTTTTTTCCCACCAAACCAGCCCCAACTAATGACATTGTGCCAATATTAGCGCCTATATCAATAAAAATTTCTGCTTTTTTTAAATTATTTAATATTACTCCTATAACATTTTTCTGATTTAATCCAAGATATTTTCTTCGCATTGATGGATCCATTTTTAAGTTGTAATTGAAATAAACCCCATATATTTTCTAATTAAATTAGATGGATCAAATCCTAAAAAAAAATTATACATGATATATATTATTATATTAAAAATCTCTTTAATATAATAAAAAGGATATTTAATAATTAATAAGGTAAATTCCCTTAGAATATTGAGGATTCGGGGAATAAAATTTGCTTTCCTAATCAATTTTATTATAATGCTTAGATCTTTAACCTTCTGCATTAATTTCATAATTTTATTTATATAAATAGAGCTTTTAAGATAAGTTAATCTATATTAATGATAAATTCTTCCAGTTCTAAAATTAAAATGAAATTAAAATTTAATAATTCATCTTTTTTTAAAACCTTCCTTAAAAAGTTTCCATAATCCATCTCTTTATTAGAAATAAAAAAAAAAAATTTTTAATTTACAAATGTTTTTAAAGATTTCAAATTTGTTAAAATTCAGATTCTGTTGTATAAAAAAAAATACATTTAAACCTAGCAACTATTAAAATTATTGGATTGAAATTAAAAAGGTATTAAGATATTATAATAATTTAAAATTAAGGTCTTAATATATAAAATATTAATTCATTAATATTAAATAAAAATTGATATAATTCCGATAAAATTTATATTTTGAAAAAGCATATTAGATACATTTTAATAATTAATTTTAATTAACAAAAGATTATAAACTAAAACTTTAATAAGAAATCCCATATGAATATCTTAATATTTTCTCCCCTTTCATTAGAGTATGGAAGAGGAGGCGAGATATCTTCGATAGAATTAGCATCTGGATTAAATAAATTTTATAATATAATACTTATTGACACCAATATTTTACCGGGAGAAAAATCATTACAAAGGAATAAAATATTAAAAAAATTAAGCTCCCTTGATAAAATTGATAATATTAAATTTGCAACTTTTAAATTTTTGGGAAAATTATTTAGTTTTCCATATCCTTGGGAAGTAATTAAATTATATAAGAGGATTAGGGATTCTCAAATTGTTTATTTATCAATTTCTGCTATAAAAACTAATCTAATTTTTTTATTATCCAAGTTATTATTTAGAAATACTAAGTTTATAATTGGGTATAGAAAACCGTTTACAATAAATAAATTCTCACTTGTTCATTTTAAATACAGAATTAATATTTTCCTATTTGCATTATTCAAAAATAGGATTTTCCATCATACAATATCATGGCATGCTAAAAATTTCTTAGAAAATTTTTATAATCCAGAAAAAATAATTCATATTACTCATGGTATAGATTTACAACAATTTCTAAAACCAAAAATTACTAAAAATGGTAATACGCTCAAATTTATATATATTGGTCATTTAGATAAAGTCCATAAAGGGGTAGATGTTCTCTTAGATGCTATTGACCTCCTATTTAAAGATAAATTAAACTTAGAAATAGAATTTGAGTTTTGTGGAAAAGGACCTTTGGAAAAAAGATTAAAAAAGCTAATAATAAAATATCCAAATAAAATTCAATATAATGAATATATTGAACATAATCTTATTCATAAATATTACTCTAAAAATGATGTTTTTTTGTTCACCTCAAGAAGAGAGCCATTTGGAAGGGTTATTATTGAAGCATTAGCGGCAGGTCTAATAGTCATTTGCACAAAAACCATTGGTTCTTTTGAGATATTAAAAGGAAAAGATTTTGCTTTTTTTATCAATAAATTAACGAGCCAAAATATTAAAAAAGAAATTTTGAAGGTTTATAATCTATGGAAAGAAAATCCTGAAAAAATAAAAACCTTACAAGATTCGGCAAAAAAATTTGCTTATAATAATTATTCTATTGAAAATGAAATAAAACACTTTAAGGAATTTATAAATAAAATTATTTAATAATTTAAAAATTTTTTTCACATTAATTTTATATAAAAATTCATAATAGTAATTATTAAGTTAAGAGATTTAAAGAATAATTAAAATTAGTTAGCACAATTAATAATTTGGAAGAAAAGAAATTAATCATTTTTAAAATAAAATATCTATACTTTAAATCATATAAGATTTTTCCGCTTTTTATATCGTTTCCTATAAAACAAAACTTCAAAAAACACAATAATTATCATTAACTCATCAATAATGATGTAAAAAAACATTTTAAGAAAAAATGTTAACCCAAATTTGAAATTTGTAAATTTATCTAAGCTTAAACGATAAAATATAATTTTCCTAATTTTTTTTAAATAGATACTAAAAAAGATTAAAAATCCAAAGAAGGGATAGTAAATATTAATTACAATTAAAAAAGGAGATATAATAAAATAAATAGAAATTATTAGATTAATTAAAAATCTAATAATAAGAAAATATTTTTTTTGGTTTATTTTTGTAAAAAGATAATTTTCGAGCCATCGTAGATTTTGGTTAATATAGTCTTTAATTGTAGTAGGATAAGTAAGAGAAGGTACTTTTGTATCTATTATGGCATAGATTTTATATCCACTATCAATTAAAACAGATCCTATTGCTGCTCCATCATCTAAACTTTTTCCTTCTGGAAATTTTTTTACTTTCTTAATCGCTTCATATTTAATAGCAGTATTAGCACTCACTTTTTCAAAATATTTATTATATTTCCTTCTAAATTTTGCATTTCGATTAACATCAATATATTTGACTAGATCAATATTTTCAATGGATTTATGGGGTTTAACTGTTGATGTCGTAATGAATTCATTTTTATTTATTAAATGATAAATCATTTGAAAAAAATTTAATTTAGTGAGAAAGATATCGGCATCAATCAAATACACAATTCCCTCTTTTATATATTTCACACAATCATTAATAGCTTTTACTTTTCCCTCTCCTATTCTCTGATAGAGTATCCGAAAATTTTGTTTGTTTTTGTATAAATTGGCTATTTTAATTGTTTCTTCATTTCCACCAGCATTAATAATTATTTTAATATTTGGATATTTTAATTCCAAAATTGATTTAATGCATTTTTCTAAATATTGTTCTTCCTTCCAAGCAGGTATAATAAAATTAATTAATGGTAATGAATCAAGATCTTCAAGTTTATATGTAGTTTTATGGTTAAACTTAGCAAGATGTTTAATATGATTAATATCTCTAATTAAAAAGACAATTATATGATATAATATTATAAAAACGGTTATTATTACTATAAATTCAATAGAAAATATAATGTCTTTTATAGTCTTTATTATATTTGAATATTTAGCGATTTCTAGCATATTATTTCAAGATAGGATATAAAAAAACTAAAAAATTATTAGATTTTATTATTTAGAACTTTTTTTTTGATTTTAATAAATATATTCTCTCAAAAATAATTTTACATTTTTCATAGTTCTATTTGATTTATTTTATAAATCTAAAAGATAATTCAGGTTAAATTTTTGTATAAAGAATATAAAACTTATTGATTTACGAATTAATATTAATTTATACAATTTTATATATTTTTTCATTATTTAACCTTTAAAATATTGAATTTTTATCCCATTGCGGAGAAATTTCAATAAAGGTTTTGATTTGAAGAGTGCTCAAAATTAATAACCAACAATTCCATATTTTTTGAAGACTTTATTAAATATAAAAACTGTAATAATTGGAATGATTATGGCAGCAACCAATATTATTATAAAGTGAAACCAATAGTCGGTTATTGTCAAAATAAAATTATCTTGAATCCAAGCCATTCGCAAAATAGTAAATATATAATAAAATGGATTTAAAGCAATTAAAAATTGAACCGATTCTGGAAAAATTTCAAAAGGATATGATATGCAACTTGCCCAAAAAATTAATTTCAAAGCAATACTTAGAAATCTCCAAATGCTCTCGTTGGATAAAGCAAACACTCCGAGAAATAGACCAATTCCACTAAAAATTAATGCTATTAGCATATAAATAAATATAACAAAGAAAAAAGTCCATAGAGATATGGGGTATATAATTAGAGTCATAATAAAAAAGAGTATAAATGGAAGAGAAATAATAATCAAATGAGATAAATAAATGCCAAATAATAAATCATAGCGGTTAAAAGGTGCAATTAATAAAGCAGGAATAGTTTTCCAAAACTTCTCTTGTCTTAAATTTACTGGAAAATCAGTAATTATTTGTTTAAGCAGATATAAATTATAGGTACTCAGAACAAAAACAGCATAATTTTCGGGAGTCCATGGACCAAACGTTTCATTAAAGCTAAATAATTTATTAAAAATAATAAGGGGCATAAGAATAGTAATAATGGGATTAATAAATCCATATACTAAATGAAATTTAAACCGTGTTTCTAGCTTTATATTTTTTTCAGTAAGGGCTAATACTTGTGAGACATTATGCTTTAAAGTATTCTTTATTAATCTATATCGTTTTCCAAACATATTTTATCATTAATTATTAAACTAATTTTAAAAATAAATCTTCTAAGGATTGTTTTACTTCACGGATTTTTAAAATATCATAATTGCTTAAAATGGAAATAAAAAGTGGATAAGCTTCTCTATTTTTTAAGTTGATATTCATTCCAATATTACTAGCTTGTATTGAATTTATATAATTCTCATTTTTTAATTCAGCAATTAACTTCTTTTTTTGATTTTCTTCCACTTCAATATATATATCAATATCGGTTTTTAATAAATCATCGATTTGGGAAGTTTTTAATATTTGTAAGATCTTGCCATGATTGATAAAAGCTACTCGGTCGCATAATTTTTCGACAACACTCATATCATGACTCGTTAGAAAGATGGTTTTATCTTGTTTTTTTAAAATATTGACGATAAAAGAAATTGATTTTACATCTAATCCTAAGGTAGGTTCATCTAAAAATAAAAGATCCCGTTCTAATAAAAGTGTTCTGCAGAGAGCTAATTTCATTTTCATACCGCTGGAAAAGTTTTCCACATATTCATAAAGCCATTTTTCTAAGCCAAATTCTTCAACATGCTTTTTAATCTTTTCTCTATAATTAGGAACATTATAGATCTTGCAAAAAAATTTTAGATTATCGTAAGCAGTTATTCGATAATAGAGCATATCACTTTCTAACATTAAGGAGACTTTAGATTTCGCCTTTCTAGGCTCTCTAAGAACATTATATCCCTCTATTGTAGCATACCCCGAAGTGGGGGTTTTTAAAGTGGTGAGAATTGATATAAGGGTTGTTTTACCTGCTCCATTAGGACCTAATAACCCAAAAATTTCACCCATATCAATTGAAATGTTCACATTATCAAGAGCGGATATTGTGCTATTTTTTTCCTTTAAATGATAAATCTTTGTTAAATTGAAGGTTTCAATTATTTTCTCGGGCATTATTTATTATATATTGATTAGAAATTAATCAAATAATACGCAACTTAGTTATAGTTTTATAATTTTTAATAATAAATTAAATTTTTGTGAAATAGACAGACTAATCTAAAGTAAGGAAAATATTTTGTTTATTTTAAGTCTATAAAACCTTCATTAGTCTTAATAAAAAATTAAATTATTAAATAATAAATTTTTGAATATTTATAAGGAAATTTTATTATTCTTCAGCTCTTTAGCAATTTTGGAAGATTTTCAAGAAAAAATAAAGAAGAAAAGCATTTAACTTTTTAATTTTTTTAAAAGAAAATCCAAATAATAAATTATTTTAATTAAATATTATTAAATTTAATTATAAATAATTAAATACTGTTTAAAAATGACTGAAGAAAATAATCATAAGGTAAAATATACAACGGTTTCAATCCCTAAACCATTGGTTAAAAAAATTAAGGAAAGAATGAAAGGAACGGGATTCTCTTCTGTTTCTAGCTATGTGACCTATGTGCTTCGACAAGTCTTATCCTCTATCGAAGAAGAAGAAAAATCAAGTCAAGCATTTTCAAAAGAAGAGGAAGAAATGGTAAAAAAACGATTAAGGGATCTTGGGTATATAGATTAATATCAATTTTCTATAATATTAGTTGAGTGAAAAATGATTGAACCACATGGAGGAACATTAATCAATAAAGCCCTCCCAAAATTAGAAAAAGAAAAAATAATAGAAGAAGCACACGAATTTATTTCTATTAAAGTGAATAAATCTAAATGGAAAGAAATTAAAAATATATCATATGGCGTGTTCAGTCCATTAGAAGGATTTATGAATCAAAATGAGATGCTTAATGTATTAGAGCATATGTATTTAGAAAATAATATTGCGTGGCCAATTCCTATTATTTTAGATGTATCAACAGCAGAAATAAAGGATTTAAAAATAGACGACAATTTGTTACTAATAAGTTTATCGGGAAAACCCCTAGCGTTACTAAATATTGAGGATATTTATGAATATGATAAGAAATATTTTGCGCAAAAAGTATATGGAACATTAAATTCTTCTCATCCAGGGGTAAAGAAGGTTATAAATCAAAAGGATTCATTAGTGGGTGGTGAAATTTTCTTAATCGATGAACTACCTTCAGAATTTCCTGAATTGGATTTGAAACCTATTGAAACGAGAGTTTTATTCAAAACAAAAAAATGGGACCAAGTTGTAGCATTTCAAACACGCAATCCTCCCCATTTAGGGCATGAGTATGTCCAGAAAGCAGCATTAACTTTCAAAGATGGTCTTTTTATAAACCCTGTAATAGGCAAAAAAAAACCGGGAGATTTTCTCGATATAGTTATTATTGAGGCTTATAAAACGCTAATAGATAATTATTTTCCAGAAAATAGAGTAGTTATGAGCACTTTTGAAACAGAAATGAGATACGCAGGCCCGAAAGAAGCCATATTTCATGCAATAGCTCGAAAAAATTTTGGATGTGATTACATTATTATTGGACGAGACCATGCG
Source organism: Promethearchaeota archaeon (assembly GCA_016839555.1). GTDB lineage: Archaea > Asgardarchaeota > Lokiarchaeia > Sigyniarchaeales > SOKP01 > TEKIR-8. Next base: position 84,903 of record JAEOUA010000004.1, read on the forward strand.
GGAGTTGGAGATTTTTATGGCCCTTATGAAGCTCATGAAATATTTAGACATTTTCCAGATTTAGAAATTGAACCTTTGTTTTTCAGATCATTTTCTCGTTGTAATATCTGCAATTCAGTAGTAAATGATAAAATATGTCCACATCCCCAAAAGGATCATACTTTTTTTAGTGGTACAAAAATAAGAGATCTAATAAAATCAGGAAAAAAACCCACTCCGGATATTATGAGACCTGAAGTAGCAGAAGTGATTTTAAAATATAAGAATCCTTTCTGTTAAATATTTAAAGATTTAATTTCAATTGAATTGATAAATGAAAATAAAATTTGTGAATAATAAATGGAACATAAAGGTTTCACACTATGGTTTACAGGGTTAGCATGTTCAGGAAAGACTGTACTTGCTGATGCCGTTGCTGAAGATTTAAAAAAGAGAGGAATGAAAGTAGAGCGCCTTGATGGAGATATAGTTCGAGAAAGTTTAACAAGCGATTTAGGTTTTAGCGAAGAGGATAGAAATGAAAATATAAAAAGAGTAACCTTTGTTGCCAAATTATTATCTCGAAATGGTGTGGCGGTCTTGGCCTCTTTTATATCTCCTTATAATAAAATTCGGGCTTATTCGAGAAATGAAATTGACGATTATATTTTAGTATATGTAAAATGTCCAATAAAAGTGTGCGAACAAAGAGATGTAAAAGGGATGTATGCTAAAGCGAGAGCGGGTGAAATTAAAAACTTCACAGGTATTGACCATCCATTTGAGGAACCCAATCATGCAGATATAATTGTTGAAACAGATAAACAGAGTGTTGAGGAAAGCAAACAAATTATATTAAATGCTTTAGAAAAGATGGGATATTTACTTTAAATGAAAGAAAACATTTAAAGAAGTCTCATTTTCAATCATTCTCAGAATTTGAATAATAAATTTTATAATTTTTAATAATGTTAATCATAAATTAAAATTATAATTATATTATAAGATTGCCATAATTTAGGAAAAAATAGAAAAATATAAAAAAAAAATTAGTTTTTTAAAAAATATAGAGTTTTATCGGATCTTTTATCTTTTATAACAATATCTATATTTTGAAGTAATTTCAGATATTTAGCAACGGTATTGAAATGCATAGATAAATCGTCTGCTATTCTCGTTTTAGTAACTCCGATATTATTTCTTTTTAAATAATGAATTATTTGTTTACTTTTTGGTTTATTGATGATAAACTGTTTTTCCATTTCTTTTGGAATTGTTTCTGAGGCAAAAAAGGCATCATGTCCTTGGATTTTTTCCTTTGATATAAAATCAAATTTCTTTAGCATTTTTAAATGCCAGAAAATTTCATAATTACTGATTTTCAATTCAGACATAATTTTGTTGGGAATTGATCCAGGATGTTTCTTTATAAATTCATATATCGCCTTTCTTTTAGAATTTTTTAAGATTTCATTTTTGGTTAATTTTGAACCCTCTACAATTATTCTTCTATTTAACAATATTGAGAGAATTTTTTTTATTCCATTTTGATTTAAATTTATACCTTTTTTAGAAAGTTTTGTTTTAATATAGGGAATGATTTTCTTGACTTTAAATGTTCTATTGTCTTCTAAATAACTATTAATTGTCTGAATAACCTCTTTTTTCATGGTTAATGAATTATTATCCATCTTATCAAAACCTCCTAAAATTATAAGAACCTCTTTTATTTTAGTTGCTTTTTCTTCAGTTCAACCATCTTGTTCAGGAGATCTTCTCTTTCTTTACTTTCAAGAGATAATAATTCTCTAACAAGATCTTTCTCATCCTTTTCTTCAAATTCGAGAAATTTTATTTTTTCCCAGAAATCTATTGGTAATGAAACTAAATTTGAATCTAACTCTATTTCTTTGAAAAGTTCTGCATTCTTATTTTCTTCTGTAATATTATTAGTTTCCCCTTTTTTATATATGTGTTTTTTATCATCTCCTTTGACTTCTCCTAGTTTTTTTGCTTCTCTTTTTGATTTTGCTTCTCTATCCTCAGAAATGCTTTTAACACTCCACTCTTTATTTAATTCTCCTCGTTTTATTTCTGCTCTTTTTACGAAATCCTGGCCTTTAGTGGGTTTTGATAATTTTTGTTCCTTTTTTGATACTAATTTTTGCTCAGATTTTTTTTTTCGTATCATATATATCGTTGTTGGAATAGATACTCCAATTGCCGCACCTATGATTATTATAATTATAATATTTTGTATGGATATGAGTGTCGTAGAACTTTCTTGATCACCTGGAATAATAAATGGAAAGTGAGATTCTAATTCTGCCAAGCAATAATAAGACAACGAGTCTGCTGAATATTCTACATAATTTCCTTCAGGATTTATTGTTATATCTTCTGACACCCAAATCGAACTCTGAAGCGTTTCAGACCACTCATAATGAAATAATTTCAGATTTGATGGATTTGATACATTATTAGGATTATAAAAAAGTCGCATTTGCATATCAACTACACAACTTTCATCCTCCATTAAACTCTCATTATATACTTTAAAAGAATAAAAGTATAAAGAATTCAGATTACCCGTGAGATTGTCTATACCATATAAATTAATTATGGCTCTGTCAACCTCTAAATAGGCGACAGCATTCGTTGTAATATTTATTTGTAACCCATATTCCGAAAACAAATCTATCTGTGTCAGTCCTGGATTTAATCGGTAATAATAATCATAACAAGAGAAATATCGTATATCGGAGGAATAAACATTTCCAAAGGAATCATTGCCGAATACTTGAATGAAGTGAGGTCCATTTTCAGGCATGGGAATAGTAGTATTCCCGTTAATGGTGATATTAGCTTGTACATCCAAGGAATAGCCCATCCACTCTAACTCGCTACTATTTGTAAAACTCAGTAATAAGCCTTCCTTGAGATTGTCTCCAATTTCATAATCAGGATCCCACGAGTATCCAACTGCGTCGACCCAAAAATTATGGGCACCTG
>JAEOUA010000005.1 GCA_016839555.1 Promethearchaeota archaeon
AATATCTAACCTTATTTTTATGATGTCAGGGTTTTTTCTATTTTTCACTTTCAATCACTTTTATTCACGATCTATGTATAATAGGTATTCAACTTCTTATTTAAATTTAGTGATAGATCGTGAATCTTTATTATGAAACGTGAAATAAATGGAATAATTCTAATATATAAAGGATTTATAATACATAATGGTTGAAAAAGTGATCAAAATACGGATTAACTTAGAAGGAAAAAACAAGGAAATGTTCGAAAAAATTAAGGAGAAATATAATCTATCGACAAATACAGAGACTATTAGGCTTATAATTAAATCTGCTTATGAAAATGAGTTTAGTAAGGATTAAACCATTAATGTTATCTCTTTTTTATATCATCTAATTGGTTTCTACTATTATTAATTAAAAATATTTCAAGTAAATATATTTTAAAAGGACTAATGAGACCAAAACCTATAACTTTTAAGGTACTCAATTATCTCTAAAATCATATATAGGATAATGAATGGTGATGACATTATTGGCTAGAACAAAGTCTTACTGAAACTTAACAAAAAATTCTTTGATGTATTTTCCTTTTTTTCCTTCAATAAGTATTCTTTCTCTCTTAAAGGTTCTCTGAATTCTATATTTCATTTTAATAATTTTTTTATGTCTTTATAATAAAGTGCAAATAATATTAAATTCTTAAGGTAAGATAAAGAATATTTTATTATTTTTATCCTTTTTAAATCCTTCACAAAATTTTTTGGCGCGTGGGTCTAATAGATTTTCTAATTCGCTATCCTTTGATGAGCGAAGATGATGAGTTCCGTCCAAATTATCCACATATTCAAGCCCTTTTGACGGATTTTTCAATGTTTTATAGGGTTGTTTATATAAGATTTTGCAAACTGAATGGGGATTTTGTTTTATTAATATCATTTCAAATTTTAATAATTTTTTTTTTATTATATAGATGTAATTATGGTTACCTTATAAATTTTTGTCGCAATCCTGAAAAAGATTGATAAGATATGAAATTATTTTGATTCAAATGTTATCATTTATATAATAATTCCCTCTATTGATAAAAAAGAAGTTAAAACAATAAAAATCCATAAAATATTTAGTTTAAAAAATTAACAATTTCTAATTAATTAGATTAAATTGTCGGAAATTTAGGTGGTTTTTTTTAAAAATTTTCAAATTTGCTCCAATCTAGATTTTTACATTTTGGAGGATTAGTAAGTAAATATTCGTAGTAAATCCCTTTTCTTTTCAAATGGGATAAAATGAACAAGGTTTATTAAAAATAGATGAAATTGAATATATTAATTATAAAGAAATTTTTAATAATTTAGATAATTTATCTTTTAATTTAAACTAATATCTTCCTAGCGGAAAGAAATCCGACTCAATTTAGAAGAATCCTTATACTATAAGATAAAATGAATTCAAACAAGTCAGAGATTAACTACTGTCTTTACATTTATTAAGATACTCTCCATAATTTTTTAGTATTAAAATATCCTTTTTGGTTAACTTATTGGTAAAAATTAAAGTATTATAATCGATTTTGTCCAATCGATATGTTAATTGTACTAAATCATCTCTCATTTGATCGTAAGTTTCATTTATCTGTAAGATTTTTTGAAAAAATAAGTGAATATATTTATTCAACCGTAAAAGCTTTTCGAGAGGAAATTTCTAATTCTAAATTACTTTTTTACTTTCGTTTATACTTAGCCTTTTTTTAATTTCTCTAACATTTTTTTTATAAGAGAGAAAGTTATTCTGATATAAATCTTTATTATAAAATTTAAAATTTTCAATTTTTGTCCAATAGATTTAAATATGTGCTTTTCATATGTATGTTTGACAGACGCATCTCATGAATCGAGGTTTGTTAAAAAATAGAATCCTTACTTAAATCCCTGGATTTTTGTCTTTTGGTGTTCTACGATACGTATGTAGCGTAGAAATCTTCTTTAGTTCTCCTTGTAATGTTTGGTTTTAAGTGGGGACCCCTATTTTTTGCTTCTTTTTCCTATTTTTAATTATACGATTTCATATTAAACCCACATATCTTTTTCTTTAAATAGAAGGAGTGTAAATAACTGCTAACAATACTCATTTGAGGTGAAATAATACAAAAATGGCAGATGTCTATGCTCAGTTGGAAGACCACCTTCAAAATGGTGAGGATTGGGCGAAATTAGAAACTCCGATTCCCGGAGTAAACATAGTGAAGGTACCCGCCACTAAGAATAGGGCTCCGATGCTCTTTTTGGAGATTAATCCGCTGAAGGATAATGGCACACCCATGAAAAGAAAAGGATTGTTTATCAGGAATTATGAGATGCTGGTAAAATACGGCGAGGCGCTTACTGATGATAAAGTGATCCAGTTGATACAGTATATAGAAAATATTAATCCCCCTCCCGAAAAAAAGCAGGTGAAAACCTTACGAATGTAGGATTATTAAATATCTTTTTTATTTTTTAAATCTTTTTTTTTAGATATTTTTATGCTTTTTTTTTAAATAGGTATATGAAAAATAATTAATTTTACCAAGAAGAGAGTTTCTTAAGGAAGGCAAAGATAAATGTAAGGAAATATTTATGTATTTTGAAGGGAATTTTACAAAATCTTATAATTTCAAGTTATAGAAAATTATCAGAATTATGAATATTATCTAATATTAATAAAACAAAAAAAATTTGAAAAACAAAAAAGAAGTAATAAACAAAATGAAAGATGAGCTTTTATTTAAAGACTGGATAGCAAAAAAAGAGTGGGAGGATCCCGATTGGATTATTATCTCAAGGTTTACTTATGGAGATGATAAATTCTGGACACATTCTGTATTACTATTTTTAGATCGTATTGGAGATAGGAACGAAAGTGTACCATATGAAATAAAACCAGAAATTCGTAAAGAAATCCTCAAAAGATTATTTGATGACTATTACCTCGATAATGATCTTCTTGGTGATTTTGGAATTCCTTATTTTGGAACGAATTATAATTTATTTTTTAACGATCACGTAGTAGATAAAAGAGAATTGAGATTTCGACCATTAATATATACTTATGATTTCAGCGAAAATATTATTAATAGAAGAGACCCATTGGAGATTTATTTATCCTCTGATTTTGTCACATTATATAAATTGAAAAGAATAGATAACGTTTTTAAACGTGTTGATGATATGGGAAATGAAGTGGAAGTTGTAAAAATTGAAACTAATGATAACGGTGACATTATAATGAAAGTCAGGACAAATTATATAAAAGACTTTATTACATCAGCTAATATGGCTTTAGTTCGAATTCATAGTCATCTAAGATATCGGAATACTGAATTCAAGATAGAACAAAATGAATATAAAATTAAAGATAAAACACACTTTTATAAAATATGGTATATTGGTAAGCAATTAATGCTTCTCGATCCTGGACAAATGGCATCCCAATTAAGAGGTATAGATATTATTTTGCCCTACGATAATCCTATCAATGAAAATCGGATATTTGGACCAAAACCAGAATTAGATATCGAATTTATTGTAGGAAAAAATGATGATGGAACAAATAAGATGATGAATCTGAAAGACGCAAGTTATATAAAGCAGGCATTTCTTCAATTTGTCTGTTTTAAAAAAACCATTATGCAGAAGTTTTATCAAAGAACTGAACTATATTCAGTTGAAGAGGGTTCTCATATAAGAGGTCCCAGGTATTTTCTTTCATATAATAACACACCAGAGGACTCAATAATGGTTTATTTAGGGGATTTAGCCAAATTACCTCCAAGAGAACTTCAATATTTCAAAAGTTATAATATAAATTGTCCAAAAAATTCAATCACAGAAGATAGATTCAGAAGAGATTTTTTAGCGGAATTTACTTCTCCTCAAGATTTTGATTTTCAATTTAAAGAAAAAATTAATGATTTAAATCAGTTATTTAAAAATAAGTTTGGTTTCAACCTTTTTCAAATTAAAAAAGGAGCATCATCAAATTATTTAAATCAGATTCATCTCCCTGTATCACTGGATAAGAAAGAGTTTAAGGATGTTATTCTTATAGCTAATAAAGCATTAGTTGAGTCTATTCCTACATCTAAATTAAAAAAATTATTAACTAATCCAAAAGAAGCAAAAAACTTAAAATCTTTAAAAACCCTGCAAAAATTTTTAGCAGAATCATTTCCAATATGGGTAAATCCAGTTGAATTTCTATTCCACCTTAATGATCTAAGAAATATATATGCCGCACATATACCAGGTACATCATATCAAAAATTTTTGGAAAACCATAATTTATTATCAAAAAATACTAAAGAACTTTCAAAATGGCTTTTTTCTGGAATAATGGAATTTGTAAATACATTTATTGATAAACTAAAAGAAATATATTAAATTCTGAACCATTTCTGTAAAGAAAAACTTAAGTAGTTATTTGATCTATTATTAATAAAAAAGATTTATAACAAGAATCCTAATAATTAAACATTAATGGAAGAACTCAAAAGGTTCACTAAAAAAATGTCAATAAATGAAGAATGTATTTTGAAAATATTTTCAGAACGATGGGATGGCGAAATAAGTATAAGTGCAAAAAAAATGGTACTAATTGGGATCTATATAAAATTAAACAAGGCAATACAAAAATTATTTGATTTATACCGACCAGTACCAAAATATGATAATTTCCTCTTTTTTAGGAATCCTTAAATTATCTCATAAATCTTCTAAATCAAGTCCTTCTTCAAGAAGGAGAAATTACAATCTTTTTCTTATTTAAACGAATTTCTATTATCTTTATTAAAAAGAATGATTCAATACTTTTTTTAAAAAACAATTTTAATTCAAGGTAAAAATCTAAAGCTTCTTCTAAGATCATTTTTTTTGTAAAATTATCATATCTTTTATAAAATTTTTGGTCTTCATGTTTTAGATTATCCACTATATTATAAAGCTTTCCGAACAATTTGAAGAAACCTATTGAAGCAAGATCAAAAAATTTTTTCATTTCTGATTTTAGATCTCCTCTAGACATATCTTCCCATTCATAATCTAAGGATTTATCTTTGATGATATAAATCATCTTTTTTATATAATTTTCAAACAAAGAACTTAAAAACAAGAGATATTCTGAATATATGATTAATTGTTTAGTCTTGGAATTAGAATGAATATAGAAATTTTGTTTAAATATGGTAAAACTTTTAATCAATTTCGGCATATAATCATTTTTAAGATCTCGTAAATCCTTTGAGAACCTATCCATTAATTCTGTAGGAATAAGTTTTCTAATTTGATTCAAAATCTTAGAGAAATTATTGAACCAACTGGATTTTATAATAGACATCATACTTTGAACCATTGGATCCATCAGATCAGAAATATTAATAATTGTATCAATAAGGTCATTAGGCATTTGTATTTTCAAAATACTATTAAAAATTGGGCTTAAATCATTCAAATTTGGCAGATTATCAGTAATTTCATTAAGTTTTTCATTAATTTTTGGTTCTTTTTCCATTATTTAATTCTCATTTTATATTAAATTATTATTAAGATATATTAATTTGTATTAATATTTAAATCTATTTACCAAAACTATTATTTCACTAACAAGATTGATAAATAATAAGAATATTTTATATTTAAGAAAGATTATTATTATCCAATCAAACATCTAAAAGTTAATAAGCCTTTTTTATATTTAATTGCTTTTATTAAGGTTTAATTGAAAGTTTTTGAATGTTATTCATATAAATAAGATTAAATTCAAAAATTATATTAAAAATCATCTAATGTTTTTATGTCCTTTCTCTTAAAAATATCCCAAAATTTTGGATCTATGGTATATGTATGAGGGAATATTTTAATTCCATAGCCATTAACTCTATCTCCTTCGCTTCGATGGAATAAATGACCTATCTCACTCAAAAATGTATCACAATGTTCATTAAAAAATGCTGTGGGGTTCCGATTTAAAATTTTATAAACATATCTTCTCAAAACATAGGCTACAGCATCGGCAATCTGAACCCCTAAATGAACTTGAGAATCCACTATGAATGGTGTTTCAAAAACATTTTCAGCATATTCTTCCCATCCATGACCTGTCCCCGAAATCACAAATTCCTTCATCATTTCTCTTTTTTGATCATCAGAATCGGGTCCTTCAGAATCTAAAACTGTTAAAAGAAATTGATCTAAATTTCCTTTATATCGGATAAATCTTTGAAGCCTTTCGACTAATAAAGTAAATGCCCACTTTTTTACATCTTCAAAGCCTTCTTCTTTGAATTTATCCTTTATGATTATTGATGAAATTATATGAATATTCAATTTGCTTATTCTTTTAAAAATATTTTTCATTACGCTAAACCATTTTTCGTCATCATTTTCCAAACTTTTAAAAAAGTGTGTTCGATTACAAATTTCTTTCATATGTAATTCAAAATCATCGGGAGCAGTCGGTCTAGTTTTATCTCCAAGTAAATACCATATCATTCCTTTTAATGATTTACATTCCTTTTGAAACTTGACTAGATTACTTTCATGAATGATAACTGCTACCAGAACAAATTCTAGAGAGGTTTGATCATCCATACTATAATTTCCCGATTCGTCTATATACGCCAAATACAAATCTGTATCACTTTTTTTATTAATCTCTTCTTATAGAAAACTTATTTATCAAATATAAAAGAAATTTCTACAATTGTGATTATAAATTATTTTAAAAGAATATCATTCAAATAATGAATAAAATTTATTATTTTATAAGGATGCTTCACTTGATGAAAAGTTATACTTCTCCCAATGATTCCCATGCTTTTTTCAACCCTGTAATTAGAGCCTCAATTAAAATACTATTATTATAGGGCTTCTTAGAATCTACTAATGAGAGAGTTTTTTCATCGGAATCCGTAAAAATATATGTTTCGACTTCACCAATTGCCACATAATAATTTTGATCTTGATTAGACTTAAGAAAATCTTTAATACTCTTCAAAATTATCTGATATTTTTTTCTTAAAGATTCTGAATAAGCTTTAGTTGTTTTTTCCTCAAATTCTTTATCAATTTTGTGAAATTCTTTTACTAAATTTTTCCCTTTACTGATGTTCTCATTCATTTATTTACATCTCTTTTTCTTTTAATTCTAATAAAAATCTTTTTTAATTTTATATATGTTTAAAAGTCTATAATATTGCTCAAAAGATTTATTGTATAAATCTAATTGATATATATAGTGCATATCTTATAAATACTTGCTTTATTACTTTTATGTAAAAGTAAAAATAAAAGTAAAAGTTTTAGTAAAAGTATTTTCTGTTAAATTAGAAAATTTCCTTGATTACTAAAGGATCTTATGAACCTATTATTCAAATAGTTTCATATAATAAATAAATGATAATAATAATTATAAGCTAGTATATAGTTATTAATCAGTATTTTTCTTCTCAATGAATCTTTTTCCTTTTTGAGTTAAATGGTATCCTTCAATATTATTATTATATTTATTTAAATGAGGAGTAATTAATCTTTTTTGTATATAATCCCATAATTTATCATTTAATTTATAGTAAGTACTTTGATCTAACTCTGAATGAGGTTCAATAAATTTTAAACTTTTAGCAATATCTTTCATACGTGAAATATTTATTCTTGTCTTTGATATCCTGTTTTATTTAAAGGGATTTCTGTAAAATTATACAATCGTTTCATAAATTCATCCATCACTCTCTCAATCTGAATATCACTTAAATTTTCATATCTTCTTCTAATTATATTTCACCTTTATAAATTTCTATATTCATTATTTGTCTTTTTACAAACAAAATAAAAATTTATGTAATATTTAAATTTTATTGACCTAATAAATTTAATTTAAGACTACAAATCTATAATGAAATTTCAGATTAAAGAAAAGAAAGTTTTCTATCATTAATAATCGACTTAAAAAAAGTAGGAATGAATGTATAAATTTTCTTAAGATCTGGAGCTCCCGATATAATGTATCTAATTTCATAAAAAATGTTATTATCAATTTCCATTTTTCAATAAATTTATTGAATAAATATATATCCTATATTAATGAAATTATTAAACGTGGATACAACCACTCTAAATCATCCTTAAATTTTTTGGACCAATAATATTGTTTCTGCTTATATATCTCTTTAGCAATTGTTTCAATAATTTTTTTATGAATAATTCCAAATTTTTTTCCCTTAATTTGACTTCGATAATCATCTCGGAAATCTTTAGGATCTTTAATCAATTCTTTTGGCGGTAATTGAGAAACAAAATAATTCATCAACTCTTGGTATCTTTTTCGCCAAAATTTATAATCTTGACATATAAACCAAATGTTATCATTTAATTTGAATAATTTAAAATCAAAATACTTACATATTAAGATAATATTTCCTTCAGAAATTATTTCATTAAGATTTAATAATTCATAGAAATCGGTTGGAGAAATCAATTCTGGTTGAGTAAAGTCATTCCATATAATAAATGCTAAACTATCTATAAGCACTTTTTGACTATCCTTTGCTTTTTTCAAAAGATTGGATAATTCTTTTACGGCTAAACTAAGGTTTTGAGTAAATAATTTCAACAAAATTTCATTTTTATTAAAAACATTGATTTTCGAAAAACGATACAATAACGACTCCATTTCCGCTTCTGCTGCTTTGGGTATTTAAACCTCAGGCATAGAAGTAAGTTCTTTCCAAAGATTCCAACCTAAATCACTAATAAAATATTTCGATGATTCTTCACCTTTAAGAAGTATTCCCATTTTTACAAATTCATTAATATATTGATAATAAGATGCCCGAACGCATATTGCATTTGTTCCGGTCGTAACACGCAAATACAATTCTACATTTGGAATAAATCGTCCCGCATCGTAATTTGGATCAAATTGAGCGATAAAATTTTTTTTCTTATCAGTTAAATTATCTAATATCTTATTAATTTTATTTTTCATAAAAACTCATTTTTATTTTATTATTATTTGAAATGCAAAGTCAATAATATGTGCTATTTTTAACATATAATTTATAAATTCTTCGTTAGAACTCTTTTCTTCCCAATAGTCTTCTAATTCATTGCAATCTCTCCTCAATTCATCCATTTTAAGCTCAAATTGAGTTAAGCGATCAATAAATGATGTGGGTATAACAATATCCTTACGAGTTTCTAAAAATCGTGAATATATTTGGTCTTTTAAATTATCCCATCGAAAATCACACTTCTTTTCAAACTCTGAATGCCTTATTGCCAGAATAACCAACCCTGCTGAACCTAAAACACCTGCTCCTACTAATGCCCCTTTCATGATTCCAAGTAGGGACTCTTTTAAGCCTTTTTCTGCATTTTTTAATCCCCCAATTAATCCACCTAAAAATGCACCTCCCCCTGCTAATGCCAGAACAGGATTTGATTTAGAGAGGAGTGAATGAGGAGGAGTGCCCCAATCCGCTATGTAATGGGATGCCCACCCTGCAAATCGTATCCAAGAAGGATCATTCTCTCTATATGCATGATATGCCTGTGTAATACATTTAATAGCCAGTTGTTTTGCTCTAATGGTATGGTTAATCAACCAATCAAAGGGAATTACTAAAGCATTTATCAAATCTTGAGCAATTAATGTTTTGTTTATCTGATCTGGTTCGATAGCTGATTCCATTAAGGTTTGTAAATCGTGAGTATCCAAAATAGTCACGTTACCTACTATCTTTGCTAAACCTATGTGTGTATTTTCCTTTATTTTAAAAACCTCCTTTTTCCTTAAATAAAATTAGTATATTTAGATATTTAAATGCTCTACTCCATTTTGGACTATGTTTAAGTCCATTTTGGACTTATTTCTGAGAAAAAAAATTAAAATAGGTGCTATTGCGGAAGTATTAATCATTAAGTGAATAAAATTTCGAAGATGATGGATATTATGATTTTATACTTATAATACACTCTCTTTTAATTTAAATTGGATATGTTTTTCTAACAAAATATGGTAAAAATATTTATATCTCATAATACGAAGGATGCAAGATTTGTTTCTGGTTTGAAACAATATTTGATTAAAAATAAGATTGTTCTATATATAGCTGACAGAGATCGTCAACCTGGAAAATATTTACCCGAAAAGAATATCAAAAATCCTTAAATTTTTTAATATTTATTGCTTTTTTATTGATGGAAATTCTTTTTCTATTATTTAATAATAAAGTTGATTTTGATTGAATAAAAAGACAAAAAAGATAGGATATAAAGCGAAATATCTAAAAGAAAATATTAATAATTTTGCTGGAACCCTCAATAACTTTATCCAATCTCTGGAAAAACTCATATCCTATTTAGATACCACAAATAAATTAAAAATACTTAGTAGCTTATCAAAATATCCTCATGAAACCGAAAAATTTAATGCTGAAATTCGAGAATATGGTCTTGGTCTCTTTCTTTGGTTTGAAAAAGAATATCCTAACATATCGGATATATTTAAAAAATCTGGATTTCTATTTTCTTTAATAAAGATCAAAAATATAAAAAGATGTATTGTTGAATATAACCAATTAATCGAAAAGACAAAACAAAAATATCAGGATATTACAGAATTAGAAATTAATAAATCTCAAGAACTTTTAACAAATACACATTTAAATCCGATTAAAATTTTAACCATTAAGTCCCATTTGTGGCGTAAAATTGAGGAAAATACCTCCATATATATTGATAAACTTATTAAGTCAATCCCCGCATTGAAAATTTATTATGAAATTTTTTTTAAAATTATAAGATTTGAAACAGCAAGGGATCGAGTAAAAAGAGGGAGAAGAAGCAGAAAAAGCCTATTTAGATCAACAGAAAAAATGTTTAAAAGAATAAAGAAAGAATTCGAAAAAAAATGCCCTCAAGGTATTCTTAATGAAGTCCAAGAATTAGGGCAATACGGAAATGTAATTATTGACGACTTAGATTATATAGAAGAACATAAGAAAGAAGATTTTTATAATTTATTAGAATTATCTAAAGATTTATACGAATTTCATGTTGATTTTGTTAAATATATTTTACGTATTTGGCATATTTATGAAAATGGAAATAGAGATTATGTAAATAATTATAAAATCAAACATAAATTTCCAAACATTAATACAATCATAAATCATTATATTAATAAAAAATTAGATCAAGTTTGTCCTAGTTTGAGCAGAGCTTTAACAGGTTTCTTTTTTCCTTTTGAAAAATATCGACATATCGAATCTCATTCAGCACCGAAATTGGGTTTATCTGCAGATGGAAAATATATTTTTATTCCACAAAAAGGAAAGAAGCATAAACTCAAAGTAGAGATTAGTGAGATTAAGACATTCATCAGAACTTATCAATCCTTTATAGAAGCCTTAAAAATATATCGATAGATCACAATAATCACTATTACCTTCTTTTAATTACTAGAGTGTGAAAATCTCCCTTTATATTTTCAAGAAATTCATTTGTTTTGTAATTGAAACTTTTTATTTCTCCATCTCCAGGATCGAAAAAATACACTTCATAATTATTATATTCAATTGCCGTTCTTATATGTGCCTTTTCTTTACTCCTTATTTTTAATCCTCTTTCTGAATGCCACAATAGTTTATTCCCCCAAGCCTTAAATGAAACCAAAACGGGAATCTTTTTATCTATATTTAATTTGATATATTCAATAACATTATCTATTGAGTTTCCAAAGTCAATTTTACCCTTAAACTTAAATTCAAAATCTGGTAATAATGCTTTTAAATGAGGAACTGCCACATTAAACCCCAGTGCTCCAACAGTTCTAAAATAGAAATTTAATAAATCTAATTCATTATACCTATATTCACCATAATAATGTAATACATTTACAATATTTACGGGTATACATCCATATTTTAGATTTTTTTGTCTTATTTTGGGATATTTTTTTAAATCAATTTTTGGCATAAACCATTATGAAATATTATTATCTTTATAAAGAATTATTGTTAGATGTACATATCTTAAGATTTATTTACTTATTAAATTAAAGTTATAGTTGGAGAAATGTTCTAAAATTAAAAAGAGGATCTGTGTTAAAATCTATAGCTCTTCTAACAACCGCCAAGTTCTATTTAATTCTTTAATTAATGCTTCAATTAAAAAGGCAACTCCATATGGTTTTTCTACATCTACCAGAGTTAATCGTTTTTCAAAATCTACTAGTTGTTCTTTGTTTAGCTTTTCATATAAGATATAAATATCATTTTCACTTTCTATTACGTGATACGTTTGATCCCCATTCAGAGATTTAAGAAAATTTTTAATATAATCCAGAATTAGTTGATATTTTTTCTGTTCTCCCTTCCAGTACTCTTTATGTATTCCTTTTTGAAATTCTTTTTCAATTTCTTTAAATTTTTTCATAAAGTGATTATCCGATTCAAATTCTTTGGTCATATTTATATTTCCTTGTAAAGTTTAAACAATCTATTTATCTATGATTATAATAAAATAATTTTTGTGGATAATTAAGTCTTTGGTGATTCAATTTTTATTTAAATAATTTTCATAAATCAAAGGATGCTGTAATTTTATAAATAAAATAATCCAGATTTCTTATTGGTGGTCTTAAAATGATACATTCTAAAATTTGGCTTTTAGTATTGGAAAAATTATATTTTACATAATCTTTGTTAATTTTAATAATAATAAAAACATCATCTGGTAATTTTTTGATAAAAGATTCTTTCCTTTTTTAGTTAAGTAAAATAATCAAGAAATTTATGCATAAGATAACAATCCTTCGGGTTTTTTTCTAAATTTATTTTCACACTTCTTAATAAATTCTTCCAGTTGTTTTATTTTCAAAATATCATTAGAGAATTGAATAAATACAGGATATATATTAGTAATTATATTATAGTTACCCATAACTTCATATAGCTTCTCTATGTCAGAAATACCTAATGAATATTTTTTGTTAATACCATCTATCGTGGTCCTTTTTAATCGGCCTGTAGCATTCATTTTTCTTTCTTTAAATAATTTAACTAATAAATCCATACAAAGTTTGGATTCCAGAGGTAATTCTTTATCTTCTCTTTTTTTTTCTAACTTTTTTTCTTTTGTCTCACCATGTTTAATTGTCTTTATATAAGAAAAACCAAGTTCTGCTCTTATTTCTTGGTATTTGCGATTAAAATCTCCAAAGAAATCTAACCACCTTCCAAAATTTCTATAGAATTCTAATAATTTATCAAAATTACTCATTACACTTTTTATACCAATTATAGGACAAAAAGCATAAGGATCCGGTATGTTTAAAATTTTTATTCGCTTGGTGTCTTCAGATGTAAATCCATTTTTTTCAGCATATTTTATTATTTCTTTATGAATATTTTCTAAATTATCTGGACAAAACACAATCATAATAATTGTATTTTTCCTAACTTGAGACCATTGAAGAGCCTGATAAACTTTATCTCCTGAAAATTTTTTTACAAGTTTTATTTCCGCATGTGACTTAATTTCATTTTCTTCCTCGTCATAATTTATAAAATATCCATCAATTTTGTCATTTGTATTTTTTTCAGGGTCTATTAAAATGTCCTCTCTTGTAAATTTGATTTCAATCTCCTTTAAGATACGGTCTAAATATTCATGCATTAAATTGCTGTATTCCTTAACATTATTTTCCCATTCTATTAGACCTTTTTTTAGTGGTAAATTAAGATTATGATAGATCTTTAAAATTTTAATAATTTGATCATTTGCAAGTCTTCGAGAATAAGTAAAATATTTTTCTTTTAACTTATTTAATGTTTTTATTAAGAAGACCTCATTTATCTTGATTTTATCATTTGAATGATGGAAGAAAGCTGAAATTTTGGAAAGTGCCTCCTCAATTTTTTCTCCATAATTTCCTGATTCAAGGACTTTTTCAGATCGATCATATATTTGTATTAATCTTGATCCTGCTGATGAAGCTTCGGAATAAGTGTATCTATTCATATTAATTAGTGTATTAACTCTGTCTGTACAAGCAAATAAATGAAATAACTTAATCTCGCGTTGTGAAATCTCAAAAAGATATTTTAGTATATTCTCTAATTTTTTAAATTTTTCGCTAAAAAGCAGTTGGTCAGTCGTCTCGTTAATCCAGAGATCTAGTTCATCGTATAAAAATAAAAAGATAAATCCTTGTCTTGTTAATTCTTTCATAATTTCTAAAATCTTTTTCATTATAGATTCAGAATCTACGAATAAAGATGTCTTAATAATTCTCATAGTTTCTTTTAATTTTTTTTTTAATTCAGGATTCTTACTTAATCTATTTTTAACAAAACCTATTTCTTGAATAATTTTATTAACGTTTGAAGATTGTCGTAAATCTACATTAATATCTGCTGAGATTGACTCAAGTTTATCGATTAAATTTATATATTTTCGTTCATCATTTTTAAATCGGGCTAAATTTGGAATAGTATAATATGCTGACTGTTTTAATTTATTAAAAAGTTTCAAAGGATTAAGTTCGGTAATGTCTTCAAATAATAATACTATACAATCAGGAATTTTTTCTTGAATTTCATTGATAATTAGATGCAAAAATTGGGTTTTACTGCCCCCATATCGGCAAAAATAGAACATACTTCCAGAGAATTTGATTTCGCTAGTTTTTATTTCTTTCAACTGATCATAGATATAATTTAAAGCACTTTCCATTTTAGCGGATAATATAAGAAAGTCCTTAACTTTTTTTTGACTCTCTTTTATTATATCTTTTGTGATTATTTGCGATTTTCCACTGCCTTCAAATATAGATATAACTTCTTTTACAATTGTATCACAATATGTAAAATCACTTCGAAACTTATCGTAATCTTGAAATATTCCCATTTTATTCCACACTCCATGCGCCCGTAAGTTTAAATTCTATTGGATGTATAAAAATCTGTTTTATGGTCAAAAGATCAGGCAGATGGCCAGTTCTTGAAGAACTCAGAGAAATAAATTCTGGATACTTATTAGATAATTTATTAATGAGATTTACAAATTCCTTAATATCTCTAAATCCTAATGACCTAAAAATTGAAAATGCCTCTTGGAAATCCATCGTGAGAGGATATTTAGTTGCCAAATCATCGGCATTTTTAATAATATAATTTAAAATTCGAGAATAATCTCCATCTGGTACCTTTTCCATTCTTAATAACTCTTTATCTAAATTTCTTAAAAGAGCAAATACTAAATTCTTTTCTAAGACTCCTAATGTGGAAAAAAAGTTCTGAATTTTACTAAATGAAGGATTTTGGCTGGATGAGATAAAAGAAAATATTAAAGAATCTATAAATTTTGGATGATCTACTAAATTGAATGATGTTTTTTGAATTGGAATCTCGTCTAATTTCTTTTTATCTACAATTGAAGAATAAACATTAGCCTTACCTTTTTTTCCAACTACTTCTAGTTTTCCCTCTTTTTTTAATGTTGAAATATAAGAAGATGTTGTTCCTTTATTGAAATTCAATTTTTTGGAAACTTCTTTAGCTGTTAAATTTTCAAGTTTTAATATTTCATAAATTTGGTTGCTCTTACTCAATTAAAGCCACCTAATAAAAAATAATTGTTCTTTTTCGTTCTAGCAATACTTATAATAAACAAATATTTAGAATAGTTCGGGATTATTACATTAGATTCTATTATATTGCTTATCATCTTAATGAAGATTTTATTAAAGATTTAATCTTGTCTTCTCTAATATATATATTTTTAATAATTATTTAAATTTTATTTACTTAGCAAATTATTTTATTATTTCTCTTCGTAATTGAATTTTTTTATGAAGAAGGATTAATATTTTCTAAGTGCTGTATCAACTGGATGACTTATCATCCGTATATGTCTCGTTGTATGTTATCAGCATTTTTTAATTCTTGATAAACTTTTTTTTCATAAGAGTGTTATTGTATTTTAGCGTTTTATTTCTATATTTATTTGAATTTCCTTTCCACAATAAGGACATTTGATTTTATCTTGCTTTATTCCCCTCTTTACCTTTGACTTATTTTTAGAACCCTTCCTCTTTTTTGTATATTCAAAAAAAATGTGTAATTTAAATAATTTCTAAAAACTTATAATTTAGTTTTTAAAAAAATAAATAATCAGTTTAAAAAGGTTGTGTGTAAAATGTTTGAATTAATACCAAATAATGTGAGAATTTTAGGCTCGAAAGATCGCCTTATTATTGATCTAATAGATCGGGGAAAAGAATTTATCGAACAATTTGATATTAACCAAGAATTAATCGTAGAAACAATCTCTATTATATATAAGTATTTAGAAAAAATACATAAAATCCCTCAAAATTTGTTTAAATTCTTTATTGCAGCATGTTATATTTCTTCTCGACATCCAAAAACTTTTCCTAACCAAGAATCAAAAGATACTTTTTGCCAGAGATTCCACATTAAGAAGAGTGCTTTGAAATATAGTGTTAATAAAATAATTTCAGAATTAAATTATATAAAAATTGTAGATGACATGAGCCGTCCTTATTTTCTGAATCCAGAAAGAGACATTGCCTATAAACTTTTAAAAAGCATAATAAAAAAGCAAGTGAATCTTGCGATGATGAATTTCTTAATTTATCATCAACCAATTAATTCGCAAATCTTAAGTGAAGATTTAGTATCAAAAACGATATTAGAAATGAAATTATTTCCCGAAGAATTATTTCGTCAATTTTATGATTTAACGTTTGAAATCATTGAGGATCAATTGCAGGACTATTATAGCTATATGGAACTTTAAAACAAATATTTTATTAATTCTTTATACTCTGATTTTTATTTTTTACTTTTATAAATTTTATGATTTAATTCTTAATATGGTTGAAGATAATTTACGGGATTATAAACCTCTTATACCTTTTTTCTCTTAAAATATGGTAAAATTGGAAAATCTTTAGAAATTTTTCTTTAAATAATAATATCATAATAAGTATAATATACAATTAAAGTTCTTTTTCAAGAGGATTGCTTACTAAAACCAGAAAAGAAGCTTACTAAATTGTGGCACTCCAGATATTTATATTGGATAGATTTAAAAAATACTTAAACATCATAATTCATGACAAAAAAATAAAAGAGTAAAAAAGATGTATTGTCCCTTTTGTGGAGCAAAAATTGATAAAACTCAAAAATTTTGCCCTAATTGTGGAATTAGAATTAAAAAACCTTCCAAAGCAACTCAACCAATATCAACAATTAATAATGTAGAATCTATTGTTTCTTCACCCAGCACACCATATACTAAGCTAGAATCGAAAAACCCAGTGGTAATGGGGGCGCTTTCCTGTGCCTTGGCTGTGGCAGGAGTTCTTCTCACCTTTTTTGTAGTATATGCCAACACTGATGTATTTCAAGATATTTTTCCCGATATGTATGCAGATCTCATCTCAAATATTTATCGTAATGATTTTAAGGAGCTCGGTATCGTGTATAAACCCAACATCATTCACTTAATTTTACCCCTCATATGTTTTATATTAGGTCTGGTGCTGGGAATTTTTGGAGTAATCTCCGCAAAAAAAACTAAGGTGTGGGGAATCATTGGAATTATCCTTAACTCTATTATTTTGCTCTTATATAGTATTGATGCCTATTTGCGGTTTTATGTGGGAAAAACGTTAGGAGATTATATTTTTGGGAGCTCCATCTTTATTTTATTCCTCATCATTGGATTAATTTGCCTGAGAGGGAGAAGACGGCGATATTAAGAAAAAGGATCCCCAAGAAATTCGGGATCGTGGGAAATGAGAATGTTTCCTTACTCAAATATGAGATTACATTATTTAAGTGCTTTTATTGAACAAGAACTTATACAACAATTATTAGAAGAAAAGATAAAAATACGCATCACCAAAGATTTTTGTAGAGATCAAGAAAAAATAAGAATAACCCTCACTAGAAAGGAAATAGAATTATTAATTAAGGAATACTCGGATTTAAAGAGAAAATGCAACCTTTTTCAACCTCGTATTGATATCTTGACTAAAATAATCAACTAATTAAATTTTAAATTTTTTTTCTATTTTTTACTGATTTGAGAATATATAAGAACATATCTTAATTTTACTCAGTTATTATAAATATCCTCATTATAACTTTTCCCTTATTTTATCGATGAATATTCCCCAGAGTAAAACTTATTGATCGATTGAAGATCGGAATTTTTAAAATTTTACCTGATTTATTTTTTCTTTTTCCTTATATGTTCTTTTATTTTCATTTTAGAATAATGAATAACAAAAAAAGGATATAGCAGGATGAATTTTATTCAAAATAATTTTTATTCTAATCTATAAGTAGATAGCTTCCCTTTCCCTTAGAAGAGTCTTTAAAAACCTTAAAAAACCATAAAGGAAGCAAGTATTATTAAGATTCATTACTCTATATTGATTTAAAAGGGAGAATTGTTTTTAGAATCATAACACAATAAAAATAATGTGAATAAAAATGGAAAAAACAAAAGTCTATCAAAACTATAAGATGAATGAAATGGTTAAGAAAGAAGAAAGCTCGGAGTCATTTTTTAAATTAAAGGATTTAGTCTTAGATACCATTAACAAAGTGAAATCAAGCGAAATTGAAAGGGAAGACTTATCAAATAACTGGGTTTCCTACTTTAGATACTCCGAAAATCCTTTAAAATTGCTTGATCCCAAGCAAAAGCTTAACGAAAATAAGTTAAATTTATTTGTAAATCGAGAGAGGGAGATTGAACTACTCTCTAAATATATTGGAATGGCAAAAGAACTTAAAAACCCCCTACATTTAGCGATCATAGGATCTAAAGGGATTGGAAAGCATACCACCTTAAAAGTAATCTCAGAAATCATACAAAATTCATTACCAGAAATTACTTTTGAGTTTTACGATCAATTAGGATTGTATAATTATAAAAAGAGTAAATCATTGACTTCAAGAGAAATTACAGAACTGAATGAGAAAGAATTGGATATGAGAATTTATTGTTATGCTGGAAAAAATAAGGGCTTATTACTTGAAAGGATTTACAATTTTAAGCAAAATACGAAGCTCACAACTTCAGCTTGGAACGCTTCGGAGTATTCCACCGATGATGATCTATTAATAGATAAGAAAATGTTCTTTGAAAGTTTTAGTAATGGGCAAATTGAAGAGATCTTAATGAAACGCATTGAGAACACTCTTCATATTTCCAACCATAATAGAGAATATTTTAACACCCTTAAGGAAGCAACCATTCCAGAGATAATTAAGAATTATAAAGGTAATTTAAGGTTAGCCTTTAAAATGGTTGAAATCCTTCATCAGCAAGCCACCAATAAAAGAGTAAAAACCATCAATAAAACTCTCACTAAGGAAGTAGTATACAAAATAAATATCATCAGGGAAATTAAGCTTACCAACAAAGAAAAGGAAATTTTAAATTATTATCTTCAAAATCCTAAGTTAAAATTCATTACCACCACGCATTTAGTCGAAGAGTTAGATTATAACCGCACTTTAGCGTGGAACTATTTAGAACGACTTGTGCAAAAAGGGGTTTTACGAAATATCCAATATGGAAAGCCTTCAAAATACCAATTAAGTGAACTTTTTACCATTATTTATGAAGAACGACTAATGAAAGAAATGGTAAAGACTTTTGTTTAATATTTTTTTATTTATTTTCTTTGTTGTTTGAGAATACATAAGAGCATATCTTAACCTTACTCAATTATTATAAGTATGCTCAATTTATCCTTTTTCCTTTAATATTAGCATTATATCACTAAATCTAATTACAAAAAAAGAGTAAAGAAAAAATGCTAAAATCCAAAAAAGAAGTTGTGAAATGTGCAAGGTGTGGATTTGAGGGATTAAAAGACATTGAATTATTAAAATGTGAAACCCTTTCTAAATGGGATGAATATTAACTGACGAATAGAATCAATTTTAAAAATTTATTTAAAACCACGAAATGAAAAAAAAAACAAAAAAATTTCCTATTTGAGAATTATTAAGAATACGTCTTAACTTATTTCCATCTTGGAAAATGATTTGGCACCAATTATTACTAAGACAATTCCAAAATGTATATTCTTCCCTAGTTCATTAAATTCTATGTTATATTTGTCAATAATCGACATTATAATAAAAATGTTTAAAATTCTTTTATTTAAAATTTAATAGAATAGTAATTTTAAGTAAAAAAATTTAATAGAATTAGATATTTACGAATAAATTATAAAAAAACATAAGTAAAAATAAAGGGACTATGAGTCAGAAACCAAATAAAAAAATAACAAGGAGCATTATTTTTATTGCTTTAGCAGGACAAATTGCTTGGGCAGTAGAAAACCAATATTTTAATGTCTTTATGTATAACGAGATAGCGCCAATTCCTATTTTTATTTCGATTATGGTCGCCGCGAGCGCTATTGTAGCCACTGTTACTAGTATATTAATGGGATCCTATAGTGATGTTAAAGGGAAAAGAAGATCTTTAATGTTAATTGGGTTTATTTTTTGGACTATTACTACTTCAATTTATCCTTTTTCAGCACTTTTTCCTAAAATTGAATTTGCTATAGCGATTGCTATTATTTTTGATTGTTTAATGACTTTTTTTGGCTCAACCGCGTATGACGCTAGTTTTAATGCATATATTACTGATGTAACAACTTTAGAAAATAGAGGAAAAGTTCTAAGTTTAGTTGAAATCATGACTATAATATCTATTTTAATCACTTATGGTTTTTCTGGATTTATTATAGCAGCTTGGGGTTATTTTATCTTATTTTTCATCGTTGGAACCCTTGTAGGAATCTTTGGAATCACAGGAGCTTACTTAGCAGAGGAACCAAAAAATTTAGAGCTTTTACAAATAAATATTTTAGATCATCTGAAAAGTACCTTCAAGAAAGAAAATCTCAGTAAAAATAAAGATATATTTCTTGTTTTAACTGGAGCTACAATGTGGGGCATTGGTTTTAATGTATTCTTTCCATACGTATTAATATACTTACAAAATTATCCTTTGGTTTCTCTCGATGTGCTTGCTGCTTCACTTATAGTATTTATAGCATTTCTTGTAGCAATGATAGCCGCTTATCCTATAGGGATCATAATTGATAAAATCGGTAGGAAAAAAATTTCACTAATATCGATTGTTTTTGAGGCAGTAAGTCTCTTTATATTCGCTTTCATGGTTAATATAGTTCTATTATTTATTATGGGGACTATATGGGTATTTTTCATGACAATTTGGACGATATCAACTAATACTTGGATTAAAGACCTATATCCTGAAAAAAAATACGGTCAATTTAGTGGTTATTTTATACTTTTTACGGTTTTATTCACAATGGTTCCCGGTCCTCTTATTGGAGGATGGCTCTCTCAAGAGTTTGGAATTCCCTTTGTTGATGAAAATGGGATCCCTGGTTATATTCCTACACCTATAATATTTGTAGCTGCCGCCATAATTATTTTAATCTCCATGTTACCGATAATTTTTGCCAAAGAACATTCATTTAATTCTTAATGATTTTATTCTTTGTTAAAATTTTAGCAATTTTTTCAAATAAGAATATAAAATAAATTAGGAGAAAAAAGAAATAATTCAATAAGAAAAACAGACTAGGTAAAAAAAATAACTATTTACCTATTTTTTCTTCAATAACATCAGCTATATGTTTACAATATTTTTCTGTTTCATTTTCACTGGATGCTTCTACCATTACCCTACATAAAGGTTGAGTCCCTGAATAGCGTACTAATACTCTTCCTCTGTCAGAAAGTTCATTTTCTACATCTTCTATTATTTCTTTTATTTCTGGTATTGAATCCAGATCGGGTTTATCTGTTACGGTGACATTTACAAGTTTCTGTGGATAGACTTTCATGATTTTTGCTAGCTCAGATAAGGGTTTACCTGTTTCTTTCATAACTTTTAAGACTTGTAATGCTGTTAAAATACCATCTCCGGTCGTATGATAATCTAGAAAGATAATATGACCTGATTCTTCACCTCCAATAACCGAACCTGATTTGATCATTTCTTCTAACACATATCTATCTCCTACCCTTGTTATGATATTGTTGATACCTAATTCTTTCATTGCAATTCTAAATCCATAATTAGACATTTGAGTTGTAACTACTGTGTTATTTGTAAGCTTACCTTTTTCTTTAAGATAATTCGCGCATATAGCAATGACTTGATCTCCTGTTATGATATTTCCTTTTTCATCAATTGAGATTAATCGATCAGCATCTCCATCAAATGCTAATCCAATATCAAAACTCCCATTTACAACAGTGTCCCTTAGAGTCTCCACATGTTGAGATCCACATTCTTTATTGATATTTATTCCATCAGGATTCGCATATAATGGTTTTACCATAGCCTCTAATTCATAAAATAATTGAGGTGCGATTCTAAACGCAGCTCCATTGGCACAATCGAGTGCGATTTTCATCCCCTCCAAAGTAATTTGTTTTGGAAAGTTGCTTTTTAAAAACCCAATGTAAAGACCTTTTGCGTCATCTAAAACAGAAGCTTTTCCTAAATCTTGAGGTTCTGGATAAAAATCATTTAATTTTTCTGGTTCTAAAATGAATTTTTCAATTTGTTCTTCTTTTTCATCTGATAATTTATATCCATCACCACCAATTATTTTAATTCCATTGTCCTCAAATGGATTATGAGACGCAGAAATAACAATTCCCGCATCAGCTCTTACACTCCATGATAAATATGCAATGCCAGGTGTTGTCATTACTCCAACCATTATCGCATCAACACCCATGCTACAAATGCCCGAAATAATAGCATGTTCCAGCAGATGACCCGAAATGCGAGTATCTCTACCCACAATAATTCGAGTATATGGTGATTCCCTTTTGAAGATATAGGCGACTGCCTTCCCTAAATTTAATGCCATATCTGCAGTTATAGGATATTTGTTAGCCACTCCACGAATTCCATCCGTACCAAACAATTCTCGTCCCAAAATATCACCTTTTTTATTATTTTTTTATTTATTAAGTAAATGATGAAAGATATTTCAATGCACTATCCCTAATTTTCTTAATTATAGAAGATAGCCAATTAATTCCAACGTTTTTAGTACTTTCATCTAAATTTTTTATAATTTTTATATAATTATTATTTTCTTTTTTAATATTATTGTCTATTTTTATTAGGAACTCTTTTTTCTTATCCTCATTACCCAGATATGAAAGATGGGCTCTAAAAATATTTTCTATCTTTTGATAATTCTCAATAAGTTCATTTTTTTGCTTAATGAGTATTTCTGACGCTTCATTCCCCATGATTGATTTATATTGTTTTAACGATTGTTTCATTTTAGTCGCTAATTGGTTAAACCTATTAATTCTTTCATTTAAAACAAGATCAAGTTTTGCGAGTGCTCCTTCATAAAGTATGTGTTCCATATTACTTCTTTGAAAAAATTTCGAGCGTACAGTTATATACCATTGTCTAAGAGCAATAAGATTTGCAATATATTCAATAGAATTTACAACTCTCCTTTTAACACTCCAATATACTCCGGGGTGAAAATCCATATCCTTTTTTTTAGAGTTATTACCAAATAAAAGTTTATTACCTTCCGGACAATCCCCCCGATAAATAACACCCGCGGCAATCACAGTATTATAACCAATATTACTTGGACCTACTAAGCCTCCTTGACCGCCTAAAAAGATAGGTGGTTGATTAAGCATTACTCCATGAGCGACATCACCAATTAAAGATGCTGTTGCTTTATCTTGATTTGGGGTATAATTAAAATGGATATATGAACTGCCCACTTCACTATGATCTTTTCTGCTTGTACCACCCGCCATCAATATATCACAAAAATTAATTAAACTTCCTAAGGTAACAAAAGGAAACAAGATTGTCTGTTTGAGTCCCACAGTATGTGCGCCATTTGCTTTTTCCTCTAATAGACATCCTTCCCGGACTTCAGCGCCATCCCCCATATTAGCAGAATCCAAAAAGGTGGAATTTTCAAAATAACCTCCTTTTAATTCAACATTCCTTCCTAATTGACAATTTTTTATCGTTACTGGAGATCTTGCGCCTAATTTAACTCCTGACATAATTAAAGTGTCTTTTCCGAAAATTTTACACCCAGAATGGATTACAACATCCTCAGCTGATATAAAGTCTAAATTGATTTCCTTCCCTATTTCCACCGAGCTGGGATTCGGTATTCTTACACCTTTTTCAATTAAAGCATATATTAATGAATTTTTTTTCTCATCCATCCTAAAAATTGTAATAGTTAGATATTTTTTCAATAATTACAAGGAGAATTTTTTCTTTAAATTTTCAACATGTTTGTAATGTTTAATTCTTTTTAAAGATGATGCAGCATCTTCATCAAGTACGATGGTAACTTTTGGATGCAACTGCAATGAAGTGGAAGTAATTTGGGAAGTTAATGGGCCTTCAATTGCTTCAGCTACTATATCTGCTTTTCTCTTCCCGCTTGCAATTAATAAAGCATGTCGAGAATCAAGTATGGTACCTATACCTATAGTAATAGCAAAATGAGGCATCTTTTCTCGAGGGATCCCACTCTTTTTATAAAAAAGTTCATAGTTATCATCTAATGTTTGTTTAGTTAGCGCTGTGATATGTGTTTTAGAATTGAAAGAAGTTCCAGGTTCATTAAAACCCACATGACCATCGCCGCCAATTCCTAATAATTGTATATCAATACCTCCCGCTTTTTTAATTTGCGCTTCATACCATTCACAATGTTTAAGTGGATCTTCTGTGAGTCCATCGGGAACGTAATAATTTCCTTTCTTAATATTTATATGTTTAAATAATTCCTCCCACATATAACGAGCATAACTCTGATCCTCATTATAAGGTTTATCAAGGTCAATACTTATCCCTAAATATTCATCAAGATTGAAGGATGTGACTTTTGAAAAATCTAAATTCTCTTCTTTATGTTGTCGTATAAGCTCTTTATATGTACCTATAGGAGTGCTACCCGTGGCCAATCCTAATATGCATTTTGAATTCATGCTGATTTGCTCAGCAATAATGTTCGCTGCAGTTCTACTAATTTCATCATAATTTTTTCGAATTAAAACGTCCATGATATATCTATTTATGAAAACTTCTATTTTAACTTTTTATAATCAAAAATCCTTAATAAAAAAATGGGAATTAAATTAGTTAAACTGATTAAACTAATAAAACTGATACAGCTTGTTTAACAAATCACTTATAAATTTAATTTCTATTAATAATTTAATAAATATTTGAATAAAAAAATAAACGTCTAGGTAATACATAATGTGTGGGATCTTTGGTTTAATTTCTAAAGAGTGCTTGGATATAGGAGAAATTGCACTCGAGGGGATAAAAAGTTTAGAATATCGCGGATATGATTCCTGCGGAATTGCCTTTCAAAATGGAGGAAAATTAACGGTCAAGAAAGTGTCTGGAAAGATTAATGATATGCAAAAAAAGTTTAATTTAGAAACTTTATCCGGACATCTTGCGATAGCTCACACTCGATGGGCCACGCATGGGGCTCCAACTGAAAGGAACAGTCATCCTCATACAGATTGTACGGGAGATATCGCTTTAGTTCATAATGGAATTATAGAAAATTTCATGGAATTAAAAGACGAATTGAAATCAAAAGGGCATATTTTCAAATCGGAGACAGATACAGAAATTCTCCCTCATCTCATTGAAGATTTTTTGAAAGAGGGGTTCAATTTTAAAGAGGCTGTGATTCGAACTTTAAAAAGATGTAAAGGCGCATATGGAATCGCAGTGTGTTATACAAAAGAACCAGATGTTATAATTGTTGCCCGAAAAGAATCTCCGATTGTGATTGGAATAGAAGAGGGAAAAATAAGCTATTGTGCTTCCGATATTCCTGCCATATTACCTCATACACGTTCTTGTTATATTTTAGAAGATGATGAATTGGCAATATTGCAACCTGGAAAAGCTGAATTTTATAATATTCAAAATTCTGTAAATAAAATTGATAAAAAACCTGAATATATCAATTGGAGTGTAGATGATGCTAAAAAAAATGGGTACGAACATTTTATGCTTAAAGAAATTTTTGAAGAACCAACAGCAATAAGAAATACATTAAAAATTGAAATGAAAGATTTTCAAATCTTTGCAAAACATTTACTCTCGGCTGATCATATCTATATTACCGCAGCCGGCACATCATATTATGCTGCTTTAGCAGGAAAATATATGATCAATAAGTTTTTAGGAAAATATATTCAAGGAATTGAATGCAGTGAATTTCAAAATAATCTTATTGGTGCTTTGGAGAAAAATTCAGTCATTCTTGCAGTCAGTCAATCTGGAGAAACTGCTGATACTATTGAAGCTATCCGGTGGGCTAAAAAAACTCAAAATGATATTAAAATCTTATCAATCACAAATGTGGTAGGATCTTCACTCACAAGATACTCGGATCATTATATAGTTACCAGAGCAGGTCCAGAAATTGGAGTAGCATCAACCAAAACATATGTAACCCAAGTAATTGTCCTTGCATTAATCGCATTAGAGATAGCAAAACTGAAAAAAGCCATCTCTAAGGAGGAAATTCAAAAATATTATGATGCGCTTATCTCAACTCCAGATATTATAGAAAATTTTCTCGATAAAAATATTCATTCAGTTAAAAACTTGGTAAGAAATTTGGAGAAAAATATAAATTATTTCTTTTTAGCTCGAGGAATCTCTATAGCCACAGCAAAGGAAGGGGGATTAAAACTAAAAGAAGTTGCATGCCGATTTATAGAAGGATATTCGGCAGCTCATGCCAAACATGGACCTATATCTCTTGTTAGAAAAGGATTTCCTATTATTTTTATTGCTCCTCCAGATGAAACTTATGAGAGATTAGTTGGTAATGTCATGGAATTCAAGGCGAGAGGAGGTTATATTATTTCTGTTGTTTCGGAATCAGATAAAAAAGTTACTGAATTAAGTAATGTCACAATTCGTATTCCACAGCCATCAAATAAGTATTTTAATTTACTTACGCCAATTACCTTTATTCCTGCACTTCAATTACTTGCGTATTATGCTGCCTTAGAACATGGTCTAGATCCTGATAAACCTCTAAATTTAGCTAAAACAGTGACTGTTCATTAAATTATTCTATTTCTGAGAGAGATCTTAATTTCTTTGGAAAGAAATCTATTTGAAATTATTCTTTTTTAATCTGTATTCCGTATCTTGCTTTTTCCTCTTAAATATCATCCATTTTAAAATTTCCAGACTTTCCTTTATATTGCCGATCCCATGAACCTCAAAAAGTTTCTTTAAACTTTTGCGATTCTCTTTCTTTAGTTTTTCATATTTAGCATATATTTTTTTAAATGCTTTATTAGTGTTTGTTCGTTCAACTTCTATTATTGCATCTGAGAGTCTTTTCACGATTTCATTTAAGATTTTTTCACCTTTTTCAATAGTGGATTGCGTCTTAGGGTCAATTCCCCATATTCCGTGTCTTATGGTCCTCTCAGGATAAGTTAAACCTTCTGGAAGTTGCTCCAAATCAACAAAATTAGAATCTATAGCCATCATCATCGATGTTTCCCAATAGGCAGCATGATCCCCAAAATACCCCCAATCTGGAATTAATTTTTGCTCGGGTATACCTAAGGCAAAACAATCTTTATGTTTTTTGGAAATTTTTTTTGCTGCTTTCATAACTTGTTTAATTTGGCCTTCAGGGTAATGCCCGGTCAATAAAATAATAATTTTAAAGCCCCATTGATAAAGTTGTTTCACAAGGTTTTTAGTCATTTTTTTTAGAGATCGTTTTGAAAAATGAAAGGTGAATGGAAATTTCATGGTACCAAATGCCCCATAATTGACGCAGGGAAATAATACGCCCCCAGTAATTTCTACGGATCTTCTGCAAATTTCTTCAGCTTTTATACTGTCAACCCCAAGAATCATATGTTCTCCATGCCACTCCAGAGCTCCAAAAGGAATATAAGCAATAGAATGTTGATTAAGCATGGTCTCTAATTCTTTTGGAAAAGATTCCATGTAATGTATATACTTTTTTGTCATTATTTTTGATTTTTAACTCTTTAGAAGAATGAATTAATAATTTTAACTAAAAAAAGTAATATCAAAATTATATAGTTTGTTGGTGAATTTGAAAAATTAGGAAATCGTAATCGTTTAACTCCACTAAAAGCCCAACTTTTTTAATAACATCTGTTATATGTCTCGATTTTTTTTCTGTGATTAAATCTTTAAATTGGACGTTTTCTGAATTAACTTGCAAATGAGGGATATTAATGTAGGTTTTTACATTTTGATTGCTCATATTAATAACAATAAGATATTCGCCGCTTTTATCCCACCAATGGTAGGAAATTATTTTCTCATCCTCAGTTCCCTCACATAATTCCCATTGACCTGCTTTAATATTATTATTTCCAATAATCTGCAATATTTTTTGATAAAAATTGAATAATTGAGTATTTTTTTCTTCAATTTTTCTTCTTTTTAATTGAACTGGGACCTTAATTTTATAACCTTTCATTTGACCTTCATGAATAAGACCCATTCCTGGTAAGGATAAAACCAATACAGCAGCAACTTTTGATTCTTTCTCTTCTAATCGCTTAGCTACCCTTTGTTCATCATGATTTTCTATAAATCTCACCAATCTTTTCTGATAATCAAAATCTGCAGTTAAATGATCCTTTATGCCCTTTATATTATAATCCATTATTCTATCATATAAACGCTTGTCGTAACAATAGTCAATTCCTTGTTGCAGTAAATCCCACTCCATATCCCAATAGACTTCTGCAATAAATTTAAAATCGGGATACTTTTCCTTGATTCTTGGTATAATATCTTCCCAGAATTCCTTTTCAGGAACTTTATCCACCTTGTCTTTCCACGTATTTTTAAAAACTTCATTTGTCATTAACATAGCCATATCACATCTAACTCCATCACATTGCTCAGCAATCAACAGCAAGGTGTCAATAGCTTTTTGTCTTGCTCTTGGAGAGAATGCATTGATTTGGATCGTATCTGTCCATGCAGGAAAATTGGGATCTTTTCCATGAGCATAAATCTTATCATACATTTTAAAATAAGCATCTGGACTTCTTCTTAAATCTTCTTTAGTGCCTTCAACAAAAATATCCAAGGTTTCTAAAGTCCAAAGATGATCCCTGGCGACGTGATTTGGGACATAATCTAAAATCAATTTTATATTTCTTTTTTTTAAATTCTCCCTAAAAGTTTGAAGAGCTTCTGGTCCACCTAAATGCGAATCGACATGATAATAATAAACCGCGTAGGGAGAACCTATTATATCACCGAAAACAAAATCGTCTAGAGCCGCATGGAACTCTTTTTGGAGTCCTAAGTGTTCTTGCGCGATTTTCTTGCTTGCAAGGCTTCTTTCCCAAACACCCATAAGCCAGACCGCATCAAATTTATTTAAATAAGTATCAAAAATCTCTTCAGGAACAGTATCAAGCTTGATTTGTTTGTTGTAATTTTTCGTTAATTCTTCTAACCAAACCCAAGTGTTAATCTCGATTATATTCGGATGAGATTCCCAATAATTAACTGAATTTTTCATTTCAAATCATTTTTTTAGTATTATTATTTTAATTTACTATATTATATTTTAAATTAAGATGTCTCCCTTTTAATTATTTAATGATTTTACTTATTCACTAACCTTAGAAATTAATTTGAATTTAGATTGGAATCGAAAGATTAAAAAAAGGAATAAATTAAATAATCATAATTTTTATAGTATAATAGATTAGAACTAATGAAAAAATAATAAAAGGAGTAATAAAATGAGTGAAAAAGAAGACTTACGGAAACTAATCATGCTTATAAGCGAATTGAGAGCGAAAGATGAAGAACGATATGGTGCACACGTACAATTTATGAATGAAGTCATTAAAATGATTAGAGCTATAGAATCCCAAATCAATAAACATTTAAATACAGTAATGGATACATTAAACGATTTAAATGAAGATATTAAACAGAAATTAGATACATTACTCACTGGTATTAATCCAAAAGGTTTAAAGGAGACTTCAAGCTCCTTAAAAGAAATAATGGAAACTATGAATAAAAGCGTCCAATCCATGAATCTTGAAAAAATTTTAAGTGAAATAAAATATATTCAATCACAACAAATTCCTGCAGCTTCCAGATCTACTTCATCGGGAGAACACCCAGAACAAATAAGCACAAACCTTAAACAACCTGGCTATCAAACCCCATCAAAGGCTCAAGCCTCTCAAGGGCAAGATACCGCGGATGAAGAATGGGTTGATCCACATGAGAAAAAGAAAAAGGAAGAGGATGAAGAGCCACATTTGCTTAAACCCAGCGATTTCTTCGGAGATTAAAATAAATAAAGATCTAGTGAATTGTAAGAAAGATCATAATTATTAGATAAATTGATTTAATCAAGATAAATAATATCTAGATTTTCTTAATTTTAATATTTCTTTTTGTTTCAGAGAAAAATATTAAAGTACTCATCTTTAAATATTAAAAGATCCCCCCATTGGAATTAATGAAACATTTCAATGAAGGCGCCTAGCCTGGTCTTAACCTGTTCCACGTTATCCCCAATCTTATTGAAATTTATAACGGTTGTAGGTATTTCAAGTTTATTTCTTATTTTTTTACGTAGTAATGAATAACAATTAGAGATAGAATGGCAACCAAATATTTGATTGAATACAAGCCCATCTACATTTAATGCTTTTGCTGTCTCAATATAGCTGTCAGTGAGAGCATCTTGGTCATATCCTACTCCATTAACTGTTGCGTTAAATAAAAACTTTGCATATTCTTCTACGGGATTAGAGTTTTTTGAAACGGGAATAATTTCCAAAAGTTTAAGAATTTCCCAATCTGCGTATATAGTTCGTGCTCCTAATTTATAGAGAATTTCATGAGTTTCGGGCTCCCATCCACCAAAAACAGGAGTTAATAAAATTCTCGGCATATTAGATACATCCATTCCAATTCCTTTTTCTATTCTTTCTCTGATTTCTTTTACCAAATAGCTAAAATTCTCCAAATATCTCTGATTATCAGAGTTATAGTCTTGGAAAGATAATCCCAGAAGTGCTAAAATTTCGGCAAATGTCGCGGGATTACATGGATAAAAATCAGAAGCACTTAATTCAAATAGAATGGTTTTGTAAAATCTCTTAATTTGATTCCCTATACGAAATTGTTTATTAAGACTATTATCTGTAACAATATTTCCAGTTACATCTTCAAGCTCAGAAATCGCTTTTGAAACATTATCGGTTAATAATTCTAAGGCATTATTAATATCTCGTGGTGGTATATCCACCCATATTTGTCGCGGAACAAATTCCTTCAAAGATTCTGAATATTTATTCCACGCACTGCAACGAATCGTAAAATTGATATTAGCATCTAAATTCTTTGCTTTCGATATAAACATTCCTGTAAGCGCTGTAATTCCATAACAAAAATCACTTGATATCCCATGTTCAATACCCAAATCATAAAGATCATTATATTTATCATTAATAGTATGAATCACATCATCCAGCACTGTATCAAGTATCTTTAATACATCGAATTTCCTTACAAATGAAAGTAATTTTGTGGTTAAATCCCATCCAATCAAACTAGTAGCAGAATTTAAAGCCGAAAGATAGGAATGAACCTTGAATTTTTCCATCCTTATAGGAAATACAGGAACTCCTCCGGACGCGAAGACTAAATCTGAAAATGGCAGTGCAACTGATATAAGTTTTTTTCTTTCTTGGAATTTCTTTTTCTTTAAATAGTCTCTCCCTGCTAAGAAATTATAGGCTAGCTGAAGGACAGACTTAAAATTCACTACATCATCCGTAAATACACTCATTTAATCAAATCATCTCCATAAATGCTTCTATTCTTGTAGATAATTGCCCCCTAATAGAACGGGAATAATCACGTTCCAGATTTAATACTTGAACCCCTCGCTCCTGAAGTCTCTCTTTAAATGCAGACTGGAAAAGGCTGAAATGATCGCAGAATTTAATAATGTGGTTAATAACTCCGAGCTTGTTGCCGAATTTCTTATGATAATCGTTTACATAATTTTCAATGAAGATAATTTTGTTTTCCAGCGAATTCGGGACACAATGGTCACCATAGACATTATTTTCAAATCTATTCGTTAGCAACTCCATGGGATCATCAATAGAATTTAATATTTTGTCAGAGAAAGTTTGAGAATAATAATTATTTCCTATCCATGTATCAAATAGTATAATATTACCTCCAATTTCTTCTATTAAATCAATCAAATAATCTCCAATAAAAATGGAGCATCCGGTAAAAATAATTTTTTTAGAATTATTCTTAGATTGAGATGTATTTCTATGGGTTTCAATGAACTGTTCTATTTCAGGTTGTATTTCTGGTCCAAATAGCATTGCTTCTTGATACATTTTTAACTTTTCAGATCCCATAATATTTAGTTTACTTACTTCTTCAACTTTTTTCTTAAAATCATTACGCCTAATTATATTTTCCTTAATTTTATAGTCTGGAATTCGTTCTCTTGTGATATCCTCAATTTTCTTCTTTAAATGATTTAGTTCTATTTTGTAATATTTTAATGCATTAGAATTTCGAGTATAAGACACATAAAAATCTAATCTATCAAGATTAAAATTATCGGAAATAACCTCCGAAACGCATATATTTGAAACGCAATGATTTGATAATAAGATATAATCTGCCAGATTTAAAAATTCATACATCCTTGGAGCGGAAGAAAAGTATCCAATACAACTCTGAGCATAACTACACGTTGAAGGAGGTAAATATGTATGGCTTGCATCCATTAATTCGTCATTTCCAGCAAAAATCAATGGTAATGGAGTGAAGCCCGCTGCTTCCAGAAGTTCTATAGGAATATTATCATGAGCGAGAAATGCGATAATTTTGCTTCCATTGGATTTCTTTTCTTCCAAAAATGAATCGAAACGAGACAAAAGCTCAACTGAGGACATATTGAATTATAAATAATAAATGATATTAATCAAAAAAAGATAAAATTCTTGATAAAATTTATTGATTTTTATAAAAATAATAATCTATTTATGATATTTATTCATTATATTTTTTTAAATAATCATTATATGGTTTTAATTCGCATTTTTTTCCATTGCTATTAACGCAGCTCCAATAGCTCCCGTTAATTGAGGATATTTTGGGCGGACAATTTCGAAACCCAGTTCTTTTTCTAAATATTTCTTGACCGCTATATTCTGAGCGACCCCACCAGTAAATACTAATTGTTGCTCAACACCGATTCGCTTTGCCATACTTGCTACTCTTTTTGCAATTGATTTGTGAATCCCTGCAGCTATATCCTTTTTAAGGCTTCCTTGAGCAAATAAACTAATTACCTCACTTTCAGCAAATACAGTACAAGTAGAACTGATCGCGGCAGGTTTATGTGATTCTAAAGCAAGTGTTCCCATATTATCAATTGGGATTTCTAATGCATGTGCCATCACTTCTAAAAAGCGTCCTGTTCCCGCAGCGCACTTATCGTTCATTTGAAAGTCGATTACATTGCCATTCTTCCTAGATATTAAGATTGCTTTACTATCCTGCCCTCCGATATCAATAACAGATCTTGCTTCAGGATAAAAATATTGGGCTCCACGAGCATGTGCACTTATTTCAGTGATTCTGTCATCCGCAAATTCTATTGTATTCCGCCCATATCCCGTACTCATGATAAACACATCAGTTCTGGAGAGGTTGTTTTTCGTCAATATATCTTTTAATAAATCGCGCCCGACCTTTTTAAAATCATAAGTAGATCGATTTTGACGCCAATCTATCATTGTTTTATTCCCGTTGACCAAAACCACTTTAGTTTCTAAAGAACCTATGTCAATACCTATAAATTTCATCGAAAATGACCAAGAATATTAATTTGAGTTAAAAAATGAAATATTCCTAAAAAATTAATCGTCTAACTCAATTTCTTAGGTAGAAATAAAAAAAATAGATTTTTATAGAGAAAAGAATAAATATAGAAAAAATAAATATTCATATATAAAATGGAGTCCTTTAAAAAAAAATTTAAGAAAATAGACTCTAATGTCGTTCTTTTGAGTATCCTATTTTTATTCTTTTTGCAGTTGATATCAGATTTCTTAGAGACAATTTATGCTCTAAATTTAATTGAAGTAGAACTCAATGAAAATATTCTGGCGCTTTTATTCTTATTAACTCCTATTATTTTATTGTTTTTCAAAAAGGGAGTTCCAGACAAATATATTGTCGTTATCGGAGAAATTTTGGTCATTTCGAGAATCTTAGAGGTGTTTTTCAATGGAACGGTGAAAATGGTTATTACGGGCATCGGGTCAGGAGTGTTTTTACTATTTTTTCCCCTTTATCTTCAAAAGCTCTCAATTGGAAATAAGGAAAAGTATGGAATAGAGTTTGGGTTAGGTCTCGCGATTGCAGTGTTACTCTCAATATTTTTTAGAGTTTTGGGTTCTTCGGTAGATATTTCAATTTTTAGTTGGTTTCAATCAATCGGGTGGATTTTAGCGATTATCGAGGCAATTCTTATATATAATATAATTAATCGTGAGGAATTTAAAGTAGCTTCTAGTTCTAATAGTTCAAAAGAATATAGTAAACCTGTGAGTACTCTTAAAGTATTGGGATTATGCATCGGAATCATAGGAATAATCGTATTGATATATTTTGTATTCAGCAGTCCCACTGTGATTTCCCGATGGGCGGAAGGTAATTATTTTTCTATTATTTACCTTCTTGCTATTGAAATCTCGATATTTATTTTATTAATGGTCTATAAGCCTGAATTATTAAACGCCCTAAAATTTTGGATGCTATTACTATGGAATGTTCTCTTTATATTTGCCCTTGTCGTATTAATTATGGTAAATCAAACATTTTTTATCCTTGTAGAATATTATCCCGTGATTGCTGCTCCTACATCCCTATGGAGTTATATATTGTTATATATGATGTTAGCTCTTTCTCCCATAATTTTGATTGATTTCGTTTTACTGTCAAGAGAAATAATAAAAGGTCAACCATCAGTGCGAAAAATAGGCGGAAGCTTTACCGTTGCATCAGTAGTTTTTTTAATTCTTATCTTAGCAAATGTCTTCACCATCGTTTGGGATTATATTCCACTTATTGGTAATTTTTTCAGAGATATGTATTGGTTTGTATTTTTATTGACTGGAATCTTCATAGCAATTCCCATATTATTAGTAAGAAAGAGTAGAGTTGATTTTACAACAGTATTTTCGAAGCTAAAAATAAAGCTCCTATTGACGGCAATAATATCAATTATTTTGAGCTCAGTTATCATTGTAGGATTTGTATTAAAATATCCTTACGAGCAACCTATTGGATTTGAACCTAATATTAGAGTATTATCTTACAATATTCAGCAAGGATTTGATGAATCTGGGAATAAAAACTTCGAAGGGCAAACACAAGTGATATTAAAGGCGAATCCCACAATAATAGGGTTACAAGAATCAGACACTTGTCGAATTTCAAGCGGAAATTTAGATATTGTAAGATATATTAATAATAGACTTGGTTATTATAGCTATTTTGGTCCAAAAACTACTACTGGCACTTTTGGTATCGCTTTATTATCCAAATATCCGATTCTTAACCCTAGAACATTTTACATGGAGACTAAGGGAGAACAAACAGCCACAATAGAGGCGCAAATTATTATTAATGCAAAAATTTATTTTGTATACGTAACCCATTTGGGGAACTATAAACATCCCTTAATCGATCCATCGCAATATATAGAACAAGAACAACTTTTACGTAGGATTGTAGGGAGAAAAAACGTTATTTTAATGGGAGATTTTAATTTTAACCCTAATACAGAACAGTATAACCTCACGACTACTCTATTAAATGATTGTTGGGAAATTGCAAATACTAGCCTTATAGGGGATATTCCAATTGGGTGGCGATTTAGATTGCCTTATCTAAGAATAGACCATATCTTTGTCTCGGATGAGTTAAATACCTCAATTACTGGATGCTATTATTTTGGTGGCACTGCCTCAGATCATCCTGCGGTAGCGATTGACATTAGAGCATTCTAGCAATAAAACAAATAAGAGTTAATTTAACTCTTTAATTTTTTTTATTTTTATATAGTCTATCCAGCAGAAGTGAATAAAAGGATTGGCACTATCAACAGAAAAGTTATAATAAAGGCGGCTATCATTTGAAAAATGTTTTTTAGGATAGATTCTTTAGAGATTTTTCCTAAGAAAACTCCAAGCAACACAATGATACCTAGTATTATTATAAATGAAATTATAAATGCAGGGATCTCTGCTTCTGTAACGAAAAAGAAGGGTATCAAAGGAACAAAACCGCCTAAGAATGGTGCCCCGCCATTGACCAGAGAAACCACTTTATTAGCAAGACTCTCTGCTTTCTCATATAAGGTCTCCACTTTTGTTTTTTCTTCAGGTTCTTTTTTCTGCTTTCGCCTAAATTTTTTAATTTTTATTTTTTTTAACATCGCTTTTTGAATTTCTTCTTCATCCATTTCAGCCTCCGCGTCTTCTAATTCCGTTCCTAACTGACCCATAGCTCTTTCAATCTCAAACTTTATCTTTTTTTGTTCTGCTTTTTCTGATAAATAAGAACCAGAAAATCCCGAGATAAACATTGAAATGCAAGTACCCAGACCAGTCATTATGATTATGTATGAATCGACACTAGATTCCTCTCCTTTAAGAATTATTGTTAGAAAGGCAATTAAACTTCCCGTGATTGTTATTGCACCATCATAGAAATTATTTACAAAATATCTACGTGCGATGGCTGCAAGATTAGTTATTTTCACATAAGTTTTCCATCTACTTATTTCTGAAATTGAAAATCCCCTTGTATCGTAAATTAAAATTCTTTTTCATTTTACTATAATTATTAAATTGTTCAATTAAAAAAAATATAAAGAATTAAATAATTAAAAATATAGCTACTAATTTATATTACGAGACTTGTTTTTAACCTCAAAAACGCACCGAATTTAAAAAAAACAGGGAAAATGAGCAAAAAAATTATTATTATAGATCTTGGAACTTATAGCGTAAAGGTTGGGATAGCAGGAGCCGCAAAACCTCAATATAACATAAGAACTATAATGGGATATTCAAAGAATTCTGAACATCTCCTTTATGGAAATGAAGCATTAAAAAAGAGTCAAGAGCCGCTTCCATTAATAGATTATAAGTGGGATATCATGGAAATACGATGGAGTAAGATCTTCGAATTTTTTCGCTTTATTTTTGAGGAAAAATTAAGATTTTCTATCTCTGAATTGAAAAATTATTCTATTGTTTTTTTAATTGGTCCTTTACAACCGCGTTCTCATTTTTTAAAATATTATGAATCTTTTTTTTCTAAATTTAAAATAGCGAAAATGCTAGTTTTGTCAGCAACCAGGATTGCTTTATTAGCTTCAAGGAAAACAACGGGTATTGTTGTAGATATTGGATATAAATCAACTCGCGTTGTTCCTTTTTATGAGGGATTTAGACTTCCGCATGCGTTTAATCATCAAGATCTAGCTGGAAAAGATATTGATGATTATGATGAAAATATTCTTGAATATCCCACAATTCCAGAGAAAGATTATCTCGCCCCAACTTCAGAATTAATTTTAAAAGCAATTGAAAGATGTGATGAGTCTATAAAAGATGAATTATATTCGAATATAATACTTTCGGGATGGTGGAGTGCAGATAAAAAAGTCGTAACTTTATTGAAAGAGTCATTGGAAAAAGAAAGGAGTGATAAGGATATTAATGTCGTTATTCCTTCTTCTCATTATTATAACTGGTTTTCGGCTTCTCTACTAGCTACTAAAAAATTAAAGAAGATAGCAAAAATAAGGTATCTTTCAAAAAAAAAATACTATGCTAAGAAAGAATTAGATACTTATCTCACCCTTGCGGGTATTAAAACAAAAAAATGGGGTCTCATTTCATATCCATTATGATTTGGAAAAGACTTTGGGAAAATGTGAATAATATCAAAAAAATTAGACTTAAAGAATTTTTTATTTTTAAATTAAGAAAATTATGATTTACCCATCTATGAAGATTTAAATATTACTAAATTATTTTCTATATGTTTAAAAATTAAATTAACAAAATCATTTAATTAAGCAAACCTTTTAATTCAGAAAAAGTGATTTATAAAGTGAGATAAATGAGTTTAAAAAAGAATACCATAAAAAAAACAAAAAACCAAATTCTTACATTACTAATTGAACATTCAAGGATTATTTATAGCGTTATATCAGAGATGGGAGTATTTTATACCTCATGGAAAGAAAACCCTGAGGGAAATAAAGAAGAAATGGAAAAGAAGAAAAATAAATTACAAATGTTAGAAGAAGATGCAGATGCTATTAAAATAAGATTGATTAAAGAATTTTCCGAAGCAGGTACTCAAGGTATGGGGAATTATATGACCTTAATCTTACGGATGGATAATGTAATAAATTCTGCCTTAGAATTCGTTGATCTTTTATCAAAAATTCATAATCTCAATGAAATTAATAATAATATTGAGTCGCGGTATGACAAACTTATAAATGAATTACTTAAAATGACAGATATTTTAAAATTAGCAATTAAAAATTTGCAAAATAAACCTCAAAAAGTGTTAGAAAATACGACCACAATCCATGAAATCGAAAATGAAATCGATATAATATTCAGAGAATTTTTAGATTATTTATATGATAATGACAATATAAGTATTAGATTAATCTTCAGACTAAGAGATAGT
The DNA here is from genome assembly GCA_016839555.1 of Promethearchaeota archaeon. Taxonomy (GTDB): domain Archaea; phylum Asgardarchaeota; class Lokiarchaeia; order Sigyniarchaeales; family SOKP01; genus TEKIR-8. Next base: position 39,004 of record JAEOUA010000005.1, read on the forward strand.
ATTAAGGTTTTGGAGGAGCTTGCAGATAGAATACATGATATCGGAGATTTAATTAGAGTCATCAGATACTCTTAAAATAGATACATCTGAATTCATAGATAATTTATAATAAGCTCATTTATACCCTATTTTAAGTTTTTATTAGCTATATTTTTTGTTAAACGATATATTTTGTGATCTCTTCTTCTTTATTTTATAAAAAACATTGCTCTTCATAAATCTGAGACTTAGATTATTTTATTACCAGCGCCAATAAATATCCTCAGCATGACCAAGCATATTTTCGATATGGATTTTTTTTCCATCATCCAATATTATATCTCCTGAATAGAAACCATGCATTAAAGCAGAATTCAAATAGATAATACCAAAATTTAGTTTTTCTTTATGTGGAATAATCGGTTCTATCACCATATTAAACCTGTCATCATTGCTCGTAAATTTCCATGGTTTGGTAGGATCACGATTCTCATGATGGAAAATAACCTCATCCAGCTTATGAGCTTTTCCATTATAAAAAACTATATTTTCAGTATGAGTTGCTCCTTCTTTGCTTCCCACTTGACCAAAACCATACCCAATATTAAACGCGACGGGAAGATCATTTACTTTGCCACAAGCACTTCCCCATAACCAATGTGTCTTATAGGGCCAAATTCCACGACCCCAATCCATTAATCCAAAGGATCTATCTGATGTAAATTCATAATTCTCAGTACCAATTGTTATCTTACCTGTAGCAGGCATCATGTTAATTTTATGATTATAATAGAATAATTTGGGCTTTTCATAGCCCGTTATAACAACAGTATTATCCCATTCTGGTTTATCATCTAAAACGATGCTTCCTTCAATTCCTTTATCTAAAAATGTAGGATCATCGATAGTAAGGATTCTTTTATTCCCTTTTTTCTCTAAACTAGCATTAAAATCTTCCGTTGGGAATTCTATTAAGCTATCTTCTACTGAACTTTGGGGCAATAATTTAGCTTTCGTGAAGAATTTGAATGTACCTTTATTAAATCTTTCTTTTTTATTGAAATCAAGCCATACATAACTCATTTGTGTAAGATACCCGATATCTCCAATTGTTAATTGGATTCCAAAATCTTTATTTAAAATAGAATAATGATCCCATTCCTTTATTCTCCACCAGCTTTTTCCAATATTTTCTTTATTATATGTTATTATCGGTTTTTTTGCCCAACCCGTCTGAACAAGTGAGCCATCCTCATTAAAGAGCTTTGATGGTTCGGTTATTTCTATTTGTTTACCCATTTTCCCAAGTATGATTTATTTATTTATTTGTTTGATTCAATTAATATTTTGAAATTAATATAAGTTTTTTTATTTATACGTAATCTCTACAGTAGAGAGTTTTTTAATTGCTGGTTTCTTTTGGCTCCATAATTTTTCTGCTTTATCAACCCATGATTCAAAGTCTTCCGGTGATTCGGGGAATTTTTCATAATGGACCTTAATTTTATTTGCTAAACTATTGGCTTTTAATAGTTTCCTAATGTTTTTGAGAGAAAGCTTCCTTGTAATCAATCCCCATAAAATCTTCATTATAAATCCCATCATTTCGCCTAAACTCATTTCTTGCTCATATTCTTTATTTGGTTCTGGAAGCTCATCATCCTCGCCAGTTTTATAGATTAATCCCTTTTTAAGAAAATAATTCCATTCTTTTTTGGAAAAATTTAGTATTCCCGATAATTGCGTAAGTAATCCGGCAAATTTAGCCCCCTGATCCCTAAAATATTCCACATTAATATCCCATAATCTTTCTCGAGTTAAATAACCTCCTTTCTGAAGCTCCCTATCAATAATCTCCGCAGCAATCATACATAACATCCATGTCGCTGTAACTCCATGTCCAGAGAAGGGGTAAGTTACAGCAGCTGCGTCGCCTATACATAAAAATCCATCTGCGACTAAGGAATAGGGAGGTCTTCTATATGGTGTGAAACCTCTTTCCTTTTTGATCACCTCATAAGGGGGCAGATCAATTTGATTGAGGAAATCCTCTCGCGCAAGCCGCGCATTTTCATAGGAGCCAGGTTGCCCAACTCCAAGAATAGCCTCATCTTCACTCAGCGAAGGTCCAAACCATAAAATCCAATAAATATAGTTTGTATCTCTCTCAGGATGTGGCAAATTGGGTTTTGTCCATTTTATATATTGTAGTAAAACATACATCACATCATACGGTCCTAATGAAAAAGTTTCGACCCCATAATCCTTAGGTAAGGAGGTTCGAACAACAGCTTTTGTTCCTGAGGCATCTACGATCAATTTCGCGTAGTATTCCTTCATTTCTCCATTTTTAGTTGCTTTAATGCCAACTATTTTATTCTCTTGAAAAATTAGGCTTTCAAATTTAGTGGAGAATTCTAATTGAACTCCATCTGATTCTAAAATTTTATACATTTTGTTAAGAAAGGGAGTTAATCTTACGATTGATAGTAAAGCCCGTGTTTTAATCTCTGTTTCAAAATCAGGAGTAATTACCGTGGAAGTATCTCGAATTTCAATGCAATCTGGATCTTCAGGATTAAATGGCGGTAAGCCCGCTTTTTTAACTCTATCCGACTCAAAATGAATCACATCGAGTCGGTTTCCCACATCTTCTCTCTTATCTTTTTCAATAATTTTAACGGAATGACCTTTTTTCGCTAAAATCCAGCCTAAATAGGTGCCTGCCGTACCGGCGCCAATTATTAGTACATCTATACTTTCACTCACTTTTTAATTCACATCTTTCTGTATTAAAATCATTTAATCTAATATTATAATCCTAAATTATAAATAATATTTAAATGTTAAAAAATTAAAGAATTACATGGACAATTTATAAAAAATAAACCTAATTTGTATATTAACAATGCAAGAAAAAATTACAGAAAAAACACATATACTTGATGAACAAGGGCATGTAATTCGTCCTGGCTGGTCGAATAGAGATGTATTTATTTATGAACGTGAAAAAATTGCGAAAAGCAGTTTGCGAATTAAGGAATGGGATTACTGGGAAGTTTTTAATGACCAAGCCCGTGTAATCTTTAATATCTATGATATTGGTTATCTAGGAGTTGCGGAATATTCTATTCTTGATTTTAATACCAAGGAGTCATATCATGCACAGAGTACACGGCTATTTACACGGGGATCTATTGGGTCTCCTTCTTCTTGGCAATATGATGAACCATTGGTATTTAAAAAGAAGAAGAATACCATGATATTTGACCGAAATGGAGATAACATCCTTCTTTCTGTGGATTTTCAAAAGGAAGGTATTAAGGGGGAATTTACATTATATAAAGATCCAAAAATGGATATTATGGTAAATCTTATTCCTTTTGAGGATCCGCGACAGTTCGTATATGTGGTTAAAATAATGTGTATGCCAGCAAAAGGAGAGATCACTAAAAAAAATAAGAAATATGTATTTAATGAATCAAATAATAGCTGGGGAATATTAGACTGGACTCGTGCAGTTTTTCCCTATAAAAATCATTGGAAATGGAGTGTTTCTTCAGGAAAAGTAAATGGTGTTAACTTCGGATTTAATCTGGACTATGGTTTTGGGACGGAATCTAGTAAAAGTATGATATTCTACGATGGCGTGGGGCATCATTTAGATGAAGTGTATTATCAGCATGATAAGAAAAATCTTAAAAAGCCACTTAAAATTACGAGTCCTGATGATCGTGTCAATTTAGTGCTTAAGCCCAAATGCGTGGATAAACACAGTATTAATTATGGAATTTTATATATGAAAGGATTTAATACGTATGGATATTTCACAGGGGAGGTTGTTCTTGATGATGGGACTGTTGTAGAAATAAAGGAAAAAGATAAACTCTTTGGATGGGCTGAAGAGTTCTCTCAAAAATGGTAATTTTTATCTTTCTGATTTTTTTTTTATTATAATCAATAGCATATTGAAATGAGTTTTTTGGGTTTCATATGATCTTATATTTTTTTATTTTTTTTTAAACACATTAATTTTCTATGTTCAATTAATGATAAATAAAACTATCTATTAAGATTCTCATCACTTAATTTTGCTTGCCTACAAATATTTTTTATTGATCTTTTACCCGGAGTTCATTTTACATCTTAAACTGTACTCTGAAGCCTGTAGGCATTTTAAACCCGATTAACACGTAATATACGGTAAAGTAGATATTTTGGGCTCAATTCGAGAGCTGCTATCACATCGATTAGGATCGTTTATTCCGATATTAAACAATAAACTATAAATAATAATTAAACAATTTAAATAGTAATTTTTAAAAATAAAAAAATTCTCATTAATGGAATAAAAAAATGAAGAAAAAAGAAAAAGAAGTATATGAACATTCAAAACCCATTATGGCAAGCTATGGATCAAGAGAGATGTTCGGGCAATTTATCACAGCCGCATTTGGATTTAATGTGCTATTTTATTATGAGTCTGTTATAGGATTAAGTTCAATATATGTCATGCTGGGTTTCATCATTTATAGCGTGTGGAATGCTGTGAATGATCCTTTGGTTGGATATATCATGGAAAGAATAAAAATGCCCTGGGAAAAAACTAAGGGATATCGTAGAATTCCATGGATATTTATTGCCGCAATACCATGGCTGTTTTCGTATTTTTTGATTTATCTGGTACCCGCAGAATGGGATCCGACTATAGATGCTTCTTACAATCTTCCAGTATTTTTATGGTATATGATCTCTATGTTAATATACGATACGTTGTTAACAATATATGATGTGAATGCCGTTTCACTTTATCCAGTGAAATTTAGAGGACTTAATGAACGTAGAACAGTTCAGGGTTTTGGAACGATATTAGGGATAGTTGGCTTGGTGCTTGCTGTAGTTTTGCCGTCATTATTTATAGATCAAGCCATCGCATCAACTTATGTATTAGCAGCCTTGGTAAGTGTGGCGTTTGGACTCGTATTTTTTATTTTGATATTACCTGGTGTCTGGGAAACTAAAAAAATGAGAGAGGAGAATAAAGAAAGGGTATTGGAACCAGAGAAAGCAGAAGTTGATACCTTTTTTAAAGAAACATTTAAGGCAGTTAAGGAACATAGATTTATGATGAAAGTATTGTTCTTTTATGGGTACCAGGTGGCTGCAGTAATGATACAAAATTCTGCCCGCTATGTCATAGCATATGTAATTGGAGAAACGGGAGAAGCAGCAGATTTTTCATTTATACTCCTTTTAGGATTTATGTTGTTAGGTGCGTTAATATCTGTTCCTTTATGGACCATCTTATCAAAACGAGTAAATAATAATAGGAAAATGAGTCTAGCTGCTGGAATCTTTATGTTTCTGACATTTCTCCCTATGATTTTCATGGATGTGATGTGGGGATGGATGATAACCCTTCTATTTTTTGGAATTGGATTAGGAGGACAATGGTTTATGGATCCTCCCACGATGGGCGATGTGCTTGATGATATTGCGGTAAGAGCTGGTAAGAGACAACAATCAATCTATTATGGATTCCAGGCACTCTTTATAAGGCTTGGCTACGCAACAATAGTAATTACTATTACATTAGTCCATATTCTCACTGGTTTTGTTGAGGGTGCTCCAACTTACGCAGAATTAGTCCAACTAAGTCCAACTCCAGAATTAGCAATCTTTGGGATTCGAATTCACTCTGCCATTGTTCCCGCAATTATCGTAATTATTACAGTTATTCTTTTCTGGAAATATTATGACTTAACGCCTGAGAAGGTTGCTGAAAATAAAAAAAAGCTGAAAGAAATGAATTTATAGATAAAATATTAAATATCTTTATTTTTATTTTCTATTTTTTGTTGAGCTATAAGACTCTTAATTAAATTATGGTTTAAACCATTCGAAGAAATAATAACTTGTTGTAGAAGGATTTGCGATCACAAACTTCTTTCTAACGGATGTGGCTAATCTACCCGCCCGAACAATGCCGACCGCACTGATGCTTGAGTCATGAGGGAGCACGTGTACGATAAACGGGGAATGTTCTAATCCTGGACCCTTTTTATACACTACAAAATCAGCTCCAAATTTTAAACCTGGACGGGGTATGTATCCTTTTTCTCTTAAATCTTTGTAAATGATATATTTCTCTTCAAATTTATCGTGAATTTGTACTGCTTGTTCATAAAATTCTTCTGCTGTTAAGTTTTTTCCTTCAGCATTAGAAATTGAGATCCTTCCCTTTTTAAGTAAATAATAAGCCTCAATGAGCGATAATTCGGAAGGTTTTGAAAAATATTCTAATTTAGGCTTGCTAATTCCCAATGGAGCTCCGAAAAACTTTTCTTTCACATATAGATAAGAAGCATAGAGGGGATTAAATACCACTACTCTTGAATTCACAAATTTAGCAGGAATTTGTTTTGGAATATCTTTTTCATCAATCTCATCCAATACTATCTCTTTTCCTTCTTCGGTCATCTTTCGAGGTCTAGTTATTTGATTGTATTAATTATTTTCATTTAAATAAAATTAAACCCAATTTGGCTTTTAATTCGAGTATTATTTATTGATGCGTATTTGATAATTTATAATAAAGATATCCTTTTGAAACTTAGCTAAGGAAACACATAACTTTAAAATCTAAAAAAGACTAATTAAGAATGATTAATCAATTTATCCATAAGTTATAAATTAAACAAAATTAAGATAATTTTTAAAAAATTAATATTATTAAGTTATTTTAAAAAAATATATATACATCTAAAAATCATTAAATTAGTAGAAATATATATAAAGTATCAAGAAAAAAAATTACCGTGAAAAAGAATGGTTGAAATTAGAAGAGCTATTCACGCAGGCACTTGGTATCCCCGATTTGAGCCAGATTTAATTAATACGATGGATGAGTTATTTTCTAATCAAGAATTTGGTCCAGGAGAAAAACCTTCTGTATTAAATCAAAAACGAACAATAATTGGAGGGGTTACGCCTCATGCTGGGTATGCATATTCTGGATGTTGTGCAGCACATACGTATTTAAATCTTTTTAAAGAAACAATTCCCGATACAGTTATTATCTTGGGAACAGATCACCAAGGATATGGCAAAATAGGTTTAATGAAAGAAGGTATATGGGAAACACCGTTAGGAAATTTAAATATAGATTCTGAGTTAGCTACTCAAATCTTAAACAATTCTGATCAAATAATAGAAGATAATTCTGCTTTTATAGGATTCCCGAATGAAAACGAACATAATATTGAAATCCAATTGCCTTTTATAAAGTATTGTTCAAAAGATAAAGAGGTGAAAATCCTTCCCATTAAGATCGCCGTTACAAAAGATTTTAAGCTTATGGATGAAATTGCTACTGATATTTCAAAATCCCTATCTCAACTTGATAAAGATATTATAATTCTTGCATCTTCAGATATGTCTCATAAAAATGTAAATGGAGCTTCAGAATTAAAAAAATTTAAAACATATGATGAAGAAGTATTAGAAAATTTAGTAGCGATTGACCCAAAAAAAACACTGAAAGCTTGTTTAAACACTACTGTGTGTGGACCCCAAACTATAACAACACTATTATTAACTTGCCAAAAGCTAGGTGTCGATAAAGCAAAAGCCTTAAAATATTATACCAGCCATGATATCACTGGTAAGACGTCTGGTTATTGCGTTGGCTACTTATCGGCAATAATAATTAAATAAATTTAATAATCATAAACAAGATATTTTTACTATAAAAATCACAAGAGGAAAACAAATATGAGTTTTTTAACCAATTATCGAAAAAAGATGGAAGAAGAAATGAAAAAACCTTCGCTTATAGAAGAAACAATAGAAAAACTTAAAAAAATTACCGAAGAAAGGGATAACCTGAAGCAAAAACTTAATGAATATGAACAAAATGTCGATGAAACTGAAAAATTAGAAAAAGAAAAGACTCAACTTAAAAAGGAAATTGAAGCTTTAAAAAATCAATTAGAGGAAAAAAATACAAATATCTTAGATAAAATCGACCAAATTAAAGAGAAAAATGAAAAAATTGAGAAATTAACTATTAAAATTGATAAATTTGAATCTCAAATGATTACTGTAGATGAAAAAATGAAGGATTTACTTAATAAATTCGAAGAGACAAAAAGAGAAAATGAGAAATTGAAAGAAGATTTATTAAATCAAAAAATAGAGAGTGCAAAAGCTCAAGAAGGACAAGTTTCTGGCTTAATTGACACCTTACAACTCAAAATTATAAAATTAGAGAGAGAGATAAACGAAAAAAATTTAATGATTGAACAATTAAAGGCTAGTAAATGATTAAGAAATTGCATAAACAAAACTTCACTTCTCTTTTTTTTGTGGGGCATATTGCCATTGATGAAGTTTTAAAGGAAAATAAACCTCATAAGCCTAATGAGCAATTAGGAGGCTCAGTAAGTTATTGCTCCTTATCTTTAAAAAAATATTCTGAAAAGGTAAAAATATGTATTATTTCTAATTTTAATGATTCTGCTTCTTATAATTCAATATTACAATTATTTGATCATAAAAATATTATCTTAGATGGAATAAAACATTTAGATACTAATAATACAAGATTTGTTTTAGATTATTATAATCATTCTCGTACATTGATGTTAAAATCTCGATGTCCCGACTTAAAATTTAAAGAGATCCCAAACAAACTTTTAAATGCGAATCCAGATGCCATTGTGCTGGTACCTTTATGTAATGAAATATCATATGAATATATTTCAAAAATGGTCCAAAACTTCCCGAATGCGTATTATGGAATAGATATTCAAGGATTTATTAGGAGTATTGATGAGAATGGACATGTTTCACTTGTTCGCAATAAGGAAAATATTACCATAATGCATCGTATAATAGAATTGTTAGGAGATCGGCTTATTCTAAAAGGTTCTGAAGAGGAAATGAAAATTCTCTCTGGTAAGCAAGATTGGAATGAAGTTATGCATTATTTTCAACAATTTAAGGGAATTTCTATAATGACCTTGGGGGAAAAAGGTTCAATGATCACCAAAAAAGGAGAGGGAATTTTGAAAATTCCAGCATTTAAACCAAAGCGAGTACAAGATGAAACTGGTGCGGGAGATATATATTTAGCAATCTTTCTTTATGAATTTATTAATTCTCCTAAAACTTGGCAAGCTATTGAAAAAGCAGGGCATCTTGCATCTGCTGCTGCATCTTTTGAAATAGAAAAAAAAGGAGTTAAGGGATTTGTAGCTAAGAATAGAGTATTACAAAGAGTAAATAAAAAGAATTATCTAAATAATTATTAAGAAAGTAATAATTAACACTCAAAAAGCTTTATATGCAAATAAATAATCACTTCGCTATTGGACTAATTCTTGCCTCAATAACTCATTATTTTTTTGATTTTACTCTTCTTGAATTTAGTATGATTTGTTTTTTTTCGTTTGTGAGCGATTTTGATGTAATTTTCACTAAATTTGCAATAGACCAGAATCATAGAAATTTATTTACTCATTCAATAATTCCGAGTATAATAATTATTATAATTGGAGTTCTGATAAATTGGATCGCTTTAATTATAAGTGGGATTTCATATTTTATACATATACTAGTAGATACTTTTGATTGGGGAACTAATTTATTTTATTTTGGTCATCGAAATGTTGGTTTACGCTTATTAATTTCAAAAGAAGAGCAAGAAAATCTTATTTTCTATTTAGGTCAATATAAAAATCCTGCATCTTTTTTTGATTTCAAACGGTATAGAAGTAAGATTTGGCTTTCTATGAATGTTATTATCTTTTTATTAATGATGATTTTTGTTCTTATTTATGCTCTTGAATATAGCTATTTAATTTCTTTTTATTTTATTAGTTTATTTTTCCACCTTTATAGACATTTTCATTTAAAGAAAATTGAAGCATCTTAAATTAATTGAATTTATATAATCTCTATATTTAGTAAAACAATACATTGTTTTTAATTTATGATACAATGTAGACCTAATTAACTAAGTAGTTAAAATTAGAAAAGATAAGTTTTTCCAACTATTCCCATTGATGCCTTTTCTTTAAATTGTCGTTCATAAGTTTTCACATGGGTAGTACAATGACACAAAATGATGTTTTGTAGTTTAGGATATAATTTCTCTGCTTCTTGGATAGAGAATCTAAAACCATGCAAGCCCCCTATAATAGATAAATGGGAATTTGGTGGAATGGTCAGTTTTTTTTGTTCATTTAAAAATGTAGTTAATCCAGGATGGCAACAACCAGTGATGAGGACATAAGAATCTTTTTGCTCATTTTTAAGAAAACACGCATGTTCGTCAATTCCCCCGTAATCATTAGAATAATAGGGGTTTGTAATAATTATATTATTTGAGATTTGATATAATTTTCCCCTCTGATTTATAAATCTTTTATTTTCTTCTGGAACTTGAAATCCCATAAAGCTAACTTTTCTATCCCAATCTCTATGAATATATACAGGAATGGTTTCATTTTCTTGCAGTATTCCTGGAAGTCCATCTGTATGATCATCATGATTATGACTTAAAATTACACAATCTAAATCTTTTGGGGTATAGCCTAAGACTTTAAGATTGTATAATAAAGGTTTCGAATTACTTCCTGTATCAAATAAAATTTTTTTGTTATCTATTTCAATAAGAGCTGAAAATCCATAAGATTTAATAAAACCTTGAGCAGATGCATTTAAATTGTCCACTAAAATAGTAATTTTAAACATTTTTTCTCTGCTTATATGGTTTTAATTAATCAGTTATTCCTTCATCAACAATACTAAATACAGCATCGGCTTCTGGAAGATGAGGGGCATCAATAACCTTAGCTACTCTCTGTTCTCCTTTACCTTTTCTCAGATATACACGAATTGTAGCCCCGTGAGCGACGATATTACCTCCCGTTGCGCCAATTGGATTCCCATAAAATACGTTAGGATTCGCCGATACTTGATTAGTGAACACAATTGCTAATTCATCATATGTCTCACTCAATCGTAATAGATCATGAATATGATTGTTTAATATTTGTTGTCGATTTGCAAGAGTACCTCTCCCAATATATTCGCTTCTAAAATGCGTTATGATGGAATCAACTATTATAAGTTTTATATTACTTTTTTCGATAATTTTTGGAGCTTCTCTTACTAATAATATTTGGTGATCGCTGTTATATGCTCGACCCACAGTAATACCATTTAAAATATTATTATAATCTAAATCCTTTCCCTCTGCCATATCTATTATTCGTTCTGGTCTAAAGGTACCCTCTGAATCTATATATAATGCATTTCCTTCAAGCCCCCCTTGTTCATAAGGCAATTGCACATTGACACATAATTGATGGGCTAATTGTGTCTTTCCCGTTCTATATTCACCGAATAACTCGGTAAGCGCTCCTGTTTCTATTCCTCCTCCTAATAATTCATCTAAATTGCTACTCCCCGTAGTTAATTTTTTCAATTCTCTCCTTTTATTCCATATCGCTTTTGCGGATTTAAAACCCATCTTCTCAACATCTTGTGCGGCTTTGATAATATTTAATGATGTCTTTTCTCCTAATCCCACTTCTTCTTGTAATTTTATTAAGGGATACAAAGCAAGAGAACGTACACTTGTGATTCCTGCGTCTAGTAATTTCTGTAAGGTAGCCTCTCCAACACCTGGTAAATCCTCAAGCTTATATTCTTTCTTTTTTTGTTCGGAATCTTTTTCTGAATTAGATTTTTTTTCAGATTCAGAATTGTCCTCAGAATTGGTCATAATCTTATTTTATAATTAATAATTAGATTCTCTATTCTTATATTATAAACCAAAATATAAAAATAATAATTAAAAAAATAAATTAATCAAAAAAACGGAAATTAAAGTTTTATTTGTGCCTCCTTTCCAGACTTAGTAATCATTAGCAACGCAACAAAGAATATAACAGAAATTAATAGCGTCAATACGGGCCATCCTTCTCCTATCCAAATAAAACTGAAGAGCATAATTGGCACAATGAAAATGGCAGTTATTACAACAAGAACAGGAAGCGGAAGTGCTTCGTCTTTTATGTCAAGGAGCAAGGGAACTATTATAAAAATGCCAAGAGCAGTTACTAATATTCGAAATGCTAAACCTAAGCTAGAACTCAAGGCAGGATCAAATATATCGGGTGTATAGAAGTACCAGAACTTTGCTGTAAAATTATTTCCAAGACCGAAAACTTCATAAGGCTTTAAGTAGGGAAGTACCTCGGGTAAAATTGCAGAGAGGATTATCTGTAAAACAACTGCCATAACGAAAAATGCGAATATATCATCATATTCCTTCGTTTTCCTATATACAAGTATCATATCACGGAGAATACACAAAATCCATAGAATGAAAAGGATAATATACACGTATATAATGGAATATGCTCCAAATAATTCTACCCCCCATAGATAATTAACGGGTAGAAGTGCTACTATGTATGCCAAATAGCGGTATCTCTCATTTCTCTTAAAGATATCAAAAAAGAGAAACACCCCAAATAAAATGATAAAAGTGATAAGAACAATCAGACTATTTGTATCGAGAGCCATAATAAATTCAACTTTTTATTTTTTTAAATCATAAAAATTGGTTTTTTTTATATATAAATATTGCTTTAACCTTATTTAATTTATCATAATCCAATTTTTAAAAAATAAAATAATTATTTTCTATCCTTTAACACAATTTCAATTTTATCAATCATTTCTTTTTTTTTGTTAATATCATCTGATTCGCTTATGATTAAAAAAATTGTTCAAGGTTATAGTTCTGCTTAAAATGGCTTTAAAGTAAAAAGTAAAAAATGTTTAAAATCACCATAGAAAAAAAATTATTTACTAAAAGTGCAAAAAAATAAAAAAATAAATTATGTTGTAAAAATATATATTTTTTGAAGTTCCACTTGCCGATATTTATATTTTTGAGGTTCTAAGATGGAAAAGCTTTCAATTAAATTAGAAAGATTATTTCATTATTGGAGCAAAGTTATTAGATATAAATATTATTAAAGAGAATACATTAATATGAAAAATATAAATGAAAAAAATAATAAGGAAATTCATTCTTTAAGAGGTCATCTATTTTACTCACTAGGTGCTATTCCATCAGCTCTCCCCTATAATATGATTTCTGGGAGTATTTTACTATTTTATGAAACTATTGTACTCTTGGAACCATACTTATTTGGAATCGTGTGGATTCTTTATGGAATATGGAATGCTATTAATGACCCGCTAATTGGATATTTTATGGATAAAATTCATTTGAAAAAAGGTCGGAGAATTCCATATATTATATATGGGACAATACCTTTAACATTAGGTTTCATATTTTTATGGTGGGTTCCTTATCCGAGTTCAGCACAAGCTTTAATTTTTTTTCATTGCTTAATCATGTTATTCCTTTTTGATTTGGGTTTTACATTATGCATGATAAGCTGGTCAGCATTATACACTGAAATGTACGAAACAGAAAAAGAAAGAGCTTCTGTCGTAGCGATTAAAGACTTAATAGCATTTATTTCATCTTTTGTGGGAATACTTTTACCTACATTATTAGCAGCAGCAATTAGTTGGGAATTGACTGGTATTATAATAGGTGCTACTATACCTATTACAATGCTTCTTTCAATCCGTGGAAGTCAAGAAAAGAAAGAATATCAAATTGATAAGCCACTATCCTTTATTTCTGCGTATAAGGAATCATTTTCTAATAAACCATTTATTATTATCGCTTTAACTTATACATTAATTGATTTTACTTTTGGATTAACAATCATGGTTTTGCCTTTATTTGCTAAATTTGTACTTTTAGTTCCTAAAGGAATGGAAGGAATTACGGCTGCAGGCGTAGCTATTGGAGTCATAGCAAGTGTTCCTATATGGAAATGGTTTTATGCTAACAAAGGTCCTAAATTTGGTTTATTGGCAGCACTTTTATTTTATTCTCTAACAATTTGGCCCTTATTTCTCTTTTCGGACATGATAACATTAATAATATTCACCATTATTCCTGGGCTTGGAATAGGCGGTATGTTAATGACTGAACCAGCAATCAGTGCTGCTATAGATTATGACGAAATTAAAATAAAAAAACGTAGAGAAGCCACATTTAATGGTATTCTTACACTAATTGCAAGATTTTCTATTGTTCTTTCAGGAATTACTCTAATAATAGTGCAAGAACTGACTGGATTCGACCAAAATATAGAAAATCCCGCCATGCAACCTACATCAGCAGTTATGGGTTTGAAAGCTTTGGTTTCACTAGTTCCAATTTTAGGAGGTATTTGCGCCGCCGTAATTTTCTTTTTCTTCCCAATTAATCTCAAAGCTTTCAATGAAATGCAGCAAAAACTAGAAATTCTTCATGAAGAAAGAAGAGAAAAATTAAATCAAATCAATTAAATTAGGCACATATAAAAAATTAGTTATTTGTTAATATGAATATTAAGGGGAAAAATGTCTAACCTTCTACTCTGTCGAGAGCCATAATAAATTCAACTTTTTATTTTTTTAATCCATAATGATTAGTTTTTTTATATATTGAATAATATAGCTTTAACTTTATTTAATTTATTAATAATCCAATGGTTAAAAATGAAAATAATTACTTTCCATCCTTTAACACATTTGCAATTTCATTAATCATTTCTCTTGCTTTTTTAATATCATCTGATTCTGCACTCAATAATATCGCATCTCGATATAGAGCAACTTTAACATTAGTAAAGACATCTTCTTTAATGATTTTAAGTTCATTGATAATATCGTGAAATGTATATCCATGCTCCTCTGCAATTTCTCGTAAACGGTTATGAAAATTACTTATCATTTCAGGAGTGGATGGAATAGTTTTATTTACTTTAATTCCTTTGGGAAATCCTCGTGTTAGAGTGCTTAATAAATCTTTTTGCTCGGTCATTATTTTCAATAATTTTATTAATGTAAAATTGCCATCAGCGAAAGGTGCGAATTCAGGAAAATAGAATTTTAACGTATCAGAAGCGGCAAAACATGCTCGTTCTTGTTTTATTTGTCTCGATAATTCCCCAGGATAATTTTCGACTTTTTTCACGGGAAACCCATTTTCTTTTATAAAATCTTTTACCACCGATGAAATAGCAGGAGTACATATAATTGGACTTCCCTTAGATCCTTGAATAGTTTCATCATAAGTCACAAATAGCATAAAAAGATCTTCAAAGCTTAATTCTAGTCCATTTTCATCTATATAGATGCTTCTACTCCCGTCTACATCAAAACAAACGCCTAGATGACTATTAGATGCTTTTACTATATCCGCAGTATTTCTTATAGTTCTTATATTGGGTACGGGATAATCTCGTTGGCGATAATGAGTATTTAATGCTATGGTTTCAACTCCAATTTCATTGAGTAATAAGGGAGTTATTCTCCCAGTAGGGCCATAGGAACAATCGACGACAATTTTTAAATCCTGTTTTTTAATTGAATCTTTATCTATGAATTGTTGTAAAGACTTAATATAAATATCCTCAGTTTGTGGAATTGCAGTAAGTCGTCCAATTGAATTGGGTTCAATTCTTCGGATATTTTTAGGATAGCCATTATATAGATTAATAAATTTCTGAATTTCAGATGGAGAAATTTCTATTCCTTGAGCATCTAATAAGCGAATTCCCACATCTTCACTATAAAGATGCCCTCCCGAAAAATATATGCCACCACTGGCACCAAATCGCCTAATGGTAAATTGAAGTAACGGTAAAGTGCAATCCGAGAGATTAAGGAGATTAGTTCCTGTTGACATAAAACCACTGGAATATCCACGTTTAAGCATGCGACTATCATTATGATAATCTCGTCCAAACACAATAGATTCATTTACATCAAACATACTTCCATGAACTACTCCAATCTCAGCAGCTAACTCTGGAGTAAAGACAAAATTAGCTCTTCCTACAATACGTCCATTTCTAAGAAGTTGGGATAAATCTTCTATTTCAATCTTTTCTTCAAATGGCATACCTATCTATAATAAATACTTTCTAATAATAACTATTCTTCCAATATATTAATGCTTATCTTTTCTTAAAATTCTGATTCTTATAAAATAATTTATTCAAAATTATAAATAGAATTTTTTGTTGCTAAATGGTAATAAATATCTTTTTTTTTAAAATATTGATTTAATCTTTTCATACCGCGATTGATAGTTAAATGCCTGCCGCTTGTGAGCACAGAAAGAAAATTAAGGGTTTTTATTTTCCCTCTTTTTAATTTCCTTTTTAAATATAATAGAGAATCAGTAAAAACCTTGTCAATCCCAAGTGAATTTGGTGGGTTTTTAAATCCTCCTGCTTTATAAAATATTTTTTTCCTAACAATTAAATTCATTCCGGTAAGTTCGGGATATCCAAATAAATTTTTAAAAAAATAATAAATATGGGATGCGAGATTAATGAAAAAATAAGGCGTTATTGTGAATGTTAATGAGCCTAATTTGAAATAAATTGCTTTTCCATCATAGTATTTGAATCTCGCGCTGCAGGCAAATAAGTCTTTATCTTTTTGAAATTTTTTATAGATATTTTGTAAAAAGAAAGGTCCTATTAAGGTATCAGCATCTAAAAATAGGAGTAATTCACTTCTAGTTTTCGAAACGCCGAAATTTAATTGAAATGCTTTACCCCTTTTAGGAGCGATATATAATTTTGCATACTGCACCCTTTTTATAAAGTTATTAATGATCAAAACCGTATTATCAGAACTTTTCCCATCAATAATAATAATTTCGTAAACAAAATTACAATTTTGATTTTTAACAGCATTCAATGTGTCTTTTATGTAGAATTCTTCATTAAAGGTGGGAATAACTACTGATATTTTTGGCTGATCTCTTTGAGGCATGGTCCTTAAATTTAATTCGCTAATTACATTAAATAGTTCTAAAAAGTTTAAATTTTTTCAATAGAACTGAAATATATATTTATAATTAAAAAATACTTTCATTTATTATTGCATTTTTAATAAAAAAGAGCCCCAATATACTTATAAGAAGCCACTTGAAAAATGAACAAAAAAATTGTATTTTCATTACTATTATTATTATTCAATGCTATCTGTTTTATACTCTTTATTATAAATCAGTTATTTTTTGCAATTCCTCTAATAGATATCGTATGTGATAAAATTTCTTTTTGGATGACGCTACTTTTCTATGAATATAGTATATATGTATATGGAGTCATCTTAATAGCTTATATGCTCTTATTTGTCTTTTATGCTTATGGTTATAGTTTAACATCCCGGTTTCAATTAACAGGCTCAATCTTTTATGTTTTTAGTTTATTGGGATTTGTCATAACTACTTTATTTATCTCAATTTATGCGTATATTGGGTTATTTTTTAATTATGATTTAACTCTTACTACAAGAGTTATGCTCTTCCTTCTATTTTTACCTATTATATTTGCATTTAGCCTATTACTATTTCTTGTATGTCTCGATTATTTAATATTTCTCAATGATTTATTTACTGCCCGCCATATTTGGAAACACCGAAAACCTAAATTCGAGGTAAGAAAAGAAGGAAAAATGACATATATTGATATTAAAACAGAAGATTTTGTATTTACGCCCGTACCAATGTTAATAATTGCAAAATATCTACAGGATAAGGATTTTTCTGTTTCTTGGTTTATAAAAGGTGCGTTTAATCACGTCCTATCATTAATTATCAGATATTTAATCGGATGGCCGCGTGCTAGGAATGCATTATTTCGATTTATGGGAATGAAAATAGGAAAAAATTGTCATATCTCTCAAAATGCTGTACCAGACCCCTTGCTTCCTGAATTAATTGAATTCAAAGATGGAAGTGGTTGTGGAATTGGAGTCAAATTATTAACCCATAATGTTATGCAAATTAAACACGCTAGCTTTTCTTTTGGAAAAATTGTTATTGAAGAAAATGCTCGTATTGGAGCGTATTCAATTATAATGCCGGGCGTTTCTATTGGAAAAAACTCTATTATAGGCGCTAATTCTGTAGTAACCAAGGATATTCCGCCTAACTCTATCGCATATGGAACACCTGCGAAAGTTATTAAGAAACTTTAACGTGTAATTGGAATTATGATTTATTAATTTATATCCAGAATGAAACTTCTCTTAAGGAAAGTGTAAATGATCTATATAGGACGAACATTTTTAAGTTTAACAGGATTAGGACGTTCATTTTTATTAATGCAGAAGAAATCCAAATTACTTCTTACTATGATAATTTTAAATTATATCTGAATTTTTTATTAGGTAATCTTATAAATTAAAAAAAAAAAGATTGGTTTTGTAGAATATTTTTATAAACTCATAACATAACCAATTAATAAGTAAGATACAGCAATTTCAATAATAAGCACGATTATACCGAGAATTAAACCAGCAATTCCAGCACCTCTTGAATCATCTTTTGCTATTCCGATTGCTCCAAAAATTATACCAAGAACAGCCACAAGAACAGCCACAAGAACAGCCAATATATATCCAATAAGCATCGAAAGAATCCACCAAACCACTAGACTTGCTAGAGAAAGTATTATTCCAGCGATTCCAAATCCATGTCCCATTTCTTTTCCCCCCTTTTTGATTTTTTTTTATGAATTAATATTCTTCTTTAAAAATTTCTAATATAAATAATTTTTATGATAGAATATTTGATGAATAAAGTAAAATTATATTATATAAAAATATTTTTTTCAATGCATTAAATAGTGAGTTGATTTTAAATAAGTTAGTCAATTATTTTCTTACTTTTGTTGCTCATAAAATGTGATAAATAACTTTATAATCAAGTTTTAATATATTTCATTATCATTATAAACGTGGCATTTTACATTGAATCTATTATATATATCGTGATATTAATTCCAGTAAAAAAAAATTCCATCCAATAAGCAATTGCTGGCAATTATAATTTTAATGTGGATCCCACAAAAATTATGGCATTTGCATTTTTATTAACCTTAAACACCAAGGCACATAAAAAAGCAATGGGATAATCAAGTTTAATATCTAATTTTTTTTATTATATTCTAATTAAAAAAATAATTCTTAATAGAACATATAATCTATAAAATATTTCACATAATGTAAAAATCAAAAATTTTTAATTAGAAGTTATAAAATTAAGATGAAGAATTACTTTGAAAGTTGTATTAATTAATCCTAGTCCAGTAACAGGAAAGAATGAAAAATATTATGGACAAAGCTGGCCCCCTTTGGGTATATTATTAATAGGAACAATTCTAAAAAAGAAAGGACATCGAGTTTTATTATTGGATCAAGCTTCCAATGGATTTAATTATGAAAAATTAATGAGATTGATAAAAAGATTTGATCCCGATGTTCTTGGAATATCTTCCATGACTATGGCATTTTTATCAAGTATAAAGATCGCTCATATGGTAAAAGCATGGAATCTAAATATTAAAATAGTGCTGGGTCATTATCATCCAACGGTTTGTGCTAAAAAAATATTGGAAAAATATGGTCATTTAATAGATTATTGTGTGCGAGGAGAAAATGAATATATCTTGGCAAATTTATTAGATCATCTCGAAAAAAGTCCTAACAAAAAACCAAATGATATTCTTGGAATAAGTTATAGAAACAATGACATAGTTAAAAATACTTCTGATTGTCCACTAACAATAAATTTAGATGATCTTCCCTTTTTCGACTTTTCTCTTCTCAATAAAAAATATCATCAAAATTTAGCAGGTATTGAACTTATGGATTCTAATTTTATGGGCCCTTTTTTTTCGCGTGGGTGTCCTTATTCATGTACTTATTGCGCAGTATCAAAATTTTCTAAAAGACAATATAGAATAAAATCTCCAGAACGAATGGTTGAGGAATTCTTATATTTAAATTCAAAAGGATTTACAGAGATTGCTTTTGTTGATGATAACTTTATTATTAACCGTAAAAAAGTCCTAAAATTTTGTAAATTATTAAGCAAAGAAAATCTTGATATAAATTGGCATATTGAAATAAGGGTAGATAGTGTCTCAAAACCTCTTCTAGATCAATTAGTTTCCGCAGGTTGTAAATCCATCAATTTTGGAATCGAAAGCGCGAATCAAAGAATTTTGGACTATTATAATAAGGGGATCACTCCAGAGCAATCCCTTAGAGCGATTAAAACAGCAAAACAAGCTAATATTAATTTCGTTATTGGTTTATTTATGCTTGGTGCTCCTTTCGAAACATTAACAGAATGTCAAAATACCATACAATTTGCTCTTAACTCTGGTCTTGATTACTTTTTCTTAAATATTGTTGAAATATTTCCTGGAATTCCAATTTGGGAAGACTTAATTTCAAGAAACCTTATCAATGAAAATCAAGGCTGGGAAACTTCTACTAGGATAATAGATTTAACACATTCAGAAGCACAGAGACAAATGCTTTTAAGTATGATTAAAAAAGCCTATAAAGAATTTATTTCCTTTAAACGAGTGAAATGGATATTCAAAACAATACCTGAAATTTTAACTAGCTCATATAAACGAAGAATTGGAATAAATTTTTTAAAAAATATTGGAAATGGAGCTAAAACCATAGTTCGATTACGTAATATGCAACTTTCTGGCTTTGGGAGATTTAAAGTAGATAAGAAAGCTTAAAATTTATATTTCTTAAAGCATAATTTAAGATAACATCTCTCTTAAAACACGCTGGTAATCAACTTGAAATACTTTGATATTATTTTTGTTCATGCTCCAATTTTATCAGACTTAGAATTAAAAAAAAAATCAAAAATTAAACGTGGAGCATATATTTTTATTCCTATGGGAGTATTTGCCATTGCAGATTACCTTGAAAGAGAAGGATTTGGAGTTAAAATTATAAATTATCCATTAGAAAGATATCTGAATGCTCATTGGTGTTTATCTAATTATCTTAAAAATATTGAATTTAAAATATGTGCGATAGATTTACATTGGGTTCATAATTCATTTGGTGCTATCCACGTAGTAAATGAGGTTAAAAAGGTGAATCCGAATGCGAAAATAGTCCTTGGTGGATATAGTGCTTCATATTACCATAGAGAACTCTTAAATTATTATAAAAATATTGATTGTGTAGTAAAAGGAGATGGGGAAGTCCCTCTTTTACAATATGCTAAAGCACTTAATAACGATTTCCAATATTTAGAATCTATACCTAATATTACATATAGAAATAATCGAAATCATATAAAAGTAAATAAAATTTCTTATATTGCAAAAAATTTAGATAATTTAAATTTTACAAATATCTCCCTCTTGGAAAATCATCGAAAATATATAGGTGATAGTAGAAAAATTATGGGAATATCATTTAATCTTGGAATTGGAAGAGGATGTCCATATAATTGTCCTCTATGCGGAGGGGGTCAGAGGGCCCAAGAGAGAATATCTGGCAGAAAAAAAGTTGTTCTCAGAAGCCCTGAAAAAGTGGTTGAGGATATTAAAACAATATTGGATAACTATCATACTAACAGCTTTTTTTTTGGACACGGGAGCTATCCCGCTAATTTATCATATTGGAAAAAATTATTTCAACTTATCCGAAAGGAGGATTTTGATTTAAGCGCAGACTTAGAAATATGGCGATTACCATTTCCGCGAGATATGTGGTATGAATATTATAAAACATTTAATCGTAAGCACTCATCAATTAGTATTTCTCCTCGCACAACTTCATCCAAGGTACATCAACAAGTTGCTAAGATATGCGACCCCACTTTTAATTTTCCATTAAATCAAATCCAAGATTTAATAAAAAATGCCAACTTTTTCCGAATGCCACTACGTATCTGGCTAACTCTTGGTTATCCATTCCAAACTCATTTAGATGTGCTTAACGATTTTCGATTCACCTTTAAATGTCTTCTCAAATATGGCACATCAATAGTAAAACCAATTACTATCATGAATGAACCTTATTATATCTTTCCTGGATCCCCTGCCCATGAAAATCCTGAAGATTTTAACGTCTCTTTAAATCATAAATCGCTTTTACAAGTGATTCACAGTTTTAAACAATCGAAAATCTCATTCTTTTATAATGTAATAAATTACAATAATCAATATTTTTCTGGTACTACTATTCAGAATTTAAATAAGCTTTTATTCTTGTGCGCAGCACCTATGTTCTTAACGGGGTCTTGATATTTTAATATACTATTTTTTTATAGATTTCATATAATTTAACCGCAATTTTATTAATATCAAATTGCTTAACAGTCTTTAAACCGTTTTCGATTATTTTATTTTTCTCTTTTGGATTTTCTAATAAATAATAGATATTTTCAATAAATTCCTTATTATTTCTGGCTTTTAAACAATTTTTACCATCACAAAACCTTTTTTTAAAAACAGGTAAATCACGAATAATAACTGGTAAACCGCAACACATTGCCTCTAAAACTGCAAGACCCTCACCCTCATAATAAGATGGAAAGCAAAAAATGTCCGCGGCAGAATAAGCTGCGCGAATATCATTAATATAACCAGGCATAATCAAATTATCTTTATTAATAATATTATTAGGCTGGATTATTGGAAAGATTCGCTTTCCAACCCATAAGTAGATATTTTCTTTATTTTTTTTTGAAATTTTAATAAAATCCATAATTCATTTCCGAGATGTTGGCATTCCAACAGATAATATGGTAGATTTATTAATTCCAAATCTTTTTCTAAATTCTTTTCTTTTTTTTTGAGATTTTTTAAAATTTTGAATGTCAACGCCATTAGAAATCACCCTTATTGGTTGTGTAACTTTTAATTCTTTTTTTACTAAATTTTTCGAATTTTCTGTGGGACAAATAATTAAATTCGCAAGCTTTAAATATCTAATTATGTATTGTTTCACAATTTCATGAATTGATTTTGAAAATATAAAAGAAATATCTGTATCCATGTTAGTTTGATGAGCGGTTATGATAATTGGGATTCTTGATTTTAATGTCTTCCTCATAATTCGATAAGTGTAAAGAAAATTCCCGTGAGAATGAATCAAATCACAATCCATTTTACTCCTATTAATTGAAACATTTACATGTTTTTTCATAACTTCTGCTTGATTTTTTGCTGCTACCCATGCTCCATTAATACCAATGCCAAAATCTTTAAATTTAATATAGTCTGATAGAAAATTTACCTTTATCATAACTCTTTATTTAATTCGATCTTGGAATCAAGTTTAAATAATTTAAAAAAGTATTTTAGAAAAGAAAAAGCTTAATAAAATTTTCTAAATTTTTCACTTTGTCTATGAAAATTTGTTTTATTAATCCCGCCCCTTTATCTTATATTATTGAGCGAGGAAATGAAAAATCTGGGGCTTATCCTCCATTAGGGATACTTTCCATAATCGCATACCTTAAACAGAACGGATATGAACACTGTTATTTATTTGATCAACACGCAACGAAAATTCAAACGAAATATTTACTAGAATTAATTAAAAGTATTAATCCTAATGTCATCGGATTTAATTCTTTAACAGATATTAGTATGGCGTTACGTTCTGTATATATTGCCCAGAAGGTTAAAAAATGGAATCCAAATGTTAAAGTTATATTTGGAAATTATCATGCTACTTTCAATCATTACAGAATTCTTCAAAAATATCCATTTATTGATATATGTGTGAGAGGAGAAGGAGAAAAAACCTTTTTAGAAATCCTTGAAAAATTGGAAAGGAGTAAAAAATTAAATGATATAAAAGGAATCACATATAGAGATTATAATGGTAGAATAAGAATTAATGAAGAGAGACCATTAATTAAAAATCTGGATGAGTTACCTTTTCCTGATAGAACTGCATTAAGAGATGTGAAATATTGTCAAAATTACGGGGGATTAAATGCAAGTTATGGAAAATTTACCACAATACAATCGAGCAGAGGATGTACTTTTAACTGTTCATTCTGTTCTCAAGCGAAAGTTTCCCACCAAAAGTGGAGAGCTAAATCAATTGATCGTGTTATTGAGGAATTACAATACTTAGAAGAACTAGGCTATACGAATCTTTACTGGGTTGATGATAATTTTACTAATATTCCAAAAAGAACCATAGAGTTGTGTCGAGCCATCCGTAAAAATCATCTTGATTTCGTATGGCTAAGCGAACAACGTGTTGATCTCGTGGAGCGCAAATTAATTCAAGAAATGAGAAAAGCTGGCTGTCGGACGCTCTCTCTTGGGATTGAGAGTGCAAATCAAAGAATTTTAGATTATTTTAATAAAAGAATAACACCAGAAATGTCGAAAGACGCTGCTCGTACTGTCAAAAATGCAGGAATAGATTTTATTATGGGGGCCTTTATTATTGGAGCTCCCACAGAGACATTAACAGAAATTAAAAGAACTCTTTCTTTTGCTTTTCAATTAGATATTGATTTTCCTCAATTTCATATCTTTGGGGCTATACCTGGAACTGATGTGTGGAATCGATTAGTCGAAAAAGGAAAGATTGACCCTGAAAAATATTGGGAAACAGGTGTAAAAACTCTTGAAGTTCCTTTAGAAATGGTAGAAAAAGAGACGCGTGAAGCATATGTAAAATTTTTAACCCGTTCAGGATTTATTTTGGATCAGTTTCGCCGGACTTTAACAAGTAGGCACCGCTTAAAAATTTTTCTTTCAAATTTGGATATATTTTGGAGTAGAAAAAGGGTAGAGAAATTTTTTAACTTCGCAACAACCACGTGGACCCACGGTATAACTCCGGAGTGATAATTATTCTGAATAAAGTTAGTTAAAATCACATATTCTCTATATGATAATAAAATTCCTACTAGTAGCATTTTTATAATTTCCAAAAAATTAAAAATTTTTAAATAAAATCAAATTGCTTTTTTCCCATCAGATTATTAAAAAAATAAAGTATTAAATATATTGAAGACTTTTTTTTAATTAATTTGGTAAACTAAGATAACAGAATTTTTTATATAAATGATTAATCATAAAAAATTAAATAAATTAAAGCTAATTTTAGTAATATCTTCGATCTCCTTTTCATTTATATTTATTATTCTCATTATTCTTTTAAAAGATATTCCCTTATTGCCAGCATTGATTAAAGAATATATCGAATCGGGAAAATCTTTTTTCATTCCTTCCATTCCTAATAATAACCTATTAGTCATTAGCGCTAAAAAATTTCCCAATGCGAATTTCACAGTTGGCCATTTGGTTGACCTAATAATCATGATGAATATAGTCGTTTATATTGAATCAAGCATCTATCATTATATAAAGAAAGTTTATTTTGCTAATACTAAATCTGGCTATTATGAATTCTCTGTTTTTTATCATAAAGGAATTTATTTACAAAATCATGATATTAACGATGAAATTTCTATAGATAAGCAATTTATACAAAAATTCTCCCATTCATCATTAGATAACACAGAAGAAAAAGGAATTTTAAAACTTTATGGGATAACTCCCATACGATTTGATGGTTTGAGAAGGAAAAGAAAAAAATACAATAATAGTAATTACAAATCTAATTTTTTTCAAAAATCCTTGGCATCAAAAAATTCTTATCTTTTTTATAAATTTTTTAATTTTTCTTCTCTTTCTAAGTCTTTATGGGATATTCATTACGAATATTCTTTCAAACCAATATTTTTTAATAAAAATTTTAATTATAATTTACTTTTAAAAAAGGTGGTATAATAAATTGAAAAATAATATTAATAAAATTAGATTTAATAATTTCTATAATTATCATTTAAAAGATAATTTAGTTTCTGATAAAATTAAAACAAATTATATTATAAAAATACTTAAAAAGGAGGTGTAAGAATATTATTGAAATAATTTTATTTGAATTAGTGTTTCCATTCATTTTAATTGTTTTTCTAATAATTATTGTTATTAGTGGACTTTTTGGGAGAAAAAAAATGCGAACTCAAGCTCAAAATCTTATGAGTTTAGATGAATTTTTAAAAGATTGGATAATAGATCATGGATCAGCTCATAAATTGGAAGAATATTTTTCACAAATGAAAAAAGATCCTTCTGGAGTGATATATATGCCCATAACTTATAATGGTGCTAAATTATTCATAAAAATGGGATTGACTCCAAATAAAGTGTCCTTAATAAATTTAATTCTTTCAATGTTTATTTTTTGGGGCACTATTATGGCAGCTCAAGGTCATACTTTATCTGTTTTTACTCAGCAACCAATTTATGGATCATGGTTTTTCCTTTTAGGCTTTTTAGTTTTAATTACAGGAATTATTGATGGGATTGATGGGGGAATAGCAAGATTGTTGGATATTAAGTCTAAAAAGGGAGCATGGGTTGATAATGTGATTGATAGAATAAGTGATATATTAATGTTAGTAGGATTAATTCCTACTCAGCTATTATATCTCTCAGATTATAATCTTGATTTTAACTGGTTAGTATGGACTAATATTTTCATTATTTTTATATATGAATATATGAGAGCCAGACATGAAGGGTTAGGTTTGCTAGAAGCGAAACCTTACGTTGGGGAACGAGTAACTCGCATATTGATCCATTTTACTTTCTTTATTGCTTATGGGAGTTCAAGTCTGGCTGTCTTAATAACAAATTTGATTAGTCCAGGGGCGGCATCTTCAATTTGGTCATTATCTCATCCTGGAACAATAAAATGGAGTATGCTTCTTTTTCAAATTAGTCTTTTAGCTGTCATGATACTCTCCTCGAGTCAGTTAGCAAGATATAGTTATAAAAATTTAAAAAAAATGGATAATAAAAATTAAAAATTAAAAAAATTAAAAAAATAAAAAACTGAAAAAAAATGAAATTATCAAGAATTTTGGCATATGGAGTTATAGTCCTATTTTATTTTATACTAATGCATATCTTTTTTCCAATTGAATGGTCCTCTCCTGTAAAAGAAGCAATCGATACCTTTTTTATGAATCCTTTGAAGTATTGGTGGTTCATATTTCCATTGATAGGTCTTATTTTTCTATTAGGACTTGATATTTTTTATGGAATCTATTTTCTTGCATCATTTGGTCGTGGTTATCGGACTAAAGAACCTTATTATCCTGATATAAGTATAATGATTCCTTCGAAAAACGAAAAAGTATTACTTAAAAAAACATTGGAATCTATATTGAATTCAAACTACCCTAAAGAACATATTCAGTTAATTCTAATTACCAGTGAATCTACCGATGGAACAACCGAATTTAGCAGAGAATTTGCCAAAAAATATGGAAATATTATGGATATTAAGACTATATCAGAAAAACCCCTCAAACCGGGGAAACCTCCAAAATTAAACCTTGGATTAAAATTAGTGAAGAATGACATTGTTGTATTATATGATTGTGGATGCATATTACAACCTGACACTTTAAAACATTTAATCTCTCCATTTCAAAACAAGAAAAATAATGCTGTGATTGGACCAGTTTTAGTTGAAAACTGGAAAACAAATATTTTAACCAGAGGAATATTATTGGACTATTCTCTTATCTCTGGGGGTGGAATTACTTTCGAAGTTAAAAATAGATTGGGATCATCAGCCTATTCTTATGGTCGCAATTTTGCTGTAAGAACCAAATATCTTAGAGAGTATGGGGGATTTAATGAGGATTCTATGACAGAAGATTTATACCTCTCGGTTCTTTTGAATTTAGATGGGGTGCAAATTCGTTACTCGCCAAAAGCAAAAATCTATGAATATGTACCAAGCACTTGGGAGATTTTAGTTAAGCAACGAACAAGATGGTTAGCAGGATATGTTTTTGATATGCCGGAATTAATGGCAATGAAAAAAGAAAATAGGAGTGGCCAACCAATAATTATCTCAAGGAATATGACTATGATGTTAATCGGTAATTTAGATACATGGATTCCTGTTGTAATAGCTATTTCATTAATATTTGGATTAATCGGTGAATATTATTTATTAAGTTGGAGTTTATCCTGCTTAATTTTTCAATTTGGATATATATTTAACGCTATATGGAAGTATGCTGATAAACATTTTAGCCTGTTATTATTTTGGCCGATTAGTGCCTATATCCATCTTTATATGTTTCTAAGACAATTTAGACTGCCTGAAAATATGAGCTGGGAACTAACTCCAATGCTGTTTGAAAAAGAAGAGCAAGAAATAATAGCCATATCTAAAATAATCGAATAAATAATGATCAAAAATGGGGAACAAAGTCATAATATTAGCTGGGGGAAAGGGGAAAAGATTAGGTGAATTGACAGATCAGATCCCCAAACCATTGATGAAAATCGGGGAATATCCCATTATTTGGCATATAATGAAAATCTATGCCTCCTATGGGTTTAAAGAATTCATATTATGCCTTGGATATAAAGCAGATCTTATTAAATCCTATTTTTTTCATTATAATTCACGTAAAAATGATTTTACCATAGATTTAGCAAATTCCAATATTGAATTTCATAATAATGTAAGTGAGGATTGGAAAGTTAGCCTAATTGACACGGGACTGAATACTCCTAAAGGAGGGAGAGTTAAGAAAATTGAACCATATTTAGATTCTGATATCAATATGTTAACTTATGCTGATGGATTGGCGGATATCAATATTAAAGAGTTATTGGAATTTCATAAGCGTCATGGAAAAACGATTACAACTACTGGTGTGCCTCATTCATCAAATTTCGGGGAGATCGTAGAGAAAGAAGGGAAAGTTCTCTCTTTTAAAGAAAAACCGAATATTACCCTAATTAATGGCGGGTTTATGGTTTTTAATAGCAATTTTTTACAAAGATTGGATAATAATTCTAAACTTGAAGAAATAATTCTTAGGGAATTATCGAAAGAGGGAGAAGTAATGGTATATAAACATCAAGGAAATTGGGCTTGTATGGATACATTTAAAGATTATTTATATCTCAATTCATTATGGGAAAACAATAATGCATTTTGGAAAAACTGGCAATAATTAACTAAATACTATTTTTCATTTTTTTCTTAAAATTATTTTTAAATTATATAATTCAGTTTTCTATAACTGATTAGATCATCTAAATTTTCTAACTAAAAAGGGAGATAGAAGTGTCCTCTTATAGGGATAATCAAAAAAGTAATCCGACTATAAGAGGACTCCCCGTGTTTTTGTCGCCTCTTCATTCTCCCAGATATATATATTGAATTATGTTATTTAAAAATAATTAACTTGCCATGCTTAACAGACTTAACTAAACTTATTTAAACTAAACTTTTAGAAAATAAACAAAATATTTAGATATTAAAAATAATACTGCTAATGAGAATATTTAGATTTTACAAAATAACTGTATATACCATATAAAATATAATTTAATGGGTGAATAAATTTGGTTGGATGTCATGATCTAAGAAAAGGAGATGTTATTTATTGTCCAGATTGCGGAATAGAACTTACAATAACCGCTGTATGTGAAGAATGCGAAGAAAACTCATGTGGGTGCGAACATGAATGTGTATTTGAATGCTGTGGAACGCCCCTCGTGCAAAAATAAAAACTGAATCTTTTTTCTTATTATTTCTATTTTTTATTATTATTTTTTAATCTCTTTTTTATTTTGAAAAATTTTATTAATTTCTTAAAATAAAAAAGCAATTTTTTAAGAACTAGGAGAACAACTGTAGAGGCTGAATGGTCGTATTTTAATAAATTTTTCAAAATCTTTTAGTACAAAGAAATAGTTGTGTAATACCTGATCTAAGATAATTTTCATTGTTTTTATTCCCTCTTTAATACCTTCTAAATCTTTCGATAAAAGGACCATATATTCAGAATTAGTTTTTAAGTAGTAGCATCCCTTTTCAATTGAGAGATTTTCATGTTGTGCAATAATAGTATTTGTTTCCTTTATTTTGTTCGGATCTGTAAAAATAATCATTAAAAAAGAGTTTGTATATGTTTTTTTTAGATAGGTATCTCTTATACCGGGAGCTTGTAGAGTTATTTTCATATAATCTTGGAATAGATATTGAAGTTGATTTAACTCTCTTCTAAATCTTAGTTTATTATGATAAAACTTGAATTCCTCATTTAAATTTAAAGTTTCTCCTTCCAAATAAGTTAGCTCTTTTGGAGGCGTTTCAAATGTAAATTCTTTAAGATAATCGGACATTTTTAATCATCATTGAAAATATTTTATAATTTTTAACTGTTTTAATTAGTTTATTATTGTATTTTAAAAAAAGATTTAACTTATAATTTACAAAAAAATTTTTGTGAAAAAATAAAACTAAATAGGGGGCAAATCTTTTATTTTTGCTAAACCTTCTCGACTCGCTTCAAGAACTCCAAACTCTGTTATTATTCCAGTTACGAATTCAGCGGGAGTCACATCAAAAGCAATATTTTTCGCATTTGCGTTTACTTGCGCGATTCTTATTTTTGTTCTTTCCTCTTTTTCATAATTCATTCCCGACATACATGTTACTTCTTCTTCGTCTCGTTCTTCTATTATGACATCCATCCCATTGTCCATCTCATAATCAATGGTCATTCTGGGTGCTACCACATAAAAGGGAACATTATAATGATTACATGCTAATGCGATACCAAGAGTGCCAATCTTATTGCATACGTCTCCATTTGCAGCAATTCGATCGCTGCCTACAAACACGATATCAACTTTTCCTCGCTGAATAAAATGACTATTTGCATTATCAACAATAATAGCATAATCAATACCTTCTTGTGCCATTTCCCACGCAGTTAATCTGGCCCCTTGGCATCGTGGACGAGTTTCATCAACAAAGACAAAAATTTTTTTTCCATGCTGCTGAGCCCAACGAATGGGACCGGTGGCGGTTCCCCACAATCCACTAAATGCAAGAGCTCCCGCATTACAATGAGTTAAAATTGACCATCCCTCCTTAATTAGTTTCCCGCCATATTCTGCCATTTTTGTGGCAGCTCTTTGATCTTCTTCAAAAATCTCATCTGCCTCGTCGACTACTGCCTTAATAATATTATCTGTGCCTCCTTCTTTCGCCGCTTCTTTTCCGCGATTTAAAGTGCGCTCGGTTGCATGCATTAAATTTACTGCGGTAGGTCTGGCAGTATCTAAATATTCTTTTGCTTCTTCTAATTTTTGGATTAGTTTTTTAGGCGACAGATTGGCATTTTGTAATGCTATTTGAGCCATTCCGAAACCTGCAGTCACTCCAATGGCACCTGCGCCTCGTGTATACATATCCTTGATTGAGTGCCACAACTCCTCAGTATTATTTAAATCAACGATTTTTAATTCAAAAGGAAGGGGCCTTTGATCAATCATCTTTACAATAGAACCCTCGCGCCAAACTGTCATTACTTCAGAACCATTTTTTAACTTCATTTCTTATCCTATTTATTTTAATTTCTTATAATTAATAGTTATAGAATTATAATAAAGATATTAAATTTTTTTCCCTGAGTTATTAAACCATTTTAATAGATTTTTACTTTTTTCTGGAAATAATTCTTTTAATACTTTTATTGCGGCATTTTTTACTTCTGAACTTTTATCAGAAATTACACATTCTTCAAGAATGGTAAAAATTGTATCATTTTTCAAATTTAATAGCTTTAACGCATGAATACAATTCACCTTATTTTCTATATTTTCATTATTTTCAAGAAAAAATTTTAATAAGTCAATAGTTTTTTCTGCTGTGAATTCTTTTATCGTGAAATAATGATAAATATCAGCAACCGTTAAATCCTTCTCCATAAATTCGATGGTATCTTCATATAAAAGATCCTCAAGGGAATCAGAAACTAACACAAAAGAGCAGGAATGATTTTCTGGTAATCGATGTTCGCTACAAAAGCTTTTCCCACAATATTTACAATGAAAACTTAAGGTTTCGATTCTCTTCTCGCAGAAGGTGCATTTTTTCATTTTTTATTTTCGATTGTAAAAATTAAAAATATTTTTTATTACTTTATATATTAAACTATAAAATTAGTATAATAAATTTTAAGAGGAATTTCTAATAAAGAAAGATATTTCTAAGGAGTAATTCTTCTTTAATAAAGATATAGGAAAAAACATGCAAAATGACCACAAAAAGAAACCTCGCAAATATGAAATCATCTCTTGTTCAAGAAGGACTGATATCCCCGCATTTCTAATGGATTGGGTAATAGAAAAAATAAATCAAGGGTTTGTTGATGTTGCCAATCCTTTTAATAAAAAGCAAATTACGAGAGTTTCATTGAGACCAGGGCATGTAAAATGTTGGTGCTGGTGGAGTAAGGATTTTTCTGATTGGATAAACTATTATAAATCAAATAAATCCTTATTTCAGGAATATGAAGGACATTATTTTCAATTTACTATTAATTCTCCCTCCGAATTAGAAAATCAAATAAAATCATCTTTAGATGAAAGATTAGACCAATTAAACTGGTTGATTGAAGAATTTGGCACACTAGCTGTAAATTATCGATTCGATCCCATTATTCTATATAAAAAAAAGGGCTCTAATCAGATAAAAAGTAATTTGAACAAATTTGAATATATAATTAACCATGTATCAAAATTCGGATTAAAAGAACTAATTTTCTCCTTTGCTACAATTTATCCTAAAGTTAAAAAGCGTATGGAAGCAAGGGGCTATATTCCCATTGATCCTCCAATAAAGAAAAAAAAAGAAATTTTACTAAAATTATTAAAAATTTGTAAGCTGAATCATTTGGAAATGAAGGCTTGTTGTCAACCAGATTTGCTCAAACTCCAACTTCCAGGAGTTTCACAAGCCCATTGTATAGATGCTTATAAGATCCAAAAAATTGTGGGCATATTTATATCTAAAGAAAAAGATACTGGTCAGAGGGATGCATGTGGCTGTCATAAATCAAAGGATATAGGAGGGTACCATGGAATTTTTCAATGTAAACATAATTGTAGCTATTGCTATGCAAATCCGAGAAAAAGCTAAGATCTATAAAAAAACCCTCTATAGATTGAATAGTTAAAATGGAAAATGATAATTATCTAAATGCAATTCTTTTTTGATTTGCTTAATATCTTTTTGAATACTTTCATTAATGGGAATTCCCATATTTTTTCGTTTTACTTGGGTAATATATTCTTTTTCGCCAGCTGTATATATCCGTTTTTTACCTGGTAACTTTTTAGATGATCTTAAAGTCCTCATTATTATACCTGAAATAGTTTTAAATCTCTCAAGTGGGATAAAGTTCTTTATATTTATTGCTAAGAAGAAATGTCCCACTATAAGTTTTTTCTTCCCCTTCTCAATTATTCCTTCCGTATCTTTTAAAAACACTCCATCTTGTAATGCGGAAGAGAGAATCTCTACAAAAGTAGAATATCCATAACCCTTATATCCAGAAGGATTCGCGCAATTACCCCCAATTGGTAATAATGCTGCTTTTTTTCGCTTTAAATCGTTTAGTATTTTTTCTGGGTTTGTTTCTGATTTTCCTTGTTCATTTAATACGACTCCCTTTGGAATACGCTTATTTTTTCTTTTATACAGTTCAATTTTTCCCTTCTGAATTATTGATGTGGCACAATCAAGCAAAAACGGGAAACTTTCATCTGTGGGCACACCAGCTGTTAATGGATTTGTTCCCAACATTGGTTCAGCACCATTAGTAGGAGGAACTGCTGGAGTCGCATTCGTTGTGGTTATACCAATACAACCTTCTTGTATAGCCATTTGAGAATAATAACCAGCAATGCCAAAATGAGTAGAGTTTCTTACAGCAACGGCTCCCATTCCATATTTTTTTGCCTTTTGAATGGCTAATTTCATCGCCTTATATGCGATTACATGCCCCAATCCACAATTTCCATCAATAACTGCCGTAGTTGGTGAATCCTTAATAAGATCAATTTTGGTTCGTGGATTATATATCCCTTTTTTGATTCTTTCATAATACATTTTCAATCGTTGTATTCCATGAGTCTCTATTCCTTTTAAATCTGCTGTAATTAACACATCAGCAATAATCTGCGCATCTTCTTCTGGTACATTAAGCTTTATAAAGACATCCTCTAAAAATCCTCTTAATTGCTGCTCACTTATATAAACTTCCTTCTCTTCAGTTTCTATTATTTGCATAAAAATCATTTATTTCATTATATTCGCCAACTATACTTTCTTTATAATTTTATTAATTATTTAATAAAAATGATACTTTTAAGAAAATTTTCAGTAGTATTTTTTTGATTTTAATATTAAAATCAATTATTTTGTAAATTTCTAAAAATCAAAATATTTCTTTTTTAGAAACAAAGAAGTAAACAATATCATATATAAAGTGAAAAATATTTTTATATTAATAATGGTTAAAGAAAAGGTTTTTTTACCCGGAGCTAGTGGTTCGATGGGTTATGAAGCCTTCAAACAACTCTGGGAAAAAAGAGATAAGTATGATATTGTCTTACTTCAGCGCCCCTCCAAGAAAAACAAAAAATTATTTAAGCCTTATGAAAAACAGTGTGGAATTAAATCAATTCCTGGAAGAGGTATTGTAGAAAAGAATGGATTTAAAATAGTTTGGGGAGATGCTACTAATTATGAAGATATTGAAAATGCATGTGAGGGGATTGATTGGTGTTTATGTCCGATGGCATTCATATCCCCCGCAGCAGATCGCAATCCTAAAATGGCAGAAGCAGTTAATACAACCGCAATTAAGTATATAATAAAAGCCATTGAAGCCCAACCAGGGGGAGCTAACCATATAAAATTTATTTATATAGGCACTGTAGCAGAAACAGGAGATAGATTACCACCGATCCATCATGGAAGAATTGGTGACCCTTTGAAACCGAGTATATTTGATTTTTACGCTGTTACCAAGATTAAAGGGGAGAGGACAGTTTTGGAATCAAATTTAAGATATTGGGCATCCATACGTCAGACTTTTATTATGATTCCTGATGTATTATCACTCCAAGATCCTATTATGTTTCATCAGCCTATTAATTCTTTTATGGAAAATAATACGTGGAGGGATGCTGGAAGAGGGTTAATAAATTGCTTAGACATTCCAGAAGATTCCAATTTTTGGAGAAGGTGCTATAATATGGCTGGAGGCCCATCTTGTCGGATTACTTTCTATGATTATTTAAACAGAGTAATGGAAATAAATGGGCTGGGTAGTATTACAGAAGTTGCAGAGAGAAAGTGGTTTGCTCTACGCAATTTTCATATGCAATATTATGAGGATAGCTATAAATTAAATGAATACATACATAATTGGGGGGATTCAATGGAAGATTTTTTCGAAATCATGAAGGAAAACCGACCATTCTCTTTAAAACTCATTTCATGGCTATGTAAAAAATCGAAACGCTTTCAAAAGATAGCAAAAAAGGCAACCTATAAACAACTGAAGGAATTAGCTATGGATAAAACGGGCACATTATATTGGTATAAAAAAAATTTAGATATGAGAATATCGGCATTTTATGGATCATATAAAAAATTTGAGTCAATTCCTGAGTGGGGGATTGATATGCCAACCATGCATCCAGAACCATCTTGGCATAAATTAAATCATGGATATGATGAAGATAAAGTAAGTCTAACTATTCAAGATTTAAAAAAGGCAGCAAAATTTAGAGGAGGAGAGTTAATAACAGAAGAATGGAATGGTAATATGTATGAGAAAGTGAAATGGAAATGCGCATTTGGGCATGAATTTGAGTTTAAACCATATACAGTTCTTAAAGCAGGACATTGGTGTCCAGATTGCTTACCGCCACCATGGAATTACGATCAAGAAGCCAAAAAAAATCCTTTTTTCGCACAAGTATGGTATCCCAATCATAATAAGGATGAAGATAATTTCTATCCGGAAAATTGCTATGAAGATATCCTCTAAAAATTTTTTCTTTGATTAAAGCTATTTCAAAATTTCTCATTTAGTCAAATTTTTTAATATTTAAAAGAGAAATAAGCAATTAAATAGAATATATAACTAAGTAAAAAGTAAAGTATTTTAGGATAAAAAATCGAATTATAACTTAATTATTTAAATTAAAAATTGAGATTTTAAAAGTGACTGAATTAGTAGAAGAACAAAAAATTAAGAATAAATATGATGCCATAGTCATTGGTTCTGGGAATGGAGGTTTAGCAGCCACCGCAAAATTAGCAAAAGAAGGAGTTAAAGTCTTACTTTTGGAGCAACATAATTTACCAGGTGGATTTGCCACTAGTTTTGTACGGGGGCGATTTGAATTTGAAGCTTCCTTACATGAACTCGCGGATTATGGACCAAAATCCAATAGAGGAGGCATAAGAAAATTATTCGAGGATCAATTTAATTTGGATGCTGAATTTGTTTGTGTTCCAGAAGCCTACAAATTAATCTTGACCGACCCAGAAGAACATTTGGAAATAGCTCTACCGTTTGGTTTAGATGAGTATATTGAAACTATTGAAAAAGAAGTTCCAGGAAGTAGAGAATCAGTTAGAAATTTTTTTAATTTAGCAAAAGAAATACGAGCTGCATTTGGATACATTGCTTCTACTCAAGGTAAGCCCGATCAAGGTGTTTTAATGAAAGAATATACAAATTTCTTAAAAACAGCAGCATATTCTGTAAAAGAAGTCCAAGATGCGTTAGGGATTCCTGAAAAAGCAAGAAAAATCTTAAATGCCTATTGGTGCTATTTAGGGCTCCCAGAAAACAGAATTAATTTTACATTATTTGCTTCAATGGTTCTTGTCTATATTGATAAGGGAGGCTGGATTCCTGTAAATCGCTCTCATGGCTTTACTACAGCACTAGACGCAAGAATTAGGGAATTTGGGGGTGATATTAATTATAATACAAAAGTAGAAAAAATTTTAGTAAAGGAGAGACAAGTAGTTGGAGTAGAAACCTCATATGGTGATAGAATTGAAACATCTCATATTGTCTGTAATGCTTCTCCTACATTAGCATATAATCAATTGATATACCCTAAATCAGAGGTACCTGAATTTGCATTTAAAGAAGTAAACGCAAGAATCCATGGTTTAAGTGCCTTCTGTGTATATTTAGGGTTAGATGCAACAGTTGAGGAATTAGGATTAAAAGAATACAGTTATTTCATCATGGACGATATGGATACTGAAGCTGTATATGATTCTTGGAAAAAATTAGAAGCGCCACGGGCGCAAGCTACGGTGGTTATAAATAATGCAATCCCTGACTGTTCGCCACCAGGCACCACTATGATGTATATCACCACTTTATTTAAACCAGACGCTTGGAAGGATGTTAAACCTGAAGACTATGTAAAAACAAAAAATCAAATTGCTGAAAAATTGATTGATCATTTTGAAGAAGCTACTGGAGCGCCAATTAAGGAACATATTGAAGAAATAGAAGTTGTCACTCCCGAAACTTATGCCAGATATACGGGTACTTATAAAGGAATCATATACGGATATGAACCAGAATCTTGGGATTCTTTAGTGCCGAGATTAATGAGTATGGGCAAGGATCAATATATAAAAGGATTGCGGTTTTGCGGAGGATTTGGCAGAAGGGTTCACGGTTACTCCAGCAGTTTAAATGATGGTTTTACGGTAGCATTATTGACTTTGCAAGATATTAAAAAGGGAGGTGCGGCGGAATAATGAATGACAAAGATTATGAAAAGATTGATATCACTATTAAAAGCAATACAAAGGATATTTTTGCGTTTACTAAATTGGTACCAGACAGAATAAAGCGAATTGAAAAGGCATCTAATGAACCTTTAACAGAGGATCCGATTAATGATCTTGCACAAAAACTCCATCCAATAAGGCAACATTTAAAAATTGATCAAATTATTGATAATACCAAATCTACAAAAACATTTAGGTTAATTTCAGATTTTGAGAGAGGAACAGAACAATTAGCCTATTTCCGTGCTGGACAATATTTAAGTTTAAAAGTAGAAATCAATGATGAATGGATTACCAGACCATATTCCATCTCTTCAAGTCCAAAGGAGTCGTTAGAGGGATTTTATGATATTACAATGAAAAAAGAAGAAGATGACGGCTTTTTAACCCCCTATATATGGGAAAATTGGAAAGTTGGCACTAAAGTGATAAGCTCTGGTCCAGAAGGCTTTATGTATTATGAACCTTTAAGAGATAAAAAGCACATTTTAGGGTTGGCAGGGGGCTCAGGTATCACACCATTTAGATCCATAGCAAAAGCTATTGCTGAAGGTGAAATTGATGCCAAACTAACGCTTATGTATGGATGTAGCGATGAAGATGATATAATCTTTTTCGATGAATTAAAACAATTAGAAAAAGAAAATCTAGATAAAATTAAAGTAGTAATAGTTCTAAGTTGTGAAGAAGTAACTTTAAAGGGCTGTGAAACGGGTTTTCTCACAGCGGAATTGATTGATAAATATGCTGATGTCTCTAACAGTTCACTCTTCATCTGCGGCCCCCAAATTATGTATGAGTTCGTTGAAAAAGAATTGGAGAGATTTAATTTACCTCCCAAACAAATAAGGCGAGAAGCATTTGGAGAAATTAAAAATATTTCGGCATTTAGCGGATTTCCTAAAGATAAAATTGATAAAAATTTCAAAATTACCGTTCATATTGGTGGAATGATAAAAGAAGTACCGGCAAAATCGACCGAATCCGTATTAGTGGCTCTAGAAAGGGCCAAATTAGCCCCACCCTCTAAATGCCGATCTGGTGAATGTGGATTCTGTCGATCCTTATTACTTGATGGTGATGCATATATATCTCCTATTTCTGATTGGAGAAGGGATGCAGATAAAAAATTTAATTATATTCATACTTGTAGCTCATATCCAATTAGCGATCTTGAATTAATAATTCCTAGAAAACAACACAGAGATTTTTAACAATCAGTTAGACTTTTTAATTCAATTAATTTTTAGTTTTTTTTCCTTTTAGTTATATAGTGAAAACTTTTAGTATGATTTTTTATGAACGAGAAATTAAAATTTGGGATAATAGCCCTTGGAGTTATAATATTTCAATCTATTGTGAAAATTCTGGGAGTAATTATTACCCGCAGTCTTAGCTTTCTTTCGGAATCTGTGGATACTTTAGTAGATATTTTTTTTGTATCTTTAACTTTATATTCTATATATATAAGTCAAAAACCTGCAGATTTTGAGCATATGTATGGTCATCAAAAAATTGATTCTATTGGAGGGATGGTCCAAGGTATTATTTTAGTAAATATCTATATGATTTTAATTTATAATGCTATCCAAACAATACTTATTCGAACTAGTATCGTAGAAAATCCCACATTGGGATTACAATTATTAATTGTATCCATAATTGTCAATCTGATAATTTCACAGATTCTAATCTGGCAAGGAAAAAAAAAGAAAAGCCTTTCTCTTAAAATGCAAGGATTGAATTTATTTCAAGATTCTCTCAGAGCAATCATTATAATTGTAAATTTTGTAATAATTGTATTTTTTGATATTTCCTCCTTAGACCCCTATTTTAGCATAATAATATCAATAGTCATAATAATAAGTGCTTTCAAATTAATTAAAGAAGGAATTAATAATGTAATTGATATAAATCCTGTGAGTGCTATAGTGCTAAAAGAACTTCAAGATCAAATTTTAACATTACATCACGTCAATGGTGTTGATAACATGAGGATACGATCCTCTGGGAATAAATTATTTTTAGAAATTAATCTTGCGGTGGAAGATCATATTTCTGTTGCTCATGCAGATGAAATTTCAAAAGCAATACGACCAATGATTAATAATTATTTTCTTAACTATGATGTTGAAACTATAATAGAAATGAATCCTTTAAGTAGTGAAATGTCTTTAGGAGACAAAATTATTAATCTTATTTATTCATTGAAAGCTGAATATCCCGAGATTTTAGAAATTACAGATTTAAATGTATTT
Organism: Promethearchaeota archaeon; assembly: GCA_016839555.1. Classification (GTDB taxonomy): domain Archaea; phylum Asgardarchaeota; class Lokiarchaeia; order Sigyniarchaeales; family SOKP01; genus TEKIR-8. The sequence continues at coordinate 78,963 of JAEOUA010000005.1, forward strand.
CAAATGGAAAGAAAATATTTTATCTCTTTAGTAATAATTGTGAATAATGATCTTACTTTAACGAATGCCCATGAAAAAATCACTGAATTTGAACAAGATTTACAAAAACAAATACCCTTAATTTCAAGAATTATATCCCATATCGAAGCTAAAGATGTAAAATTAAAATCTTCTTCAGTAGATATGATATATGAAAAAATAAGTTCAGATCAATTAAAGAATTGGGAAAAAAAGGTTGAAAATATTCTTAAAACAAAATCTTATGTAAAAGGTTATCATGGATTTGAATTTTGGGATCTATCTGATATTTGCATAATTGAAATTCATGTATTTTTTGATGGAGATATAAATATCTCAACAATTCATAATTACACCTCTGAATTGGAAGATTTAATTAAACAAACTATTAAAATTGACACCTTAAAACAAGTAATTATACATGCTGAGCCGTTAAAAGGAAGAAGTGACGGAAAAATGTTTTGAATTGTTTAGTAAATATGAATAATTAGTATTATTCAAATTTCTTAAGTTAAATATTTTTCAAAAATCTTAAATATATTTAATCTAAATGTGTTTTATAAGGAAATCTTGATGAAGGAATTATATTGCTCAAAACATTAAGATAACAAGAAATAATCCAAAAGAATTAAAAATAGTTCCAATAATAGCAAATGTGCTTCCCATTTTTCTCTCATTAGAAACACCTTCTATGCTTTCTGACTTGTTTTTATATATTATTGATAGAATACCATGAGCTATACTAATAGAATAAATCGCTATAGGTAGATAAACCCTAAACGAGGTGAATATACTAAAAATAAATGCAATTATCGAGAGAATTAAAGAGATCAATCCAAGTAGAAAGCATATATCTGAATATTTAATCGAACTAGTTAGATTTAGTGGTTCATGAGGTGTTGAATATTGTTGAGATTGTTCCTTCTGTGGTAATCTTGGATTTCTCGAATGGAGGTTTAATCGATTTTCTCGCAATTCATGACCTGAAAGTGATTCTTGAATATTTGCTCCACAATAGATACAGAATCTTAGGTTATTTTCTATTTCTTTACCACAATTAGGACAATACATAATGATTTTTTCGTATGATAAATATAAGTATCTAGGGAATTTTCTAAAAAGTAATATTGATGTGGTTTATAAAAATATTCAAAATGTTCGTTTTTAATCTTTAAATAAGACAAAAAATAATTATAATACTAAATATAATTAAAACGGTCATCTATGATGGAAAATTTAGAACATAGTTCTGCCAATATGGCCAGTTACGGCTTCGCAAAATTTCTCTCAGAATTTATCGAAATGGCATTTACAAGCTGGGCATTCTACTTTTATGAAAGAACCATTGGGCTCGCTTCAATATGGGTGGGTATTGGCTATATTATTTTTGGATTATGGAATGCGGTTAATGATCCTGTTATGGGAATCCTTACTAATCGTCCTTTTAAATTTACACGAAAATTAGGAAGAAGATTTCCATGGATTATGATTGGGGGTATACCATATGTTTTAAGCTATATTCTCATATTTACACCGCCAGCTATAGATCCAACCTCAGGGGCGTTGCTTCTTTTTATTTATTTGGTGTTCTCCACGTGTTTATTTGATACATTTAATAGTATCTTCTTTATAAACTACGCTAGCCTTTTTCCCGATAAATTTCGATCAGGAAAGGAACGAAGAAAAGCAACTGGTATAGGCACACCCATTGGAATTTTAGGTGTGGCCGTCGGAAGCCTTGTGCCACCTCTATTAATCGACAAAACATCCCAATTCTCATATATCTTTCAAGCTATCATTATGGCTGTAATAGGCTTGGTTGTTTTAATGATTGCAATACCCGGATGTCGAGAGGATCGCATCACAATTGATCATTATTTAGATAAGTATGAGGAAATACAAAAATCAGAAGACAAGAAGGAGAAAGATTCTTTCTTTAAATTAATGATAAGAGCTCTAAAGCAAACCAGTTTTGTTGTATTTATTATAGGTTATGCTCTCTATCGTTGTCTAGTCATTTCTATGCAGGCATCCATTCCTTATGTTGTCGATTTTGTATTAATGAGACCAGAAGATTTTGTGACTTTACTCTCAGCTGGATTTTTAATTGGAGCTTTAATATCCTCTCCTTTATGGGCATTATTAGCACAAAAAACGAACAATAACAAAAAAGTGATGCTCATCAGCAGCGGATTAATGGTTGCGTTCACTCTTCCCTTGACATTCATCACAAATTGGATAATTATGTTTATAGTGACATTCTTATGGGGAATAGGACTAGGAGGCTATTGGACGTTAATTAGTCCCGTATTAGCAGATATTATTGATGAATCTGTTGTTAAAACAGAACGTCGGGAAGAAGGTGTATATAATGGCTTCTTACAGTTCTTTGGACGTTTGGGGATTATATTCCAGGCAGTAAGCTTTGCTGTAGTGCATATTCTCACAGGATTCCAAGTGGGTGTTGGTGGTGTAGCAATATATGAACTGTTTGGTATGGAATTCGATTTAACTTTTCTCACAGGAACTCAGACTCCATTAGCTATATTCGGTATACAAATGCATTTCGCACTAATCCCATCTATTGCCATGCTGATTGGAACATTAATCTTCTGGAAATTTTACAAACTTACTCCCGATAAAGTTGAAGCTCACCAAGCAAAAGTGAAAGAATTAAAATTATAAATCCTTCAAATTATCTCATTTTTTTATTATTTTTATTAACATAACCTTTTTTAATTCTATAATGTTTTAATAAAAAGAAATTTCTATCTGAAATATCTCCTATGAATAATGGCTAATATATTTCTACAAATCCTGGTAATCATTTGTTTTTTAGGGGTAGTAATCGTCCTCTTTTTCGAGGAAAAGGATTATATCTATTATACTTTTGTGTTTATCGTAATTGCAGGTGTTGCAACTGCGATATTTATTCCAGAGGCGCGCTCTATAGAATTTTATATCTCTCAAATTGAATGGGATGTAATTTTCTTTCTCATAACTATGTTTATTATCGTTGAAATTTTAAAAGATAATAAAATTTTTGATGAAATTGCACGTCGTATAGTATTAAAATATGGAAGTAATCCAAGGATATTATTCTATGTCATTTGTATTGTTTCTACATTATTGGCGACTGTTATTGAGGATCTTTCAATTGCAATGATTTTTGCTCCGATAATTATTGTTGCTACCCGTAAATTGAATATGAGACCTGCAGCTTACTTGCTTGGAATGACTATATGTATCAATATAGCTGCTACTCTAACTCCCTTTGGTTCTGCACAAAATATTTTAATTACAGATGCCTTTAATTTAGATCTTTTTTGGTTTATTCTTTATCTTGGACCATATTTTATTCTCTCATTTTTAACTACATTATTCTTATTAGATAAGCTTTCCCTTTCAAAGGATATCGAGTATTGTAAAAAACATGTGTGCGCTTTTGAGGAAGCACAAATTAATTTATTATTAGATTCTAATCAAGTCGAGAAGAAGCAATTTATAAAAAATTTAATCGGGCTCGTTATCTTTATAATTTTACTTGTTTTTATCCCGGTATTATACCTAGCTGGCCTAATTGCCGTATTAATATTTGTTTTAATTAATCCCGTAAAAAAAAAGAAAGAGGATAAGAAATCAATTTCATTATCCTATTATCTGTCAAGAGTAGATTATAAATTAATCTATTTCTTTATCTGTCTTTTTATTTTTGTAGGATTAATGGATTTAAATGGTACTATTAAATTTTTAGAATCGTTGTTAGAAAGATTTTCCTCTGAAAATGAATTTGTTTTGGCGTTAATTATCCTAATTTCGACCTCTATTTTAAGTGGATTTTTAGATAACACTCCCGTCACTATAATTTTTATTCCGATTATCCAAATTTTAATTGGCTTACCTGAATTTTATAGAGGCCCTCTTGTAATAGCGTTTATTCTTGGTATTAATTTAGGGGGAAATTTCCTACCTCAAGGAAGTGCTGCAGATATGATGACACTGGAAGTGAGCCGTGAAAATAATGTTCAAGATCTCTCCTATAAAAGACTTTTTAAGGTGGGGGGATTGTTTGCTCTACTCCATGTTTTATTAGGAATAGGGTATCTTGCGTTAATTATTTTCTTACCTTTTTAGAATAGTTATAGTAGCATATTTGAATTAGAAAAATAGCAATAAGAATAAAAACAATATAATAAATTGATCTTAAAAATTAAGAGTTGAAAAATAGAGGTTAGAAAGTAAATTCATATTGAGCGAGCCCTAATTCTTCCTGCATTATTTTTATATCTTGCTGAAGACTTTTATTAAGGGGAATCCCCTTTTCTTTTCGTTCTAGTTCTGCTTCATATTCTTTTTCACCAGCAGTATAAATACGTTCTGCGTATGGTTCTTTTTTAGCACTACGCAATGTTCTCATAATATCACCTGCAGTGTTTTTAAAAGTCTCAACTGGTAAAAAGCTTGCAATATTGATTGCCAGAAAAAAATGACCGACTTTTAATCGCTTTTGACCATTTTCAATAATGCCAAGAGTATCTCTAAGAAAAATTCCATTGCATAGCGCTGCGGATAATAACTCACAGACAGTCGCATAGCCATATCCCTTATATCCTGATTTTTCCTCCCCTGCTCCTCCTAAAGGGAGTAAAGCAGCTTTTCTCTCAAGCATTTTTTCGAGTATTTTTGAGGGATCAGTCATTGAGTTTCCCTTTTCATCAATTACCACTCCCTCTGGTAATTTTTTTTCCAAGCGCTCATATAACTCAACCTTCCCTCTCTGAATTATGGATGTTGCACAATCAAGACAGAATGGAAATTCCTCATCTGTGGGGGCGCCGACTGTTAATGGATTTGTACCTAACATAGGTTCTACTCCAAAAGTGGGAGGTATAGAAGGGCGTGCATTGGTGGTTGTTATTCCAATCATCCCCTCTTTGATCGCCATAAGTGAATAATATCCTGCGATTCCGAAATGAGTGGAGTTCCTTACAGCAACGGCTCCTAAACCATATTTTTTGGCTTTTTCAATAGCGCTTTTCATCGCTTTATATGCGATAAAATGTCCCATACCACAATTACCATCCCATAATGCTGTTGTGGGGCCATCTTTTATTATATCTATTTTGGTATTAGCCTCATATATTCCCTCTTTGATTCGATCATAGTACATTTTACAGCGCTGGATACCATGGGTGTCAATGCCTCTTAAATCTGAAGCGATTAAAATCTCTGCTATGATTTTTGCATCTTCTTCTGGAACACCCAATCCAATAAAAACGTCGCTCATGAAATTTTCAAGTTTCTTAGGATGTATATACACTATTTTTTCTTCATTTGTCATTTAAAATCATCCTTTTACTACTATATGATGATAATTATTTTAGGAAATTAATATTTTTATCTTAATTCATAGGATTCTTCTTTAAAGCTTTTTTTAGCTTTTATTTTTTCCACAAACTATTAATAGGGAGTGGAAAGGGCATTTTTTCATTTAAAGTTTTTTCTGCCCATCCATTAACCAATAATTTATTTACTTCATTTGTTAAATACTGATTTGATTCAATACATCGTTCTAAAAATATATCTCCATCACTCTCAATACATTTTACTTTCCCTAAGCGCCATGATTCCTCAAGATGACTTAAAAGAAGGTAATAATCCCATGTTTGCGCACATATTTTATAATCTTCTGAATATTGCTCTCCCATTTCAGCAACGGGATACACAAAGTCTCCAACATCTTTCAATTTAATGGGTTTATTAGATGGCAAGAGGTCAATTGCTTTTTTGGTTCGCTTATCAATTAAGTGTAAATATCTATTTAATTCCTCTTTCTGATTTTTTAATGGGATAGGATTAATTCTATGAGAAGAGACGATATAATTTGCATTTTTATTTACTAATTCTCTAGCAGCAGACTTAAAAGATTGCACAGCTAGGCCCCGTTGAGGAACTCCGTACCATGGGACTGGGGTAAAATCATAATCGCAAGATAATATAATTTTAAGATTTCCATCTTTAATTTCATAATCAAGCATATGGAGGCAATGAGCATTCGTTTCATGAGCAAATAGTGAGACCTCATCATATATAATTGTGTCATTATCATGTAAAAGGACTTTTCTGTTTGAGGGATAAGAACGATCTTGAAAACCCAATGAACTGCCAAAAGCTTCGAAATGATGAATTTGGTCTTTTTGAATTCCAGCATATAATCCAACACGAGCTTTTTTCTCACATCTCTTCAAAGTATCGGGATGCGCATGAATTTTAGCATTTGATTGTTCAAATATAGCTGCTAATCCACGTCCATGATCTAAATGTGTATGAGAAAGAATAATATCAGTAATATCTGAAACCGATAAATCAAATTCAGCTCTTAAAAATCTAGAAATTCTTGATATTCCGGGATTGGTATCGATCAAGATTTTTTCTTCATTTAAATTGATAAATAAAGCATTTCCGGAAGGAAATTTAGATTTATCTTCGCCTAAAATCATCCATATATTATTGCTTAACTTTTTATAATTATGAGTAGTGATAGTTAATATCTCCTATTTTATTATTAATAAATTCCAATCTAAATTCCATTAAGAATTAGTTTTTAAAAACTAAATCTCAAATAAATGAATAGTGAAATACTAATATATTTATAGATACAGAAATTAAAGCTATTTTGAAATTCTAATTGTAAATAGTATTACACCTTGTACAGTTAAAAACAATCCAACTGATTTAGAGATAAGAGATAATAAATACATAGGTATTCTAATAGTATTTCCAAATATCCCAATTACTAATATGATTACTGGTTCACTTTGAAGAAAAGCTCCAAAACCATAAAATATTATACCTAAAGCGAGACATATGCACGGAAACCGTTGAATTGATGGTTTCCATGCTAAATATAAAAAATATGATGGTATAATAATTATAAGAATTAAAAATCTTAATTCAAATATGGATACAATTTGAAAGTCCTCAGAAGAATTGACAGGATAGAAAAATTGAATAATACCTAAAATTAAAAGTAAATAAGCTAATAATCCTTTGAATTTAAAGTCCATAATACTCCGATCAGTAATATATAAAAAGATTGTCGCTCCAAATGTAGTTATTAGCATGGCTATTTTCCAAACTAATATAGCTGGCATTTTATAAAATTCATTCGGATCTAATTTAGTTAAATAAAAATCAAAATAAAAAAATAATATTCGAGATACCAGCATAGATATAACAAATATAAATATACCAAGTATAAACCCAGATGGAAATTGACCTGTCTCTTTTTTTCTCTCTAACATTTTCAATAAGATATATAAAGCGAGAAATAATTTCACATTTATTAAAATAATTGTCAAAATAAAAGAAAAATTAAAATCAAAAGTAGTAAGTGGATTGCTCATAAAACATCAAGAATTTATAGTTTTATTTCTATAAAAAATTTATTAAATTTAGTACCAAAATCCTTGCTCAAGTTTTTTTATAGGGTCCTCTAATGATTCATGAAATATTTTCTCAAAGTCGGAAAATATATCGATTTCTCCTTTCCAGTCTTCTAATTCTTCTTCATAATTTTTAAAAAAAGCGTCTATAAGAATTTCTAGTTCTTTATGAACATTTTTTTCTTTATATTTTTTATCTGAACTAACAATAAATAATAAATTATTTCTTTTAGCAAATGAATAGCGTTTTTTTTTTAAATTAAAACTGCTCAATCCTTCATTAACTAGTTCTTTAGCAAAATTATTTAAAGCAGTCATTAGTGCCCCAAATAATTGCGCATCTATTTTTTCTTCAAAAACTCTATTATATATAACAATTCCAGAATTATTAATAATCCAAATGTCTTGTAAAATTTTTCCCAAAAGGATTACCTTTTATTATTGCTTAAAATAATTTCCACTATGCGTAATTATAAGTAATTTATTTATTAAAATTTATATTAATTTTTTCTACATTTAGGCTACATTAAAGAAAGAGTTTAGGAAATTAAAGTTAGATTCTTTTTTTTTAAGAATTTATTTTTTGAATAATTCAGAAGCTAATTCAAAAACCTCGTTATGAATTTTATATCTTATCTCCCTGGAAATATCATTTAAGATATCGTCTGGTATTATTTCTAGATATTCTTTTAACTCTTTTTGAATGATTGGGTTTATTCTGCTAATGAAACTATTAATATACTCCGATTTTTTAAGGTATCCCAGTTTAAAATCTTGAATATATGTTTTATTTAATTTTTTTACCCAGTCGCATCCTCTTTTTTTTAGCTCTCTAATTATATTTCTAGAATTTTCCTTATTGAAATCCTCTAAAAAAAATCCATATTCTTCAATAATATCTTTAAAGTGATTTAAAATCTTTTTTTGAGTCTTTAATGACAAAATAGTATTCGAATTAAGAAAAATAATAATCATGAATTTCTCAAATAAAAAGGAGATCTGGATCTTTAAATTACTTCCATGAATTTCAAGATAACTTAAATCTTTAATATTATTATTTTTAGCGAAAATCTTAAAACTACTAAAATACATGGATACCAAATCAATTTCTAATAAAGAATTTTTATCATCTGATAAATAGGATCTTATTGTTCCATAATTGCTATGTTCATCGTATTCATAAGTCATTATGGCATTACCGAATAGATCTGCGAATAAAATGCCTACGATAGGAGGGATTTTATTAAAATTATTATCATTATAGATATATTGAACTAAAGCTTTTTTCGGATATCTAATATCATTGATATAATTAATATTTTCACCAGTCATCGTTATAACAGCTTCTTTTTCAACTCTAGTATTTTATCAATTATTAAAATAGAGAGAGTGTTTAATTTTAATTTAAAAGAATTAGTTATTATTTGTAAAATATTGATTAAAGGTTATAGATTTTTTTTTAAATTATAATATCTAATAAATTATTTTACTTGAAAACTAGCTACTATTTCCTCTATTTTGTGCCTAAATATTTATATTATGCTAATAAATTGATTTTGTTCTAATTTTATTCCAATATATAATTATAAACAAAAAAGACCAAATCTAGTTAATTAAACTAAGTTTAGGCATTTCATAAGCTGGTCTAATAGCCTTATAACAATAATTAAAAGCCCTTACATGCCCCAAAAACCCAGCCCCTGCTTCTGACCACTCTTCATACTATTTTATAAATTAGTAGTATTGATAAAGAATGATGCATATTTAAAAATATAAAAAAATAATGATGAAAAACCAAAATGAATGAAATTCAAACTATAGAAGGAAACCCAGTACGCAAAGAAGTTGAAAAAATGATTAGCGAAAATGATTATGAAGGATTGATTTTTAAAGCAGCAGAATTACATGGTCATTTATGCAATTATTTAGCTTATGGAGTTATGGCAGGATGTATTGCTGTAAAAGAATTGGGTGTTAAAAGTACAGGCATGGAGGAAGTGATTGCGATTTGTGAAACAAATAATTGTTTTTCTGATGGTGTACAAATGGTTACAGGGTGTTCTTTTGGAAATAATGCTTTAATATATAAAGATGTTGGAAAAACCGCCTTCACATTGACAAGACGAGACGGAAAAGGAATAAGAATTATCTTAGATGCAGAGTTTGAAGACTCTCGTGAAATGGAGTATCCTGAAGCTTATGAACTATGGAATAGATTAATTGTTAAAGGGGAACAAGGAAGTCCTGAAGAATATGGAAGAATGATGCAGCTATTCCATGAAATGTCTCTGAAAGAGTTATATAAACCAATAGATAAAATGTTTAAAATAGAAAAAATAAAGGTAGATTTACCCCCTCCATCTGTTATGGCACTCTCGGTGAAATGTGCCATTTGTGGAGAAAATATCATGGAAACTAAAGCAAGAGTGAAAAATGGACAAACAGTTTGTTTACCTTGTGCTAATCAAGAGAAATACATACTTGATAGTACTGGGATTTCAATAGATTAAATGATATTAATATTCTATTAAATTATGAGATTTAACACCCTTCTTGTTAGCTAATCATTTGAAATCAAATATCTCCACTTTTTTTCTTTTTTTATTAATCAGTTCAATTGAAAATATTGCATAACATCTTCATATTATTTCATTTTATCAATTTTCTTAAAATTTCTTTAAATATGATAGTAAATGATTTAAATGATAAGATAAATATTAAAGGAAAAGGAAAGTTTTATAAAGAGATTACCGTTGATGATGATGGCGAGGGGATTGCCTATGTGTTTCCCGATACCAAAGAATTTATTAATATATTGAAGCGGAAATTAATTCAAGAAAAATTTCTTTCCATTGTGGAAGAACAAGATGACCATGAAATAGAAGCACAAGAAATTTAGTAAGTTTTTATCTTTTATGCGATGAAACTCTAATTTAATTACTCGTAAATTTTGCATCGTCTAAAAACAAGTTTTTCTCTTATTATTATAAAAAAATATTTTTAGAAAAGAATTATTCACTAATTGATGTTAGTGGATAAGAATAAAAGTGATATTGATCAAATTGAATCTCTTTTTTATCCAAAAGATATCGCTTTTATTGGAGCAACGGAAAGCAGCACCTTTGGATCCATGCTATATTTAAAGGATTTTAAAGATTCTGAATGGTCAGACAATTTTTATCCCGTAAATCCTAAACATGATGAGATTTTAGGCTGGAAGTCTTATCCTTCAGTATTAGAAATTCCTAATCACGTGGATACCGCATATATTTCCGTGAAAACTAAAATAGTTCCAAAGGTATTACAAGAATGTGTAGATAAGGGAATAAAATGGGTAATTATTTTTTCCTCTGGTTTTTCAGAAACAGGCGAAACAGAAAGGAAAAAAATAGAACAGCAATTATATGAAATAATTAAAAACTCTGATACAAGAGTTATCGGTCCTAATTGTCTTGGACCCTATAATGGAATCACTGGCATGAGTTTTTCATTTGCGGCACGACCAAAAAAAGGCACTACCTCTTTTATGTCGCAATCTGGAGGACATTTAAGTCAATTATTGGATATCGGAGTAAAAAGAGATTTAAGATTTCGATATGGTGTTTCTTTTGGTAATCAAGTGGATTTGAATTGTCTCGATTTTTTACGTTTTTTTAGAGAAGATTTGGGAACTAAAATTATTGCAGCGTATTTAGAATCATTTGGTTCTTCTACAGGGCATGAATTTTTTATGGAACTTAAGGAAACGACGAAAAAAAAGCCAGTCTTACTATGGAAAGGAGGATATACACAAGATGGTTCTCGTGCGGCATTTTCACATACTGGTGCCTTAGCTTCTGATTTTAAATTGTGGCAAACCATGGCAAAGCAAACAGGAGCAACTTTAATTAGAGATAATGAAGAATTTTGGAATACTATAAAGACCTTTGAGCTTTTATATCCTACCAGAATGCCTCAAGGCAGAAATGTGGGAATAATTACGCCCGGAGGTGGATCATCTGTAAATATGACAGACTTATTTGCATCTCACAATTTAAAGGTTCCAGAATTAACTCTTGAATCTCAAGAAAAGCTCAGTAAAATCTTACCAAAAGAAAATGTAAATATTAAAAATCCAGTAGATCTTGGGGCTTCGGGATTCAACATTAACATATTTCTTGAATGTATTGATTATCTAACCCAAGATAATAAAATAGATATTATTATGATTCCATTATGGAAGCATCACGTTTTCCGCTATGTATTTAAACGGATGATTCAATTACTAAAGAAGAGGGCAAAACCCTTCGCATTTTGTCTGCCCAGCTTAGCAGATTCGGTAGAATTAGCAAAACGATTTAATATCGCTAAAAGGATCATACATAAAGAGAGAACACTATATTATTTTTCCTTAAGAGATGCCGCAAATAGTGTTTCTAAACTTTGCGATTATCTGGATTATTTAAATGCTCATAATATAAAAATTCAAGAGAGTTAAATAATAAACATTTCACTAATAAATTAATAATCCTGTAAAACTTCTGTTTTCTATTTTAATTCTCGTTTGATATAGCTATATTAACATAAAATAAAAAAAATAAAAAAGAAGATATTTGAATTTTTACTCCTCAGATTCTTTTTCTTTTGCTAATCGATCTATTTTACTATCAAGTTTTGATTCAACTTTTGGCATTTCTGGTAAATGTTTTAAGGTTTCTTTATAATTAATTCCAGACTTTTCCAAGCGTTTTCTTTGAATTAGATATAATAGTGCCCCGACAGCTGTATAGGGGAAAACAATTAATGCAACCACAAGTCCCGCATCAGGATCTGTAAATACCAAAAACACGAATATAAATGAAGTAATTGCTCCCATTATACCCATTATTTTTAATGCTCTGCGAGAAGGTTTAAATCCTGATTTTTCATGCCATTCTGGAAATTTTTTAGGAAGTGTTATTGCGGCTAGTGACACTGGAATTTGCAAAATAAGAACTACTACACCTACTACTGCGCTTAATAATACTGCTGAAGTATATACTCCGTAAAATGGAGACAAGATAGGGATAAATGTAAAAAGAAATATTATACCAACTATCAGAAGAAGTGTTAGGGCGGGAATTGGGGTTTTTTGTTTTTTATGAATTTTACCTAGTTTTTTTGGAAATAATTGTTCTCTTGAAATCATATAAATATCCCTGCTGAAAGCCATAAAACTCGGATGAATAGTAGATCCTATTGCAGTGATAATAAGGACAGCCATGATTCCAACTACAACTGGAGGCAATAATCCTTGTAGTGCAATTAATTCTGTGACAGTACCGACGGGCTCATCATACGGTTGAACGGCTGCAACCATAAATGCTTGAAGCGTGTAAATAGCGACCAAGAAGATTATACTGATAAGCAAAGCTCTCGGAATATTTTTCCCGGGATTTTTTATTTCACCTGCAACTTCTAAGATCAAAGTGAATCCAACATAGGAGAAATAAAATGTTAAAGCAGTAAATAAGACGGGGGGAAATCCTTCTGGGAAAAGTGGCATGAAATTCCCCCATTTGATAGCGGGAATTGCTGCGACAATGAATATTATCATTACAAATATATCTCCAAATATCGTTAAAATCAATTCAATTGCGCCAGAAAGTTGAATTTTAATCCAATTTAAAAAATAGAACACAATTAAAACGATCACCCCAATAATTACCGAAAACCATACCATCGCATCAGCAGGTATTCCAATCACTTGACCAATAAAAAATCCGAAAGACGCCCCTAAATAAGCTAATGTAGATCCTACAGCTAATATAATTAGCCAAACAGTCATAAATCCACCAAATCCTCCCATCAATCGACTTACTATAACGTAGGTGCCTCCTGCCACGGGAAAGGCTGATCCTAAGTAAGCAGCGATATAAGCTATAAAAATTCCAGGTATAACAGCAATAAGATATGAAATGAAAATTGCTGGACCAGTTTCTGAGAGTTTTTCTGCAGGAGCAATCCAGATAGAAGCTCCAATTACCATACCTATAATTATAAAGATTGCCATAGGTAAATTTAAGCCGCGTTCTAATTTTTCTTCAGCCATTTTATTCACATCAATAATTTTTTAATTTTTTAATAAAATCTAAATTAATTTAGAAATATTGTAATTAATTTGTTATGTTTTTATTTATATTTTTAGCTTTATTTATTTTCTTTTAAGAAAATTAGATTTATATAATTCCTTTCAAATTGAAATTAAAACTATAATATCTTTAAGGTCTATAAAATTAAAAAGATTTAAATAAACGTGAATCATTAATTCTCAATAATTAGTTATCATAGAAGGATTTTATATAATTTTAAATTTTAAAATCTTTTTAAGCAATTTTTAAAAAATATAAAGCAAATTCAAATTTATGATAAATATGGACATACTGGAACTAAAGTTATTTTGGCAATATGTTGATTATTGGGCTCATATCGATCCAAATTTTCCTTCTATCAGATATGGGAAAAAAATTATCAATGCGAAGGAATTAGATGAACAATCTGATAAACTTGCTCAAGCCTTACTGCATATTGGTGTCGAAAAGGGAGATACTGTTGTAACGGTACTTCCAACTATTCCCGAATTCATACTCACTTTTCTAGCAGCGAGTAAAATCGGAGGGATTACGATCCCCATGGATAAAGAATATAAAAAAGCGGATTTTCAATCCCTAATTCCACATTCTGATCCTAAAGTTATCATTACAATTGATAAATGGGATAAAAACAAAATTGCAGATACGCTCGAGGAATTAAAAAATGAATTCGGAGAAATTGAATATATAATGGTCGGCAAGCATCATTTAGGGACTAAATTTGAAGAAATTATGGAGCAAGAATATAATCTGGAAGATGATCTCCAAAAGGCTAAAGAGAATCAAGATGAAGAGGACACAATTTTAGTAATATGGACTGGTGGTACGACAGGAGCTCCCAAACCAGTTGAATTGACTCATAAAAATATTATTCAAATGTGTTTAAGAGAATTTGACAGCATTTTTACCTCTTTGGCTTCAGCAGGATATTCTCCAGAAGATCATAGAATTCCATCTTTGGTGAATTTACCTGTAAGTCATGTGGGAGGAGCTGTAGAATTATTGGGCACGGGTATCATTGCAGGATTACAAATGATTGTTCAAGCATCCTGGTCTCCCTGGGATTCTTTAAAAGCGATGAGAAAATATCACATACACTTTATGGGGGGAGTTCCAACGATGTTTAAAATCTTTCTCTCTCTTCCCGATTTAGATAATTATCAACCCAAGAAATATTTGAACTTAGTTGTTATGTCCGGAGAGAAGGTAAATATGGAACTATTAAAAGGAATTAAGGAAAGAATATGTGAACACATTTCTATTGGATATGGAAGTACAGAAGCAGGATCAGAGACTACCTTTACAGAGCCTGGTATCAAATTCGAGAAATTGGCTAGAGGTTATGTAGGAAAAGCTCTCCCAGGACAAGAAATCATTATTGTTGACGAGGATGGAAATGAATTACCGCATGGAGAGGAAGGACAAATTTATATAAGAGGTTCATTAATAGCTAAATCATATTATAAGATGCCTGAGAAAAATAAAGAAGAATTTAAAGAAGATGGTTTTTGTAAAACAGGAGATTTGGGTTATAAAGATGAAAAAGGAGGATTATACATTACAGGAAGAATAAAACAGATAATTAGAGTGGGTGCTTATACTGTATATCCTACTGAAATTGAAGAACTTGCTCTATCTCATCCGAAAGTTGCGATTGCCGCTGCATTAGGTGCCCCAGATGAAATAAAGGGTGAAGTGGTATGGCTAGTAATAGGTCCAGAATTAGGAGTAAAATTCGATGATTCAGATAAAGAAGAACTTGAAAAAATGTTTCAAAAAAACTTAGCAAAATATGCTGTTCCAAAAAACATCATTGTGTACCCCTTAGATCCTAATGATTTACCTATCACGAGGATAGGAAAAGTTGATCGAGTAAGATTAAAAAAGGAATTAATCTCAAAACAGACTGAAAGCTAAAATAAGTTGAATAATTATATAAAAAAATAAAATGAGGATTGAATAATATGGAAAAGAATGTAATATATAAAAAGCAAGGAGATATTGGCAATGTCATTTTAAATAAACCGGATAAATATAACACATTAGATATTGATACTTTAAAAGAATTGATTGCTGCTTTCCAAGAAAGTAAAGAAAAGGAAGATATTTGCGTAATATATTCTGCTAAAGGGAAACATTTTACAGTTGGAGCTGACCTAAAGTATAGTTACAATCTATTAAATTCTCCAGAAAGAATACCAGAGGCTGTTGAATTTCTGGAAAGTTTTCAAGATCTCACCAGAGCTATGTTAGATCACCCAGGAATCATAATAGCAGGTTTACATGGTTGGGTTATTGGAGGTGGATTTGAACAATTGCTTGGATGCGATATTAGAATTGCGGCAGAAGATACAAGAATCATGCTTCCTGAACTTGGTGCGGGATTATTCTTTTCAAACGCATCAACGAAATTACTCCCTCGAATAGTGGGGGAAGGAAATGCAAAATATTTGATGTTACTTGGTGATGAAATTAACGCGGAAGAGGCATTAAGAATTGGATTAGTTAGTAAAATCTGTAAAACCACGGCATTAAATAGAATATTAAAGAAAATGGCAAATAAAATAACACAAAAAAGTCATTTAGCAATAAAATATACAAAAGACCATCTTAATTATAATCAAGATTTGGGAATTGAAGCAGTTTTAGCCCGCGAAACAATCGCAATGAGAAAAACTGGGCAATCAGATGAATTGAAAAAAAGATTGAAAATGTTTGTAGAAGAGAGACATTAAGCTTTTGCTCTCACTTTTAATATCTCTCATTTAATTTTTGTAGTAATTTCTTATTTCTTTTCATTTTCTTTTTAAGTTCACCTAACGCATCTTTAACAGCAAAATCATAGGATGTCATGCCACTTTCATTTGCACCTTGAATAATTTCAAATGTCTTATCACTAATTTTCGCTTTAATGAATTCAAAGATTTCTTCTGCATTTTTTGCTACCTTATTTACCCAAATAGCTAAAATTTCACCAGCATTGGCTATAAAATCAGGAAAAGCAATTATTTCCCTTTCCTTGAGCTTATACTGAATTCCTTTTTCATAAGGTATATTGGCCGCTGGAACAATTGCAATTGCATCCATTTTCTCGACATTTTTATTATTAATCGCATCTGGTCTGGCACCTGGGATGATAAAATCCGTTTGATATTCTGAGGATAATTCAAAAAGTTTTTCTTTTTCCACTTTAACTAAATCTGTGCTTTCATAATGATTAACTAACTCATCTCCATATTTTTTTTTAAGATTTAACAGCAGTTCTATATCAAGTCCATTTTCATCAAAAATAGCGCCTTTAATTGTTGAAAGTCCAGTTAAATTGAAACCCAATTCATGGAGGCTCATTCCTACCGCGGTTCCCACTTTTCCAAAGCCTTCCAAAATAACAGAAGGTTTCTTACTGGTATCTCGCTTCTTATCGGTTAATTTCTCCAAATTATTGTATATTACTTCTAAACAGTAAACAACTCCATATCCCGTAAATAACTCTTCGACTGGAACATCGAGCTTGAATAATCCTATCTTATTCGGTGCCAAATTGGGTGCTCCAATAACCTTGAATATTTTTAATAAATCATCATCATCCGTTCCCATATCTGGTCCTGGATAATAAAAATCATTCTTTATGAATGTTTCAATTTGTTTCGCGAAGGCTGTTAATAATATATTTTTCTGTTCTTTATTACTATAATCCCCCCAAATACCTACCTTGGCTCCTCCTACTTTCATTTTATAAGAACAAAATTTTAGCGTCATTGCTCTTGCTAATCTGATAACTTCATCTAATTCGATATCTGGAAGCAATCTAACCCCTCCTGCAGGAATTCCATAGACGGAATTATCAATTACGAGCACAGCATTTAAGCCTATAGAAGGATTCCTAATATTAATTATTTTTTCTGGACCATATTCATCTAATAAAGAATAGTCTTCTATATTAAAACTCAAATTTTTAGCAACTCCTCTTTAAATGCTTATATAATAATTAATTTCAAGCATATAATTATTTAACCTTTCAAGGATTTTTATAAAACTTATAATATAATTAGGAGTTGGTAACCAAAAACCATAATTCTAAAAAGAGGATGATAAAAATCCGACTCTCGATCCCAATATCTGCTGATAGTGACCGCATTATAACCCTCCACACCCAGTTCTAGAAGCGTGAGCAACTCAACTTACGACTGCTCCATCCCTGGCCTGATCGGGTTTGTTATTATGAGCTAATATTTTCTCTACAGAAAATACCGCCCAGCCACCCACCATCTAGGTGAATGCTTCGACAGGTTATAACATTGTATATCAGCAACTCATGGGACCTGAAGTCGGACATTTCCGCTTTTGAGCATTTTGCGGTCCACCGAGTATAACGGCTTCAGGCAAGCCCAAGTTGCCCATTAGCATTAATGAATACAAATTTAAAAACTTATTGGAAAAAGAGAAGGCGCAAAATAGCAGTAACTTATTTTAAGCACCTAATTTATATAATTCTTATTTAAAACTAAAATCATGCTTCGACGTAATATGAAATCAGCACATACATCAAAACAAAAAAAAATAATACGTATTCTTTTCATAAGTTTATTATTAGCAATATTGCTGCCGGTTTTCCCTAATTTGATTGAAAGCATTTTTGGGCGATTAAGAGTGAGAAGTATTTACCAAGATATCATCTTTAGTTCAATCATACAAGGTAGTGGTATTTTAATAATAGGAATTGTATTTTATCGAATAAGTAATAATCCATGGCTATTACAACAGCAAGAGGTATATCTTCTTATCGTTTATTCCCATGATGGATTGGAGTTATATTCTAAATCATTTAGTAAAACTATATCTTCTGAGAGTCTAATATTACTTGCTGGGGGTTTCTATGCTATAAGTAGTATGTTTCAAGAAATTACTGACGCCGAAGGGATTATTAAAGCTATATTATTAGAAGATAAAGAATTACGGATTATAAAAAAAGAGCATTTCATCTCTGCATTATTGGTAGATTATTCCACAGAAGCAACAGAGGAAGCTCATAAAAGCTTTGCTGATGAATGTGAAAAG
Source organism: Promethearchaeota archaeon (assembly GCA_016839555.1). Taxonomy (GTDB): domain Archaea; phylum Asgardarchaeota; class Lokiarchaeia; order Sigyniarchaeales; family SOKP01; genus TEKIR-8. The sequence continues at coordinate 97,594 of JAEOUA010000005.1, forward strand.
AAATTTCAAGAAGAATTAAAGCAATTTGCAGGGGAAGTTTCCGTATTTAAAAAAGCAGATGAGATTGTAAAACAATATTTTTATGCAATTTCTTAATTTTTTTATATATTCTAAATTATCTTTTCAATTTTTAACAGGGTTAGTATTTATCATCTAAAAATTGAATTGAAATTTATATTATGGTAATTTTGAAATTGATTCATATAGTTCTTCTGAGTTGTTAGGAATTGAGGGGATTTTTTCTTTCTTTATGAGAGTTATAGCTTTGTTTGGACATGAAATTACGCAATTTCCACATCCAATACATCTTTTTAAATTAATGTGAGCAATTTCTTGTTTAAAAGTAATTGCATCTACTTGACAACGTTCCAGACAGGTTCTGCATCCCTCACAGATTTCTGGATCCACTTGTGCTTGATAACTACTCGTCCAATACTCTGCAGGATTGGGAATCATTTTCTGAAGAGATAAAATACCGCAGCAACACCCACAACAGGAGCATAAAAACTCAGGATTTTTTGAGTTGGATGGTTGTAAAACTAATCCATCCCTCTGGTTTTTTTTCAAAACTTCTAAGGCTTCCTGCTTATTAATTTTCTTGCCAAAACCCCTTTTTAACCATCTTAATGCGACTTCATTAAAAACTAAGCACGTATCTAATCTCGAAGTTTGTTTACACTCTCTTCCATCGATTCTAGCGGTTTTTTTGCAAATACAATCTAGTAATACAATAGGGCCTTCAATATTTTCAATTATCTTTCTCATATCATTATAAGTACTAACATGATGTTGTGGTTCGATACTTTTTTCTATGGGTATAGTTCTCAATTGCGGTATTTTTGAAGTTATTAACCGAAGTGCAAATTGAGATTCAATCATATATTTTCTTAGTAGATTTAAGTATTCTGGAGTTCGATTATAATTTTGAGACTCATCTAAACCCACCACCAAGGGGAGGATCTTGTAATATCTCCCATCCTTCATATTCTTCCACCCAATCAATCCTTTACTAATGAGCTTCTCTAATATTTCTTTTACTTGATTAGAAGAAAAATTTTTGCGTTCTAGAGAATCCTTTATTTTTTTTAGAGATTTATATTGATGGGTCAATTCCAACAATACTGGAATCTCATCATAATCAAAAAAGTATTTTAACAATTGGATGTCGGATCCAGAATCAGTAGCTGGAAAACCTACGGGCATCTTATCAAGATGTTGCTGTAATTCTCTGTATAAGTGTTCTTTTGAATTAATTTCGCTCATCTTAAAATAAATAGTTCTGTATGTTTTATATTTTATTCATGCGAAAATATAACTTTTTAATAATTAAAAATGTAAAATCTAATTCTATTAAAAATTAACTTATTCTACTAAAGAACTGATCTTTTCATTTAACAATTCGATATGATAGTTATCATTTAATTGTTCATAGATTTCCTTAGCTTTTCTAAAATTTGATATTGCGAGATCATGAATATTTTTGCTTAAATATATATCCCCTAGTTGAGCATGAATCTTAGCAATTTCCTTAAAATAATGAGATGATTCATAAATATGCAGAGCTTTTTCATAAAATTCAATCGCTTTTAAAGTATCATGTTGGTAATTTAAATAAATTTCAGCAATAATAGTATTTAATTCTGCTACTTTAAATTGTTCCCCAAATTTATCATAAATTTTAATTGCTAGAATATAATATTCAATCGCTGTTTTTGATTCCTTATTTAACTCATATAACCTTGCTATCTCTTCTAAAACAGTAGCTTCTTTTAAACTCTCATCTTCTACTTCAAGGATACGTACACATTCCATGCTTTTTAATAAATAATTTTCAGCATTTTGAAAATTATTCCATAAAAGTTCGATTTTTCCCAGGAATAAATAAATTTCCCATTCTAATCTTGATTTGAGATATATAGAGATTTTATCTTCAATCCTTTTAATCAATTCTAATGCTTTTGATAAATAATCAAAAGCTTTATCATAATAATTACCTTCCAAATAGAAATATAATTTTCCATATTTTAGATTGGTTATTATTCTTCCATAGAAATTGTCATTTTTTTTGAAAAACACGATGTTTCTTTGTAAGATTTTTTTTATACGTTCGTAATTTTTTAATATGAATAATACCTCGACTAAATTGCTCGAAGACTTAACTTCCTCATAGATTAAATTCTCTTTTTCCGCTAAATTTATGGCTTTTTGATAATAATTATAGGCATTTTCGATATCTTTGATTTGCAGATACACATTTCCAATATTATTATACATTAATACAATTTTTTTTGTTTCGTTTAACTCATTCAAGATTTCAATGGTTGAATCAAAATGATAAAGGGCATCTTCAAAATATCCTAATAATTCTTTTATTAATCCAATCTCATTATGAGTTATTGCGAGTTTTAAATCATTTCTATCATCCGTGTAAACTTTCAACGCATTTTCAAGTTCGCTTAAAGCCTTTGAAAATTCTCTTTTTTTATAATAAAGTCCTGCTTTCTCTAAGAATAAGTCTCCAATAGGTCTCCCTTTTGTATATTGAATATCAATTTTTTTTTCTATTTCTCTAATTTTTTCATCTAAAGGGCCATCAACTACTTTATTGATATCAAAAGGTTTTTCTGTCTCTATCTCATAAGGCGAAGTCGAATCTAGATTTTCATAAAAATATGCTTCTTGGTTTTCTTGGGCATCGTCAAGATCTACAAGGAGTGGTTTCTTGCAGTGAGGACAAATATATGAAGGATTTTTAATTACCATTCCGCAGTAAGGGCAAATGATCATTTCTAATAGTTTCTTTTTCTAAATTATTATTTATAAACTTTTAAAAAATTCTATTCTATTAAAAACATATAATACGTGTTTAAGTATTTTTATATTAATTTTCTTCTTGATATTTTCTTAATTCTTCTTTAATTTTTTGATCGCTTAGACCAAAAGATTTGAGAAGTATCGATATTTGTCTTATTGCATTGTTTGCCCCGATTTTTTGTGCTAAATCCAATGCTTTGATAAATTCATCTTTTGCTTGCTTTATTTTTCCTAAATAAAATAAAGATTCTCCAACGTAGGATAATCCTTTTAAGATAAATTCGCTATAATTGGAATCTATTGCTACATTAGTGCCTTTTTTAAAAAAGGTTAAGGCATTTTGATATTTTTGATTCCTTTTATTAAGAATTCCTAAATTAAAATATGAAGTAATCATACCTTTCTTATCATTAATTTTCTCAAATGCTAATAAAGCTTTCTGATAGAGCTCTCTTAGAATCTCCCAATCTTCTTTTATTTCATAAATCTGGATTAATTGACCAATACAATCCAAAAAGCTATAAATGTCCTTATTTTCAGAGCAAATTTCACAGCATTTGAATAAAACTTCGGATGCCTTATCCAGCTTATTTAATTTTAGATAGGAATTCCCAATTCCCTTTAGACACATGATTTTTTCATTCTGCTCTCTTAATTCATCATAAATCGTGAATGCTTCTTCATAATAATCTATTGCTTTTTTATATTCTCCCTTTTTAACATACAAAACTCCAAATATTCCCAGAGCGGATGCTTTCCCGAGCCTATCTTTCTGCTTTTCAAAATATTTTAAACAAGTCAAAAAATTTTGTTCTGCAAGGGTATATTCTTCAATCTGAAGTTGAAGCAACCCAATATCACTTAATTCTTTAAAATAATCAGCACCTTTTTCAAGGTCTGCAATATTTTCTTTTTTTTTATTTATTATTTCTTGAATTTCTTCTTTTAAAAGTTCATTTTCTTCAGAATTTATGGTATAATACACTTCCAGGGTTGAATTAATTGATATAAATTATTTCAAACTAATATTATATATCCATAATAATTAAAATAAAACGCAAGTTTTTTATTATATAAATAAGGAAATGCAATTAATTTAAAATATATTAAGAGGTTGTTTTATATGAAAAAAGAAGCAAGACTCTGGGATATATTGGGTGATAATAAAGTAAAATGTCATGTCTGCGCTAATGAATGTATAATACTTCCAGATAAGGTTGGTATATGTAGAACAAGAAAAAATATTAATGGAGTATTATATACTCTAATCTATGGATCTATGATCTCTCGTGGGAGTTTAGATCCAATTGAAAAAAAACCGCTATATAATTATTGGCCAGGACATACGGCATATTCAATAGCCTCAGTGGGGTGTTCTTTTAGATGTCTTAATTGTCAGAATTGGTCTATTTCTCAAGCAACACCAAGTGACAATGGTGATGAAGGATATATTGATTTTGAAGATTATAGAGACAGAAAAATGTCCTTAGTAGAAATGACACCAGAAGAGCTTGTAAAGAGAGTAGTCAAGAGTGGGGCAAAAACTTTAGCATACACCTATAATGAGCCTCTAATCTGGCATGAATGGATATTAGATACCGCCCGCCTTCTTCATAAAGAAGATATTAAAACTATATTGGTCACAAATGGATTTTCTACTCCAGAAGCTTCGAAAGAATTAATAGATATTGGTATTGGAGCGGCTAATATTGACATAAAAGGGATGACAGATGAGTTCTATAAAAAAATATGTGGCGCTCCCTCTGTCCAACCAGTTTTAGACACAGCTAAACGTTTCAAAAGTAATGGTATTCATGTGGAAATTACTAATTTGATCATCCCTGATATAAATGACGATGAAAAAGATATTAAAAAATTATGCGATTGGGTTTATGATAATTTAGGCGAGAACACACCCCTACACTTTAGTGCTTACCATCCCGATTATAAACGACCCTCAGAAAAAAGGACTTCGTTCGGAATTTTGGATAAAGCGTATAATATAGCTAAGGAAACAGGTCTATTTTTTCCCTATGTCGGGAATATAAAACATGAGAAAGGGAGTAATACCTATTGCCCTAATTGTGGAGAAATCCTCATTTCAAGAATGGGATTTAGTCTTTCAAAAATCAATATTACTGATGATAATAAATGTAAGAATTGCTCCTATGACTTAAATAAGGATATAATTGGGGAGATTAACAAAAGTGCTTCTTCTCGATTTTCTTTTTTCTAAAAATAAAAAATGAGGAAAAAATAAAATTATATTTAGATTGGCAGACCTAAGGATTTAAAAAAGGATTCTAAAGATTTAAATAAGGATTCTAAAAGAGTCTCTTGAGGGCCTATTGGAATAAGGGTTGCCTTTAATACCAATAAGAAAAATGCTTGAACAAAGCAGAAAATAGCAAAAATAATAGCGATAGGAGGCCAAGAAAGTGCTTTACTAATGATTATAAATACATCAATCGCCATTTTCGCAATCACAGCCACTATAATGAATACAATAATGAATATTATAATCAATAACCATTTGGGATCTATATAATTTCCAAGAAATTCTACTACATCCGGAGGTATCAATAACGCAATAAGTATCACAACCGATGAAGCTGCGATAAGTGCTATGATTGAACCGATTGGAATATCATTAATTGGTTTAAAGAAGGTTGCGACACCAAATACAATTAATAAAATTGCGGTAAAAATATCAGAATCTCCATATACCGAAAGTGGTTCTTTAAGGATCAGTTCAGCTACCCCAGAGATAATACAGATGGCACCCACAACAAAGGATAAATATGTTAAGACTTTTAAAAATGTGGTTATCTTACGGTCCCACTCCTCCATTTCACGTTTGCGAAAACTTCCTCGGGCTTTCCATTCATATGCCGCGTTTATTATCCAAATAACGCCAAGGAGGAGCAAGAAAAACGCTCCCCAAGCGGCGAATGGCCTGAATAAATTTTCTGTATAATCAAATTGTTGTACTAACATTCTTTGAATTCTTTATTTTTATAATTTTTATATATACTTATAATTAAAATATAAATGTTATTTTTAAACCTTTTTGGAGTCCGATTTTAATAAAAATAAGAAAAAATGAAATCCGCAATTCTTTTATTTAGAGACTTATAAAAGATCAATTTAAAATTAGCATAAAAAAATAGAATTTTTACTGAGAACAATTAATGGAATTAAAATTTATACAAAGGCAATAGTATTTTTTATGTAATCGATATATTTTGAAATTTCTTTTTCTTTTATTTCTGGGCTCCAGTTATATTCCTCTGCCATTATTTCAGCCACGACTTTTACCGCATCTAATTGCCTTTTATGGTCGATGAATAGACTCATTTCAGTCCTTCGGCAAAATACATCAATTAAATGAGGGGTAAGTTCATATCTAAGTAAGTATACAATTTCCGCCTTAATAAAGTCATTCTCATCAAGTATCCGCTCTTTTAAAGATTCATTTTCTTTTATAAGCTCTAATATCTTAATTGCTCCACGTTCATATTGCTGATAAAGATGAAGAGCAATATCTTCCTCAATCTTAATATTTGAATTTTTTAATTCCCTCTCCCACTCTTCTTCCTCCATCTTGATTTTAAACTTTTGCTTTGAGAAGCTTTCTTCTCGAGAAATATCAGGGAAAATATTCTTTTCTGCAACCTTTTCAAATAAATCTTCTGCCATTTTTCTCCATGTCGTCAATTTTCCTCCAGATATCGTTAATAATCCATTTTTATTAAAGAATATGATATGTTTACGGGAAACATCGCTTTCGGATTTTCCTTTTTCCCTCACGAGAGGTCTAATGCCAGCATAAGTAGCTAAAAGATTTTCATAATTTAACTCTGCTGTGGGGAAATAATATTTGACCGATTCAATTAAATAATCGGCATCTTCCCTATTACAGTAAGGATTGGCTAAATCACCCTTATAATCTGTATCTGTTGTGCCAATTATTGTGAAATCTCCTCGAGGTAATACAAAAAATGCGCGATTATCTGTGATTGAGGTTATTATTGTTGCCATTTTATTCTTTACATCTTTCCGCCTATAGACAAGGTGAACTCCCTTAGTGGGTCTAATTAAAGGCTTTGGTACATCTTCTGGATAATCATTTAATAAATCATCTGTCCAAATCCCTGTAGCATTTACAATTAATGTTCCTTTTACTATAAATTCTTTATAATTTTCAAGATCTTTACATTTTACCCCTATTATTTTACCATCTTCCATTACATACTCTAAGACTTCACAATAATTAACTACATCTGCCCCTCTAATAACCGCTTCCTTTAAGGTTTCTATTGTTAAACGTGCATCATCCACATTATTGTCATAATAAATAACTCCTCCATTATTTCCTTCTTTTCTTATCTCTGGTTCCGCTTCAATTACTTCTTCAGTAGAAATTAATTGACGCTGTTTATAATTCTTATATTTTTCATTTTTATCACTTAAAAAGTCATAAATTTTAGTAGCACCTTTAATATCTCGCATTTTATATTTTCCTCCTTCCCATGCGACAAATAAAAAGGGAATCGGTCGGAGGGTGGTACAATGCTGACGCATCCAATTCCTTTCAGTTGTTGCTTCCTTAACTAAATCCATTTCTCCATGCCCCAAATATCTGATACCTCCGTGAGCTAGTTTTGAGCTTCTTGATGAAGTCCCAGCAGCAAAATCTTGCATTTCAATTAAGCTAACCTTTAGCCCGCGCATCACTCCCTCTCTTGCAACTCCCGCACCAGTAATCCCTCCTCCAATAACTATTACATCATACTCGTTTTTTTTTAACCTATCGATAATTTTATCTCTATGCTCAAGATTCCAAGTTTTTTCAAATAATTTCTCAACTAAATCGTTCATAACTAATCAACCTTTTAAAATGATCTTTCTTTTTTAATTTTATTTCTAATTTTAATAAAATTAAAATTTTTCATTTAGCTTTTCTTTCTAAGAAAAAAATATCCTTTTTACCAATAAAGTACTATTTAAATCCAAGTTCCCATCATCTTGGATTTATATCTCTATTTTTTACATATGAAAAAATACTAAAATAAGGAAAAAAAATAAAAAAATTTAAGAAATAAATTCTAAATTAAATCCCATCCAATCTAATACTATATGAAGCCGAGCATTTTCATAGCTTTTTTCGAATCCAAGATTGGTTCTATCTTATATTCATACCCTTCAATAAGCGAATATCGATAAAAACGTTTAGTTAAAGCATTAATACCTTCTACTAATTTCTCGTCATCGCATTCATAAATCCCATAATTTTTATAATATCCATCTTGTACAACGAAATGATGGACCGTATGGAGGAATGGTGGATAATCGGGAGCATTTCCCGAAGTATATACATCAATAAGTTCTGGTAATTTCCAGGGAGGATACGTTGCTATTACCATGAGGAAAGCCATTTAAAAATTTCACCTTCTTTTTTAATTTATTAATATATTATTGGAGTTTAAACAAATAATAAGTTATTGGGAATCTTTATAAGTGTTTGCGTTAAAATTTGTTAAATATTCTCCTTAAAAACTTTGTCTAATATAAAATGCACTAAGGGAACTGTGGATTATCGTGATCTATATATTCCAAATATCGCTTTATAAATTGTCTTAATTGTCCAAAATTAGGAGATCTTCCCGTTCTCACAAAGATGGCAGATAATGCATTTCCCATTAGAATTGCTTTAGGAGGATTTAGATCCCCTAATAATGCCGCGATTACTCCAGAATTGAAATGATCACCTGCAGATACTGTATAAGAAGGGTTTGAAGTATAGGCTTCTGTTATCCAATAATGTTGCATATTATTTTTTACAGTTATTGTAGCAAAATGCGGGGAATGAATTATAAGATAGGATAATCCCAAGTCTTTGTTTATATTTTTACCCCCAGTAATAAAATCTTTAAAATTTGCTTTATTAGGGGTGATCTCAACGACAGTGTCTAAAGCTTTTGAGATATCTATAGCTTCTTGATCATTTAGACTCAGCAATACGGGAATCTGATCCTCCATTTTTTGTAAGACATTTAGCATTTCAATAATTTCTGGTTTCGATCTCTTTTTAATATCCGCTAAATCCACAAAAAAAAGTTTCTTATTTATATCTTTAATAGAGGGGAATATTTCTTCCATTAATTTTTGCCAGATATTAGTTAATTGTGGAAAAATCGACCAATATCCAAATCCTATAACGTTAGATTCTTCCATCCTTTTAATAAGGTGTTCTCTTGGAATTCTCTGTAGTAATGTTTCCCACTTAATTTCAAGAAGTCCTTTAATATCAGAAAGCATAACTTTTCCATCATTAAATTCCAATCCAATCGTTTTTCCTGGATTGGTGATTGAAATTGCATTGATATTTTCGTTTTGAATTAATTCATCATAAAGTGAGTTAATTTTAGGATAGCCTAAGGAAGCTAATAAAAATACATTTATGCCTAATGCGCTCAGAGCTTTGCTATTATTTGGGGCGAATCCTCCAGAAGTTTTTTTCTTTAAAAATATTTCAATATTTCCCGAACTCCCCGAAATTTGTTTTAATCTTTGTGAGAATTCGATGATAGTAGCAAATTGCTTCCATTTTTCCAAATTATATCGTTTTTGAACTAGAGAATAAAGAAAATCGATAAATCCATCAATACCTAAAAATACCTTTTTTTTTGTTAAATTTACCTCAAATTCTTTATCTAATTCTTCTTGAATTGATTTAAAAGTTGGTAGTGTATTATCATAGGGATTTAATTTTTCATACATAAATATTCCATAATCTTTTATTGGTTCCTATAAATAAAAGCAAATTGTTATTCTAATAATTTGCTAAAAATTAAAGGCAAAGATATAAGATCATAATAATTATGGTCAATACATTCTTTAATTAATCCAATATATCTGTGTGGGTCTTTTAAATATTTTTTATAACATAAGCCCACTAAATTACTTGGTAATTCATTATTTCTTTTCCAATTTAAAAGATTCTGCTCAATGGTGGTTAATTGATAGTTCTTAAATTGTCCCTTATATTGTCTAACAACATTATGATATAAATCTATATGTCCATATTTAGTATTAATGTCTTTATATGGAGTATTTTCTTCAGAAATCATTGGATTCTCATCAAAATAATATAAAAATCGATTTGCTAAATAAGGAATATCAAAACTTTTTCCATTATAGCTTATAAAACATTTAAATTTGGGAAATATATTTTTCCGTAATTGTTCGCAGATAGCTATTTCTTCTTCTAATCCTCTGGCAAAATATTGGATAATCCTATATTTTTTATTATGATAAAATCCAATACCTACAATTATAATAGGACTATCATATATCCCTAATGTTTCTATATCAATAAAAAGAAAATCATTAATCAAAAAACAAAATGAAGTGTCTATATCATACAAATATTTATTTTGAGAAAGTGCTCGAAAATCCTTTTTCTTTACCTGATTAATTATTTTTTTGGCAAATTTGCTATATTTTAAATGCGTTAATAAATCATAAAGAGAAGAAATTCCTCTATTATATAAATAATTTTCTTTATAATGCCCGATATAATATACCGTTTTTAGATTAGTTAATACATTCCTTTTAGTCTTTTTTAAATTAAAGTTACAAGAAGTAGTATCACATTTCCATGAAATTTCTAATAATTCTCCTAACCCATTAGAAATGATTCTTTGATTTTCAAAAAGTTCTTCTAATTTTTTACCTTTATAATCCTCTATTATATCAGTTATATTAAAGCTATTAAAGTTTTGAAAGAATTCCAATTTATCAAAGGGCATTATTATAATTATATAAATCGTATTCTTTAATAAGTGCTTCTGTGTGGAGATTTATTATGAAATTAAAAAAAGAAGATTATTCAAAAAAGAGATCAATTCTCGGGATCGCATCTTGTTTTTTATTAGAAGGTTTTGTTTTAAAAAGTCTCCGAGATTCACTATCTTCTAACACATAGTTAGAACCTCCACCATGAATCATACAATATGGATCTAATAAGCCTATTTGGTTAGAATATTGGCGTATAAATCCCCGCCCACCTAAGGTTCTAAAACAATGAATAGAACTTTCAAATGCTAATTCTGTTGTTTGGATTTTTAAACCCATTGTATTTGCAGCCATTACTTTAGAAGCTCCAAGTTCAGGACGATCATCTAATTCCCGCGCATATTGAATTAATGCAGCAATTAGTAAATTAAGTTGTCGAATATTTTCCGAAATAGGAAATCTAATTACTTGATATTTATGTAATCTCCTGTCAAATTGCTCTCTATTTATGGCCCATGTATGAGAAAATAAGAGTTTTTTCATGGTATCTCCAAGAGCTTCCGCACTTATTATAAGTCTCTCTTCCGTTAATTGATGAAACATTATATCTAGACCATTTCCTTGAAGTAAATTTGCTTTTGGAACTTTCACCCGATCGAAAATTAATCGACTTACAAATGCATCTCTCATACCATAAGTATAAACTCTAGCAGCCCGAAAATTATTTAAGTGTTGATTTTTTGTATCTATAATTACCGCACCTAGTTGTCCATTATTTAATCTGCCATACACTATTATATAATTCGCAATCATTCCATTAGTAATAAAAACTTTTTTGCCCTTTATTACCACTTCATCATCTTCTTCGATAAGCCGGTTTTCCATACTAAAAATATCACTTCCTGCATTGAATTCAGTCATAGCGGATGCAGCTATTTTTCCATCAACAGCGACAGGTTTTAAAAACTGTTCTCTCTGATATTGATTGGCTTTATAATCTACGGGATTGCAATATAAGGTACCCCCGGCAAGACGACCCATTTCTATGCTCCAATTTCCCGCGATGTATCGTTCTGAATACTCTGACCATCGACCACCACATAACGCATAAGCTATTAGTGCATTTCTCATTATTCGACCGATTTCATAATCATCATCTTCTTGCATAATCGTAGAATAATAGCCATGATCAGAAAGTTTTTTCATGATCTTTATAACCAGCTGTTTTTTTTTTCTCTTCTATTGGCTCTTCCAGTAAGTAATTTAATTCTTCTAATGCTCTTAAATCCTCATCTAATTCTTCTTCCAAGAATTCATAAAAAGCAGCTAGAAATTCTTTTTCATTTGATTTAAGTAAGGGATTATTCAATAAATCCAATTCGGGAACATAGCGCTGTATTCGGATTGGTCTAAACTCGGTGAGTCTGCTGTCCATTTTTATTAATATACCTTTTCCTTTTTAATAGTATTTCTAATCTACACTATAATAAAAATAGATAAAAGCAATTATTTATTTCTATTTTTTTTTTAAAACCATTAGAATTTTCTCTTTGAGAATAATTCTCTTATTGAAATTTTGTTAAATTAAAAAAAAAAATTAGAAAGTAAAACCCGCAGGTAATTCTGACTCTTTTGTACCCTCAGTTACAAATCTAAGATCTGTTATAGTATAAGTAGGATTTTTTGTATTAAATATTGGGATTATATGCTTACCAATTTCAGGATCCCCAACTGCTAATACACTCATAAGAATTGTTACCACACCTTCGAATTCTACATTGATAAATTTTATGGGGAGTGGTAACGTATTAAAAGCACCTGAGCGATGAGTAATAATAAATGAGTGAATCTTAGCAGTTTTTTTAGCAATATCTGTTAAATCTATCACTGTCGTTTTTCTCAAACAATCGGGGCAATAAATTCTAAATGGTTCAAAAATAGATCCTTTTGCACCACACTTTTCATTATCACATCGGGTTGCCATTAATTTCCCTTTTGAAAGTGATTCAAAAAAGATTGCTTCACCACCATAAGAATGTATATAAGTCATATCTCTTGGATTAGTTACACCAGCTAGTTTTCCCGTATCCTTATTAAAAATGGGTTGATTCTTTTCAATAATATGAAACTTTCCTCTAGGTTTATAATTACCATTGATAATCTCAACAAATCCTTTTTCATTTTCAGTTTTTGGCATCTTTAATCCTCCTTTATTAAATTATTTGGGTTCATTAATATTGTGCATGTAACATGAGAGCCGACACCAGCATGACTTATCGCAAGACCACGTTTGGCTCCTTTCACTTGTAAGCTTGTCCAATCTTTTGGCTTTTCTCTTCCAAAATCATCCCATTTCTCTTTTGGTTCATGTATTTCATCCCACCTATTCCAAATATGGTAACCTATTTCAGCAATCTGCATTAAGCCTGTTGCTCCAACTGCATGCATACATCCGATTAATCCACCAGAAGGATTGCTTGGTAATGCACCTGGTTTATTTGTATTTGGATTAATGACATAAGCATCTCCAGATTCTATATAGTCTCGCCCTTCACCATAGGGTCTAATTCCAATGTCTTCATAAGTCTGAATATCGCTAATAGTAAAGGCATCATGTAACTCAACCACATCAAGATCTTCTGTTGGATCGACAACACCAGCCATATGGTAAGCATAATAAGCGGCAATTCTTGCAGCGAGAAAGCTGGTGAATCCCGGGTATCTATCTCCACCAGGGAATCTTTTGCCTAAGTCATCATATTGACCTGGTTTTTCATTTGGAAGTAGTGGAATACTCATATCTCTTCTGTCTGCTACTCTTAATGTATGGCTGCCAGCACCAATAAAAATTCTTAATGGTTTATCGGTAATCTCATAAGCTGTTTTTTCATCACATACAATACCACAAGCGGCACCCACACTCATTAAACAACAATCTAAAACACGAAGAGGATGAGCAACAATTGGAGAGTTTAATACATCTTCTACCGTAATTTTCATTGGACCATGGGCATGAGGATTCATTCTCGCATATCCTCTGTTTTTTACTGCAACTTCCGCCATGGTGTTTCGGAATGAAGGTTCCTCTTTTCCGAATATTTTCCAATATCTTTGAGCCATTACTGCATAATAACCCGTATAAATATGACCTAATGGGGTTTCCCAATCTTTGTCTGCTGCTGACGCTATGAGATGATTACCCTCATCAGTCGGCACTTCATCCATTCTTTCCCATCCTAACGCCAGAGCACAGTCACTATATCCTGAAGCTATAGCTTTTACAGCTTCCCACATAGCAGACCCTCCTGTTGCACCACCCGTTTTTACGCCTATATTTCCTAAAGGATCTAGACCAAGTCTATCATGAATTAATGCTTCTCCAAGCAATTGATCACCGAAATGATCGGCAAAGTGCCCATAGTAACATGTATGTATATATTGTTTCAACTCCGCCGGAGTCATGTTAACAAAATCAGCTGCAGCAGTGAAAGCTTGAATACATAACTCCTCTGTTCTTGTCTCTGGAAATGCTCTATCAAATTTGGACATACCAGCGGTTACTAAATAGACCGGTCGCATTAATTTTGGAATTTTTAATTGTTTATCTGAAAATTTAATCATTTTTTATCACAGTATATTTTTAATTATATTTTTATTAAATATTTAAAATTTAAAAATTTATAAATTAGATATTTAAGATTAAAATAATCAAAGATTCTAATGCTTTAAAGAATTATTTATCTGGAGAAATAAGGAAGGGAATAAAGTTTAAGAATTTATAACATATGATTAAAATTTATTATAAATCGGAATAGGTTTCAGAAGTTTCCGAACAGAATTGGGTTTAAGTCCCTGCGTCCGGAATAATTTGGCTCTATTGGGTTTTATCAATTCCAAGAATATAGAAAAAGATTATACGAGTTTAAGAGTGAGAGCAGTATTTAGACCCATGGATCAACGTGAAGGTACCTTAAAGGATATTATACACTGGGAAATAATATCCTAAATAATAATTTAAACTAATTTTTTATTTTTTTCTATAATTTTTGTATGGATTTCTATTAGTAAAACCATTCGATTAATCTAAAAAAGAATATATTTGTCTATTTTATGGTGGATTAATGATTTTGCATGAAAAACCTTTCTCTTTTTATTTAATTTCAACTTTTTTTGAAAAATACTGCAACCTTTAAAAATAAGTATAACATAGTTATTAATTAAAACAATAAATTGAATTTATAAAAGTGATAATTTATGAGTCAAGAGAGATTTTGGACGAAGTCTTATGATTCTCATGTTCCTAAGACCCTCGATTATCCAAAGGATGATTTAGGTACCATTTTAAGTAGATCTATGAAAAAATTTGGTGATAGAGTTGGTTTTTACTTCATGGATTATGAAATTCTTTTTAAAGATGTACTTAAAAACTCTCAAATATTTGCCACCTTTTTGCAAAAACATGGCTTGAAGAAGGGGGATGTCGTTGCTATCAATATTCCTAATACTCCGCAATATCTATTTGCTCTGTATGGCACGCTCATTGCAGGGGGAACATCCACGGGATTATCTCCTCTTTTAAGTCCTGTAGAAATGGCCTATCAATTAAATGATTGTAAGGCAAAATTTGTGGTGACGATGGATATTCTCTATGAAAAGGTTTTTTCAAAGTTTTTAGATAAAGTGCCTAGTCTAAAAGTCATAGTTCCCACAAACATATCGGAATACATGGGATTCTCAGGCTTTAAAGTTTTTATGGGAAAGTTAATCGGGAAAATTCCTAAGGGAAAAATGGGACCGTGGCCCGGCAAAACGGTGGTGCCCTTTTTAGAGGCAATGGAAACTCCTATCGATGTAAAGAAGGTAAAAATCGATGCTGAAAAAGATTTAGCTCTTATCCAATATACGGGCGGAACTACTGGAAGACCTAAAGGCACAGAAATTACCCATTTTAATTTAGCCGCAAATATGCACCAGTTTTATGCATGGCTTGATAGGGTAGATGGAACCGATATTACACTCAGTGCCTTTCCGTATTTTCATATAGCAGGGCTATTTATTGCGTTATATTTAACCTTTATTGGCTCAACTCATGTAATAATTGCCAATCCCAGAGATACAGATCACATCATTAAGGAGATAGTCGACAAAAAAATCACGGTGTTTGGAAATGTGCCCACGCTATTTTTAATGGTTCAGAGAAATCCTAAATCAAAAGATATTCCCGATGAAACCCTAAATAACATCACATTATGGGTTAGTGGGGCGGCGCCATTCCCGGCAGAAGCAGTAAGAGACTTTGAAAAGGAGTTCCATACGGAGAATAAGTTCGTAGAGGTTTATGGAATGACTGAATCGGCTGTCCTCGCGACAGTTAATCCTGCTAAGGGTGAGAAAAAGATTGGCAAAGTCGGTTTACCTCTGCCTGATACAGATGTGAAGATTGTAGATGTAGAAACCGGAGAAGAACTCCCAATTGGGCAACCAGGAGAAATATTATTAAAAGGACCTCAAGTGACCAAACGCTATTATAACAAACCAGAAGCAACTGCTAAGACTTATATAGAAGGCTGGCTTCATACGGGAGATGTGGGTGTTTTTGATGAGGACGGCTATTTAACCATTGTAGATAGAACTAAGGATATGCTCAGCGTGAGTGGATTCAAAGTTTACTCTGTCCATGTTGAGGATGTATTAACTAAACATCCCGATATTCAACTTTGTGCCATAATTGGAGTTCCAAATCCTGATCGACCTGGAGCAGAAATCGTGAAAGCTATTATACAATTAAAAGAAGCAATTGAGCCTGATGATAAGACAAAAGCCTCTATTGAAAAATATGCTGAAGAAAATTTAGCAAAATATGAGATTCCAAAAATCTGGCAATTCTCAGAAGAGTTGCCAACTACCATGATCGGCAAAGTTTTAAAAAGAGCACTGCGAGAAGAAGAGAAGAAATAGTTTAAAAATCAATTTTTTTTAGTTTTCTTTTTATAAATTTCATTAAGATTTCAAATATTAATACTTAAAAAAAAACCTTATTTAGTTACTTTAAATATAAGCCTTATTAAGATTAACTTATAACCAAAAATTCTTTTAATTTATTTATATATTTTTGTAGAAATCTGAACTCCTCGATTTTCTAATATTTTAATTGGTTGGAGATACTCCATAATTTTATTATAACTTAAATTAATTTCTTCAAAAGAAATTATCTTGTTATAATTTTGGGAAACACTTCTAGAAGATTCATCATTGCTTCTTTATAAATAAGTAATTAATTCTAATTGAATGATTTAACTTAATATTAATACTAATTAAATGATAAAATAATATTTATATTCTAAAAGGGATAAATGGATAGAAATTGACTGGTGTTTGATGATAAAACTCCATGATATAATTAAAGTCGAATGATATATCTATTAGAAAAAACAATTTAACAATTCCTAATAAGTGTAATTATTTTTTCTAATTTAGTAAGCCATTCCATATGGTTTTTTTCACTTATCTTTAGTTCTTGGGCAGTGGATTGTTTAAGAGTATTGAGTTTTGGCATGAATCTATCTAATAATTCATCAACCGTTTCAGTCTCATTCTTACTAAAAAGTATTCTACCAAGATCTTCTAATAATTCGATTGAAGCTGTATAAATCGGATTATGCTTTTTATTTTCGGACATGAGTGAATTATCAATAAAGTCACCTAAGAAACATATGCATAGTTTAAGATTTGTAATCTTTATATTTGGATCGCTAAGTTTATAAAACTCTCTTCCTTTTAAATTCACCTTTCCGATAATATTATATGGTTCTAAAAAATTAATTAATCCTTTTTGAACCTTTGTCATGTAATCATACACCAAAGGATTATCAGAATATTCATACATATCTGCAACCGGTAAATTTAGAATCTCATAATAATAAAGAGCAAGATCCAGCACTTCATTATCTCCATAAATATAATATCCAATCGCATTAAAAAGGTGCCAATAAAGTTCCATAAATCTTTTGAATTTCTCATTTTCATCCTTTTTATTATTAAGAATAGTTACAAGAGTGCATAAATTCAATATAAATTCTTCTCCCACTTTAAACAATAATAATTCTTTTTTTTGTTTAGCTTTAGAAGATCTAAATTCTGGTTTAAGTAATTTTTCATCTATCATGACATATGGCGAATATAATTTCATTTTTAAAAAGATATGATCGAGGAATTCTTTTATGCCAGTAAGATCAGATTCATTTATATTTAATTCATCAGCGCTCTTCTCTTTTAAATCAGAATACTTATATGCTAATGGCTGAATTTCTGGAGTAGTAATATTGGATAGAGTTTTAGTCTTATGCTTTGTATATAACCCTTTTCCAAGGAGATCAACAATTTCCATCATGACTTGATATAAAGGATTTGTTTTTGAGACTTCCATGTTTTTAATCATTGCTCCTAATGAGTGCATTATTTCTTTTAACTCTTGTTTTGGAGTAGATAGTTCTTTAAAATCTATTGTTTTCTCCAAGGATTCCTTAACATCTCCTAAAGAATTAAATTCTTTTAGAAGATCATATAATTCCAGACATTTATTATTAATATAATTCATTGAGGGGAGATATAAAACAGCTTCATCATTCTGTAATGTTATTTTAAATTTAATGTAATAGGGAAAAATATTCTTAATATTCTTATCACCTTCATCCCCATATATATAGAATCCAAGAGAATCTTTAAGATTATTAGCTAATTGCTCCAAATTATCAAGATTTTTCTGAATTTTTGCTCCTGGAAATCTTTCGTACTCAAAATGAATTTGATAGATGAAATCGCAAACATTAAGGAATTGTTCTTTAAATCTTTCTATTTTACTCTCATCGTTAAAATCCTTGAGATCTTCAAATTTTTCTAACTGTGTTAATACACTTTTTTTATTTATTTGGGCAACTTGATTGGTTGGATCTTCTTTTAGAGCTTTATTGAAGCTATTAAGAGCTTCATTGAACTTTTTTTCATTCATTAAAAGAACTCCTTCTAAAGTTAGGGCACCCACATGTTTTGGATCAATATTCAAACATTTCTTTACTATTTGTTTTGCCTCATCAAATTTAAATAGCTTTTTGAACATGAGAGCTTTATTATATAAGCTATTAATCTCTTCTGGTTTTAATTTCAATGCTTTTTCGATCCATTCGAGGGCCTCTTCATATTTTCCTTGCATGCCTTTTATTGAACCTATTATTGAATAAGGATTAAAATAATTAGGATCCAAATCTATTGATTTTTTCATTTCTATGAGGGCAGAGTCATGATTACCTGAAACTAAAAATTGCATTCCCTTTTTATAATGAATATCTGGAGGTTCATCTCCCTTATAATTATTAGATATTGAATTATTCATTTTCTATGAATTATTTACTTTTTTATATTTATGATGATGACTTTTTATAGTCTGATTTCACATTAATACTTTTGGGATATCAAATTCATGCTCCGGTAATAAGACAAGGTATAATAAACTGGGTTACACAATATATATATATAAATAAATAAGTTTTTTATAACGTTTTGTGCTTAATATAGAGAGATTTAAAGCATATTTGAGACTAATGTCTTGTTTTGGTTTGCCAGGTTTAGAATATTGTGCATTTTATTAATCTTATACTGTCAGATTAACCTTCTAGGTAACCCATCGTATGTCTGTGGCTTATTTTCATTGAATATTATATATATCTCCACAATATATACTAGTAAATTAAAAAATATCATTTTTCTAGTATTTTAGCGTAAATTAAAGGTAGAGATACAAGATTCTCATAATTATGATCGATAAACTTTTTTATTAACCGATATATCTATAAGGGTTAAATATTTCCTATAACGAGTTCTTCATGAAGAAGAGCAAAAATAATAGAAAACCTATACTTTTTTATTTTTCTTATATTATTTATTTTAATTTGTAATCAAATCATTCTTATTCTTAAAAATTAGTGAAAATAATAAAATGAGTATTGAAGACTTTGAAGATATCATTTATGAAAAGGAAGAGAATGGCATTTGCACAGCGATTATCTCTAAACCAGAAGCAAGAAACGCCGTGACCTATATCAGTTTTATAGAAATCTATAAAGTATTAGAAGATATGGAAGCAGATAAGAACGCGAAAGTTCTCATCATTACTGGTGATCCTAAAGGAAATGCGTTTACTTCTGGGGGTTATTTCAAGCCAGAAATGTTTAAAAAAATGAGGAAATATCCTGAAATTGATCTTATGGATATAGCTCAAAAAAAGTTAACGCTTAAGTTTTGGGATTTCGAAAAACCGGTCATCATGGCAATTAATGGGATGGCAATTGGTGGTGGACTTACTATGCCTTTATCATGTGGCGATTTAATCTATATGTCTGAGGATGCGTGGTTTGGTCCATATTTTGTTAAAAGGGGGATCATTCCAGAATTTTCAAGTTGTTTTCTATTACCATTCTATCTCGGGTTTCAAAAAGCGAAAGAAATCGTGTATTTTGGAAATAAAATAACAGCGCAAGAAGCATATGAGCTTGGATTAGTTAATAAAGTGCTTCCATCAGATGAATTGATTCCATTTGCAAGAGAACAAGCCTTAAACCTTATTCCCCCTAAAGCACCTTCTTTATCCATAAAACTAATGAAGAAAACCATGCATAGTTATTTTAGAGAAATCTTATCAAAAACACTCGATTTAGAAAATAGAGCACTAAGGAAAACCTTCGCGTCAAAAGACTTCAAGGAATCAATGCAGGCCCTCAAGGAAAAGAGAGATCCGTTCTTTATGGGGAAATAAATATATATTATGTATGTTCTAAATTGTTTATGTTTTTCTGCCAATTAGAAATAAAAAACTTGTTATTAATTAATAAATTTTCTGATACTTACACTCAACAGGGTATAAATATTAAGGATCTCAGTATTCCTCAAAAAAATAAAACAAAAAATATTCTAAGAAAAGAAATTTTTAAATAAAAGATGATAATTTTATTAATTAATCCAATTATGATTTTGAGGTTCTATCAGTGATTAGTAAAGGTATGAAAAGGGTTATAAAAATGTTAAGTAAGATGCAAAAAGAAGATATAAACAAAAGAATTGGAGAATCACGCGAAAGGTTAGAAAAATTAAGAGAATTAGTGAAATTACCTGATGACGTTAATATTGAAAATATCAATATAGAGGATATCCCCGCAGTGTGGCTAAGCCTCCCAAATTCTAATCGTGAAAATGTTATTCTGTATTTTCATGGAGGCGGTTATATTTCAGGCTCACTTAGAACACATGATGACTTAGTTATGCGAATTTGTCGTGCATCTAAAGCCCGAGCATTAATTATTAATTATCGGCTAGCTCCTGAACATCCATATCCTGCAGCGCTAGAAGACTCTGTTAAAGCTTATAAATGGTTAATAGAAACGGAAAAAATTGCTCCTCAGAAAATAATAATCGCAGGAGATTCAAATGGAGGAGGGCTTACCATATCAACTTTAATGAAAATAAGAGATTTAGGTATTAAACTTCCCGCAGCGGGCGTTTGTCTCTGTCCTCTGACGGACTCGGCTCTTACTGGAGAATCGATGAAAACTAAAGCTCAAGTTGATGTGTTTTTTACCTTTTATGATTATGCATTAAGTGTGGAGTCATATGTAGGTGAAGATGATCCCAAAAATCCTTATATATCTCCATTATACGGGGATCTAAGCGGTTTACCCCCTCTATTAATACAAGTGGCAACTGCCGATCGGATAATGGATGATGGTATTAGAATCGCAAAAAAGGCGGAAAAAGCAGGCGTAGAAGTTTCACTTCAGGTTTGGGATGATATGATACATGTTTTTCAAGCATTTGCAGTGTGGGCACCAGAATCACAAGAAGCAATAGAAGCTATCGGAGAATATATGTCTAAAAAATTTCTTTAAAGAATAGAATCATTGCTTCTAATTTTTCTTTAATACATCCATCTTTTTAGATGGTGGGAGTAGGAATTTGATCTTATGTTTTATACAAGGTATTAAAACAACACTAAAGTAATATACACAAATAAAAAACTAAGAAAATTTTAACAAGAATAAACAAAAATATCATTTTTAGGCTAAAATCGAAACTTTTTTTTTGGATAAGGTAAGCCCGCCCCCCCCGTTAATTAATTAATATTAACAAAATCGTAATTTTAGACGAATATATCTATTTTTATAGTCTGCTGATTATATATGATTAAAAAATAACAAGATAAGTATAAATTGAAAGAATTTAAAATAAACAAATTTCTCTCTTTAAGACGAAAAGATGATGAGACGCATATTTACGTCGCTGGGAAATGGTTTATGCAGTGCTCATTCGTGCCTCTTAATATCGAGAAACCAAATTTGGAACGATATGCGGATGCGGAAAGCATCGATGAGATTATAGATAGATACAGCAGAACATGAAAAAAGCAAAGATATTCCCTTATTGTCTTTCGGGGAAATATACTTCTCTACTTCTTTTGTGAACTCTTGCAATTCTTTAGGACCATTCAATTTTTTTTAATCTCTTTTTATGTTATTTACTATAAATTAGGATATATAAAGGAAAAATTAAATTGTAATATAAATGATATGATAAGTTACTTTTTCTTTAAATATATTGGTATAGATATATGTTTAATAGACTAGGTGATGTATAATAGGTTCCCAATAAAAGGGAAAGTTTTATATAGCATCATGTCTATTTGTTTAAAAGACAAATCAATTTTTATCGAAATAAGAAAAATAAATTTTTATCTAAACTAAAAAAATTATTATAAAAACTATGAACTCATCTCATGAATCGAAGTTTGTTAAAAAATAGAATCCTTACTTAAATCCTTGGATTTTTGTCTTTTGGTGTTCTACGATACGTATGTAGCGTAGAAATCTTCTTTAGTTCTCTTTGTAGTGTTTGGTTTTAAGTGGGGACCCCTATTTTTTTGCTTCTTCTTCCCATTTTTAATTATAAGATTTCAAATTAAACCTATATATCTTTTTCTTTAAATAGAAAGATTAGTAATGCCCTATTTAAGATTTTCTTTCTAATTGAAAGAGGAATTCATTTTATTTGAATACATGTAAATTTGTCTTGAATAATGAAATGTATATAAAGTAATAAAGAATACTCTCTTAAAGATGGATTATGTTGAAACATCTATAAAATAACTATTTTAAATATTAAAAATATATCTCAGAATCTTAGATATTCTTTATATTATTATTTAGACGATATATGGGGTGATGATGATTTGAACTATAAAGATCATTCAGTCTATCAATACGCAGATATAAATACTGCACTAGATGGATGTGGATATCGTAATGTGATATATGTGAAAGGTGAACATAATGGAAGTGTCTGGCAGGATTATAGCGTATCTGCGTCATCAAGCAGCCCTGGTCGAAGCTCCTATAAAAATCCCGTAACTAATGACGAATATATTGTCTTTGTTTCTTTTCCCATTGGATCATCTACATTTCAACAAAATCTAGCTCTCCCCTTCCTCGAAACCAATCTTCGCGATTTATCCAATTTCCTTGACCACCGGGTCTTACATAGATCTGCTTTCCTCTAAATTTAATATACTTAAAAGGACTATTTGGGTTTTCTCTTGCCACTATTTTTATTATTTTGGTGACAATTCCTATTAAAATTACGGAAAATACTATAGAGGCAATCACAATAGGAATCGGTGATTCAGTATATCTTGTAATTAATAAAGCCCCAATACCCAAGACCAAACCACAAATAACATTAAACACGATAGAGCCATCAGAAAATGTTAATGTAGAATGTTTTTTAGTCCAATTCTTAAATTCTCTCTCGCACTCTGCACATACAGGAACATTTACTGATTTTTTTGTAATTTTGTAACCAGAAGCCCAAAACCACCAAAATAGAATAATCAAAATAAAATAAAAACTCCATTCTGATTCGATATGTTGGAAATAGGTTGAGGAAAGTCGACCACATTTTAGACATATAGGCGGTACAAAATCTTCTTGTTTAAAATTATAAAAACTCATCTTTTTTATTCCTGTCTTATTTATAATGATATTATAAAATATAATGTTATTTTATTTAAATATACCTTTTTTTCTGTGCCCTCCAGAGCCAGTAAAAATTACAATTCTTAAATGATCCACGTCTGCATTTGGATCGGGAAAGGTTTTTAATGGCCACGATGAGCATAAGGGAATGGGTCCAGCATGAAGTAATAATTGATAAGTAGTATTTGCTGTTAAATTCTGTGCATCAAAGCGCCAAAAATATCCCCTAGTATCCATCTTTTCTCCATCGATTTCTTTCCCATCTATTCTTAATTGTGGATTAACTACGGGAATATCAAAGGAAGTCTTTATTATGAAGCGATTATGACTCGCAGAAGGGAGAATATGGGTCAGGAATTATGAGATGCTGGTAAAATACGGCGAGGCGCTTACGGATGATAAAGTCATCCAATTGATACAGCAGTTAGAAAAGATTAATCCCCCTCCCGAAAAAAACCAGGTGAAAACCTTACGAATGTAAGCGTGTTTTGCCAGAATAAATCTTCTCTCCTTTTTTCTTTTTTATACCTTTTTATTTAAATAACACCCTCTAATATATTAGTATAGAATAGAAAAATAAAGGTAAAAATAAAATTAATTAATCCTACAAACAAATTATTTTTTATAATGTCGATAAAAGATCTTTTTGATGATATCAAAAGAGAGATGGATAGTTTAAAAATTTTACACGAGCTTTCTAAAGGAGATCCCATACCTTGGTTAGAATTATTAAACTACTCTAACTTGACTCCTCAAGAATTAAATGAATATTTGATGAAATGGAAAAAAGGAGGATTTATTTCAGAGCCAACAGAACATTCCATCCAAAAAACTTCTACATTTCACATTTTACACGAAAAAAAGCTAAGATCATTCCGCAGATTGCTTTGGGAAGCGCCAGAATTTTTTGGGCTGAACGATACCAAGCGAAAATTTCTTAAACAAATATCGGAAAAATTACATTCAACCTCTTCAAATCTCCCACCGGATGTTATCCATAAAATTATGAGCAAAATTGAAGATATACTAGAGGATTCTTTTATATTCGAAAAAAAGGATGAGCCTGAATAATTTCCTATAAAAACGAAATTTTTGGAGTATTCGTTCTCCTAACAAATCGCAAATCTTGTTCTGTTAATAGAATTGGTTTATCTTTATCTTTCAGACACCGACAATTATCAAGAATTACTAAAGTTTTGTAAGACTTCTAAAAAATTCTATTATTAGTTCAATTTATTTTTTTTCTTTTACTTCTTAATTAATTTGAGAATATCTAAGAACATATCTTATAGCGATAAAATAAGATTAACTTTATATATTATTTGATAGATTTATTTTCTATGGAAAAGAATAATAATGTAATTGCTTCTTATCCCGTTATAGTAGTTGGATCTGGTCTTGGAGGAATTGGCGCAGCATGTCAATTAGTATTGCGAGGAGAGGAAGTATTATTACTTGAAAAACATAATGTTCCAGGAGGATTTGCTACTTCTTTTGTCAGAGGTCGATTTGAATTTGAAGGTGCTCTTCATGAACTTAGTGATGTTGGAACGGAAGATAATAAAGGCAGCCTTTATCGTTTTCTAGAAAGATTAGGTATATTACCAGATAAATTGAAGTTTAAGCATGTACCCGAATTTTATCGAAGTGTGTTTCTTGATGGATATGATGTTACTATGCCTTTAGGTGTAGAAGAATATACTGAAAAATTAATAGAACTCTTTCCTGCAGAAAAGAAAGGAATAGAAGACTTTATGGAAATGTGTAAGGCTGTGCTTGAAGGGATAGAATATATTGCCTCAAAAGGAGGAAGATTTAAGCCTCAAGAAGTTCTAAAAGAGCATCCGTGGCTGCCACGTGTTTCTGGTATAACCTTATCAGAGCTCTATGAAAAATTTTTTACTGATAAAAAACTGATTGCATTAATTTCCCAACTCTGGGGATATATTGGGCTGCCTCCAGACAGAATAAATGCCTATGCATTTGTTGCTATGTTAATCTTTTATTTAAAGTGGGGTGCAGCATTTCCTATAGGGAGATCTCATGCATTAGTAAATGCCATGGTGGAGGCTTTTAAAAAATTCGGAGGAGAAATTCGTTATAATGCTTTAGTAAATAGAATACTCGTGGAAAATGGTAGAGTATATGGAGTAGAATTGCTTAATGGAGATATTTATAAATGTAAGGCGGTGATTTCTAATGTCAATCCAATATGTACTGCTATGAAGATGTTACCACCAGAAGTTGTTCCAGATGAATATAAGAAAAAAATCTATGCTCCTGAGATTGGACCTTCAGGATTTTCGGTGTATATTGGCTTAAACGCATCGTATCAAGATTTAGGGTTAAATGCTCATGAAACCTTTATAAATAATAATTATGATATGAATGCCGCTTTTGAAAACTTTCATAAGTTAGAGGCACCAAAATATATAGTTGCTGCATGTTATAATCACATTTATGAAGACATCAGTCCACTTGGAACCACTGAACTGGTCTTAACCACTCTTCAAATGGGAAAACTCTGGCAAGATGTAGCTCCTGATCAATATTTTTATATTAAAGATAAAATTTCGGACAGTATGGTGTCTTTAGTGGAAAATACAATCTGTCCGGATGTCAGAGATTATATAGAAGTTGCTTTTGCTGCAACTCCATTAACCTATTATCGATATTCTAAAAATATTGAAGGTGCTATTTATGGAACCACCCAAGATGTAACTAATGGACCAATGCTTCGATTAAAAAGTCGAGGACCCTTACCCGGACTATATCAAGTAGGAGCCTGGACAAACTTCGGTGGGGGTTTCTCTACCACAATATTAGGGGGAAGAATCGCCTCAGGTATGTATTTGAAAGACAAAATAGAGGGGAGATGGTAGCTATGATGGAAGATTTAAAAAAGTATCAAAAAGCTGAAAAATTAAAAAAACAACGTGAAGAAGCACAACAAATACCATGGTATTATGATGGGTTAGAGAGATTATGTGATCGAATTCACCCGGGAAAACAACTGGTTAAAATAACCGATATTAAAGATCTCTCCTATGACACCAAATTATTTCGGTTTGTTTCCGTTAACCCAAATAAACCCCTCGCACCATTTCGTGCAGGGCAATATATAGGATTGACTGTAGAAATTAATGGAGTACGAACTTCACGCCCTTATTCCTTAGTATCCTCACCTAATCAGCTCGCTTATTATGAATTAGGTATTAGAAAAAAGCAAGATGGATTTGTGACTCCATATTTCCTAGAAAATGCTAAAGTTGGAGACATTTTTGAAGTCACAGAACCTTTAGGAGATTTATATTATAGTCCCCTATTTCATGGAAAAAATTTAGTATTTATTGCTGGGGGATGTGGGATAACACCATTTATATCAATGTTGCGAGATATTTCCGAAAAAGCCTTATTTTTGAATGTATCCTTAATTTTTGGTTGCGTGAAAGAAAAAGATATCATCTTTAGAGATGAATTAGAAAATATAGCAGACAGAAGGTCAAATATTTCTGTAAAATATATTCTATCTGAACCAGATCCTGACTGGAAAGGGGAATGTGGGTTTATTACAGGGGATAAGATTCTAAATGAAATTGGATTAATCAAAGATAAATACTTCTATGTAGTTGGAAATCGTCCTATGTATCAATTCATGAAAGAAGAAATGCATAAATTAGGCGTACCTCAACATAAAGTGTATTATGAGGCGTTTGGTGTCCCAGACGATATCACTCAAGTAATGGGTTGGCCAGAAGAAATTGATAAATCCAAAAAAATCAAGATTTCAGTCAAATATAGGAAATTTGGGAAGCCAGAAACAATCGAATTTGACGCATTATGCATTGAACCACTTCTAAATAGCATAGAACGTACCAAAGAATTAGCTTTATCGATAGATAATGGATGCCGCTCGGGACAATGTGCATTATGTAGGACAAAAATAATATCTGGAAAAGTTTTTGTCCCGCCCGAAGTCACCATCCGAGAAACAGATAGAGATTATGGATTTATCCATCCGTGCGTCTCTTACCCTTTAACTGATATCGAATTGGATTTAACTTTAACATAATTTTTTTAATAAAGACTTAAAAATATCAAACACTTATAAATTAAAGGAAATAATTAAATTATTTTGAAAGTGATTTAAATGAAAATATTAACAAAAGAGTGGTTGGAAGCGTTTGGAAAGGCGATAAATGATAATCCTGCATATCGCGAATCCGCTGCTATGTGGGAAGGTGATATGCTATGTGTGATTGAACCTAGTGGGCCATTAGATCATGAAGTTCGATTCTTTATAGGATTATATCATGGAGAATGTACCGGTGTTAAATTACTGAAAGAAGGTGAAGAAGTAGATACCGAATTTACACTTGCTGGGCCGTATGATAATTGGATAAAAGTTGTTAATAAAGAATTGGACACGATCCAAGCTGTAATGTCAGGAAAGTTAAGGCTCACAGGGAATATGGCTAAATTGATGAGAGCTACAAGAGCCGCTCAAGAGATTGTAAATAGTCTCCAAAATGTTGAAACAGAATTTCTGTAATTTTATTTTTTATATAATATATTTTCTTTTTAATTTATTCAACTTAGAAAAATAATTATTTTAAAGTGATATACAAATGATGTATTTTAATAGTCCGAATATTGTATATGGAGAGGAAGCTTTAGATTTCCTCGACCAAATCGCAGGAAATAAATGTTTTATCGTCACTGATAAAAATATTCAAGATTTAGGATATTTAAAGATTTTGACTGATAAATTAGAGAAATCGGGAAAATCATACAAAATATTCAATGAAGTCAAGCCTGATCCAAAAGAAGAGATCGTCTTAAAATCTAAAGAGTCATGTCTATCTTATGAGCCAGATTTAATTATAGCGTTAGGAGGAGGCTCTGTAATAGATACTGCAAAAGGGACTTGGGCTATGTATGAATTTCCAGAATTTGGAATAGATGATTTACATATTTTTAACAATAAACTCTATGAATTAGGCAGAAAAGCTAAACTAATTGTAATTCCCACTACCTCTGGAACGGGAGCGGATGCTACTTATGCCGCCATCATTTCAAGAGATAATAATGGAGTATGGCAAAAATTAATTCAAGCTCATAGAGGATTAGTACCTGTATTCTCTATATTAGATCCTATTTTTCCTTCAGGGATGCCTGCAAATTTAACCGTGAATACTGGCTTGGATGCTTTATGCCATGCCATGGAATGCTTGATTGCTAATGGAAGAAATGAATTCAGTAATACTTTAGCTACCAAAGCAATCCAATTAGTGTTTAAATATTTACCAATTGCATATAAAGATGGAAAGAATATGGAAGCGAGAAATTATCTCCATCAAGCAGCCACTATGGCAGGATTAGCATTCGGCAATGCCAATGTGCACATTGGACATACTACTGGACACTGCTTGGGTGCCGTTTTTGAAAAGACCCACGGGAGGACAGTGGCCGTGATGCTGAAGTATGTCACACAATTTTGCTTGAATAATCCTGATAAAGATGATCCAACAACTAGAATTTATGCCAACCTCGCAAAACAACTCGGCTGGGCGAAATGGGAGGATAATGATAAAAAAGCTGCCGATATTGTTATCAATAAATTAGAGGAATTGTATAAAATAGTAGGTTTTTCAGATACAATTCAAGATTTGGGCATTTCAAAAGAAGACTTAGAAAAAAACCTCAATACTTTAGTTACGTTATGTTTTCAAGATGCCAGTGGTTCAATGAGTCCCAGATTACCTTCCAAAGCAGATTTTGAAAATATCTATAGATATGCCTATGAAGGTAAAGATATCGACTTTTAATCATATATATTGTCTTTATTTAGAGAATTAGAAAAAGAAAATTAAAGAAATAATTATTTTTAAGCTTTAAGCTTTTATTTCCATTTCCATTTTGGTTTACTTTTTGTTAATCGCGCGAGAGCACCATTAATCGCATCTTTAGTTTGAAGCAATTGAGAACTGACAAGGGTCTCAAGTTCTAATCCAAGAGGAATATCTTTTCCGTAACAATCATCAATTAATTTTTTAGCAAGTCCTATTGCAAGAGGTCCTGACTCAATTAGTTCATCTGTATACATTTTAATAATTGAATCTAATTCTACATGAGTTTTCGCAACTCTATTAACAACCCCCAATCTATATGCTTCATTTCCATTAAACTTACGTCCAGTTAATATTATATCTTTGGCGTTTTGAATCCCACAGATTCTCACAGTGCGAATGGTACCACCCACATCAGGATTAAGTCCTAATTTAGTTTCTAACATATAGAATTGAGCTGATTCTGTACAAAATCGAAAATCACAAGCTAAAGCCAGTTCAAAACCCATCCCGAAACAATATCCATTAATTTTAGCGATTACAGGCTTTTCCATCTTTTCAATTTGTGAAAATAATGGTTGTACTGTGGTATTCATATAGTATCGGAAGTTTCGAGGGATTCGTAAATCGGGAATTTTCCCTTCAGGATCTTTTTCTTGTCCTGTTAAAAAATTTAAATCTATTCCAGAACTAAAAAGCTCATCTCCTCCCGTAATAATCACAACTCTCGTATTTGTGCGTTCGACTTTATTTATCGCATTTTGAAGTGCTATCATTAAATCGTAATTTATTGCGTTTTTCTTTTCAGGCCGATTTAATTTAATAGTTGTAATGGTTTTATCTTCATTTTCTTCGATTAAAATAAGATCTTCAGCCATTTTTACCTCAAATAAAAATTTAATTTTAATTATTTTTCAATTAAATAAGTTAAAAAAACTAAGAATAAAACTTTATATATTTTCAAAATCCATATTAAATTACTTACTATACATTCTAATTAAAAATTAAAATACAAATAAAATTACTAATTGATGATAATGATTGATAAAGTAGCAATATGCGGTGTAGCGCAGACTAAATATGAACGGCAAAAAATTGACTTAACAATATCAGAACTAGTCTTTGAAGTAGTAAAGAAACTACATAAAGAATTAAATATAACGAATGATGATGTTGGATGCGTGATTTCTAGTTCTAATGACTTTAATGATGGCCGTACCATAGCAAATATGGCGATTCAAGACGCTGTCGGTTCTGTAAGAAAGGCTGAATCGAGAGTATCTGGAGATGGTGCATTTGCTTATGTTTATGGAGCAATGAGAATCCTTTCAGAGGAATATGAAACAGTTTTAGTTGTTTCTCATACCAAATGCTCTGAGGGAGATCAATATCTTATAAATAATAGCATCTTTGATCCTTTTTTCCAGAGACATTTAGGACTTGACCAAATATCTGCGGCTGGTCTAATGGCTAATATGTACATGAACAAATACGGAGTGACGGAAGAACAAGCAGCAAAAGTGGTAGTTAAAAATCGAAAAAATGCCTTGTTAAATCCATATGCTCATCTTCAAAAAGAAGTGAGTATTGATGATGTTCTAACGTCACCAATGTTAGCATATCCACTGAAAGAATTGGATTTTCCTCCCTTTTCAGACGGCGCAGTAGCCATGCTTCTCGCAAATGAAGAAAAAGCAAAAGAATTGACTGATACTCCTGTGTGGTTAAAAGGCTATGCAAGCTGTACTGATGCTTATTACTTAGGTCATAGAACTATGACAGATTTGATTGGTTTAGAATTAGCAGCAAAGGAAGCCTATAAAATAGCAAATATTAATAATCCCGTGAAAGAATTAGATGTAGCCGAAGTATATGATGCATTTTCAGTCCATGAGTTAATGAGTTATGAAGCCTTAGATTTTTGCGAAAAAGGAGAAGGGGGCAAATTTATTGAAAGCGGGGAGACTCAATTAAATGGTTCGATTCCCGTAAATCCTTCGGGTGGCGTTCTCTCAAGTAACCCAACTATGGCAAATGGTTTGATTCGGGTGGCTGAAGTAGCATTGCAGTTAATGGGCAAGGCTGAAAAACGTCAAATTCCAGATGCTAAGATCGGACTTGCGAATGGAATGAATGGAATATGTTCTCAAGGTAATTGTGTATTAATATTTTCTGGAGGTAAATAGAAAAAATGGCGAAAAATAATGTAGGTGTTGTTGGAATAGGGCAAACAAAATTCACAAGTAAGCGACGTGATGTGAATATACCTGAAATGATTTATGAAGCAGTTGAAATGGCGTTAGATGATGCGCAGCTTGCACCTGATGATATTGATGCTATTCTTATTGGTAATATGGATCATTTTGAAGGAATTAATTTCTCAGAAATGTGGTGTGGCATTGATTCTGCTCCAGGGTATCTTAAACCTGTGGTTAAAATAGCGACAGGTGGAACAACAGGCAGCTCCTTAGGGATCGCGGGATATTATAACGTGGCCTCGGGCATTTATGATAAAGTGTTAGTGGTTGGATGGGAAAAATTGAATGAGGGAGGTGCTACTACGGGAATTATAACTGCATTTGATCCTGTATGGGAACGACCCTCTCTAGCGGGAGCTTTAGGTCCTTTAGCTCTTATGGCAAATATGTATATGAATAAATATAATGTGAGTCCTGAAACGGCCGCAATGGTGACTGTTAAAAATCGTAGTAATGCTGCAAATAATCCTTTTGCCCATTTACAGATGCCAAATATAACTTTAGAATCAGTGATGAATTCACAGATGATTTCTTATCCCTTAAGATTGAATGATTGTTGTCCTCAAAGTGAGGGAGCCTGTGCGGTTATATATGCTAATGAACAAGAAGCAAAGAAAATTCGAGATAATCCTGCGTGGGTTCATTCTGTGGCAACTGTTCATTATTATACCTATGGATGTGATGATGTGATGTTTGATCTGCCTACTGCGACAATAGCTTCCAAAAAGGCATATAAGAAGGCTGGGATCAAGGATCCAATAAAAGATTTGGATGTTGCAGAGGTATACGAGCCAACTTCATGGGCAGAACTTTCGTGGACTGAAGCATTAGGTTTTGCAGAACCGGGAAAAGGAGGAGAGATATTACGAGAAGGGATTACCCAAATGGGCGGAGAATTACCAGTTAATCCATCTGGAGGAGTATTAAGTACTAATCCAATTGGCGCCACCGCTTTAGTACGTATAGCTGAAGCAGCGATTCAGGTAATGGGAATAGGCGGAAAGCGACAAGTTCCAGATGCAGAAAGGGCGCTTGCCATGGGATTTGGAGGAAGTTTATGGACTGAATTAGTAATATTAGGAAATGAACCTCCGAGGTGATTCAATAATGGCAAAAAAAAAGAAAGAATTTGAAATAAGATGGAAAACAGATTTACCTTATAAATATTCAATGGGTAAATTATCTGTCAAATTTTTTAAAGTTTTAAAGGAAGAAAGAAAATTTTTTGGAAGCAAATGCCCACAATGTGGAAAAGTTAATTTTCCTCCAAGAGCAGTATGCGCGGAATGCATAATTGAGATGACTGTCGATGATATGGTCGAAGTTCCTTCAGTAGGAACATTAGTTGGATTTACCGTGGTTAACTATCCTTTTGTAGACCCTCAAACTGGTGGCATGAGACCCTTTCCTTATGGATATGGGTTGTTTCAATTGGATGGAGTTGATACATATACCATGCATTTCATCAACGAAAAGGATGTTAACAAAATGAAGATTGGGCAAAGAGTTAGGGCAGTTTTCAAAGATGAAATGGAGGGCAATCTCGGGGATATCCCATATTTTGATATTATAAAGGAGGAATAAAAGGAGGAAAATAAGATGAGTGAAGAGGATGAAAAAGTATATAAAGGAAGAATAAAAGTACCTTATTCACATACCGCAGGCAAATATGTAAAAAAATTTCTGGAAGAGATCGGAAAAAATCAGAGAATTATGGGAGTCAAATGTCCTAACTGTGGTAAGGTATATGTGCCTCCAAAAATGGTCTGTTTCAAATGCTTCAAAAAAATGGATGAATGGGTAGAAGTAGGTAATCAAGGAGTTGTGAACGGATTTTCGGTAGTGATGCATTCTACTCCTGTTATGCCCTTAAAACCTCCCTTTGGCTATGGAATAATTCGTCTTGATGGAGCAGATACTGATTTTGTGCATTTAATCAAAGAAGGGGATCCCAGTAAATTAAAAATTGGTATGAGAGTAGAAGCAGTGTTTAAAGATCACCGTCAGAAAAAAATCACAGACATAGAATACTTTAAGCCGGTATAATAAAAATTTAATTAGAAATTATTTTTTTTCTGATTATTCTCTTTTTTTAAAGAAAAAAATAGGAAAAAAAAATAAAAAAGATATAGATATAAATTATTATTTAAAGTGTTACAGATTCATTTATTAGATTGAATTCTTTCGCTGCTTCCTTTCCTTGTACAACTTTCCTTCCAGATTTTTCTGCCGTCTCTTTTGCCCAAGCTACTTGTTCCCAACTTCCTTTTGCTAATTCTCCATTAGGCATCTTTATATTATCTTCTAATCCGACTCTCACATGACCGCCCCATGCAATTGCACATAAACCGGCTTGAAATTGCTGATCTGAAACACCACAAACACTCCAAGTTGCATCTTCTGGCATTACATTTAGCATATGCGCAAAATTCATGGGAGTAAAGGGGATACCACCGCAGACACCGAAAACCATTTGAAAATGAAGCGGCTGCTCAAACATTCCTTCTTGCTTATTTAGGAGAAGCATATTATAAAGACCACCCATGTCATATATTTCCATTTCTGGTTTGGTGCCTGCTTTTTGCATATGCCGTGCAAAATTCTGAATTGTCTTAAAATTATTTGTGAATACATTACCAGCAGCTAGAACAATTTCTCCTGTTTTCCAATTAGCGACCGAGAAATTCATAGAATTTGTATTTAAAGACGCTAAGGGTGGCTTGAATGTTCTTACAGGCATTATCCGTTCTCTATCTG
Source organism: Promethearchaeota archaeon (assembly GCA_016839555.1). Lineage (GTDB taxonomy): Archaea > Asgardarchaeota > Lokiarchaeia > Sigyniarchaeales > SOKP01 > TEKIR-8. The sequence continues at coordinate 132,145 of JAEOUA010000005.1, forward strand.
TAGCATTAATACTGATTGCACTACTTAAATTAATTAAAATATCTGGCGCTTTTTGTTTGATATTAGTTACTGTTTCCCGTATAATGTCTAAATCAGAAGTTGGAAGCCCTTTATCATCTCTGGCATGAATATGAACTACAGCCGCTCCAGCATCATAACATTTTTTGGCTTCATCTCCAAATTCTTCTGGAGTATATGGAACTGCTTCATTCTGTACCTTTCGAGTTACTGCTCCCGCAAGAGCAGCTGAAATAACCAGATTTTCACTTTGATGAACCATATTTTTTTCACTCTTTTCTTTTTAGTTCTTATTCAAATAATTAAACTTTGAATTATTTGACATCTATTATATAAATTATTCTTTTCTTTTATATTTAAATTTTAAATTAATAAAATAGAATGAAAAATAATTATCCTTTCTAAAAATTATCCTATTTCTTAAGAAGATAGACTATAAATAGGCTAAAATTTTAGACTTATAATCTAAAGGGAAATGTAAATAAGAAGCTAATATTTTCTTTCTTATAAATAGATTATTTTCTTGTAAATATATAATTGCCGAGAAGAATCCTTTCAAATTAATATTATTATTCTAAATAGCTAAATCCTATAAACACTTAAATATTTTATAATATGCGATATAAAAATAAAAAATATCATTTTCAGTTTGATGTAAATTTAATCAAAAAATTACGAAAAAACCCAATAAATAAATAAAATAAGGTTTGAAAATGAAAGGATTTATTGGAAAATTATTAGAGATCGATCTATCTACCCATCAAATAAATCACTTGGATTTAGATGAAGAAATTACGGAAAAATTTTTAGGTGCTGCAGGATATTCTGTGCGGTATTTATATGATAAAATAAACAGAAATATAAATCCATTAGGGCCAGATAACATTCTTATGTTCATGACAGGGCCTTTATGTGGTTCCAATGTTCCTACAAGCGGTCGATTTACGGTTTGTGCTAAATCTCCTTATACTGGTATTTGGGGTGAGGCGAATTGTGGAGGATATTTCGGCCCAGAGTTAAAAAAAGCCGGATTTGATGGAATTATTATAAAAGGAATATCTGATACTCCTGTTTATCTAGATATAACTGAGGACAATATTGAGATTAAAGATGCCTCCCATTTATGGGGTAAAGGTGCTTTAGAAACACATGAAATATTAAAGGAAGAGGATAAATTAACCAGAGTGGCGTGTATCGGTCAAGCGGGAGAAAATCTGGTGAAATTCGCAAATATAGTTTCCGAAGATAAATTAGCGGGAAGGACAGGCATGGGTGCTATTATGGGGTCTAAAAAATTGAAAGCTATTGCTTGCAGAGGCTCCAAACGAGTATATGAGCCTGCAGATCCCGAAGCATTTAAAATAGCAGTAAAAAATATGTTAGATGAAGTTAATAAGGCCTTTGCAACTCAGATGTTTGGGGCCTTAGGAACGGCTGCTGGAGTAGATAAATATAATGTAGAGGGAGAATTACCAATAAAATATTGGACTAAAGGAGAATGGGACAAAGCTTTTAATCTTTCAGGTGCAAGTGCTTCAGAAAAAATATTTACCAAAAAATATCCATGTTTTTCATGCCCTATTGGATGCGCCCATAAAGCTTCTGTGTCTAAAGGAAAATATGCGTTTGAAGGGGAGCGAGAAGCCCCTGAATATGAAACAATAGTAAGCTTTGGTTCTCTTATTTTAAATGATGATTTGGAATCCATCGTTGAAGCTAATTATTTATGTAATCAATATGGAATGGATACCATAAGTGGAGGAAGTACAATTGCATTTATTTATTATTTATACAATGATGGTAAAATAACCACTGAGGATATTGACGGATTAAAACCCGAATGGGGTGATATAGAACCAGCACTGCAGATGATTAAAAAAATAGCTTTTCGAGAAGGTATTGGAGATGTCTTAGCAGAAGGATCCAATGCAGTGGGAAAAAAATTCGGAATCTCTCAGCAGGAGATTGCCACTGCCTTAGGGCAAGAAGTTCCTTATCATGATCTAAGGCATTCGTGGGGGATGGCATTATCTTATTCAGTAGGTACTCCCCGTGGACCTTGTCACATGGCATCTGATACTTATACCGTTCTTTTAGGCTACCCATTTGAAGATTTGGGATTTGAAAGTGTAGACAGATGTAGTGATGGAGAAATAATGGCCAAAGATGCGGCAATTGTATATGATTATCGGGCATTATATAATTCATTAGTAATATGCGCGTTGTGCAATCCTGAACCGTCCATCTTAGCTGAAGTTATAAAAACGGCTCTAGGATTGGATTTTGATGTCGAAAAGATGAAAAAAATGGGTGAACGAATCTATACAATGAAACGATTATTTAATTTAAAAATGGGATTGACTCCTGCTGATGAAATTCTTCCCGAGATTCTCTTAAATCCTTTAGAAGAAGGAGGTTCTGCGGGAAAGAGCCCTGATTTTGAAAAGTTAAAAAAAGCTTTTTATGAGTATCGAGATTGGGGCTTAGAGACGGGATACCCATCAGAAGAAAAGCTCAAAGAAGTGGGGCTGGAAAATCTGATATAACTTTTTAATACTTTTTATTCATTTCTTTTCTATACCATTCTCCTTCTATTTCTTAAATTATTTTAAATCTTATATATGATTGTGCTTTCTAAATATTAATAAACATCTTTATACTAATTATATTAAAAAAAATGAGATGATTCAAAATGCCTAAATTTGGAACTCAAGAATGGTGTAATGCCTATTGTGAAGCAATAAATGGTAATGAAGCTTATGCGGAAGCAGCATCCTGGTGGGAAGGTGATTTTATATTCATTGTTCATCCTAGTGGTCCATTAGATCATGAAATCCGTATGTGGATTGGTCTCAATCATGGTAAATGCACTGGCGCAAAAATTCTCAAAGAAGATGAAGAATATATTATTTTAGAAAAAGGTCAAAAGGCAAGTGGAAATCCTCCTCCCCCTTATGAAGCGGAATATGTATATTCAGCTAATTATGATAATTGGGTGAAAATTTTAAAAAGCGAATTAGATTCAGTTCGGGCCCTTTTATCAGGACAAGCAAAAGTAGTGGGAGATATGGCGAAAATAATGAGGGCTACGAAAGCGGCCCAAGAGCTCGTAAGATCCACCACATTAATCGAAACAGAACTGTATTAAAAATAGGAAATAAAAACTTAAATCCCCTCTTTTTTTCTTATTTTATTTCTAGTTTTTTATATTTGAAATATCTTTATCGATTTCTATTATTATCATTGAATAAATAAGGATTATTACGAGAAAATGAACGAAATTAGGAATAAGAGACAATTACAAGGATTTTAATAAAGTAATCCGCTTGTTTATCTAATTTTTTTCGATTGATTTTTTATCCCTTCCTTATTTCTGAGCATACATAACGCTTATCAGTTTTACATAAAAAGTTTTATTACAACTTTAACTTATTTTAAAAATATAAACATTTATTATTATTAGTAAAAACATATAATATAATCGAATATATTTATTATAAAATCATAAAATCAAAAAAAAATTCGAAAATAGGGAGTAATACAACATGTATGGATATATGGGTAAAATTTTAAGGGTAAATTTGACTAGCGGAGAAATAACCGAAGAATTTCCAGATGAAAAGGTTTTGAAAGACTTTTTAGGTGGTGCGGGTTTATCTACATGGTATTTAATAAATGAAACAGAGAAAGGAATTGATCCTTTAGGGCCAGATAATAAACTAATTTTTATGACAGGACCGCTCACAGGCACCAGTTCTCCCAGTACGGGCAGATATAGTGTTGTTTGTAAGTCCCCTCTTACTGGAGGCTGGGCACAAGCAAATTCTGCTGGATACTGGGGAAGAGATTTTAAAAGATCAGGTTTTGATGGAGTTATTTTTGAAGGAAAATCCCCAAAACCAGTCTATTTACTTACGAATGATGGTAAAGCAGAATTAGTGGATGCCACTGAAATTTGGGGGAAAAATACCTCTGAAGTTACAAAAATTCTTAAAGAAAAACATGGTAAAGAATATAATGTTTCTGGTATTGGGCCCGCGGGTGAGAATTTAGTTAAATATGCTGCGATAATGAATGATTGTGATGAGCCTTATTATGGAAGAGCAGCTGGAAGATGCGGTGTTGGCGCTGTGATGGGTTCCAAAAATTTAAAAGCCATTGTCTCATATGGTCGTCAAAAAATAGATGTGGCGCAACCAGATGCATATAGAGAAGAAGCTAAGCAGAGGTATGATTGGGTGAATCAGAGTTTATTAAAAATGACTCTTGAAGTATATGGAACGGCCACAATGGTCGATTTAGTGAATGTTAAGGGAGGTCTTCCTACTAGAAATTGGCAAACAGGAGTATTTGAAAAAGTGGACGATATAAATGGAACCGCGATTAATGAAACTATTTTGATTGATCGAAAACCCTGTTTTGCGTGTCCTATAGCTTGTGGGAGAATTTCTGAAATTAAAGAAGGAAAATATGCAAGCAAAGGTGAAGGACCAGAATACGAGTCTATTGGAGCACTCGGTACTATGTGCGGACTCGAGGATTTAAATGCCATTACCTATGCTCATTTTCTATGTAATGAGTATGGGTTGGATACAATTTCAACAGGCAATACGATTGGATTTGCTATTGAGTGCTTTAAAAAAGGGATATTAACTAAAGGGGATACTGATGGTTTAGAACTTGATTGGAATGACCCCACTTTAATAATAGAGCTTTTAGGAAAGATAGCTCATCGAGAAGGAATTGGTGACTTATTAGCAGAAGGAACAAGGGCTATGGCAAAAAAACTTGGAAAGGATTCAGAAAAATTTGCGATGAATGTTAAAGGTTTAGAACTTCCATGTTATGACAGCCGAGCCGCAAAAATAACAGGCTTAGCATATGCTACCGCTAATAGAGGAGGAGATCATATAACGGCTTATATTGAAGGACCTGCCTTTTTAGCTATGCCGTTTATGATCGTGGATGATGCGGATGTAGGAGATCCCTTGCAAGAAATACCTGAAAAAACAAAAGTTGTGAAAGACTTCGAAGATGCTTTTGGAGTGTTTGATGCTATTGGAGGTTGTAAATTTATGGGTATGGTACTTACCGCAGAAGATTGGGCTTCTTTAATCTCTAAATTATTGGGACGGGAATTTACTGTTGATGATTTCAGAAAAACTGGTGAAAGAATCTATAATTTAGAACGTGCTTACCTTATAAGGGAAGGCTTCTCTCGAAAAGATGATACTCTTCCAGCACGATTATTAGAAGAACCATTACCTGAAGGACCAGCTGAAGGTCATGTTGTTGATTTGGATCCAATGTTGGATGCATATTATGAATTCCGTGGTTGGGACAAAGATGGCAAACCAAAGAAAGATAAGCTAGCTGAGCTCGGACTTGATTGGGTCATTGATATAATTTATTAAGCTTTTTTTTTTATATTTCTTTATATAAAGATTGATTTTAAATTAATTTTTTAAAGGAGTGAATGATGAGTTATCAAGATAAGCCATGGCTCAATTCTTATCAAATTGGACCTTTTAAATTAAAACATTCGATGAAACCATATCCTATTATTAACGTTTATCAATTTCTCAAAGATACGGTGGAAAAATTTCCAGATAATATTGCTATTGTATATGCGGATGAGGAAATGACCTATAAAGATCTTAAGGAAAAAGTCGATAAATTAGCTTCGGCATTAGTAGATCTTGGGGTAAAAAAGGGAGACACCGTTGCAACAGTGTTTCCCTCATGTCCAGAATTCATAATAGCAGATTATGCTATTATGAAAATAGGAGGTATTCATGTTCCCCTTAGTGTAATGCACAAGGCAAAAGATTTGCTTTATGAATTAAATGAAAGCAAGGCTGAAATAGTCTTATGCTCTTACAGACGTCTTGAACGGGTGAACCAAATAAAGACAAGGACTAAAATTAAAATTATTATTTATGCCCCAACTAAATTATTTCCGGACTATAAATATCCTAAAATGGAAGCTATTTCTGAAGAAAATTATTATCTTTTAGATGAATTAATTCAGAAATATGAGCCTCACACAGAAGAAGTTGAGATCGATCCAAAAGAGGATGTGGCTTTATTACCATTTACGGGAGGTACGACAGGTGTTCCCAAGGGGACGATGCTTACTCATTATAATTTAACTAGCGATACGATTCAAGCATTCCATTGGATGATGGATCCTTTAAAATCTGGGATAATTGGCAAAAGTGCTACCGCGATTTGTGTACCTTTATTTCATCAATATGGACATTATGCACTCCATATGTGTGTTTCATGGGCATTAAAAATGTATTTAATGGATCCTAGGGATATTCCTAAAATTGTAGAGATTATTAACCAAAAACGTCCTTTTATTGTTTTTGCAGTCCCTACACACTATATATACTTCACAAATATGGATTTGAAAAAGGGACAGATTTTCTATTATTCTGCAGCCGCAGCGTTACCTCCAGAGTTAGCTGGAAAATTTGAAAAGAAATCAGGAGTTCCCATGGGAGAAGGCTATGGTGCAACTGAGACTTCAGGAGCTGTAACTGTAAATATATCGGCACTATCAAAAGTTACTGGCTTTATGAGTGAAGTAAAGAGGGGTGTAGGGATTCCATTACCAGATACCGAAGTGAAAATCGTCGATCCTGCATCTGGAGAGGTTCTCCCTATAGGATCTCGTGGAGAATTATGGGTAAAAGGACCACAAATAATGAAAGGATATTGGCCGACACCTGGAAAAGGCTTAAAAGAAGGTGGTTGGCTTCCCATGGGCGATATTGTAGAGATGGATGAGGATGGTTATTTTAAGGTGGTTGATCGAATTAAGGATATGATTAATGTTTCTGGCAATAAAGTATATTCTCGCCAAATAGACGATATTCTACATCAACATGAAGCAGTAGATACAGCTGGCGTCATTGGGGTGCCAGATCCTGAAAGACCTGGCAGCGAGCGAGTTAAGGCTTTTATTAAACTTAAACAAGAATATAAAGGAAAGGTAAAAGAAGAAGATTTTATCGAATATCTTAAAGACAAAGTAATGCCCTATGCAGTCCCCAAATACGTTGAATTTAGAGATGATCTTCCTCTTACAATAGTCATGAAACTCCATAAGAAGAAGCTAAGAGAGGAAGAAATAGCAAAGATGAAAGAGGAAGGTTTAATTAGCTAAATTCAAAATTTTTTTATTTTATTAATATCTATTTTATTATCAAATGTGAATACCACTCTAGAATATTCAAGTTTAAAAATCAAAGCAGATTTAATCTCAAGATTTTATTTACCCTAATCAAATTTTATGAAAAAATTTACACGATTTCCAACTTAAAAAAAACTAAAGTTAACTTAATAAAAGTGTAAAACTAAATATAAATAATTTTTAATTCAAAATAAAAAATATAAAATAAACAAAAAATTAATGAGAAGTGATAAATAATGTGGTTTTTCTTTAGTTCCAATCTTGCATATGGTGAAGAGGCATTAAATTTTTTAGAGAATATTCCGGGGAAAAAGTGTTTTATTGTAACAGATAAAGTACTTGAAGAATTGGGTATTGTTAAAATATTAACGGACAGGCTTGACAAATTGGGAAAGGAATATAAAATATTTACTGATGTAAAATCAGATCCTCATGAAGATGATATCATGAAGGGCAAAGAAGCATGTATAGCTTATAAACCAGATATTGTAATAGGCTTAGGTGGGGGATCTGCGATGGATTCAGCTAAAGCAATATACGCGATGTATGAATATCCCGAATATAAAATTGATGATTTCCATCCATTGAACCCAGATTTCTATGATTTGGGGAAGAAAGCTAAATTGATCTGTATTCCAACCACTGCGGGAACTGGTGCTGAAACAACATGGGCAATAGTGGTTTCTAGACTCCAAGATGGCGTTTGGATTAAATTGGAACAAGCTCATAAGGGAATTGTTCCACAATATGCGATTTTAGATCCTATTTTTACCTTAGAAATGCCTAAGAAATTAACCGCAGCAACCGGTTTTGATGCTTTAGCGCATTCTCTTGAAGGCATTACTTCTGGATGGAAAAATGAATTTAGTGATGCTCTCGCATTAAAAGCAGTAGAATTGATATTTAAATACTTACCAATAGCTTATGAAGATGGAAGCAATTTTGAAGCAAGGGATATGATGCTTCAAGCGGCGGCAATCGCAGGTCAATCTTTTGGAAATTCACAAGCTCATATTGGTCATGCACTTGGTCATAGTCTTGCTGCTATATATCATACTCATCATGGTGAAGCTGTAGGTTTATTCCTCCCTTATGTGCTTCAATATAATATAAATGATCCAAATGAAGCCAATAAAAGTGTTGATATCTTAGGAAAATTTGCTAAGCAATTAGGTTGGGCGAAATGGGATGATGATAATAAAAAAGTAGCTACAATCGTCATAGAAAAAGTGAAAGAATTGCAGAAAAAAGTTAACTTATCGACAACTATTAAAGATCTTGGTATTTCAATGGAGGATTTGGGTAACAACACTGAAAAAATAGTCGAACTATGCTTACAAAGTGGTTGCACTACAATGAGCTCTCGCGTTCCTGGAGTGGATCATTTTACAAAATTATTACAATATGCATATGAAGGAATAAATGTAGATTTTTAAAAAATTACAATAAGGGATAAAAACAGCCAAAAATAAAGAAATCGATTTGATTAAATAATATCAAAATTTATTTTATTTTTTCTTTTTATTATGAAAGTCTCTGTAAGATTTTATGCTTATCTTGTTGATTTAATTCAGAATAAGAATGATATTGAGATTCAACTCGAGGAGGGTTCGAATATAATGGATCTTTTAGAAGAAATATTTAAATTTTATGATATTAGGAATAAAATTATGGAAGATACTCATACTCTCAAAAATTGGGTTACAATTCTCATTAACGGTAGGGAATTAAAGTTTTTGTCTGGATTGAAAACAATACTAAAACAAAACGATAAAATATCAATATTTCCTCCCGTAGTTGGTGGTTAAAAGAAATAGAAGATTAAAGCTCTACTCTTAAAATACTGTTTATTAATATTATTTTGTTAAAAAATTAGAAATTATTTAAAAAGAAAGAGAAAAATTTAATTTTTTGCTGCTTGTCTTATCTTTATTAATCAAGCACTAAAATTTTGGGGAGCTTTAATAATAATCCTAAGTTTCGACCTGTTGTTCCCTTATTTGCTTGGAGCTTGCGTTTACCAAACCTATTTTTTTTAAATAGCATATGAAGCGTCGAATAAGTACCATTGGCAAAATACATTAGATCTTCGGGATCTGCAATAACCTCTAAATCGTATTCTTCAAGTCTTCCTCTATCGACCTTGATATTACCATTTTGGGCTACTAGATTTATCCATAATATAAAATCTTCTTCTACTTGTAGTCCTAAAATTACCCGAGCATTAAAATCTTCAAATAATTTTTTATTTTTAGGATTTGACTTCTTATCTTCAAGTACTCCCTTTATTACTCCTTGAATTGTGACGAATAGGTTTTCTTGAGCTTCTTTATCCATTTTATGTTATCCTCCTTATTATTTTCTATCTTTGATATACAAAGTATAACTATTGTATAAGTTTATTGCTTATTTATTAAGTTTTATTAAAAATTAAAAAAATTTTCAATCTGCAGGATTTACTCTAAATCATTAATTAAAATCAAATAAAAAAAGATAAAAATTAATATTTTTAAAAAATTATTATTGTTTCCTCATGGAAGTTGTAATTGCTCTGGTTAATCTTATTACATCCATAACTTTTCCTTTTTCAACAGTAATTTCTTCTCTGCTAATTGCATGGGTAAAGTCTCCTTGACCTTCACAAATTTTAACAATCGATTGGGGATCTCCTGACATAACGATGTCTGGGTCATCAAGACGTCCTGTGTGTAGTGTTGCTGTTTGATTTGCAACCTGTACATAAAAAGGTTCTGTATCCTCCAAATTAAACTGAAAGGACATTTTCCAGTCAATATCTTTACCAGCCACATTAGTCACAAATACTGCTCTTGCCTTAGGAGAACTATTAATTTTTTGAATTATCTCACTTAGCCTTTCTTGAGCAACTCCCATAATTATTTCCCTCCCTCGTATTGTGGTTTATTTATCCAACTCTCATATTCCTCTTCTGGTACAAAGAAAAAGTCAGTCATTTTTCCCTCTCGATCTTCTTTTCTTTTAAAAACTGCTTTTACTCTTTGTCCTTTTTTAATTTTAGAAGGTACCAGATTTTCTGAGAAAATACCCTGCATTAGTGCGGTATCTGCATTATCTAACAAAATAAATGCAATCCCATAGGGAACTTGTTGAATGAAATCTGAAGTAGTATACCAGACAATGGTTGAAACTCTAATAGTACCAGTATGGGGTAGTTCGACCCATTCCGTATCTGCATAACAATCAGAACAGGCGATTCTCGGAGGCATCCATATTTTTCCACATTTTGTGCATTTTGTACCTTGAAGCTTTTTTTCATTCTTCAAATCTCTAAAGAATTTGCTTTGCCCACCCATGGTATATTTATAATTAATATGAATCCTATCTCGAATTTCGTGAGCTAGAAAATCCTCTCCACTCATGGTTCTTTTAATCCCTCCTCATTTGCCATTACAATAATAGCAGCATAAGCTGCTCCAGGACCTCCAATAGAATGAGCTATTCCTCTGCCTTTTTCAATAGTGACTTGATGTTTTCCAGCATCCCCACGTAATTGAAGTGCCGCTTCTCCTGTTGACATTATACCAGTTGCGCCTACCGCATGTCCACATCCAATTAATCCACCACAAGGACAGCAAGGTAATTCTCCATCTATCATTGGCCCTCCTTCTTCTATCCATCTTCCTCCTTCTCCAAAAGGTACAAATCCCAATTCTTCATATGAGATGACTTCTTGACCAGAAAATGCATCGTGCAATTCCGCTACATCTATCTGTTCCTTTATTTTATCATAGTTTAATCCTGCCATTTTATATGCAACCTTAGCGGCATTAATATTTGAATATAATCGCCCTATACTCTCCCTATTTCCAATAAAACAATCTGTATTTGCTGCCCCAACACCTGTAATCCATATAGGATTTTCAACCCCAAGCTCTTTTACTTTTTCTTCATTTGCTAAAATTAAAGCTGCTGAAGCTTCAGAATATAAGCAACAATCTAACATTTTAAAAGGATAGCATATAATCCTCGAATTTAATACATCTTGTACAGTTATTTTCATTGGTGATTGAGCTTTTGGATTAAGCATTGCATTTCCATGATTTTTAACACCGACTAATGCCATTTGCTCTTCTGTTGGATTACCAAATTCATCATAATGGGCATTTACCATTGAGACATATGAACTTGCGGCCAGCATTCCCATGGGATACTCATATGTCATATCAGCGCTATATGCGATAGCATTCAAGACCTCGGGTGTAGTGGTTCCTGTTTGTTCATCATAACAATCGTTACATTTTTCTACTCCTAAGCAAAGGCATAGATCTGACAATCCTGAAGCTACTTCTGCAAACGCCATTCGTACAGTATACCCACCAGTGGCTCCTCCACTGGCGATACGGGTTCCAGGCTTATCATTCATCCCAATGTAACTATTTGTAAAAATATCAGGCATGAATTGACGTTCAAAAAGTTCATTATAAATACCATAGACCGTAGATTGTAAATCCTCATGAGTGATATTAGCATCGTTCTTATTCGCATCTTCCAGAGCCAATTTTGTCGCATCATATGCAAGTTCAAAGTATGTTCTATCCATATACCTTGCTTTAAAAGGAGTTATTCCTACTCCAATTATTGCTACTTTAGGCATTTTGATTTTTCACATTTTTTCATTAAATATTTATGTATATTTTTTATTTATTCTTAAAAATATTTGATTTAGATTATATTTAATATTTATTTGGAAACATAAAAATTCTGGGAAGAAGAAATAGTCCAAAAATATTTGGTAAAAAAAAGCTTTTTTAATTTTAAAATAGTATTATATTTATAAAATAAGAATATTCCTAATATGAAAAGTGATGAATTAAAAAAAGTGATAAAGTAAATGATTAAAACGAGAATTACAGAAAAATTTGGGATTAAATATCCTATCATTAGTGCTCCTATGGGTCCGTTTTACACCACGAGATTAGCGGTTGCTACTTCTGAAGCAGGAGGGCTTGGGGTATTAAGCCATGTAACTTTAAGAGGCGTAAATTCTATTAAAGATTTTAAAGCCCAATTAGAATATGTAGTGGAACATACTGATAAACCGTTTGGATTTAACGTGCGGACGGCTCGTGTACAAGGAGATCATAAAATATTACTGCGAAAAATTCCCGAATGGCGCAATAAAGATCCAAGATTAAAAGAGCAATTAATCTATGGATTAACCAGCGCTGGAAGTCCAAGAAAAGCTGGAGCAATGTGGAAGCAAAAAGCACCCGATATGTATCATTTTCACGTTGGTCCTGCCTTATGGTTAGTTGATAAAATAGTAGAATCTAAGTGTGATGGGATTGTAGCTACGGGAATAGAAGGAGGAGGACACCAGAGTTATGAAAATATTTCAACCTTAGTATTAACACAACAAGTAGCGAGAAAATATCCTGAAAAATTATTGGTCTCATGTGGAGGTTACGCCAGTCCCGAAGGGATGGCAGCGGGTTTAGCTATGGGGGCTGATGCGGTGGCAATGGGAACCCGATTTATAGCATCGAAGCAAAGTGAATTTCATGAAAATTATAAAGCATTAATTCCACCTGCGACTGCTAGAGATACTATTTTAACCACAGGCGGATTTGGACCTATAAGATTATTGAAAAATAAGTATGCTTTAGAACATGGAGAAGTAGTATCTAAAAGTGAGAAAATTCAGCAAGAACTAGGTTATAGCATGGATGGATTCCTTGAAGATCTTCATCATTACGAAATTGTTTATACAGAGGGTGATGTAGAAGATGGAGCTATCCCTATAGGTCAAACTGCGGGTCTTATTGATGATATACTGGATGTTGATGATATTATAACTAGTTTTACTAAGGAAGCAGAAAAAATTTTCAAGGACATCTGTTCTCATATTTCCTAAAAATACCATTCTAATAAACTATTACTTATTTTTTATTTATTTTTCGAAATTCTTTTCTTTTATTTAAAATTGTTTAATATAATAATTTATCAAGAGCTTACACATGCCAGAAGCTTCTAAGAATTTGCAAAATAAGATAAACGAATTATCTCAAATAATTTATAAGGCTGTGACTGATTTATCAAAATGTAAAGCCTGCGGGACTTGTATAACTTTTTGTCCATTAAATTTAAGAAAATTCAATAAAGATGGAAAAGCAGTAACAATCAATACAACGCAGTCATGTGGGGGATGTACCGTGTGTGTTCACAGATGTCCAGAACACGCAATTAAATTAATAAAATTTCCAAAAAAAGAAATAATTTGATTCTTTGGATTCTTATATTTTATCTGTGTATTAAATTACTCATAATAAGAGGAATAATTTTTTATAACTGTTAATCAAAATTAATTTGATTAAAACTTCATTTAGTTCAAGAGATATCAAAGAAAAAAAAGAAAAATTATATGAAAAAAACGACCCTTTTAGGGCCCAGATTCCGTGCAGCCTGGTGTGCTTACTCCTGCTGTTGCCATCGAAAGTCCGTATGCTACCACCAATAATAAAGTTAAGGCCACAATTGCTTTTTTATTTATATCCATATAATAATCACTCCTTTTGGAAATATTATAAAGGAATGATCTGATATCTATAATGGGATATAAAAAGCACACAATTTTTCAAATATATAAATAGAAATATACATTAATTATTACTTCTTTTGAAGGAGAATTTCTGATCTGCTATAATCTTGGGATCAAGTACCTGAACCTTTCATTATTAGGATCGTTAATTATCCAAGAATAGAAATAACTATGAAATTTTTTGGTATGCCATAAATTATCAATATTATAAACACCATCATAAAGCTCCTTAAGGAGGGTTATACCACAAGGTGTTTGTTGATGCGAGGGATAAAGGGTATTATTCTTTTTCTTTCTGCATAAGCTTTTTAATTTTAACAGTGTTTTTAAAATTCGTGGAATAAATTCTCTAGATGGTAAGAATTGGTCGCCATAATACGCTACATCTCCTGTAAAAAGCTCATTTTTGCTCGATAATAAGCAGATTGAACCGGGAGAATGTCCAGGCGCATGGATAACTTCGATTTTCTTGCCTCCTAAATCGAAAATATCCCCATCTTTTATTGGTTTTATATCTTTACACGGGGGAATCACCAAGTTTCTATTCCCATAACGTTTTCCAAAAATATCTTTATGATAAGCTAAATTGTAAGGATATGAAACTATTTCCACCTCATTTTCGTGGATATAGACCTCCTCAAACTCCTCATTCCCTAATATATGATCCCAATGCGCGTGACTATTTATAACAAATAATTTTCTTCCCTCAATTAGTTCATCCACAATAGGTTTTAAAGGGGCGAGTCCACATCCCGTATCAATTAATAATGCGCTGTGATCTCCCAAAAGCAGATATAGATTTAAAGGATCATTTGTGTAAATAGGATGTACATAGGAAATATCCTCTTGAATAACATATAACTCATCCGAAAGTTGGCCTATAGTAAAATGATTAGTATCTCCCATCTCTTCTTAGTTATTTTATGAAGCTTCTTACCTGTTTTTATTTATTAATTTATAACTGTTTTAACAAAATAAAGTTATAGAATTTCACTTATGCTATATTAAAATTTATGAAAATAATAAAAAAAGAAGATGGAAAAAATAATTGAAAGGATTATTTATTCTTCCTTTAATTCCCTTCGTTTTATTTTTCCAATCAGAGTTTTGGGTAATTCTTCAATGAATTGTATTTCACGTGGATATTTGTAAGGTGAGATGTTTTCCTTGCACCATTCCATCATTTCTTCTTCCATGATCTTTCCTTGATATTCCGGCTTGATGGAAATAAAGGCTTTTATGGTTTCTCCTACTCCATCAGGATGCGGGGCTCCTACGACGCCCACTTCATTCACGGCTGGATTTTGATAAATTAGGTTTTCTACCTCTGCGGGAAATACGCCGTGACCTTTATATTTTATCATATCACGCTTTCTATCCTTTATATGTAAGTAACCTTCAGAATCGATGCAGGAAATATCAGATGTATAGTACCAGATTCGACCTTTTTCATCCTTTCTTAATGCGCTTTCAGTAGCTTTTGGTTTATTATAATACCCCAGCATTATTTGAGGACCACAACAGCATAGCTCTCCTATATATTTTTCGCATTCTTCTGGGTCAGCTTCATCGCAATTAGCATGTGGGCAAATTGGTAGCATTTTTGTTCCTTCATCTAAATCCATAATTTTAATTAATGTATCAGGCATAGGTAAACCTGGAGAACCGATTTTATATCTATGAAATGGGCCCCCAGTTACAATAGGGGAAGTCTCACTTGCGCCATATCCCTCAATGATTAATGCATCCGTTAAGTCCTCAAATTTTCGCTTCACCTCAGGCGGGAGTGCTGATCCACCGCTTAAACACGCTGCTAAAGATTTAAACTTGCCTTTATATTTGCTTGAATCGGGATCTTGGTTAATTTGATTATAAAGTGTAGGCACTGCAGGAATATATACAGCATCCTCATCCACCAATTTTTTCAAAATATCTGCTCGTTTTTCCGGAGGTGCTGGGAAACAAATAAGTTTATAACCACAATAAACCCCAAGATTCATGGCAGTGGATAATCCAAATACATGTCCAAATGGAATTAAACATCCAGACCCTCCAATCCCTCTTAATTCCTTGGTTTTTGGGACTTGAATATATATCCATGCTGTTCCTTGTTGAGCATTTGCATTCAAATTAAAATGCGATAATTTGACTCCTTTAGGAACTCCTGTTGTTCCACCAGTGTAAATAAGGGTTCCTACATCTTCCTTTGGATTTATTTTAACTTTTGGAACCTTAGGAGGTGTTCCATTTTCTATGATCCCTTGAAACTTATGAAAATCTACATTTCCAACCTTTTCAGGCCATAATTTCTCCTTCACATGAGGGACTTTTCCTAATGCCTTGCCTAAAACCGCTTTAATTTTTGGAAGGTATTCACCCAACCCCGTTAATATCACATGCTCTAACTTTTCCATCTTACTTAAATCTTTTCCCTCCAGATATTCTTTATATAATGCATCCATGATGATTAATACTTTGCTTTCTGAATCATTCACTTGGTACGCTATCTCCACGAATTTGTGAAGTGGAATAATAGGATTAACAATCGCGCCCAATTTTACTGTTGCATAATATGCTATAATAAATTGTGGACAATTCGGAACATCAATTGCGATTTTATCACCTTTTTTTACCCCTATTTTTGATAATCCCGTCGCAAATTTATCCACTAAATCTTTAAGCTGTTCGTAGGTACAAGACCATCCTTCAAATGTGACGGCAGTCGATTGAGGAAATTCTGCTACAGTATTTTCAAACATTTCTCCTAGAGAAATCACATCATAATCTATCTTTTTTGGTACACCCTTTGGCCAGATCTTATCATCTAACCAAGGTGTTGGTATATCATTTGCCATTCTTTTTTCACTTTTTTAAAAATGTTTAAATTATATTTTGATACACTCTTAAATTTATTCAATATTTGATATTAACTTTATGAAATTCATACAAATTAATAAGTCTTAAAATTATTATTAAAAAAATCTTAATGATTATGAGCTTACATATAATTAAAATTACTCAAATTATCTAAAATTTAAACATAATGTATGAAATAATTCAATATAATTGAAATAGAAAAAAAAATTAAGATAAAATGAATTCAAGCATTTTTCAGTGGCAAGATAATAAATTATTTAAACTTTTGATATTTAGGATCGATTAAGTAAAAAAGCAAAAACATATAAGGAAATATGAGCTTGCAGAGATCTCTTAATGGGCGTATAATTAGCCCTAAAGAGGGTTATATTTTCGATTTTGTGACTAATAAAGAAATAAAAGCCACACCAGAGGAATTAGATGCTATACAACCCTTTCAAAAAAAATTGGTAAAAGAATTAAATTATTCAAAAAAACTAATTCAGACAAGACCACAATATTATATTAAAAAAGGAACTCAGAAAATTGGACCAGTAGATATAGCGGTTTTTGAAACTCCTAAAAAAACTCCAGATAATTTGTATATTATAGTTGAATGCAAATCTAAAACTAGAAAAGATGGAAAAGAACAATTAAAATCATATATGAATCCCTCTCCTGCCGTAATAGGTGTATGGTTTAATGGTTTAGAACATTTATATCTAAGAAAAGTTATTAAGAAGGATTATAAAATATCATATGAAGAAATTCCAAATTTACCAAGAAAAGGGGAAAGAATTGAAGATATTGGTAAATATAAAAGAAAAGATCTTATTAAACCAAGAAACCTTACTTTAATATTTAAAGATATAAGAAATCATTTAGCTGGAACTTTAATCGGAATAACTAGAGATGAGACAATTGCTACTCAAATCATTAATTTATTGGTTTGTAAAATTTACGACGAAATGAATAAGAATCCTAATGAACAAATATCCTTCAGAGTTGGGATAGGTGAAGATTCTAATGATGTAAGAAAAAGAATTGAATCTTTATTTTATAATGTTAGAAGTGAATATAGTAATATTTTTGATCCAAACGATAAAATTGAGATAGATAATAAAGCTCTAAAATATATTGTGGGAGCATTACAGAACTATAGTTTAACAGAAGCAAATCGGGATGCTATAAGAAAAGCCTTCGAAGTTTTTATTGGACCTGCTTTAAGAGGCAGTGAGGGCCAATTTTTTACACCTAGAAATGTAGTGACAACATGTGTTAAGATATTAAATCCAAATCCAGGAGATAAAATTATTGACCCGGCTTGTGGTTCTGGGGGGTTTTTAGTTATTGCTTTAACATATATTTGGGAAGAACTTCAAAATGAACGACTTGAAAAAAAATGGTCACAGAGGTTATTTTATGAAAAATGGAATAATATTCTTTTAAAATGTTTTAAAGGAATCGATAAAGATAGATTTTTAACTAAAGTTACAAGAGCCTATATGGCAATATTAGGAAATGGTAAGGAAAATATCTTCTGCGAAAATTCATTAGAATTACCAACAAACTGGAAAGATGCAACAAAAGTTAGTATTAAATTAAATTCTTTTGATTTCCTTCTAACCAATCCTCCTTTTGGTTCAAAAATAAAAATCAAAAATAAAACTATTTTATCTCAATATGATTTATCTCATAAATGGAAAACAACCGATGGAATAATAGAAAAAACTAATAAAATAAAAAAGAATCGACCACCTCAAATTTTGTTTATCGAGAGATGTCTTCAATTTCTTAAAAAGGGAGGGAAAATGGCGATAGTTTTACCTGAAGGAATTTTGGGAAATCCTACTCAAGAATATATAAGAAAATATATTATGAATAATGCTAAAATATTAGCTGTCATTGATGCTCCAATCGAAACATTTCTACCTAATACATCTACAAAAACTTGTATTTTATTTTTACAAAAGGAACCTACTAATAAAGATTATAATATTTTCATGGCTATTGCTGATAAATGTGGTCATGATTCGAGAGACAATATAATTTATAAAATGAATAATAAAGGGGAGATTCTTTATGATGAGAATGGAAATAAAATTATTGATGATGATTTCCCTATAATAACCAATAAGTATAAAGAGATTAAAGATAAATATATCTCAAAATATGATAAAAATGGTTTTCTCATACCTGTTTCAAAACTTAGGTCTCGTAGTCTAATACCTCGATTTTATGATCCCACTATAAAAAAGGATTTAAAAAAGTTAGAATCAAATTATAATTTAGTAACAATACAGGAATTAATTGATCAAGGATTAATTTCTATTTTTAGCGGACAAGGAGTAAAAAAAAAGTATTATGGAACTGGAGATATTCCATATATACGAACATCAGATATAACAAATTGGGAATTAAAAATTGACCCAACTCATAGCGTATCAGAAGAAATATATGAAAAATTTAAACAAGATTTAAAAATAAATGATATATTATTTGTTCAAGATGGGGGTAGACTAATTGGAAAGACTTGTATGTTGTCAGAAAAAAGAGATATAAAATCATTAATACAGAGTCATTTCCAAATTATTAGAATCGAGGATTATAAAAAATTAAATCCTTTCTTGTTTTTTTATCTATTAAATACCTCAATTGTTCAAAAACAAATCAATGCAAACATAGTTATTCAATCTACAATTGCCACGATTGGAGATCGTATTAAGGATATAATTCTACCTATTCCAAAAAGTAATGAATTAGAAGAAATAATTGTTAATAAAGTAAAAGGCATTATAAAACAACGAGCTATCCTTAGGAAAAAAATTGAGGCAATTTCATCTGAATATTTAGAAGATATAATATAATATTTTTTTAATTTATCAATTATTGAATTTTTGAATTTAATCAGATTTAATTAAATTATTATAATTATTTATCAATCAATAATTAGGTTAAATTAAAGTTAATAAGATCAAAAATGTTGCACTTTGGAGAGTATATTGAATTTTCAAAAGAAAAGCGTTTTGGAGTTATCAAATTAAATCGCACCCATAGATCGAATGCTTTTACCATTGATTTTTTAAGAGATTTAAGAGATGCTATTACCTATTGCCAAGATGCTGAAAATATTAGAGGCATCCTCCTCACAAATAATGGGGATTCTTTTAGTACAGGTATGGATTTAGATTATATTGATGGAAGTGACCATGCTGCCGTAAAACAGTTAGAAGGAACTGCTGCAGATATATGCAAATTAATATTTAACGGAAAGCCAGCAATTTGTGCAGTTAATGGTCGAACTATGGGGGAGGGTGTTGTGTTTATGATCTGTTGTGATTATCGAATCGCAACTAGCAATAGTTTTTTCCAAATGCCTGAGATTTATTCAGGTATCTTTCCTGGAACGGGATGTACCATTCTATTCACTAAAATTATAGGATCTCCGTGGACAAAACGAATGCTTATGTTTTCTGAGAGAATAACTCCTGAAACGGCTGTTAAAATAAATTTAATAGATGAAATTGCTGAATCAGAAGGAAAATTAATGAAAATGGCACTTGAAAAAGCGCGCTTCTTATCCACGAAAAACCAAACCGTTCTTAATGCTATAAAACTCTGTTCAAACCATTTTATAGATAAGTCTTATGATGATGCATATGAACTTGAAAAACAAGCATCTGCTTGGTATGAATTTGAAGATAAACAAAAATTCCTTAAAAAATTTAGGAAAAATTTCTCGAAATAAAACAAAATAAAAAATAAAAAAAATAATTGATTTTTTAATATTTTCCTTATCGGTTTATTCTGATTTGTGGAATACTGCAAGTGAGAATGGAATTAGCCATAGAAGGATTGAAAAAAGTAAAAGCCATTCAAATAAAGGATTCGAGATGATAACAAACAAAATTAAGAAAGTTAAAGGACCAATGACCCCATAAGCTCCTAAAAGTTTAGGAACTTTAGTTTTATAGAAGATTATAAACCATCCAGTAAAGAAGGCATTAAGTGTAAATCCACCGAAAGCCAGCTCAGAAGTGAGACCATGCAGGCCAAAAAAGTTTCTATCTTCGCTGAATATTCCCACTCCAATATAGGATATAGCTCCCATTAAACCGAAAACAAAGGCAGCTTCTGCAAATCTTATTCTCATTCTAGTAGTATTTTTTAAATCTGGTGTAAGAAACTCTTCTATGTAAAATATAAAGGGAATAGATAAAGTACCCGCAGCTATACAAGCAATATCATATAAATAAGGGGCGGGAGTATATTTTCCCCCTCCTAAATCGCTAATCCAATTATCCCATATGGTATATCCTGTCGCAAGAGTCGCAATAATATGTCCTACTATTAATAAACCAATATAAATTCCCATTAAGCTGTACATGATAAGCTTAACAATTTTTTCATTGATAATTTTTTTAGAGATGTTAGATCGAACCCGATTTATAGATTCTCTTAATGTCATAACTCATCATTTAAAATTTTTTAAATATGTATCTTTTAATTATTATTTGTTCACATTGATATTTAAAAATTCAATATTAAAGAGAAGATATTCATTAATTAAACTGATTCCTATTGTAATTATATGAAGCTAAATGAATTTTAGGATATTTTTTTATGAAAAGAAAATAAAAGGCAAATCATCATATTAAATAAAATTGAAAGAAAGAACTTTCTTGATTATTGCCATTTTGTTTTTAAATCTTTTCGAGTCAATTTGCTCACCAGATCAATAGAGAAGTAAATAAAATCACAGCATTTCTTTTCCCAGATATGTTGTTCCTTATATTTCTGATAATCTTTAGATAAATCTAAGCCAACTAAGTCATGACAGCTTACAGAACCAAATTTTTCTTCAAATTTATAAGCAAACTGTATTGCCTTTGTAAAAACTAAGGGAACTTGTTGAGATTTAGTGTTCTCATGATCTCCCATTATGATCCCAATAGCTGCTATTGCGCCAGACACAACTCCACATGGACCCTTCCATCCTTTATCACTTATATAGGAGCCAAAACCACTAAAAGGAATTGCAAGATTATTATAATAACAACTGTCGAATTCTTCTAAATCCAGCACATCCAAAATATTAATAAAAGTGTGTCTTGCGCAGCTATTTCCAAATTCTCTACCAGTAGGAGGTAAAGTCTCTTTTAATTCCTCAATTTTATCCTTGAACCTTTGAAATATATCTTTTTTAGGGGATTTAGTTTGTTGCATATCTTTCATAATAAATTTGAATTTATAAAAATTTCGGCTTAAAAACTTCATAATATTACACAACAACTAGTTTCGAAGAGAAACTTAGAAAATTTTGCTGATTTTCTATTTAAAAATAGCATAGGAATAGAATTTAATATTATTTTAATTGAAGTAAAGATTTGTTTTAATCCAAATAATATTCAAAATTTTTTCAGTTATCATTTCTTATTTTGAAAATACTAGAAATTCATGAGAAAAAAAACATCAGTATTATAAGAGTTGGTAATAAACTAATAGAATTGAACACAATACCTATAATTCCTAACACACTCCCAGCTTTCCGAAGACCAGATACAGGTTCTATTTCTTCAGATCGTTTTTTGTAAGTCCTTGATAAAATACCAAAAGTTAAACCAATAATAGTCAAAATAGTTAACAATATCAAAAAAGGCCATAAATATATTGCGGGAAAGGTTAAAAACCCAGTTATATCTCCAATAATAAACGATATAAGAGCACAGGCAAAACAACTTTTTGCGTATTTATTTGGAATACCTTGTTTATTGATTTGTTGTAGCTGAGGTGTTTGTTGATTGTAAATCTCCGTTTGAGGATTTAATGCATTTTTTGAATAGCTATTAGATTCAACCTCCTCTATTGCATACCCTGGAATTAATTCTTTAAGGTTTGCTCCACAAACTTGACAGAATTTTTGGTTCGGATTAATTAATTTTTCTCCGCAATTTGGACAAAACATTCAATTTCAGCTCATTATTCAAATTAGTATTGAAATAATTATATTTAAAAGGTATATGTTTTATTTAAATATTTTGGAGTAAAAAATATAGAAGATTTTGATTTTTATTAATAATTATCTCCCAAAATTAAAGTATAACGGTATCAATTTTTTTAATATATTAAGGGAATAAAGAATTTACTATTAAAGCTATAATGCCAGATTTTGCAACAACTTATTTACTTCCCTTCATCATAGGATTTCAAAAAGCAAAGGAATTATTTTACTTGGGGGATCGCATTCCAGCTAAAAAAGCTTTTGAAATGGAATTAGGAATTAATAAAGTACTCCCACATAATAAATTAATGGAATATTCTAAAGAACAAGCAATGCATTTAATACCTCCTAAAGGACAAGGTTTGGCAATTAAATTAATCAAAAAAAAATACATACCTATTTTCGAGAAATAATTGAAAAGCAGTTAGATTTAGAAAACAAAGCATGGCGGAGAACTTTAAAAAGTAAAGATTTTAAACTATCTCTTATCGCACTAAAAGAAAAAAAAGCTACCGAATTTATTGGTAAATAGTTAATTTAAAAAATAAAGCAATTCTTTTGTTAGTTCTTTGAAAAGAAAAATTTTATTTTGGAAGTAAATAATACTAAAACAAGAACTAATTTAGAGAAAAATATTGAGTAAAACTTAGAAAATATAGGTGATATAAGTTGGCGCCAGAAAATGATAATTCTAACGTATATATTGGAAAGAAGAGATCAATGAATTATGTCATGTCAGCTATGGGCTCTTTAAATGAAGGAAAGCCCGCCAAATTGCTCGCGAGAGGAAGGTCCATTTCTAGGGCTGTAGATGTAGGTGAATTATTAATTAGGAAATTTGCCAAGGGAACCAAATACGGCGAAATAAATATTACAACTGAAAAAGTAACGAATAAAGACGGCAGCGAGAGTAATGTCTCTGCAATCGAGATTGAAATATTACCTGCTGAAAAATAATCAAGAGATAATAGCCTTTATTTTTATCTTCTTAATAATATGCTAATATCTTTTTTTTTATTTTTTATTTTTTCTTTATTTCTTTTTAAATTATAAGTCTTTCTTAAGTTCTTCCAGTTTAGCCTGAAATTGGTCTATATCGGTGGATGTAACTGTATCATCATTTATTTTTTCGAGAAGCGAAATAAAAGGATTAACAATGGGATGTTGTATTATCGTACAGGTTTGATCTAAAGTATTAACCTCATAGATTAATGCGGATTCAGCTTCATTAGCAATGCCTAAAATATCTTTTAATAAAAGCTTGTTGCCGTCTGAATAAGATAAAAGAACCACATCTTCTGCGAGTTGATTATCTACTTTTTTGTCGATTATCTTAAATTCGCACAACTAAATTCACACAAATTAAGTTAAATTTAATTATATTATAACTTAATATAATATTTTGCTTCAAATAAATCTCATTCTTTATTAATTTAATTTGTAAAAATCTCTTATATATTTCTTAAAGGAAGAATTAGATCTAAACTATATTATTAGTACAATTTTTATTTATAAATCTCTTATTTCTTTAAGCAAATCAGAAGCCTCTTTTCTTTTCCTTTCCAATAGCTCCTTAAGTTCAGATGATTCATCTTGATTAAGAATTCTTTCTTCAAGAATTTCAATAGCCATATAAATACTTTGAAGAGCATTTCCTAAATCGTGAGAATATTTATCTTTTAGGACATATTTTTGAGAATCTGATAACTTAAATTCTAAATAAATAGTAAAAATTGTTAAAAGAACGGTTAATAAAAAAAGATAACCGTAATTAAGGATTATGAATAGTGTGTCTTCTGCAAAATATAAACCAAAACTATAACCCTTCATTTGAATAAGAATTCCAATAGGTAAATATGCAATGATCATTCCTACTATACTATATAGAAACCCTTTTTTAGGTGTTTCAAGAATTATTTTATCTTTTTTCAATTTTATTAAAAGAAAGATTAAATTACTAATCCATATAATGTTTAATATTAAAGAGCAAAAGCGTATTGTTAAAGGAAAACCAAAGACAAAAAGGAGCATATAGTTCATTACCACAATAACCGAAATGGTATAAATCAAAATTTTTTTAGACACTTCAATAAAAAATAGATTAAATCCATAACAGAGAAATATTATTGCCGATAAAGATAAAATAGCATTATGAAATATAATCAAATACATATATATTTCATTTTCAACAAATACTAAAAATAAGGCAGTAAATCCAGAAATTTCCCACAAAAGCCAACCAATTCCTAATATTAGATATTTTAAATTTTTTGTTACTTTATAAAAATTGCCGCAAACTACAGTGTTAACCGCTCTTAACACTATCAAAACAATAGTGCTAAAGATTATTATTTGGTTCATTTTTCATTCCTTGACTTTTGGAGTGCAAAATTTTCTTAAAAACTTGGGAAAAATAAATCCTAGATAAAACTCTATAGATGATGAAATTAAAATGATTCTGGATAAAGCTAAAGTGATGAAATTTAAAGGTATAGAGGAATCTAAAAACCCTCCAATTGAGAATGATATAAAGGCTGCAATTAAAAATTTTCCTTGAATTTTTACCTCGGGATTTTTAGATTTTAATGAAAATATTCCAAAAAGAACTCCAGAGCATAACAGTATTAAAATTATCGTTATTAAATAGATCATAACAAATCCTTTAAATCTAATATCAATTATACTCTCTAATACTCCTAAAAATTGGGGATCTACTAAAATAAAATAAATATAAAAGATTTCAAAAATTATCCCTTCAACAGAAAAAAAAATAAGAATAATCTTACGATACTTCTCCCACATCAATTCTATAAATGCTTTTAAAAAAAATACTAAAAATATTGGCACAAAAGTTATCGTTGATAATAAATAAAGTTCAAGACTTATTCCTGTACCAAAAATCAAATATGTGATAAATGAAAGCGTAGAACCCCACCATGGACTAGTTATCCCAAACCAAGATAATCCCAAGTAAAGAAAGGCGGATTCCTTCAAAATAAAATATTTGTAGCTAATTTTTATGCTAACCCCCCATGAAATTAATATCATTAAAGCGCTAAGTATTCCATTCACCATCTCAATTGGTTCATACACCATGATTCATTTCCTTTTAACAATAATTCTCAAAATATTCAAAATTGATATTATAATATAAAATCTCTTAAATAATAGGATTAATACATTACATTAATTCTGCTAAAATAAAAATTTTTGTTATTTTCTAAAAAATTTTTAAATGAGATATAATTTTGAATCCTAAAATCTTATGAAAACAATTCTTACAATTCATAATCAACTTTCAAAAGCAGAAATAATTATAATCTTATGAACGGAATTATTTCTTCAAAAAAAAATCAATAAGAATGAAAAAAAATACAAAAAAAATCAAATCTAATTTTCAATTAAACTCCCCACTTATTTTTTCTCTTAAATTTTGTCTGTTTTGTTTTTTAGATAAAAAAAAAATTTTTTTAAGAATTGATTATAAATCTAATTATCAGTAATACTTTAAATAGAAAATGTAAAAAAATTAGAATATAATTTGATGATGTAAATGTCACTTAAAAAAGAAACAGATGGAGGTAAAACCCATGGCTAGGCCATATCAGAAAGCTAAAGCTTTCCAAGTTATCACTTGGTGGCGGCGATTATCCCTGGGCCTGAAATGGGCACAACTGTGAGTGACCCCGAAGTAATGGCTAATATCATTAATGCACCAAAGAAAAAAGTCATGGTAATAGGATCTGAGTCTTTAACCTGGGAACTTGATGGGAAAAAGGTGATCGATTATTACATTGAAATTGCGAAAAAATTGGGCTGTAATGTAGTAGCTACGGGGCATACTTATAAATATTTGATTGAGAATCTTGGTGAGGATAAAGTACACGATATGAACTTGATTAATATAACAGATAGACTCTCAGATAAAGATTGGAAGGGATTAGACGGTGGGGGACAATATGAAATGGCAATTTTTGGAGGACATCTCGTTTTTTATGTTAGCCAAACACTCAGTCGACTCAAAAATTTTACTAATTGGGTTAGAACCATTGATTTGGACAGATATGCCCATCCTAATGCTCGATTTAGTCTTCCTAACTTGGAAATGCACGAATGGAAAGAATTCTTAGAGGGAGTTATAAAGAATTTATAAATTAATTAAATAAAAATAACTAAATAATTATATAAAAAGAGGTAAAAGTTATGAGTTTTAGCGACATGCCTGTGGATGTTGGCCCCGTCTATGAGGGGGAACGAATCCGCTCCAAACAAATGTTTGTAGAACTTGGAGGACCTAAAATACCTAAACATTTCGAACTTGTTAAAGTTCGAAAACCCTCGGAAATAAAAGATGGGGAAGTTATTCTTAGAGGTATTGATTTAGGAGAAATGGAAGAGGGATCCCGACATCCTATCGGAATTTTGGTAGAAGTTGCTGGTAAAGAATTAGAAGAGGATTTAGAGGCTGTCTTTGAGAGACGTATTCACGAATTCTGCAACTTTATAAATGGTGTGATGCACCTAAATCAGCGTTATACTAACTGGATGCGAGTTTCTAAAAAAGCGATTGAAAAGGGATTTAATTCTTTTAAGCAAATGGGGACTATACTTATTAGATTATTCAAAGCAGAATTACCTATTATAGAGCAGGCACAAGTAACAATGATCACCAATGCTGATGTCATAGAAGAATATTATGATATGGCAATAGAAACATATGAAAAAAGGGATGAAAGAGCACGCGGTTTGCATGATGATGATGTTGATATGTTTTATGGATGCGTTCTGTGTCAAAGCTTCGCTCCAACACATGTATGTACTATCACACCTGATAGGACAAGTTTGTGTGGCTCAATAAATTGGTTTGACGCGAGAGCGGCTGCTAAAGTAGACCCAAAGGGACCTATTTATGCGGTACCTCCCGGAGAATGTATAAATGGAGTTGCTGGCGAATATACTGGTGTTAATGAAATCACAAAAAAGCGCTCATTAGGAGAAGTGGAGAGAGTATATCTCTATTCTGGGATGGAGTGGCCACATACTTCCTGTGGATGCTTCGAGGCTATCGATTTCTATATTCCTGAAGTAAACGGACACGGTATCATCGATAGAAATGCCGATATGAAAGCAATAAATGGATTGGCTTTTTCAACGATGGCAAACCAAACAGGAGGCGGGAAACAAATGCCTGGATTTAACGGCATAAGCCTTCAATATATTGCAAGTCCAAAGTTTCAGATATATGATGCTATCCAAGAAGGGCTTGAACACGGAATTGAATTAACTGTATGGATGAATAGTGAATTAAAGGAACGAGTAAAACAATTTATTCCTGAAGATCTTCAACCCAAAATTGCCACAGAAAAAGATGTTTCAAATATGAACGAGCTACGAGAGTGGTTAAAAGAAAAAGAACATCCTGTTGTAGCGACGTGGGTAGAAGAGGAAGAAGAGGAGGAATATGAAGAAGAATGGGCAGAAGAGGGTGCTATGGTTCCACTGGGCACCCAAACAATGACCATTCCTGGTGCTGGTGGAATAGGTGGATTTAAAATTATCCTTAAGAACTGTAAAGTCCACGCAGACGCCCTAATTATAAAACGTATCGATAAAAGCGCGAAAAGAAAGAAAAAGAAATAACTTATTCTATTTTTTATTTTTTAATTTTTTTGTTGTCACTAATCATATATTGTCAGTAAATCAGTAATTAATTTTTGTCACTTTTTGTCATAAAATCTCAATTTTTCAGTTGATATTTTGTCAATATTATTTTGATTAATAAAGAAAAAAAAGAAGA
>JAEOUA010000001.1 GCA_016839555.1 Promethearchaeota archaeon
ATTTACTAAGGGAACTAAATTCTTTGTTTTAGCAATATCTCGCCATTTTGTATATGTGTCTTTATGAGATTGATGCTGCTCTATCCAGCGATCAAATAATTTCCTTAATTTTCTAATTTCTGTATCTGTCATATTTCTTAGATGTTTTTGGATTATTTTAAGGTTGATATAAGATTAGTAACATTTAAAATCTTTCGATAGACTATAAAATTTATACCTCATTAAAATTATTATTAGTTTTTATTTAACTAAAATCAGTTGTTCTGCTTAATAATCATTTTTATATTTAAATGATCTCCAAATCAAAAAATTTAAAATTTTACTTTAATTAAAAAAATTAAGTTCAATATTTATAAAAAGCAAATATAATAAAAACTTAAATAAAACTTAAATAAAAAATTAAAACGTGATAATTTATGGCGCAATTAGGAGGACAACCTATATTTATAATGAAAGAAGGCACCGAAAGAACTCGTGGAAAAGATGCCATGCATAATAATATTGCCGCTGCGAAAGTAATTGCAGAAGCTGTAAGAACTTCTTTAGGACCACGCGGTATGGATAAAATGTTGGTTGATCAATTTGGAGATGTAGTCATCACTAATGATGGAGCTACAATTCTGAAAGAAATTGATGTCCAGCATCCCGCAGCTAAAATGATGGTCGAGGTTGCTAAAACCCAAGACTCGGAAGTTGGCGATGGGACGACTACCAGCGTAATTCTTGCGGGCGAATTCTTAAAACGAGCTGAAAAGCTCCTTGAACAAAAAATTCACCCTACAGTAATAACTGAAGGATTCAGAAAAGCTGCCGACAAAGCAGTTGAAATTTTAAATCAAATGTCAATTGACAGCGGGATTGATGATTACGAAGGGCTTAAAAATGCTGCTATGACTTGTATGTCTTCGAAAATCGTATCAGAAAGCAGAGAAATGCTTGCAGAATTATGTATTGATGCTATCAAAGCGATAGCTGAAAAAGACGAAGAAGCAAAATGGGTAGCTGACATTGATAAAGTGCAAATTCAAAAGAAAGAAGGAGAAATGATCGATGATACCAAATTAATTAAAGGCATCATCTTAGATAAGGAAGTCGTGAATCCTGGAATGCCAAAAAGTGTCAGAGATGCCAAAATCCTTTTATTACAATCAGCAATCGAAATTGAAAAAACTGAATTCGATAGCAAATTACAAATCACAAGCCCAGAACAAATTCAACAGTATTTAGATGAAGAAGAGAATATGCTCCGAAAAATGGCTGAAAAAATTAAAAATTCTGGCGCAAATGTCGTGGTATGCCAAAAAGGAATCGATGATATGGCTCAACACTTCTTATCTCAAGCAGGAATCTTGGCAGTACGACGTGTGAAAAAATCTGACCTTGAAAAACTTTCACAAGCTACTTCTGGATCGATTTTCAATGATCTTGACGATATCACCGCTGAAAAATTAGGAAAAGCTGGATTAGTGGAAGAACGTAAAATAATGGGAGAATCCTGGATTTTTATTGAAGAATGTGTGGATCCCAAGTCCGTCGTGATTTTAATCAGAGGCGGAACAGAATTAATCGTTGATGAAGTGGAGAGAGCTATTCACGATGCGCTCTGTGTGGTACGAGACATCGTGGAAGATGGGAAGATCGTTGGAGGTGGAGGTGCTCCGGAATTGGAAACCGCAATTAAATTACGCGAATATGCCTCTACTTTAGGCGGACGCGAACAACTCGCGGTCGAAATCTTCGCCGACAGCCTTGATATCGTTCCAAAAACCTTAGCTGAAAACGCGGGAATTGACCAAATTGAAATTTTGATGAAATTACGCGCGTCTCATCAGAAGGGCAATAAATTTGCGGGATTCAACCTCGAAAATGGGGAAGTTGTGGAGAATATGATGCAAGATGGAGTCGTAGAACCAACTGTCGTCAAAATCCAAGCAATTAAGAGCGCGACGGAGGCGACTTCGATGATCTTAAGGATAGACGATGTAATCGCCGGTGCCAAAACTTCAATGCCCCCTCCAGGAGCTGGTGGGATGCCCCCAGGTATGGGAGGTATGGGAGGCGGTATGGGTGGTATGGGAGGCGGTATGCCTCCTATGTATTAAAATCTCTAATAATTTTTTTCTATTTTTTATTTTCTATTATTTTATTTGTATATTTTTTTATAATCATTTTAAGTTTTCTATAAATTGTATTTAAATAGCTATTTTAATTCGCTAATCCTTTTTCCTAAGAAATCATTAAGATTTTCTAAAAACCAGTGTAATAAATGAAGGCCCTCTATGATTTTAGGTTATAAGAATAATAAAATAGAACAGAATATTATGATTAATCGGCAACCTTATAAACAAACAAGAAACCAAATGCATTCAAAATATTCTTCAATATTGAGTAAAAAAAAAATCAAGTAAAAATCAATATAAACATAGATTTTAGGTATTATGAGGAAATATGTAAAAAATAGTCAAAGAGGATAAATCAAAAGGTATATATATAAAATGATCTTATATAAAAACTATTAAGGTGAAATAAAATGATCGATAAAAAAAAATTAGCCTTAATCCTTATTCCGATAATAGCCGCAGGGGTGCTCATACTCAGTTTATCAATCGCGTTTTGGCCCCGAGAGGGAGAGGAAGGTGAAAACTTATTCTTATTGCCCCCAGGGGGACAAATCCCAGAAAATGCTTTTGTATCTGTGTGGAATACTTCAAAGTCTGGGGTAAGTAATAGTAACGAAGTGCAATTAGCCTTAGAAGAAACTGGGATTTATAATTTTGAGGTCTATTGGGGTGATGGAACAAAAGCCACGATAATGAAGTGGAACCAAACTGAAGTGAAACATACCTACACTTCAGAAGGCATATATAATATATATATAACGGGAAAAATTGAAGGTTGGAGTTTTGCTGATGGAGGAGATGAAGAAAAGTTGCTTGAAATTAAGCAATGGGGAGACCTGCGTTTAGGAAATTCCGGGGGGTATTTTTATGGCTGTTCTAACCTCAACATTACCGCAACGGATATTTTGAATTTAACAGATACAACTACTTTTGACCAAGCGTTTCGAGGATGTACTAATATTGATCAAATACCCAATATGAATCAATGGGATGTATCACATGTTACTAATATGAGCTTTATGTTCTTTGATGCTGAGAATTTTAACCAAAATATTACTAGCTGGGATGTATCGAATGTTACAGAAATGAGGTTTATGTTCCAAGGTGCGCATAAATTCAACCAAGATATTGGTAGCTGGAATGTATCGAGCGTCACCGATATGAGCTTTATGTTCCAAGATGCTTTTATTTTTAACAAAGATATTAGCAGCTGGAATGTAGCGAGCGTGACTGATATGAAATGTATGTTTCGTTTTACTCATGATTTCAACCAAGATTTAAGTAACTGGGATGTGTCGAACGTGAAAGATATGCAAGGAATGTTTGGATACAGTTATAATTTCAACCAAGATATTGGTAGCTGGGATGTATCAAGCGTTATCAATATGAATTCGATGTTCTATAATGCTGATAATTTCAATCAAACCTTAACTAAATGGGATGTGTCAAGCGTTTGGAATATGTATGCAATGTTCGCTAGTGCTGAAAAATTCAATGGAAATATAAGCAGCTGGAACGTTTCAAGCGTGACAGATATGTGGTCAATGTTTTATTATACTTATAATTTCAATCAAGATTTAAGTAACTGGGATGTCTCAAGCGTCACAAATATGAGAGATATGTTTAGGGATTCAATTAATTTTAATGGAAATATAAGCAGCTGGAATGTATCGAATGTTAAAATAATGAGTGGAATGTTCAGGGATGCAATTAATTTCAATGGAGATATAAGCAGATGGAATGTTTCAAGTGTTGAAGATATGAGTTATATGTTTTATGATGCTGAAAAATTCAATCAAAATCTAACTAACTGGGATGTTTCTAGTGTTAAATATATGAACTTTATGTTCTACAGTGCTGAAATTTTTAATGGAAATATAAGCAATTGCGATGTTTCCAGCGTGATAGATATGTATTCGATGTTTCGGTATGCCTTTGACTTTAATCAAGATATTAACAACTGGAATGTATCTAGTGTGGAAGATATGAGTTATATGTTTAGGAGTGCCAATGAATTCAACCAAGATCTAAGTAGCTGGAATGTTTCACGCGTAAAAAAAATGAAACAAATGTTTTACTTAACAGATTTTTTCAATCAAGACATCGGGAGTTGGGATGTTTCTAGTGTCACCGATATGAGTGAAATGTTTTATGGTGCTCAGGATTTTAATCAAAATATAAGCAGTTGGGATGTCTCGAGCGTCACAGATATGACCGGTATGTTCAACTATAGTGCATTAACCACTGAGAATTATGATAGCTTGCTCATTGGCTGGTCAAATTTAACAACATTGCAAGAAAGTGTCACTCTTGGGGTAGGGGATGTACAATATAGCAGCGCTGCTCAACATGCCCATGATTACCTTACGGGTACTGAAAAATGGATTATAAACGATGGTGGCCAGAAGCCGTAAAATTAAAGATATGTTGATTAAACCTAGATCTAACTCTTTTTTTTTCCTTTTAACCTTTTTTTTTTACTAAAAAGAATTAATATAAGTTCGAAAAAAATCCAATTTACGTTGATCTAATTAATTCCAATAAATTAAAGAGTATGATATAAATCTTAACTTTTATAAGGTTTTTCTATTTTTTTATTTTCCTTATCTTATTATATTATATTTTTTGAACTGAATTTTCAATGATTTAATTTCCATTACAAATTCTTTAAAAAACATAATTCAATATGAGAATCTGACTTGATTCTTATACTCATAAGGATTTATATTCTTGTATTAATTTAATTCCGAATTCTTTGCATTTTGGAAGGTCTTCATCTACTATAGGCCCTTTTGAAGCTCCTATACCCTCAACTTTTATGGACAGTCCTGGACTTACTTTTATTAAATTCGGCATCGTTTCACTAATCTGTCTCTCCATCGCTTTAACAGCTTTCTCAAAATCAGGCGTAATACAGGTATCAAATACCGCATAGGCTTTTAGTTTTAATTGAGATTTTGGAAGTTTATTGATAAATTTCTTTACCGACCCTATATGCCGTCCAAAATGATTCGGAGATCCTATTACAATTAATTCATAGGAATCTTCTTTTTTCAGTTTTACTTCTTTTACATTTTTAACTATTACTTCATTACCCTCGGTAGAACTGATTCCTTCTGCGATTAATTTGGCTACTTTTTCAGTATTTCCATACTTTGTATCATACGCTATTAGAATTTTCACCATCAACCACTTTTTTAAATTATATTTTTATGATTTTAAATTCTCTAGCAAATAAAAATTAAGAATATGTAGGATTTAAACCTTCCTCAATGATATAAGACTTTTAAGGATTTTTTGTGAGCATTATTATAATTATTAATCAGGCTAATAACGTAGTGAATAGATACTGGACATAAACTAAGATTTGAAAGAGGAGTAAAACCAGTATAGAAGAAAAAAGAAAAAAAAAGAAAGTTAGATTTGGGTTTAATCAAAAAATCTTCAGTTTATTAGCAAGATTATTAAGCTGGTCCACCATCATCAATATTCCAATTATAAAAACCAATAAGTATTGTATTTCTTGCATATTCTGCAGCACCACCAGAAGTATAATGTGAAGTTCCTCCATGAAAATTAACAAAACTTTGCAATGTGGGCAAATTCGCCCAACCGATTAATAGACTATTGTAATTAGTCGTTGATAAGGACTCCTGTCTAAACATATCGCTCATATCTGTTACGCTTGAGACATCCCAATCTCCAATATCTTGGTCGAAACTGCCTAATTCGAACATCGAATGCATATCAGTAACATTTGAGGTATTCCAATTTCCAATATCTTGGTTGAAATAGCTATAAAAGAACATATAGCTCATATTTGTCACTTGTGAGGTATCCCAGTTTCCAATATCTTGGTTGAAAAAAGTATCGTGGAACATATAGCTCATATCTGTGACGCGTGAGGTATTCCAGTCTCCGAGATTTTGGTCGAAAAACCAAGTATTATGGAACATATGGTTCATATCTGTAACGCGTGAGGTATTCCAATAGCCAATATCTTGGTTGAAATCATAAGCATTATGGAACATATGGCTCATATCTATGACTTGTGAGGTATCCCAATAGCCAATATCTTGGTTGAAATCATAAGCATTATGGAACATATGGCTCATATCTGTGATTTGTGAGGTATCCCAATAGCCAATATCTTGGTTGAATTTTTCAGCCCATTGGAATATATGGCTCATATCTTTAACGCGTGAGGTATCCCAATAGCCAATATCCTGGTTAAAAATAGTAGCATCTTGGAACATATAGCTCATATCTGTGACTTGTGAGGTATCCCAGCGGCTAATATCTTGATTGAAAGCGGAAGCATTGCTGAACATATAACTCATATCGGTTACGCTCGAGACATCCCAGCCGCCAATATTTAGATTCATAGCATTAGTTTCGCTAAACATTCCGCCCATATTTATTACATTTGATACATCCCACCCACTAAGATCTTGGTCGAAAGTAAGAGCACACCAGAGCATCTGGAACATATCTTCCACGTTTGAAGTATCCCAGCTTCCTATAGATTGGTTGAAAGCATAAGCATGTGAAAACATTCCACTCATATCTTTAACACTTGACGTATCCCACCCGCTAATATCTTGGTCAAAATTATTAGTATAGGCAAACATTAAACTCATATCAATTACGCTGGAAACATTCCAGCTCCCAATAGGTTGGTCAAAAACATCACAACTGTAAAACATCCAATTCATGTCGGTAACCCTTGAGGTATCCCAGCTGCCAATAGCTTGGTTAAATTTATCTGCACTCCAAAACATATGATTCATATTTTCCACGCTTGAGGTATTCCAGCCTCCAATATCTTGGTTAAATGCATTAGCCTGACCGAACATCCAACTCATGTCGATAACGCTCGAGGTATTCCACCCACTAATATCTTGGTTGAAGAAATCTAATTCGCAAAACATACTGCCCATATATTGAACATTCGACACGTCCCAGCTGCCAATAGGTTGGTCGAATGCATCAGCATAATAGAACATATAACTCATATCTGTGACGGATGAAGTATCCCATCCCCCAATAGCTTGGTTGAAAGTTTTAGTATGGGAAAACATCCCGTTCATAGTTATAACGTCTGATACATCCCAGCCGCCAATATCTTTGTTGAAATCATCAGCATTGTGGAACATATTATTCATATTAGTAACACTTGACACATTCCAGCTGCCAATATCTTGATTAAAAGCTTTGGCACCCCAGAACATCCACATCATATTTTCTACGTGTGAAACATCCCAGTCTCCAATATTTTGATTAAAAATATCAGTATCACGTAACATTCTGTACATATTCGTCACACTTGACACATCCCAATTACCAATATCTTGATTAAATGAATCGGCTTGAAGAAACATCCCACTCATATCAGTAACGCTGGATACATCCCAGGTACCAATATCTTGGTTGAAAGCAGAAGCATCTCTGAACATATCGCTCATATCTGTGACACTTGATACATCCCAATTATTCATTCCAGGTACTGTATCAATACTAGAGCACCCTCGAAAAGCTCGCATTAAAGTAGTTGTACCCGTTAAATCTAATATATCCGTCGCGGTAATATTAAGGTTAGCGCACCCCCAAAAGTATCCTCCCGAATTCCCCAAGCGTAAGTCGCCCCATTGTTTAATTTCAAGCAATTTCTCTTCATCGCCTTCATCATTGAAGCGCCATCCAATAATCTTTCCGGTGATATTGATAGTGTATATACCTGGTGATCTATAAGTATGAATCACTTGTGATTGATTCCATTTTTTAATCTTATTTTTAGTCCCATCACCCCAGTCAACGAGAAATAGATAGTCTCCGTTCGATTCCAAGGGCAATTTCACTTGAGTGTCATTAGTTAATCCAGGTTTTGTGGTATCCCATACGGATGATAAATTCTTTCCAATGACCACTTGTTCTTCCAGGGGGAGGAATAATTGTTCTCCCTCCTGTTCTTCTCTAGTCCAGAGTGCAATTGAAACACCAATAGCCACTCCGCTCACTACTAAGACAGCTATAACTACCACTGCAAGAATTTTTTTATTAATCATAATGGATCACTATGTAAATATCAAATAAGAAGTATATTAATATAAATCTTGCTATAAATCTATTTATCGATTTTTGGCTTATTTTGTACTTATTTCGCAATTTCTCATAGAATAATTATGCTTCTTTGATGTTTAAAAGAATGCAAATTAATAACATCATATTATATAACAACTTATGATTTTCAATAATAGAGTGCTTAACAATTGAAAAAAAGATCGGGATAAAAAGAGTGGATAAAATTTGTATAGTATTCAGAATTCTCAATCCTGAATCATAAAAGTATATCAGTTCAAAAAAATCCAATTTACGTTGATCTAATTAATTCAAATTTATTAAGAGCATGATGTAAATCTCAAAATTTATAACTTTTTTCTATTTTTTATTTTCTTTTTCTTATTATTGTTATTTTTACTTTTATTTAATATAATTTAATTTACATCAAATTTATAACCTCCTAAGCATCTCCCATACTTTAAAGTTAATTACTATATTACTTCATCATATTTTCATATAACTCTTCCATCGTAGGTTCTCTTCTCGTAATATTCAATCCTTTTCGACCTGAAATTCGAATACCCGTTTCTATTATTCCAAGATATTTAAGGTGTTTCATTTTTTCTATTTGAATAGAATTGAGCGGATTGTAGGATACATTTAAAACTATAAGATTTGTTAAATTATAAAATGACTCTGGAAGGGTTTTTAACTTGTTATTATGTAGGTTTAAATGTTGAAGATTTGTCATTTCACCAATACTTTCGGGAAGAGAAGTTAATTGATTTCCGTTCACCCAAAATTCGGAAATATTTTTCAAATTTCCTATGGAATTAGGGAGAGTAGTTAATTTATTATTATCTAAGTAGAGCCAAACAAGATTTGTCAAGTTCCCGATTGATTCAGGAAGCGAAGCTAATTGATTATTTGATAAAAAAAAGAATTGGAGTTTATATTTTTTTTCTGGAATTTCAGGAATCTTTTTAAATCTATTATCCCTTATACCAACCGTAATAAGATTAGGAAGATTCCATATAAATTCGGGGAACATAGCTAATTCATTTTTAGACAAAAAAAGCCTTTCAAGGTTTTTTAATTCATTTAAACTCTCG
The DNA here is from genome assembly GCA_016839555.1 of Promethearchaeota archaeon. Classification (GTDB taxonomy): domain Archaea; phylum Asgardarchaeota; class Lokiarchaeia; order Sigyniarchaeales; family SOKP01; genus TEKIR-8. The sequence goes on from JAEOUA010000001.1 coordinate 9,293, forward strand.
GGAAGGTCTTTTAATTTATTATTTCTTAAATATAAGATTTTCAACCATTTTAGCTCTCCAATGCTTTTAGGTAGGGATGTAATACCAAGGTTATAAATACTTAATCCCGTAATATGTCCATCCTTTACAGAGTACCCGAATGATTCATGTTGTATTTCCGGTATTAAATTTAAATGTTTTCCACAAATCAAGTCCAACTGGTGTAGAATTTTTTTCTCATTATCGGGTATTTCAATTATATTATCCATGATATGTCTTCTTAGTTCTGTTGATTATTTAATTATAATTTTCTTATATTCATAACTTAACTAGCAATGAAAAAAATGAACTATATATAAATCTTTTTTCTTTCTATTTTTCATAAGATCCTATACATCCGGAATTATTTTAATTTTTTAAATCTAAAGAAAGCATATCATTAAATTTGTTGCTCATTATCCATCTTTATTATTATTTTTCTTGCGGTATAAATAAAATCTATTTAATTTCCCTCTGATTATTCCAGCGAAAAATATCAATTTATTTACCATAAGAGTTTCACTTATTTAACCTGTATCTCAATCTATTATAATCCTCGATTTGCTAAATTAAGTTGCTAATAGCAATTATAAGAGAAAAAGAATTTTCAATTAAATAAGAGGAAAAAATAAGATTATTACTTCAACGCAATAAATCTCTTATATTCATTGTAATAATATCATATTTTACTTGAATTATGAATTCATAATAAATTTTTTACACTCTACTTAAGAAAGGCCATCTATGTTTTTAGATTATAAGAATAATAAAATAGAACAAGATATTATGATTAATTGGCAACCTTATAAAAAACCAAAAAACCAATTGCATTTAAAACATTCTTCAATATTGAGTAAAGAAAAAATCAAGTAAAAATCAATAAAAACATAGGTTTTAAGGTATTATGAGGAAATAAGTAAAAAATGATTCAAGAAGATAAATCAAAAGGTATATATATAAAATAATATTATATAAAAACCATTAAGGTGAAATAAAATGGCTAATAAAAAAAAATTAGCTTTAATTCTTATTCCGATAATAGTAGCTGGAGTCTTAATCCTTAGTTTATCAATCGCGTTTTGGCCTCGAGAAGGAGAAGAGGGTGACAACTTATTATTATTGCCCCCAGACGGACAAATCCAAGAAAATCCTTTTGTATCTGTGTGGGATACTTCAAAACCTGGGGTAAGTAATAGTTCTCAAGTGCAATTACCCTTAGAATCAAATGGAACCTATAATTTTAATGTTGATTGGGGCGATGGGAATAATAATATGATTACAAGCTGGGACGATACTAATAAAAATCATACATATGCTTCAGGAGGTGTATATACTATTAGTATCACAGGAACAATTGAAGGTTGGAGTTTCAGAAATGTAGGCGATGAAGAGAAATTACTTGAAATTAAGCAATGGAGTGACTTACGCTTGGGAAATTCAGGAAGATATTTCTATGGGTGTGCTAACCTTAATATTACCGCAACGGATATTTTAAATTTAACAGGTACAACTACTTTAGCACAAGCTTTTCGAGGATGCACCAATATAGATCAAGTACCGAATATGAATCAATGGGATGTATCAAGTGTTACTAATATGAGCTTTATGTTGTTTGATGCTGAGAATTTTAACCAAGATATTGGGGATTGGAATGTATCGAGCGTTACAGAAATGAGGTTTATGTTCCATGGTGCGCATATATTCAACCAAGACATTGGGGATTGGAATGTATCGAGCGTTACAGATATGAGCTATATGTTCCAAGAGGCTCATAAATTTAATAAGGATATTGGTAGCTGGGATGTTTCGAGCGTTACAGATATGAGCTATATGTTCCGTTATGCTCTTGATTTCAACCAAAGTATTGGGGGTTGGCATGTATCGAGTGTGACGGATATGAGCGGAATGTTCCATTCGGCTACTGATTTCAACCAAGATATTGGCAGTTGGGATGTATCAAGCGTCACAGATATGAACTATATGTTCCAAAATGCTAATAATTTCAATAAAAATTTAAATAGCTGGGATGTTTCAAGCGTTACAAATATGTTGGGAATGTTTTATTCTGCAGATATTTTCAATCAAAATATAAGTAGTTGGAATATATCAAGCGTTACAGTCATGATTGGTATGTTAAACGGTACTTCATTATCTACAGCGAATTATGATAGCTTGCTCATTGGATGGTCAAATTTAACATCAGGAGTGCAAAGTGGTGTCGTCCTTGGCGTAGGGGATTTAAAATATACTTCGGGCGGCGCTGCTGAGTATGCCCATGATATAGTCCTTATCAAGAATAATGGCTGGCACATTAATGATGGAGGGCCAACTCCTTGAGTTCGAATTGAAAAAACATTGATGAATACAAAAAAATCTAACTCTTTTTTTTTCTTTCAACCTTTTATTTTGCTCAAAAGAATTGATATACGTTTAAAAAAAATCCGATTTACGTTGATCTAATTAACTCCAATAAATTAAAGAATATGATATAAATCTTAACTCTTATAAGTTTTTTCTATTTTTCTTATCTTATTTTCTTATATTTTTTTAAAAACCAATTTTAAGTAATTTAATCTCCATTAGAAATTTTTTAAAATTTTATAATTTGATATCAAAGTCTCATCAGTTTTTTTTAAATAATCTTAAATAATAACATTACATCAAATTTTTAATTTGAATTTAGTTTTTTAGCTACTTGGTTTTTTCAGACTTTCATTTAAATAATTAATAATTAGGCTAATAAGGTGGTAAGGAGTGATCGTAAATAAATTAAGATTTGATAGAGAATAAAAACAAGTAAAAAAGAAAAAAAAGGGAATTAGATTTAGGATTAGTTAACATATCTTCAATTTAAAGCCAATTGGGTCCACCATCTGTAATTGTCCAATAATAATTACCTATAAGAGATAACCTCGCGCCAAGAGCAGCCAAAGAATACTTTGAATTTCCTCCATGAAAGTGGACAAAAGTTTGCAGTGTTGGCAAACTCGCCCATCCATTGAGCAGATTTTCATAATTTGATGTTGATAAAGTAACATCTAAAAACATTTCTGTCATATTTCTGACGCTTGACACATCCCAGTTGCCAATATTTTGGTCGAATGAATCAGCATAACTAAACATCCAGTTCATATATGTCACACTCGACACATCCCAGCTACCAATATCTTGGTTAAAATTATCAGCATGATAGAACATCCCGCTCATATATTCTACGCGTGAAACATTCCAGCCCCCAATATCTTGGTCGAATGAATCAGCAAAACTAAACATCCAGTTCATATCTGTGACACTGGAAATATCCCAGCCCCCAATATCTTTATTAAAATCACCAGCATCCCAAAACATACTGCTCATATCTGTCACACTAGAGGTATTCCAGCTTCCTATATCTTGGTCGAAGGCATAAGCATGACCAAACATCCATTCCATGTTTTTCACATTCGACACATCCCAGCTGCCAATAGGCTGGTTGAATTTTTCAGCATAATCGAACATATAGCTCATATCTGTGACACTTGAGACGTCCCAGCTTCCTATAGGTTGATTGAAATTGGTAGCACCACAGAACATTCGGTGCATGGCTGTCACACCCGACACATTCCAGCCCCCAATAGGCTGGTTGAACGCCTTAGCATTGCAGAATATCTGTCTCATATTTTTGACACTCGATACATCCCAGCTGCTAATATCTTGGTTAAATTTATCAGCACTCCAAAACATATGATTCATATTTTCCACGCTTGAGGTATTCCAGCCGCCAATATCTTGGTTAAATGCATTAGCCTGACCGAACATCCAACTCATGTCGATAACGCTCGAGGTATCCCACCCACTAATATCTTGGTTGAAGACATCTAGTTCGCAAAACATACTACCCATATATTGAACATTCGATACGTTCCAGCTACCAATAGGTTGGTCGAAGGCATCAGCATAATAGAACATATAGCTCATATCTTTGACGGATGAGGTATCCCACCCGCTAATATCTTTGTTGAAAGTTTTAGTATGGGAAAACATCCCGTTCATAGTTATAACATTTGAGACATCCCAGCCGCCAATATCTTTATTGAAATCATCAGCATTGTGGAACATATCATTCATATTAGTAACACTTGACACATTCCAGCTGCCAATATCTTGATTAAAAGCTTTGGCACCCCAGAACATCCACATCATATTTTCTACGCATGAAACATCCCAGTCCCCAATATCTTGGTTAAAAATATCAGTATCACGGAACATTCTGTACATATTCGTCACACTTGACACATCCCAATTACCAATATCTTGATTAAATGAATCGGCTTGAAGAAACATCCCACTCATATCAGTAACGCTCGAAACATCCCAGCTGCTAATATTTTGGTCAAAAGAAGTGGCATCACGGAACATCTCATTCATATCGGTGATGTGCGATACATCCCATTGATTCATATTGGGTACTTGATCTATTTTGGTACATCCTCGAAAAGCTCGCATTAAAGTAGTTGTTCCCGTTAAATCCAAAATATCCGTCGCGGTAATGTTAAGGTTAGCGCACCCCCAAAAGTACCTTCCTGAATTCCCTAAACGCAGGTCGCCCCATTGCTTAATTTCAAGTAATTTCTCTTCATCGCCATCATCATTGAAGCGCCATCCAATAATCTTTCCGGTGATATTGATGGTGTATATACCTGGTGAATCATAAGTGTGCAGTACTTGTGGTTGATTCCATTTTTTAATCTTATTTTTAGTCCCATCCCCCCAGTCAACTAGAAATAAATAATTTCCGTTCGATTCCAAGGGTAATTTCACTTGAGTGTCATTACTTGATCCGGGTTTTGTGGTATCCCATACGGATGAAAAATTCTTTCCAATTACCACTTGTTCTGTCAGGGGTAAGAATAATTGTTCTCCCTCCTGTTCTTCTTTGGGCCAGAGCGCGATTGAAACACCAATAGCCACTCCGCTCACTATTAAGACAGCTATAACTACCGCTGCAAGAATTTTTTTATCGATCATTTTATTTCACCTTAATGATTTTCATATAAGATTATTTTAAATATATACCTTTTGGTTGATCAACTTGGTTCATCTTGTACTTATTCCGCAATTTTTTATAGAATAATTATGTTTCTCTAATGTTTAAAAGGATGCAAATTAATCAAATCATATTATATAACACCTTATTATTTTCAATTTTGGAGTGCATAATAATTAAATAAAAAATCGGGATAAAAATAGAGGTTAAAATGGGGATAATATTCAGAATTCTCAATCCTGAATTATAAAAGTATATAAGTTCAAAAAAATCCAATTTACGTTGATCTAATTAATTCAAATTTATTAAGAGCATGATGTAAATCTCAAATTTTATAACTTTTTCCAATTTTTTATTTTCTTTTTCTTATTCTATTCTTTTTTTTGAATACAATTTTATATTATTAAATTAGCATACCCTAATATTTTTAGATTTTTATATTCTAAATTAGGAAAATCAAACTTTCTAGAAATTACTAAAAAAAATAAATAAAAAGGTATTTAAAAGATATTTAACCATCCCTCATTTAATTCTAACCTTTTTAGTTTCTTTAGGATGAATTTAAAAACACCTTAGACTCTATTTTTAATTAATATTATGAAAAAACCAAAAATTTTATAGAAATTAAGATTATATATTTAGTAGATTCTTTTAATTAACTAAGGTTTATTATCATGGCAACAGAAAAGGAAAATATTATAGAAATGATAAAACGTCTTCCTAATGACGTAAGCATGGAAGATATAATTGAAGCAATATATATTAGACAAAAAATAGAGAAAGGATTAAAAGATTCTGAAGAAGGAAGATTTTTTACATATGAAGAAGCTAAAGAGCTTTTAGCAAAATGGTTGAAGTAAAGTGGACAAAAAAAGCTCTTAAAGAATTAGATAACATAGCTTATTGTAAATAGATGCATAGAAATTAATAGTAGAGTTTCTATTTAATATTTGAAAAAAAAAAATAATAAAAAAGGATAAAATATGGAGAAAACAGAAGAGAATGATTCTATATCAAAAAAGCCAGAGACTATTTGTTCTATTTGTGGAAGAAAAATTCCTTCTGGAGAGTATTATTCCAAGAGTATCATTACTGGAAAGATTACATGTTCTAATTGTGATAATGGTGTGTTGGTGAAAGGAGAATTATTATTTTCTCTTGATGATTAGAATATAAACATAAGATATCTGAAAATTTTATGTATTTCTTTCGCAGAATTTCTAAAACTGATGCTCATTTTAAATTTATTACTGGTAATAAAGCATTTGATGAAAAAAATCCAGATGGGAGCTTAAAAAATTATCTGGATGATGATCTTATGACTGGTGGTGAATTTCTCACTTTCCTTTTCTTAGAAAAAAAGGATCCTGATAATGGATTAATAATAGGTCTACTTAGATATAAAAATGCAAATAAAGCAGAATTCTTTTCTGAACTTGATAAGTGTAATGTGGATAAAGAGATAAAAGATCTTTTGATCAAAGAATTAGATACATCTAAATTCTCTATTATCTATTTAAGCCGAATTGGTGTTATTAAAAATTTTCAAGATATGAATATAGGTCAAATAATAAGTAATTTTTTTGAATTTCTAATGAAAAGGAATCGACAGAGAACTTTTATTTATCTGAAAATTATAGAAAAACAAAAAACCTTTATTGGGCCATCTTATGATTTTATTGGGCATAATGACGATAAAAAATGGGGAAGTTATTATTTGGTCTCAAAATTTTTAAAATTTGATTAGCAAAATGTTTAAATAAAATAGACAATAAATGCTCTTGAAGGATTAGACGATATAGGGAAAAACCTCTTTAAAGATTCGCCTAAATATGCCCAAATATTAGTAAAGCAAATTTATGAAATGATAATTTTTTATTTTATTTCTCTTATTCTATTTTTTTTTTTGAATACAATTTTCGATGATTTAATTTCCATTAGACTTTTTTAGTATTTATAATATGAAGTGAGAATCTTAAAGAAATTAATTTATACTTTCTATGAGTTTTTCCTAAATAGTTTCATTTATTAAAAAATAAGGTCAATTTCCAAGGCTACCATATTAGGTCTTCTAAAAAATTTCAATTATATTTGTGCGTGTTCAATCAAAAGATTTATATATGATTTATTATTAAATAAAAACCGTCCAATTATTAATTAAAAGGTAAAAAAAATGGAATCCAAAAAAACCACTAATATTGTACTTAGTATTATTTTAATTGCAGTAGGGGGTTTAATCATAATTGGAGCAATGCTACCAATCGGAAATGGAACCTTAGATTTCGGATTTTGGGGATTTAATGTTACTATTGGTATTGGGGTTACTTTTACTGATATAAATATAATATTTAATCCGCTTTTAGGTAAATTTATTGTTGAATACATTAATCCCCTGGCTGTATTAGACCTTGATATATTATATTTTCTTGGAGTATATGATATAGTATACGCCGCAATATATACAGCGTTGGTCAGTTCCCCAATATTAAGATGGCTTATGGTGTTTGTAATAATAGCAGGGATCGTTATTGCATTATTTGGAGTTTTAAAGCTATTAAAAGTGTTAGAGGTTATTCCGGGAGCAGAAAATTTCTTAGGTGAGAGATCTATTGGTCTTGGGATTATATTTTTAATTGCTGGTGCTGCGGCAATTTTCCTTATCATATTTGAATTTATTTTGTTTAGTACTCAAGTCCTTCCAGGAATTAAATCATTTCATGAATTGGATGCATTTGCTATAGGTACTATATTTCCAGAAATGAATACAAAAGCACTACCATTAGCAGGATTTTATATAGTTTTGATTTCGGCAATAGGCGGATTGGTAGTATCTATTTATTTACTTATTACAACGAGAGCCCCAGAACAAGGAACAACAACAAAAATGTAATTTTAAACTCAAATCAAAGGAATTTAATATTTCTTTGTATGTTTTTTTAATCATTTTAAACCATACTTATTTTAGGGATTTCTAATTTGTGATTCTTCTAAAGGCTAATATTGAAGCGCTAAGGAAATATAAGAAACTGGTTTATAACTCTGTTTTTATTTATAATTTACGTGTTTTGTAATTTTAAATCTTAATAGATAATTGATTTTATTTTCTATTAAACATATATTTGAAAAAATAATTTTTAACAAAAAGAGAGTAGAAAATAGGGGTCCTCGCTTATAATCATACCTAACAGGGAGAGATAAAGAAGATTTCCACTTTAACTAGTTAAAGTAGAACACCAAAAGACAAAAATCCAGGGATTTAAGCAAGGTTTCCCTATTTTCTTGACAGGTATGTAAATCATATACTGTCAAATTTAGAATAACTTCATTTATATTTAAATCCTTCCTTTTTAGAAATATAGTTTTATTTTCCACTATAAGAGGAGTCTTGAGAATTTTGATCTATTATACAAACTACTCTATAAATCCTGTTGCTTTTAAAGTATCAATATTTTGTTCTATATTCCATTGTAGACCCATTAAATGGTCAATGGAAAAAATTTCGGAATTTGGAATAAGTCGATCGTGATATTCTTTAGTAATATATTCTAAAGAGGGATTCTTATTATATGATTCTATGATTAAATTTTTCGCTTTAAATTGTAGATCTTCCATTTCATTCAGGAATTTCTCAAAATCATCCCCTTCCCAAACGCCATAGTGAGCAATTGCAATTGCATCAAGCTCATTTTTCAAATTTCTGAGTTTTTGATAAGTCTCTAATAAAGCCCTTTCATCAAAATCCGGCCCAAAAATTACTGGTATAAATGTATTTTTATCAATTTTATCGAGGATTGCATCTCCTACATAAATAATTTTGTTTTTAATATCTTGAATAGCTATAGAGTCGGGAGTGTGTCCAAAAAATTCATGAACTTTTAATTCCAACCCGTTTAAATCAATGATATCATTTTGTTTTAAGGGAGTTACCTCTTCGATTGGATCAACATGATATCCAAAAAAATTATTCAGTCTTGTTGGATTTTTTAATGGAACTAACCCATTTTTATGTGCTAATACTTCGATATCTACTACTTTTATAAGTCTTTTTATCTTATGGACTCCCTGAATATGATCCCAATGTATATGGGTTAAAAGTATCTTATGAATTGGATAAATATTAAAAGCTTTTAATTTCTTAATAATTTTTCTTACACTTAACGCTTCACCCGCATCAATCATCATTCGAATGCCCTCATTTTCAATGATATAAATCCCACAGGTCTTTTCGGTTTTTAAAAATTCGGCATCTAATAAATAAGCATTTTCGTTAAATTTTCCTTCCTCTCTAATATGAACCATTTTTATCTCAATTAAATTGAATAACTTATAATAGTTTTATTATCTTCTAATATAAATATTTTATTCTGTTTCTGTTTAATTACTCTTTCTGATATAAAAAATGAAATGCATTATGGGAAATTGTTTACAAATAAGAATGGAATTTAATTAAATAAAAGCTCCTTGCTTTTAATAAATTTTCCACTTTTCATTTGCTGCAGTATTTTTCATTAGTATATAATTTTAAGGTAGCCCAGTTCCTGGTACTTCGACATTTATCATTTCTATTTTACCATCTCCTCGATACCCGATCCTATTATCTTTTGATGTCGCCACAAAAAGAGTTTGCCTATTAGGCCCACCTAGCATACAGGCATAAGCTTGAGTTGTAACTTTAACTTTATGAGTAGTTTTACCACCCTCAACTACGCGAACAACTCTACCCCTTCCAGGTGCTGCTACCCAGATACCCCCCTCTTCATCTAAGCAAATCCCATCTGGGGCAACAGACTTGAGATTAGCCCAGATACGGCGATTTTTAAGTATCCCATCGTCCATAATGTCAAAAGCCGTTAAGCGAGCTGCAAATGTTTCTCCAACAATGAGTGTTCGGCCATCTGGTGTGATAACCATTCCATTGGGAAAAGCTAATTCATTAGCAGCAACTCTTGCATTTCCATCCGGAGATATTAAAATTATTTCAGCAGGATGGAAAGGTTTTTCATTCCACATATCAAAACCAAAATTTCCAATGTATGCTCGCCCTAATGTATCCACAACCATATCATTACAGTTGAATGTTGCCAAATTGCTTATATTGGCAATTTCGGTTAATCCCTCAGGATCAAGCCGAAGCAAACGTTTATCTTGCATTGATACAATTAGCAACCTGCCTTTGGGATCCCAACCTAAACCAGAGGGAGAATTTTGTAATTCAACAACAATTTCGTTATTTCCTTCAAGATCAACTGTCATTACAGCTTTTTTTTCAAAATCAGAAAACCAAAGCTTACCATCATGCCATCTTGGACTTTCAGGAAAAATTAAACCTTTAAGAAGAATTTCTGTATTTAATATAACCATTTTTATCTCCATTTGATTGAATATCTTATAGTAATTTTATTATCTTTTAATATAAATATTTTACTATCTTTCTTTATAGTTATAATTTCTAATTAGAAAATGAGAGAATTTATAGGAGAGATCTCACAAATAAATATGGAATTAGATTAAATAATAAGTTTTACACAGATGAATTAAAATATTATCTGTTCATCATTCTTTAGCAGGTAAAACTATTGAAAATATGCTTCCTTTTGACGGAGTTCCTTTTTCTCGCGGTTCAAACCAAATATTTCCATTATAAGCTTCTATTATTTTTTTCACAAGAGAAAGACCAATACCCATTCCTCTAGAATTATAGCCAATTTTATGATTTCTAGAAAATATTTTCTCTCTCATCTCTTTAGGAATTCCTACCCCATTGTCTATAAAATCGAATCTTATTAATTGATCCCCTTGATCTTCAACTTTATAAATTTTTACTCTCACGGAAGGATGTTCAGAATTATTATGCTGAATGCCATTTATGAGAATGTTTTCAAATGCATCCGCTAAGAAAGGGCCCGCCATTACGTATAGATCCTCATCTAAGGCATCTATATTTATAGAAATGCCTTTTTGATTCAATATACTATTTTTATTAATAATATTTCTCAAAAGTAATAATGGATTTATTTCTTTAATCTCTATTGTTTCACTTTCAATACGAGACATTTTTCGGATATTTGTAATTAAGCTAATTCCACGTTTTAATTGAGAATTGATTAAATCTAATAATTCTTGTATTTCTTTAGATATGGAAATCTTATTGATTTTTATTTCTGCCAGTTCAATGGACATTTTAATATTATTAATGATATTTGCCATATCATGAGCTAATAAATCTTTGTAAAACTCAGAATTTTTATAAGCATTCCGAAATTTTTCTTTCGATTCCATTAATGCTTGCTCTGCTTGCTTTTTCTCTGTAATGTCTTTGATTGAAATTTGAATTAATTTTTCATCCCCAGTATGAATTATAGATACTCTTGGATCAATATGAACTATTTTTCCTATTTTATTAGTAACTTTAAGTTGTATGGGTTTTACTAGTTTTCCTTTGAGATGTCTTAGAAATCTTTCCTTTAATAAATCAATCTTGTCAGAGGGCAGAATTGATAAACTAAATAAATTATTTCCAATCAATTCATTTTTCGTGAAACCAAAAACTTCAGTAAATTTCTTGTTTATATTAACAATTTTAGCTTCTTGATTAATGAGCATAATGCTATATGGGGAACTTTCAATTAAATGCTGAAATTCTCTTTGAATATTCTCTAATTTTTGTTTAGTTTCCTTTCCACTTGTAATATCTCGAATTGTAGCTACCATAAAAATAAAATTTTCCATTTCATCTTTAACGGGATAATGATTTACTAATAAATTGCGTTTTCCAATACCAGGATATACTTTGTTGATTTCAAAGCTTACTGTTTCTCCCTTAAAACATCGATCAATATATGCTTTTATCTTATTTTCAAATAATTGATCTCCCAATATTTTTCTTACATGATGACCTATAACATTCTCTCTCTCAAGTTGATTATAATCCAAAAAGATTTTATTTACAAAGACATATTCATACTTCCTATTAATGCCAGCAATAAGATCATTTGAGCATTCAATCGCCATTTCATAATATTTTAGCACCTCATCCTTTTTTTTCTCTAAAGTTATATCAGTAAGCATAATTAGGTCTGCTGGTTTACCTTCAAATTGTATTGTAGTAGAATAGTTATTTAACCATTTCATTTCTCCTGTTTTAGTAAAAAATCTAAATTGATAATAGATAAATTGGTTTTTTTTTCCCCTTTGTTTAGTTTCTATTTGTTTAGCTACAAAAGATCTATCAGCGGGATGTACACTTTTTAAAAATCGTTTATAGCTCTTTCCTATAACTTCTTTTCTCATATATCCTGAATAATTCAATGATAGCTCGTTCATATATATGAATTTATTATCTTGAATTATTTGTATCCCAATTGGTGCTGAATCCAGCAGTCCTATAATTCTTTCCCTTATATCTGAGCTTTTTTTCATATTCCTAAAGTTATTTTTGGATTTTGTTTTAATATGAAATTTTAAAAATTCGTGTTCTTACTTTATAACAAATATCCCCTATTTTTAACCAAGAAATCTAATATTTTTAGTTCAAATTAAAGTTTTCCATAATTTTGATACATTTAATATATAGAATTGACATATTTTTATCTTATGATTATATAATAAGATATACTCATTTTAAACCTTTAGTATATGAATTCTGATAAATTTCATAGTAGAATATGGTGAAATTTCAATATAATAATCACATTTTAATATCATTTCAATAAAATTTTATGTATGATAAAAATATAAAATAGTTAAAATTTGATAATCATTTTAATTTGAAGGGTATTTAAATGAGCTTAAAATTAGAAGATGTAAAAGAAGAGGACAGAGGGATTTTAGCACCATGCGGTATCTTATGTGCTGGTTGTGATACTCATTTAGGGGAAGGAATAGAAGCAGCCAAAAAATTATACGAAATCTGGAAAGGTGGCAATATAGAAGATATTGGACCTTTATTTGGATATAAAGAAATAAGTGTGGCGTTAAAAACTTTAGAAAAATTCATACAAATGGAAGGTAAGCAGCAATGTCCGGGATGTTTTGTAGGAGGAGGACCTTCTAAAATATGTGGAATTGCCCAATGCGTTAAATCAAAAGGTTATTGGACGTGCGTTGAATGTGAGGATTATAATCCAAATTCAGAAACACCCTGTCCCTATATAAACCACAGTCCGATGCCGATGAGTGATAAAGGAACCATGATGGAAATGATTTGCCGACGATATAATAAAGATAATATTAAGAATTTAAAACTTTGCCGTGAAATGGGTTATAATAAGTTCATCAAACAAGCAAAAGAAAAAGTAGCTGATGGTTGGAGAACTTGGCAAGTTATAAGTAAGGATAAGGTATTCACAGAAGCAATGAAAAAAAAATAATGGTTTATTTAACCTATAAAGATCTTTTTTTATATTAGATATTTTTACTTTTTTTTTCATTATCACGGATCTTGTCTATTAATTGTTCAAACTCTTTAAATTTATCAAATTCTTCACTTTCAGAATCAATATCATCTATTTCTAAATCAATTTTTTCCTTTTCATGTTTAATTTCTTTGTTTTTTGATTTAAACTCTTTTATATCTCTTATTTTCTTTTTTTCATATAGTTGAATTGGACTTTTTATTTTATTTTTTATTTCTTTATACTGCTTTTTAGAAGAAAATTTCTTATTTTTAGAGATTTGAGTTTTTTGTCGTTTTTCATTCTTAAAATTGGAGGAATTAATTAGAATTTTATTTTGTGTAATTAGTTTTATAGGAGATCTTTGAATATGAGGTATTTGCAATAAAAAAGGTCTTTTAATGGAATTAATTCTTATAATACTATTCCCTTTTTTTAAGATGGATAAATAATACTCATATTTTTCATCCAGATTTAATAATTCGCATTGGAGTTGTTTTTCCATATGATTTTTAAAAATCACCAATACGCCACAATTTGCTAATATTTCTTCGCTTACTTGAGGTCGCGTTGCGATTGAAATTAAGCATTCACCAGTGCCTCTTTGAAGCAATGCAATATCCTCAAGATAAGTGGTTAGTTTTGTCTTGTTAGTTAAATCTTTGGGGGCAAAATATTGCGCATCTTCCACAACGGTAATGTGTTTTATTCCTTTATATTCTCTACTTCCTTTGGTGAGATTTTCATCCCATAAATATTTTAAAATCATATTGAGAAAGAATAATGCATCTTCCTTTTCCCCACCAAGCCGTATGATTGAACTTAAATCAATAATAATATTCTTTTTGAAAAGTTCTTTTATTTTAAATTCGGTTTTTGTGCCAAAAATCGCTTTTAATGGGCCAATAGAGAAGCGTCTAATTCTATTTCTGATGCTTATTAATGTTTGCGCCAGCATGGGCACCTTATTTCGCTCTTTTTTCAGGTAAATTCCACATTGCTTGTAGAATCCCTCCCAATTTTGAAGGCTTTTATTTTTACATACTTCTGTTAACACATCCACTAAGGCTTTTTGCATTTGAGGGGAATACTCCGCAGTCTCATCTAAGAATTGCCCGCTTTTTAAAATATCAAAAATCCTTTCTGCATGAATTTCAGGATGAGCTCCTTCGGGATTAAATATATTAATAGAAAAGTTCTCGCCAGGTCTTAAAATTAATATATCTTTAATATAGTTTTTTAGAAAGATATATTCCCCTTTAAATTCAATAAGGAGAAAGGGAATATCATATTGCTCTTTGAAATTAATTAAAAAATTTTGAATAAAATTGCTTTTTCCCATCCCAGTAGAACCACATACAAATATATGCTTTTCGAGATCTTCAAGAGAAAGAAAAAAGGAATGCTTACTAGTATTGCGATTTATTATTTTACCGATTTTAATTTTCCCTTTTCTAGATTTAAGAATCGAAGGATAATTTAACTCAATAATATCTTTATCTTTATATGTAAGAGAAATCATGAATATTGCTAAAGAAAGAAAAACAATTAATTGAGAAATAAAAGTAATACTTATTCTATATTCTTTTCCTGAGAGATCCGAATTAACATAGTTATCTAAATTTAGAAAAAAGAGTATTATTAAAATAATGATCCATAAAGGAATAATGTATCTTAAATAATTAGCATTAAATTCTTTCACCTTAGAAAGATAATACACAAGATTAATGAAAAATAAACCAAGGGATAAAATCAAATAAACCTCAATTGGAAACATATAACTTATATTTAGTTTGACTCTAATAAATTCCACGATTATTTTTCAATTCCGATTTTAATGGAGTTTAAATAATTTTAGTATAAATTAAATATAAATGGTAATGGGAAGATACTTCCAAATACATATCTCTTCAGATAATACTACAATCTATAATCCTCTTATTTCAGACATTTTCAATGGAGTTGAAGAATTATGTATAGACCTTAATGGATTTTTTCTGATTTTTTTTTTATATATGAAATATATTTTTGCGTTTATATTAATAATTGTTGGACTTTTGACGCTTTTCAGATATAGGGGTATATATTTAATGGATAAAATCAGATCCAAGCCAAAATTAAGCGAAAAAGAAAGTTTAAAGCAAAAAGTAAAAAAAGTTCATGTCTTTTTGGGTATGAGCTATATTTTTATGGGATTTGGAGTACTCTTTAATTATCTAACATATATTTTAATGTGGGTTTTGGACCCATTGCCTGATGGATTTCTTTTTCAGTTTCTTGGGGTTGGTAATATTATTGATCCTGCCTCTATCTATCGAATCTCGAACTATAACGCGGCACTCTCTCCTCATGAAAGTACTATTTATTTCTGTTTTGCACTTGTTTCGTTTGTGGCTCTTCTTCAAATAGCTTTAAGCATATGGTTCATCACAAACGAGAATAAAATCATTCACAGTCATTACAAGACTTTTTTAGTTTTAATTGCGGGGTTAATCGAAGGAATGCTTGTAGGATTCACTACATGTCTTCCCTTCTTTTTATGATTAAAAATTTCTATTTTGAGAAGTTTATAGCTGTTTTTTATGAAATATATGTGATGCTATTAATAAAAGGATTAAAGTTAAGGAAACTCCTAAAATTAGTCCAAAAAAAACTGGATTTATAACATCTGGTAAAATTAAAGAGGGAAGCAAGGATAATACTGATAATTGACCTCCAAGATATACAGATAGGATAGCTGAAGCTGCTACATTAGACACACTAATTCCTATTAATATCCCTGCAGCGCATGCTATTGCTATTGCAGCTAAAGTAAAAAAAATACTTTCAAATGTGTGGATTACAATATTTATATTTGGCAAACCCCCTTTTAAAAAATCGACAATTAACCCAAATGTTAAACTAATGAAGGTTGCGATTACTATGCAGGTATAAACAGCGCAAAATTTCGCAATTATTAGATGAGTCCTTTTAATTGGGCGAATTAAAAATAATTCGTAAACATGATGATTTAGCTCGCTAGTTATTGAAGTACTAAGCATAACTGAAGAGAGTATTCCCCCTATACTAGCAATAAAAATCCCTACTAAATAAGACATTGGAACACCCTCAGTATCTAAATTCAAATAATTAAATAAAATGGATAATAAAGGTAATCCAATCCAAAGAATGATCATCACTTTGGATTTATAATATCCTTTTAATTCATCTAAATATAATAATAATAAGCTCATTTATCATCATCTTTTATATATTTCAAATATACATCTTCTAAATTTGGTTTAAGTAAATTAAATCCTCTGATATATACCTTTTGATTTATTATTTCTTGAAGCAGTATATGTATAGAAGATTCGATATCTCTATTAATATCTAATTGAATTTGTTGCATATTTTTTTTTGGAGTATTATTATTTATGGATATAATAAAGGGATATTTATCTAAATCGCTTAAAAAAGGAGATCTCTCTTTATATTCAATTTCAATGATATGACTAATATCAAGTTTTTGTTGGAGTTCTTCGGGAGATCCTACTTCCAATAACTTCCCATGATTTAAAATTCCTATTTTGTCCGCAAAATCCTGCACATCAGAAAGAATGTGGGATGAAAAGAGGATAGTAACGTCTTTCTTTGCAAATTCTTTGATCAAATTCTTAATTTGGTACCTACTGGTTGGATCTAATCCCGAAAGCGGCTCATCTAAAATTAAGATCTCTGGCTTATTAAGAATGGCTTGAGCGAATAATAATTTTTGTTGCATTCCTCCTGATAATTGAGCAATT
The DNA here is from genome assembly GCA_016839555.1 of Promethearchaeota archaeon. Taxonomy (GTDB): domain Archaea; phylum Asgardarchaeota; class Lokiarchaeia; order Sigyniarchaeales; family SOKP01; genus TEKIR-8. The sequence goes on from JAEOUA010000001.1 coordinate 26,515, forward strand.
TTCTTATATCTGAAATTTAAGAGATTGACGGTATTTAGGACTTCTGTAATCCTTTTTTCTAAATGAATTCCTCTAAGCCCTGATAATTTTCCAAAAGTTTTTAAAGCATGGTCAACAGTACGCCATTCTTGAAATCCTGCATCTTGTGGTAAATATCCTATAAACTCATGGATATTTTCTTTAGATTCATTTATTGGAATATTTTTAATAAATACAGCGCCTTCATAGTTAGGTAAAAGTCCTACTAAAATTTTAATTGAAGTCGTTTTTCCAGCCCCATTCGGACCAATATACCCAAAAATTTCACCTTGCTTTATATCGAATGAAACATCATCTAATGCTAATAAATCCTTATATTTCTTAGAAACTCTTTTGAACTGAATAATTGGAAAATTATTTTCATTCATAACATTTAATCTCAATAAATTCCTTCCGTATCCAAGAAAATTAGTTCATCTTATTAATTTATTAATATTAAATTAATAATTCTTATTAAAAAATTAAAGATTTATGAATATCCATTTTTCATATACTAATCATTTATTTCTTTTAGTTAAACATATTCTCTGATAAGTAAAATCCTCATATTTAATTAATATCTTTAAATAAAGGTTTTATTACTTTTTTAATATAAAAATTCTTATAATTACTAGAGATGGTTTCAAGAATTTAAAAGGAATAATAGTCCCTTAATGGGGGGTATAGAAGGGACGGGCTTAGAGATACCACTGGTAAAAAGATTAGTTTCCTTACGCGGAGAGTAGATTTCCTTTAGAAGCAAATTAGGAAAAGAATCTACTTTTTCTTTTTATATTCCAAAATGTTTTACTAAATAGATTTTAATGAATTTTTAGTTTAAAACTGCTATTTACTATAAAAATGATCTTTACAATTTTTTTATTTTATATGTTATCCAAAATTAGTTTTATTTCTTTAATTCTTTTTTTAATATTATTAATCCTGTTTTGTATATTATACTTAAGATTTTGATATTTTCCATTTTGTAAATTACCTGATTTAAACTTTTTCTCGACAAAATTTAATATATTGATTTCTGAGCGTAATTTATCATTTAAACCATTAAATTCAGCTATTAGATCTTCTGGGCTCCTGGATATTTCACTGATTTTTTCTTGTTCAATTTGTTCTTTATTAACAACATCATTTTCTACAACCTTTTTAGGTGCGATAAATGATGATTTTGATCTTAATTTAATTCTATAATCCGAAATCAACCAATTAAATATATTAATGGCTAAAATATGATGAGAAGGAAATGGGATACCTCCCTTTATATTATCTCTAAAAAGTTCATAACTCCCACAACAAACTATTTTGCCTTTCTCTAATATTGAGACACAAACTAATGGTACTTCTAAGGGTTCAGAAGTTTTATTAGATAGAATAATTGAACTTGTTTCTCCTATTTTTGTTAAAGAACATCCCGCCCTATAACATATGTTCTCAATTTTATTTAATATAGGGTGATTATTTATAAAATTAGAAATAATTGGTAAATTTTCCCACCCATTATTCTTTTTCTTATCAAGAACCTGATCATTTTCAAAGATTATCCCAAATTGTTCACTTAACTGACTTAAATTACTTTTTCTGCCTTTATCTCCTCCAGCATGAGATAATAATAAGAGGCTTCCTCCATCATTCTTTATCCAATTTTTAATCTCTAAAATTTCTTGTAGAGAAATTTGCGAAAAATCTGGACATGCAAGAACTAAAATATCATAGGATTGTAATGAATCTTGTGTAATTAAGGGTTCAAAAAATTCATGACATATAAAGTTATTAGAGGTTAATAAATCATTTAATTGAGTATAATTATCATTAATTCTTCCACGGGGATTATGAGATGTATCAAACGCGATAAAATAAGACATTAATTAATCTTTTCCCATATGTGTTTATTTATTATTTAAAAAATGCTTTAATTTAATCATTATATAAAACTTTTATATATATAATAATATTTAATATCTCTTAAAATAAAATAGAAAATAAAATCCAAACTTCTATAAATTAATATAATAAGTTGAAATCTCTCTCTTAAAGAATTTCAATGATCTATTAATTATCAAAAATATTTACAGTATAATAGATTAATTCATATTTTTCAAGTTTAATTTGGTTTCTTGAAGCTGTACGAATAGCATTATTAATTCCTTCTAATATTTGATCCATTAAAAAGTAAAATGCTTTCAAACAATCATTAAGTATTTGTTTATTAGCATATCGTACACTTTTAGAAAGGGCTGGAATTAATTCAGGAATAAAATCATTACTAATCATAATTTCTTCAACATCAACGATTCTTTCTTTAGTTACACAAAAGGGATCATTAATATCCATTTTAGCAAACATCATTTTACACACAAAAAGTGAAGCTTTAATTTCTCTCATTAAAAATTTAATAATATTAGTTTTCTCAGAATATTTTTTTGAGGTAATCAAGTTAAGTAATTTTTCTCCCGTAACAGCATCTTCATTATTCAATAATTTTTTAATTCTCTCGGATATACTACTTTTTGGAAACATCATTTCCAAATTCCTTTTATTTAAATCGTGATATTTATCTGCCAAAACGGATAAAAAAGAGACATAATTTTTATCGCTTTCCTTGTTGAAATATTCCAAATTATAATTATTAGCTTTAAATTTATCTATAATACTTTTAATTATTAAAAACTTTAATTTTAATCGATGTAAAGCAAGATATAGACAAGTATTAGATTTAGAAGTAATAATATCGCCTTTTCGATATTTATCAGAATGGTTTCTTGTATCAGTAGGTAAAGCTTTGATCTTTGGAAGGGCAGAATTAATGAAATATTTTACAATGTTTTCATATAGTGGATTACCTTCTACATTTAAGAGATTGATTAATCTTTTACTTGAAGGCAAATAATCAGCAATTTTTTTAATTTTTTTATAGTTCGAATCAGTAAGGTATAAAGATGTTAATGCTTCAAATTCTAAAACGATTCTACATGGGATAAGGATTTTATTGAGATCCTCTATAAGTTTATTATTTTCTGACAATTTTTTCACATCTTATTTCAATATATATTAATCAAGATTTAGAAGATAGTAGATTTTCAATATTAATCAATTTCTCCATCTGAAGGTTGTTTATCTATAATATCATCAGAATCCAGTTCTTTCATTGATCCATTATCTGATTGTCCCGTTTCTATTGGTCTCTGTGTTGATATATTTTGATTTACAATTCCTCTTTTCACAAATAAATCTTTTAATTCTGAAAGCATACTCACCCTTATATTTCCTGTATGCACAACTCTGAATCCATCTTGCTTGGGAGGCGGGAGAATAGGTATTTCTGGAGCCCTTAGAGTATCTTTTGGGGGAGGCGGGGGTGGATGAAGACTATGTGGCTCACTTATTTCAGAAGGAACCTTTGGAGTGCTTTTTTCTTTTGGTCCCCCCAGCACTTCTTGTATTTCCGCTGTTTTCAATTCATTACTCACTGATTTTGCTTTTTTTGGCTCTATTTTCTCAATAAATTTTAAAGGTTCAGGTACTCCTTTTGATGACTTAGATTTTTTCTTTTTTTCTTCCTTATCTTCTATAAAATCACTTGGTATATTTTGGAAGGGGACTTCAAATAAAGTATGAGAAATTTTGGTTGGGCTAATCTTGATTAATAATCTTTTGATTTCAGAAATCTCAGACATAACCTTATCCATAAATTTTAAATTTATATCTAATATTTTTTGAACTTTTTTATCTATTTCTGGTATTTTTAGTTCTTCTATTTTCTCAGATTCTTTAGAAAAGATAGATTTTATATTCTTGGCTATTTCTGGTTCATTAGCATACATATTAAAAATGCTTGTAGGAACCATATCAAAATTAAAAGAAGTTTCTTGTTGCTTCATTAATTTAATTATCTTATCTTTTAAATATTCTAATTTAATTTGAAAATCAGGATCATCTATTAAATCTGAATCTGCTTTATTTAATAAAATTAAAGTATAAGGAGCTCCATCTAAAAATTTTAATATGTTCAATATATCTTGTAAATACTTTATTGCTTCATCATATCTGATATCGTCTTGTGTATCTATTACAAAAATTAAAAGATCTACTTGAATAAAATATTTTTCAGGATCATCAAGATATTCTTCAACATGTCCTTCTTGACCACCTAAATCCCAAATCACTAAATTTAACCTGTCAGATTGAAATTCTTCCACACTAGCTCCAACGGTTGGTTTCAAATTAATTAAATCGTAATAATTTTTATTATGTATCAATTTATTTATCAAACTTGTTTTTCCAGCAAAATCTAGTCCTGCTACTACTATTTTCATTTGAATTTTTTTAAGATAAACCATTCTCTTATTCCAAGCGTTAGATATTAGATTAGAAGCAATATAAATATTATTTAATGTTTCTTGATCAATTTCTATATCCCCAGCTAATGCTTTATACTCTTCAAGTTTTAAATCAGCAAAGTCTCTAATGTGCTTAACCTTTTTGTTCTGTAATTGTTTTATTTCTTCTTTTTTGATGTTCTTCAATTTATCTAATTTCAAGTCTAAAATTGCTTTAATACTATTTGGATAATAATCTAATTCCAAAAATCGATCACAGAAGTATTTTATTATTGTTTTTGCAGATTCTGACATAATTTAATAGACAAAATCTATATTTTTAAATTTATCGTATTAGTAAAACTTTATACTTAAAAAATAGATAAAAAATCCTAATCTGAATAAAATCTTAATGATATTTATTTGGGATAATTAAAAAAATAAATTTACGTTAGATTAGGATTTACTAATGAAAGTATTTATAGCATACTTTTAACTAATTCTCTAAACTCTTGAACCCTAATGGGTTTAGCTATATATTCATCTATTCCAACTTCTAAAATTCTTTCTTTATCTCCTTTCATAGCAAAAGATGTGACTGCTATAATCGGAACTTCTTTAAATTTATCAATTTTTTTTAATTCTTTCGCAATATCAATTCCACTGAATTCTGGTAATTGAATATCTAAGATAATTAGATCAGGGTCTCCAGACTTTATTAGTTCTAATCCTAAATCCCCACGTGTTTCACTAAAAATTTTAATATCAGGAATTAATTTTAATATTGCTTTAAATAATTTCATATTCTTAACATTATCTTCAATAACATACACATTTTTTGTCATTAACAAAAACTTCTTGAATGTAATTTACTTTTAGAATTAAATTCAATATTGATATTTTTATAATAGATTCTAACTAAATAAATCTATTTAATTAAATAGGTTTAAATTTAAGGCTTTTCATATAAGTCACATAAAAATATTTCGAAATAAAAAGTCAAATTATATGGTTAAAGGATTTGCAATTTTTTCTTGGGATCAAAAAATAGGTTCGGTTTTAGAAATTAAATATCCTGAGACTCTAAAAATTTCATCTAATTTAATTAATAAAATTTATATGACACATGCATATAGTGAACAGTTTGAAAACGAAGAGTTTATACAAATAGATTATAATGAAAATTTAATTCTAAGTTATTGCGATAAAACTCGGGTAGCAGAATTTGGCTATGAGATTTTTATTCTAATATTAGATCAAACAGAAAAGATCAACTTACACAAATTAAAAAGCCAGTTTATTAAGTTTGGAGAAATTCTTTTTCAAAAACCTAAAGAACAGAGAAAAAAGTATTTCTTAAAAAATATAACGTCAATTTATAAAAAACCTTCTGCTAAAAAGATTTTGCTATTGGGGAGAGCCGCTACTGGAAAAACAAGTATAAAAAAAATTGTTTTTGAAGGAAAAAATCCTAAAGATCTTTTATTCGATCCTATGGAGCCGACTCGAGGAATAACTCCATCAGTCTATTCTTGGTTAGATTTGAAACTAGGATTATTTGACACATCGGGGCAAGAACTTCCATATTTACTAGATGAAAATAATTTTAAGGAACAGACTATGGCCTTTGAAAATGTGGATGTTATTATATATCTTTTTGAATATACTATGTGGGTTGATAGAAAAGAATTAATCTTTAAAGATCTTGAAAAAATAAATTTAATTATAAAGGATAAATTAGAGAACACTCAATTAATCTTATTCTTACACAAAATAGATTTAATAGAGAAAAATAGTAGAAAAGAATCTCTAAAAGAAATTGAATCTATTATAAAAAATCAATTACATTTACCCATTTATTTCACAAGTATTTATCCAAAATTGATATATAATCTCTATAATGCTTTTTATGAAATCCTAAGTGATTTTACAGAAGATAGAAAATATATAAAACAAATTTTAGATGAATTAATTAGAGATTTTAAGAAAATTATGTGTTATATCACCAATAATAATAATGCCATTATTGTACAAACAATGGATAAGGAATTTAATACTTTATTGATAAATCATACTCACAAAATGATTGCGCAAATAAATCAATCAATCGAAAACATGCTTGAAAAAGAAAATATTAGCCATTTAATAATTTCGAGCACAAAAGCTCTAAATATTATAATGAATCATTTAAATCTTTCAAATTATAATTTAAATAATTTAATAGTAATGTCTGAAACTCTTTCGGCAAATAAATTAATATTTTTAGCTGGAAAAATTAGAGGGAAATTAAACAGGTTTTATTTATACCAAAAAAAAAAGTAGTAAAAAGGTAAAATGAACAAAAAATTAATTTTTGTAGGTCCGTCAGGATCTGGTAAAACAACACTACGAAAAATCTTTTTTGAGGGGGAAAGTGCCTCTAGATTATTAGATTATGCATTAAAGCCTACCTATGGAGAGGAATCATTAATATTAAGCCTAATTGATGGAAATATTGGGATTTTTGATCTTGCGGGACAAGAAAATGAAAGATGGTTTACAACTGAGGATAAATCAATTTTTCAAAATGCTGGAATTATTCTAACTGTTATAGAAATAGATACCCCAAATAAAGAAATTCTTTCCTTTGTTAGACGAGTTATCAAAGTTAGGGATGAGATGGCTCCAGAATGTAATATATATTTATTGATCCATAAAATAGATTTAGTCCAATATATTGAAGTTAGCGCTAAAAGAAGAGAATTGTTTAATCTTTTAAAAGAATTTACTATTAATAAGATCTATTTTACAAGTATAAAAAACCCTTTTTTTACTCAAACCTTTTCATATTTTGTAGAGATAATTAAGAATAGTATAGATAGAAAAGTATCTGATAAATTTATTGAAACCAATTTATTAAATGAAACAATTAGATTGTTGTATTATTTAGATCGGGAAATTATATTCTCTAAAGAAGATATTTTATTGAAATTAAATCTTACCGAGACTGTTATTAATAATATAATTGATTACTTAATGAAAAAAAAACAAATAAAGTTAAAAAAACTTGGAAGTAAAACAATAATCAATTTAACAGATAAAGGGAAATCTAATTTTGAATATATTAAACAAAAATTCCCATTAGATAATATATATAAATTTGAAGATGATGTGATAATACCCGAATTCTCAACAAAAAAAGAAATTCCCTCCTTTATAGGTTGTTTTATCGCAGATAAAGATGGAAAACTCTTTTTAAAAACTGAATTATTTGAAGGAGTTTTAAAATCATTCCTTCGAGATGAGGATTCTGAAGATTTAGAAGAAAAACCTTTTGACATTGAATTAATCCCTATGTTTATCAGTGCCTTAGAAAAATTTTCACAAGAAATTAATATTAAAAATTTATCGGGATTTGATTTAAAAGGAATTAATTTAAATATGAAAATTTATAAATTCAACAGATATACAGTTACACTTTTTACACGTTCAAATGTAAATCTAAGAACTATTGAATATAAAATAAAATCTTTTTTTTTAGAGATCTTTGAGAATTATAAGGATATTTTTATTAGATTTCAAGAAACAGGATCAATTGAACATAACATAGAAATTGCAAATAGAATTAAAGAATGGTTATCAGACTTAAATAGTCTTTATGAAGAAAAAATACTTAAATTAGAGTCATATGATAAACAACATGCTGAGAAATTATACAGTGAGTTGGAAAATCTGCAAGAAAAACTCGATTTTATATTTTCTATTTTAACTGAAAAGATAAAAAAATTAAAAATAAATTTAATGAAAGCTATTTTGGATAATAATTTAGATAAAATTACACAAATTGCTAAAATTTCTCAAGAATTTATGTTAAAATATCATGATTATACTAATATGGATATAATTGAAGAGCTATCAAACTCTAAAAAATCATTTTCTAAAGAAGCAATAGATGCTTATCGAGACAGTGGCGGAATTCCAATTCGCAAGGGGAATTTTACCCAAACTTTTAAAAACTGGTATAAGGAAAATTATTAAAAAAAAACACTGACTTTCAGAAGAACAATATAGTTAAAAAAAAGATTAAAATACCTCTCTTAATTTTATAATTATATTATATTAAAAAAAACAGTATCATCAAATTTAATTATATATAATATAATTTTTAATAAGATTATTATTTATATATTTTTATATATTAAATATTTCTTGGATTTTATGTATTTCATATGACCTAAGAATACAATAATTGATTTAAAATGAATGAAGACCGAAAAATAATCTTTTTAGGGTTAGACAATGCAGGAAAAACATCCCTATTAACAAGGTTAGGAGGGAAGTTAAGTATTGAAGACTTAACGAAACTAGAACCCACAAGAGGGGTAGAAAGACAAGAAATTAGTAGTAAAAGTATGAGTTTATTAATATGGGATTTTGGGGGACAGAGTGATCATAGATCTGAATATCTTCAAGACCCTGAAGAATATTTTTTAGATACAACTTTACTAATATATGTTATTGATATACAAGAACCAGATAGGTTTCAAGAAAGTGTTGATTATTTTAAAAATATATTAGATATTTTAGACCGATTCGATGAAGATCCCGATATACTAATATTTTTTCATAAATTCGATCCTGATATTAAGAATGATATAAAAATATTCAATAATATTCAAAAATTAAAGACTCTCCTTGAATCGATAATTAATGGAACTAAATTTAATTATGAAGGTTATTTAACATCTATTTATTCAGGTTTTCCACAACAACCAAGATTTATCAAACTTGTAAAAGAAATAGTAGAGGGCAAACCCTTAGAACAAGCAACTTTACAAGTAAAGGTTAATAAAATTGGGCAAGCTTTAGAAAATACCTTGAGTGCAATTGTTAAAATCAGCTCGAATATTATGACTCTAGAGAAGAGATTTTCATCTTTAGAACAGAAATTGATAAATAATAAAATCCTTTCTAAAGATGAAACATTAACTGAAGCAACAAAACAAGGTGTATCAAAGGAAAAAAGTGGAAAACTCGACAGAGATGTTCTAAAGACTGAAACAATATCACAATTAAAAGATATTATTGTTGAGAAGGAAAAGGAATAAAAATTTTGATTTAAATAGTAATTTTTATTCTTTTATGAAATTTTTTCTAAAGCATTTTTTAATTTTTGAGATTTTTGATAAAATTCTTGACTTAAAGAATCATCTCCTAGATCTAAGCATATATCAGCAAGGGCATTAAAAATTTCTTGTACTTTTCTAAATTGGCGATTATTTAATGCCTTTTCTACCTTCTCCATCAATTTATCTCTTTTTGATAAAGGTTTTAATAGTGGAGAAACTTCTGTGTTCATATCTAAAATATCTGCAATAATTGTAATCATTTTTTCTCTATTATTTGGATCGATTGCAATCATTGTATATGTCTTTAATCCTAATAATTCTTCTATTTCTTCAGGTCTCATTGCATTTTTTAAATCTTGTTTGTTTCCAATTACTGCCGCATGAGCATAGGGTGCCTCTTCTTGTATTAAATGTAGGAAATATTTACTTTTTTCGACATTCTCCAATGTAGAATCAGTAATAAGTAACACGGCATCGCTCCCTTTTATAAATTTATTCCATAAAAAACTAAAATGATCTTGACCAGCAAAATCCCATAAGTTAAAAGTTAATTTGCCGATTTTTATTGTAGCTATATCTCCAGTAATTGTTGGCACATGCTCTGTAGGAATTTCTTGGGCTTTAATGAGCCTTAAAATTGTAGTTTTTCCGACACTTGAAAAACCAACTAAAGAGATTTTTGGTTTTAAACTTTCAAAAGCATGATCAATTATTGGATTTATAACTGCTATCATTGAAGAATCTAAAGTCTTCTCTTTAATCATCTCATCAAAAGTATTTAAAATTTCTTTTTTTAACTTGATTAATTCTTTTTTTATCAATTCAATATCATCTGTTAATCCCGTTATAAAAATTATTACTAATTCCGATTCTTTATTGATGATGTAGCAAATTTTATGCGTATAAAAATCAAATGCACCAATTTCACTTTCTAATATTGAATTGGAATCTTGCGTTATAAAGGGGAAAATAGCCTGAAATTCATTTTCTGTAAATAATTTGCTATATTGCCTCTGATATTTAACTTCCCCATTTATTATAACATAAATTTTTCTCAACATCCTTAAAACACTCCTAATTATAAGAATTCTATTTTATTTTATTATTTATTAATTAGAATAAAATCTGTTTAATTTTTCAAATAAATTATCTCTAATCTTAATTAATTTCATTTTATCTAATTCTTGAGAGATTAGAATTAGATGATTAAAGTTTTGATTATATTTTTTCACGTCTTCTATATTAATTCCTAAAAGTTCATTTCCAGATTCAATTATTTTAAATTCAGATTTTAATGCTTTATTAATTTGAAAATCTTGTGTAATTGAAGAGATATCATGATATATATTTCTAATGAATTTTGGTTTAATATCATCTGTCATAGTTTGGATTATAACCTTATTATTTTCATCAGTTATTAGACATATAATTCCCTTAGTCTCTCCAATAATTTCATCAATATTAGCCTTTAAATCATGTAATTTTTTAGAAAATTTAATTAAAATTTCAGAAAATGCATTAAATATGTTATATATAAATTGTGGTTGTAAGCTTGTAAAATATACTTGTAAATTTTTTTCTATTTTTATCGATTCATTAATATCATTTTCTATAATACTAAATAGATTCCTATTTTTATGATGGATTAAGTCAATTTTATGAAAGAATAATGTTAATTCTGCATTAATCTCATATTTTTGCATTATTTTATGAATTTCTTTTATATCCTTAATTAATAAATCCTTTTTAGAAGTATACATAGTATAATCTAGAACATAAATAACAATTGATGCACTTTTAAAAGCCTTTTTCTGTTCTTCCTCATCTTCTAATAAAAAGGGTAGCTCCTGCCCAGAAGTATCAAAGATATTTATATCTACATCTATCCATGAATAAGAAGAAGTATTAATCCCACGAGTAGGTTCAAGGGGATAAATAATTAGATCGTTAGGATTATTCATCTCAAAAACAGCTTGTTTAATACTTGTTTTTCCTACACTGGGTTTTCCTATTAAAACTAACTTCATCAGGGTTTTAATTTCTTGTTCATATAAATTTAATTAATAATTATATACTCATTAAAAAATTAATCTTATATAAACTTCTATTTTTCTGAATTTATTTTTTTTTTATTTAATGTGTTAAAATCCATTTAGTTGATTTAATCAAAAAGAATTTAAACTCTCAATTTTTTATATTTTAACTATTTATATTATTTTTTCTAAATCCAATCTAAATAATAATGAAATCTACAAAATTCGAAATAATTAATTAAATTTTAAAGTTCCATATCCGTTGGCTTTTTCTTTTTAGGAAGACTAACTGTGAATGTTGAACCTGACCCTAAAATACTAGTAAATGTAATGTTCCCTTCATGCAATTCAACCAACCTTTTAGTTAATGAAAGGCCTAAACCTGTTCCAGGTACAGACTTAACATAAGTTGAATCAACTCGTTTAAATTCCTTAAAGATTATATCAAAGTCTTCGCGAGCAATACCTATTCCAGTATCTCTTACCTTAAACACCCAATCTCGAAATAGTTCTTTAATATCAAGTGTTACTTTTCCCTCAATAGTATATTTAATAGCATTGGTCAATAAATTAAGAAGAATTTCCTTAAATCTAATAGGATCACCATATATCTCCATATTATCCTTTAAACCTTTAATTTTAAATTTTAATTCTTTTTGAGTATATAATGGTTTTATTGTCGATTTAATTTGGTCAAGAATACTGTTTAAAGAAAAATATTTTTTATCTAAAACATACTTTCCAGATTCAATTTTCGTAATATCTAAGATTTTATTTATCATCTCAAGTTGATGTTCTGCAGAGGATCTCATGTCTCTTAAATATTCTTTTTGTAATTCATTCAAGTTTCCAATTTCTTCCTCCAATAATAAGTCCGTAAATCCAATTATTGGATTTAATGGAGTTCTTAATTCATGTGACATTGTTGCCAAGAATTCATTTTTAAATCTTGAGGCTTTTATAAGTTCTTCTTTAAATCTTTCTTGTTTTTTAAGAGCTTTTTTTAACTCTATTGTTCTTTTTTTAACCTTTACTTTTAATTCTTTTTCAAATCGTTCTTTAAAAGATTTACTTCTTTTACGGTTACTAATATCTTTTGCAATACCTATAAGGCCGTTAATATTACCATTTTTATTAAAAAATGGTATTTTTACTGCTCGAAACCAATATTCTTTATTATTCAATGCTGATATATGCTTTGTAATTTTTTTGATTTCCCCTGTTGAGAATACCTCTTGGTCATGTCTCATATTTTTTGCTGCTTCAGCTTTGTTAAATATTAACTCATTATCTGATCTCCCTATTATTTCCTCATGAGGTAAGCCAAAGGCTTTTACTATTTTATTATTTATAATCTGATAATGGCTTTTTAAATCTTTAAAAAATATAGCCTCTGGAACAGAATCAAGTATAAATTTATAAATTTTCATCTTTTTTTCATTTTTCTTCCATTCTGTAACATCTTTTATTAAACCATTAAAACCAATTTTCTCACCATCAAGATCGTGTAATAAATAAATACATATGATAATATCTTTTTTTATACGATTGTTTGTTTTAATTTTTAAATTTATATTCTTTTTTTCTTGATTGGATATATACACATTTCTAAATAAATCAAATATTTGCTCACTTGATTTATAATCCAAAAAGTCCTGAAAATTTTTCCCAGCGATGACTTTTTTCTCATATCCCAATATTTCAAGTAATGATTTATTCCAAGAAATAAAATTACCTTTTAAATCAACCTCATAATATCCTTCTTCTATATTTTCTAATATCTTTTTATTTATTTTTGCATTTGTTTGATTATATCTTATCTTTTCATCTTTATCTTCTAATTTTTTACCATTTGCTTGAGTATTTATTTTGTCTAATCCCATTAAAGGCTTGCCTCCTGATGTTTCCTTATCTTTGGTATAGTAAAAAAAAATATGGTTCCTTTATTTATTTCACTTTTAAACCATATCTCGCCTCCATGCAGCTCAACTAATCGTTTTGTTAGAGCCAAACCAATTCCAGAACCAGAGACATTATTTGTAATATCATTTTCAATTCTCCCAAATTCTCTAAAAACAAGTTCATAGTCTTCTTTTCTTATTCCAATCCCTGTATCAATTACTTGAAATTCCCAGTGGTCGCTTCTTTCTATCCCTCGAAACTTAAACTCGCCTTTCTCTGTAAATTTAATGGCGTTGTCAATAAGATTAAAAAGAATTTGTTTAAATCTTAACTGATCTGCATAAATATGTGTATTTTGATTAATATTTTCTATACAAAATGATATCCCTTTTTTTTCATACTTAGGTTTGAAAATGGATTGAAGCCCCTTTAATAATTTAAATATTGAAAACTGTTTTTTATTGAGCTTTAATTTGCCAATTTTTATTTTAGAGAGATCAAGCATAGATTTTATTAAATCATCTAAGTGTTCAGCGGCAGAAAAAATATCATTTAAAAAATCATATTGGTTTGCATTTAAATCACCATATGATTTTTCTAATAAAAGAGATGAAAATCCAATAATAGCATTTAAAGGAGTTCTTAAATCATGAGACATCTCAGCAAGGAACCTGTCCTTAAATTCTAGAGACTTATTTAATTGATCTAGTAAAAGATCTCTATTACGTTCATTTTGCTTACGAGATGTAATATCTGATATAAAAGATTGAATAATGATATTTTTTGCAATTTTCAATATAGTTGAGGTTATTTCAACTTCGATTGTTTTTCCATCTTTTCTAACTATTTTAGTTTCTATTTTATTTCTTTTTTTTAAGTTATAAATATCATCCTGATAATGGTTTATAATTCTTTTTTTATCTTTTGGAGAGAAATAGTGAAAGATCTTGGAATTTAAAAATTCTTCTTCATCATATTTTAATAACTCTTTAGCTCCTTGATTTGCTCTTAATATTTTCCCCTCTTGAGACATTAAAAATATTGCCAATGGAGCATATTCAATTAAGGAATTCATTTCATGAAGTGTTTTTTCAAGCCGAATCATTTCCTCTTCTGATGCTCGAATTTGTGTTATATCTCGAAATGTTATATATAATAGCGGTTCATTATTAAGAGTTGTTGAGTAAAATTTTAACTCCAACCAAATTTCCTTATTATCCTTTTTATTAATCTTCAATTCAAATGATTCTGGATATTTTTCTATATTTATCAACTTATTATCTTTGGAAAAAATATGAAGTTCTTCGATTGGACTTAAAATCGTTTTTTCATAATTTTGATTTACTATCTCATGTTTTTCAATCCCAATAAGATTTAAAAATGAACTAGTACAATCAATAATAATCCCCTTTTTATTTAGAATAACCATCGGAAAAGGAAATTTTTCAAATAAATGACGATATTTATGTTCTGATTCTTCTAATAATTTTTTATACATTCTATTTTTTGTAATATCTCTTAAGGTTATAAGCATAGCTTCTTCCGTTTCCCATTGAAAATCCACAGAGCTGACTTCAGCATATTTTATATCATTTTTACCACATGTAATAGAAACATGTTTAGATCCTTCTTTTTTAACAAGATTTTCAAACTTTTCACCCTTAAGAGAATTATTATTGCATTTAAAAAGGCGCTCCGTTGCTGGATTAAAAAATTTAATAATACCTTTAACATCTGTTATTATAATTGCGATTGGGGACGTTTGAATGATCTTTCTAAGTCTTTTTTCTTTCTTAGATAAATCATCTGCTAAAGATTGAATTGTTCTAATCATTCGGTTTCTATCTATGGCATGATATATCGCGCGGACTAAAGGCTCTGTATCAACCTGTCCTTTCACGAGATAATCTTGAGCACCTGCTTGTACGGATCTTCTAGCGAGAGATTCATCTTTCAAACCTGTAAGCACAATTATCGGGATATTTTCAGCGGCTTCTCGTGTTTTAATTAACGTTTGAAAACCAGAACTATCTGGAAGTCCTAAATCCAAAAGAATTACATCAAAGAATTCATTCTGAATTTGATAAAGAGCTTGTTCTAAATCTTCCGTATTTTTTAACTCAAACTTAAAGTTAGTGGCAAAGTTTAACATTTCTTTAATTAAACGAACATCACCAAGATTATCCTCTATTAGAAGTATCTTTAATTCTATATTTTTTCCCTCCCCTATTTGCATCTCCTCCTTTTAATATTTAATATAAAAATATTATTATTTAATTTTATTCGTCTGGTGGCAATTTAACAATACTAAACCAGAACTCTCCTATAGACCGAACAACTTTCAAAAATTGTTCCATATCAACTGTTTTAGTGATATAACAATTTGCGTGTCTATTATAAGTTTCTAAAATATCTTCCTCTGCTTCAGAAATTGTCAGAATAACTACTGGAATCCGTTTTAAATTTTTATCATCTTTGATTTCAGCTAATACCTCTCGACCATCTTTTTTAGGTAAATTTAAATCTAAAAGGATTAGATCTGGACGTGGTGTGTCCTTAAATTTACCTTTTTTCCTTAAAAACTCCATTGCTTCCACTCCGTCTAACACAACGTATAGGTTATTTATAATTTTACTTTCTTTAAGTGCCTCTTTTGTTAATCGAATATCACCAGGACTATCCTCAACTAATAATATCTCAATGGGAGTCATTCTTTTCATTTTATTCATTTTTTAAACCTTTTTTTTTGAATTTTATTTTTTATTTTTTTAAAATCTCTTTTTTTTTTGGAATTGAAAAATAGAAGATAGATCCTTTACCAACTTGTGATTTTACCCATATTTTTCCACCAAGACGCTCAACAATTTTTTTACATAGAGCTAAGCCAATTCCAGTTCCTCCATATTCATTTTTTTTATGCAGTCGCTGAAAAATGATAAATATTCGATCAAAATATTGAGAATCAATTCCGATTCCATTATCTTGTACGGAGAAAATCCATTCATCTTTTTTTTCTTTAACAGAAACATGAATTCTAGGTGGTTCCTCCCCATGGAATTTTAAAGCATTAGAAATTAAATTTTGAAATAATTGAACAATTTCCGTCTCATTTGCAATTACCATAGGTAACTTTTCATGTGTAATTTTTGCTTTTGTATCTTCAATTGTATCTCTTAAATTATTTAGGACATCTTTTAAAACGATACTTGTATTGATTGGTTTAAGCGGTTTATCGCCTCTTCCTACTCGAGAATAAATTAACAAATCATTTATTAGGTTTTGCATTCGTTTTGCTCCATCAACAATAAAAGTGATAAAGTCATCAGCATCCTTATCCAATCTATTTTTATAGCGTTTTTCCAATAATTGAGTAAAGCTTGAAATCATTCGAAGGGGTTCTTGAAGGTCGTGTGAA
The DNA here is from genome assembly GCA_016839555.1 of Promethearchaeota archaeon. Lineage (GTDB taxonomy): Archaea > Asgardarchaeota > Lokiarchaeia > Sigyniarchaeales > SOKP01 > TEKIR-8. The sequence continues at coordinate 43,322 of JAEOUA010000001.1, forward strand.
GCCACATATGCAAATCGCTCAAGCTCCCTATTTTTCTTCTTTAATTCTTCTAAAGTTTCTTGAATTTCTTTTTCCGCCTTCTTGCGTTTCTGTCCTTGTAGATCCCTTTGCAATCTCGCCTTTAAGATAGGGGCTATTTGATTAGTAATATTCTCCATTATTTTAAGATCATTCTCATTATAGTCTGTGTCTTTATTAGCAACTTGTATTAATCCTATAACTTTATCTCTATGAATAATGGGGGCACTAATATTTCTTGTAATAGAAATATGTCCTTTAGGTGTACGATTTGATGGCTTATTTGAATACAGGATTTTTTTTTGGCTAATAGAACGAGGCCAAATACTATCTCCCCACGTTTCTTTGGGAAAAGTGAATGTCTTATCAGGAACTTGACATTGATCCCAAACCTCTCGGGTCATTGTAGGAATTACTAAATCACCATTTTCTTCAATATATCCAAAAGTTCCATATTGACTCTCCATAACTTCCAAAATAATATCTAATACTTTTCCGTACATTTCTTTATCGGCTATTGTAAGAAAAACTGTAGATATTCGAGTTATGATTGAAAGCTCTCTTTCCCTTTCTTCTAGTTCTTTTGTTTTTTTATCTATTAATGATTCAAGTCCCTTTTCTAGCTGAATTTTTGCGATAACAGTACCTGCTTCTCTGCCTATTGCTTGTAGAATGCGTTTTTCCCCTTCAGTAAACTGATATCGGTCTTTTAATGTAATATTTAGAGCACCCATTACTTTACCCTTATTAAGCAATGGAATACTCGCTAGTCCTTTGAGTTCATACTTACTTGCTAATTCAGGTTCTACTTTTTCATAATTATCTATAATAAAAGGTTGACCATCCACTAAAACGGTTTTATGTGGTGGAATATCATCAATTTTAATATGTTTAAATTTATCAACAAAATCAGTTGGAAGTCCTTGATGGTATTTTATTTCTGCGGTTCTTGTTTCCACATCAACTAGATAAATCGCACCTCCACTAAACTCCGTTAATTCTAATATAGAATTTAAAATAATTTCTAATAATTCTGATAAATTTTTTGCTCTATTCCCTAGTATGATTATCTCATTAAGAATTTCCAGTTTTTTAATATTTGATTTAACTTTTTGTTCTAATTTTTTTTTTTCAGTTATATCTTCTGCCATCTCAAATCTTACCTTTTTTCCTTCCCATTCTATTGCTTGATCTGTATTATGAAACCATTTTTCTATTTTTTTATTATAACAATCCCAAATATAGGGTGAAATAGGATTCTCTCCGAAAAGTTTATCATTCGTGCAGAAAGGACAAGGTTGGTCTAATGCTTGAAATATTTTATAACATTTTTTTCCTATAATATCGCCAGGAAATAGTTTACGCATTATTTTATTTACATATAAGATCTTGTAGGTCTCTGGATCTGAAATATAGATTGCTTGTTTCATCCCTTCAAAGATTTTTTTAAATATTAAGTCTTCCGACATGTTTTCCCTTGTATTTCTACCATTTAAATTTGAATAATATTATTTTTATTAGATTTTTATTGAGAATTGAGTATAAAAAAAAAAAAATGAATTAGCATCTCTTCTTTTTTCTGAAGCCTAGCACAAATTAACTTTTTCTTCTCTAACATTTATTCTATACAATCTTAGTTCAAATTTTCATAAAAAACTATAATTATCCTTGCAAAGAACTTTGAAGATCATTTTCAAGCGCTTTAATAATATCTTCACAAGAATCAAGCATTAATCCAACATAATTAAGCACAGTATCTTCGGTGATGCTTCCAGTCTCTTTTTTTTCTTCAAAAATTAATTCACAAAAACCTTGTATTGTATTTATTCCGCTTCTAATTTTAAGTTGAAATGCTTCCAAGGGTGTCATTTCATCTTTATCAATATATATCTGTTGTATTTTATTAAAATAGTCCTTAAAAATCTTAAAATCGTCTTTTAAAATGTTTTTCTCGCCAATTTTTCGGAAAAGCATTTCAATTCTTTTAAAATGGAGTATGGGGAGTAGTGGAAAATCGCTATGCCTTAATAAAATGATAGCATATAATTGTTTTTGACCTCTTGCTTCCTTATCTTTAATGTCCACTTTACATATCTGCGAATAAAAGTTATAATAATTTAAAATAACAAACTTATTCTTTGTATTTAAAGCATCTCTTAGTAAATTTTTAATAAACTGATCATTATCAAATTTAATTGGAGAAAATAGAGCTTTAGGACCCAATACATGATCATACTTCCCTATAATTATCAAAAAAGGAAAATGATCCAAATATTCCTTAACTTCATTTGAAAGTTCAGCATCAGAATTAAAAGGAGCTTTTTCAGATCTTTTTTGCATTTTTCTTCTCCTTGCCGACTTATCTGAATTAATATTTTTGTAAAATAATAAATTCTTTATTATGATTTAAGTAAATGATATGTTAAATATATATACTAACAACCAAAATTATATTATATAAATATATCGAATTTAATACTATTTTATAATTGAAAATAATACATTAAGAAAGTAAGATTTATGAAAGAAAAACCCAGAGCAGGAGAAAATAATTAAAAAGTTTAGTTTATAGTGTATTATATTAAAAAAAAATATTAAAAACCATATATTTATTATAATGATGATAAATATTTGACACTTTCATCTAATTTTGATATTTTTCTGAATTAATACTGGATTTTATTTATATTTTGATTATAATACAATTTTTTAAAATTAATCATTTGGATTAGATTAAGAATGAAAAAGAAAAAAAGTATAAATAAAAAGCAACGAAAAAAGGATAAGAAATCAAAAGAATCTTTGAGAAGATATAAACTTATTTCAGAAAACGCAAATGATATGATTGCTATTTTAAATGATAAATATGAATATGAATATATTAATGAGAAAACCTCATATAGGATAATGGGATATAAAAAAGGGGATGTTATCGGTATTTCAGCTCTTAAATTCATACATCCAAATGATCTTAAAAAAGTTATGCATTATTTGAAGGAGAGTTATGATATTGGAAAAGGTAGGATGCAGTTTCGATTCAAACATAAAGATGGATATTGGGTTTGGCTTGAAAGCAGAGGGAAAACATTTTTAGATATAGATGGGGGAAAAAAAGATTTAATTATTTCTCGAGATATATCCAATCAAAAAGAGCTGGAAAATGAATTAAAGGAGCGAATAAAAGAACTTACATTAATTAATAGGCTAACTAAGATTATTGAGAGAAATGGTTCAAAATTAAAAGAAATTTTACAAAATGCAGTAAAATTAATGCCCTCAGCTTTTCAATTTCCAGAAATTACTTGTGCTATGATTTTTTATAATGATATTGAGTATAAAACAAAAAATTATAAAGAAACTAAATGGGGATTATCATCTAAAATATTAATTAATGGAGAACCGGTAGGAACTATTAAAGTATATTATATAAAGGATATAGGAGAATTTGATAAGGAACCATTTTTAATAGAGGAAAAAAGCTTAATCAGGACTTTCTCTACTACATTAGGAACACTTTTAGAACGAATAGAAATGGAAAAGAGATTAAAAAAATCAAAAAAGAAATATCAATATATCTCTCAAGAATTGGAAGAAATTATTGATGCAATTCCAGGATTAGTGTTTTTTAAAGACAAGAAAAATAATTATGTTCGTGTTAATAGATACATTGCTGAGGCCCATAATATGTCGAAACAAGAGTTAGAGGGTACAAGTTGTTTCTCTTTATATCCAAAAGAGGAAGCGCAACAATATTGGGAAGGCGATTTAGAAGTCATTGAAAGTGGAAAACCAAAATTGAACATTGAAGAGAAATGGGAAATGAAAGAAGGTAGACGTTGGTTAAATACAAGTAAAATCCCATACATCGATGAAAATGGAGAAATTAAGGGTATAATAGGAATATCCATTGATATCACGGAGCGTAAAAAAACGGAACAATTGAAAGATCAACTTAACAAAGAATTAGAGGAAAAAGTAAAAAGGCGGACAATTGAATTACAGAATGCATTAAAGAAACAGAAATTACTGCTTGAACAAATATCAAAGGCATCACTTTTTAAATCAAAATTTATGGCAGAAATGTCCCATGAGTTACGAACCCCATTAAATTCTATAATTGGATTTACTGATTTATTACTTGAAGGAAGTTATGGTTCTTTAAATGAAACTCAAGAAGAATTTTTGGAAGATGTCAAATCGAGTGCAGATCATCTATTAAGTCTTATTAAATCTATAATGGATATATCAAAAATAGAATCTGGAGAGATGGAGCTAAATTTATCTAATTTCTCAATCAAAACCATGTTAAATAATATAATATCAGAATTTGAACCTTCTTTAAATAAAAAAAAGCTCAAGATTGAATTGCATGGAATAGATGAGAATAAGAAAATTTTAGCAGATCCGATAAAACTAAAGTCTATTTTTTATAATTTAATTTCTAATGCTGTGAAGTTTACAATAGAGGGCAGAATTGACATTATTTTTAATGATAAAAAGGATTACTGGGAATTTAAAATCAAAGACAGTGGCATTGGGATTGCTAAGGAAGATTTTGACACTTTATTTCAAGAATTTAAAAAAGTAAAAACACCTTATGTTAGTGATAAAGAGGGAACTGGATTAGGTTTACCATTATCAAAGAAATTAATTATCATGCACGGGGGAGAGATAAAATTTGAGAGTGAGGAAGGAAAGGGAACAATATTCACATTTTCTATTCCTAAAAGTCCTAAAGAAGAAAGCAAATCAAAAATTCAAGAGTTTTTTAAAAGTCTTTAAATTCAGCTAGTATTTTAAAAAATTCAAATTTATTTTTGAATTACTTTATAAAATCCTAGAATTTATGCGAACAAATCTATATGATTATCCTGAGTGGTTAGCATAAGTAATCTATTTGTATAAATACTAGAAAAAATTTGCCAGGTCAGTAATATTATGCTGAGATTGGATTCAGTTCCATAATCATATGAATTAGTTTTACTCCCTTGTTTTCTTTGGTTAATCCTACTTTAGAAACTTCTTGTTTTAACTTCTCTCTAAAAAATTCGCTTCTTTTTGTTGATTTAACTTTATTTGTTTCCGAGAGAATATCGATAAAACCTAATTTTTTCAATCTTCTTAAGTGAAATAATAAATCCTCTTTACTTAAGTCTAATTCTGATTCCAATTTTTCAGTTTTCATTACCTCTAAAGGATCAAAATAAAGTAAGATTTCAAGTTCAGTTTTTAAATCTTGAAAATCTGAATTAGAAATTGGGATTATATCCATTTCTAAACTACTCTTTAAAATATTAAATATTATTTTAAACGTATCATAAAAATAATCCTTAGTTATAGAAGTGCCGAAAATTTTTATTTTTTGACCAGTAGGATATTGTTTTGTGAAAAAGTTTTCAATTATTTTTATTTTTTGAGAGATATAACTTGGATTAACTAAATCAATTTTATGAATCAAGACATAAATCTCACAATCAGATATAAAATTTAGATTTTTCTTAATATTTAAAATATTTATTAGAAAAGGTACAATAGACTCTACAGAGCATGTAATATCAAATACACATATAATAATATCTGCGTATTTAAAGACATCCTTCCTATGGGTAAACCAATTCTCATTTTCTTGTCCGGCTAAATCAAAAATACCTAATTGAGAATTGAAGAGCGAAAATAAATTAGAATTAACACCTCTCGTTGGCTCCAATGGTTTATTTAACAACCTAAGTGGATTTGCTTTTTTAAAGAAGACATTAGTTATTGTTGTTTTACCTGTTGCTGGTGGACCTATTATAATAACCTTATTTTTTGTTTGCATTGATATCACTTCTTATTATTTTTGAATTTAAACTAAATACTTAAAATAAACGTTATATTCTTAAAGAAAATTTAAAATTATTCTTATAATAAATTTACAAAAGTTAATTCTTATAAACCCTATTAAAAATTTTTCGTTAGTTCATCAAAGATAGGAGGTTGCCTTTTAAATGTTTTTATCTCTAAAAAATGTTCATAAAACTCAAAAAAAGGGATAATAAATTGAACATTATTTAGAAATTCACTTATTTTGCATACTAATTTTTATTAATTAAAATTATCAATCATTTATATAGATCATCCTTCAAAATTTACTCCTAAATAATTTGAGACCATTAAGTTTATATCATTAAAATCACCAATAAAATCCTATGGAAGGTTTGAACAAATATTAAATACACTAAAAATTAAAGAAAATAATGTTATATAATATATATTAGCTTATTTAACAAAAATAAAATATAATTAAAAAAAATACTTTGAAAAAAATCTCTAATTATCTTACTTTATTATTCTTAAAATTCCCCTCTCAAGTATTTTCTAAAATATCTTGATACTTTTTTTCAGTAATTTTTAAAACCTTTAACCAATTATCAGTTAATTTTAAAAATTCATAAGAAATTAAAAAAATTAAGAGAATATAATTCAAAGAAACTTTATAGTTTTCAGTCATTATTATTATAAAAATTAAAATTAAATTACCTTTAATATAAGAATTTTGAAATGAAAATTGATGTTCATTGTCATATTTTTAAAGAAGGCGTTACAAAAAAATCTATAGATAAGCAATTCAACCAATTTTCTGGATATGGTTTTTATGAAAGGATTAAAAAAGATTTGACGAGTTTCAAAACGATTGAAATAAATAATATTATTAAAAAAACACTGTTTCATGTTAGAAAAGCTCAATTAGATAAAGTTGTTCTTTTACCAATAAATATGGGAGAAAATAAGCAAGTTATTGAATGGTATAAGGAAGCCCCCGATATTTTTATTCCCTTTTTTAACCCACCAGAAAAATCAGATCCCAAAATTGATATTCAAAAGATATTAGGTAAAGCTATACTAGATGGTGTTAAGGGTTTAAAAATTATGCTCTCATTTCGTAAAAAACTTTTAAATGATGAGATACTTTATCCCGCTTTTGAACTTGCTCAGAAATATAATTTACTTATATTAATGCATACAGGTTATCCTCCTCCAGGAACTCAAATAAATGTACTAACATATTCTAACCCAATTAAAATCGAGGAAATTTTGCAATCTTTTCCTAAATTAAAAATAATTATTGCACATATGGGATTTCCGTGGGTTGATATCGCACTCGCCTTAGCGGTTCAATATATTAATATATTTTTAGATATAAGCAACCTAAATTATATGATGCCTAATAGATTAAAAGATTTTATTGTCCACGCAAAAGAATTAGTAGGAATAGATAAATTATTATTTGGTTCTGATGGGTTTATTCCAGAGATGATTGAATTAACAGTGAAAAAATTCGAAACTATTAAATATTTGTCTAAAGAAGAAATTGCAAAAATTATGGGTTTAAATGCTCAAAAATTATTATTTACATAAAAGTAATGGGTAATTTTACTATAAATAGAACACCTATATTTCTAACCTCTGATTGATCTAATATTTGGCATTGAGTAAACTATTTATTAAAGATTTAAGATCTTTCCCTATTCAATTTATTTTTTGAATATATTTTATAATTTAATCATTGAATTCATCATTCTAGAGATATAATGTATTTTGTGGAATTAAATAAAGAGTTTAATGATTTTTAAATTCATTTTTAATTTCTAGGGATGAGATTTATATATAATCTTCTTCTTTATGCATAATAATAAATAAAAATTTCATTACAAATTTAAAACATATAAAATATGGAGGTATAAATATGCTTGGTCAATTAATAGATCTATTCGAAGAACAATTCGTGTTAGATCCTTTATGGCTGATAGGTGCAATTATTGGAGGTCTAATTTTTGTTGTTATATGGATTCTTATTGTTCAATATATCTATAAAGATGCCGTTAAAAAGGATCTAAATGCGGAAATATGGCTATTAATTATATTAGTTTCCCCGATTATTAGTTGGATTGTCTATTTTATCGTACGAAATTATAAGAAAAAATAAGGGAAATTTTTTATTTCTAAAATATTACTATTTTATTTTTTTTAACTCTTTATAGATAATTTTGACCTAGAAAATTATACTTATTTATCAATACTCTTAAAATATTTTATTTTTCATTAAGAAAATGGTTTTTATTGTGTAATAATCAAATTATTTTATCATAATTACATAAATATAAAAATCTTTCGAGATAAAAAATTAGGAATTGATTAAAATGATTGGAATAATATAAATCATTCCCATGTCCTTGAAAAGGAAAAGTTATTATACAACAATCATCATTTAATGAAAGTTCATAACTTTTTTTAACAAGTTGAGCTTTTAACAAGCAAAAGTCCTTTTCTCCTTGGAAGATGAGACAAGGTGGACTACTTTTATTTATAAAGAATAATTCAGGATATTTTAACTTTAAATTTCCTCCAGAATATAATGCTGGAGGATCACCGGGATATAAAGGAATCATTCCCTTTATATGCACCCTTGATCCAAACCATTCTTCATATTCACCACTCTCAAGCAACAATGCTGTGGCAATTGTTAAATGTCCACCCGCGGATCCTCCCATCAAAAAAACAGAATCTAAATTTGGATTGTAAACTGAGAATTCTGTTGAATTTAATTGTTTTATGAAAGCTCCAATATGCTTAATTTGATTTTCAATCGTAAAATATCCCTTAACATATTCGGGTGTAGGTGTGATACGCTGGAATAAATTATCTTCGTCTTTTATAAGACCATATTGAATATCAAAAACAATATATCCTTGAGCAGCTAGATATTTATTTACTTGCATCATATTACCTCCTCCTTTATCACCCGCAGTCCAGCCTCCCCCATGAATCTTTATTATGACTGAATTATTACCTGGTAAAAATGATCCTCCATATTTTGGGAGATACACATCATAATACAACCTAATTCCCTGCCCTATATAAAAAGGAATATGCTGTATTATTTTACATTCTTTTGGTGGGATTCCTAAGAAATATCCAGGAAGAGAGAACGGGTCTTGCATGAAATATTGCTGAGAATAAGGATCAATGAACATATTATAATCTAGTCTGAATGTAAAAGCATCAGTAAAATCTTTATCTGCCTGCCTAGCAGTAAAAGGAATGGATAAAGAAGGGATTAAAAAAATACTTGTAAGAAATATTCCAATTATCCCCACCGAATAATAAATTTTTGGTCTCTTGTTTACATTTATCATTTTCAACAGAATAACTGTTGAAAGTAAAAATAGAAGAGAAAAAAATACATTAAATTGAAAGGTAAAAATACCAAAAAGCCATGCAAGGAAATCATCAAGAGGAGCAAATATAAGCGCATAGGTTAAATAAATACCTAAAAGTAAGATTAGGATACTTAAAAAACCTAATATTATTTTTAAGATTTTTTTAAGTATATACAACCTTTTTGATTCTTTCAATGTTTTTACTTTTGAATTCCATAAATCTCTATTAGAGTGATATTTAATGTTAAAATATGATAAGAAAAATCCGAGTAAGAAGTCTCCAAAATACCCAATAATTACTAACATGAATCCAAAAATTGAGGGAGTATATCTAATAGATATTATGAAATTGCCTCCAATCATTAATAAAAAGGAAAGAATTATGAAGACAAGCATAAAATAACAAAATAAATTAATCTGTTTTCCAAGTTTAATCCTCTTGTTAAGTTTAACAGTATCTATATAAATTAGTAAAATATTTGCATATAAAGAAATTAAAATTAGAATACCAAAAATATCCCAAACTAACTCCAGTTGATAATTCTCAAATGTAACTATTAAATAAAAGATGCCAAATATTATACATAGAGAGTTTAATATAATTAGAATAAAACTAAAGAATTTTATACTAAATAACGCTTTTAATTTATTAAGAGTTAGTTTCAAAGGTATATATAAAGCTTAAGTTTTAGTTTCTAATTAATAGTTATATAGCTTGAGAAAAAATATAAAATTATTCTAATAATTAAATAATAATATACAATATTGAATAAACTAATTAAAATCGTGAGAAATAAATGAAATTTGTAGACTTATCAATCCCCATCATAAATCCAGAAGAAGCTGTTTTCGATCCACCATTAACTCAGCCTCAAATCGAGTACAGCGCTCATGATGAAGGAGCAAATCAGATGGGCTTTGTTTTTCCTCGCTTAAAACCAGAAAAACATTTACCTAATGGAAAAGGATGGGCAACAGAGACTATTACGCTTGGAACTCATAGTGGGACTCATATGGATGCTCCTTATCATTATGCTCCAATACAGGATAAAGAAATTGGTGAAAAAAAAGCTCATACTATCGATGAATTCCCTTTAGAATGGGGGATGGGACCCTTAATCGTCTTGGATTGTACAGATTATGAAGAGGGTTATGTTTTGACACCCGAAGATGTTAATACTAAATTAAAAGCTATTAATCATAAATTAGAAGAAGGAGATATTTTATGCGTCCACACCAATGCTCCTAAACATTATGGTACTAAGGAGTATATTAATTACGGGGTTGGCGTTGGAAAGGAAGCCACTCTTCACATTATCAGGCAAGGAGTTCATGTTGTTGGAATCGATGCATGGAGTTGGGATGCTCCATTTTCTATCACAGCAAAAAAATGGAAAAAATCAGTGAGAGCAAAAGAACCAGACACCTCCTTAATTTGGGAGGGTCATTTTGCAGGCATTGAATTGGGTTATTATCAGATGGAAAAAATGTATAATTTAGATAAGGTTCCACCGATTGGTGCAACAATTTATTGTTTTCCAATCAAAATCGCAAGGGCAAGTGCGGGATGGGTAAGAGCAGTTGCAACAATTCCAGAATGAATTATAAATTTCTTCTTTTTATAATTTTTTTTCGAAATTTCTCATAATATCTGTTTTTACTTTAATAAAAATAGATAATATCGATTTAGAAATTTATAAAACTCAAATTTTTTTAAAGATTTATAGATCTGATTACTCCATCTAATTCTTCTATTTACAAATTTAAACTTAAATAAGAAACGAAAAAGAAAAAATTAAAAGCTTGTTGAAAATATTTGCTCAACTAATTGATTCGCATCTTTAAAAGGTTTTAATTCGCCTCCCCAATCTTCTAAAGTCTCTTTATATTGTTCTTCAAATTGAGATACAAATTTTCTTAATTGAGTTCTAATTTCCGAAGTTTGATTCCCTTTTATGAATAATGCTCCAAAAAGATGCTCTCCATACTCTATTAGAATCGTTATATCACCATGTTCTATAGTTTGTAAAAATTCAGTACTTTTTGTTGTTTCTTTAACAAATGAGGTTATTGCGGAAAACATTCCCGAGATTAATCCGGGGTCTTGAGCGACATCTTCAGAAAATTTATAATCGAATGGTGTTCTCCCATCTTCATAGATGATATAAAGCCCTTGTTTCTTTACTCTTTCAAAAGTGTAAGTAAACTCTGGTTTCCATAATTCAATTTTATTTCGATTATAGAGATATTTTAAATTTTCGTAAAGAGTTTCTGTATCTTGAATTGTCCTTTTTTTCAACTCATCCAGATAAATCTCTTCTTTTTCGATAATTTCTATTATATTTTGAATTTCAACCAATGGAGATTCAAAATCTTTTATAGTGATTTTTTCATCAATATTCACTAAATAATTAAGATCTTCGTTTTTGAACTCATTATAAGTGACGAAACTCCCTGTATCAATAAAAATTACCCTTTTAACTAATTTTTCATCTAAAGGGATATTTTTAATTTTAAATTGTCTCCCAAGATAGTAAATTAGTAAACTCCAGAAAATAATATTAAAAATATTTCTTGTAAATATATAGGGTATTGCTAAGAAACCTAAAACTCCTGTTAAATTTGCTCTAAAAGAAGCTGTTCTTAGTGTAATAAAATCTATACCATATAATGATATTACACTTGCTCTACCGGTGAACCAATATTCGTCTGCAGATAAAATATTAATTAGAGGCATTGAGCCGAAAAGAGGAACATTAGGAAGTAATAATGATGCAATGATAATTATACCTAAAAAACCAATCAAAGTGAGGGGGATGTTTTTAGCGTATTTAAAAGCATAAAAAAGAAAAATGATCATAATAATTAGAGGCAAGAGAGTATTTACAATATTAAATAAAATAATTTCAACATCAAATCCCAAAGCATCATTTAAAGAAGGATTAGCATTAAAAAGTCCTAACTCAATAATATCTTCTATATAATTTGAATCAGCAAAAATAGTATAGCTAAAAATGATACTTAAGCCCCAATAAATTCCAACCGCAAGCGCTCCGAAAAATAGACCATTATAGAGCGGAGTTAAATTAGAACTTTTGGATTTAACCGTCTCTTTCCTTTTCTTCCACCAATCTATTAATTTAACTAATATAAGAATAGAAATAGGTTCAAATACATCTAAGAAAAGAACAAAGATTATTGAGGCCATAATAAAATATGCAAAAAATGCAAAAATAACGTCAATCGAATCAAAATATTCAACAATAAAGAGAAAAATAGAAATCACTGAAATAGGGAGTCCAACCATAAATACGCTTCTGAAATAGTCTTCCCTAACTTTCTCCCCGAAATAGCGTCCTTTTATCGCAATTTTGCTTGAATTTATCAGTTCAATACTAAAAATGAATATCGCTAAATATACAAACAAAATCTCTAAAAACCATCCTAAAGCGGTTTCTGCTGTTGTTAACGAAAAATTTTGAAGTCCTGATACTTTTAGAATTACTTGTAAGATATATAATGAGACAGGTAAAAGGACAATCATTAATTTTAAAATTTCTTTCTCTCTTTTCCAATCGGTTCTTAAAAACTCCTGTTTAATCAATTTTAACGGGCTTATATTATATTCATAGCTAATTTGCTTTAAGTTCTCTTGGAGCGATCCTTCTGATTTTTTTAGATTATTTCTTACTATTATCATTGAAATAAAAGGTGCTAAAAAAAATATAAACGGAAGAGCGATAAAAGGATAAGATAAGAAGGAGGTAATTAATGTAGCGAAATGTGTAAAAATATAGGATAATCCAAGACTCTCTTGTCCTGGAGCAATTTCCAATCTATTTGGAGCTAAATTAAACTGGAATATAACTGGGGCAACCCAATAAATGAGAAAAAAGATCGAAACACCCATAAAAAATCTAAGATAAAGCTTTCCAATTAATTTTTTTCTAATAAATATTAATGGAATCGCAAATATTGCTAATGGGAGCACATTCAAAAAAATCGTAAGAAATACATTAGCAATCATTGTTTTATTTCAAAATATAGTTTCTAAATTTTTATTTAATTTAATAAGACTTTATTTAATAATTAAATTAAAATTCAAATATTTTAAATTTTATATTAATAAGAAAATGAATAAGAAAATAGGAATTCTTATTGATTACGATTTTGCTAATAAGCACATTCCTCCTTATCCCCATCCTGTGTTCTTCTCATATGAGAGCCCAAGAAGAATTAGGGCTATTTTAGAGTATTTTAAAAACATAAAGCTATTTGATAACAATAAAATTTGTAAATTAAATCCTAAATTAGTTGATGAATCGATTCTACATTTAGCTCATTCTCAATATTATATTGATACAATAAAACGATTATCCAAATTTGGAAGCAGTATGCTAAGTGAAGAAGTCTATATTACTCAAGATACATTCTTAATTGCTCAAAAAGCGGTTGGTGGGGTAATAGCTTCTCTTGAAAGTGTATTAAACCGGGAAGTTTCTCAATCGTTCGCATTAGTGCGCCCTCCCGGTCATCATGCTTTACGTGAACAATCCTCTGGATTATGCATTTTTAATAATATAGCCACCTCAATTTATTATTTGCGTGAACGAATGGATTATACTAAAAAAATTGCGATAATAGATATTGATAATCATTTTGGAGATGGACTTGCAAGATATTTTTATGAAGATCCTAGTGTTCTATACTTTTCTGTACATGAATTCGATTTTCTAGAAGGAGATATAGGATTTATAACGGAACTGGGTGCTGGTGAAGGACTTGGAACTAATATCAACTTTCCGATTCCAATCAATACTACTGATCAGAATTTTATGGAATTTTCAGAGATTCTTACTCCTATTATAACTCAATATAGTCCAGATCTCATTATTATTGCTGCCGGTTTTGATATGTATTTCGCGGATCCAATCGGTAATTGCCTATTAACTAGCAAATCTTATTATGAATTTACTCGGTATATACTCAACTTATCTGAACAAATATGCGATGGTAAATTGGTCTTTGCTCTTGAAGGAGGATATTCCTTAATTGGATTGCCCGTCTGTGTGCATGCAGTACTTAGAGCTTTATTAAACGAGTCTTTCGTTCAACCCCAATTTGAACAGTTTGACTTTTCAGATAAATCTAAAAAGAGTGAATTCCTGAAAATAAAAAAGTCATTAACAAAATTCTTACAAAAATATTGGAAATTAAAATAATAAGAGTTTATTAAAGGAAATAAAAGAAAAAAGAATTGGAAATTAAATAAACCCGCTGAATTTCTGAGCATAATTCTGAACTGTTAGGAGCGCATCACGAGGTCCTACTGCTGGATTAATATATGTTATTAATCCTCCATTGCCTCCAACGGGAATAGGACAAAGAATTAAGTGTCCCTGGCCTTGTACATTGGTTGCAATCTTCCGCTCCTCTGTATTTTCTACAACCATATATTTAACTCCTTGAATCTGAATACTGGTCATTCCTTTTTGCCCAAGCTCTAATTTAATTCGTATCAATTCATTTATCTGATTCAAATCATTTGAAATATCCCAGTTTTCGGTTTGGGAAATAAGGTTTCCATTTTGATCTACAACTGCTACTGCATATACATTTGAATCCTCTTCTAACAATTTACCTATTAGATCATTTACATCAGACATTTTTCCAAAAAAATATTATATGCTTAGTTTTATATAAAATATATAATAAATTTAAATTTTAAATTAATTAGTATTTTTAACAATAATTATAATTAAAATATTTTACGGTGAAATATTATTCATGGTTTTTGTAGGGTTAATGAAAAAGGGAGTTTTACTAGTTTTGAGAGAAAAAAGGACGTTTTTAATCTTTACGGTGATATACTCTCTCTTAATATTTTTAACAAGTCTTTTCTTAGAATTCGCGTTTGGTGGGGAACTAGGGGATATAGCTCTTTATCTTGTGCTTATTTTTATGGTAGCAAGTTTAATCTTGTCTTTGCTATATGCATGGTTATTAGTGAACCGAAATAAAAGAAATTGGGCTACACTTAAATGTATTGGTTATACAAATGGTAATGTAATCACAATGTTGGCGGGAATAATACTCTTTACGGCTTTATTAGGCTTTTTTGTGGTGCTGGAGATGTTATTCCATTATGCAGCTTTCTTTTCTTATGTGTTTCCAGATAATATTGCTGCTGATAATACATTAATTGGATTGCTTCCAGCCGTATTAACAAGTATTACTTTTTTGCTTGTCCAACTTGTTTCAATAGCTCTTATTTATAGAAAAATTCTGAAAGTAAGACCAATCATAGCTTTAAAAAAAGTGGAGATGTAAAAAAATGATAGTAGATATGGATGTTATGATTAAAGCAATAGATGTGAATAAGGAATATCGTCGAGCCGGAGCTATTATTCGAGCTTTAGCAGATATAAATCTTACTATCAAATCTGGGGAGTTTATTATCGTACAAGGTCCGACAGGATGCGGTAAATCAACCCTTCTCAATGTTCTTTCCGGATTAGATCTACCTGATAGTGGAAAGATTATTTTTGATGGGGAAAATATAGCAAGAGCAACGGAAGACAGATTAGCACGATTAAGAAGAATGAAAATAGGATTTGTATTTCAAGATTTTAATTTAATTAGGACATTAACGGCTATAGAAAATGTAGAAAGTGTTTTATGGCCTACGGTATTACGTTCCTCTGAAATTGAAGATAGAGCAATTGCAGCACTTAGAGATGTCAATTTATTGGAGAGAAAAGAACATTATCCTGTACAACTAAGCGGCGGTGAAAAACAAAAATGCGGACTTGCTCGCGCAATTATCCACCGTCCACGGGTCATTTTAGCAGATGAACCAACAGGAAATTTAGACCCTCAATCGGAGACTGAAATCATGGATTTGCTCAAAAAAATTAATAAAGACTCGGAAACCACCGTAATAGTGGTTACTCATCGAGAGAAGCTTGCATCTTACGGGGACAAAATAGTTCGGATGAAAGACGGAAGAATTATAAATGTAAAATAGCCTTTTTTTTTATTATATTTATTATTATGATTTTTTATTTAAGTGAATGAATTCGTTTTGAACTAATATTAAATAAGATTATTATTATTATTTTTAATAAGAGAATCTTTTTATATAATTATTAAAATAAAACGCGAATTGGATGATATATGCCGCTTAAAGTTAAAAGTATATTCATAAGTAGATTAATAGTATTGATTACTCTAATTTTAATTCCTATAGCAACATTTACTATCTTTATAAGTGTTGATTTTGAGTTATGGTTTTCAGAAAGTGCCACATTAGAATTCTGGATAATAAAAGTGCTCTGTCCAGTCATTTTTGCTGCTTCTTGGCTCTATTTTATGATTTTATTTAAAGATAGAATAGCTCTTACAATAGACTCAATGGAGCGTGTGACCTCTATTATACCCCTTCGTTTAAAAATATTTTATGGATTGATTGCACTCGTTGTATTATTTATTTTCATCATCCCCCTTATTACAACATTTATTTCTATCATAAGTTTTATGTCTATTGCATGGATGGTTACTACGAGGAAACATGAATTTGGAGCATCTGAGGGCTCCCCTTGGTATACAAAGGTGTTAATGATTCTCTTTGTGATAGTTCCGATCTTTTGTACAATTGCAATCCTCCCCGAATATATTATTTTATCAAACTTTATTTCCGCAAGTATTTGGGAACCTCTTATTGAACATGTATATACATTTTCATATTGTCTGTGTACAGCTTTAGCAGTGGGCTCTCTCTTTTTCCTATTTGAGAATAAAGGTGTAAGTGAATATGAGCAAATATTGCAACATCCTGATGAGAAAAAGGGAAATAAGTATATTAAATATGTCGAATTCATACTTTTTATATTTCTTTTAATATTAGCATATACTGGCTTCGAATTGATTGAATTCTTTTATGGAGCTGGGCTGGTAATAGTAGTATTTGTATCTATTATTAATTTTTTCTCTTCAAAACGAAAAACTGGGAAATTTGGAGGACATATTCTTGGTTATCTTTTGGCAGCAATATTTATGGGTTCTAATCTATTGATCTTTAATATTGAACTTGGAGCACTTTTTCAAATTATTAGTCTTGTGGTGCTTGCTGGCGTTTTTATCATTATTTTTATTATTACCTTTATTGTATTAGAGGAAGAGGACGAATTTTAACCCGCTTTCCTTCAATTTTTTTTTTCCTATTAATTATCTTATAATGGATTTACTTCTAATTCATATCATAATATGATCTAAAATAAATTTTAAAGTTAGATTATTATTTTTTCAATTATTTTTTGATCATTATATTTAAAAATCATGATTTATGAGGATTTATTCAATATAAAAATCAGTCTCTTTATGATATAAATAGATAATGCTAATATAAGAAAGGGAAGTGGTGAATTCCCAAAAATTAAAAAATCTTTATATTTTAGCAAACATAACATATAAAATATATATACAAAATTTGATATATTAAAAGTCTAATAAAGAGTGAATTCACAATGCCTATAAAAAAAGATGATGATTATCAAGTAAATGAAAATAAACGTTGGTTCAAAAAATGGTGGCCAGAGAACGTTCCGCATAATATTAAATTCGAGGAAAAAACTATTAATGAACTTCTTGATGAACAAGTGGGGAAATATGGAGATCAGAACTTTCTGTGGTTCCTGGAAACCTGGGTGACTTATAAGCAATTTCATGATTATGTTAAAAAACTTGCTACTTCCCTCCACGCATTAGGTGTTAGAAAAGGCGATGTGGTTGCGCTTCATCTTCCAAATTCGATTCAATATATCGTAAGCTATTTTGCTATTACAAGAATAGGAGCCATCGCGAGTGGAATAAATCCTACCTATCAACCGATGGAAATTCTTCATCAGCTCCATATTATTAAGCCTAAAATGCTTATTGTGTTAGATGCATTATATGAACCTTATTTAAAGCCAATAATAGACAAAGCAAACATAGAAATCCTTGCCTATACGAATGTAGCAGATTTAGCTCATGGATTAGGTTTTAAAAGAGTCTTAGGAAAACTTCTTGGAAAAATACCCAAAGGTAAGGTGGATTATCCAGGAGCAATTAAATTTATGGATCTTTTTGATACAGAACCTAAGGTTCCAAAAGTAGAGATAGACGTGAAAACCCATCCAGTAACCTATATCATGACAGGAGGTACTACTGGTTTACCAAAAGCAGCAGTATTAACCCATTTCAATGCGGTTTCTAATGCTATTCAATGCAAGTATTGGTTAGGGGGAGAACAACCAGGTCTAGGAAGTGTGGGAGTGTTACCCCTCTTTCACAGTTTTGCTCATACTGTTGTTATGAATACTACACTAGCTTTTGGAGGATGGATTATGTTGTTTCCGAGACCTCCAAGCACGGAAGAATTATTAGAGACGATTGAAGAACTACCTTCCCCTCAAGGATTAGTTTATGCTGGGGCAGAAATTTTATTCAAACGATTAGCCGAGTTTGAAGATATAAAGGATTTTCCTGGTGTGATGGGGAAGCTTAAATTATGTGTATCTGGAGCAGGACCACTTCATAGACCTGTAAGAGACGCATTCGTTCAAAATACAGGTGGCAGAATTGTTGAAGGATATGGATTAACAGAATCAACACCAGTCGTGAGTGCAGGAAATTTATTCGGAGAGAGTCCTATTGGAGTTATTGGAATGCCTTTTCCAGGAACTGAATGGGGTATTTGGCCCGCAGATGATTTTGATAAGGGACCACTTTGCTTAGGAGATCCTGATGATACAAAATTTGGTGAGGAAAATACCGGAGAACTCTGTGTTCATGGCCCACAAGTTATGCTGGAGTATTTAGATAAACCAAACGCTACTGCTGAAATTATTAGGGAATATGATGGAAAATTATGGTTATTAACTGGAGATATTGGATTTATGAATGAAGATGGAACCGTTGAACTCAGAGATCGAAAGAAGCAACTCATAAAGTATAAAGGATATAGCGTGTATCCGAAGGAAGTGGAAGAATTACTCATGAAAAACGAGGGGATTTCAGAAGCAGCTGTTGCTGGTATTCCACATGAAGAATTTGGTGAAGCTGTAAAAGCGTGGGTTGAATTAACAGAAGGATCAACCTTAACGGTAGAGGATATCAAAGAGTGGTGCACTGCTAATATGACGCATTATAAACGTCCATATTACGTTGAAATCATAAGCGAAGTTCCTAAAAACCTGATTGGAAAGGTTCAAAGGAGGATTCTTCAGGTAAACGATCCCCTCTACAAGAAAGTGCATGGGGAGCCACAAGAACAAGATAAAGTATAAAAAAGTACAAAAATTATTAAGAATTCTTTTTTCTTTTATTCTTTTTATTTATTCAAAGTCTTTTTAAAAACCAGAGTTATTTATGAAATTGAAATTTTTAATTTTTCTCCTTTAATTTTTGTTCAGCTAATAACTTTTCTTCTAATTTTTCGAGTTCGTCTAATTTTGAATTTACATAATCAGCAATATGTTTAATTATATCATTCGCCTTCTTATTTTGTGCAGCAATAAAAATGTCACTCCAGATATCCCACCCAACGATGATTGAAAGATCCTCATATATTAACTCAACTAAGATACAATCTAAATTGAATGCTGGAAAATGTCCAGCTTTAAGTCCAAATTCTTTTTGAATCATTGTCGCTAAAGGAAATAGAATAATTGGATCTGCGTCTATTTCATATTCTAGTAATCCATTGGGATTTTCACGTAAAATTGATGTTATTTTTCGCATAATTATTAATTATTTTTATATGATTACCAAATTTATAATTTTTTTATGGTTTTTATTTATTGACTTCACAATTTATTTTTAATATAAAAGATAGATGCTATGAAAAACCCAAATATTATTTTAGTCTTCACAGACCAACAAAGATATGATACTATTCAAAAAGAAATTACTCCTAATTTATTGCACATTGCAAAAAAGGGGATTCATTTTACTAATGCTTTTACTTGCCAACCTGTCTGCGGTCCCGCAAGGTCTTGCCTCCAAACTGGATTATATGCTACTCAAACTGGATGTTATCGTAATGGGATTGCTTTGCCTTTAGATGCGACCACAATTGCCCATCATTTATCGAAGGCAGGTTATAATGTGGGATATATTGGTAAATGGCATTTAGCATCAACAATACTCCCTTCAAAAGAAAATATTGGTAAAAAAGTGGATTATCAAGTTAAGCCTATCCCTCCAGAGCGTAGAGGAGGTTATAAGGATTATTGGTTGGCTGCAGATCTATTAGAATTTACCTCTCAGCCATATAAAGGTCATTTATTTAATGCAGAGATGGACAAGGTGGAATTTGAAGGATATAGAGTTGATTGTTTAACCGATTTTGCCTTAAAATTTTTAGAAAAATATAAAAAAGACCAACCATTTTTTCTTTTTTTGTCATATCTCGAACCCCATCATCAAAACGAACTTGAGCGATTTGTAGGTCCTAAAAATTCTAAAGAAAAATATAAAAATTTTACAATTCCCAAAGATCTAAAAGCATCAGAAGGAGATTGGGAGCAGAATTATCCCGATTATCTCGGCTGTTGTGCAAGTATTGATAAAAATATTCAGAGAATTTTTAATAAATTAGAAGAATTAGAACTTATGGAAAATACAATTTTATTTTTTACAAGCGATCATGGCTGCCACTTTAAAACAAGAAATTGGGAGTATAAAAGATCTTGTCATGACGCATCTATTCATATCCCCTTAATAGTTTATGGGTCTCAATTTTTAATAGGTAAAAAAATTAAAGAACTGGTTAGCATCATAGATATTCCTCCCACAATTTTGAAAATAGCTGGTGTTCATATTCCTCCTTATATAAAAGGGAGACCATTACAAGATTTAATAGAAGAAACCCCAAAAGAGTGGCCAAATAAAATATTTATTCAAATTAGCGAATCGCAAGTGGGAAGAGCAATACGCACCAAAAAATGGAAATATTCTGTTCGTGCTCCCCATAAATCTGGATTTTTATTCTCTAAAAGTAAAGTCTATTGCGAGGATTTTTTATATGACTTAGAGAATGATCTATTTGAACAAAATAATCTGATTGAAGATCCTCAGCATATTAATATAAGAAAAAAATTGGCAACGCTTTTAAAGAAGCATATGAAAAATGCAGGTGAAGAAATTCCAGAAATAATTCCTTATAAAGGTTGAGTAGATTTAACTTTTCAATTACAAAATTTTTTTATTAATTATCAATTGATACAGTCACGGCAGCATTACACATTATTATAATATCCGAAGTATCTCCTAATTCTTCTATTTTTATTCCTTTCACTGCTAATCCTCCTTTAACTATTTCTATAGACTTTTCTCCAAAAGGGACAGCCCTTAATACCTTCTTTTCATCAATATTTTCTGGATATGGTGCTCCAATTTTAACATGAACTTTCATTTGCAATAATTCTTTTGGACTAGATAGATTACAAATCTCTATGAGTCCAGTTAAACAATTATCTGAGATAGCATTTTTAATTGCTTTCTGTGCAGCGGTGGTGCAATCGTTTTTATGCCCATGTTGATCAGTTCCACAACCCAATTGAACTATAAATCGTTTTTCAGTCATTTTTTAAATTACTATTTAGTTTTTTATAAAGATATAATAATGTAAAAATTGTTTCGGAAAATAAAGATTTTTACTTCTTTCAATTCATTAAGCAAATTATCAGTTAAAGCAAGCAGAATAAGAAAAATTTCAATAAATTGGAAAAATTTAAACGAAAACTAAAAAATTAAGCATGAATTTATTAAATAAATAATCAAGAAAAATACCCAATTCTATGGATCTCATTGATAGAAAAAAGCTAGCAGAATATATTAATTCTTATATTCCCTATTTGTCTGTAGGTCAAATTGAGGATTTGATCGAAAAGCCTCCTAAAGAGATCAATTACACTTATGCTTTACCCTTATTCAAATTAGCAAAACATGAAAAAAAATCCCCCCACCTTATAGCAAAAGACTTGAGTAAAAAAATGATATTACCTTCTTTCTTAGAGGAAATAACACCAGAAGGTCCTTATATAAATTTTAGAGTGACACCAATTCTCATATTACGAAATATTTTTGAACTAAAAGAAAATTATGGGAGAATGAGGGAAAAATTAGAAAAAAGGCGTGAAGAAAAAAGGGAAGCTGATATAATCGAAAATGGTTCACGTCGTATCGTGATAGAATATCCTTCTCCCAATACAAACAAACCCCTTCATCTAGGACATATTAGAAATATGCTTATAGGGAGTTCAACATCGAACATATTGGAATATAAGGGATATAAAGTTTTTCAAGTGAATTTAAATAATGATAGAGGAATTCATATTTGTAAAACTATGCTTGCTTATAAAAAGCTGGGGAAGGGAAAGAAGCCAAACAAGAAGCCAGACCATTTTTTGGGAGACTTTTATGTCAAATATAATGAATTAGAAGATCAAAACGAAGATATTATAAATGAGGCACAAGAATTATTAAAAAAATGGGAAGAGAGAGATTCAGAAACTCTTGCATTATGGAAAAAAATTAATTCTTGGGCAATTGAAGGATTTCAAGAGACATACAAGAAATTTGGAATTTCTTTTGATAAGCAATATTTTGAATCAGATTATTATTGGAAAGGAAAAAAAATCGTGTTTGAGGGATATCAAAAAGGTATTTTCAAAAAAACTGATGATGGTGCTATTATTGCTCCTTTAGAAGATAAATATGATTTGCCGGATAAAATTCTTTTAAGAAGTGATGGAACTTCTCTCTATATTACTCAAGATATTTTTCTTGCCTATTTAAAGAAAAAAGATTTTGATTATGATGATTCTATATATGTTGTGGGAAATGAGCAAGATTTATATTTCAAACAATTATTTGCGGTGCTGGAAATGCTTGGATTTAAAGAAAAAAAATATCATTTATCGTATGGTATGATATATCTCCCTGAGGGAAAAATGAAAAGTAGAGAAGGAATAGTAGTGGATGCAGATGATTTAGTTGAAGAAATGCAATCACTTGCATACAAAGAGGTCGATAAAAGATACCCGAATTTATCTAAAAATGAAAAAAATAAACGAGCAAATATCATCGGAATGTCCGCATTAAGATTTTATATATTAAAAATTAGCCCAAAATCCGACTTTATTTTCGACCCTGAAGAAAGTATTTCTTTTGAAGGTGAAACAGGGCCCTATGTACAATATGTTTTTGCAAGAATTCAATCTATTATTAAAAAATCTTCCTTGAAAATCGATACTTCTATTAATCCCAACCTTTTAAATGATATAACGGAATTAGATCTTATTAAATATCTCAATTATTTCCCAGAAATAGTAGATACTGCCGCAAAAAACTACGAAATCCATCTGATTCCCCAATATTTATTGCATTTATGTCAGATTTTTAATTCATTCTATAGTAAATGTCCCGTGATTCAAGAAAATAAAGATTTAGAGAAAGCACGATTGCTATTAATTAGATGCGTTCAGACAGTTATTAAAATCGGATTGAATTTAATCGGGATAAAAACCCTTAAAGAAATGTAGCATATTGAAATAAATTTTAAAAATTGTGAACGATTGTGAACTTTTTTGATTTTGGAGAAGTTATAACAATGGATACTGAATTTGTCATTTTTGGCATACCCTGGGATTATTTCACGTCTCTAAAGAATACAAACTCCGCTTCAGCTCCAGAAAAAATAAGGGAAGTATCTCAGCATCTAGCGTTAACCACAGAACAGGGAATTAAAATTCCGGAATTAAGGGTAATCGATTTAGGAAATATCGATATTAAAAAAGAAAAAATACCCGAGAACTTAAAAAAAATTCAAAATTTTATTGAAAACATTTATAATCAAAAGCAAGATTTAGTATTAATAATGATAGGGGGCGACCATTTTTGTTCCTATCCAGTAATAAAAGCATGTGGAAATAGGTTTAAGGAAGAGAAAAGCTTTGGAGTGATAATTTTCGATGCGCATTTGGATTTTTATCAAGAATTCGATAATAATATCTATTCTCATGCTGCAGTTTCACATCGAATTTATGATTTAGAATTTATTAACCCTCTTAATTTTTTGATTGTTGGAACGCGGGATATTGATATTCCCGAGCTGGAATTAGCAAAGCAAGAAAAAATCACATACTTTAACGCATACGAATCCATCGATGGTTTAAATGATTATATTAATAGAATTATTTTATTTTTTCAAAAATCTAACATTAAAAACCTTTATTTATCAATTGATATCGATGTATTAGATCCCTCTATCGCACCAGCAACAGGATATGCCATCCCGGGAGGTTTTTTATATCGAGATCTATGGAGTATATTAAAAAAAATCTCTCAAAATTTTAATATTATTGGATTTGATGTTGTAGAAGTTTCTCCTAATTTAGATTTACCAAATAATATAACATGTAATTTAGCTGCGAAGCTGATTACTGAATTAATATCATTTATTTCTAATAGATAATTAGGTTAGTGTTAATTATGTCCGAAAATAATTTTAAAAAAAAGTTAAAAAAGGTTAATCAAATAAAAATTACAAAAAAAACGTCCATCACCTCTCTTATGTTAGCATTAAATGAAACAGGATTTAATGCGAAACGCTTAGCTGTTGCGTGCGAAATATATGAAAAAATGATAAAAGATCCCGAATGTGTTAAGTTTTTTGGACTCGCAGGCGCTATGGTACCCGTTGGTATGCAAAGTATTATCCATGATTTTATTGAAGAGGGCTATATTGATGTATTAGTCACAACCGGAGCCAATTTAACACACGATATTGCAGAGACTTTAGGATACCATCATCTTCAAGGAGATATAAATATTGAAGACCTAGATGATGCAATATTACATAAAGATCAAATAAACCGAATATATGACGTTTTCTTACCGAATGAAGTCTATGAAGGAATAGAAGATTTCATTTCTAAATTAGATATCCCTTCCAAAGATATGGCAGTTCATGAGTTTCTAAAATTTTTGGGAAAACAGTTACCTGAAGATCCTAATTCTATTTTAAAAATAGCCGCTGAAAAGGATGTGCCGATCTTTTGTCCCGCATTCACAGATTCAGGCCTAGCTCTGCAAATAGGATTTCATTATAAAAAATTAAACTTAAATCATTTTTCTGATATGCTCAAATTAATTGATCTTGCATGGGATTCTAAAAAAGCGGGAGTATGTATTATTGGTGGAGGCGTCCCTAAAAACTTCATTTTTCAATCCCTTCAATTCTGTCCCACGTCAGCGCGTTATGCAATTCAAATAACTATGGATCGTCCAGAACCAGGTGGATTAAGTGGGGCTACTCTAAGTGAAGCAATTTCATGGGGAAAAGTAAATGAACAAGCGGAACATTCCATGGTAATTGTTGATGCAACGATAGCATTACCATTAATCTTATGGTATTTGAAATCTACTATAAAATAAAATATTTAAAATCAAACAAGCAAGAAAAAGTCTTAAAAAATTAAAAATAAAAAAAACTGGAATTAAATGAAGATTCCCTTATTTAACTTCAATTTTTTTCTTCTCTACTGGCTCAGGTTCTTTCTTTGGAACTTTCACTTTTAAGATTCCTTTATCAAGGATAGCATCAATGCTGTCTTCGTCAATATTATCTGGCAAATTAAATGCTCGATAGTAATTCGCTGATCGATATTCGCTCCTTACGACCTCTCCTTTCTCCTCTTCTTTCTTTTCTTCCTCCATTTCTCCTTTAATCTCTAATAAGCCATCATGTATTGAAACTTCTATATCTCCTCTATCTAAGCCTGGCATTTCTGCAGATATCATAAATGCTTTATCATCTTCAATGATATTTGATAATGGTGTGCGGAAAATTGGTCTATCTTCCCACTTCAAAAGTGCTCTAGGTCTTCTAAAAGGTCGCCAGAATAGATTATCAAAAGATCTTGTCATATCATCAAACATTTTATCCATCTCCTGGAACAGCGAGAATGGATTATGGCGTCTTATTGATAATTCACGAGATTTCTTTTCATCTGAAGTTTCTTTAGAACCTTCACCTTTTTTCACATCAATCTTTTCAGACATATCATCAACCTCCTATTTCTTTATTGAAATGTTTTAGTAATAAGGGGATTGTAAATTATTACTTTACAATCTCTATTTTAAATAGAGTAATTCTATATATTTAAATCTTTTGGTTTTAATTTTTAAATAAGATCTGAATTTATCTTACCTAATGAAATCCCATTAATAGCCCGTTCTAATAATTAATAATGTTTTTTATTTTAAAATGTTTCTGGCATCTTTTCTTTATTCTTTATTTTTCTTATTTTGTCAAAAAAAAGTACAAACAAATATAATCTTTAATAAAGAATTTGCTTATTTTTTCTTCTCATTTTCAATATACTTTTCGAGTAAAGTAAATACTTCTTTTAATACAAGCTTTTTAAATATGAGGCGATTAGCATGAAATATATGCTTATTGACAAATGTCTCTTCGCTCGAAGAAAATCCTATATATACTAAACCAACTGGTTTTTCTGGAGTTCCTCCCGTAGGACCTGCAATACCTGTAATTCCAATCCCTACATCCACCCCTGAAAGTTTTCGAATCCCTTGACCTAATTGCTTCGCAACTTCTTCAGATACCGCTCCATTCTGCTCGATTATTTGCTTATTAACGTTAACCATCTCAATTTTCGCTTTATTACTATAACAAACTACACCTCGTTCAAAAACTTTTGAAGAACCTGATATATTTGTGATCATATGACAGATATAACCTCCAGTGCAAGATTCCGCAAATGCAATCATTTTTTTGTTCTGGGTAAAAAGATCTATTATTCTCCCAATCCTTTTTAAGTAATCCACTCTCATCACTAAAATTTTTTTTCCACATTTTTTTATCTTTATATAAAATAATAAGAGTTAAAAACAAAAAATAAATAATTGTTATATATATTTTCTATGGTTAATTACTTACAATAAAAATATTCTACAGTGTGATTGAATGAGCAGTAAAGACGATAAAAAGGGCTATGTGTTTAAAATAACGGTGATAGGTGATGGTGCCGTTGGAAAAACCTCTCTCATTAAGAAATACACACAAGGTTCATTTCAAAAAGATTATATTAAAACACTAGGAGCTCAATTCAGTAAATATGATGAGGAAATAGAGGGAGAGAATTGCAAACTTTTCTTTTGGGACATTGCTGGGCAAGATCAATGGAAATTCATGAGGCCCACGTTCTATAAAGGCAGTAAAGCAGCAATAATCGTATTTTCGCATACAAATCCAGAGAGTTTTGACAATGTGCCAAAATGGCATGAAGATATCAAAAAATACTGCGGAGACATTCCCATTGTATTATTCGGGAACAAGCTTGATTTAGTTGATGAAAAAGATTTAAATGATAAAAAAGTCCAAAAATTGGTGAAAAAAAGGGAATTTTTAGCATATATGAAGACCTCAGCCAAAACAGGTACAGGAGTATATCAAGGCTTTCAAAAAATAATCAGAGAATTGCATTCGAAATATAAACTAAGAGAATAAGTATATGAATGATAGAGAATAACGAAAATAAGC
Source organism: Promethearchaeota archaeon (assembly GCA_016839555.1). Lineage (GTDB taxonomy): Archaea > Asgardarchaeota > Lokiarchaeia > Sigyniarchaeales > SOKP01 > TEKIR-8. The sequence continues at coordinate 71,150 of JAEOUA010000001.1, forward strand.
AAGGGAATCCCAAAATTTTATTCTTTTCATCAAAATATTGTATGCCATGTAAACCTGTAGAAGATCGCTTAAAAAAAATTAATATTTCAATGTTTGGGAAAAAGTTAAATATAGAAAAGATTAACATCAACGAAGATATGAATCGAGAAAAAATAAATACTTATAAGATCACTTCTGTTCCCACGATAATTGTTGGGGGAAGAAAATTGATGGTAAATATTGATGATACGGATATAATAGATGCAATTTTACAAGCATATGTTGATTCAGTAAAAATTGAATGAAGATAATTCTGCATTAAAAATATTTTAAATATAAAAAAGGAATAAATTACAACCTAAATAGGAGATGGGAAAAAAATTAATAGACAATTGTTATCGGAAATATTATCGGAAATGAAAAAGAATTTAAAAAAGGGAGTTTCAATAGGAGATTTAAAGGCGAGTGCCCTTTTTGCGCTTGGGCAACAGTTGGATGCAATCTTCTACTACCTTGGTCATGAACTTGGCAATATTATAAATGTAAAACCGACTGAAGATGAAAGTCAAATTACCGAACAATTAAAGCATATAATCGCTGAATATAATATTGGAGATGTTGAAATCACCAAAAGTACGGAAGAAATTATTGAATTAAAGTTGCGAAATCATTCTTCCATTAGGGATTTGATTAATAAGGGAATTAAATCTGAATCAAGTTTCTGTTCGTTTGAAGCGGGAATGCTTGCGGGTATTGTAGAAAAAATGAGTGATTTTCATTGCTTTGCTCAAGAACTAAATTGCAGTCTCCAATCGGGAGATGACTTCTGTGAATTTATGATCGTCTTTCAAAAAGAATAAAAATGAATAATTTTTTAAATTTCTAAATTATTAAATTAATATCTTTATTTACATTAAATTCGAATATAATAATTAAGTGAAAAATACATATGGTGTATAAATGTAAAATTGTTTTACTTGGCGAAGCAGCTGTGGGCAAAACATCCTTAGTATATCGATTCGTGCAAGATACCTTCCGAGAATCATATAAAAGTACGTTAGGTGTCAATCTATTAAAAAAAGATTTAGATATTGACAACTATGGAGATACTTCAGCACAGATCTGGGATTTAGGAGGGCAAGAATCCTTCAAGAGCTTGCGTCAATTATATTTGGAGGGCGCTAATGGTGCGTTAGTGATTTATGACGTTACAAACAGAAAATCATTCGAGAAATTAGATGAATGGATAACTAGTTTTCGAGAGACAAGAGGAGATGAGCCGCTCCTTTTAATAGGTAATAAAATAGATTTACAGAAGAGAATTCAAATTGCCGAAAAGGAAGGCAAAGAATATGCCGAGAAAAACAATCTATCTTTTCTCATAACCTCGGCTAAAACGGGGGATGCAGTGAAGACTGCTTTTAGAGAATTAATTAAACAAATTTTAGATCGTCTCACTAAGTAATCTTTTCAAAATCTAAACTAATATTTAAGAATTCATTACTTCAAATTTTTTATGAAAATCATTTGGAAATTTAATTGGTTACATTATCATATTTATAATATTTTATTACGCTATTATTTAAAACCAGATTTAATTTTAGAAACAAATATTTTAGGAATTGAAGAATGTGCTGAAAAAATTTTTTCGAAAATAAAATCTCAATTTCAGATAAATTGAAAGAAAAAAGCTCGTAATAACTTAATCTTTTTTAATTTCATTTTTTTGACATATCGCTTTAAAAGATTCTAGATACTCTTGATAAAGCTCATTAATCAAGCTAGAATCTTTAGCTTTTCTAAATGCCATAAGAAATAATTGGTTTAAAGATTTTTTACTATTTTCCCCATAAATATCCCCTTTTAATCCGATTAGATCCGAATATTGCTCTAACCAATTATTTAAAATTAATCTATTCTCATTTTTTAAATCTAAATTATTTAATAACCCATAAATACGCAGAATTAAAGGTGCCTTATATTTTATTTCAAGACTATCCTTTGTTTGATATTCTTTTAAATTCTTTTTATGAGGGATATGATGTGATAAAAAGGCAGGCATAGATAAATATAAAGAATAAGAGTATGGATAAATATAAATATAATATCTGGAGGATATAGGAAGCTTTTAGCATGAAAATTCTGAAAAAATTTCCTTATTTAAAAAAAGCTAATTTGTTAAAAACTAATTCTAAACCTTTTAAACTCATTCGTAGCTTCTTCATATTTACTCTCGACTCTTTCAATTCTGGCGAATGAGGGACCATTATGAGCAAACTTTAAAAGCTTTTCCAATTTATCTTCCGGTCCTTCTGCTTCAATATGAACAGAGCCATCTGGCATGTTTTTCACATAGCCCTTTAATCCCCATTTTTGAGCTTTCTCTTGGGTAGTAGATCTAAAAAATACTCCTTGAACTCTTCCGAACACATCGATTTTTATCCGTTTCACATCTGTCATATCATTTAATTTATAAAACTTTTTAAACTAATGATTTAAAAAAATTAAAAATGAGATCAAATTCGATCCTTTAAATTTTTCCTTGATTAGATTAATCTTAATTAATTACGATATCATTATCTTTTATTTAAAAAAGATATGAATTTATAAGATTTTAGAATCTTAATTGATAAAAGTTTTTTTCTTTATTAAAAACAATAAGTTTTTTCTTTTGGAGCTTATCTAGTATTTTATTGAGCCATTTTTCTGATACATCAAATTTCGTAACTAATTTTTCAAAAGATAAAGGCTCACTAATAGCAAATAGGAACAATAATCTACTTTCTAAGTTTAAAATGTCCGATTTTATAACTCTTTTGAATTTCTCTTCCAAATTATATAATTTTACTTTCTCCTTGGCAAGATCATTGCTCAGCTTAGAGATCACCTCATCTCTGGTTTTAAATACATCCAAACTAAAATCATAAATACGTTTCAACTGCTCTTTTAATTCTTCGCCTTCCTGTCCAGCCTCTATTTCCTTATTAAATTCATCAATTACGGTAATGTAATCAGCTCCATCATCATATTTATCAAGTACAAGTAATATAATTAACTCTTTTTCCTCATTATAAAATGATATAGAATTCCAGTTTTTTTCCTCTGTAATTATATAACTTTGAGAAAAATTATGACTTATCTCTATTTGTTGGACGGTATTCTCAGGGATTATTAAATCATCGGGATATTTTATTCGAATTTTAGCACCCTCAACTATATCAAATTCTACTAAAGCAACCCCCTTTACCAATTAACTCACCATATGTTATTATGAAAATTAATAGTATCAGTATAAGACTAATTAAATAATGAAATATTAATGTTATAAATTTAATTTTATGGATTATTAAAATTATTTTCAAAAAATCATAAGAATTAATTGATTGAATACATTAAATTAAAACCTAAAAAATATAAACTTGAAAAAAAATCTTTAATTAGAGAGCTTTTGATGTCGAATAATAAAAAATTTTATTATGTATATATCTTGGAAACTACATCAAAACGATCTAGGAAAAAAAAATATTATACAGGATATACTGGAAACTTGTATCGTAGACTAGAACAACATAAAAACGATAAAGGAGCAAAATTTTGTCGGGGGAAAAAAATCGAATTAAAATATTTCGAAACGCATTTTAATAGATCAGATGCAATGAAAAGAGAATTAGAAATAAAATCATTAACTCATGATGAAAAAACTCAATTAATAAAGGATTTTCAGAAGAGATGATTCCTATGCAGAACAAGAAGAATTTTTTAATTTGCTTGGCGGGCTTACCGGCATCTGGAAAATCTAATTTTGCTCAAAAACTAAAAACGGAATTAAATAATGCTTTTCAAAATCAGCAGGTCAAAATTGTAGACCCCGATGTTATTCGAAGCTCCATAATTCAGGGAGGAGAATTTGATTATACAAAAGAGCAACTTATCCGTGAAAAAAATCTGTTAGAGATTAGGAATTTATTAAAAAAGGGGTTTATAGTAGTAAGTGATGATCTTAATTATTATTCAAGCATGAGGCATGATTTACGAGCAGTTGCTAATGACTTAAATCTACCTTTTTTTATAGTTTATATCTCAACACCATTAAAGGCATGTATCCAGTGGAACGAAAAAAGAGGAAAACCAATTCCAAATGAAGTTATTTATAAAATCAATCGTAAATTTGATTATTTTGAAAAATATGATTGGGATACCCCCGATCTTATTATTGACTTATCCACATCAAATAATATAGACAAAATACTCACAAAATTCTTAGATAAAATTAAAAAAGAACTAAATCGAAAAAAAGCCTCGAAAAGAAGAAAAGAAGCGAGTAAAATAGAAACATCTCAATCATATCACGAAAAATTGGATATCATATCACGAAGAATTATAACAGAATTATTAAAAAATCCACACAATAGGAAATATAAAAATAAAATAATTAAGCAGAGAGGGATCTTTATTAGAAATAATTTGAACCCAGAATTATCGGATTCGAAAATTGAAGAACGTTTTATAAAGTTTTTAAAAAAAAAGTTGGATATAGAGATTGGCTGAATAGTTTCAAGTTAGGAGTTATAAAAAATAAAACAAAAGAAAATAAGCAATCATTATTTTATATCAATTAGTTTTATATTATTTTTATCAAAATTAAAAGATATTTAATAAACATATTGTCAAAAATGGAAAATCTTAAACTAAGAATAGAGCGCCTTGAAAAAGAGAAAAGTGGGAGAAGTCTTTGTTATATAGATAGTGAAGTCATGAAAGAATTAAATTTAAGTACTGGTGATATAATCGTAATAAAAGGTAAGAAAAAAACACCTGGTATTGCGGTTGCAAGTACAAAAGATAAGGGAAGGAATTCTATACGATTGGATGGAATTCAACGACTTAATGCGGGAGCCACAATCGGTGAATATGTAGAAGTTAAGAAAGCAAAAGTCTTTATTGCGCAAGAAGTTGAATTAACTCCTACTCGGATGAATATAAATTTAAGAAAACAAGCAGAAGCGATTAAGGGAAAATTAATTGACAAACCAGTAATTATTGGGGATATTGTGGATGTTTACGGAACGTTTATAAAACAAAGCAAAGAAGATAACCCAATGAAGGAATTAATGAAAATGTTTCCATTCAAGATGGGAGATAATAAAGGCCCTACTATTGGGACATTAAGATTAATTGTAGAGAATTCTGAACCGTCGGGAAAAGTAGTAAAAATCACACGAGACACTAAAATTAAAGTTAATAAGAGAGTGGCTGTTTTAAATATTTCTGGAGGAGTGGTGACATATGATGATGTAGGAGGTTTAAGCGAAGAGATTCAGAGGATAAGAGAGATGGTTGAATTACCACTTAAACATCCAGAATTATTCCACCGATTGAATATAGACCCTCCAAAAGGAGTTCTATTTCATGGTCCTTCAGGTACAGGTAAGACTTTAATGGCTAAAGCAGTTTCTCAAGAATCAAACGCCCATTTTATAACTATTAATGGTCCCGAAATTATGTCAAAATTTTATGGAGCAAGTGAGGGGCGATTAAGAGAAATATTTAATGAGGCCGAATCTAATGCGCCTTCCATAATATTTATTGATGAAATCGATTCAATAGCTCCAAAAAGAATGGATACCTCTGGTGAAGTCGAAAGAAGGGTCGTTTCACAGTTATTATCCTTGCTTGACGGATTGCAAGCGCGAGGAGAAGTAATAGTGATTGGTGCCACCAATAGAGTAAATTCTCTTGATGAGGCCTTAAGGAGACCCGGTCGTTTTGATCGAGAAATTGAATTTCGTGTTCCAAATGTTAATGGACGTAAAGAAATCTTTCAAATTCATACACGAGGGATGCCTCTTGAGCCAGATGTTGATCTTGGGCGTTATGCTGAAATCACGTACGGATTTGTGGGAGCAGATATAATGGCTGTATGCAGAGAAGCTGCCATGTTTGCTCTGAGACGTATACTGCCAAAAATCAATTTAGATGAACCTATTCCAAGTAATATTATACAAGAACTTAGAATCAATAATAACGATTTTATCCAAGCCATAAATTTAATCGAGCCTTCAGCAATGAGAGAAGTTCTGGTGGAGATTCCTAATGTAAATTGGGATGATATTGGCGGGTTGGCTGAGGTTAAACAAGAATTACAAGAAGCAATTGAATGGCCTTTAAAATATCCTAAATTATTCCAGAAAGCAGGGATACGAGAACTAAATGGGATTCTCCTTTTTGGACCACCGGGATGTGGAAAAACCCTACTTGCCAAAGCAATTGCTAGTGAAACTGAATGCAATTTTATTTCAATTAAAGGTCCAGAAATTTACTCAAAATGGGTTGGCGAAAGTGAGAAAGCGATACGTGAAATCTTTCGTAAAGCGCGACAAGCTGCACCATCCATTATATATTTTGATGAAATTGATGCAATTGCTTCTGGAAGGGGAGAATTTGAGGGCACACATACCTTTGCCTCTATTGTTAATCAAATATTAGTTGAAATGGATGGCATAGAAAATCGAAAGGGAATTATAACCATTGCGAGTACTAATCGCCCAGATATCGTTGACCCCGCTTTCTTAAGACCCGGAAGATTTGATCGCTTAATCTATGTTGAGGCTCCTGATATGGATTCACGTATTAAAATTTTAGAAGTTCATACAAAGAATATGCCTCTTGCTGAGGACGTGTCAATAAGAAAAATTGCTGAAGAAACAGAAGGTTATAGTGGTGCAGATATTGAAAATCTATGCCGAGAGGCGGGTATGCAAGCAATAAGAGAAAAAATGGATCAATTAGAAAAAATTGAAAATAGACATTTTAAAGAAGCTCTTAAAAAGATTAAATCTTCTTTAACGGATAGTTTAATTTCAAAATACGAGCAAATGGCAAAGAAAATTACCGAATCTAGAAATATTAGAGAACCTACTGCTGATTTATATAAATAGATCCTCTTTCTCTTTTTAATATTTTCCCTATTTCTTTCTAATTTTATTTATTACCTCATTTTTAAATTAATTGCATTTTATCAAAGTATTTTAATTTTGAAATCAAACTAATATTATTAAAAAATATAATTTGATAAAAGTAAATTTGAAAGAATGATATAAATTTGAGTAATATCAATATTAATTGGAAAGGGCATATAGCTAAATATCAAGCTGCTATGGAAGATTTGAATTTAGATTTCTGTATTTTAACCAGAATTAAATCAATCACCTATTTAGCGGGCTGTTTTGTCCCATGGAAAAGCGCCATATTATTGCCAAAAGAAGGTGAAGGAGAGCCTATTCTTTTCACTGTACTTTTAGATGTGGAAAGAGTTAAAGCAGAGGGACAATTAGAGACAGATGGATGGGGTCCTATGAAGGGATTCAATTGGGAAACAAAAATACAACGCACTGCCAAGAAAATGGGGATTTATAGTCCAAAAGGAAAAGCACCTCGAATAGGTGTTGAGTTGGGATTGGATATCTGCGTAACTGGTCAATTGCTCTCATATACTGAAGCTCAACTATTAAAAAAAGTCTTTCCGGGTTGTGAATTAGTTGATTTTAATGATAAAACGGAAAGGATACAATTAATTAAAGAGCCAGAAGAAATTGAAATGCTCAAAAAAGCGAGTGAAATCACTGATGTTGGACAAGCTGCTGTAAAAAAAGAATTACAAGAGAGACCTCCTGGAAAAGTATTTACTGAAAATGAGATTGCGGGAATAGGAACCCTTGCTATGAGGAAAGCGGGCAGTAATTATGAATGGACATTTACTGGAAATGAAGAGATTGGATCGGGGTACCGTGCTAGTTGGACCTTTAATGGGTGTACTCCTGCGACTAATAAAGAAGTTAAGGAAAGCGAGTCCTTGTTGGTTGATCTTCACAGTGAATATGGCTGTTATTTAGGAGACTTGAGCCATAATTATGTATTAGGGGATTGTCCACCAGAATTAAAAAAATTCAATGATGTATTTGAGCAATTATCATATGCTTTAATTGATAATATGAATCCTGGAACAACTTTTGATGAATGTTATAAAGAAGTACATAAAATAGCGGTTAAGGAGGGATTTGGGAATGACCTCTTTTTCGGATTGGGACACGGAATAGGTTGTATAGGTAATGAATCATTCCCAGTAGTAGTCCCCGGTAAAGATTGGGGTGATATGACTTTTGAAGAGAATATGGTGGAAATAGCTGCAGTCGTGTTTAATAGACCAGGATTAGGAGGCTTAAGATTAGAATCACCGACATGGGTCACGAGAAATGGTGCACAGCTTCTTCCAAAAACTTCTCTCGATGTAGATTATGTTTAAAATTTTTCAAAAATAAAATAAAAGGTTTAGATATTATAGATTATTCACAAATTCTTCGATTCTATTCATCGCTTCCCTTAATTTATTCATTTCAGTAGCATAAGAAATTCTTAAGTGATCATCAGAATACGAGCCAAAAATATTTCCAGGAACCACAGCGACTCCCTTTTCTTTCATTAGTCGCATGGAAAATTCCTCACTTGAAATATTAAACTTCTCTAAAGAAGGCATGATGTAAAATGCACCTTGGGGTTTAATAACTTTAAATCCAATTTCCTTTAATCTCTCATACGAAAAGTCCCTACGCTTTTTGTATGTCGCAAGAATTTCGTCAAAAAACTTATTATCCATTTTTAAGGCCTCTAAAAAACCATATTGGGCAGCATGATTAGTTCCTGCTACTGTATATTGATGATATTTTTCCATTAAATCTATAATCTCTTTTTTTGCTACAGCATATCCTAACCGAAAACCTGTTGCGGAATATAATTTTGACATCGCATTTAATGTTGTTGTCCTTTCAAATATTTCATTCATCGATCCAGGACTTATATGTTTTAATCCGTCATAAATATAGTTTTCATATACTTCATCCGAGATCAAATATAAATCATATTCTAATATGATCTGAACTAGTTCTTCCATCTCATTTTGTGTAAAAGCATATCCAGTCGGATTATTTGGAGAATTAATGAGAATTGCTTTTGTTTTCTCAGTGAGCGCAGATCGCATCGCCTCAAAATCAGGACCGAAATCCTCCCTTCTCTTAATTTCTTGGACCTCAACGCCAAAGAAAGGACCTAAATAAAAATAAGATACAAAGTTTGGTGAAAATAAGAGGAACTGATCGCCTGGATTGAATAAAGAAGCAAAGGTGAGGGTTAACGCTTGGCTTCCCCCATTAGTTACGATAATATTTTCTTTCCAATCAACAGAGATATCATTTATCTCCCTTAATTTATATTCTATTTGCTCCAAGAGCTCGGGTATCCCCCTCGTAGGCGCATAATGAGTAATGTTTTTCTTAAGCGCTTCAATATTTCCATTAATTGCGGGTTCCGGCGTATCAAAATCAGGCTGTCCAATACCTAAGCTGATCACATCAGCACGACCAGCAGCAAGATCAAATAATTCTCTAATCTTTGATTTTGGAGTTTTTTCTTTAAGTGTTATTGATAATTCCTTCACTAAACACACATCAATCTAATATTATAATTATAATTCCTTATTATGATTGATACAATTTAAGCATTTCAAATAAAAAATAGTCAAAGAATTTGCATTAAAAATTAATTATTAGGAGCTTTTTTTAAAAGAGGAGAACTTTTAGTCTATGGTTTCTCCATAATTTCTTAAAATTTGTCTCACAAGATTTTCAAACGCCTTCTCCACATTTTCCCCGTATTTTGCCGATGTTTCTACAAAATCACAAGCCTTTATCTCTTCTGCTAATTTTTGCCCTTCTTCAGTTTTAACCATACGCTGTTCTTCTAAGTCTTTTTTATTCCCAATTAAGATATAAGCCCCCTCCTTTTCCACATATTTCTTAAAGTCATTTAGCCATTTTTCTTTAATCGCCGCAAAAGTTTTTTCTCTGCTGATATCATACACTAAGAGGGCACCAACACAACCCTGAAAGTACATGGAGCGAATTACATTGTACTTTTCTTGTCCCGCCAAGTCCCACATAATTAATCTGACCCTTGTGTCATTAATATTTACATCTTTTCGAATTATATTCGCTCCAAGAGTTGGTTTATAGTCCTCTTGGAAACTACTTTCTACATATTGACTAATCAAGCTTGTCTTGCCTACGGCTGCCTCGCCGAGGATTGTGAGTTTAAAGACAAACTCTCTATTATCATTTGCTGACATATAGTTAAAATCCTTTTGTAATTAATACTATATTTTAAAACTTATTATTTTTTTTGATTTTTAATTTTAAGAAAAAACTCTTTTCTTCTGCTTTTGAGGCTTCATAATCGACTTTTTCTTGAGCTGATAAAGTTTTTTCAAGTGTGTGAACTAAAAATCCAATAAATAAATCACATGAATTGTCAATTTCCGAGCAAAATATACAATTTTCAATCTCTAAATTTATTGAAACACTAGTTTTTTCTAAAATTTTCACATTCCAATTTGTTTTAATTAATTGAGTGAGTTCTTCTATACTTTCTTGAAAATTCTTTCCAAATGGGAAGAGATAAAAGGAAAATTTCTTCCCAATAGTATATAATAGATCAAATGAATTGTATAATAGAACATCTTGAGCAAAAAGAATCTTTTTAAAGGGGGAAAGAATAATATATTCATTTGGATTAGTATCTCTTCGGTCTTTAAATTCAAGCATACCTGCTTCTTTTAGAATCGATTTCATTCCATCATAATCGAGGATATCGAGGTATGCTTGAAGTAATGCCGTTATAACTTTATTTTGCACGAGCCCATTGGTTTTTTCAGTCATTTATTCCCCTATATTAAAAGAAATTATTTATTTTTATAATTTTAGAAGCGAGAGATCGAATCGTGGATCATGTTCTCTTTGAAGTTTTTCTTGTGTTTCATGAATAATTACTTCACCTGTTACTGAAATTATTCCACTATGGAAATGACCCCCTAGTAAGCTATAATCCTCTCGTCCTACAATACAATGGAGATGAATTATTGGTTCTCCATTTTTAAATGCAATATTCCCCATACAACTTACTAATTCTACATTTTCTTCAAAAGTTTTGAATTTATATACTTTATTTGTAAGGTCAAAAAATCCAATAGTATATTTTTTTAAAGCTCCAATAATAGAAACTGATCCAGATTGTATGTTATGTTTCTTTACAATCTGAGTTACAGCATTTATAACTTCTTCATCTGGGGAAAGCTTAGCTAATATTACTCGATTAGATTTAGTTTGGATGCTTTTCATTATATTGTTAATTTTTTATATTATATTAATAATTCTTAGTTCTTTTAAATTTAATATATAATTAAAAAATAATTCTAAAGAAATAATTAAATTATAGAACCGATATTTAAAGATATTTTTATTTAATGTAAAAAAGGAGATGATTGATAATAAATATAACAAGGAATAACATTTCAAACCTAAATTGGGAAGATTTTGAAAATCTAAAAGGAGATGAAATTGAAGAGACTGCCAAACAAATTTTATCTATTATGAGTTTAAAAGAAAAGGCTCGGAAGATGGCTGGAGATCAATCAATGCTTCATGCGATTGGGATGTTAATTCATTACAATAAAAATCCTATTTCTGCTGGCAGAATAGAGCAATTAAATATTCCAGGTATTCAATTCACTGACGGCCCTCGTGGTATAGTGCTTAATAATTCCACATGTTTTCCCGTTTCGATGGCAAGAGGGGCAACATGGGATATAGATCTAGAAGAGAGAATTGGCAATGCAATCGGAATTGAAGCAAAAGCTCAAGGAGCAAATTTCTTTGGAGGAATATGTATTAATCTTTTAAGACATCCAGCTTGGGGAAGGGCCCAAGAAACGTATGGTGAGGATCCGCACCTTCTTGGTGAAATGGGAAGTGCTTTGCTAAAAGGTGTACAAAGGCATATAATGGCGTGCGCCAAACATTATGCTTGTAATAGTGTTGAAAACACAAGATTTAAAATAAATGTAGACATAGATGAGAGAGTATTAAGAGAAGTATATCTACCTCATTTTAAAAAGTGCGTTAATAATGGAGTAGCTTCCATAATGAGCGCATATAATAGAGTAAATGGAAAATATTGTGGACATAATGAGCATTTATTGCGTCAAATATTAAAAGAAGATTGGAATTTTCAAGGATTTTTGGTAACTGATTTTGTTTTTGGTATTAGAAATGGACTAAAAGCAATAAAAGCGGGTGTAGACATTGAAATGCCCTTTAAATGGAAAATGCACCCCAAGAAGATTGTTAAATGGGTAAACCAAGGAAAAATATCAGAAGAATTAATTAATGAATCAGTTCTACGTATTTTAAAACAAGAGATAAGGTTCGCAAAAAAAGATAATCCTGAATTATATAATTTAGATAAAATCGCATCAGAAGAACATACTGAACTTGCCTTAGAAGCTGCAAGAAAAAGCATCGTTTTATTAAAAAATGTAGGCAATCTTTTACCTTTAAAAAAGGAGAGTATAAAAAAAATCGCTGTAGTAGGAAAACTTGCGGATATGGAGAATATAGGTGATAAAGGGAGTAGCAGATTATATCCTCCTTATGTAATTACACCCCTCCAAGGGATTAAAAAAGCTCTGGGCGACTCTATTGAGGTAGTTTATAATGAAGGTAAATCTCTAACAAAAACAAAAGAAATAACTAAGGATGCTGATATAGTTGTTATTGTTGTAGGATTTACTTGGAAGCAAGAAGGAGAAAATATGACCTTTGCTGGTGGTGATCGAGATACATTATCTTTATCAGAGGATGACGAAAATTTAATTCTTACTCTTTCAGAATCATGTGATAGGTGTATTGTTGTATTGGAAGGAGGAAGTGCAATCATTACGGAAAGATGGAGGCAAAATGTCCCTGTAATTATAATGGCATGGTATCCGGGTATAGAAGGAGGAACGGCCATTGCGGATATCATTTTGGGAAATATAAATCCTAGTGGAAAACTTCCCACTGTATTTCCTAAATCCTCTGAACAATTACCTTTTTTTGATTCATCAACTTTAGAAATCAAGTATGATTATTATCATGGATATAAATTAATGGATAAACGTGGATTTGAACCAGCATTTCCATTCGGATATGGGCTCAGTTATAATACTTATGAATATAAAAATCTGAGAATAAATAAATCAGAAATCAAAAAAGGAGAAAAAATAGAAATCTCATTCGATATTACTAATAAAGGAGATCTGAATGGTGATGAAATAGTTCAGCTGTATATCGGATATGAGAATTCTTCGGTGGATCGACCTAAAAAGGAATTAAAAGGATTTACCCGTGTTAATCTGGAATCACAAGAGACAAAAAAAGTATCTTTAAATCTTGATTCAAACGATTTAGCTTATTATAATACAGAAACTAAACAATGGGTAGTAGAACAAATCAAGCATATCATCTATGTTGGACCTTCTTCTCGTGCAAGCGATCTGTTAGAGGCATCATTTCAAATTTCTTAACATCATTTTGTTTTTTAAAAATAGACAATTTAAAACCGGTAAAAAGAATAAAGAGAATTATAAAAAATTTTTATACAAAAACTTTTTACCTTAATTTCTTATAAATAACATAATAATGCCGGAAAAAGTAGTAGAGATTTCTGGAGTGGAATTACAAATTACCGAGCCCGCTGAAATTGATATGGAATGGGTTGGGAATGAAGATTTAATTAATCAAGTGAAAGCTGCGTGGTTAATAGTTGATAAAGAGGATCTTCCTCTGACGCCCCGCATCCTTGGCAAACCGGGAATTGGAAAAACGACACTTTGCTATGCGAGTGGAAAGAGGCTTAAAAAAGATGTCTACATGTTTCAATGTACTATGGATACAAGACCCGAGGATCTTCTTATCAGTCCAGTAATTTCCTCAGATAAATCCATTAAATATGTTGCCAGTTCATTAGTATCTGCGATGATAAAGGGGGGTGTATGTCTTTTAGATGAGGCAAATAGGATGAGCGAAAAAAGTTGGGCCTCCTTAGCACCTCTTATGGATAAAAGGCGTTATGTAGAAAGTATTATCGCTGGAATCCGTATTTATGCACACCCAGAATTTCGACTTTGCGTGACTATGAATAGTGATGCTAGTACTTATGAAGTTCCCGAATATATTTTAAGCAGAATGATTAATATTTATGTGGATTTTCCTAATCGTGCTGAAGAGTTACAAATATTAAAGTATAATTTACCTTTCGCTTCGGAAGAGATTCTAGAATATTGCAATGAATTTTTGCAAAATGCGCATATTCACGATCAACCAATTGTATCTCGAGATGGAATAAAATGTCTACGATATTATATCAAACTAAGGCAATTAAAAGGGAAGGATCCTAAAAAATTAAATAAACCGGAGTTTAAAGATTCAATTTTGCATATATTAGATAAGCAAGCGATTAAATATTGTCCAGACGAGTATGAAAATTATCTTAAGGAAATTAAGAAAAAAGATGAGAACCAAAAAATATTGGGAACTTTCTTTCCATCAGAAAATCCTAATGATTTTTAATTAAAAATAAAAGAGTATGATCGAGAATAATTTTCCATTTATCAAGTATGGTAATAATGTTTTTGTAATTCCTACGTTTCATAGCCGGATTGAGTTTGCAAAATTGGTTCAGAAAGCTTTTTTTACTGTATATCCCGATTTAATAGCAGTTGAATTGCCAGCTACCGTGAAAAAGGAAGTTTTTGAAGGTATAGAGAGACTTCCTTTTCTTTCTTTAATCGCGTATGCAGATAGTTTAAATCCTGACAAACTTAACTTTATTCCTATTGATCCTGGTGATTCTATCATCCATGCAATTCGAATAGGAAAACAACAGAATGTACCTATAGAATTCATTGATTTATCAGTAAAAGAATATCAACCTGAAAACATAGAACTGCCAGATGATTATTCTTTAAACGCTATTGATTTACAAACATTTTATAATGAAATTTCAGTTCATTTCCGAAAGACTCTTTATAAACAAAAAACCAAATTGCGAAATCAACTAGACTTCCAAGATCTAATAACCAACGAGGAGCAATTAGATGCGAGGTATGAAAATCTTGAAAAAGATGTTTTTAGAGAAATGTATATGGCCTCTAATCTTTTGAGAATGATGCCAGCTTATCATAGAATCTTATTTATTGTGGGGATGGCTCATTGGGAATCTATAAAATATTATTTAGAACATCCTTCATTGCTAAAAAATGTTAATATTGACCTAGAACCCCATAAATACCTTAAAATTTACAATGTGAAGGGGAATCATGCTCGTTATCTTCTCAGAGAATTACCATATCATGTATATCAGTGGGAACTTTTTAATCAACAATTTTTTAAGAAAATTTTGGAAAATATTCAAACTATAGAAGAATTAAATTCTCTTATTGATGAATTTGATAAAAATACTCATATCAAACAAATATATCTTTCTGCGAAGAATGAATATGAAGAGGAATTCAAAGAATATATTAACCTTCAAAAATTGAAAAATCTTTTTCAGTATACACGTAATATCACCTTAACGGAAAAAAGACTCATACCTAATTTATTTCATTTATTAATTTCTTCAAAAAACCTTATAGATGATGATTTCGCATGGAAAGTAATGGAGGAAGCAATTAAATACCCCTTTGATGATGATAGTGAAAAATATGAAACTATTAAGCTTGATATGGAAGGTGGATACGATCCAAATGGCCGTTATATTAAATTACAGAGACATCATCCCTCATATTATAAAAAACCTAAAGAGGTCCCATTGGAGAAGAGGCCAAAAGAAAAATATCCCGGTGAATGGCGAGACAAATGGGAGGGAGGGAAAAATCGGACAGTATCTTATCCGCCGGAAGATATAATTGAGGAAAATTATTTTGCATATATTCGTCAAAAAGCTATTAAAAATTTAAAAGAACGACGAATAAATATTGAAGAATTTCAATCAAGCATCAAGGATGGTATAGCAATTAAAGAAACAATTAGAGATTGGGGTATCAATAAAAAAATTTATGTGAAGAATGAACAAAAAATTAAAGGAAGAGTCGATACAATTGTTATTATTTTTGAGGAAGATGATGGAGAGATAGAAAAATATCCCTATAAGCTGACTTGGTGGGCAGAACATGATAAAGAAAGTAACCTTGCGTTTTATTCAACCAATCCGGGAGAATATCTTATTGGACCAGGAATCTCTCATGTAGAAATAGGGGGTTTGCTCAGTATTTTTCCTCCTATATTTATTGAACAAGTATTCAGTGCGTATATGGATTATAATTATAAAGATGCGGAAACTAAAGCGGAACGCCTCCTTAAAGCGGCAATTCTCTATTCTAGAGAAAAATATATTGTATATATTGCCAAAAACCCGCCCCGAAAACACTTTTATTCTCTTGCGGGCGTAAAGCATAGAGAAATTATATATATTCCTCTCGATAATTATTCTCAAGAATCTTTTAAGCCCGTAAGACATATTCATATTTTAGCTGGGAAAGATAAAAGAAAAATTGCACATAACTATATTTTCTTAAATAAATGAATAGAAATCAATAACATGGGAAAATCAAAAGATTTTAGATATAACTATCATTACCAAAATAAAGTAAAATTTTTTTACCCTATATCCATATTTTAATTAATATATAAGAATATATTGATCATCTTTTAATTTGTACCTATGTTTCAGACGTTACTTTTCAAAATCGTGATAGTGGGTGATGGCGGCGTTGGCAAGTCTACAATGCTACAAAGATTAGTAACAAATGAATTTATTTCTTGCCAAGTCACTATTGGAACTGATTTTAGAATGTTTAATGTTGCAATAAATAACTGCCTTATAAAATTGCAAATTTGGGACCTAGCTGGAGAGGAACGGTTCCATTTTCTCTTAGGGAACTATTGTCAAGGTGCAACTGGAGTGCTGCTCTGCTATGATATCACGCGCTATACCACTTTTAAAAATATCGAAAAATGGTATAATATCACTAAAAATAATGCTGATAATCCTATATTTATCTTAGTTGGGGAAAAAAAAGATTTAGAATATAGAAGAGTAGTTTCCAAAGAAATGGGCTATTATTTTAAAAAACGATTTCAATTGGATTATTTTTTTGAAACCTCTTCAAAATCAGGCATAAATAATAAAGTTATATTTGAAACTCTTGCAGCTGCTATCGCAGAAAAGAGAAATCTTGATTTATAACCTTGTTTGATTCTTAATAAAGGTGTCTTTACGACTTTTGAATGATTTTTATAAAAATTCACATGCTCTTTTTCTTTAAATATGTTCATTGGTTATTCTTTTTTAGACAATATCATGAAAAAAGTGAGTTTGTTGAGAACCAAAGGGAAAGAACGTGTGTGTAAAAATTGCCAGCATTATGATATAGAAAGGCATGTGTGTAGATATTTCCATAGAAAGCTCGCTCCTCATTTTTATTGCATTGTAGACGGAAATAAGGTGTATTTTCTAGAAAATTCTCATTAAGTCCTATTTTTAATTTGTTTATAGCTCGTTATTAACACTGTTTTTAAATAAAAATGGAACATTTACCACCTTCTAATTCTTTTACAAAACTAAGAATACCAAAACGAATTAAGTGCAAAATATCACAAATCTAATATAAAAAATAGAAAATAAAGAAATTATTAGGTTAAGTTTTCAAAAAAATAGGAGAAAAAAATTAGTCTTCAACTGAATCTAAAATAGATTCAATTTTGCTTTGAATGACTTCTGGCTTCTCTGCCTCTTCGTCTTTTAGTGCCAACTTGCGCTCGTAATTCTCACGGTGAATGGTATTATATGCACAGAATGGAATCTCTAATACCTTGCTTCTGTCATCAGGGTCTATAATCCCATAGTGAACCAAGCACCTCTGAACTCGCTCTAAATCGAAGTTATAAGCATCTTGGAAATGCATAGCCCCGATCATTAGGTTTTTCGTGTGTAAAAATGTTCCAGCACTTTCTAAACTTGGGGCAAAAACTAATTTTGCAAAACTCTGATATGTTTTATTGGTAAGGATTTTTTGTGGATTTTTAATATATCTGGTTAATCCCGCAAAATAATATGCCTTCATTATTTGTCTATATCCTACATCAGAAAGCTCATCGACAAATTTACCAATAGTTTCCACGATAATTCCAAATTTTGATAAATTTAACCCTTTAAAAAATCCCGTTGGTTTTGGAACTTCTTTATTATAGACCATGTCATAGACCTTATTTGTCCATCTAATCAATCCTTCGACATCGAAATAATTATCAATACCTTCCCATTCATCATTTTCGTTCACCACAACGATACTTGCAAAGCCGCAATCTTTATGTGAAAGCATGGCCCATTCAGGCTTACTATCAAACCAAGCAAGTAGCTTAGTAAATTTACCGGTTGTTGCAAGCGGATAAAACTTCCCAAACTTTCCATTCATATGCTTATTAATAGCAACCTTTAAGTCTGAGGTGGTATATCGTAAATCCATAAGCTCTTCGAAACTAATACGCCCACAGAGGGAAACAGGTTGAAATACCACTCCCGAAACTACATCGGCATTGTCTTTCGCAAAATCAAGAATATTGCCAACTTGATGGTCATTCACTCCTCTTGCTACGGTAGGAACGAGCATTACACCATATTGACCAACTTCACGACAATGTTCAATTACTTTCTTTTTTAGAGGCCATAAATTCACACCTCTAATTTTCTTCCAGGTTTCAGGATCATCAGTGGCATCAAATTGTAAATAAATAGCATCTACTCCCGCTTCCTGGAGTTTTCTAGTATATTCTAATGATTTTCCCATTCGGACTCCGTTAGTAGATACCATAGTTTCAATAAAGCCTAATTCCTTGGCTTTTTTTAATATCTCTGGTAAGTCTTCTCGTACGGTTGGTTCTCCTCCTGCTACTTGAAGCATTGGAGGAGCATAAGGTTTCATAGATCTAAAATGTCTCATTATTTGTACTATTTCATCGAATGTTGGTTCGACAACATATCCTTTTGCCGATGCGTTCGCAAAACATATAGGACACGTCAAATTACAACGATTTGTCACATCAATAAGACAGATGCATGGCGCAGTTTTATGATTTTCGCAAATGCCGCAGTCATAAGGGCATCCATTTTTGGTGGGTTTAATACCAGAAGATATAAATTCGGGTTTTGAGGTGTTATTTTTTTTGGACCCTATTTCCTCAGTAAATTCAGCAGCCCATTTATATTCATCTGGGTTAATAGATATCTTATCTTTAAAATCTCCATGCGATTTACATGTTTTCCTCATCATTACCCAGCCAGTTTCGGAATCCACATAAAGCTCAGCTGGAATCTGTTGAAGACACTCCGGACATAAACTTGTTGTCGTACGTATAATTTCCTCTTCAGTCATAATTACATTACCTAATTTCGTGTGTATTAAATTACATTAATTCAAAATTTATTTAATTAAATATTTCTTGAAATAAATTTAAAATAATGAAGAAGTTAAATAATAAAAAAGAAATTAAATTTTTAAAATTATTAAAAGTATTAAAAGGGTTTTTAATGGAATTTTAGAAATTGTTATTTTGATGTCAATGATTGAACAAAAACCAGGTAATGAAGAAGAAGAGGAGCTTAAACTAGACATAGGAACACTCATTTTTGTTATAGTAGGATTTGTGGTCTCGTGGATAAACATGATTATTATTTATCAAACCCAAACCAAGAGTACGAATGAATTGTTAAAAATTTTTACCTATTTATCCATAATTTTTACAACAGTAATTCCTTGTGTGGGGATAGGATTAAAAAATCGGTTGTGGGGGTATGGCTATATAATTGGATTTGCTATAGCAGGAGTTCCATTTCTATTTATTGTAGACCTTTTTATTGGAGCGTACACATCAGCAACAACTCTTTTTCTCTTTATAATTTTATGGCTTATCTTTTGGAAAACGTGGAGATCGCTCCACAACATTAGATATTTCGATTAAAATTAAAATTCTTTTTGTTATATGTGTTTTTTAATCAGTATCATAAATAAAATAACAAAAAAATAGGACTGCAAAAAAAGCTTCCATTATGCCAAATGCACCATTAAACGCCCATATAAATCTGCCATAACAGCAGCAGACCCTTCATGTCTCGCTGTTATTACATTTATCCCTTTTTGATGTATCGCATCCATTAGAAATTGTGTATAACCTCCCGGCAATCCGAATATATGATTGATACCCGTTTCTTTTAAAATGTCAGCCACTAAATCAATGACTCTAACCATCTCTACAAACTCTCTTTAATTTACGTTTTTGATTTTTATTATAAATATTATTTTATAAGATCACGATTAAGAATTTATAATTAATTCAAATAACACTGATAAATTTTTTTTTAAATATATCAATATAAATTTAAAATTTCTTTAAATTAATAAAGGAAATTGAAATTCGAATATAAAGCAATAAGATTTTCTCATATATTTCATTTTTTTTATTTTGTATGAAATTATATATAGCTAAAATCATTATAAGAAATTAAAAAAATTTTTGTGAAAGAATTGTGGAACTTAAAGAGATAGCTAATAATATTTTTGCATGCTTGCAAGAAGATAAAGGATTTGGATGGAATAATACCGGATTCATTAATCTTGGTGGAGGCTTAATTATTGATACTTGTTATGATTTAAACTATACGAAAAATATGATAGAACTTATTAAAGGGATATATTCTGGACCAATTCGCCGAGTTGTAAATACCCATCATAACGGAGATCATACATGGGGCAATCAACTTTTTAAAGATTCTGAAATTATAGCTCATCGTCTCTGTGCGGAAGAAATGGAAAAGGAAAAAGCGCGTAATTTACCTGGACTACTTCAGACTGGTATAAAGAGACCACATAGGTTTCCATCTGATATGAAATGGTTTATTGATGATATCAGTGAATTTGATTATTCTGAGGTTGAAATCACACTACCAAATCATTTAATCGAAAATAGGTTAGATCTAGAATTAGATAATCTCATTTGTCAAATTATTTATGTTAGTCCAGCACACACATCAAATGATTTAATCGTCAATATTCCCGATGAAAAAATCGTCTTTTCTGGTGATATTGTTTTTCATAAAACAACCCCCTTAGGCTGGGAAGGTACCCACCAAAAATGGATAGAAGCTTTGGATTTAATTATTTCTATGAATCCCAAAATTATTGTTCCTGGGCATGGTCCTCTGTGTGATGTAGATGGTGTAAAAAAATTGCGTGAGTATTTTGAGTTTGTCTATTCTGAAGCTAAGCGTTTTTATGATGAGGGATTGGCTCCTTTGGAAGCATCAAAACGAATTGATCTAGGTCCTTATAAAGAGTGGACCGAACCAGAACGATTAATTTTCAACGTTAATAGAGCTTATCGCGAATTTAAAAAAGAGGAGCCATGGGATGCTCCATTCAACGAAATTGATCTTTTATCCAAAGGTGGCAAATTAAGAGCTTACTGGGAAAAGAATTAAAACAAATAAAATAAATTTGAGAGAAAATTATTTGAAATAAAATAGTGTAAAAATCAGAAATTAATTTCAAGTGATTCCTAGACTCCTATAGATAAATACTTAATCTTGGAAGCCTTTTTTATTATATTCCAAGGGGACTCCAAAAGTATTAAGAAACATAGCTAATGCGTTGTATTGCCCAACGAGAAAAATTAGATCCATGATCTGTTCTTCATTATACCTTTCATTCAATGCTTTCCAAGTTGGATCAGTTATAAAAGCATCAGCATAGAGTTCATCCACAGTCAGGACTAATAACGCATCAAATGGGTCCCATCTTTCTGGGTCAGCCCCTTTTTTAATAAGATTTATTTCCTCCTCACTAAGTCCTGCATTCTTTCCCAATAAAACATGTTGACCCCATTCATATTCTGAATAACAGAGCCAAGCTGTGCGTAGGATTAATATCTCCCGATCTCTCTCAGGAAGGGATAGTTTTGAGCTTATTTGTCTTAAAGACATCATGAACCGCATTGTTATATCAGAGTTTCTCATCATGGTAGAATATACATTGAGGCCAAATAAAGCATGTGATACAGGATTTTCTATTAATAAATTAACCTTTTTTTCCCATTCTGATTTGTTTACGAGATCTTTATTTATTTTTCGAGCCTCTTTTATATCTAAAGGTGGGATCCTAGGTTCTGAAAGCCTTATACGATTAGGAACATTAATCTTACGACCCAAAGAAGCTTCATCATTTTTTTTTAATTTAGCTCACCTTTAAATTTATGTTTTTTTTTTAATTAATCCTTAAGATGTACTTTCATTTAAATTTTGTGTAAGTTACAAAACTTAAAATGGCTTTTTTTATTGGATGTCTCTCAGTTTAATCACATTATTTCTAAACTGTTTTTTATCTCCTCTTTACCTTTAATAATAAATAATATTTTCTAAAAAACCCGTATATTATTATTGTTTAATATTTTTTTATATCAAAAGATAAATGAAAAATTTTAATTAGTAAAATAGATGACACATCAATTTGAATATAAAGATTATTGGTTTAATTATGTTCTCGATGAAGATCCCCGAAAAATTAAAGATTTGATTAGAGAGGAATATATAACATCGCAAGGAATTAAGATCCACTTAGATATTTATGATGATAAGAGTAAAAATTTAGAAAAAACAGTAATTTTTTCTCATGGAACTTCGGTCTATTCAAGATTCTATGCTGAATGGTTATATAATCTTTATCAAAATGGATTTAGAATCGTAGCTCCAGATTTGCCTGGACATGGTTTAAGTGGGGGTGAGAGGGGACACTTTACAATGGAAATGTTTACTCAAACGATGTATGATGTAAACAGTTGGGTAATTGATAATTTTGGAGAAAAGAATGCCGTTATGGGCTCTAGTTTGGGAGGGATAAATGCTCTCTATTCAGCAGCTTACGATGATGACCGATTAAAGGGTGCCGTATGCCATAATGCTGCAATTTTTAATGAAAAAGCTTATAAAAAAATTATAGATATGACTTTCCTGCTTAGAATGCTTCTACCATTGGTTCCAATAACTGCAAAAATAGCACCAAAATTACATTTTAGCGTATTTTTATACTTGGATTTTTATCGTTTGTGTAAAACAGAAAGATTATTAGAGCGTATCCCTCTTATTTTAGAAGATGAGATATTTGCAGATAAATACACTGCTATGGGATTAAGAACCCAGTTAAGAGCACCACTTGCAAAACCAGTTGAAGAGATCAAAACACCTATAATGATTATTAATGGAGATGAGGATGCACTCTTTTCAGAAGATTATATGCGAGAAATCTATGAACGTTTAACATGCTCTAATAAGGAATTGCAAATTATAGAAAATGCTTCTCATCTAATATTTCAAGAAAATATCCCAGAAGCATTGGAACGTATTGTTCCATGGTTAAATAAGGTATTATAAAAAAGGAGTATTAAAGAAATTTGAATAATAATTTAAGATAATAATTTTACATCCTCGATTTTTACTTCAACAACTTTGTCAAGTACCATAAACTTTTTTTTAATTTTATCAAGGAGTTCTGAATTTAAAGAATCTGCTTTTACATAAGATTCATAATAGCAATCACCAAGATCGAAGCATAATCCTGTTGTATGAAGAATTTCTTTACTTAAATTTAACTCCTTTAAGATACTCGATATACCTTTTACCAAATTCGGTGAAAAATCTTCAATTTTGATTAGCATCTTCTTAATCTGATTATTGGAAATAGGAAAGCAATTAATTTTTATTACGTCTTTTCTTGGAATAAAAATTAGCAGATAGTAAGGCGATTTAATAACTTCCTTTTTAATTTCATCTGGGAATAAATTATTAGTTTTTAATTCTTCGTTATCTATAATCAGACCTATAGATATCTTATTTCTTTCCGCTTGATTATCACTACTCATACTTAATCCATTAAATAGATTCTTTAATTATTAATATAAACTTTCTCATATAAAATTGACTTTCTTCTTATATTAGAATATGTATTTTTAGATAATATTTTATACATTATATCCTCGTATTATTTGAATCTTGCCTACATACTATATCAATTTTTAATTTAAACTCATTTTTTATATATTAAATTTAATTATATGAACTTTTAATTAGATTTCTTCAATAAATTAGGATATCAAATAGTATGGATCATTATTATTCATATGGATTTAAAGCTGATAGCTATGAAATACATAAAAATCTGTTTCATGCGATTTATTTTGTAGATTATATTAGTGGATCACTCTTATTGAGTACCAAATTTTCTGAGAATTCAAAGGTTTGTAGGACGAATGAAGATCTTATCAGTAGCTTTCTAAATGCTATTAATCTTTTCATTAGAGAAATAAGTGAAAATAGAGACAATAGAGACGAAATTCAGGAGATAAATTTTAAAGATACGAGAATTTTATATGAACGCAGGGGTAGACTCATGATCATAGCCATTTCGAAGAAAAATAATATTAAAATAGAAAGAGAGATTTTAAAAATAATTTCAGAGGATTTTTACAGTCGCTTTGAGCAAAAAATTAAAAATTTCAGAGGATTTATTGATAATGATATATTAAATTATAAAAATATCCTAAATACTTTGGATTTTCACAAGTTTTTTAGTTTAGATAAAGAATTGTATTAAAAAAAAGTCTTATGTACAGGCTGATCTAATTAATATTTTTTCACTTAATACTTATAGGTTTTAATTCTTCTTCTGGCATGGAGGCCATTAATGAAATTACCGTTAATTTCATCTTAAGCATTTCTAGCACTTCCTCCCATAATTTTTGACAATGCTCAGACTCACCAGAAAGCCCAAAACTGTTTATTAATTCATTAAACTTAGATTCCAACCCTTTTTCTAATAATTCTTGGTTTTCTAAAGAAAGTTTTTGGGTTTCTAACCATTTATCAATTGATCTCTTTATTTGTATTTCCTCTTCTGAATTAAGTACATAGGTAACCTCTACCTCCTCATAATCTTCAATCTTTTCAACATACTCCTCATCCCCATATAAAGGTTTTATAAGGAGACTTAGATTGATAATTAAAGGTTCAAGTTTCAATCTTCCAAGGGATTCCGTTAAAACATTCAGCACGATATCTTGCTGGGAGATTTTAGAATAAGTTATATATTCTTGAATAAAACGCATTATAATATTTTTAATTAGCAATTCTTCAAAATCTGCTAAGGATTTTACTTCAAACTCTAAGGTTTTTTTAAGAGTGATAAACACGGATTTCATAAATAGAGGGATTTCCTTAAAAATAACAAAATGTTGGATAAATTGGTACGTGTAATCCAATAAGTTTAGTTTAAACCCTTCGGTATAGTCTCTCTCTTCAAGAATTGCTTCGAGTTCCGTATGATCCTCTGGGATAGATAAAAATTGCTTTATTTTGTTACAGCTTTCTTGAATATAAGTTGAAACCATTCTCAATAAATAAAATAATATAAATTCTTTTTAAATTTTTCTTTTCAATAGGAGTTTATTTATTTGTATTTCTAATTTTTATAGTATTTTAAAGCTCTGTTTTGAAAAAAGTGCTGGAGTTAATGCTTTTGAACCATTTAATTTGGATAATATTAATAGCTACGCTGCTTTAATCGATGAAATTGGTACCAAATCAAATGCAGATAAATTCAATAGTTAATTTCAAATCCATCATTAAGATTTAATTTAAATATAAAGCAATCGAAATCAATTTAATCAATGCTTTCTATTATTATAATGGCGTTAATGCTGTAGAACCGTGCTTTTGAGCCGCATCAATGATTTCCATTATTTTTTCTTGTGGAATTGGAACTAAGTCAAATACAGTCATACCTGATAATTTCAATTCTGCTTTTACTGTTTCAGCTAGATTATTGCAATCACCAGAGAAATGTACTTTCCTCTTACCGAATTCTTTCTTGAGTTTCTCGCCAACTTCATCTATAGCACAATAGCCTGCTACTAAGCCTTTAGTATATCCTTCTTCTTTTAATTGTTCTATAAGATTATTATTGTGACCTTTTCCCATTATAATGAACCATTTCTCAGGCTTAAATTTCTCAGGATAATCATAAGCTAACATTTGCAAAGTTGCTAACGGATTATTTTGACACCCTTCTCTACATAATAATTTCGTGCCTTTCACAATTTTAACATTTTCAGGAAATTCTTGGAGTAAGTCCCACTCGTATTTTTCTTTGTAGTCCTCTAAATTTTTTCCGATAACATTGATCTTGCTTAAATCACCTTCGCCTAATCCTCTCTCGTATGCTATTTTTAAATGAGGTATCTCGTCAATTGTTAACCCAAATACTCTTGCCCCTACTACATCGACGGCTAAAGTGTCCCTTCCTCCGATTAAAATATTAAATTGCTTAACAAGGCGATCTTCAAACGCAGTTGGTGGGTAATGCCCATGAATGGTACCCTCTGTTCCGTCAATAATAGTTATGTCTGGCTGGATATACTCATATACATCAACCAGCTTTGAATGTAAATTATAGTTATGATCTTTGCCCCGGTCTTCGTGTTGGGGAAATCCCCATTGATTCTTTATACCAAGCGTTACTCCTGCCATTGAATGAGTTTTCAGTTTCGGTAAATTTATATAGGTGATAGAATCCCTATTATTGATGATTTTTACGATCGTTGCTGGCAACCTGAAAGTCTTTAAATTGTATCCTTTTGCATCTTCTTTAACGCTTTTTTTGCCCTTGAATTCAAAGGTTTCTGTATCATTTTCATCCAGATATATGATTTTTGCGCCTTTTTTTTCACACACTTCTCTATATCCTGTCATCTCGAAAACAATTCGAGTCATATTTCCTTGAGTCGAATTTTCCATTACAATAACTTTCGCACCAATTCCTTGTAGATATTCTATTACCTTCTCTAATACTTCGGGAGAAGTATAACAATGTTTCCTGAAATCTATGCCATTAACTTTAATATAAACTTCCTTTGAGCTTTTTAAAATGGGTTCGGATTTTTCAAGATTTGAAAAAATTTCTTTAACAGCCGATTTTAACCCTTTTTTCGTATCAGAAATGTATACATCTGTCATTATTTATTCATTTCCTATCATTTTATAATTAATATTAATTAGGGATGAAATAATATAAGATTTTTGATATAATTATGATAAAGAACAATAGAAATCACAAGAGAATCTTATTTATCTATAACGAATATCGAAAAGGGTAAAACTTATATTATATAATAGAAATATTATTATTTTCGATATATTTTTATTCGATATATACCTATCAAATTATAGAAAAATTGAAATTTATATCAATTGAATTGAATTATTGCTTATTTTAAGCTTATGACTCAGAGACTCAACAAAACAGCAGAAAAATTGGGAGAACAGATGAAAAAAGGGTTTATTAGTCATCTAATCCTCCTTGTTTTAAATAATAAACCTTTCCATGGCTATAAAATTATTCAAGAAATCGATAATCGCACTTTGGGGATGTGGAATCCCTCTACTTCTACTATTTATCATATATTGGAATTATTAGAAAAGAAAGAATTGATAGAATGCATTGAGAAGCAATCCGAAGGGAGACAAAAAAAGGTTTATGCGATTACGGAAAAAGGAAGAAGTGCTTTAAAATTGCTAATTAATATATATAAAAATATGCAAGAAACGATGAAACGGATGATTCTTTCAAGTATTAGCCTAACTGAAGAAATAGATGAAAAAAAAGTTGAATACTTTTTACCACATGATCTTCATTTATTAAATATCAAGGAACTGGGTCCTCTGGATGATCAATTGCGTTCGTTAAAAATGAAAAAAATAATGATCACAGAACGCTTAAAACAGCTTAAGAGAGCAATAAGGCAAATTGATATTGAAATTGATCGGTTATCGATTAAATTAAAGAATCAGGAGAATAAATAAAAAATGACTGAAAATATTATTGAAGTTAACAATTTAACTAAAATCTATGATGAAGGAGACGTACTCGCAGTTGATGATATAAGTTTGAATCTCAAAAAAGGAGAGATTTTTGCACTGTTAGGTCCCAATGGTGCCGGAAAAACAACCACTATTTCTATGCTTGCAACATTATTAAAGCCAACAAAAGGAACAGCTATAGTGAATTCTTATAATATTGAAGAGGAACCTGATAAGGTCAGAAAAAGTATCGGTGTTGTTTTTCAAGAACCTTCTCTTGACGGCGACATGAAAGGGTGGGAGAATTTAGAACTTCATGCTATTTTGTATGGGATGTCTAAAAGTGAAAGAAGACAAAAAATAAAAGAAGTGTTAAAACTTGTTGATTTGGATGATAAGGCGGAAATGTATGCAAAGAATTATTCTGGTGGAATGAAACGTCGATTAGAGATTGCAAGGGGATTAATTCACAATCCTCAAGTCTTATTTTTAGATGAACCCACCTTAGGGTTAGATCCACAAACCAGGCGTAAAATCTGGGAAAAAATCAAGGAACTGAATGAAAGGCTTAATATGACGATCTTAATTACGACCCATTATATGGAGGAAGCTGATGTGCTTGCCGATAGAATATGTATTATGGATCATGGCAAAATTATTGCCTTGGATACTTCGGAGAATTTGAAACATAAATTATCGGGAGATATCATAGAGATTGCTTTAGATGAAATTAAAGATTTTTCCATCATCCATCGGATGATTTCAGAATTGAAAAAAATTACTGGGATAAAAGATGTGAAATTTGGGGCTAAAGGCGAAGGAGGTATGGAAGACTTTGACTTTAAAATGCCTCAAGGCATGAAAGGTGTTAACCCTCAAATGATACAGCTAAGAATGCAAGAAATAATGTCTGATCCTAAAAAATTTGTAAGAGCTACTAAGAAATTTCCTATGGCTAATAATTTCTTTTCGAGAGCACCACTTCATGCTAAAGAGCGCATTGCGAATCTTTTTAAAGACAATACGGAATTATTAAACGAATTACCTAAGAATATGAAAGAAACGATTTTAAAAATACACTCAGGTGAATATAAAGAAGAACAGAAAATGGGAGAACCTCTTTTGACAATTTCATGTGAAAATGGAGGGGAACAGCTCCCTGAGATTATTCAAAAAACTATTGCTTTTAATAATATAAAAATTAAATCAGTAGAGATGCATAATCCCACTTTAGAAGATGTTTTCTTGTTTTACACTGGTAGAGAAATTCGGGAGGAATCTTCCAATAGAGTTAATGGAGTTAAAAAATTAATACAAATGAGACAGTTGAGGCGAGAATAGTGAGTAGAACAGTAAGTAGTTTTGTAAAAATTGAAGGAAAAATGAGATGGGAAGCCATTTGGATATTATCTAAACGAGAATTATTAGCGTTTGCAAGAAATAAAACTAGAATTATTACATCCATCGCTCAAGGACTATTATTCTTATTTATATTTAGTGGGGGCTTTTTTTCATTGGATATTGAAATAGAAGGAGTGTCAATAACTCCAACAGCCTTTGTTGCAACTGGAATAATAGCGATGGCAATCTTATTTAGCGGAGTGTTCGGTGGATTAGGAATTATTCGAGATCGGATGTTTGGGTTTATGCGAGAACTTCTTGTGTCGCCTATAAGTCGGAGAACTCTGATGACGGGTAAAACTCTAGGTGTAGCTTTACAAAGCTTGGTACAATGTTTAGTAATGGCTGTTATTAGTATCTCAATGGGATTTTTTGGGTATGATCTCAGTTTAATTTGGAGAACACTTCTCTTAATGCCTGTCGCATTACTCTTTAGTATGGGAGTTGTAGGTATTGGATTAACCATCAGCACTCGCTTAACAGATTTTCAGAGCTTTGGTCTAATTCAAACTTTTTTAATTATGCCTATGTTCTGGCTCTCAGGTGCGCTGTTTGCGTTTAATAATGTTCCAACAGTTATGCAGGTACTAATGATGATAAATCCCATTTCTTATGGAGTTGATATCTTTAGATTTATAATTTTGGGAGTTTCATTCTTTCCGTTCTGGTTGGATTTATTAGTTCTTGTACTATTTGGTGCTATATTAATAGTAATCGGAGCCAAAAGTTTTTCAAAAATGGAGATTTCATAAGCTAACTTTAAGAATAAGTTAAAACTTTTTTTCATTTTCTTTATTTTGATAGCTCTTATCTTTATATAAATTTTTGAATTTTTTATTCTATTATAATATCATATAAGCCGAAATTAGTATATACCTTAGTACTATGTTATATGAATAAATTATGTGAATCTATTTCATTTTCTGGCTTTCAGATGAAGATTTTGAATTAATTTATTTAAATTCATTTATTTATATTATTAATGGACTTAAGAAAGAATAGACCGATAATAATAGATTTTGAGCCAATATCTCGAAGAATTACTCTCACATCTCTGAAAAAGACATTATATGAAATATTGACAGATCTTAATATTAAAATTAGATCCGAATGTGGGGGTAAAGGAACGTGCGGAAATTGTAGGATTAAGATACAAGAGGGTCAAAAATTTTTTCAAGCTCCCACATCTGCTGAAGAAACTTTATTAAATGAGAAGCAACTCAGAGATGGATGGCGTTTAGCCTGTCAAACAACTATAAATAACGCAATGGAAGAAAAACTTCTTCAGAACACCCCTCCTCAAATCAAAATATTTCTTCCTGAAGATACTTTAGTTGAGGATTTTAAAATTCTTACCTCTGGCGCAGCAAAAGAGGTAGAACTAAATCCCTCAGTAAAGAAAGTTTTTTTAAAGGTAAAAAAGCCAACATTAGAAAAGCCTGTTCCTGATGTAGAGAGGCTGATGGAGGAACTTTTCCAGATTAGAAACGATTTAACTTATCCAATCCAGATTGAATATGATTTATTAAAAGAATTACCTCATTTATTAAGGACAAATAATTCTGAAATAACTTTAACTATTTGGAACGACGAAAAGATCATAGATTTAGAGCCCAATAATAAGGTTTCAAATAATTTTGGAATTGCGTTTGATATAGGGACAACCACAATAGTTGGGTATTTGATTAATTTAAATAATCATAAAATCTATTCTGTCCATTCGAAATTAAACCCTCAAACGGCCTATGGAGAAGATCTTATCACTAGAATCACGTATATAAAAACCCATAAAGATGGTCTTCAAAAACTTCAGAATTTAGTCTTAGAGGCTCTAAATGAAATAATTAAGAAAACATGTGATGAGTCGAAAATTGATTCTTCTCAATTATATGAAGCAACTATTGTGGGCAATTCTGTAATGCATCATATTTTTTTAGGATTAGACCCTGTGAATATTGGGTTAAGTCCTTATGTACCTATTGTCCAACAAGGATTAAATATAGAGTCTAGAAATGTGAATTTAGATATTGCTAAGCATGGAAATATTTATACTCTTCCTTTAATCGCGGGATTTGTTGGTGCAGACACGATGGGTGTTATTCTCTCTTCTGAAATTTATAAAGAAGATAAATTATCATTGGCAATTGATATAGGCACTAATGGAGAAATTATTGTGGGCAATAAGGAATTATTAATTACAGGGAGTTGTGCGGCAGGTTCTGCTTTAGAAGGCGCTCATATAAAATATGGAATGAGAGCTGCTGGAGGCTCAATTGATTCTGTAAAAATTAATAAAAAAACTTTAAAACCAACTTATACTACAATTAAAAGAAAAAAGCCAATTGGTATATGTGGTTCAGGATTAATAGATGCTGTTGCTGAAATGTTGAGAGTAAAAATCTTAACCAGGAGTGGAAATTTCAATAAAGACCTTCTAGACCATGAAAGAATCATCATAAAAGATAAAAATAAAGAATTCATTCTTGCGTTTGAAGATGAAACTTTTTTAGATACTCCAATCACTCTATCTCTTGATGATATACGTCAGATTCAAATGGCTAAAGCTGCTTTTTATTCTGGAATGCGTATAATTCTTGATCATCTCAAAACTTCATTTGATAGAGATTTTGATATTGAGCAAATATTTTTAGCCGGTGCGTTTGGAAATTATATCGATAAAGAAAATGCACGCTTCATAGGAATGATTCCAGATATTAAATCTGAAAAAATTTATCAAATTGGAAATGCTGCTGGGATTGGAGCACAATATTGTTTACTTAATAAAGAATTTAGAAAAAAAGCGAAAGATCTTTTACGGGATATTCAATATGTGGAAATTGCGGTCAAAAAGAGATTTCATAGAGAATATGCTGAAGCACTATATTTCCCCCATATGAATCTTGATTTCTTTCCAAGCTTAAAAATTTATAAAGAAATACCTAAACGGTAGGTAAATAAAAAATTAATATATTTTTATCAATATTAGTATGAAAGTAAAATTTAGATTTAATAAAGTTCTATGCCGTCCCTAAAATTTAATAATAAAACAATTTATTATTTAATTAATAGACCAACCAATTTCAAAAAAGATGATAAAGCAGTTATTTTTATTCATGGATCGGGGGAGCATTCATTTATTTGGCAGCAACAAATTGAGGAAATAGATTTTAATATCCCATTAATCGCTTTAGATCTACCCTCACATGGAAAATCATCCAAATTTGAGCAGCTCTCTTTAGATTTATATGTAGAATCAATTAAAGAATTACAAAAGGAATTAAATATAGAAAAAGTAATTCTATGTGGGCATTCCTTAGGTGGTGCGATTGCTCAAACCTATTATTTTAAATACCCAGAAGATGTCATTGGTTTAATTCTCATGTCAACTGGAGCAAAACTTCGAGTATTAAATGAAATTTTAAATAATACTAAAAATAATTTTAACCAATATTTAAAACAAATACCAATAGGATCTTTTCATCGAAAAACTTTAAAAAAAGTCATCTCAGAATATGTAAAAGAAATAGCGAAAATTAACCCAATAGTAGTTCATAGAGACTTTCAAATATGTCATAATTTTAATGTAATGGATAAACTAGATTCTATTGAAGTTCCTTGTCTCATTATAGTTGGAAAAGCTGATATATTAACTCCCGTTAAATATCATAAATATTTTAATAAACATATCAGATATTCAGAATTGCATATTATTGAAAATGCGGGTCATTCTGTAATGATTGAAAAACCAGTTGAAGTTAATAAATTCATTGAGGAATTTCTCCAAAGGTTTGACTAGAATGGAAAAGAAAACAAGAGAATGATGAGAGAATATACTTATGGACCATTTCAATCAAGGAGATTAGGGCTCTCATTAGGTATAAATATTTTACCCGAACATGTTGTTTGTACATATAATTGTGTATATTGTGAAATCGGTCCAAAATCCAGGGATAGTTTAGTTTCTCCTGAACATAGAGTAAAATTGCCAGTAAAATCGCGTTTTAGAAAGGAATTAATCTCAGTTTCAAAATTTTTTCCACATCTTGATAGTATGAGTTTTTCTGGATACTTTGGTGAACCAACCTTAAATATGTATTTATTAGATTTCTTTAATATTGCGAAAGATGTAAGAAATAATAGAGAATGGAATGCGAAAAAGCCCAAATTGACCATTTTTACCAATTCCAGCACGTTATATAAAAAGAAGATACGAGATATTGTTGGAAGATTTGATTTAATCTTAGCAAAATTAGATGTAGCAAGCGATGAAGAGTTTATAAGAACAAATCGTCCACATAAAGATGTTCCCTCAATTAGTGAAATAAT
Organism: Promethearchaeota archaeon; assembly: GCA_016839555.1. Taxonomy (GTDB): domain Archaea; phylum Asgardarchaeota; class Lokiarchaeia; order Sigyniarchaeales; family SOKP01; genus TEKIR-8. Next base: position 104,741 of record JAEOUA010000001.1, read on the forward strand.
TACTTCAATTCAAGAGCTAAGGAATGAAATGAATAGTAATAATAAATTAGCTATACAATGCTTAATCTATCAATCAAATAGAGAAAAGTTTGAATCAAATGATAATCCGAAAAATATAGAAAATTTAGCTAACGCAATAAAAAAAATAAAGCCTCATTACGTTCAATTATATTCTATAGCTCGAATTCCGGCTGAATATTATGTGTTTGCTATAGATAATGCAAGAAAGCAGGAAATTATTAATAAATTTAAAGAAATTATTAATGATAATTCGATCAAAATAGATTATTATTAATCATTAATTCTGAGTTTTAATAATTTTAATTTTATAAAAGCTACTATTTAAATTAACTTAAAATTGAAAATTCATATATAGCTGAAATTTATATCATGATAGAAAAATATATAGCAGGTTCAGATGTAGGAGGGACGTGGATTCGAGTAGCACTTAGTCCTTTAACCCTAGAAAAAGATTCCATTCAAATCAAACAGGTTAAAACTAAAAAAGAAAATAAATATTCTATTAGTTCGCAAATATGTCAAATATTATCTGAATTAATAGATGAATCCAATATTAAAAGACACCAACTATTGGGGTTTGGTTTAGCATCTGCTGGACCGTTAGATCTTAAAAAAGGTACATCATTTAATAGTCCAAACTTAGGTTTCAAAGAAGTACCCTTAAAAGAACCCATAGAAAAAGAATTTCCTGATATCCCCTTTTACTTAATAAATGATTGTAATGCTGCTGTATTGGGTATTCATTATTTTGAAGCAACAGAAGAAGAAAAGGATAATTTAGTATATATTACGATGTCGACTGGAATTGGGGGAGGTGTAATTTGTAATGGATATTTGGTTTTGGGAAAGGATGGAAATGCCGCAGAAATTGGACATAGTAAAGTTGCCCCAAAAAGTAATTACAAATGTGGTTGTGGAGCATATGGCTGCTGGGAGTCAATTAGCTCGGGCACCGCTGTTAGAAAACGAACATTAGATGCTTTAAAAAATTCCGAATCTAATGCGGAAATATTATTGGAATTAATTAATAATGATAAATCAAAAATTGGAGCAAAAGAAGTTTTCGAAGCAGCGCGAAAAGGAGATATATTATCCCGTGAAATCATTGATGAATGTGTGTTTTATAATAAAGTAGGAGTTGGTTTGATAAATGATCATTTTGATTGTAAAGCCATCTATTTTGGAGGAGCAATGATGAATGACCAAGATCTCCTCTTTGTTCCGTTACAAAAACAATTCCAAACAGAATCCATCGAATTTACAATAAATAAACCTCCAGAATTGAAAATTACTCAATATAGGAGCGAGATTGGAATTATGGGCGCCTTGGCATTGGTGAAATATAAAGTAGAAAATAACTCGGTAGTGAGTACTTATAATTTTTAAATAAATGATTGTTTATTTCCACATCACTATTAATTATCGTAATTTACCTTAAATAAAAACCTTTTAATTATTTAATTTAAAAAAATCTTAAAAAAATAATTTGTTACTTTTATAAGGAATATCACTATATTCTTTTTTGAGTAGATTTTAAATTTTAATACCATAAAAATTTGATATTTAAGATATAATTATATAGTAGATCTGATATGACTGAGATTAAACTTAAAATACCAAAAAATTTGCTTAAAAAAATGAAAAAACACCCGGAGATTAAATGGGAAACAATTGCTCAATCAGCTTTAGAACGTTATATTGAAAAAATTGAAATTACTGAGAATCTTACATCAAGTAGCAAATTGACTATAGATGATATTAATGAAATAAGTAACGAAATCACTAAAAGAAGTTGGCAACGACATAAAGAATATCTTGAAAAATTAAAACAATGAAGCTTATTATTGATACAAATGTATTAATCTCCGGCTTATTGAAAGATTCAATAACTAGAGAACTGCTTCTTAATGAATCATTTGAATTTTATTTTCCTGAAATCGTCATGCTTGAAGTAAAAAAATACCTTCCTTATATTATTCAAAAATCAGGGCTAACTGAGAAAGATATAAAAAAACTTCTAAATATTTTATTTGAGAATTTAAATTTAGTTCCTATTAATGAATATGAAATAAACATAGATAAAGCTTAGAAGATTATGGGTAAAATCGATGAGAAGGATACCCCTTTCATAGCTCTTGCTTTATCAATTGAAAACGATGGTATATGGTTTAATGATAAACATTTTGATATGCAAAAGAAAATTAAAGTCTATAAAACTATTGATATCATTAATCTTTTAGAGAATAAAACTGATAAAGCACTTAGAAATTCTGATAAAAATCATGAAAATTATTAAAGCAAGGGAAAGTTTGAGTGAGGGAAATGATTTTTCTTAACTCAAGATCCTCCTCATTCCGAGCATCGGTCGGTTGGGTCAGATTGATCATCAAAATCAAAATTTCCCTCTAATATTATAAAATTCTGTTCTAAATTAACTTGACTATCATTATTTTTAATAATAATTTTTTATTGCAAATTCCTTTTCACTTTCGCGAGATTATAATCAATGGAGTTCATGTTTGAGTTAATAAATGAAAATCAAATGTTTCACTATGTAATTTAGTTTCGTTTTATCCCTTCTTGAATAGTTTTCCATATTACTTCAAGATTAACACCAAAATAACCATGTATTAATTTATCTCTAATAGCCGCCATCTCTTGCCATGGAATAGACTTGTTTTTATTTTTTATACGAGGTGGAATCTTTTTTGCTGCTTCACCGATAATTTCAAAACATCGAACTACAGCATAATTGGTCTTATCATCAGAAAAAAATTTGTCATAACTCATACCTTTTGTAAACTTTTTTATTTTTGTAATAGAATCAAGAATATCGTTAAGAAAATCAATGAATTCACGTTTAGAACTCAAATCTCTACAACCTCGCTTAAAATATGCTAACTTATCTCAGGTCTTAATGCATCTTTCATCACTAAGTCTACTTTAAGATTAAGGACGTCACTAAGATATTTTTCAAGGCGAATAAATTGAAATAATGTTGGGGTTTCATTAAAACTCACTAGAATATCTAAATCACTGCCCTGTTTTTCTTCGCCTTTAATATAAGAGCCGAAAATCCCAAAATATTGAATGTGATACCTTTTCCTTAAAGAAGGTAATTCCTTTTCTAAAATTTCTATAATATTTTGAAGAGAAGGTGGTTTATTTAATTGCTCTTCCATCTTTTTAAGAGTTTGTTTATTAAATTCCACTTGGGAGGATCTATACTATTAAAGAATAATTTTGCGTAATTTATAATATTTTAATGTTTAAATAAATTTTTAGGTAAATGGCAGCTAAGGTTTTAAGTATAGGAAAAATTAAGCAAATTAATTTTTAGTTTTTTCCCTTATCAAATTGTTTTTTCTCGATTAAAAGATTGAGAATTAATCAGATAATATTAGAATTATCAAAAATTTTATTTTGGATAATATATATTTTATAATATTAAAATATTAAGAGAAAAATATTATTTTAGTTATACATTCCTAAAACATCCAAATATACGGTATAAAAAATGAAATGTGAATGTCCTGCCTGTTATTTTGTATTTGAAATGGATGATGACACAATAGTGGGAGAGGTAGTACCTTGTCCCGATTGTGGAGTCGATCTTGAAGTTATGGAAATTGAAAATGGAAAGGTAACAGCTCAAATAGCAGAAATTGCGGAAGAGGATTGGGGAGAATAACTTTCAAAACCTTAATTTTTAGATAAAAATATTCTAAGCTTGAAACTTTCCTAATTTCTTCTAAATTTTATTCTTTTTTGCAAGATAAATATAAATATTATAATATTTGAATTTTCTAATTTTAAATTATTGAAAAAATTCTTTTAGATTTGAAATATAAAAAATTAGGTATTGAGTTTTTATGTAATTCTTTATTATTTTAAAAAGATAAAGATAACTAAAGGAAGAAACAAAAATGGATCGAACAGAAAAACTTACAAGAGAAACAAAAGAAACAAAAGTAACTGTAGAATTAAATTTGGATGGTTCTGGCAAAAATGATATAGATATCGGCTATAAATTTATGAATCATATGCTTACATTATTTTCTCGACATGGAAATATCGATTTAAATATCAAAGCTTCAGGAGATTTAACTCATCATGTAATTGAAGACGTCGGAATTACTCTTGGACAATGTATTTTAAAAGCTTTAGGAGATAAAAAAGGGATAAATCGATATGGATCGGCGCTCATCCCAATGGATGAATCCTTGGCTCGTTGTGCTATTGATTTCTGTGGGAGAAAAGCACTGATCCTCGATTTAAAACTGAATGAGGAGTGTAATATAGAAGATGTTGCGGTAGAAGATATAAAACATTTTTTTAATTCTTTTGCCGAGAACGCGAAGATGAATTTACATTTAGAAGTATTATATGGCTCAAATGATCATCATAAGACAGAAGCAGCTTTTAAAGCATTAGCAAGATCAATAAAGCAAGCAAAAACTATTGTGTCTGATGAGATTCCCTCCACCAAAGGTATATTATAATTTTATTTTATTATTATTTTTCTATAGAACATATTTTTATTAAAAGATATATCAGACAATATGGTATTTCATAAAAAATGAATATTAATAAGGACTTACAATTAACTTATATTTCTTCTATATATTGGAATAATGAAATAAGTGACTTTTCTTTAATTTCTAGTTCTAAAAAAATACCCTCAGATGCGAGCTTTTTTTTAATTTGGATTCCTTTTCAAGATTCCTTGGAGTATTTAGAAGAAAATATGAAAAAGAACTTTAAGGAGATACCCATAGATAAATTAATCTCTTGTTCTATTAATTTAGTCCTTCCAACTCTAAACGATTCTGGATTTGAAAATGTATTTCATATAAGGAAAGTTTATGGAAAAATATTACCTATCTTACCAGCTAGTAAATTTCTCAATAAACTAGAAATTTTTGAGAATGAAGACACTCCTGAATCTTCCAGATTTCTGAGTGATTCAATTATAACTTGGGCTTTATTAACTAAACTTATCTTCGAATTAATAAGCAGAGGGAGCTTTGTACCTGATTTAGATAAATCATCAGAAAGATTTTATAACGGCCATTGGCGCATAATACTGGAAGATCAATATGATAATGAACGATTTCAAAAAATTTTACATAATTGTCCTTGGACAGCTCATAATCTTCCAGAAACACTAAAACTAAAAAATAATAATTCATCACCACAACAAAAGTATATTGTTGAGGAATTATGGCATCCTTCATATATATTTTCTGAATATATGGATACTATTGGGGATTTATTAATAAGATCAATATTAATTAAAAATAATTTTCAAACCTTTAATGAATTCTATAATACTGAAATACTTAAGGAAAAGAATAGAGAAGTAAATTTGAACTGGGATTATAAATTTTTGAAATCTTTATTAAAAAAAGACACTCGCTTTCATATACAACAATTTCATGAAACAATTGTACCAAAATTAATTAAGAATTGGTTAAATATTTCAAGAATATCCACCCTTCGATATGGAATTAAGATTGTTTTGCAATTAGAGTTACCCAACGACAACCAAGAAGAATGGCCGCTAAATCTTTATATTGCCTTTCAAAACTCACAAAATCTTATTTTATTAAAAGACTTTTTAAAAGGAGAGAGCAACTTAGATTTAGAAGTTATGGACTTCTTTGAAACTAAGGAAGAATTAATGGAACTAATCTTAAGAAGCTTAGGAAAAATTGTTAAGATATATCCTCCCATAAAAAAGGCTCTGGATGGTTCCTATCCGAAAGAATTGAAGCTATCATCTTCAGAAGTAATGAATTTTCTTTCTTATCCTAAAGATATATTAATCCAGAGTGGATTTAATGTGATTTTACCGGAAGTATTTAAAAAAGGAGGAAAACAAAGATTATCGGCAATAATGATTATTTATTCAGAAGAGGAATTAGAAGAGAAGAAAATATCAACATCTTCTATTGCTCCTATGTTTCAATTAAACGATATGTTGAATTTTCGATGGGAGGGAGAACTTGGTGATAAACAATTAGATAAAGAACAATTTGAAAAACTTATTGATGCCAATCAACCTCTCATTAATATAAAAGGAGAATGGGTCTTAGTGGATCAACAAGATCTTGAGAATATACACAAAATTTTTAATTCATCAGCAGAAGTTGGAAACTATACTAAACCTCAAGGAACTATTAAATATCTAGATGCTCTAAAATTAGGTTTATCTAAAGAAGTAGAAGTAGGTACCACCGGGATTAATTATAAAGTAATTATAAAGGGACATTTTGAAGAAATTATAAATAAGATAAAAACAATAGAAAAATTTGAAGAAATTTCCATACCAGCTTCATTTAATGGAATATTAAGAGAATATCAAAAAGTAGGTTTAACATGGATGGCAAATCTATGTGAATTAAATTTTGGAATGTGCCTTGCAGATGATATGGGTCTCGGAAAGACCATTCAAGTTATTGCCTTATTGCTGCATTTTAAACAAAAATACCCCCAAAATTTAAATAGTGTTTTAATAATATGCCCTACTTCAGTTTTATATAATTGGAAAAAAGAAATAAACCGATTTGGACCAGATCTCGATGTGATTTTTCATCATGGACCAGAAAGAGTAAAAAAACTTTCAAAAATCTCTAAATATGTCAAATCTCATCGAATAATCCTGACCACTTTTGGTACAATAAGAAATGATGTTGATTTATTAAAGACAATACAATTTACAGGAATTATCGTGGATGAATCGCAGAATATGAAAAACTATGAAGCTCAACAAACCCAAGCCATCTATAAATTACAGAGTAACTATCGAATATGTTTGAGTGGAACACCAATAGAAAATCGATTAATGGAATTATGGACATTATTCGAGTTTTTAAACCCAGGGCTCTTAGGAGATCAAAAAAAATTCCGAGATAATTTTGTAATTCCCATAGAAAGATTCCATAATCAAGACGCGACAGAAAAACTTAAAAAAATCATATCACCCTTTATTCTAAGAAGAGAAAAAAGCGATAAATCCATAATAAAGGATTTGCCGGAAAAAAATGAAATGAAAATTTATATTGAGTTAAGTGAAATGCAATATGAACTTTATAAAAAATTAGTTCAGGAGACTTTAAAACAATTCGAAAGTACGCATGCTGATAAAAAAAATAAAAGTATGTATATATTAACCCTGTTGACAAAACTGAAACAAATTTGCAATCATCCCTTCCAATTTTTACATAAATCAATTTCTATCGAAGAATTATCAGAAAATTTTGAAAACTTCGTCTCAATGTCTCCAAAATTAGAAAGACTATTAGAAATGATCGATGAAGTTATCAGTAAAGGGGAAAAAGCGATCATTTTTACTCAATTTACTCAAATGGGAAATATCCTTAAAAAAGTTTTGAGTTATAAATATAATTTTCCCATACTTTATTTTCATGGAAGTGTTACTGCCGATAAGAGAAAAGAAATAGTGGATGAATTTCAATCTGAAAAACCAAATACTCCGCCCCTCTTAATTTTGTCTCTTCGAGCAGGAGGTTTAGGTCTTAATTTAACAGCAGCAACTACGGTATTTCATTACGATAGATGGTGGAATCCTGCTGTAGAAAAGCAAGCAACAGATAGAGCATACCGAATCGGTCAAACAGAAAGCGTAAATGTGTATAAATTCATTATGGCAGATACTATTGAGGAGAAAATAGATAAACTTATTGAAGAGAAAAAAGAGTTAGCTGATATGGTTATAGCTACTGGAGAGTCATGGATTTCAGAATTAAATGACGAAAAAATTAAGGAATTAATTTCATTAGAATAAAAATTTCAAATTGTTAATAATTAGAAAAAATGAACGAAAAAAGAGATTATAGAAAGCTATCAGATAGAAATTATTATCCTAAGATGGATAAACGAAAAAAACATGAAGAAGTAAAGCAAATTAAAGAAGATTTAATTAATTATGCGAAAACTTCTTGGGGAAAAAAGTGGATCCATTCCATCTTAAAAATAGGTCGTCCTTATAGGATGCGTCGAGCGATGAAATATGCAGAAGATGAAGAGAGAATTAGTAATTTAGTAATAAAAAAAGGAGAAATTTTTTCATTAGTTCAAGGGACAGCTCCCACCCCATATCGAGTAAGAATTTTCTTTAAACCAATTCCTGAGAAGGCATGGCAAGAAATTGAAAAGGAGATCTCCAAAAATCTACTTAATTTAATCCATTTGTTAGAAGGTAATTTATCCGACGAAATTATTGAAATTTTTGAGAAAAAAAATTATTCTCTATTTTATGATATTTCAGAAGGATTTAATGCGAGATGTTCTTGTCCAGATCAAGCTATACCTTGTAAACATATTGCTGCTACTATACTTTATGTTTCTAGAGTTGTGGACTATAATCCATTAATTCTCTTAAAACTTAAAGGAAAAAAGAAAAAAGAATTATTGTCAGAACTAAATATCGGCAGAAATATTGCGATAGAGCCAGCTGATAAGGCATCTAATAAGCAAATGATTAGCAAGAAAACCTCATATTACTCGTTTAATGTACCTAAAATATCAACAAAAGAGATTAAGATTCAAAAATCCTTAAGGGACGATATAAAAGATATTAATTTTCAATTTAGCAAACCAGGTAAGGTTATAGAAACATTAGAAAATTTAGGCTTGCCACCGAATTTAGAAAATCCCAGAGCTTTTGCTATTGTTCTTGATAAAATTTATAGAACTATAACAACTGAAGCATATAAAATATCACTCTCAAAATAGAAAATTTCCCTAAAAATTTAATAGTCTGGTCTATCCTTCTTTCTTGATTGTAAATTCTGAAGTATTTTATCCCATTTATTTGCTAATTCCTTATTTCCAGCTTCTTTAACATATAAAATTGAGCGATTTAAGATTTTCATAATTTTTTCTTCAGAGGGCGAAAAATTTCTTTCTTCCATATTATAGACTCTTCATTATCTTAAAAAAAAAGGAATATATTATTGAGATATTAGTGTTTGAATTATTTTCATATTATATATAAACTTAATAATTATGATAATTATATTTACAATAAAGACTAAAAACTGAATTCAAGTTAAACAAAAATGGAAAACTTGCTGAATAATTTATTAGAAAACTACATGGAGATCATAGATGACATTTTAGCAGTAGCGATTGTTGATAAAAATGGATTAATAATCACTTCTAAGAAACGAGAGAGCTCAGAAAAAGGTTCAGACCAAGTGATAGGAGTGATCTCTGCGGTACTTGAAGGTTATATAGACCGCCTTAAAAAAGAATTTGATACTAAAAGCACCTTTTTTAATATTACAGAGACCGGTGACAAGAAGTTTACATTCTGTTCAAAAGGTCAAAATACCATTTTAGCAACTATTTCAGAATTGGAAACCTCTAATACAGAATTAAGGGTTCTCTCAGAATACGTAGCAGGTCAGATCGAATTATTAATTGAAGGGAAAGAAAACTTCACTATAAAAATACCTCATATTATCCAAGTACTCTCAAAAACACGTAGCGGAAAGTTTCCTGAGGGAGAATATTCGGTAAAATTAATAATTACCGGTGATTCTAAAGTTGGAAAGACGAGTTTAGTAAGAAGGTTTGTAGAAAATAAGTTTAATGAGGAATATATAACAACCATGGGAGTTGATATTACAAAACATGTAGTAAACATTGATGATCGAGCAGAAATCAATTTTATCATTTGGGACATTGGTGGACAAAATTTTACACCATATAGAACCAAATTTTATAACGGAGCTAATTGTGCGATGATTATTATTGATAGAACCCGTCAAAAGACTTTAGAAACTATTGAAGGATGGTATAATGATATAAAAGAATCTGTAAAAAAAGAAATTCCCATTGTTATAGTTGCCAATAAAAGCGATCTTGTTAATGAAATTGAATTAGAAGAAAAAGAGATAAAGCAACAAGCGGATAAATTTGGATTTAATTTTATCATCAGCTCAGCTAAGACGGGCGAAAACGTATCTACAGCATTTTTATATATGGGCTATAAATTTTTGGAAAATTTATAATCATATACTTTTTGAATTATGTATTAAAACATGTTTATTGTATTTTTTTAAAAAAATTATTTTAAAAGCGAATAATTTATTATTATTAAAAATAAGGAGGTTTGAGTTAACAATAGTACTTAAAGTACAATTCAATGATGTATTAGCGACTTGAGATGCACAAGGATACTTAATGGGGTTCTCTATTAAAGAATTGACTTATAAAAATAAATATCTGTTGTTTCTTACAGAACAAGAATATGCAGGACCTTGGTTTAGTTTTAAACTATATGGAGAAAACGTGGGAACAATTCCTGTGATCCTTAAAAATATTGAACCGACTCCAATTTATAAATTGGTAAATAGCAAGAAAGGCACATTTGTAGATCGGATAACTCTTGATTTTGATATCAAAGAATATTTAAAAAAACTTATCAAGGATGGAAAAATTGATTCGATAGAATTTACTAGAGAAGAGCTCTATATCAGATTATTTATTGATGTATTTAATAAACCAAAAGTGCCTTACATAAACACGTTTTTTACCTTTAAAAATATATCGGATTATGATTTAATAGATTTCAATATTTATTTTGTATTCGATTTTGATATAAATGGATTAGAAGGATTTGACAATGACTTATCAGGATATGATAAAGATAATGATATTTTATACCAATATGACAACACAAATCTACATGGTGGATTTTCTCCAATCTCTAAATCTACAAATTTCGAAACATGTCTTACAAAAGATTTTGAAATTAATGAAAATCATTTAAATTTATCAAATACTCTATATGAAGAGCCTGGAGAAATTTTATCAGCCTTACAGATTGAATTCAAGACATTACAACCAGAACAGACTTTTCAAACAGCATTAACTGTATCAGGAGGATTAAACAAACAAGAATTAATTGAAAATATTCGAGATGGAAAGTCAAATGCTATCAAATTTCTAAACCAAGTAAATAGAAATGTCAAATCAAAACAGAGAAATCTCCAAGAACTGGCATTTGTGTCATTAAATCTTCAAGAAGCAAAAGACTGCGATTAATAAAAATGATGATTCAAATAAAAAAAGCCAGAGATGGGCATTTATTTGATGAATACCTTGCAAGAGGAAGTATTAATCAAATCGAATTTATCTACTTTTAATTATTTTAAGCATATTTGTAAAAATTATCAAAAGTTTTATATTCTATTGAAGTTCTTAATTTTATATAAAAAACAATATAGAAGAAAAATATTATTTTGCTTTTATGGAAAATAGCGATTTAAAGGTCTTTAAACTTCTTTACTCTGGAGAAATAAAAGAACAAACGCTGGAAAGCGGAAACTTAGTAGATATTTTTTCTAATTTTAGCGTCTTAGCTTTTTATATCGGTAAAAATAAACGTTTATATACTTGGATAGGCGAAGATGCATCTAGAACCTTAAAAAATTATATTGTAAATATGCGACAAGCTTTTTCAGAAGAATATCCTTATATGAGAGTATTGAGATATATAACAGAGGATTCTATTGAATCTATGAGTGAGAATGATGAATTTTTCTCAGATATTGGGATTTTAAAAGAAAATATCGTTAAACATTTAGAATTGGAAAAAAGTAAGTATGAAGAAGAACTTCAAACCAAAATAAATAATCTCAAAGAGGAAGCAGATTCGTTTTTTGAAAATGAAAACTTCGAAAAGGCTATTGAAATTTCAAAAACGATAATTGAGCTTGCAAAAGAAACACAAGATAAAAAATTGATAGAGGATCAGGAAGCATTTATATCTGAAGCAGAAGCAAGAATGAAAGCAAAATTTATATTAACAGAAATTAGAGAAGAAAGTAAAAAAATTAAAAAAAGATATTTAGAAGCAAAAAAGAATAATATACAGATTAAAGCATTATATAATTATGTTCAAACATTTAAGAAAAATTATGAGCAATATCTTACTTTGCCTGCCTTAGAAACTATACAGAGATTAATTTTAAATGTGGAAGAACTATGGTCTGAATATTTTTCTAAAATAAAGAAACAAGACCAAATAGAAGAAGATATGGAAATAATCAATTCTCTTAGGGAAAAAGGTAAGGATAAATTGAATAAGGGATCTTTATCGGAAGCTCATAAATATTTTGAAAAAATAACGGTTAAAATTAATAAACTTTTAAAAAAGACTAGTGAGAATATATGAGTGAAAAATTGGATGATATTTTTAAGGAATTTGAAGATGTCTTTTTAGGTAGAGAAAATGAGATAAAAAAATTCCTCTTAAAATATAAAAAAGATGCCTTTATAAAGCAAGATGTTATCAATGTAGAAAGAATTGATGCCACGTATAGGCTTGAGACCTCAGGATATAGAAAGAATTTATCTATGTGGCAAAATTTTTATAAAAATCTTATTGTTAGCGTATGCATGGAAATTAAGCGCAAACAAAGACGTTTTGATTACAAATTCTTTTTTACTGAAGAAAAACTTGATTCAGAACTATTAGAAAAAGTAGAAGAGATTATTAAAGAAGTAAATAAATTAAAAGCTAGGGCAAAATTTTCAGAAGCGTTAGAGAAAATAGATTTAATAGAAGAAATGGTAGCTGATACACAAGATAAATATTTTAATGCACAATTGAGGAATCTACGCCAAGAAATTAAAATTGCTGAAGAAGATTATAATAAAAAATTACAAAGAATAAAAAACTTAGAGTCTGCATTAGAAGAAGAGAGGCAAAAGCAAAATTATGATAAGGCATTAGATATTTGTGAAGAAATTGTAATCATTGCAGAATCAATCAATCAAAAACAAGTACAAAAAAAATATGAAGATCTAATTCAAGAATTAACTAGAGAAAAAATTAAAGGACAAATTAATAAATTAAATGAAAAAGCTGAGGAAGCCAGAAAATCCAAAAAGTTCAAAATAGCAATAGATTTATATAATCAAATTATAAAGCTAGCAGAGTCTGCTGGATTAACTGAAGAAAAGGAGAAATATACTAAAAAAATAGAAGAGACTAATCGTGAACTAATTAAAAAAGAAATTAATGAATTAGAACAAAAAGTTGATAAAAATAGAAAAGCAGGAAGACGTTTTGTTGCGATATCTAATTGTAATGAAATCATTGAGCTTGCAGAGTCAATCAATTTAACTGAGATTAAAGAAAAAACTCTTCAAAAAATCGATGAAATTAAAAAAGAAATGGATCAAGTAAGAAAAAGAGAAGAAATTGAAAATAAAATCGCTATGTTGGAGAAGGAATTTGCAGAGAGTAAAAAAAATGAAAATTATGAAGAATCTTTAGAAATTACTTTAGAAATTATTGAATTAGCTAGTTCCATTGATGATAAAGAAACTTGGAAAAAATATACCCAAATAAAAGATGAAATAATAACAAAATTAGAAGAAAAAGAGAAGTCAAAACAACAAGAAATTATTGAAGATAAAATAAGAGACTTAGAAGCACAAATAGAAGAAAATCGAAAATCAAATAATCTTGAAAATATTATTATACTTTCAAATACAATAATAGAACTCAGTGATTCGATTGAAAGGGATGATATTAAAAAACAATATCAAGAATTGATAGAAAAAATCAAAAAAGAACTCGAGCAAAAGAGAAAGAAAGAACAAACTGAAGATATTAAACATAAAAAAATATCTGAGCTCCAAAAGATTATTAATGAAAGAGTCCAAAAAAAGGAAAAGGAGCAAGAAGAATTATTTAATAATGCTAAAAAATTCGAGGATATGATTCAGCTAGAGGAAAATGTCATGCTTATCATTGAGGAATATTCCGTTGATGAGATTATAGGAGATATTTCTGATGATATAAATCAGATAATAGAAAAATTAAATATTTTACTTAATGAGCATAGAGTCGAAATAAAGGAAAATATTAAAAGTGAATCGGTTTTAATCAGCGCATCAGGAGAAATTATAGAGTTAGATGATGAAATTAAAGTGGAAAAAGTGGAAGAGGAAGAAGAAACAATATTTAATGTTACATCGGGGTTTGAAAATCCATTTGATGATATGATTGAAGAAGCAATTATTACGGATTTAATTCCATATAATTTCGCAATCAATAATGTAGAATTTAATGGAGAGGAAGTTAAAGAATTAAATAACACACTTTTATTAAAAGATGGGCTCGAAGTGAAATGGCAATTAAAAAATATTAATAAAAATGAACGCGTTGATATTAAATATGATTTAAGAAAGAGAATATCACGAACAATTCTATTTTTACTCGAAGATCAAGTTAAAATTTTTAAAACTCATTCAAAAATTAAAGAGTCTATACCAAAAGTAGAGGGTCTTTACGATGCTAAAATGCCTTTTAAGAATTCCTATGATAAAGCTTTAAATGGATTAGTAATAGAAGATATTATTCCACTTTATTATGTTCATACTATACGAGAACCCACTGTATATTTACCTCAAGAGAACGAAACAAATCAAGGAAGTATGGTAAAATGGAATATCGGAAAATTAGAACCTACTAAAATTAAGTACCATTATAAATTATTAGAGTTGTATAAATTAGAAGAATTAAAAGCTTTAATATATAAATTAGATAAAGAAGGGTTTGCAGCTCTTAAAAAAGATGAAATAATTGAATCACTAAAAAAATATAATGAAATCACCAAGATATTGAAAGACTTTATCTAAGATAGAAACCTTGCTTTGTTTAAATATTCTCTATTTTTATCCTCTTAAAGTAGCTATGATTGTTTTTTCATCCAATAAAAAATCTATCGCATCATTAGGATTGGTAAAAATGACATCCGCATTCATTAAACTTTTCCCACTTGCTCCCTCACTTCCTATTATTAGAATTCCCAAAGCTGCATTTTTAAGCATTAACATGTCATTATTGCCATTACCAATTGCTATTGTATTTTCTTTTCCCAATTTTAATAATTCTTTATTTTTTGCTTCTGCATCTGTTTGATTTCCTGTATTTATTCTAATATATTTAGAATCTAATTTCTTAGCCAATTCATTTAAATTACCACGCGTATCTGATGATATCAGAAAAATATTATAGTGCCGTTTTAAAGCTCTAAATTTTTCTATTAATTTATTTGAGATTTTTCCATTAAATTGTAGGGTGCCATTGATATCAAAAATGATGTTGCTTATTTCAAGTAAACCAAAATGAGGAATATTAACTTTCTTCATATATTTTCAAGTTTTCTATAATTAATTAAATTTTAATATTGGTTATTTTTAATAACATTGTAATGTCTAAAAAACAAAAAATAAATCAAGTAATATTATTAATTATTGATGATGTAAAATCTTCACAATTCTTTGAATTATTAGATGGGGGAAAGCTTCCCAATTTTAAAGAATTAATAGAAAATGGATCTTTCTGCAAAGATTGCATAACTTCCTTTCCGAGTGTAACATTTCCTTGCTATCCTAATATCATTACTGGAGCATATTCGGGATATTATCTAAAAGAAGGAAGCGGAATTCCATCTTATCATTGGGTTGCCCGAACAGACCCTCCCTCTATAAAGAAAAAACTACCATTTATACGAAACTACTCAATCGGTACTCATATATTTAAAATAGGTTCCGATTTGGGGGATAATGTGAAGACTATTTTTGAACAGGCAGGCGAAGGAAACTTTCTCAGTTCTTTAAATATCGTATATCGCGGCTCTTATATTGTACCTCCCACAACATTTAATACGGAGAATGTTTTCAAAAATATCGAAAAGGCGTTTATCCAGCCCGAAAAATTTTTCGAAATAAGGGAAGTTCCCAAGATAACAGTAGGATATATTCCTAAAACGGACGAGTTATTGCATGATTTTGGATTTGATCATCCAGACTATATAAATGAGATATTGAAATGTGATAAATATTTTGGTTCTCTCATTAATGTTTTAAAAAAAGGGGGATATTATGATTCAACCGCATTATGTATAATCTCTGATCATGGAAACTATAAAGTTAAAAACCTCTATGATCTTGAACCTTTTTTCGAAAGAAAAGGACTTATTCCTTATAATCCTAAAAAAAAAAGGGGCGATTTTGATGCTAATTTTGGTTCTATAGGTCATTTTAATTTTCCAGGTGATACATGGCATCATCATCCAACAATAAACCAAATGAAAAATTTTTCTCCAAGTGGGAAAAGTAATAAATTGAATTTATTTGAAACGCTTTGGGAGATTCCGGGAGTTAAATTAATGTATTATAGGGATGATGAAAATACGCCAGAACGAGGTAAAATTTATATCAAAGAAAAAAGTGAAAAAGATGGAAAATTAAGAGAAGGATTAATTGAGTATAGAGGATTCGGAAAGGAATTAGAGACTAAATATACTTTTTATGATGAACATGAAATATATGGTTATGAAAAAAGTGAAAAATCTGCAACATTACTTGATAATAATTTTCATAATATAGAGGATTGGCTTTCTGGGACGTATAATATTGATTTTCCAATGGTTAGTGATCAAATTTCACGCTATTTTAAAAATCCTCGTTGTTGCGATATTTTAATATCCACTAAAGGAGAATATGGGTTTAATTATGAGCATGGGGAAACTAAAAACGAACATGTCTATTCACATGATATTGGATTAAAGAAATCTATGACTGTACCGATGATAATAGGAGGGTCACAAAATATTCCTCAAACTGAATTGACCTACTGTAAAACAACTGATATTGTTCCTACTCTTTTAAATCTGTTAGGAATTACACCACATAAGAGCGTGATTGGAAAAAATCTCTTTAAATAAATGGATAAAGCTTTATTCTAGATTTTTTAATAAAAACTATTTTAAATAACATTCATTTTACAAATTGAGAAAAAATGGAAAAAGATCGTAGAAAAACTATATTTTCTGAAGAAGAAAAGAAATTAATCCAATCATTAAAACAAGAACTTAGGTTGATGGGAATACCCCGAAATGAATGGGCGAGTTATATTCAACAAGAGCTTACTTATCATAGAAATAAGAAAAATCGAAAATCACCTTTGAAAAAGGAATTGGGAGTTTTAGGCTTCTTTAAAAAAATCTGGGATAAGATAATTAGCTTCTTTTTTAAATCAGCAATAAAGAGATTTACAAAAGATGGAGATTTTATTGAACAATTTCAAAAATATCTTGAAGAACCCTACCAATTTTCTGAAGAAGAAAAAAAAATTGTGGAGATGTTAAATCCTCAAGTATATTTTAACAATGTTAGCGATTTAGGGAAAGGAAGAGGAACATTTAAGAAAAAAGGAGAAGAAACAATAGTAGACTTTGATGATGAGATGACTGATTGAATTCTATTTTTTTTTTATTTAATTTTATCTAAACTTCATAAAGAAAAAATAATGAATTTTTAATAATTTTAATTGACATCAAGTTTAACTTAAATTTCATAAAACATTTAAAATTTCTAAATTATATCTTTCTATTAATTATAATGATTAGATATACTTTTAATTTAAGAATTATAAAATTATCAAAATCCAAAAAACTTTTTATGTGAAAACATTTTTTTTCCTAAAAATTTAATATATATCTAACATAATCAACTGAGCTAAAAGAAAATGCAGATTGATTCTTTAGTAGAGCAATCGAATAATAATATAAAGGTTATTAATAAAATAAAAACAAAAAATTACATATCTTGGATAGATATAATGAGGGGGATTGGTATTATAATTATTATCTTCCATCATGTGGGATTAAATGTTTTTCTAGGGTCAGGGGCTTTATCATATGAGTTTTACGATAATATCCTTTATTATTCAGTAATACCTGTTTTTATTTTTTTATCAGGATATACTATGTATATTAATTATAATGAAATTAGTAATTATAAAACATATTTCAAAAAAAAATTTAAATATATAATTCCCAATTATCTTATATGGGGAATTCCCACCTGCTTTTTTTTCTTACTATTTACGTTATCTTCTAATTTAGATTTTATTTCCTTATTAATAACTACTGTTTTAAGTGTATTAACAGGAAATATATGGATAATTTATTTTATTTATGTTATAATTCAGCTCTATATTATCTATCCCTTGATATTAAAGATAATAAATAGAATAAAAAAACCATTTATTTATTTTATAATTTATATCTTATTACTTTTAATTATCTTCATCATCTCGATCTATTTAATTGATGTGGCATCACTTTCGAAACTTGCTTTAAAGATTCCACTAAATCAACAGGCAAATTTGAATTTATATATTTTAAGATATACTCCAATATCAGTTACTTATCTAGAATATCTTTCAATTTTTATTTTTGGTATATTATGCGCTAAATATAAAAGTAATATTTCAAATTTGAAGCACCATAAAGCAATAATAGTTTTATTGGTTCCCATCTTTATCTTGCTTTACTTTACTGTGAGTGGATATCACGTAAATCCTGTAATGTGGACATCATCCTCCCAACCAGTAAAGATATACCCGAAATTCGAAGAATATTTTGGATGCTTCCTAAATATTATAGCACAACTCATCTACCTTTTTATGATATATTCATTTTTTTCCAAAATAAAATTCTCTAGTAATACGATTGAAAAAGAAAATATTGAAAGAAGAAAAGTTAATGAAAAAAGTATAAAATTGAAATTTAAGAGATTAAATAATAAAATAAAATTAATTCTATGGAAAGTAGGAATATATTCAGCAGGTATCTATTATATGCATTTTTTTACTCTATACTTTTTCTTATCAATTCAAAATCTAATATTGTCCAAATTAATCCCAAATCTTTATATTCTATTTTTAATAAGATTTTTCGGGTTATTGTTTCTTATAGCTATATCCTATCTATTAGTTAATTATTTAAGTAAAAATATAAAGAGGTCAAGATATATAATCGGTGTTTGAAATAATCACTATAATTATTTATGAAAGATTCTATTTTATGAATTTTTTAAATTTAAATTAAAAAAAAACCATTTTTAATAATGAAGTCTAATAAAATTGTTTTGGTTCCAGAAACTCATTGGGATAGAGAATGGTATCTTCCTTTTCAAGAATTTCGAGCAAGACTAGTTATTATGATGGATAAATTATTAAACATCTTAAAAAACGATCCTGATTATGCAAACTTTACTTTTGATGGACAAACGATACCTATTGAAGATTATTTAGAAGTTAGACCAGATAAAGAAGAAGAAATTAAAAATTATGTCCAAGAAAATCGTCTTTCAATAGGTCCATTCTATGTCTTAGCAGATGAATTTCTGGTTAGTGGTGAATCTCTAATAAGAAATTTAATGATTGGACATCAAATTGCAAGAGATTATGGTCGGGTGATGAAAGCTGGCTACATTCCGGATCCTTTTGGTCATTGCGCTCAATTACCTCAGATCTTGAAGGGTTTTGAAATTCCTTCTGTATTATTCTGGAGAGGATTTGGTAATGAATTTGAGGAAAATAATTTGAATATGGAATTTAACTGGGAATCTCCTGGAAAGGCAGCTACTCTCTTGGCTATTCATCTAATTTCAAGCTATGGGTCTCTTGCTGATCTTAAAACCAAGAAAGTAAATGGAACTTATAAAAGGGCATTGCGTAGCATTAGACGAATAGTATCGCAATTAGAAAAGTATACTGCTACACCTATTATTCTACTTAATAATGGTTCTGATCATGATGAAGCACAACCAGAAATACCAGAGATTATCCAACAATGGAATAAAAAAAATCCTGATAAAAAAATAGTGCAACGGGATTTTGAATATTATATAGATAAGGTGCTTGAATATAATCCTAAATTAAATACATATCAGGGAGAACTAAGGGGTGGAAGATATGCTCATCTTCTTTCCGGTGTATTTTCAGCTAGGATGTGGATTAAACAAAGAAATACTAAAATCCAATATCTTTATGAGACGTATGCAGAGCCTTTAAGTGCCATAACATGGGTATTAGATAATAAAGGAGAATTTGATTATCCATCTGATTATATTCAAACGGGATTGAAATGGTTAATCAAGAATCATCCTCATGATAGTATATGTGGATGTTCTATTGACCAAGTACATGAGGAAATGAAAACAAGATTTGATTGGGCAGAACAAATAGGCAAAGAAATTATTAAAAATTCTGTAGGTTATTTGAGTAGCTTAATTCAAACCTCAACTGACAATAAAGATTTAATACCATTAATTGTATATAATCCTTTACCTTGGAAAAGAAAAGATGTGGTAATTTTTAATGCAATAACTCCATCAAAAAATAAAAGTCACTTTCCTACCAATTTTACTTTAATTGATTATAAAGGGAAGGAAATAAAATACCAAGGATATTTAATAGTAGAAGAGCCAAGATATGACCAAGAATCCAATATTAGTGGAACATTTACCTTTTTAGCAGAAGTTCCCGCTTGTGGATATAAAAGGTATTATATTAATCCAAATCAAAACCCATCCTATTTAAATGAAAAAGAAAATGAGTTGACCTCGAATTCAAATGAAAATTCTATAGAAAATGAATTTTATAAGATAAAAATTAATAATGAAGGAAATATTAAAGTTTTAGATAAAGAGACAGGAACTTGGTATAATCAAATATGCTTTTTCGAAGATAAAGGTGATTGGGGAGATGAATATGATTTTTCCGGGCCAAATGATAATCAAATAGATATAGAATTTACATCTGATAACGCGATTATTTTAAAGGTTTCTAAATTACTTGATGGACCAATTTATAAGTCAATTACCCTAAAAAATAATTTAAAACTACCCATTTCTCTAACCGAAAATAGAGAAAGAAGAGAAGACATTTTTATAGATAATAATATTGAAGTTAACATTTCTCTTTATCAAGGGATTAAAAGAATTGATTTTAAGATTAATGTTGAAAATAATAGCAAAGATCATAGATTAAGGGTATTATTTCCTTCTAATATTAAAACTGATAAAATGTATGCTGATGGACATTTTTATATAATACCCAGGCAAATTGAATTGCCAAGTGGAAAAAATTGGGTTCAGCAACCTCTTCCTACAAATCATCAAAAGGATTTTGTTTCCATTTCAGATAATAAGAGATGTTTTTCTGTTATTAACAAGGGGCTTCCCGAATATGAAGCAATTAAAAATGGGGATGGCACTATTACATTGGCTATCACATTATTAAGGTGCGTTGAATGGCTTTCAAGAGATGATTTTAAAACTCGAAATTCTCACGCAGGTCCTCAATTAAGAACTCCTGGAGCACAATGTTTAGGAAATCATACTTTCGAACTCTCCTTAGTAATAGAAGGAGCAAAAACCAATTGGTTGGATGCAAAAATTCATCTAAAAGGGAAAGAGTTTAATAATTCATTAATGCCAGTATTTCCATCCATGATTAATTCTGATCTGAGATTGATGGATAAAATAGTTCTTAATCCAACAGGAATATTATCCTTATATCTGGAATCCAGCAAAATGGAAAGAAAACCTTTTTTGCCCCCAATATTAAGTTTTATTGAAATAGATAATAAAGCGGTTTTAATAAGCGCCTTGAAAAAGGCGGAAAATAGTAATAGTTTGATCCTCAGAGTTTATAATATATCTGATAAAAAACAAGACACATCTCTAACGTTGTGTGACTCAATTAAGGTAAGTAATGTTTCAATAGTAAATTTCTTGGAAGAAACTCCTAAGCATCATATTAAAGCAAATGTAGAAAAAAAGACCAATCACCAAATAAAGCTTAATCTAGGACCACACGTGATTGCAACATTAAAAATTGATTTCGAATTTATAACATGATTCCCAATGATTAGAGTATTTAATTTTCAATGTCATGAAAATGTCTAATAGACCTTAAATGTTTAATTAATCCATAAAGCGATTAGTTATCATGGTAAGGATCTTCAAATTTTAATTAAATGATTGCTTTAATAATCTAAGGTGAATTAAAATATGAATTTCATGGAATACGGAAAATTATATATTTCAAAAATAAACGAAATGATAAAGGACTTCTTTGTAAGAAAAATTAACTCCATTCAAAATGCCTTTCTTAAGAATTATTATTCTGAATTAAAAGATTATTTTTTAGCTGGTGGGAAAAGAATACGTCCATTATTGTGTATCGCCGCCTATAATGCCTTTACTAAGGAAAAAAGTGATATGATTTTAGTCCCTTCTGTAGGAACGGAATTTTTGCATAATGCGTCATTAGTACATGATGATATTATAGATCGTGATCAATATAGAAGGGGTGAATTGGCATTTCATTATCGATATCAAGAATATTATAGTAGATATGACTTAAAAAAGATGTCTAAAGAGGAATTTGGCAATTCTATTGGAATAATAGGAGGAGATTCCGCATTTTTTATTGGATTGGAACCTTATTTGTATAATCAGTTTGATAATAAACTAAATCTTGAAGCTATCAGCCTTTATAAACAAGCTTTTATTGAAATTTCTAATGGTGTTTTAATAGAAACCGAAATGCAAACAAGCAAACGAGATATTTCTATGGATGAATATATAGAGATGGTATCTCTGAAAACAGGAGCACTCTTAGAAAAATCAATTTTAATAGGGGCTAGTTACGCCCAAGCAGAGGAACCTCATAAAAAATTATTAAGTATTTATGGGATGAATTTAGGAATAATTTTTCAAATTAAGGATGACATTCTTGGGACATTTGGAGATGAAGAAAAGACTGGAAAACCTGCAGACAGTGATATAAAAGAAGGGAAAAAAACATGCCTATTCATAGAAGCTTTAAACAAATTGGATAAAAACTCTAAACAAACTTTGTCCCAAATCATGGAAAAAGATCATATTTCTGATGAAGATGTAAACATTGTAAAAGAATTATATTCTCAAGCAGACGTGGTTTCTTCTTGTAAAAAGTTGGCGAATTCATATTATCAAGAAGCAAAACAGTCATTAAATTCTTTAAAATCTATAATAAACGAAGAAGAAGCAGAATTATTTGATAGTCTGCTTACCTTTGTAGCAGAAAGAGAATTTTAATCTCCATTTTTACTGAAATTTATTATGAAAAAGCCAAATTTTGATTCAGATTCTATAAAGGGAGTTTTTTTTGATCTTTATGGAACCCTTTTTATTTATGATAACATGGAAGCGGCATGGGAAGATTGGATAACCATATTTTACCAAAAGTTAAAAAATAATGGACTTAAAATGAATATGGAGCAGTTTCGCTCAAAAACCGATGGATTTTTCTCACTTCCAGAACCAAAACAAAAAGAACAAGATCTCTCAATTTTTCAATGTCGAGTTAAACGATATACTAATGAATTAGGATTAGCACTGACTAATAAAAAAATAAAAAAACTATCCGAAGCTTGTCTTAATGCATGGCAAAAATATGTATTAATAGACCCTAATGTGGCTCCATTACTTAAAGAGTTACAGAAATTCAAAAAATTAGCGTTAATTTCTAAATTTGATCACCCGCCTCATTTATACAATATTCTAAGAACAAATGAAATATTAGATTATTTTGATTATATAGTTATTTCTGGAGAAGTAGGTATTAAAAAACCAAATCCAGAGATCTTTTCTTTCGCACTCAAAGAGTTAAACCTTTCTCCCTCTGAGGTTATTTATATTGGAGATGCCCCTGAAGACATTCACGCCGCTCAATCTGCCAATATAATTCCCATTATAATAAAAAGGAAAAATCTAGAACATTATTCACTCCAAACTGATTTTAAAAATAATGGCTACTCTCCTAATTTAAATTTACCAAATTATCAGAATGCATTTCATATTAATGCTTTAACAGATCTTTATGAGATTTTTAAGCTCAATAGATATAAAAGTTAGGAAATGCAATCCTCATCGGAAATCCCTTCATATCAAATTCATAAGACTTGGGAAAGAAATTTAAAGCAGATTTTCCTTTAGAAGCAGAAACTGCCAAGACCCATGCATCTAAAACATCATCAATTGCCAAATCATTTCTCTTGAAATTATTTTTAGCAAAATCTAAAGGATTTTTTTTGAAATTATTAAAAGAATTTAGAAGGGTGAATCTTTGTTCTATGCCTTTTTGAGTTTTTTTATAAAATCCCAATGGTTTCTTATTTTTTAAAGCAGTAAAACAAACTTCAGGATGGCTTTCAATTATTATATCAGAAGCTTGATGATCTTTTTTAAGAAGTGTATCCACTTCTTTGATTTTAGACATAATATTATAAGTTTGCTTCGATAGTCCTTTTCCGGTTAATTCTCTGTTAATATTATTAGCTTCTTGGTATGAAGAAGCATCTAAAGCTTTCCTACAAGGAGTTGGAAATATTGAAGAGGATCTTTTTTTAGTTAAATATATACGAGCAGCCGTATCGCACAACCTTGCTTTAGCACCTTCAGATCTTAACCCAATTGGTATATCTATAAGGATTAATTTAGAATCATAATATTTTTTCCATAAAGAGTTTATATTTCTAAAAATTTCTATATTCCATTGTTTCTGATTAAGGATAAAACTCACCCAACCATAAGAACAAGAATCAATGCCTAAATAAGTATTATCCGTCATAATTTTCATACAAAATAAAAGATATAAAGTGTTTTAATTTTGCTGTGAATGAACAGGTGCGGGGATTCGCCCTCGCCTGTTAATAAATCTCTCACATGATACGTTTTTTACCGGCATGACTACAGATTCACCCAATAATCCACCAAACTTAACCTCTTCACCTACATTCTTTCCAATGACAGGTATTATTCTTACTCCCATTGTTTTATTATTAATCATCCCAATTGCCATTGCGTCAGCAATAATTCCAGAAATGGCAGTGGGAAAGGTTGAACCTGGAATACAAATCATATCTAATCCTACAGAACAAACAGAAGTCATCGCTTCAAGTTTCTCTATTGTTAAAATCCCCTTACGAGCTGCATCTGTCATTATTTTGTCTTCACTAACAGGAATAAACGCCCCAGATAAACCTCCTACATAAGAGGATGCCATTAACCCTCCTTTTTTAACGGCGTCTGTTAATAATGCTAATGCAGCGGTAGTTCCTGGACATCCGGTAGTTTCTAATCCCATGTCTTCTAAAATACCTGCCACGCTGTCAAATGGTCTAGTTGTTGGAGCTAATGATAAATCTACTATACCAAAAGGTACATCCAACCTTTTTGAAGCTTCCTGAGCTACTAACTGCCCCATTCTTGTGATTTTAAATGCTGTTTTCTTTATTCTTTCTGCTAATTGTTCAAAATCAGAATTTTCCTCATTTTTCACCACATTTCTAATAACTCCTGGTCCTGATACTCCCACATTGATACAAGATTCTGCTTCTCCGATTCCATGGAATCCTCCAGCCATAAATGGATTATCTTCGACTGCATTGGCAAATACAATTAATTTAGCGCATCCTATTGAATTTTTATTTTGAGTTTTTTTTGCTATTTTATGAATAATATCTCCCATCATTTTTACAGCATTCATATTCATCCCAGATCGAGTTGAAGCTACATTTACAGAACCGCACACTCTTTCTGTTGATGATAATACTGCTGGTAAACTTTTAATTACACAGAAATCCGCACGCGTAAACCCTTTATGAACCAATGCTGAATAACCTCCTAAATAATCTATATTTACTTCTTTAGCGGCTTTATCAAGACTCTTAGCGATTTCTAAACAGCAATTAATAATATCTTCTGATAATTCGTATGTTGATAATTGATTTTTATTATGTAAAGGGTTATTAAGAGCATTAATATATTCGAATGAAATTTCTTGTATAGATTTTAAATTTCCTAATATTAATGAAATTGGTGTAATCGTGATTCTCCTATTGATAATTGGAATACCAAAATCATCTTCAATAGAACTTGCCACCTTGGATAAATTTTTTGCAAATGAGATTATTTTGTTTTCAATATTCTCTTTTATCTCATCCAAATTAGGAGAAGCACAATCTAATAAATTAATACCCATTGTGATAGTTCTAACATCAAGCCCTTGTTCTTTTATCATTAATCTAGTTTCTAGAACCTCTTCAGGTGTAAAAGACATATACGATCACTCCCTTAAATTCTATGCATTATACGAAAGACATCCTCATGTTGAATTGAAATGAAAACTCCAATTTCATCACCCGCCTTTTGAAGATCTTCATTAACTTCTTTTAAGATCGAATTGCTTGTTTCAAAATCTACAACCATTATCATAGTAAAGAATTCTTTCGCATAAGATTGAGATATATCAGTTATATTAACATTATGTTGAGCTAGAATTGTTGAAACTGTTGCAACAATTCCGGGTTTATCCAATCCAATTACACTAACGATTGCTTTCATTTTAATAACAACAAATTTTTATTAATATTATAAATTCATTCGAAGTTTATCAGCTTTATGGTCTAAAAAATAGTATTAGTTAGAATTAATTAGAAATTGAGATTAATTTCTTATATCATGTTATTTATTAAATTTTAAATATTGAATTTAGGGATTTCATAGAATAAAATGATAATTAGGAATGAATTTTAAATATTTTTGCCCTCCTTTAATAATTCTAATTCTTTTTCCGATAAAAAACCTTTAAACTTAATTATATCTTCTATTTTTGCTAAGAGTTCGGTGTTAGTTTTAGCATCTGATAATTTCTTTTAAGCTTATTAATTCTATTTTGAATTTCCATAATTTTATCTTTATTTGAAAATAACTCCTTTTTAACTTGGATATTATCATCTATTTTCTGAGTTAAATCAACTCTTAATTGATCTAATTCCTTATTTCTATCATCTATTATTTTATTTATTTCTAACATTTTCTGTTGTAATTCAATATCGGTTTTTTTGATGTTTTTTAATTTTTCTAATTTATTTCGAAGTTCTGTCAATTCTTTATTGGTTTCTTCATTTTCTTTGTCTAATAGATCAATTATTTTCCCTTTATTTGAAAGTTCTGCTAATAATTCCTTTAAAAAACTCTCGGAATTGGCTAATTTTATTTTGGTATCTATGATTATTGCTTCTTCATTTTCAATGGTTCTCCTTAATTCCAGAACTCGTCGTTCAAGAACATTACTTTTAGCTTTTAGATCTAAAAGATAAGTTCCTTTTACCTTTTGTTTTGACTCAGGCTTCTCTTCTGCTTTATTCCAATCAATAGACATTTTTTATAATTCCAAGTTTATTAACTAAAAAATATTTAGGCAAATTAAATTAATTTAAAAAGATTTGAACAAATGCCTATAAATAAACTTATATCTAAGATATAATATATATAAGTTTAAAATCTTATTAAATTGTTTATTAAAATACATAATATGCTGTATATAATTAAATGTGATGTACATTGCTAATTGTTGCAATAACGGGTGCTTCTGGAATAGCAATTACCGTTAAAATGTTGGAAATCCTCAAATCTAAAAATATAGAAACCGAGTTAATTATATCAAAAGCCGCGACAAAAATTATAAAAGCAGAAACAAATTTTGATGTTTCCGAAATTTATGAGCTTGCCACAAGATATTTTGATATAAATGATTTATCTGCTCCACCAGCAAGCGGATCCCACAAATTTGATAAAATGATAATAATCCCCTGTTCCATGAAAACACTTTCCGCAATTGCTCATGGATATGCTGATAATCTAATAACAAGAGCTGCTGATGTTGCAATGAAAGAAAAGAGAAAACTTATACTTGCAGTTAGAGAAAGTCCCTTTAATGCTATTCATTTAGAGAATATGCTCAAATTGGCGAAATTGGGGGTTATTATTGCACCTCCAATTCCTTCTTATTATATAAAACCTAAAAATGTTGATGAGTTAATAAATCAAACTGCCGGACGTTATCTAGACTTATTAGATATAGCATATGAAATTAAACGATGGGGAAATAAATAAAAAAAAAATTGAAACTGCCTTCTTTAATTCATAGTTAAATTCTTTAAAGAGAGCAATTGTTATTAATTAATAGGAAGAATTTTTAAATGGAGTGCATAACTGTGAGATCTTTTTTACAAAAACTTGAAGTAAATAACTATGAAAAAACTATAGAAAGTGATCAATTAGCTAAAATTATTAAGGAAAATGGAGAAAGACCTACTAAATTTAAAATGAACTCCTTTAAATTTCCAATAGTGTCTGGATTAATCAATAATAGAGAAAAAATAGCTTTAGCTTTAGGAATTGATAAAACTAAAATTATCTCTTTTATGATAGAAAAGCTAAATAATCTAAAAAAATGCAATTTAACTAAAAATGCACCTTTTTTAGAGAATAAAATTAATCTTTCGCCAGAATTACATATAGATCAATTCTTACCAGTAATAGATTTCTACATGGGAAAAGGGTATACAACCTCAAGCATTGTTATCTGTGATTTCCCTGGAGAACAAAGGCAAAATGCATCTTTTCATAGAATGCTGTATCTTGGAGATAATAAATTTTCTATTAGAATTGTGGCACAAAGACATTTAGATAAAGCCTATGTAAACGCTATCGAAAATAATAGAGATTTAAAAGTGGCAGTTATTTTTGGGGTGCATCCCGCGATTGAAATTGCGGCAGCTTCTTCAGCACCTAATATGGATGAGTTGGAATTAGCTTCCGCCATTTTAGATGGATTAGATGTGTGTCAACTTTCTAATGGAATCAATGTTCCTAGTAATTCTGAGTTCGTGATTGAAGGAAGAATAACAAAAAATCTTGCCCCCGAAGGTCCTTTTGTCGATTTAACGGGAACTGCAGATAAAATTAGGCAGCAACCTATTTTAGAAGCGGATACGCTATATTTTAGAGATGATCCTATTTTTAGAACAATTTTACCGGGTGGAAAAGAACATAGAATGTTAATGGGAGTTACTCAGGAGCCAAGAATCTATAAAGGAATTCAAAATACAATTCCCACTGTTAAAAACGTGATTTTAACACAAGGAGGCTGCTCTTGGCTCCATGCAGTTGTTCAAATCAAGAAACGAACTGAGGGAGATCCTAAAAATGCTATTATGGCAGCATTAGCTTCTCACCCAAGCTTGAAACGCGTTATTATTGTAGATGATGATATAGATATTGATGACTCCGATGATATTGAATGGGCAATAGCCACAAGAGTTCAGCCAAATAAAGATATTATATTTATTCCAAATGCAAAAGGGTCTTCTCTCGATCCATCATCTGATGATAGTATTACTTGTAAATGGGGCATAGATGCTACAAAGCCGCTTAAGAATAATGAATCATTTAATAAGGTTGAATTTTAATGTATCTCACTAAGGATGAAGAAGCGATTCTAAATGGAGAACTTGGCGAAATAAAAGCTAAAGCTATGAGAATTTTAGCAACTTTAGGTGATATTTTTGATGCAGATAAATTAATTCCCATTGAGTCAGCTCAAATTGCCGGAGTATCATATAAAACAATTGGAGATGCGGGTTTAGAGTTTCTCGAAGATTGGTCAAACACAAAGGTAATCATCGAAAGTAGAATGAACCCTGCGGGGATGGATTTGAAAAACTGGAGAGAAATGGGAATTAGTGAAACTTTTGCTGAAAAACAATTAAGAATTATTAAAGCATTAACTTCCATGGGCGTAAAAGAAAGCTGTTCATGTACACCATATCATGCGGGATTAGTACCCAAAAAAGGCTCTCACATTGCTTGGTCTGAATCCTCTGCTGTAGTTTATGCTAATTCTGTTCTCGGAGCTATGACCAATCGAGAAGGTGGGCCTAGCGCGCTTTCTGCAGCTTTAATAGGTAAAACACCAAATTATGGACTTCATTTGAAAAAGAACCGAATTTCTGAAGTAGTTTTTGATATTAATTTCGAATTATCTGATTTAGATTATTCATTATTAGGGTATTATATTGGATCAATAGCAAAAAATAAAATTCCTGCAATTATTGGTATTAAACACGCATCCAATTTACAATTAAAAGCACTTGGAGCTGGTGCGGCTGCTGGAGGAGGAGTTGCGATGTTTATGATTGAAAATCTTACACCTGAATATGAAATTATAAAAAATCCTGAAAAAATTACTGTGGAATATGATGAATTAGTAAAAATTCAAGAACAATTTTGCACTTGCGAGCATCCTGATATTATTACTTTTGGATGTCCTCATTGTTCCTATGAAGAGATTATAGATATTTTTGATAAAGTAAAAACTGAGCAAGAAATATGGATTTGTACCTCCAGAGAAGTCAAGGAAAGATTTCAAAAAATACCAAATAACATAAAGCTTTTTTGTGATACATGTATGGTAGTGGCTCCTATTGAAGAAATCGGAATAACCTGTTTGGCAACAGACTCCACTAAATGTGCACATTATTCTCAAAATTTATCCAATCTTAAAACCTTAATTAAATCCCGTGAGGAACTTATATCATGAGAATCAATGGTAATAAAATCGTTCCCGGGATTGTAAAAGCATTTTCTATTGTCAGTGAAAAACCGATTTCTTTTCTTGGTGATATAGATCCAAAAAAAGGAGTTATTATTGATAAATACAATCCCTTAAAAGGCGAATCCATAGTAAATAAATGTTTGATTTTTCCTTATGGAAAAGGCTCTACCGTTGGCTCCTATATTATTTATCAGTTATATAAAAATAATAAAGCTCCAGCTGCCATAATAAATAAAAAAGCAGAAGCAATTATCGCAGTCGGGGCTATTATCTCTGATATTCCTATGATAGATGGGATCCCCATTGAAAAAATCCCTAACAATACAGAAATCCTCGTGAATGCCAATGAAGGATATGTAGAATTTTAATAAAAAACAATCATTACATAAACTATGGAAACATTATTAAAGCGATTTAACCAAATATCAGGTGGAGTATTTGGAATTATATCGCTCGTAATTATGAGTATCATGGGAATCCTTTCATATAAATATTATCCTTCCCAAGAGTTCAAGCTGTTTTTATATGTTGTTAGTGAATTAGGAGCGGGGCAAGGTGCTATCTTTTTCAATGGAGGGTTAATAATATCTGGTGTCTTTTTAATTCCTTTCTTTTTAAAGCTAAATACATATTTAGGTAAAGATCAGTCACAACGTTTACGTATAATATTGTTAATTTTAGGATTAATCTCTAGTTGTTCATATTTACTTTTAGGATTCTTTCCAATTAATATTATAATTCACATGTTTTTAGTATTTAATATTTTCTTCATCGGAATGATAAATATAGTGATTTTAAATGTTCTTATTGCTAAAAACGATAAAATTCTTGATAAATTCTTGATAATATTTGGTTTAATATATGGAATCTCCGTCTTTTTATACTTCTTCACACTACTTTTTTATTATACAATCCATTCCATATTTGAATGGTTTATGATTATCTTTTTTTCATTATGGATATTTTCTCATTCAATCTATTTAATAATCCAAAATAGCAGGTTTAATTGATTATATCTATATTGAATAATAAAAATTAAGCAACAATCTCATCATATTTTCATTAAAACAAAATATTTTGAATATTTACTTCTATTAAATCATTCATTTTTATTAGTTGAATCAATTGCTTGTTCAATAAAATAAAGCAATTCCACCATTTCAAAAGGTTTATTGATAAAAGCATAAGCACTCATAGATATTACTTCATATTTAACTATACAATCAGCACTTGCAAAAATAACTTTAGTTTTATTATTAATTTCCAAAATTTTTTTCATAGCATCTATTCCACTAATTCCGGGCATTCGATGGTCCATTATAATTATTGACGGTTTTTTAATGGAGCTTTTATATTTTAATATTGCATCTTGACCATTATAAGCAAGTTCAATCTCGTTTAATCCCTTTTGCTCCAAGAACATTTTATATAATGCTAAAAGGTCTTGATCATCATCAACAATAAGAATCTTTGGTTTAATCATTAAAGCTATCTATACCTACTAATTAATGTAATTTTATATGCTATTTACCTAAACCTTAATTCCTTATTTATAATGTATTAACAATTTTTAAATATATTCATTATATTTCAAAGATCATTTAATTAAAAGCAATATATAGCATATTTATAACTCTTAGAAAGGAAAATTATTCTATAATGAAAAAGAGTAATTTATTTTTATAATATTCTAAAAAAGAAAGCTTATAATTGAATTACGAAGAAAAAAATCATTTTATTTGATTTTATTTCTATAAAATTTCTTTCTATGATGGAATTTTAATATTTGTACATTTCAACTTTTCATTGTTAAGCGCTTTAAAAATATTTCCTTCTACTAATCCATTTATAATTTGAACTGGAATATTTAAAGTGCAAATTGATTTAATATTGTCAAGCTTTCCTTTAATTCCACCTGTTACATCTATTTTTTTTCCCAAATTAGCTAAAGGAAGACTCCCTATGTCATTACAATTTATTTCTTCTACTACTTCTATTTTATCTTTAGATTTGTTATAGAGGTAAATACCATCCTCTTCAAACGCAAAAATAACTTTGTTTATATTAAATTCTTTCAAATTTTGACATAATAAAAGAATTATTTTATCCCCAGAAAGTATTGAGAAATTTCCATCCAAACTGAAAATTATATCTCCATAAACTACTGGTAGAATACCTAATTTAAGACATTGCTTAATAGCATCTAGATTGCAAAAGACTTCTCCATTATTATTAATAAAAATTGAAGATGTTTGGATAGAAAGAGTGGGTATTTTCTGCTCTAAAAATTTCTGAATTATATAGGAATTTAATTGGACCATTACTTCATGAGTTTTAGACAATCCAAAAATTTGATTTTCAATAGAATTTTTTCTGCCTCTACTGATTTCATATTCTTGAGCGATAGGATGTCCAAATGACCCTCCTCCATGAACTATTATTAGTTTTTTATTACTTCTAATTATTTCATTGATAGAATTCTGAATAATTTCTTTTCTTAATGAAAAGGGTTCATTTTTTGAAGTTATTAAACTTCCTCCTAGCTTTAATATCATAATATCTTCATTTTTTTTCACAAATAACACCTAGTTTATCATTTTTCGCTATAAAACTTTTATATCCTTTAGCTTTAAGTATAGAAGAAATTTTCTCTAAGTCTTTTCTCTTTCCTAATGTGATTACACATCCACCTAGTCCCGCACCTGTTAATTTAGAACCAAATGCACCATTTTTCAAGGATATATTAATAATTTCAGAGATTTGTTCGTTAGAAACTTGGAGATTTGATAAATATTTTTGATTAAGATTCATTAATTTTCCGATTTCTTGGATATTATTTCTAGTTAATTCAACTTTTGCTTTTTTAGTAATTTTTCCAATTTGTTTTAAGAATTGTTCCGTTTGTTTAGAATTTATTTCTTTTAAATGTCTTATTCGGTTGATGGCTTCTTTTGTATTATGCTCAATGTTGGTATAGGTAATTAAAAATAAAAATTCTTGTGGTATCTTAACATAATCAAATTTTCCATTTTCAAAATATATAGCATTTCCAAACGTACAAATAGTATTATCTATGCCACTTGGGCTTCCGTGAACTATTTTTTCCAGCTCATACGCTAAGGAATTAATTTCTTCTTTTTTTAAATTTAATTCATAATAACAATTTAAAGCATTGATTAATGAAACAGCGATCGAAGCGGAAGAACCTAAGCCCGCACTTGGGAAAAGATTGCTTATTATTTTTATTTCAACGTTTTCTATCTGCACACCATAATCTTTCTGGAAATTGTAAAAACATTCTGATATTTGGTTATATTTGGAGGAAAATTTTTGGCTTAAAGTTTTAATATTATTTGCTTCGAAAACTTGATCATAATTATATAAAATAATCTTAATTTTGTTTTCTTCGATTTCATTAATTCGACATTCTGAATTTACTGATATAGCCATTGCTATAGCAGGAAATCCATAAACAACAGCATGCTCACCAAATAAAATACTTTTCCCAGGTGCAATTGAAATAACAGATCTCACTTATTACTTTCACTTTTTATTTTCTAATTCATCCAATATTTCTTTATCTATATTAATGAAATAATTTAAATAAAAAGAGATAATTGATGTATTCTAAAAAAAATTAATGAAAGATATTATTTAGAAACTAAAGAATTGTTAACCAAGTTAATAGAGATCTTAACTAAGGAAGCTAATTCTTACCTTAACTTGAGTTAAGATAAGGGAGCAATGGTCTTTATATAATATGGAGACCAATTAAGTAATCCTTTTTCCGCAAGGTCATCATCGCTAATCTTCACTCTTCTAATACAATATTCTAATGTATTATCCTTTAGCACATTATTCTCTACTCTTACTAATCCCTTATTTAAATAACGTAAATCATATGAGCTAAGATGAATTGGATTAGATATCAATCGTGCATATAACGGGAAAAATCTTTCATGAAATCCAGAATGTCCTTGTGGACAATGATCTAAACCATCAATGTCAGGGATAATACAGCCCTCATCGCAAAAATTCAATATAAATCCTCTATTTTCATTTAATTCATGCGGTGTGATTTTCCCAATAGCAAAATCAGGTATAGATTTACCCTCTTTTATTAATTCATATTCTTGTATACTTTTTTTCTGCTTATAAGTGATATATTCACTGATTTTTGGACTTTTTTCAACAATTTTACGGAATCCACTTTTTAATTTAAGTAATCCAGCAATTGCTGTAGCGCCAGAACCATAGGATCCAAAGTAAATGGTATCATTTTCATTAGCATAATCCTCGATAATAAATTGTATTTGAGACCACAATGCAGCATTATACATATTTCCAAAATGCATAGGAACAGAAAGGTGTGGTAGTATCTTTGCTTTTATGTTAGACATTACCCAATTCGAAAGATTTTCCAATTTTTGTGAGGATAATCCCCTCTCCTTAAGATTAAAATAGATATATTCTGGAACGACGATAATATCTTGCAAAAATATATCTAGTTTTTTAAAAATAGAATCTGTTAAGGATTTCTGCTTTGTTTTTAATAAATTACTTATATTGTTAATCCATCGTTTTTGGATAATTTGTCTCATACATTTTATCGGTAATTTAGAGAATGGAGCATGGAATGCATAGTAGTCTGCGTAAAATTCTCCAATATTTTCTATTAGATTATCATAAGCGTCTAATTGTAATTTTAAATAACTATCGACTGAATAATGGCCAAAAACCTGGGCATTTTCTTCATTTGCAGGTCTCCAAAAATCATTTACGTTTCCAGAAACTATACCAAATTTCTTACTAAATCTTGCAATTCTAGGATTTCTTGAAATGACTAAGGCTACAGCACCAGAACCTTGTGTTGGCTCACTAGGACTCCACAATGGATAAGATGAAATGTCGGCGCTAATCACTAAAGCCTTATTAATTACATCTTTTTCTATTAACCCAATCGCATTTAAGGTAGCTAATGTGCCTCCCGCACAGGCATTATAAATATCTTGTGTTAAGCAATTAGGCGAAACATTAAGTAATTGAGCAAATATATTCGAAACGGATTTCACAGCATAAGTTATTGTTTCAGTTCCTACAAATATTGCATCGATCTCTTTCGGGTTAATATCACCTCTAATTAACGCATTGTATCCGGCTTTAAGCCCAATCGAAATAATATCCTCATCCGCCTCAGGCAGACGCATCTCCTTTAATAGTAATCCTTTTCTATATTTATCAGGATCCACATTTCTCTTTTTGGCTAATTCCTCTAAATTTACATAATATCTTGGAGCATGAAATCCTATACTATCTATGCCGATGTCTGTAAATAAGAAGTCGTTGCTTATCATATTATATCAGCTCTCTTCTGTACAAATGTTTGATTTTACAAATTTTAAAGAATAATTAAGATTCTTTTTTTTTACTTAATCAAACATTTTATTAAAAGTTAATCTATTGAATCTAGCTTCATATTTAACTCTTTGCTTGAAGAAGAGCTTTATGACGATTCATAATGTTATAATTAGTGATTCTTTCATATTGTTAAAGATCTGTAAAATAAAACTTTATACTTTTTATTTTAATTTTTATATATAATGGCTTTTATATGAAAACCAAAAAATAACACAGAAAAGTATGAAAAAGTAAAAATAAAAGTTCTAAAAACAAATATTTTATTAATTAAATTAGGATAATAACTCTGTAGGAAAGCAGTATTTATTTTTCTTCTAATAGTATATCTTTAAATTCCTTAATTAATTTGTTTTAATAATATTAAAATTATTATTAGTATTTTCCTTTTTAAAATTAATATTTATTTATCTAGATAAAATGTTGAATAAATGTTGAACAAATTACAAGAACTCAAAAATACTGTAAGTGACAAATTACCAAAACATGTGGGGATAATCCCCGATGGAAATCGACGATGGGCAAGGAATCATAACATAGATATTAAAATAGGCCATATCACCGGATATAAAACTTTAAAAGATATATTATATAGCTTCTTCGATGCAGGCATAAAATATTTAACCGTATATGCACTCTCTTTGGAAAATGCCATGAAAAGAAGTAAAGAGGAGCTAGCCTATATCTATAAAATCATTATAAAAGCGATTGAGACGATAATGAGTGAAGAAATCGTAGTTAAAGAAGAAGTGCGATTTCGAATTTTAGGACGATTAGAATTATTACCTCCTGAAGTAAAAGCGAAAGTCGACGAGATGCATGAATTCACAAAAAATTTTAATAAAAACTTTGTGAATATATTGATTATGTATGATGGGCAAGCGGAAATAGCAGATGGAATAAAAGAAATCATCAGAAATGGTGTAAAACCAGAGGAAGTTAATCGGAAACTAATTAAAAATTATCTTTATACGAAAAATACCCCAGAAGTAGATTTTATCATACGCACAGGGATGGAAGATGGTGCTCGAATAAGTGGGTTTATGCTATGGGATGCCTCATACGCAGAATTTAAATTTCGAAATGAATATTGGCCTGAATATTCAGCAGATCTGCTGGTTCAAGATTTAAAGGAATATATTAGTCGCAATAGAAGAAAGGGAAAATAATAATTAGTAGATATCTTAATTTCTCATTAATTTTACTTATTATAAAGGATTTCACTTTAGATTTTCTGCAAAGTGAAGAAAATATTATCGTAAAATTTTTTAATCTTAATTTAATTCTCTACTCTTAACTAATCAAATATATTTTGATTATCCAATAAATTCTAGATTTAAGTTTTTTTTAGAGATCTTAGAATAAAATTTAAATAAAGACTTAATTTTGTCTGTTTGATTGATTAAAATGACGCAGGAAAAAGAAAAAATCTTCACGAGAAACATAACAATAGAAATAATATACTAGAAAAAAAAACCGATGGAATTGAGGTGAATAATATGGGAAAACAAATACCAGAAGGAGAACCTCTGGAAGAAGATCAATTACCAGAAAAAATTCAAGAATTGCAAAACGAATTAAAAGAAAAATCAGAAACCATTACAGATTTACAGAATCAACTAGATACTATTATATCTTCTAATTATGAATTAAAAAAAACTATAAATAAGCTTAAGGAAGAAATAGAAGAAAAAGATTCAAAATTTTCAGAATTTGAGGAGGTAATTGAGGAAAAAAATTCCCAACTCTCTGAATTCAAGGAAGAAATTGAGCAGAAAGATTTAAAACTGAAGGAGGCGGAAAAAGCACTTGAGGAGCGAAAGTCTAAACTTTCTGAATTTGAAGGAATAATTGATGGAAAGAACTCCCAACTCTCTGAAATTCAAAAACAGTTAGAACAAAAGGACTTACAATTAACCGAATTGAAGAATGAGAAAGAGCAAAGTATTATAAACCTCTCTGAATTGCAAGATGCTCTAGATAATAAAAAATTAAAATTATCAGAATTAGATGAAGAAATAGTGCGAAAAAATGCAAAATTAATAACTCTCGAGGAACTTCTTAATCAAAAAACCCAGGAAAATAAGGATTTAACTAAAAAGATGCAAGAATTAAAAAAATATAACGAGATCTATTTAGATACTATAGCAGAACTAAAAATTTCAATAAAAAAGCTTAACCAAAAATCTCAGGCTGAAATTGAATCTCAAAAAGAAAACCAGAATCAAATTATAGAACTTAAAAAGGAATTAAAAGTTATAAGAAGAGAAAGAGACCATTATAAGGAAATTATTAAAGAAAAAGATTTGCTTTAAAGTAATAAGAAAAAATATTACTTATAAATTTACTTTATTTTTGAAGATAAGATATTATTGCTTTATAAATTTATTTTGAATCAATTTAGGCATTAAAAATCCGATATAAAAACAAATCGCACTGGTGATAAGGATGCTTTTCGTTATGAGTATAGTAATTGGGGTAACCTGCATGATAACTTCCACTACGGACCCCGCTCCATAAAATATAAAGGCAACAAGAAGAAATCTTCCCATTAATTTGACCCTAGGGACTTCTGATTTCATGGCTTTTCGTGAAAATAAAATCCCTGTTATTATAGCATATATTACAGCGCAAAAGAGATATATAACCATGAATGGACCAAATCTTAATTGAAATGGGGCAACTTGATATCCGAGCATATCGATGTTCGTGAAGAGGAATGCAATTAGAAGGGTTTCAGCAAGTACTAATGTAATTAAAACTATTAAAATTAGCCATTTTCTGTTCTCTGTCATTAAAAAGTCTGCAACAGCAATGGTCCAGCACATGATGAAAAATGGAATCGGAACGTAACCAATAAAAAATGTTTGGATCAAGGACAATTTCTCACCTATAATCAGTACCATAAAAAACGTGATAGAATCCGGAATCCATGGATTAACAAGCCCAATCCAACTTAATCCTACAAGTAGTAATTGTTTTTTCTTATAGTTGAAGTAATTGGAGAGGATTTTCAATGCCACGATGAATGAAATAACTATTAATATCGTACTCATTAGTCCTTGAAATAATTCAACAGGTTCGAAAATCATTTATTATTCACTCTAATTATATTAAATCTTTAAATAATTCTTATACTAGATTATTATTCTCTTTAAAAAAACCCTCTGTTTTCTAAATTCTTCCAATTTTTAGTTTAAGACAAAAATAGGAAAAGAGCTTATTTAAATTTATCCTTTTTTCTAACTTTCTTATCACTCATAGAAACCAAATAAAACCTTGAAATAATACAAAATAAAAAGAAATATTCTTCTTTTAAAACTTTAGATTCCCCACCAAGTTGACATCATATCTGTCTGCAATGTTTTTTTTCGAAATTTTACGAGAACTTACCAGTTTTTTATTAGTAAGATATTTAATAACATCTTTATTAATTTAAAATATTTTTTTTTAATTAAACCAGAATTATAAAAAAAAATGGCAAAAATAATGTTTTCTATAAAAACCTATTTTTAATAAGAAATTTAAATAAAATCTAAGATTCTATTTTCCCATTTCTCCTACGGAATTTAGGAATTTCAAAAAGAATAATTTATATAGATAAAATGATATTTTAATATAGAAGGAGTTATATTTGAAATAAATATCTTTTAAGTATTATTAATTATTATTAAATTAAAATTAAAATAATTAAATGAGTAGTGAATAAAAATTTCGATTGATACTAAAAGTTTCGATAGAATATTGAGTAAGATAATAAAATCGGAAAGCGGTATTAAGAAAGTAATTTTAGTTGACAGAACAGGATTAACGATCGCAAGCGTATCAAAGTTTTCATATTTCCCTGCCGATGTTGACGGCATTGGAGCCATAGCCAGTGCTGTGTTTTGTGCCTCGGAAGAACAGGGTAAAAATCTAGAGCTGGGCGCATTAGATATTGTAACCTCTGAATTTTTGGGTGGAAAAATTTTTGCAGCAAGCTGCGGCCCAAAAGGAGTATTATGTTTAATTTCTGATCCAGATATTAATATCGGATTAATTAGGCTCATTTTAAAAAGATCTGGTGACGAATTAAAGGAGATTTTAGATGAATTCTTATCAGAAGTTCCAGAAGCTGCAGATTCTGGCTTAGATCTTAGCGATCTGGACGAATTAACCCCAGAATAATTCTACTTTTTTTATCTCCTTTTCAACTATTTCCCTTTTAAACTTCCCTTATTCTAAATTAATTAAGATTTTTCTATAATTTAATTTTTAAATTTGTATTAATTGATGTATAAATATAAAAATTATATTAATATTATTGATTTACTATGAATTTAGGTCTTGAAAATAAGATTGCGTTAGTCTTAGCCTCGAGCAATGGAATAGGATTGGCTTGTGCTAATTCTTTTTATCAAGAAGGAGCAAATGTGATGATTTGTAGTCGCTCTGAAGAGAATTTAAAAGCGGCGAAGGCACAGATTTTAAAAACTAAATCCATTAGTACTAATAACATAGTAGAATGGACTGTAGCAGATTTAATGGATGAAGATGACATAAAAAACCTTGTTAACAAAACAATGGAGAAATTTGGAAGAATAGACGTATTAGTCCATAATGCTGGAGGTCCACCTTCAAAACCAATCAGCAATGTTTCGGAGGAAGAATGGGTTAATTCGATCCAGTTAAATCTTAAATCATTTATCACTATATCGAAGTTAATTATTCCCATAATGCAAAAGCAAAGAGGGGGAGTAATTATTGCCCTTACCTCGGTTTCTGTTAAACAACCTTTAGAAAACTTAGTCTTGTCAAACACCACACGTTTAGGTGTAGTGGGGTTTGCAAAAACACTTTCAAATGAATATGCGAATGCAAATATAAGAGTAAATGTCGTATGTCCTGGTCCTACACTTACCAATAGGATGATAGAAATAATTCAAAGTAATATGAAGCAAATGAATAAATCAGAGGAGGAAATTAAGAAACAATGGACTAATCAAATTCCTATGGGTAGAATGGGCAAACCAGAAGAAATATCCAATTTAGTAACCTTTTTAGCCTCCGATAAAGCTAGCTTTATTACTGGGACAACGATTCAAGTTGACGGGGGGTTTGTAGATGGAACATTTTAAAAAAAGAACAAAAATTAATAATTAAAATAACTGGGGATTAGTAATTCCCATATATTTATCAATAACCTCAAAAATCTCTTCCTTGCTGCCTATATATCCAAATAATTGATGTGTCGCACTGCTTTGCGATTTTTTATTTATTGTTTGAAATTTATTTAGTTGTAATTCAATTTCTCCAAATTGTAGAGATTCTTTCTGTGGAGATTCAGAATTATAGGATTGGATTACACCGATCTCAGATTCAGGGTGATCACGGGCTATATCAAAACAATCATTTTGAGTTTTAGGCACATCATCGGATAATTTAACTAAGAATCCATATTCTTCTTGATTGGGAATTTTAAGAACATACCCAATTCTTGCATTCTTTGAGAAATCAATGTCTTCTGGACGAATGGCAAGCTTATATATTTCTTTCACATCAATTTTAAAGCCTACATAATTTTTATCAATAAAAAGACGGTCTTTAGGTATGGCTCGAAAGTAATATAAAGGTTTAGGGTTAGTTTTTATAGGGATAATGACAGTCCCAGGATTTTCTGCACCACCACTAATTACGGTCGCTAAACTCCATCCATTAATGTGTTGATCTGATTTATTTATTGTGCAAGTGTCTATATATTGAATTCCACAATATTCCATCCCAGTAAAGATTGGTTCTTTAATTAATTGTATCTTTCTTGTGATATCTCCTTCATATTTCTCTTTGTTCATCTGATTTGTTATAGATAATGTTGTGTAAAGGGTGCAGCTAGTAGATGATTGTTCCCTTATATTATAATTAGCAGGATCTAATCCAGCAGGACAGAACCATCCTTCCCAAGACTCTGGATCTTTATAGAAAAATTTTCTTTCAGGACTTAGCCAATATCGATCGCCTCCAATTTCGAAACGATTATTTTTGATAATATTTCTTAACTCTGGATTTATCCATAGAAGACTAAGAAATTTCGTCTTTGGAAAGATGCCTAAAGGTCTTCCGCCATATTCAGAAATTATTGTGGAACCCATATTATTCGAGCTTAATTCTAAATAATTGACTATTCCATTGAGCGTAGATTTTAAATTTTCTTTAGTATAATAATTCATATATAGTAGTAAGAAGAATAATAATTTGAATTTTTAATTCTTTTAAACTAATAAGAAAATCTTTATTATAACTATAATCGCTTTTTTCTTATCTGAGATCGATATAAATCCATGTGTTTACGTAAATAATTGCGCTTTTTGATAATGCTTAAATCTGTTTCTTCTAAAATATTTTCCATAAATGATCTAAACTGTTCTAGATCAAAATTTAAAGAAAATAACTCTTCTATACTTAAATCTTGGAGGTATTTGATTTTTCTCTTAATATTTTCAAAAATTTTACTCTCTATATTAGGTGATGTTTCCCCAACTTTCTGTTTTTTTAATTTATTAAAATTTAGCAACTCATCAAAAATAAAAATCATAAGATCTGTAATAATCGGTGTTAAATCATAAACCCATGCAACACCATCTAATTTTTTATTATTATTTATCTCTTCAATTTTTTTTAAACGTATTGAAATGAGTTCTTTCAATTCCTCTTTATTACATATATCTCTAAAATCTTGGAGAAAACTCTCGAAAAGATTTTCTGTTAAGAAGTTTAATAAGTTTAGATCAAAATCCTTATAAGTATAGATTTTGCCAAATTTAAAATAAGAATTTAGTAGATGTATAGACGCTTTTTCAATTTCTTTAGGATTTGGCTTTTTTTTATTTATAAAATATGTTTTTAGAGTCTTTTCTAAGAAGGAGAAGCTAAATTGAACCTCTTCCGTTTCTTTAGTATTAGCTTCTTTTATCTCAGAAATACCTATCGTAACTTTTACATCTCTTCTTGATTTTATTATTCTTTGATAATCTTTCTTGATTATCTCTTTTAGCCCTATTCTTAATATAAAAATATTACTCGGATTATTATTAATAAAAATATCTGGAGGAATTTCTTCCTTACATTCTTTTAATATCTTTAAAAAATCAAAACTCTCATTTTCATAATCATAAAAAAATATTTTATAAATAACGGCAAAAATATATTTTGGAAAATTTTTTTTTATTATCCCTCTAAGAAATTTGTCATAATCAATAAAAAAACGAGAAATCGAGTCATCAATCGCCAGGTTTATATTTTCTCCAGGATATTCTTGTAAAATAATATATCTTTTATATTCCAGTCTAATCTTTTGTGCTCGAATCCATTCAAAAATAAAATCAAGAAGATTAATTCCTAAAAAATCCTTTTTCTGAAAAAATTTAAGAATTTTTTGAATTTCTGATTCAGAAGTTCCAATTGATTGACTCACTAAAAATTTTGCTGCTATCTCGATTTCGGATAACTCTTGATATGATTTTTTAATTCTTTCATAAAAATCATTCAATCGACCTTCTTCTAATTTATAAATTTCACTCAAATAAGTATCTTCTGTCATTTATTTTTTTTTAATTAATTAGGTTTATCCAAATTAATTTTAATGTTATTTAAATCTTCATCTGATGATATATACCATTTATAGAAACTAAATTTAGAATTAAAATCCCTCACAGAATTACTAATGTCTTTATTTTTATCTAAATATGTTCTAAGCTTTTTTCGAAAGATAGAGATATTTTTTGATTCTTTAATATATTTATCTTTAGCTGGTATTAAAATAGCTCCTATGCTCTTTTTATGTGAATTGACTATTGCATACTCCTCAATATACATTACTTTTTTAGTTTTAA
Source organism: Promethearchaeota archaeon (assembly GCA_016839555.1). Taxonomy (GTDB): domain Archaea; phylum Asgardarchaeota; class Lokiarchaeia; order Sigyniarchaeales; family SOKP01; genus TEKIR-8. Next base: position 148,403 of record JAEOUA010000001.1, read on the forward strand.
AACTCAGATTAATAGTTCTAAGATTTGGAACTATACCTTGAATATTAAATAATTGCAAGGTATCTTTTATTAATTCTTCATAATAAATGGGTAATGTGGAAATAATATAATATGAAGGAATTTCTAAACAAATATCTTCACACAATGAATCATCTTTCTCAAATGTATAAAAGATAGAATTTTTTTTAGACTCCTCAATATCATTTGATATCAACCCAACACAAAAAAATTTTTGATGCTCAGTTAGATATACTTTTCTGGCAGAACCTAAGTTATATTCCAGTAAATTAACACCTCTCATTAATTCCTTATTGATGAATTTTAACCTATTAAAATTATGCTTTTTTATTCTTTCATTATAATATTGACCTTGAACTATACTCGGGTGGATATATTTTGTCAATTTTTCATATAAGGGCTTAATGTCTTCAGTATGAGGTGTACTAATAAATGCTGAAAGATATGTCATTTCCCCATTCATAGAGGGCAAATTAGAATTTAATGAAAAAAAAGACTGAAGTTGATCCGCTTTTGAAGTTTCTGTTTGTTTTAAATAAAGAATTGCCTCCACAAAATCGATTCTCCAACTTTCAGATATATTTTCCGCATCTGTCATATATACAGGACCCAAGAATTTGAAAGGAAGTATCTCTAACTCAATCTTTTTAACTTCAGAGATCGGTTTAAAATGATGAATATGTTTAAAAATGAGATTGTTCTCATCAGAATAAAATAAGCCTGTTAATCCTGATTTATTTAAATAGTTATTATTCATATTTACCATAATATCTTTATATCCACTTCCCTTAATTCCTAAGGTAAAATAAATAGAGCTTATTATTTAAAAAATAATAGTAATTAAAATTTATCCTAATTCTCTACTATTGTATTATGATTTATTTCTATTTATACTTATACTTTTCAAAAGATTCTTCCGAAATTAAGGATGCTCCTTCTTAGAGATTTGTCAAATATAACTCATGAGCACAACAGAACTCCATTAAGAATAATCATTAATAATATAGGATTTTGAAAAAATATGATAATATTAATCTAGAAGTACAATAATTATTAAAACTTTAAAAACTATAAAAATAATAAAAAAAAATTAATGATTGAAATGATTCAATTTATTTTCCTTATATTTTTCTTATTCTTTACGAGTTTACATATTATCATAATTGCATTAAAAAAATCAAAATTAGAGCCTATCATAGTTGTTATTTTTCCATTTTTGATTTTATATTATCTTTTTGGGGCCCCCCTTTCAGAGGTCGATTGGTTAATCGTTTTTGGCCTCATATGCGGGTTGCTCGCAAATTTATTTTTCGTGTCTCATGAAAATGAGAGTATGTTTCTTAATGGAATTATAGTGCGTCTTGTGGGAAATTTTTTCTATATTCTTTCTTTTACTCAGTCATTTATCAATTTTTCCGGATTTCATTTATGGAAATTATTTTTATTAATTCCAGGAGTTATTATAATTCTATTTACTTATATAAGAATAAAGGGAGAAATGCAGCTGATGCAATTAGCGATGATAATTTATATGGGGGTTATAATGGTTATGTATGTATGCTCAGTATTGAGATTACCTTCTTCAGCAGGATTAGATTATTGGCTGGTATGGATAGGCACCACTATTTATATGATATCTTCTGGAATAATCGCAATAGACACGTTAGATGAGAAAATACCATTTACTGGGGTATATATTTTGTCAACTTACTTTTTAGCGCTGTTTTTGATAGTTCAAGGATACATATTTTATGGAATATCTTCGATTTAATTTTATTTTTTAATGTTGCTTAAGGTGTATTTAAATATTATAAGGTCTTATTTAAGATATTATCTGAATTTGATAGAATAAATTAAGATAACTATGGATGATTTTAAATGATTCAATATATCTTTTTGGCACTCTTTTTTATTGTGTATACTGTGCATGTTTTTAATGAAATAATTGATAAAAAGACAATCCGCTATATCACTAAACCCCTACTTATGCCGCTTATTATTCTATATTACATTTTTGGAGTAGGATTTCAATCTATATATTGGCTTTTGATAATAGCTCTAGTGTTCGGGTGGTTAGGAGACATATTTTTAATGTTGGGTCATGAAGGAAACTGGTTTATGCTAGGACTTGGCTCATTCTTAATTGGACATATTTTCTATATTATCCTTTATCTCCTTATCAATGAAAATATTCTCATGTTTCCTCTTTGGGGCTTATTGTTATTGATTCCCTTAATTTTTCTTGCACTTTTCTTTTACTTGAGAATTCATGGCAAAATGGAAGAACTAACTATTCCAACAATAATTTACATCATTACTATATTCTCAATGAGCGTATGTGCATCATTATTATTGTCAACTTTCAATCTTATTTCATTTCTATTCGTATATCTAGGGCCTATATTGTTCATGATTTCTGATGGAATGATTGCATTAAATAAATTCAATAAGCCTATACAAGATAGTGGGGTTTATATAATGTTCACCTATGGATTGGCCCAATTCTTTATTGCTCAAGGAATTTTATTATCTCAAATCTTATAACTCTTTTTTTTATTTTTTAATGAACCCTAATTAAATAGTTACGAAAGAAATAGACTAATTTAAAACATATATAGTAATTTTTAGAGTTGTTAAAATCGAGAAAGGATATATTTTCATGGCTCTATATTGATAATATAGAATACTAAAGTTTAATTGATTCAACTAATTTATAAATAATACAATAATAGTAAAAATTGGAAGATACAAAGAAACTTTAAATAAATACTGCAAAAATATAAAAATTCAAACTGATCCCAAAAATGCTTGAAGAAGATGAAAAATTATATGAAGAAATAGAACAGATGACAATTTTTGTTAGAATCTCTGCACCACATAAATATAAGCAGAAGCATGATTCCCAAAAAATTCTAAATACGTTAAAGGAGCGATTAGAATTCTTAGAAACCCTCCAAGAAGAAATAAATACATTAGAAGCACAAATACAAGATTTAAAAGTGTCTAAGAAAACCTAAGTGCTAAAATATTCTATTATTTTTAAAAATCCTTAATATACATTATATTCAAATTAAGCCTCTGTAGCTCAGTCGGTAGAGCGTTGCCTTGGTAATATCTGAGATTACTCTCAGATAAGCAATTAGGCAAAGGTCGCGGGATCATGTCCCGCCAGGGGCTCTCTTTTATTAAATCTATAGAGAATATATTCAATATGAATTATATTTCCAATTTTATTAAATCTTTTCCGATTATAATATCATTTTTAAATATATTTTCTGCTTGTTGTTTCATTATAGGAATTTGATTTTCAAAAACCGGTGAAATATGAACTAATATGAGTTTTTTAGAATTAGATTTTTTTGCAATCGTCGCTGCATCAGAAGAAGTACAATGACCATGTTTATGAGCAAATCGCTGAAGTTTATCCGGAAAAGTAGCCTCACATATTAGTATATCTGAGCCTTTTGCTAAATTTATAATCTTTTGATTTGGTTTTGTATCGCCTGTATATGTTATGACCGACTTACTATCTTTAATTCGATATGCATAGGCGGGAAATATATGCTCTACTTTTATTGATCTGATGGTATAATTAGTGTTTATCTCTTGAATTTTTTCCGAATCTTCCAATTCAGTATATTGAATTCTAAGACTTCCCAATTTTTCTGGAGTATGAGCAAGTTTCAATATTAATTTGATAGTGTTTTCAGTATTTGGAGGACCTATAATTTGCAATTTTTTTGATATCCCACTAATCCAATAATACCAAATAAGGGAGATAATTCCCATAAAATGATCATTATGTAAATGAGTTAGACAAATGATTTCGATAGAATCAATCACTCCTAACTGTTGTAGTTTCTGAGTAGTTCCTTCTCCACAATCCAGCAATAAATCATCATTAATAAGGAATGCGGGATACGACCTTGATTTCGAAATGATGGAGCCTGATGTTCCGATTAATATTAACCTCATTTTAAGTTCAGATAATAATTTAAGAAACGTTCTCTCTACTTTAAGAAAATTAAGATATAACTTATTTTTAACTGATTATCTTAATTTGAGATATAAAATTATTAAAAGAAATTAATAAATAAAATATAAAAAAAAATATCAAAAAAAAATTAAATAAAAGATTTTTTCGACTTCCAAGTTAATATTATTACACCTATTCCAAAACTAGTTAGTAGTAGGAATATGCCATAACCGGGAATTTGTTCTGACGAGGTGGATGGAAGAAACAGAGGGAATGAAAAGGCATTTGTGGTACCGGGTTGAATCGATAACACAGTCGCATAGATACCATATCCACTGAGGTCTTGTAAATTACTTTCCCATGTAACGGCGAAAGTATTGTTGGAGAGTGCGCATATGGAAGGATGCTATTGATTGTTTGTCCAATATTTGTTCACCCGAAATTCCGCTGTGATTTTTTTTAAATTATGTTTAACGATATTTTCAAATCCTATCACAAATTACATAATTTATATTTTATTTAGCATTAACTTTTAATAATCAGTGTAATTCTAAACCTATTTTAAGTTATGATTAAATAGTATAAAATAATAAAAAATAAGAATAATCTTTCTTAATCTAAAATAGAGGTTTAGTATAATAATACCTGAGCCGGCGTGGCTTAGCTGGTTATAAAGCGCCTTCAAGCTTGGCTACAGCGCCAGACTCATAATCCTACTGAAATAATGGGTCAGACTGGATGTAATCTGGAGGTCGTGGGCTCGTATCCCACCGCCGGCATTTTTTTATTTCAATCATTTTTCTTGCTTTTTTATCCAAATATTTATCTTATTTAGAATAATAAATGTCAAATAAGAAAATCTAATTAAAAACAAATGCTTTCTAATTGAGCATTAAAGTTCTTTAGAAAAATGAGAATTTTCTGTGGATGGTCCATAATCATTTGAGACTCCCTTGATTTGAATGATTTGTTTCACAAAATGAACTCTCTCAAATACATAGGCAGTTTTCCAAATAAAATAAGTTTTAATCTTTCTCGCTTGGATATCAGTTAACCATTTTTTATAGCATTTTTTTGAGCAAAACCATAATGCATCCTCGGAAAGTGCTACATTATGATGAACAACCTTTCGAATATTTTTTCTGGAAACAAGCTGCTTACAATATTCACAATACATCCTAAATTTTAACTTATTATACAGATTTTTTAGTGACTTAATATATCATTTTGCAAACTTATATAAACAAAAAATATTTATGAAAGTTCATCTGCATTTCATATTTAAAAAATCGCATTAGAGTCTTTTTTCTTTGTAAAAGTAGCATTAATTTTTAAAAAAATAAGGAATGTGCCAAAAAATCAGTTTTTTTGATTATTTTTTACGATCGTGCCACCCGCTCTTTTTTCAGCTTTTTTTTTAAATTTTAATTGAAATCCAGGTGTGTAATTCATGTATTTTGGAATTGGATATCTTAGTCCTGCTTTATGAGTTGCTTCTAATCCTTCTAAAACGAGATTTATTTTATCATTAGGGATTGAAATTAAGAGTTCGTTATCTTCCGCCCCACCCCATACACGATCTCCATTTCCTAGAATTATTAATTGAGGTTCTTTAAGTTGAAATGGTTTGATTACGCCCTCATGGCAAGATCCCATTCTTCCAGCAGCACTAAATGACATAACGCCCCCTTTCATATATAAATATGCTTGAATAAAGCGCATAGCCTGCGCTGGATTGCAATAAATTTGAATAACATCAGGGATGATTTTCGTTCTTGTTAATGGGGATATTACCAAACCAATATATCCTTTAGGAAGTATATACAAACACTTATCTAATTTTTTCGAAGTCTCAAAATCCTTTGAATAGAGTCCTATATTAAATTGATGCCCCCATTTAGCTGTTTCCTCTGAAATTAAATCCCAAGAATAAACAATTCTCGCTAATTTACATGCGATATCTTCTTCTGTTATCGCTATAGTCCAACCATAAGATCTTGCCATTCGAAAATTTTGACACACGAAATTTTGTAATTTTAAATCTCTTTTTGGTCTTTTTGCGGTTTTAGGAATTTCTGATTCATTTTGTATTAATTTTATGGCAAGAGGAAAAGTTTCGGGTCTAATATATTTCTCTATTTTTTTTCCATATTCTTTATAAATATTTAATTTTTCCATTGGAGATATAATTTTAATTATTCTTTTAATGAAAATAGGTGAATTTTATATTAAAAAGAATTGCTTATTATATTTATGGAACGATTAAATTCCGAAAAAATTTCTTCCGAACAAATGGCAATATTAGATAATAATGCTGAGTGGCTTGGACTTCCAAAAGGGTATCTTATGGAATGCGCTGGTTATTCTTTTGCGACTGAAATTGTTAAGCGATATGATTTAAATGAAAATTCAAAAGTTTTAATATTCTGTGGAACGGGAAATAACGGTGGGGATGGTTTTGTTGTTGCTCGCCATTTGTCTTCATTCCATGTTAAATCAAAAGTTATATTATTAGGAAATCCAATGAAAATCAGAAGTGAGGAAGCAAATTTAAACTGGAATATTATTTCGAATTCTTTAACCTACATGATTGAAACTTCAATTATTAATGACTCCACAGATATAGTTAATCTTGGAATATTAATTGACAAAGAACGCCCCGATTATAAATTAATTATTGATGGGTTATTAGGTACAGGTATTAGAGGAAAAGTCAGAGAACCGGTTGCAACTGCTATAGATTTTATAAATGAAGTGCGAACGCACCAAAAAATTCCCGTAGCGTCTATTGATGTTCCTTCTGGACTAGATCCCGATACGGGAGAAGCTGCTGATAAAGCAGTGAAAGCAGATTTGGTAATAACTTTTCATAGAAATAAAAAGGGAATGAAAGTTGATAATGAATATATTTCCGAGATTATAGTAAAACCAATTGGCATCCCCACAGAAGCGAAATTATTTCTGGGCAGAGGAGATTTTCTTAACGCATTAAAATATCGAAAGAAAGATTTTCATAAAGGACAATTTGGGAGGATGCTTGTTATTGGAGGATCTAAAAACTATTCGGGCGCTCCTGCCTTTTCTTCTCTAACAGGAATTAAATTTGGGCTTGATTTAGTAATAACCTATACTCCTCAAGTAATTGCTGATGTATTAAGATCATATTCTCCAAACATGATTGTACGTTCATATAAAGGAGATTGGTTAAATATGGATTCATTTGAAGAAATTGCATGGTTAATTGATTGGGCAAATGCGATCCTAATTGGTCCTGGAATGGGAGAAAAACCAGAGACAGAGGAATTATTAGTTAATCTCTTAAAAAAGATTAAGGCAGAGCAAAAAAGTTTTGTACTTGATGCTGATGCGCTTAAATTAGTAAAAAATCATTTAAATTTATTAAAAGGGCAATCATGCATTTTAACTCCTCATGAAGGAGAGTTTAAAATAATGACAGAGATAGATCTTCCCCCATATGAGCAGATCAAAAAAAGAGGAAATAAAATTTCTGAAATTGCAAAAGATTTAGAATTAACACTTTTAGTGAAAGGTCCTTATGATTATATAACCAATGGAACGATTCTAAAAATAAATAGAACCGGATGTCCTGAAATGGCAGTAGGAGGAACAGGTGATGTTCTAGCTGGGTTGTGTAGTGCCTTTTTAGCTACGGAAAATTCTCCATATTTGTCTGCTTGTTCCGCAGCCTTTCTAAATGGTTATCTTGGAGAATATTGTAAGGAAAAAATAGGACCTAGATTCAATGCATTAGACATGGTTTATAATCTTAATGATGCAATTCTAAAGCTAAGATAATTTTTCTTTTTACTACATTTTTAATCTAAGAGTATATTATTGATTTAAGTATTAAGGATACTTTTTTATATTAGAAGTCTATTATTTATTTATTAGAGTTTTTATAATTTTATCATTTTAAAATAGAATATATTAATATTAAGTATTAAGAATAAAATTCAAGAAAATGCAGGTATTTAAGATAAATGACGATGGAACAACCACAGAACTAAAATCTAAAGGTCCAGTAAAAGATATTCTAGAAGAATCAGAATGTTATGTGCTTGTTGCAGACGGAATAAAAAAAGTATATCTCTGGAAAGGACAGCAAAGTAGCGTTCGAAAAAAATTCATTGGTGCAAAAAGATCTCAGGAAATACGAGGACAAGTTGGCATGCATTACGCAGTCACACCATTAGATCAAGGGGATGAGGATCTTGAATTTATTAAGCTTATTGGAGGCAAAACTACCGAAGGAATAGCTAAGGGTATTGATGAAAGCGACTTGGATGAAAGGGCTACTGCTCCTATATCGAAATCTTCCTCTCCGCCAAGGATTAGCAGCTCCGGCGGAAATCAAGGACCTTTATACAGAGGAGCAGGATCTATGCAAACCTTCACTGCAGATCAAACACAAATAGATTTTGAGAAAATTATGGAAAAATTAGACGAATCTGAATTGCCTCCTGGATTTGAAAGAGAATTAATTATCATAGGCAACCATGCATATTCCGTAGTTGAAAAGGTCCAAACATTTTTAGGCAAAAAGCAAGTGGAAAAAGTGATGGAAAAAGTAGGAACTATCCCAGAGGGAATATTTTTTGCAAAGGATTATACACCAAGAATTTTCTCTGAAAATGGAAAAATAATGGCAATTGAATTTTTAAAACAAGTAGGGGGCGGTGCTAATCCTTCGAAACAAATAAATAGAAAAAAAACGCTTGATGATCAAATAAAAAGCCAACTCATCAAGAAAAAGAAATAAATGATCTGTGAGGTTCATTATGTCTTTAACACCTGAAGAAGCAGAAGGCTTATCGAAGTTTTTAGGGAGTATCACAGAGCATTCTGAATTAGAGGCATTAGCATTAATTACTCGTGAGGGGTTGAGATTAGCTTTTTCTTCTGTACCTGGATATAATATTGATCCCGATTTATTTTCAAGCTTAAGTGCAGTGGTAGTCCAGTCGAGCACTGATGCCATTTCTACTTTAGGTTATCATGACATGCTTGAAACCATTATACGCGGTGAAAATGCTTTCATTATCTTGAGTGATGCCGGAAGATTTTTATTAATGGGAGCTAGCCGCAAAATAGAAGACCTCGGGAAAATCGTATCAGTATTTCGCTATTATTCCGGTGAGATTCGTAAAAGATATCCTAAAATCGAATAAGCTCTAAAAATTACTCATATTTATCTAATTCTTAGAATATTATAATATTTTTTATTTAACTTCATCATTTTGCTTTATAAATAATATAGATCTGAGTTTCTTAATAAAATTCAAGAGAAATATAGAGCATAAATTTTTATCATCTTAAGCTTTTCATATATTCTCTTATGGAAGAGATTTATATTTACGTACTTCATTAATATTTATAACAGATAATTATTAATCATTATTGATAATCAATGAAAGATGTGAGGATTGTTACATTTGATAATCGAGGACGTTTAGTGGTACCTAAAATAATACGAAAAAGCCTTGGATTAACAGAAGATACCCAATTAATGATGGTTGCCGATTCAGAAAGTAAAGAAATTCGGATCACTCCCGTAGCATTTGATTCAAGACAAAAACCCATAAAATTAAAAATTAAAATTCAGGATGCACCAGGGAGCTTAGCAAAAATTGCTTCCACGTTCGGAAAATTAGGGATATCTTTAATGTATGGTGAATCTGCTGTGTTGGAGAAAGATAAAACAGCTATATGGACCGTTATCAGCCCTACTCCAAATATTTCTTTAGAGGAACTTAAAGAAAAGTTGATGAAAGAAGGAGGGGCGATTGATATAGAAATAATATCACTTTAATTAATAAGAATATTAGATAAACAAATTTATAAGAAGTTTTCTTTTTAATTATAATAATAATTTATATATTTTGTTGAGAATTATGCCAAAAAAGAAAGAACAAAAAGAAGAGAGGGAATATTCATTAGAGGAAGCATTAAAATCCTCTCAAAAAACGGGAAGTGACTTACAGAATTTTTTAAGTGCTTTATCTAAAGGAAAAGGATTTTATCAAGGAATTCAAAAACCAGAAGAAAAAAAAGAGCAAGAAAAAACAGATCCTCAGTTATCATATGATGGAGAACCTTCTAAAAAGGCAGCAGAGGATTATATTATAGAGGATATTTCTATTTCAGAAAAAAAAACTAAAAGTGTTAAAAAGGAAGTAGATATTTCAAAAGAGGCAAAAGAGACAAAAAAAGATGAGGAATTACAAAAAATATCTATTTACAAGAAATTAAATGAATTTTTCCAGCAAGTCTTTGAAAATTATGAGATAAGATATAATAGATGGGAAGATTCTATAAATGCTTTAGTTTCTGTGTTACGAAAAATGAGAAAAGTCACCAAAGATAATACTCAACAATTAGTATCTGGTATTAAAAATATCTATGGGGAGATTAAAACAAATTTAGAGCAATTTAAAATAAAGCGGGATGAAATGGAGAAGGTTTCCGGTGTAAATATTGAAGAAATGTCGAGAGAGTTCAAAAAATTGATTGGATTAATGAGCATCCAATTAAAGGAATATCAATTACGCAAATTAACAGATGAATTATTTTATTAGCTTTTATTCTACATTTCATTATATTAATATCTTAATTATATTTATTATTTCATTTCGTTTTTATATAACTATTATATATTAAAAATGTCCTATGGAACTTCTAAATATAGTAGAGCGCTTATTTTAGATATCGGAAGCAGTAATTTTCGAATGGGATGGGCGGGCTCAGATGACCCTGAAATTATAGAGTCTTTTATCTATGCTCGGACTACAAATTTTCAATTTCAATCGGAATTTATTGATGGCTTTAAAGAAATTTTTTCTAATAAAATAGAGAATGATTATCTATTCGGAAGCGAAGCTTTAAGTTATCAAGGGATTTTAAAGCTAGAAGATCTTAACAGAGAAGAGAATCCAAATATTTTTATTAAATATTTTCTTCATCAATATCAGAAGCTAAACATTCCTTCTGAATTCCGATTTAAACAACATATAATTTTAATCGATCCATTTTTAATGAGTGATTTAGAAAAAGACAAATATAAAAAAATATTTTTTGAGCGTTTAAAATTTCCTTCATTATTATTTCTTCCTTCTGATATGGCAATACTCACGACGTTAAATAAAGTCGATGGAGTTATTGTCAATATAGGTGCAAAAAATACTTATATATCTTCAGTTTATCATGGATTTACCGATTCAATGGCAAAAGATAGTGTTCCTATTGGTGGTCGAGAATTAACTAACTATTTTTTAAATATGATTTTGACGGGGAAAGGAGCTAATAAAAATTTCTTTTTTGATTTTTGGATGGCTAAAAAAATAAAAGAAGAAATGGCATTATGTGTTTTACATCCAAAACAAGAAAGAAATAAAATTCAAGAAGATTTTATTGAATACGATAAAATAATACATTTACCAAATAAATATAGTTTTAAAATTAATTTTGAAAGGTTTATGTTAGTTGAACCTCTATTTAACCCCCAATTAATCCATATTGACCATAGAAATATTATTGAAAGTATTGTAAAGACCGTTAAATTTTGGGAAAGAGAACAGAGACCTGAATTATTATCAAACATTATTATATCAGGGGGAAGTAGTCAAATTCCTGGATTGAAAAAAAGGATAGAATTTGAATTAAAAAAACATTTTGCAGACAAATTGGAACCCGTGATAAAAGTAATTTCTCCTCAGAGTCGTGAGAATATGGCTTGGATTGGCGCTTCAATCTTATCTTCTCAAGGAAAATTAAAAGAAGGGCTCAAAAATCCTGATTTATAATAAAATATACTGATCTCTATATTTTGATAATTAATTACAAATTTGAAAGCATAATAAAAATAAAGGAAAAAAAAAAATGTTGAGAAGCTTTAACCGTGAAGAAAGTTTCTTAAGCGATTTTCAAGAGCGATATCAGCAAGGAAAAGAATTACTTTCTCAAGGAGATCATCATTGGGCAACTCGCTTAATTGTTGACCTTTTTTTTCGTATAGAAAGTGAAGTTTGGATTTCCACTCAAAAAAAGCAACAATTAATTCTAAAATTATCAAAGCTCTGGATAAATTATATTAATTCTCTTAAAATTAATGGAGAAATTACTGATCTAATTAAATATATTGATGCATATGATAGACTTTTTTCATTTCTTATTCAGATAGAAAATTATAATATGTTTGAGATTTCTATTAACGAATTATTAAGAGTACTTGTGAAAATGGATGATTTACCAATCTCAAAAATCTCAAAATTTATTAACTCTATTTCTGTAAAATTTATCGAACAAGAAAACTATATTGAATTAATTGAAATACAATTTTTGTTAATTTTTCTTCAAGATTCAATTGTTCATGTAATATATTTTCATGAAATAATGGATTATTTATCTCAAATAATGAAAAAAATTGAACCATCCAAAAGAACACTATTTTTATATATGATCTTAGAAAATGTGAATATTAAATTTGATCTTAGAGTGGATATTAAAGATTTTGTAGAAAATATAGGTAAAAAAGTAATCCATTTGGTCTTCCCTCAATTAAAAGAATATTTTAGTGTTCTCAATACAATTGTCATAAACGAGCGAACATTTAATTCTATTAAAGATGATTTAATCAATTTATTTTCTTATTTAAATAATATTGGTGAATCTTCTTGGACAATAGTTATTATTAGAAATCTTTTCTTTTATATTAATCAATTTGAATCATTTGAGGCTGCAATAGAACAAATTCATCAATTCATTGAATTTTCAATTGATAGAAGTCGGTTAAATGTTGTTTACACCACCTATGATTATCTAGAATCCATTTTATTGACGCAATCAAAGGAGCAATATCATAATAAATTAATTGAATTATGGGCTGATGCTTGTAATAATTTTGCTAATATGAAACAAAAAGATTTTTTGTTGTTGGCTATTGAAAGATTGGTTGAATATCTACAAATTCCTGAAAATAAATCAAATATATTCCATTACTTACATTCTTGTAATTATTTATGGAAATTTAGATCAATTTTCTTCTCCTTTAAAGAACAAGATTTTTGGAGGATGATTTTTTATAGAGCGCTTTACCAAGAAGGTAGTATAAATCTTGCCAAAAAAATCATTCCTTTTTTAAATAAGAATCTCCAAGCCTTCGTGCAAGATTGTGAATCCTTATATAATAAAGCTCTTGCAGTAAAAAATGAGATCTATACTCTCGAAGAGAAGAAAGATTATTATCTTCAACAAAAAAACCATCATATTGTAAATATGGTTATCAAAATTAATTCCATTGGTGAATTCTCATATCGGATTTATTATTCCGATGAAAATATATTAGAAAGCACCTTTAGAAAAGAACATTGGAATGATACATATATTGTCAAAATATATAATGATCTATTTTTTAATAACGATGGAAAAAGCTATAATTTTAATTTAAAGGAATTTGGAAAAATATTATATCTTTTACTTCCAAAAGAAATTCGAGATTATTTTTCTCAATTTAGAACTCAAGTTCTAAGACCTCAAATTTATTTTGTTTTTGATAAAATGACTATTCCCTTTGAATTTATTTATAAAGAAGGATTTTTTTTATTTGCCTATTCTATCGGGTATAATATAGGTGCCCCCCTCATTATGGGAGCAAAATTCTTAATAGAAAAAGAACATTCTCAAAAAATTACAACAGATCATGGATCAGAAGCATTATTAATAGATTCAATTAACGCTTTAGCTCCAAAACATTGGCAGGAAGATGAAAATAGAAAGAAATTATTATATGAATTTCCATCAGGAGCCAATGAATTAAACTATATTAAAGAACTATTTGATAATAGACCTGAAATTCAGAATTTAAAAGTATTATTAGGTTCTGAAAGTACGAAAGGAACAATTTTAGAAGAAATATCTCAAGGTAATTACCATATAATCTATTTTGTAGGAAATATAATTTTTTCAGAATCTCATCCAAGTTATAGTTATTTTATCACAAATGATGAATCTATCCTGAAATTTATAGATCTATTTAATGCGTTGGAAACTCAAGAGAAAAAAGTAAAGCCAATTTTATTCTTCGATACCCAAATGTTTGATAGAAAAGGAAATAGATTAAAAGAAGCATTAGGATTTTTCTCTGAGATTATTTCAGAATTAAATTTTAATAATGTTAAGGGAGTTATTTGTAGAAACTATACCGATTTTAATATAGATACCAAAAAAATAATTTCAGAGTTTTTTAACAATCTTCTTGAAAAAAACAGCTTAGGTATTTCTTTGCTTAAAGCTCGTGAAACTCTTCTACCGAAAATACCAAAACTAATTAAGAAGCAATTGGATGGAGAAAATCCCGTAGATCCAGACATTGATAAAAGTAAACATGTTAATATTGAGAATAGTCAAAAGTTTTTGAGTTTTCTATTATTTGGTGAGCCATGGAATAAAATATAGCCATATCATTCTAAAGTTTTAATATCATAAACAAATATTGTTTATAATTATTAAAAATAACTTTAAATATAATTTATTTATTCTATTAATATAGAATCATAAAAGGAGTAAAGAAAAAAATTGTCTGACAGATTATTAGAACTCAGAATCGAAAATCAGAAATTAAAAAATCAAGTTGAACAATTAGAAAATAAAATATTATCGTTGGTAGGAAATATTGAAATTGAAGTATCACAAAAAGGTTTATTAAATGAAGAGATATTAATTTTATTTGAAAATACAGAAAAAAATTTAAATATTTTAACGCCTTATATCGATAAATTCTATAATAATGAGCTAAAAAGATTAAGCCAAAAAGGTATTAATATATTGGTTATTATTCATGATAGAAGTTTAATTCCTAATAAATATAGAATATTTTATGATGAATTAAAAACAAAATCAAACATTCATATTGTAAATAATCCAAATATAAAATGTCTTGTAATATTTAATGAAAAAAATGGTATTTATTCTGGAGGCGCTCTGGATAAAGATGTATTAGATAAATCAATTTTAATTGAAACTAAAATAAATGAAGCAACTAAACTCTATAAAATCAAGCAAATCTATAATCTTTTCCTCCCATCATTTATGAGAAAATAGGATGAATATTATAGTTTTTTATTATATTTCTTTTCTTTAATAGTTTTTAGTTTTTAAAAAAGTTAAAGAATAATTTTATTTTCATATAAAAAATTAGATATATCATCGGCTACTAATTCTCTAGCAACTTGAATCTCACATTTATTCCAAATTTTTGTTTCTTTAATATTTTCCCATTCTTTCTCACTAAGATAATCTTCATTAATTTTATGAGTGTTTTTTAAATCATCAAGAATATTATCATTTACCCTAAAAACACTAATTTTATAATAAAGAACAAATCGTCTTCTACCATTTGGATAATTAATCTCTTGAATGTTTAAATTTAGTTCATCAATTAATCTTGATATTAATAATTGATTGATATTGCTATTATTTCCATTTTGTTGGAATTGGATAATTATTCTAGATTTATAATAATTTTCATTAGAATCTATGATATTAATAAATATATTGGCATTTCTTCTTAGGTCGTTTATTCTATAATCTTCATCTTCGCCTGTTTCACGAGCTATTTTTTTTAATGCTAGAATTACAGTGTCAGTTTTCATCATAAGAATAAGTTATAAAAATTAATTTTAAGATTATATCAACTTTATTCTTATTTATATTGAGAGAGAATGTAAAATTAGTAATTTTTTATGAAAATTTCTGATTAATATTAAATAAGCTAAAAGATTTATATTAAATCAAAAATCTAGAGACAATAATGAAATAAAATTCTCTAAAATCATAAAATAAAATTAGTGATTCTAATTTATTCCAAAAGATATTCCTTTATTATTTTTAGCCCTTTAACACCTTTTAAAATCTTAAGTCCAAGTTTTCTTATGTTATCATGTTCCTCCTTAATTAATCTTCGAATTGTAGACATTTTCAATTCTTCTCCTGAATTAGCTAATTCCTCTATTTTAATTGAACATTGCTTAGCGAACCTTGCTATTTCTTTTTGGTCTTTACTACTAGAAAATTTTGGAATATTAAAATATAATGGTCGCTTATGATGATGTCTAGTATCGCTTATGGTTTTAGTACTTTTATAAAGTTTTTTGATATTAAGCATGCCACATAAATAATATGCTTCTTCTTCAATATCAGTTCCATAATAGTATAAAGTTGAATCTACAAAAATTATACCTTTAGGATCTTCTATAACTGCTGCCATAAGAGATTTTGCATTTGGAAAAACAATTTTATATTTTTTTCTTTGCTCTTTTCTTACTTTACCATTTTTACATAATTTATTTCGATAATTTATCCCAATATCATAGAGATTATATTTATTTTCCTCTCTATATATCTTTTTTATCTTATTCCAATGTTTTCTACTATATGGACCAATTTTTTCTGGTTTATATTCAAGATTTTTATTTAAGGGTAGAAATATATCATAAAGTTTTATATAATAAGGGAATAAACCTCTAGACAAGGTTGCCTTAAATAAATTTTCAGTCTCTACTCTTTCTCTGCTGAAATGTTTGTTTTTCCAAAAACCTTTTGCTTGAGGAGAAATCCAAGGTTCAATAATGGAGATTCTTCCATTCTCAGTTTGATCTAATATTTCTACATACAATAAAGATTTTGGTATCATATCTGCTCCTTGAATAAATTCGGAATAATATTCAGAAAGACTAAAAGGAAGTAATTCATCTTTTTGCTCAGGTCTAATTAATTTTTTTATAAGATATTTTTCTCCTCTTTGAGGTTCAAAATATGCGTAAGGAGTAAGTTCAAATTTTTTTTGTTTTTCCATTATTTGGGCATCAAAATATGTACATTTAGCAGGATATTTTTCAAATACATCTCGCCGACGAGCAATTTCAGTAATAAAACTACCAAAAAAGCAACAACAATCTATATTAAATACTAAGTCATTGAACTCAAAAAATTCAATATCTTTAAAAATGTCGAATCTTCGGGCTTTTTGATTTTGAGATGAAACTAATAAAGATCGTGGCATTACAAAACCAACTCTTCCTTTTCCATCTCTTCTTAAATATAAATTCGGTATTTTATACAAAAATATGATTGCTTCTTCAATATTTGTAACATTATGAGCTCCGGGTTTGATATTATATTGTTCAGAAATTTTTTTCATATCATTACGTAATTTTATATCTGCATCTTTATATGTAAGCCAAGGAGGATTAGTAATAATTAAGTCCATCTTTTTCTGTAATAATAAGGATCTAATACCAACAAGATTATTAAGAATATATAACCAGATATGATCTTTTTCTTGAGCTTTTAATTCGAATAATTCTTCAAAAAATTCTAAAATTGGGTGCCTAATCTTGGATTGATCACTTAGAAAGGAGTTATCAAAATTAATTGAAATTCTTGCTAAAGCAGCTTCCCAAACATCATCAAAATTATGAAAATCTTCCCAGACATTATATATTGATCTAACTAGTTTCTGAAAAAGTTCTATGTTTTTCTCAGTTAAAACATCACCAGGTATTCGTAATTCTATTTCATCTCCAAGTAAATCAACACAAAAACTATAAAACTTCCCAAGTTGGACATCTTGAGTTGGTGAAAATTGAAGAGGATCGATTGAATTGCATAAAAAAACATTAATAGAAATCTTTTCAATCCATTTCCGATGGGATTTTAAATATAATAATATGTTTGCTTTAGAAGTAAGAATGGCAATAGGATTAATATCAAATCCAAAAATATTATTTACAGCTTCAAACCATTCATTTGGGGGTTTTTTATCTGAAAATGATATATTATCATCGATTTTTTTAAGGATTTCAATAAGAAATGTTCCAGATCCACATGATGAGTCTAATACACGCATTCCTAATTTATATTCTTTTTCAACCATTTTTTTACATAATCGTTCAGGAGTATAATATTCTCCTAATCGATGTCTAACACCAGCAATAATCATTTCTTGATAAATTGCTCTAAAAATGTCGGTAGCTTTAAACTCCATGGTTTTCATTTTGTTAAAAAATTCATCGCATAACCCTTCTACATTTATTACCCATCTAAAAAAATCATAATGAAATAATGAAATTCCTAATAATTCAAAATAATTTTCCAATCCTTTAAAAGAATCTCTGGAATATTCACCTGGTTCCATGAATTCTTGATAAAGAATTAATTTCAATAACATGCTCAGATAAGAATGTCTAAAGAATAACTCTTTTCCAACATCTTCATCATGATAAGCTAATGAAAAGTGTTTTTTCCATTGTTGAAAGCAAACTGTCTTTTCCCCATTTCGTTCTATAAAATGGTTCTCCAAGCGTGAATATGCTAATATATACATAGGAGAATTTATTCCAAATAAAATAGCAAATTGTTCAGAATCTATGATCTTTGGACCTAAAACACTTTCAATTAAAGATATTATCGTTTTTTCATTAATATCTCGTTTATTCTGTATTACTAATTCTTTATTGAAATAATAAATATATTTTTCTGAAATTACTATTAGAAGATTTGGATATTTACCACGAGTGGAAAAATATTCATTAATATATTGTGTACCCTTTGTTTTGACCCATTTTTCTAAGTCTTTCTCAGTTATGTTATATTTATAATCAATGATTACATCACCAATTAAACAATCAGGTCTTCCTTCTAAGACTCTCTCTTGAGCTTGATATTCTAATTCCAATCTATCAAATATACTGTCAAACCAATGCTCTATATCAAATTCTTTCGTTGCTTTGTTTAATTGGGTTAAATCCATTTCAATGTCTTTAAGTATAATCATATATATAAAATTGATTTTTAAGCTTAAAATTCTTTTTCTATAAAAAACTGAAAAAATATTAGAAACACACTTCTATAAAGTTAATTTTACTAAATTCTTAATGAACAAAAGAAAAAGCAATATTTACTAATAAGATACGATAAATTTTATTGGAAAGCAAATTTTTAAATTAATATAGTTCTATAGATTTAATATAGAATATCTATTCGATTTAATATAAAAAATTTAATAGGAATTATCATAAGGTTATAACAGATGCCCAGCCGGCGTGGAGATGGAACACTCGTTTTCAAGATATGTTTTTATGGTCCCAGCCTTGGCGGTAAAACAACTGCCTTAGAGTGGGTTTATAATAAAGAAGGCCTTGCTAGCGGAGACATGCAGCAAATTGCGGATCCTACTGGAAGGACACTCTTTTTTGACAGGGTTGTGGCTAAGGTAAGCAATGTTGTTTTTCAAGTTTACACTGTTGCCGGTCAGCGTAGGCATAAATTTCAGAGGCAAACTGTTTTAAAAGGTACAGATGCCATAATTTTTGTGTGGGATAGTTTAATTGACCAATGGGAAGAAAATATCTGGTCTTTGAAAGAATTATTACGATTTTATGGGAAAAAACTAATTTCGTCCAAACCAGGGGATCCACCCGAGGTTCCTATGGTAGTAATGGCGAATAAGCGCGATTTAGATGATATAATAAAGGTAGATAAAGTTCGAGAAGCTTTAAATACAGCACATCTAGATGATACCTTAGTCTATGAGACAATAGCGATCACCGGTGCAAATGTCAAGCGTGCATTTGTCTTTGCATCCCGACAAGCCGTTCTGAACCACTATAAAAAGCTTTCAGGGGAAGTTTCTTAGTAATACTTAAAGATCCCTAATAATTACTCTTTTTGATTTTGAATTTTACCTGAATTAGAGAATTATATATATTTAATTTCGAAATTCACTTTATTTTTCGATATTTCCAGAAATGCATAGGAATTGACATCAGTAAATTTCTTATCGGTAGGAGTACCAGGATTAAGATAAAGTTTGCCATCTCTTTCTTCTTTAAATGGATGATGGGTATGCCCAAAGAGAATAATATCATATTTAGATAAATTATAACTTTTATTTAATCGCTCAATAATTCTATATGGTCCTCCGCTTCCATGAGTTAGAAATATTTTATGTCCTAATATCTCTAATTCCTTTTCTGTGGGTAATTTTTCATTAATTTCACGATTATCCATATTTCCGGAGATTGCAATTATTTTATCTTTATCAAAATTCTCGATAAGACTATTATAAGTCTCTAACGTAGTGAAATCTCCTAAATGAAAAATATAATCGACATTTTTATCCTTAAAATCTTTAATAATTTGTTGGGGAATTTCTGAGCCTCGGGAAGGAAGATGAGTATCTGAAATTACTCCTATGAGGATTTTATCCTTATTTATCTGCATCATTTTACCATCTTACTATAGAATAATTCTTATTCTATTAAAAATTCGTATTAATTTGAAAATATAGATAAGAAAAACTTTATATTCTGTTAGTTTTTCTCGTTTATAATAAAAGAAGATGTTTGGAAAAAAGTGCTAAAAATAGATGAGTATTTTTAAAGAGGATATAGAAGAAGCGAAAAATCGGCTTAAACTTTGGTGGGATCATGAAATACTTGATCGACCTTGCATTTCGTATATATTTCCTAAAGAAGGAAAAAAAATACCACATACTGATATTATTTTGGAATATTTTGATCCTTTTCATTTAGCAGAATTTTGGGATGATATAAAGGGTGCTCTTGATACATTCGAAAAGATTTCAAAAATATTTTATTTTGGAGGAGAAAATATTCCACGATTTTTTCCAAATTATGGACCCGGTATTATGGCTTCAGTATTGGGAATAATGCCGGAATATAAATCTAGAACTGTATGGTTTTCAAGAGATACCAGCGAAAAGAAAATAGTGCCATTACTTGAGAATGTAAAAATTAATATGAATAATCCTTGGTATGAAAGATTAATAAAAACCACCGAAATATCTGCTAAACGAGCAGGAGTTAATTATTGTATTGCGGTACAAGATCTGGGAGGGATTTTAGACATCATTTCTTCCTTTCTAGGACCTACAAAATTAATTTTAACAATGAAAAGGAATCCTGAACTTATCGATACCTGTCGGTCAATTATTCTTGAAAAATGGATGAAAGTATATGATGAACTTCAGAAAATAATTGAGCGCTATTCAGATGGCTATAATAGTTGGATGAACATTTGGTGTCATAAACCTTGGTACCCCATACAATGTGATTTTGCTGCTTTTTTATCGCCTGAGTGGTACCGAAGATTTGTATTACCGGATATTATTGCCCAAGCAGACCAAATGGACTATGCCATTTATCATTTGGATGGTCCTGATGCACTAATTCATTTGGATGAAATACTAAAGATTGAATCAATTGACGGAATTCAATGGGTTCCCGGAGCAGGAAATGAACTTAAATGTAGTGATTATTGGTTACCTGTTTATAAAAAGATCCAAGAAAAAGGAAAAAATGTCGTAATAGATTTTTTTGAATTGCCCGAACGATTATCTCATTTTTATAATGTCTTAGATCCGAATAAATTGTTTATTATTTTAATTTTTATGGATCATTTGAGAGCCAAATTTTTCACTCCCAAATTTTTTGGAGGTGAAGGAGGTGAAGGAACATTTAGAAACTTTAAAAGAACCTATCGCCGCCAAGCAAAAGAGCAAAGAATATAATCATCATAATTTTTCTATAAAAAGATTTCATTATAATTGTTTAGCACATTTACCAATTCCTGAAACAGAATCATCCTTATATAAATTAATCACTCTCACACCTTTAGCTTTTCTATGAGTTATTCTTACGGATTCTACTGGTACTCTAATAACTTGACCCTTTTCAGTACCAATAATGATGTCCTTTTCCTTGGCAATTTTTACAGCGATTACAGAGTCATCATCTGCTAAATTTATGTTATAAACACCCTTCGCACCCCTGCCTGTTTTTCTATACTCTTTTACATAAGTTCTTTGACCTATTCCATTTTTAGTAATTGTCAAAATAATATCATCATTACTCACCAAAAGAGTATCAACCACAGAGTCTCCGTCTCTTAAATCAGCACCCTTAACGCCTATAGCAGGTCTACCTAATTCTCTAAGCTCTGATTCATCAAATCTGATCGCATAACCTTTTTTAGTAGCAATAAAAATATCCTGCAATTCATTAGTAAGTCTTTTTACGCTGACTAAACTATCATCCTTCCTAATTCTTTGTGCTTTTATTCCTGTTTTTCGGACTTTTGAAAATATTTTTAATCGAATCTTTTTTACAATTCCATTTTCGGTTACCATTATTAACCGATTATTATTATTAAAATTATTAATAGGTATCATTTCAGATATTTTTTCATTATCCCGAAGTGGAATAATATTGACAATCGGTTTTCCTTTCGCTATGCGGGTTTGTTGCGGAATTTCAAAACATTTAATTGAATAAACTCTTCCTTTTGAAGTAAAGAAGAGGATATTATCATGCGTGGAACATACAAATAAATCATTTATAAAATCCTCCTCTCCTACTTCCATTCCTTTTTTCCCCCGTCCTCCCCGATGCTGAGCCCGATATGATTTCACAGATATTCTTTTTACATAATGATTTTTTGTTAATATCACCATAGTGGGTTCTTTTTTAATAAAATCTTTTTTTTGCATATTTCTAATTGGTTCTGAGTCCTCGATTTGGGTTCTCCTCTCGTCTCCATATGTTTCCATTAATTCTGCCAGTTCTTGTTTAATTATGTTAAGTCTCTTTTCTTTACTTTCCAAAATTTTCTTAATTTCTTCTATTTGATTTGTTAATGCTTTTTGTTCATCAAATAATTTTTGCTGTTCTAAATTTGTTAATCGAGAGAGCGGCATTTGTAGAATTGCCTTTACTTGAATTTCTGTAAGATTATAGGCATTCATTAATTTTATTTTCGCATCATTTTTATCTTTTGCATTTTTAATCATTTGAACAATATTATCTATATTATTTAATGCAATTATTAGTCCCTTAACTTTATGAAGACGCTTTTTAGCCTTCTTAAGTGCATATTCATTTCTTTTATAGATAATATCAAGTCGATGATTAATGTATTCTTCAATTAATTCCTTAAGTGTAAGAATCTTCGGTAATTTTCCATTTTCAATTAACACAAGGTTTTTTATGTTAAAACTGTTAAATAATTGGGTTCTTTTATATAATTTATTTTCTATTATTTCTGGTTGAGCTTTCTCCTTTAATTCTAAAACAATTCTCATTCCTTTTCTATCGGATTCATCTCGTAAATCACTTACATCTTCTATAACTCCTTCTTTTATGAGTTTTGCAATCTTTTTGAGCAAAGAAGATTTATTTAACAAATAGGGAATCTCTGTAATTACTAGTCTTCTTCTATTATCTTTTTCTTCTAACTCGATTTTGCCTTTAATTTTAATTTTTCCAGATCCACTGCTATATGCATTATGTATTCCTGAAGGATTGGTAATGATCCCTCCAGTTGGAAAATCAGGTCCTTTTATAATTTCCATTAGTTCTTCCAAAGAAATATCTGGGTTATCTATTGATGCTATAATTCCTTCACAGACCTCCGTTATATTATGAGGAGGCATTGAAGTGGACATCCCAACAGCAATTCCCTTAGTTCCATTTATCAAGATATTAGGAATTTTTGATGGTAAATAAATAGGTTCTTTTAAAGTATTATCAAAATTTGGTTGAAATTCAACAGTCTCGCGATCTATGTCTTCGACTAATTCACTGGCTATTCTAGACATTCGAGCTTCAGTGTTATGATTGATGAATCCATTCGCTGTAAATGAATGACAATCCGAGTCTACCCGAATTGAATAAACATGATCCTCGGAAAGGTGATTAATTGAATCTATTTCTTGGAAGAGATAATTATTCTCTATAAGTTCTTCAAGTAATGATACTTCATATGCTTCAATAAATGTTTTGATGTGATTTATCTTCTTCTTAAGAGAATTATATCTATCGATATTCTGTTTTTGAAAGTATTCATTAAACCGGTAGTTATATTTACCTTTAAAGTAATCCGCTAAGTAAGGAATAAAATCAGTTTTACTAAGTCTTGTACCATCTATTTCCCGAAGCTCCTCAAGTTTCTCTGATTTCCTAGATGAAAAGAATCCAATCTCGTCAGCAAACCTTAGTTTTGATTCCATTCCAAGTATAGTAATCCTATATGTATCATTTCTCGGATCTGGGATGAGATGACTAGTTATGATCCCAAAACAAAGTAATATATATTTCAACTGGTGATGTAACTTAATACTTTCTGAAGTGTAATTTAGGTTAGATGATTTTCCTCCATGTCTTTTATCTGTGATTATTTGGATTGATCCATCTCTCTCAAACAAACCCTGTAAAAAAGAAGCTACAACGGATTTACTTGATCTTAATACCGAAAATGGAATCTCTTTCTCATCTGATTTGACTGGATCGAGCCCGATACTATAGAGAAAATCAAGAACATCCCTATAGTGTAGAGAAAATTCCTTCCATCCTTCATATTCGGGCCTTTCATACAGAAAGATCCCCGGGAATGAATTTAATAATCCATTCTTCACTTTCTCATAATATTCATGATCCTTATTGTTGAAAGAGAGACGTTGCTGAACTGTATCTGATATACTGCCTTCTGCTACGAGAGCTCCAAGAGAAAATGCCAATTCTTCGGTGATCTCTGTTGGAAATTCTACCTCACGTCTTTTATCGGAACTCTCCGGGATGTGATGTACTGTACTATAATTTTTTTTTGGGAACAATCCTTTTCGATTAAGAATCACAATATCCTCTTTAGAAATTTCTCTTAAAGTCTTCCAAACAGTCATTGGCTTACCATTGGAATCCTTACTCCAACATAGTACAGGATGGTTTTCCGATCCCTTAATTGAATAACCTTGTTTGGTGACCACCTGGATGATATTGTGAACTCCAGAATCAAAAAATTTTGTTGCTCTGTTAATATTCCCTTTATAAGAAAGAATCTCAATATCTATATCTCCTTCATAACCTTCGGACACGATTGATTGAAGCATATAATTATTATTCATTTCGATATTTTTAATGTCCTTTTGAATACCAATCTTTTTACTTAAAATTGAGGAGGTCTTATTTCTAACTTTCTCTGAAAGCTTTTTTATTGGGATCAAACCCTCTCCAGTGAGGATAAGAGTATCACCTGTTACGCAGTACCTCATGGCTGCTGGTGGATCGCCGTCTATAGAGCCAAAATTACCTTGAGGATTGATTAATGAGTATCTCATGGAAAAGTCTTGTGCCATACGTACAAGGCTGTTATAAACTGCAGCATCACCGTGAGGGTGATATTTCCCTAAGGTATCTCCCACGATTCTTGCAGACTTTACATGAGGTCTATTATAAAATTGATTATTATCCGTCATAGACCAAATAATTCTTCGATGAACTGGTTTTAATCCATCTCGCACATCAGGAATAGCTCTCCCAACAACTACAGACATCGCATAGTCAATGTAGCTTTCTTTCATTTCTCTCTTTAATAAAATTTCCTTAATATTTTCGTTTTCGGTTGTCAAAAAAAGACCCGTTCTTTTTGAATTTAAGATTTATATTAAAAATAAATATAAGATTATATAATTTCTAACTAGTTAAATATCAAGAACAGAGACCTCATCATAATTATCAATTATAAATTTTCGTCTAGGCTTTACTTCTTTTCCCATTAATTGCGTGAAAATTTTATCGGTTTCCAAGTAATCCTCGTAAATAACGCGCTTGAGGACCCTTGTTTCTCTGTTCATTGTTGTTTGATATAACTCATCTGGAGACATTTCTCCCAGTCCTTTGTATCTTTTAATATTTATTGCACTTGAATCTTTTAACTCATATTTTTCCATAAGTTCTTTAATATATTCATCCCTCTGTCTGTCTGAATATACATATTTACCCGTTTTTTTATAATTAAAATAATATAATGGAGGTGCTGCGACATATAAATGTCCATTATCGATTAAAGGGCGCATATATCTAAAGAAAAATGTAAGCAGAAGGGTTTCTATATGGGCTCCATCCACATCTGCATCGCAAAAGATTATGACTTTATTATATCTTAAACTATCCAAATCAAAGTCTTCATCGTTCACTCCCTGAACCCCAATCCCAAGAGCTTTTATAATAGCTAAAATTTCATTATTTTTGAGAATTCTGTCTATTCTGGCTTTTTCTACGTTTAAAATTTTACCTCTTAACGGCAGAATCGCTTGGTAATTTCTATCTCTGCCCTGTTTAGCACTTCCTCCAGCACTATCACCCTCTACAATAAAGATTTCACATTCTTTAGGATCATTAGAAGAACAATCTGCCAATTTTCCTGGCATTCGTGCATTATTAAGAACTGATTTTCGCCTTATTAACTGCCGAGCTTTTTTCGCCGCTTCTCTAGCTTTTTTAGCATCAATCGATTTATTTATGATTTTCTTACCAACCACAGGATTATTTTCTAAAAATTTCATTAAATCTTCAGTAAGGACTTGGCTTATTGCTTGGCGAGCCTCTGGATTTCCTAATTTTATCTTTGTTTGACTCTCAAATTGAGGATCTGGTAATTGAATAGACACAACTGCGGAAAGCCCTTCTCTCGTATCACCCCCACTTAAAGTGAGACCTTTATACTTTTTTCCCATATATTCTTCGATATAACTATTCAAGGTGCGAGTTAAGGCAGACTTGAATCCGGTAAGATGTGTTCCTCCCTCTATCGTATTTATAGTATTACAATAAGTTAAAATGTTTGTTTGATACCCTTGGTTATATTGCATCGCAATTTCAACTCTGATACTATTTTTTTCCCCTTTTTTCGTCTCATCAATATATTCATTTTGAATATAAATGATTTCGTCATGGAGTGGTTGTTTTTCTTCATTTAAATGAGCTATAAACTCTTTTAACCCTTCCTCATAATGAAATGCTTTTTGTTCTTCAGTGTTCTTGTCGTAAATTTCAAACTTTGCCTGAGGGGTAAGAAATGCTAGTTCACGCATGCGATTAGCTATCGTGGAAAACTGAAATATTGACTCTCCCTCATTGAACTCAAAAATTTCATCATCAGGGTAAAATCTAATATTTGTTCCCTGCTTTTCTTTGGGACTGTCCATTATTATTGGATCTGAAGCTTTCTTTCCCCGAGAAAATTTCTGCTTATAACATTGACCATCTCGGTAAATTTTAAGATCTAACCATTTTGATAACGCATTTACGACTGAAAGGCCGACTCCGTGAAGCCCCCCTGAAATTTTATACATTTTATTATCAAATTTTCCTCCCGCGTGTAAATGTTCCATAATTACTTCCACTGCGGGTTTATTAAATTCTTCATGAATATCTATTGGTATTCCTCGCCCGTTATCTCTTACTTCTACGGAGTTATCCTCATGAAATATAACTCTAATATGGTCAGCATAGCCACTAATAGCTTCATCCACGCAGTTATCAATGACTTCCATAACAAGGTGGTGAAGACCTCTTGCCCCTGTATCGCCTACATACATACTTGGCCTCTTTCTGACACCTTCCAAGCCTTTCAACACTTTTATGCTTTTTGCATCGTAGTGATTTTGCTCAGGTTCAGTTAGGTCCTCAATCCCCTTTTTTTCTGCCATTAATAATCGGTTTTTTTTGTTAATAGTTATTTTTCATTCTATGAAAAAAACGTCTTAATAGGAATTAGATCCTTAAATACATAGAAAAATTGAGTTATTCTTCCTTATATAATAATAGTAAGTACGATAATTTAAATGTATATACAAATAAAATATCTTGGAAATGCTTCTAAAGTGAAATTAAATGATTTAATTGATATTTGCTTCAATAAAAAATAATATTTTTAATATTATAAATCATATATTCACTCAAATATGTTGTATGCTCTTTAAATCAAGTATTTTTTTATTTTAAAAAAAACTTTCCAAAAAGTAAATACATCAGCACACTTCGAATAATTATCAATTCAAGCATTAATTTCAATATTTAGATATAATTTAAGGAAGTAAAACAAATTTTCCTGATTTTTGAAGGATTTAATTGATAATTCAATAAACAAAGAATTAATAAGTCGCCTCGGATGAAAAACCAAATGACTCTAAAAGAAGATTATATTGATATGTTTTTCTAGAAGATGATAATTTATCCTACTAACCATAATGAAGTTTATATTTTTTGCTTCAAAAATTCTGAGGCTAAATTTAGTATTTTTTCTACTATTTTATAAAATTTTATTTTTATAGAGCAAAAGCCTTTTTTTAAATGTTACTCAGAGTTCCATTCTAAGAATATATATTTAATTTAATTCTTTCAGTAAAATATGTTTCATTGATTTCTTATCTCGTTTTGACAACTTTGAATTCTCTTCCTCCATAATAAGACCCTCTTGCCTAATTAATGCAAGATAAAGGATGATCATATTTTTTTGAAATGAAGTGCTATAAATAGAGGGAAAACAGATCTTCCTGCAGAAGGCATAAGTAGCCCATTGAGCTATTTTCTCTCTAGGATAATGAGAAGGTTCAAATAAACTAACGAACCGTTCGTAACACAAGATTTCTTTTGTTCTACTCATTTTCTTTATAAGGGTGTTTAATTATGATACTTACGTGAAGCTATAAAAAGAGATATATCATCTGTATATTAGATACCTAATATCAAAAAAACAGGCAAAAAATAAAATATAAAAAATTAAATTTCTATTATTTCTGCTTCCATCTTATCTGTATCTACAATTGCAAATGACGCTTTATGGCTTAAATAACCGCAAGCTTCACCGGGATTTACTACTAACACACCATTATCATAGGTTTTATTCATAACATCATGAGTGTGTCCAAAAAGAACAATATCAAAATTGCCCGATTTTGCGATGGAATCTACGACTTCCTCATTTGGCATGTGTGCCGCAAATACCCTTTTGCCGTCAAATTCAGATATTAATTCCATACCTACTAAATGACAGATTTGGCCGAGATTTTCTTTGAGAAACACTCGATCCCCATCATTATTACCATAGACCCCATAAAAATTAGCTTTTATCTTTTCATTCAGATTATCGAATACTCTGAAGGTAAATGGAGACACATAATCGCCACAATGGATGAGGGCATCTACATTCCTTTGGTTTAAAATAGAAACTGCTTTAGAAATATTATCCATATGGTCATGAGTATCAGAAATCACTCCAATCTTCATTATTTATTTCTCCTATTTTCGATTTTACGATAGATTATTTTTTAATAACTTAAATTTTTAAATTAATTAAAAATTTAACTTTAATCTATTTTTTGATCCTATCATTAATAACCCTTTTACTAACGGCTGTTCTTTTTATTGGAGTAATTCAAATTATTTTAGATTATTTTTTTCATGATTTTTTTTGGCTTTTGGATTTTCCTTTTTGGGAGTGGGTTTTATTTATCGCACTTACTATACAATTACTTTTTATAGGATTAATAGTCACTGAACAAATTTCTTCTTCTTAATATTAAACAGTATATAACATTAATTTTTAAATATTTGAAAATAATTAAGCATTCAATATCCTTGATGATGTTTATATGTCTTAAAAATAATAATGAATTAATTGAACATTAATAAATATAAAAATTAAAAAATTTACAAAATCATGGTCTCTAATCAAGAACCTCTTTCAGAACCGTCAAAGGAAAAAAAATTCTTTAAAAAAATTGCCCTAATATTGTTTTTCATCTTATCTTATGCATTAATAACGCTTTCTGTAATTCTTAAATTAATATTTAAACAAGCATTTCCCGAAATACTTTATTGGATTCTTTCGGCTTGGAGCCCAACCATATCTGCGATTTTTATATCTGGATTGAGTGGTGGATGGAATCAGATAAAATCATTACTTAAAGGTTTTCTTAAATGGCGAGTTGGAATCAAATGGTACCTTGCAGCATTTTTCATAATGCTGGGACCTCTTGCTTTTGCGCTGATTTATAATTTATTTGGAGGGGAATCTCCTGGAATCGACCCAAGCCTTACTGCCCCCATACTATTATATTACTTACTTTTTACTTTCCTTTCTGGTCCTTTAAGCGAGGAGGCGGGATGGAGAGGATTTGCCTTACCAAGATTGCAGTCAAGATTCAGCGCATTAGTATCAAGTATTTTCTTGGGGTTAATATGGGCATTTTGGCATTTACCTCTATATTTTGTTGAAGATAGACTTGCATTGTATATATTTGTTCCATTAGTGCTTGTTATTTCAATTCTTATGACTTGGGTTTACAATAATTCCCGTGGGAGCCTTATATTGACCATAATCATGCATTTCAGTTTTAACTTTGACATGGCATTTCTTGTAGGTTATTTAGGATTAATGCCACAGATGGTCTTTTATATTAGCGCAAGTATAGGAATAGGTGTATATCTGATCGCTGTTATTCTATATGCTGGACCTAAAAAACTTTCGAGAAAACCTGAATCAGAAATCCCTCGCTTAAATTAATTTTAAACTTTTTTCCTTAATTTCCCTAATAATCTATTTTTTCAGCGTCTATATACGCCTAGAATAACCTATATCTCAAATTTGTCCTAAGGTTTATATATTATGGTGTCTGATATAGATTTATGATTAATATCGTAGATTTTTATATCAATATTTTTACCCTGATATTCGTCGTTTTTTCAATTATTATAGGATTAAAGATGTCATCGAAATACTTTGAATTTAAGAAGAAAGAGTTTATACCAGTTGGTTTAACCTATATTTTTTTAAGCTCAGCATGGTGGGGGACTCTACTCTCTTTTTTAACTGTATTAATCTTTGGTCAACCAATTAACAAATATCTTTTTGTAATTTTAAATAATGCTTTTCTTCCATTGGCACTAGTTTTTTGGATTAATGTGTATTCGCAAATGAACGTAAAAAGGAAAAAACTGGTCCAAGTTATATTTGGGATTATATGTATCTTGTGGGAGCTAGTACTCTTTCTTTTTTTAATAGTAGATATTAATATCTTGTACGGTTTCACAGATGTTCCTGAGAGTGATCTATATTATTCTAATAGAAAAATTGTGCTTATTATTTTTCCAATTATTGGTATTTTATCAGCCTTAATAACAGGACTGCTATTTGCTCGAGTTGCTTTAAAATCAGAGGATCCTAAAACGAATTGGAAAGGGAGGTTTTTAGCTACAGCTTTTATCTTTTTCAGTATTGGAGCATTTTTAGATGCATTACTCCCTAGAGATCTTATTCTTTTAGTAATTATTAGATTAATTTTAATTGCAAGTGTCTTTGAATATTATCTTGGCTTCTTTCTCCCAGATAAAATAGCTAATCTCTTAATAAAGTAAAATAATAGGCTTTCATTTTTTTTTTATTATATAATATTTTTTTAGCAGATGTGTCTTAAGTTTAATATAAGAATAAAAAAATGATTTATATGATTGAAAAGGTTTTAAATTCTGAAAAGGAAGCAATTAATAATGAATTAAAAAGATATTATAATCAATTAATTCAACGTAAAGAGGATATTTTATTTAAAGATTTTATTAGTGAATTTAAAGGATTTATTTTAAACAAACAAGCAAAACGTCTTCACCCTATTCTTTTAATTCAAGCATTCAAGGGGATTATTAATCCTTTATATCTGCAAGATGAAATCAAGGAAATCAGAAAAGTTGCTATTTCTGTTGAATTTTTACATAATGCTCATTTAATACAAGATGATTTGGTAGATGATGATCAAAATCGTCGAGGTGCTTTGACACTTCATTATCAATTTAAAAATGAATTGGAAAAAATCTTGAAAAATAATACTAACGAGCTTAATTCACAAGTCTCGAAGAGATATGGCACCAATATGGCTCTTCTTGGTGGGACTTATAGTTATTTATTAGGAATTGATATACTCAAAAGTTCTACTTTTGCAGAGAAATTGAAATTACTATCAATAAAAGAATATACAGAAGCTATAGATTACGTACTGAAAGGGCAAATAATTGAGGAATATCTAAATTCTCATAACATTACTATGACCATCGAACAATATCTAAGTATTGCTGAAATGATTAGAGCTCGTGTTTTCGAAAGATCAGCAAAAATTGGAGCCATCTTAGCAAAAGGAAACATTCATTATCAAATAGAGCCTCTCTCAGAAGCGATGCTTAAAATAGGACAAGCTTATGCTATCATAGACGATGTATTAGATATTACAGATGATATTAAGGGAAAAAAGAAAAATAAATTTCCATATCTCTTGGCTCTCAATAATGTAAATGAACACCAAGGGAAATTATTGAATGAAATTTATAATAAACCTCAATTAACCGAAGATGATGTTGCCCAAGTTAAAAATATTTTTTCTGAAACTAACGCAATTCAAATAGCTATGCAATTTTCTAAAAATTTAATAAACCAAGCTCAAAAAAATCTTGAGCAAATTTATCCCGACCTTAATAAAGAGCAAAAAAGTTTTTTTAATGAATTTGCCGATTATATCTATAAAATAGGAATACAATAGGTAAGAATTAAATTATCCTTTCAATTATTTCTTACTTTTATTTGAATTAGAACTTTACAATCTTAATATTTAAAGTGCTTTTACAAAATAAAGAAAAAATCTAAAAAGTTTCCTTCACTCATATAGCTAAAGCGAGCAGTTTAAAATCAAATAATATTTAGGGCTAAAAATAATGATGAATAAATTACTTCCTGAACAAATCGTTATAAGACCTCCTGTCGAAGCTTATTCGGTGCTTATTGCAGTAACAGGTGGGTGCAGCTGGAATAAATGTGCCTTCTGTGGTACATATAAGAGTGGCGTATACGGTGGAATTCAAGAATATGCCATTAGAGATATAGAAGATATCAAAAAGAATATTGATTTCTATGCTGAAAAAAATTACCATGGATATCCCGTGTTTTTAGCGGGTGGAAATCCTACTTCAGCCCCCACAGATTTTCTCGTGGAAATTATTAAATATGTGAGACAAAAGTTACATAATGTGCCAAGAGTTAGTTGCTATGCCAAGGCATTAGATATTTTACGAAAATCTGATGATGAATTACAACAATTAGCAGATGTGGGATTGGATATAGCATATATGGGCTTAGAGAGCGGCTCGAGTAAAGTTCTCAGAATAATGCGAAAAGGAACTAATGCAGAATCAATGATCAAAGCGGGAAAACGGATAATGGGAGCGGGTATAAAATTATCGCTATATGTTTTATTAGGATTAGGGGGTAAACAATATTCCGAGGAACATATGAAAGGTACGGCCAGAGTTTTAACAGAAATTAATCCTAATATTTTTCGCTTTAGAACAGTACACGTGATTCCTAATACTCCTTTATATGAATGGGTTAAAAAAGGCGAATTTCAATTATTAACACCTCTAGAAAATATTAAAGAGGAGCGAGATATTATTGCCAACCTTGGGGATAATGTAACTTCAGAAGTATATAATGACCATGTAAGTAATTATGTTTCGATTGAAACAGAAAATATTCAAAAGGATAAGGAACGATTTATAACAACTTTAAATGAATTAATTGATGATCCAAGAATAATGGCTATGCCAAGAAAAAATCTTACAATAATGTGAATGATCCTTCGTTGTTTTATTAAAGAAATTAGTAAAGTTTATTTAAAATGGCAACAAATTATATTAAAAAGCGATATATTCTTAGATTATTATCTTTTTGAAATAAATCTATAAATTTTTAATATTCACATTTTTTATACATTATAAAAATTTTATATTTTATTAAAAAAATGTCAGACTATTTTCGTAAAAAAGTGCATTCTGAAGAAATTATTGCGACATTTAATGATATATTAATTTTGCCGGGGTATACAAGGAGTATTGATATAGATATCTCTGCTAAATTACGTAAATATCATTTTAATATCCCTATAATGTCCGCTGCTATGGATACGGTCACAGAAGAGGAAATGGCGATAAAAATGGCTTTATTAGGTGGCTTGGGGGTGCTACATAGAAATTGCTCTTTTGAAAAGCAATTAGAGATGTGCCAAAAAGTGAAAAGAGCAAGATCTTTTGTAATTATGGATGTTGCAACAATTAATATTGATGCATCTGTAAAAGAGGCAAAACATCATATGGAAGAGAAAGGTATCAGCGGACTTGTAGTTACAAATTCAGAAAACAAAGCTTCCGGAATTTTTACCAAGAGAGATATTCCTTATTCAGAAACAGACATTAGGGAAGGGAAGGTAAGAGATTATATGACTCGTGACCTTATTTCAATCCAGCCGGGTGTATCGAGAGAAGAAGCTTTAGAAGTATTATTTAAAAATAGAATTGAGAAACTCCCTATAATTGAAAATGGATATCTCAGAGGATTAATAACCAAAAAGGACTTGAAACCTGAATTTCCTCTTGCTTCAATAGATGAGAAGGGAAGATTACTTTGTGGTCTGGCAATTAGTCCAAAAGTTCCTGAATCCCTTCAACTCCAAAATGTATTAAAAAAGATTGATAAAAATGTAGATATCTTTTTTACAGATGTTGCTGATTTTTATAAAGAGATGGATATACAAGGAATAAGAAAATTAATGGAGCTTGTAGAGTCTGATTTTGTTTTGGGAAATATTGGAACTTATAAAGCTGCTGAACATCTTTTAACAAAATGTGATTTTGTTGATGAAAGAATTTTAGGTATTAAAGTTGGGATGGGTTCTGGAAGTATTTGTTCTACCTCAATTCAAACTGGAGTGGGAGCTCCAACACTTTTCGCCACCGCTCAAGTTGCCGATGCGATTCAAGATTATAATCCAAACATAGGATTAATTGCTGATGGAGGCTTCGCAAACCCCGGAGATTTACCTAAAGCCTTTTCTGTGGGAGCGGATATGATTATGTCTGGTCATTTCTTTGCCGGATGTACTGAATCTCCCGGTTATATTGATACAATACAAGGTCGCAAAGTTAAAATTTATCGCGGTATGGGTAGTAAAGAAGCTCGTACTTCAAATTATATACTTGATAGATATGTGGAGGGTGCAAAAACACTTCCCGAAGGAGTATCTGACTATGTTCCTTATGTTGGACCACTTTCAGGCGTTATAGAAACTCTTACAGAAGGTATTACAAATGGTATGATATATGCAGGAGCGCAAAATATTGAAGAGATGAAATCAGCCGAAGTTGGACTGGTGAGTGCTGTTGGTATAAGAGAACAGAAACCCCATGATTTGATCGGACGGTATGAATAAGAAATAAAAATTAGAAACCATTAAGTTTCCAACCATTTAACAATTATTTATTTACGAATTCTACTATATATTTTAGGATAAGAGATATACATCATCAAAATATTATTTTAGTTGAAGATGAAGCAGAAATAGAAGAAAGTGAAGAAATAAAGTATATTCATAATTCTAAAACTTATAAACATAATCATTTCCATAATTTCCTTCGTAACCATGAACATGGTTATGAAGAATAGAAGAAAATTATTGTTTTTCCTTTAAATATTTTTTAACAATATTAACTGTTTCATCTGCTAATTTATAAGCTTCTTTTGCAGAATTTTCTGTAAAAACTTCCGCTGGAATGGAATCTGGTAAACTATTGGGATATCTAGTGGGAATATAATAAGTATCTAGGAAAGAGATTTTATTACTTAGGACATTTAATGAATCATTAAATTCTAATACCCAATCTAGTAACTTTTTTATTGAGTGTCCAATGACCAAATCTTGCTTATTAAAATAAAGTATTGATTTTAATGCTTTTTCTACAATTTGTTGAAAGAGAAAACAAACCAAATAATACCGTTTATTTTCTAGCAAGATTTTAGCACTTTTCAAATCTTCAATTGATTGATTTAGCCATCTTTTTGCTTCTTCCTTATATTTATTCATTTCTTTCATAAATTAATTTTCCTTCTTTTAAAATATGTTCGATAAATAAATTATTTTCCTTCATTTTTTCAATCTCAGATGGCGTGTAAGCTAATATATCCACATCCGAAGGTTGAATAGTTAAATAAATTTCTTTAAGACGCTCAATAAATAATTTGTTAGAATCTATTATTACTAAAAGATCAATATCGCTCATTATATTTAATTCATTTCTTACAGCAGATCCAAATAAAATTATCTTTTTAACACCTATTTGAATTAAACGATTCTTTACTCTCTCTAATTCTTTTTCTAAATGAGCTAAGTGTTCTTCTTTTAATTTTTTAATTTTTTGGAACATTATTTAATATAAAGAATTTGTATATTAAAATAGATTCTCTTTAACTAATTAATTAATACATAAAATAAAAGAAAGACAGACCTTAAATTATTGTAGCTCTCTCGAGGGATTTAGGTCTATTTTTTTGAATAATTTCTCAATCTCATCAAAGGTGATTAAATTATCTTTAACCATCTGTCGTATTAATTTATACGCTCCGCATTCGTATTCCCTCTCCCAATATTCTTGGTCTTTAGCATAAAAATTACATTTATGACATACCAAACTAATTAGTTTTCGATTTAATGGGGTAATATATTTCCTAAATTTTTTTTTAAAATCTTATTATTATACTCCTTCTTTACTTCTATTTAAATTCTCTGATAATTAAAAATAAAGGGGTACTATTGCTACTTTTCAAGTTGAAGCCATAGTTTTAATGGTTGATAAAAGAAAAAAAATTAAATAATATTCTCATTCAATCCTTAATATTTTTAATTTTTCTAGTAATTGGCTAGAAAGATAATTAAAAATTATACAAAATATTCATTAATATTGTTGAAATTGGAATGCAATAAATCATTTTAATAGTTATGAGTTTTTATGAAAAAAATTGAAAGAGTATTAGTAAGTGTTTTTGATAAAACTGGAGTCGTTGATTTCGTAAAAGCTTTAGTAGATGAATTTGATGTTGAAATACTCTCAACGGGCGGAACAGGCAAGCTTCTGGAAAAAAATGGTCTAAAAATTGTTAAGATTTCAGAATACACCGGTTTACCTGAGATGTTCGAAGGGAGAGTTAAAACATTACATCCTAAAATCGAAGGAGGGATTCTCTATAGAAGAGAAATTGAAAAAGATGTGTTAGACGCCAAGAAATATAATATTCCTCCAATTGATATGGTAGTATGCAATTTATATCAATTTAAAGAGGCGATCTCTAAACCGGATATTACTCTACAGGAAGCACTAGAAATGATAGATATTGGGGGCCCTACAATGATTCGAGCAGCGGCAAAAAATTATCCAGATGTAGTAGTTGTTCCAGATCCAAAATATTATACACTTATTATTGATGAGTTAAAAAAAAACAATGGTATCATCGGCGATCAATTAAGGGCAACTTTAGCCCAAGATGTTTTTCTTATTATGGCGGAATATAATGCAATTATTGCTAATTATCTCCAAGATCAAATATCTAACAAAATTCTCCCTGATAAAATTGTAAAAGTTTATGAGAAAGTCCAAGATTGTCGATACGGGGAAAACTGGGATCAAGCAGCCGCATATTACCAAGATCTGTCTGCAACCCTTGGATTACATAATATAAGACAATTATGGGGGAAGGAAATTTCTTTTAATAATTATTTAGATATTGATTCTTGCATGCAAATGTTATTAGATTTTGGAAAAGAGGATTATGTTACCGCTATTTTAAAGCATACCTCACCAAATGGGATTGCATTAGACAGAAAAAATCAGTTAGAATCTGTGAAAAGAGCTTTTAGTACCGATCCTATGTCTGCCTTTGGAGGTATTTGGGGGATAAATAAACCATTAACAGAGGAAATAGCAGATTATATTATTAACAAAGAAAATATTTTTATAGAAGTAATTATGGCACCCCAATTTGAGCCTGATGCACTTAAAATCCTAAAACAGAAGAAAGATTTAAGAATTTTAGAATTTGGGAACTTAATTGAAATGGAAAAAGAGATATATCAAAATTTAGAATTAAGGAGTGTATTGGGAGGGGTATTAATTCAAGAATATGATCATAAACCAATTGTAAAAGAATGGAATGTGGTAAGTAATAGAAAAATATCAGAAGAAGAAAAAAATGCATTAATTTTTGCATATAAAGTTTCTAAATGGGCAAAATCTAATTCTGCATGTTTTGCACAAATTTATAATGATGGTATGTATACAATTGGAATTGGAGCCGGCCAGCAATCCAGGGTTCATGTAGTAAAACTTGCTGCTCAAAAGGCAGTAGAATTCGGTCATAAAGAGGCATTAAAAGAATCATTCATGGGAACAGACTCCTTTTTCCCATTTGCCGATGGTTTAGAAGCTGCAGTAGAGGCGGGAGCAAAGGCAATTATTAATCCTGGAGGCTCAATAAGGGATGATCTTATAATTAAAAGAGCTAACGAATTAGGGTGCTCTCTGGTTTTTACTGGTAAAAGAGTTTTCCTTCATTAATAAAATTTTAATTTTCTTCATTCTATCAGTAAAATAAGAAAAATGCTATAATGAGCATACCTATAATAACTGAATGAATTTAAGATATGTTCTTAATCGTTCTCAAATAGGAAAATCAATAGAGTTAGAGGGAATACAAAAAAAATAAAAACTAAAAGTTTTTTTCAGGTAAAAATTAGAGATCTCGATCTTCATCCGATCGTTGCTAAAAAATATCGGTGATATCCCAAAAAAACCTTTTTAGCGCTAGAATCTCAATAAAAAGAGCATTTATTATTATCATCCTTATAAAATCTGAGGAGGATTAAGGTCTTTCCTTAAAGTTTCTCAAAAAAATAAAAAAGGTTAATACTTATCTTAACTCAAGTTAAGTCCTATCTTAACATAGTTAATATTGATCTTAACTCATAAAGAAAAAAAACTAAATGTAGAAAAAACAAAAAAATATAAGTATAAATATGAAATTTTTGGATCTTTAACCTAATTTCCCATAAAAATACGACTTTTCTTTTAAAAGAAGCTACTATAACTTTATTAATTAGTTTCGAAATTATATTAAAAATAAAAATTAATAATTATAATTCTTATATTTCATGGAAATTCAAAAAAAAGAGAGAAGTATGATAGTTTTACCTGTTATCATAAAACAAAATTCTATAAAGATATTAAATGTGGTAATTAAAAATTAAGAAAATGGATTTATATAATTATTAATCCACTAATATTACTTTTTTTTGACAAAATATCTGTTATAAATATTCTATTTTTTCCACAAAAGTTATGAAAATCAACGACATTTTCAACTAAATATTTACCTAAAAGAAAACATTTCCTAGAACTCATATTTAATATAATGCTTTCGGTAAACAATATTTATATATGTATAGATTTATATAAGAAGAGATAATAAATTATTATATATACTATTAATTCTACAATTCAAACTATCACAAAAAGATCTATATTTTACAGCATGTAATTCATTAAATAGAGGCATAATATAAGCATGGATTTCTTTTTAAAAAATTTAAGTGATACATTAACTGCAATCAATGAACTGATTGAAAATAATGTAAATCTAGTTAATACAAAACGTGTAAGACGATGTATTAACGTTTCCTCAAGTAATAGGAGCAAAATAAATTTTATCTGGAGATCCTTAGCTTATCTTGAAGATCAAGGAATTTTAAAAGCCAATGGCGCTTCTAGTCCTAAAAATTATAATATACTGCCCGATGAGAAAATTGATATAGATGAATTTATTAAAAAAGTAAAAGAAGAGAGATAATGAATAAATCCTAATTCTCTTTTGTTAAATTTAATTCTTCTCTCAATTCCATCAGCTTTTTTTTTGTTTTTTCATCATCCGGCTTCTTCATTAATCTTTTCTGATAAAATAGGATATTTTCATATTTATATTCTAATTTATTGAATAATTGCACCCATAGATTAAATCCCTCCATTAAATCTATTATATCCTCATCCTCAGCGAATATTTTTATATCTTCTCTTATTGCTTCCTTTAAATAAGGAGAAGACCTGAATTTTTTCATGGATATACCCTGTTTTTTTATTAATTCTTCATTTACTCTATTAATGAATGCTTCTAGTTCATTCTTCCAATATATATCTCTTTTATTAATTTTGTGAATCGTATCTTCAATCCATTTTACTTCTTTAGCCGAGATGGTAGATTTTTTTATTAAAATTTTTTTAATTTTTTGAAATTCAGAATTAAATTTTTCAATATAATTATAAACTCGTCTGTTAAACTCGTGAAAACTAGCATTATAATCATTTGCGAAAACTATTTCTTCATTCGTAAAAGTTAATGTTTTTTCATCAAATTGTCCTTTTAATTTTCCAGCTTCGTAAAGATGATAAAAAATTTCTTTAAGAAGACTAATGTCATTAGGGGATAATTCTTTTTCATAAAAAAAATCATATAAGGAAAAAATAAATATTTCAGATAACATTATATTTTTTATTCCTCGCTCTGTGTAAAACCGTATTTCATTCTCTACTTCGTAAAAAATCCCCTTTATTTTTTCAGATTTTTGTAATTCTTCAATCAACTCTTTCATTAATTTCGAATTTACATCATAGTTGCCTAATGAAATGAAATCTTTAGCGGATGATTCCTTTTTGATAAATTGTTTTATTTTCTTTTTTGCATTCTCTATTTTTGATGGATTAAAGAGTAACACTTCTCCCTTTTTTAAATATGATACTCCTAAAGAATTAATAAACTCAAAAAAGGACTCATAATCCATACCTGTTTTTTCCATATATTTTGATATCTTTATTTTATCTTTCTTTTTAATTTCATTGGCTATAGAACTAACTTTTTCATCCAATTCATTTTTTAATGTATGCTCCTCAATATTTAGTTTAGTAGCTAATTGTTCAATTTTTTGAACTTTTTCTCGTGAGTCTCTCATCTGATCAATTTTTTCAAGCTCAGATTTTATATATTTTGAATAATAAAATTTATCTTTAGATATATTCCAAATTCCAGTTCTTTCATCTATATATGTAGAGAATATATCTTTTAACAATAATTCACTTAGCTGTAATTTTTTTGAGATTTTTTTTATATCAAAATATCCGATAATTTTTGAGTTATGCAGCTCTTGCTCGAATTTAATTTTTCCAATATTGGTTAACCAACTAGTACCCTTATGAAATTTCGTTAAATATTCATTTGGCAAAAGTCGTACCAATTTTAAAAAGGATGGTGTTGTTAATTTCCCCCGATATTTTTTTAAATCAATACTGGCTTCCCTAGTAGCAATCTCGGAAATTTCTTGCTTAATGTTGGGCAAATTATAAAAAATCTCCTTCTTTTTTCCAACCAATAAGAGATTTTCTTCATTTTCTACAAGTTCTTTTATACATTTATGAATATACTTTAGGGGAAGATAATTATAATCTTTTATAGATATTGTTCCTTTTTCCTTCAGATCACCTAATAAGGTCGAATAAATAAATTTAAAAGGATAGAAATAGAAATCTGAAAAATATCCTTGAATATGTCCTAATCTTAATAAGGTTTCAATAAATAAGGCAATATCTGGAGATTCTAAAACATTCGAAAAAATTTTTAATATTTCTTCATGGGAAATCTTTCTATTTTGTTCAAAAAAATCTAATACTTTATCCCTTTCTAACTCATAGAAATATATTTTATTAGTTTTTTGATTATTAGTATAAAAGTAAAGTTCCTTCTCTTTTAAACTTGAATTTTTAAAGTCCTTTAAATATTCTTTAAAGGTTATATTATTTTCTTTTCTAATTTCAGTAAAATCGTACCTTTTCATAATGAATACATTTTGTAATGTCTCTATTAAATTATCCTTTTCTTGCTCCTTATTATTGGTTAAGTGTACTTTTATCTCAGGGAATAGCGTCTGGAGTAGTGAAAGTAAACCTAATTTTAGTTTATCCATTTTGTTATTCTCTATTGATTTGAGTATTTGAACTGAATAAGCTCTTATAGAATAAAGCTGTCTAAAATTGTAATTATTGCACTGACTAAGGAAATTAATGATTGATAAGATATTATCAGTATTTTCATCTTTAATTTCGATTCCTAGAGCATCTAATAAAGTGTTTTTATTATTACATATTGATCTAGGATTTTTCTTTACCATTCGATCTAAAAAAAAATAGCAATTGTCTCTTATATCTTTTTTATTGGTTAATAATAATTTAGCAAATATATCATAATAGTTTTGTTTTAAAAGTTTAGGGTGATGTAAGAGATAAAATCCTAAAATTATAATTGAATTAACCTTTAATTTAATATTTTCTGAATTTATGAGTGATTCAATTTTCCCAATAAAAGAAGAATTGAGTATTTCAGGATAAATTTCAATCAATATACTTAAAATATAAGTAATTGGTACCTGCAGATTTTCATTTTTTTCCAAAAGAAGTTGAAACTCCTTTATTTTTGATGCAAGCTTTCCTTGTTTATCTTTTTCTATATACTTATTTATTTTTTTTACATAGGAAAGTAATTCTGGGAACTCTTGAAAATTTTCAACTTTAAAAGACATATTATCTTTAATGATATAACCTTTCTACTATAATTCTTTCTGAGGTTTTACTCTACTTTCAATAATCCTTTTTATAATAAGTTTTTTACGATTTAATTTTGAAAATTAGAAATTTAATTTAATAAGTTGGATAAATAAGAATTGAAAAAAATAATAATAAAAAAAGAAGGTACTAAAAATTTATTTTTTATTTAATCAACTTCATCGGCTTCTACAGATACATATGATAAGAGTGCGTCAAGTTCTTCGACTCTTTTGTTTATATTAAGAACGGTAGGCAATTGGATAACTTCTTCTCTCTTTCCTGGCATGAGAACTAGCGAACCGGCTCTCAGAAAAAGAAATTCAAATACATCAGGAATAGTCTTCTTAATTCTTAAAGCACTTACGGGATAGCGCTCTGCTGAAGCGAAAATACCGGATTTATGGTACATTTCATTTCTCTCGATTTTCCAATAATTAAAGCGAGAATTCACGAATACAAAGAAAAGAGTAAACGCAAATACAATGCTCATTATTAAGTAAAATTGCCAAGTCAAACCAAAATTAAATGCTTCTACTGTAGACACTTGAATAGTTAATCGACCACTTACCCATAAGAAAATAACAACTAAGATTGCCACCACGATAATTAAAACTAAAAGGAAAAATTTCGTGGAAGAAAAATCAAATG
The DNA here is from genome assembly GCA_016839555.1 of Promethearchaeota archaeon. GTDB lineage: Archaea > Asgardarchaeota > Lokiarchaeia > Sigyniarchaeales > SOKP01 > TEKIR-8. The sequence continues at coordinate 191,480 of JAEOUA010000001.1, forward strand.
CGATAACAAATAAATTAATAAAGAAAACCGATATCCAGAAATAACCTAGAAAAGCATTGGGGCCGTCTGGAAATGCAAATAATTGTATAAGCCATAGAACGAAAGAAGTTAATGCTAAAGGGTAAAAGAAAATTACCTTTGGGTAGTTCCTTATGATTATTTCTTCTTTAGATTGAGACATTTTTATTTCACTTTTATGATTATTTTGTAAATTTATTATTAATATTGGTTAATTATTAATTAATGCTGTTTTTTATTTAAAAATTATTTTCTCTAAAATATTTAGAGGATATCGTAAATTTTTAAGGTAGTCAAAAAGCAGAATATTTAAAAATAGGAACTTATTGATTTAACCATTCGAGTGGAATATTCTATTTCCCTATTTCCTTCATTACTAATCCCCATATGGCCTGGTAAAAGGTACTTCACATCTAAGGTATTAACAAATTCGATTGATTTCGTCAATTTTTTAAGAGACCCATCGGGAAAATCATATCTCCCGAAACTTCCACCAATAAAAACTAAATCTCCTGGGATTAAAATCTTTTTGTTAGGTTCATAATAAACGATGGACCCTTCAGAATGCCCGGGGGTATGAAAAATCTGAAATTTAAAGTTTGAAGCAATGTTAACGGTGTCAGAAGGAGTTAATTCAATCACATTAAGAGGTTTAATATCCACACCAAACATTTCTGGGGTAATACCTAAATTACCCGGAAAAATCTTATTTCTTTTTCCTTCTTGTAAAATCTTTGCCGTTACAGTATAAGCAAAAATCTCAGGAGGGTCATTTTTCAATATTTCCATTAATGGATATAACCCAAGCACATGGTCTATATGCTCATGAGTTAAATATATTTTTGTGATATTTTCATAGGAAAATCCTAATTTTTTCATCCCTTCAAATAAACTATTAAGAGATTTACCGTTTCCTGCATCAAAGAGAATTAATTCATCATTTTGCGTATCGTGCATTAAATATTGATTACAATCTAACATTTGATTTTCTGAAAAATAATATAAATCCTTAGTGACTTCTTTACCAGTTTTAGTTGATTGTCCAATGAAAAACATGTTTGATTTTAAGACCCATACATTTACAATAAATATTAATAATGTAAAAGTGTATTCATTTTAATTTTTTATCGTTATATATTATATAATTATAAATAATACTACAATATTTTACATTATATGAAGAATTTTCATGAAATCGAGAATCAGAAGAAAAAGATTGGCTATGGGGTAAAAATTTGGCTTACATTTGAAGGAAAAAGTGTTTTAGGCGCTGGATGGGCGAAATTATTGGAAATAATTGATAAAGAAGAAATAGGTTCTCTAACGCAGGCCGCTAAGGAATGTAATTATTCATATAAGTATGCATGGAATATATTGAAAAGAATTGAGGAGAGGACAAATATTCCCCCCGCAATAACAAGTAAAGGCGGAAAAGGAGGTGGGGGATGGGTAAAACTTTCAGATTGGGGACTTTTACTATTACATAAATATAAAACACTAGCCCAAGAAATAGAAACCTTAAAAAAGCGATTATCAATTTAAAAAACGAAAGTTAAATAGGAACAATACATAATGTTTTTTAGATCTAAAAAAGAGCAACTGCTAATAATAAATAATATAAAGCAATAATATAGTGGTTAAGGTAAAATAATATTTAATTAAAATAATTCTTATTATTATTATATTATTTAATGACTTTACTAATAATTACAAATTATAAGGATTCATATAAATGTCAAAACCTCCCCAAGGCGCTCCGATAATTCTGGATATTGGTTCAGGATATGTAAAGGCAGGATTTGCTGGTGAACCAAATCCAAGTCATATCTTTCCTTGTATCACAGGAAAGAGAAAATATAAATCGGTGATGGTCGACGCTGGAACGCAAATGCATGATATATATGTAGGTGATGCGGCTATGAAACTAAGAGGTGTTTTAAACCTAAATCATCCAATTCAGAGAGGCATAATAACTAGTTGGGAGGATTATTATGAGATCCTTAATCATGTATTTTATACCCTTTTAAGGATTGAGAACCCACAAAATCATCCTATTATATATGTAGAATCCGTGTCCGAACAAAAAGATATTCGAGAATATATAGCAAGAGTTCTATTCGAAACCCATCAATTCCATAGCATAATTATGATTCCGAGTCCCCTCCTTTCTTGTTTTTCCGTGGGATTAACCACAGCTCTTGTGATTGAGAGTGGAGTTGGGATTACATGGATAGTACCTATCATAAATGGGCAAATAATATATAGAGCGATTCAGAGGTTGGAGCTTGCGGGGATTGATATAAATCATAATTTAGAATTACTTCTCATGCGTGAGGGAATAAGTTTAAGCTCCTCAGCATCAAGTGAAATTTTAAGACAAATAAAAGAAGAAAATTGCTATTTCGCATTGGATCCAGATAATCCTAATAAAACGATTGAAAAAGTAAAATATCCCTTACCAGATGGATCAATGATGGAAATCGCTCCACATATCTTATATCAAGCACCAGAAGTGATATTTGACCCTTCTATGATCGGTTCAAATTCACCAAATTTACCCGAAGCTATAATAAAATGTTTGAATTCGATAGATAAATCTTATTGGGGAGATTTATTAACACATATCATATTGTCAGGCGGTAATTTTCTTCAAAATGGATTTAAGGAAAGATTAGAATTGGAATTAAATTCTCAGATCTCTCAATATGGACCTATACCTAAACCTCACAAAATTGAAACAGAAAGACAAGTGAAGACTCTTCAACCAGTGAAAAGCACTAAAAAGTTTCATGATACCTGTCCAAAATGTGGAAGGATTGTAGATCTCTCAGATGGAAAAATAGAATGTCCTGAATGCGGAGCTTCTCTGCAAATCACTCAAATCGATATTGAAATTAAAAATTTAGCCCCATTAAAGTGTCCTTTATGTAATAAGGAAATAGATGATAAAACATCACTTTTTTGCCCATATTGTGGACATAAACTAGCAAAAGATAGACCAGAAGTGCTCTCATCATCTGATAAAGTTCCAGAAATTCTTGAATATTTTGAATCCTCTTCAAAAATATTACATTTTTTCTTACCAGATAATTTACAAACAGCTATTTTTAAGGGTGCTTCAATTTTAGGCAGTTTGCCTTCCTTCGATCAAATTTTTATTACTCACGCACAATATCAACAGAATAGAGAAATATTATCACGGGATATCAGCGAAATATTTTCTTTACATTTTTAATATATTCTCAATAAATTTTATAAATATATGCCAATTGCAGATTTATCCCATAAACATTCTATAATATACTTTTAAATATATAAATATAATGGGTTTAATCTTCATTCAAAGTTATCCTATAAAATTCTATTTCAATCATAATAATATATTCAAACTTTGCTTGAATACTTTACTAAGTTTTAATTCTAATGTTTTTATATTTTTAAACTTCGAAATATAATATTATAATATGTCTCGAAAAAAATCTGATGAAATTGGTTTAGAGACTACTTTTGGAACACGTGTTGCTTATGCGAATGGAACTTTGGCAGACAATCTTTCTTTGCAGAATTTTTTATTTCTTGGATTCACATTCTATTATACAGTTATCGGACTTAATGTTGTTTGGTACGCTCTGGCATTCATTATTTATTCAATCTGGGATGCCATCGATGATCCTATAATTGGGGTGTTATCAGATCGAACTAAAACAAAATGGGGAAGAAGAAAACCGTGGATTTATCTTTCAGCAATCCCGCTTTGCATATTGATGGTATTAATTTGGACACCACCAACCCTGAATGAATTCTTTACATTCTTATATTTAACCATAATTCTAATAGTGTTTGATTTAATATTTACAACCTACACAGTAAATTTCAATGGTTTATGGCCTGAAATGTTTCTTACAGTAGAAGATAGAAGTTCACTGGGGATTTGGAGAAGCATTTTCACCATTTTAGGAGTTGGACTCGCATTTTTACTCCCCGAAATTGTGATTGGAGATCTTGTAGCTGCAGATCCTGGAGGATATGTAATAAATGGAATTATTGCAGCAATAATAGTAGGTGCAACAATTGCAATCATGATAAAGTTTGGATGTTTTGAAAGGAAAGAATTTTCTAAGGATGTGGAAGGTGCTCCAAGTTGGAAAGAATCGTATAGAATAACTTTTAAAAATAAGGCATTTATGATATACTGTGTTATAGCACTTGCTATCTTTATTGTTTATGGTATCCTTCCCACCGTTCTCCCGCTCTATGCTAAACATATACTTGGTTCAGAGGATCCTGGTTTAATTCTCCTTATTGGTTTATTGGTTTCCGCAGCCTCAACACCCTTATGGATGTATTTAAGAAAGAAATTAGGGGTAAGGATATCTTATATAATTTCAGCGTCGTTCTGGGCTGCATCGTTATTATTATACCTTTTAGCTTTTAATGAATTAACAGGTTATATCTTCATCATTTTTATCGGCATCGGTTTAGGAGGCTCTCTCTATATTTACGATCAAGGTATAGCAGAATTAATTGATGACGATGAACTTCGTTCTGGGATTAGTGTTAGAAGAGAAGGTGCTTATTACGGGGTAGTTGCATTATTTAATAGATTATCTGGAGCAATTAATTTGATTGTCCTTTCTATTGTGTTTGCAGGTGCAGGCTGGGGGGATTATGAGCTTGCGGATCCTGCTCAGGCGCCTATTATTCTCCCAATAGTTCAGATTTTCTGGCCAGTCTTCATATTAATAATAGCCGTGATTCTTTTATATTTCTATCCATTAACCAAAGAGAGAGTTGAAGAAAATGAAAGATTGAAGAAGCAATTACATGATAAAAAAAGAAAAGAAGTTTCTATATAATAATAACTAATTTTTTTTCAATTTTTATTCTATTTAATAGATTTTATAGATTTTAGAACTAAGAAATTTAGAAAAATAAAATGAAAAATGATGATAGAGTGAGTAATGAATGAGATTAAAATGTGGAGCAGCAAAAGCAAAAATCAATCCTCCTGAAGAGGTAGGAGATACTTATATTGCGGGATATCTAACTATGATGGCTCCAAAAATAAAAGATATCCATGATTCCCTTTTTGCTCGAGTGATTGTTTTATCCGAAGGAAATAATAAAATTGCATTAGTTTCATTAGAACTCATTGGTCTGTTTGCGGATGTTATTGAAAAAGTGAAAGATAGATTATCTGCATATGGTTTTCCGTATAAAAATGTGTACATCTTCTCAACTCATACCCATGCTGGACCAGATACAATGGGTTTATGGGGGCCAATAATAGGAAAATCTGGAATTAATAAGAAATATATGATATTTCTTATAGATACTATTATTCAATTAGTTCTGGAAGCAGAGAAGAAGTTGGAGGAAGTTGATGTATATTTCTCAAAATCTGAACTGCCAGAATTAATTGAGAATTATCGAATAAATGCAATGGTGAATGGAAGTCTTAAATTTGTAAAATTTCTTTCAAATGATAAATTAATTGCGAGTCTTTGGTCTTATACTGCTCAACCCGAAATTACAACACGAGAAAATCTTTCCATCTCAGGAGATTATCCAGGGTTAGTTTCAAGAATGATTGAAGAAAATTATGGAGGAACATCATTATTTGCCCTAGGATTATGTGGTGCTCAGTCTCCAATCTATTGTGAACAAGGATATGATAAGATGGAAATTTTTGCTAAGGAAATATTTTCTAAAATCAAATTAATTTACGATAATCATAAGAAAATCAATATATCACCTATAGAGATACGATTTAGAAAAATTAAATTAAAATTAGAAAACCCCGACTTCCAATTATTATATACCTTAGGAATTTTCGATAGAGAGTATGAAAATGAAAAAATTGTAAGTTCTGTCAGTAAAGTTAGAATAGGCGATCTTGATTTAATTAATATCCCAGGAGAACCGTTTCCAGATCTTCTTTCAGATATCTTAAATAAGCAAAAAGATATAGAAACTATTATTTTTAGTAATTCCAATGATTCATTAGGTTATTTTATTCCTTTAAATCGATGGTCTTTAAAACCTCAAGTGTGGGTTGATTATATAGAAAATGGCAAATTCATTGGCCATGAAACAGAGTCAATTGGTGTAGAAGCGGGACAAATTATTAGGAAGACTATAAAAGATTTATTTATCTATAAAACTGTATTAGCTATTGGCCCTCATGCTGATGATTTAACCATTTGGGCAGGAGGGACTTTAAAAAAATTATCATCAGAGGGAAATGAATTAATTTGTATAAGAATTACCGATGATTACGCCGATTGTGTGGGATTAACCAAGGAAAAAGGGATAAAAAGAAACAGAAAAGAAGTCGAAAAAGCATATAGGACTTTAGGAGCAAAGGAAATTATCCATCTTGACTATCCAACAGATACATTATCAACAGCAGATTATCATGAATTAAGAGGTAAATTAGTACGCTTAATGAGAAAATACAAACCGAATCTAGTCGTGTCTTTCGATTTGAATGGAACTGATGAGGAAAATATGGATCATATAATTACCGCTCGAGCTGTTAATGAAGCTTGTTGGCAAAGTTCTTTTGATCTATTCTATACTGAACATTTTGAAGAGGGATTAGAAATTCATACAGTTGGAGAACGATATTTATTTGCCAGAAATCCAACAGTGTTAAATTTCTATGTTGATATTTCAGATTATATCGAAGACAAAATAAATGCTATCAATCATCAAAAAACTGTAATGGAGAATTGGTTTCACCAGAATAAATTATTAGCAAGAGCGAATAATTTATATGTTGAGTTATTGGAAGAAGATGTACCAAATGCTATCAGAGTGACTTTACTTGTCAAATTAGTGTATGGAGAGATGGGAGAAAAGTATGGTGTGAAATATGCCGAAGAATTTAATAGAATTGATGCAGGAATGCTAAAAGATTTAGCAGAGGAATAATATCAGAACTATATATATAAAATTTTTATTTATTTTTTTTATTATTATACTGATTTTATAAATTGAATAATTTTTTTTATCTTATTCTGATTTAGGTTCAATCTAGGAGAGTTATAAATCGAATACATTAAATTTTCTTGCCTAACATAATCTTGGATTTTTTTAAAAGATTTTTTTAAAATTTCAGATGAAATTTCAAGAGATTTTGGAGATATATCCAAGTTAATGTCATTAAAAAATTCTAGAATTTCTTCAATAGAAAATTCAGCAATATCTTCTTGTAAATAGAGACTGATTAAAATATTCATTCCAATGATTTGGCCATGAATATAATGAGAATGTGTAATAGATTCGATACAATATGCTAGAAAATGCTCGCTCCCTTCTTCAGGCCTTGCATTTCCCCATTTATTACATAAAGTTACTTCTCGAAAAAATCCTTCAACCAACGCTTTTATTCCTTTATCATTAACATCTCTAATATCATTTTTTGATTTCATTAGGTCTTTTGCAATAGTTTTTGCTTGATCAAAAGTATCTTTATCAAATCTTTCATGATTTTCTTTATAGGCCAATTTCCAATCCCCCAGAGCAGAAGTTATAGATATCGTATCTGAAACACCTGCTCTATTTAAATATTTGGGGGCCTGCTTTATAAGATCATAATCAATTATGATTTTTTTGGGAGAGCTTTCTCCAATATAATTAACGTTATTGTCATATCTCACTGCAATTGAAGAACATAAAAACGCATCCACAGAGATGATTGAAGGAACTAATATTAAATCTAATTCAAGTCCAACTTCTTCTTTTAATTTCCATGATAAATATTTAGCGGTATCACAAGAAGTACCCCCTCCTATTCCGACAATAGTATAAGAATCATTAAACAAATCTTTTAAGCTGAGATAGAGTTCTCTGAGATGTTTAATATCCATAGAATTATTAAAGCTAACTTTTAAGGGAATATTACTAATTTTTGGCTTTAGGATATCCCAAGGTTCCTTCATAGTGACTATTAAACACTTATCTAATGCATTTAATGTCTCTACTGCAATCCCTTTTCCATAAATAGGTTTGATAACCATACTTAAATAAAATTTTAGTAATTACTAAGTTCTTTCATTCTTTAAATGTTTAAATGATTTCTTATTCAAAAAAATTAATTTGTATTTTTTAGTTATAAATACTAATTTATAAAGAATTAAATGAGTAAATGAAGAATTAATTATTAAAAGTTCATAGCAATTTTAAAATTAAATTTTAAATGTGATTTAAATGAAAAATATTAAGGTTGGAATCATAGGCTCTGGATTCATAGCCGAACATCATTGTTATGGATATTCTCTTTTACCAAATGTTGAAATAATTGGAGTTTCAGCCTTACATAAAGAAAATCCATTGAAATTAATAAAAAAATTTGACTTAAAATGTGAGTGGTATAAAGATTATCATGAATTATTAAAGCAGAACTGCGATGTGGTTTCGATTTGCTTACCAAATTATATACATAAAAAAGCTACTATTGACAGTTTACATTCAGGAGCCCATGTGCTTATAGAGAAGCCTTTAGCTAGAAATCCAGAAGAGGGAATTGAAATGATAGAAGCAGAAAAATCTTCTAATCGTCGAATTTTCTATTGTGAAAATAATATGTATGCCCCCTCTTTTATTAAAGCCAAAGAAATTATTTCTGAAGGAGCTCTTGGTAATATTTATATGGCAAGAGGAAAAGAACAACATTCAGGTCCGCATTCTGCCTGGTTTTACAAAAAAGAAAAAGCTGGTGGAGGTGCATTAATAGATTTAGGAATTCATGATATTGCCTGTTTGGTATGGTATTTAGATTGTGAGGTTCTTGAAGTCTTTTGTCAAACTAGAACTCTAAAGACTGAAAGAGAAAAATTCGGAAAGTGTGAAGTCGAAGATAATGCAGTAGGGATTTTATTATTTGAAAATGATGCTCAAGTTATTATTGAGGAATCATGGACTGCTCCTGGAGGATATGATATGAGATTCGAAATATTTGGCGAGCAAGGACAAATTAAAGTGTCGCCCACATTTAGTAATTTAATTAATGTCTACAGTAGGAATGGTTATGGATATGCTCTCGAAAAAGCAGAATCCACTCAAGGGTGGACATTTCCCGTTCCCGCCGAAGCTTGGAATTTTGGATATCCACAAGAGATACAGCATTTTATGGATTGCATTATTAATGATAAAAAAACTATAACAAATGGGGAATATGGATTAAAAATTTTAAAAATAGTTGATGCAATGTATAAAAGTTCAAGATCAGAAAAACTTGAATCTGTAATCTATTAAAACAATTTTAAGAGTTTTATTTAACTTCTTTATTTCTTTTTAGAACTGTTTATATGTAGTTAAAAAAGATATTTCGATTAGCATTACTTTTTTAAAGAACTTATAAAATCAAACACTTTGTCTAATGCTTTTTTCTCTGATAATAATATTCTCTGTGGAAATTCAATGCAACGAGAATAAATATCTGACACAATAGGGAAGTTTTTATTATTGCTTTTGAGATCTCCCCAGTTAGCGTTTGAATAATCAATACCTTTTCGAAGCTTTATTTCTTTAAAACATCTTAAACTATGAAGTGGAGGGTAACAATTGTCTGTAGGAATTCCATTCTGATTTAATAACTTAAAGAACTTCTCTTTACTAATACCTCCAAATTTTTCGGGTCTAAATACGATAGGAAAAATATACCATCCTAATTCTGTTGTTCCAGGAGTGGGCTTCATTGTAGTGATCCCCTCTATTTTATTCAATCTTTCTGAAAAATATGTTGCAGTTTCATTTCTTACCTTATGCTGTTTTGGAAATTTTTTCAATTGAGATCTTAATAAGGCCCCCAAAAATTCACTCATTCGATAATTTGTTCCGTAAACAAAATGTGCATAAGAAAAATGATTTTTCTTTCTCCCACAATCAATAATTGAGTAAATTTTATCAGCTAATTCGTCATCATTACATATAATTGCGCCCCCTTCTCCACTCGTTAATACTTTTGAGGCTTGAAAGCTAAAAGTGCCAGCATTTCCCCAATTTCCTGCCCTTTTCCCTTTATATCTGCTACCTTGAGCATGGGCACTATCTTCCACGATTTTAAGATTATTTTTTTGAGCAATATCCACTAATTTATCCATCTCTACGGGATTGCCTCCAAGATGAACTGGAATTATTGCTTTAGTTCGTTTGGTAATTAAACCCTCAACTTGATCTACATCCATAACAAAAGTCTCTGGATTAATATCACAAAAAATTGGTACCGCATTAGCTGCAACTACTGCAGATGCAGAAGCTACAAACGTAAAATCTGAAACAATTACTTCATCACCTAATCCTATTCCTAAAGCTAATAATGCGGCCTCGATAGCAACAGTACCGTTAGCTACAGCAATACAATGTTTCGCTTCTTGAAAAGAAGCAAATTCCTCTTGAAATTTCCAAATATTTTCTCCAGAATGATCTCCTGGAGATCCCGCCCACCATTTGCCAGATTTAACTACATTAGACATTGCTTCAATATCATTTTCATCAAAAATAGGCCACTCTTGAAAATTCTTCTCTCTTTCTTTTTTAACCATAATAGATTCCCATCATTATCTTATTTTAAAATTTAAAATTATTTACACTATTTTTAATTTTTTATAAAATCCTAAAATAATCTCATATTCATATAGAAATGCTTCAATTTAAGCAACAAATTAAGATTAATCATATATTCCTTTTTCTTTCTAATTAGTATAAAAATTTAAAAAGATCTTTCTGAAATTTAAAGAAATTAAACAATAATGAGAGAAAACATTCAGGATCTATTTTTTAATCCATTTCTCATATAAAAAATATGTATTATGCAGTAACATAGCGACGGTCATGGGTCCAACTCCCCCCGGAACAGGAGTGATCTTTTCAACTTTTTCTATAACATCATTGAAATCAACATCTCCACATAATTTATCTCCTACTCTATTTATCCCAACGTCTATAATTATGGTGTTTTTCTTTATTTGCTTTTTTTTTATGAAATTTGGTTTTCCTATTCCAACAATAAGAATATCTGCTTGAAGCGTATAATTTTCAAGGTTTTTTGTATAAACATGACATACTGAAACTGTAGCATCTCTATTTAAAAACATTTGTGTTAAAGGTCTTCCCAACAGAGTTGAGTGGTTTATAATTGTAATATCTTTTCCTTTAATGGGAATATTATAATGATTTAATAAATTTATAATTCCTTTTGGGGTGCAAGGAGCCAATTCCTCATTATTATAATAGAGATTACCTAGATTAACGGGATGTAAGCCATCAACATCTTTCTGAGGAATTATATATTTAATAATTTCATGAATGTCATTTTGTAAATCGATTGGTAATGGTAATTGCAGCAATATTCCATGAATGTCTTTATTTTGATTTAATATTTTAATTTCTTTTATTAGTTCTTGTTTAGCTGTATTTTTATCCAATTGAACGATTTTAGTGTCGATCCCAATCTTTTTACATGTCTTCTGTTTGATATTAACATAAATTTTAGATGCAGGGTCTTCTCCCACTAGAATAGTCGCTAATTTGGGTGTAATACCATATTCTTTCTTTGCCTTTTTTATTTTATTTTCAAGAATTGAATTTAATTCGTTTGCTATCTTTCTGCCATCAAGAATTTTATTTTCCAACCTTTTCTCTTCCTCTAAAACAATCTTACGAATAAAAATATTTTTTCTTTAATGTTTTTAAGTAAATTTATTAAAAGAATAATATAAATTAATATCTAGTATTAATCATCAATTCATAATATTGAAACTTTAGATTGCGCAGAATAATAAATTATTGGAAATTCTAAAGCCTATTTTATGAAATGAATTCTTCTTTTATCGGTTCTAATAAATTGTTCAAACACAAGATTATTATCTGGAATATATTCCCAGAAATCTTCGTAAATATCCTTTAAATTTTGATTCTCTTTCTCATCCTTCAAAGGCTTCGGATAAAAAGTTACTTCATTTCCATTAAGTATTAAATTCTCAAATAATAATTTGTCTTTTTCAGTTTTAGCATCTTTTCCCTTTTTACTTTCAAATTCATAATCAACTAATTGGTATCCGCGAACTTTATAATTCTTATCAACAAATGCTTGGAAGGAATGCTCACAAATTAATCCTTTTGGAATTGAAATAGTGGTTAAATTCCTTGCATTATCGACCACAGATTGTGGAAATGATAAACTGTTCGATTTTTTACACTTTGGACAGATAAATAAAATTTTGACCGTTTTATATTGGAAGGTTTGTGCTGTGTTTTTAATATTACTCATTTTACTTTCTAACTAATGATCTTTATTATTTTTTAAAAAAAAGGTTTAATATTTAAATATAAATAGACTTAGAATTTAGTAGAACATTAAATAATTAAAGAATAAAATAAAATTAATCAATTACATCTATATTAAACAGAAAATTGGGGATTTAAAAAAGATATTATCTAAAAGCCCTCTTCTCAATAAAATTATAAACATAAATATAAATAAAAATATAAGTGAAAAGTTAATTTATAATTATAAAACTTATACAAATTTTATTTTCAATAAAATTATATTAAATTAAAATTAAGATATCTTTAATTAGTGGTGATTATACTGGCGATTTTGGAAGTTGGTATTAATTTAAGCAATCGCAACATCTTTGAGATTAAGTTTTATACTGATACAAAAAATCCACTAGATGCGGACTTAAGAGCAGGGTTTTTAACGGCTCTTGAGAGTTTTACATCAGAGATTTTCAATGATGATATAAATGTAGTGTCACTAGCGTCCTTTAAAATGGTTTGTTATACTGAGATTATTCGCCTTCCCCTTTCCGAAGAGGAAAATAATGCACAAACCTTAATTTATTATGCTATAATTGAAAAAGAAACAGAAACAGAAATCGTAAAAAAACAGTTAAAGAAGATTAGCAATCACTTTTTAAATCGCTTTCCGCTTAATGATATTTTTACTAAAAATAAGCAATATTTCAATAAAAAATTCTCAGATAGGGTTAGTGAAGTCTTGGGCGATTTAAAATTGAAAACAGAAGATAGATTTCGCTCTATTTTTTAAATTTTAATAAACTAATAGAAATCTTAATTTATAGTTATATCTTATAAATTCTAGATTAATTAAAGAGTTTAGATTATTAATACTTATTACTCTATTATAATTATAGATTAAATTTGCTTTAAGAGAGCACTTGATTTAAATGTCTTCTAATATTGGTCCCGAGGCGAAAGCAGCTTATGAGAAATATTTAGAGGCAAGCTCATTAGAAGAAAAAATAGAACGCTTGGAGCGATTTATTTCTTTAGTACCTAAACATAAAGCTACAGAAAATATTGTTGCTTTAAATAAGACAAAACTTGCGAAACTTAGAAAACAACTTGAAGAGAGAAAAAAGAAATCTGCTGTCAAGGTTGTAAGTCCTTTCTCAATAAAAAAGGAGGGACTTCAAATAATCATTTTAAGTGATTATCATGTTCCAGGAGTGGGAAAAACTTCATTATTAAATTATTTAACGGGGGCAGCCGAAGAAAAAATCGGAAGATTTAATTCTCTTCCGGAGATTGGCATTTATGATTATAAAGGGATTAGATTCCAAATAGTTGATATGCCTTCCTTAATGGAAGGAGCATCACGGGGAAAAGGGAATGGTAAAGAGATATTAGCGCAAGTTAGAGCATGCGATTTAATTTGTATATGTATAGATCTCTCTCGAGATATCGATATTCAAATGAATTTAATTTTAAATGAATTAGAGAATGCTGATATCACAATAAATAAATCGCCCCCTCCTATTGATATTGAAAAAACAGGTTCTAATAATATTCAAGTTCTTTTTCTAACTAAAGAATCTAGGGCTCATATTGAATTATCAGAAAAGATAAAAAAAATTGTATCCGAAACAGGGATTCAAAATTGCATAGTAAAAATATATGGAGATTTTAATCTTGCTGCTATTTATGAAACTTTAAATCCCTCTCTAGTATATAAGAAGGCAATAATAATTGCCACTAAAGGGGATCTTCCTCACACTGAACAGAATTTTGAGAGGTTAAAAAATAACTATTCCAATATGTTTCCTATTATAATCGGTAGCAGTATTGAAAAAAAGGTGTTTCCAGATAATTTTGGAAGTATAATTCTACAATTCCTTAATAAAATTAAAATCTATACTATGGATGCTGATGGAATTTCTGATAAACCATTGCTCCTAGATAAGGGAGCAAAAGTAAAAGATGCTGCGATTAAAATACATAGAACGTTTGTAGATAATTTTGAGTTTGCAACGATTATTAGAGAAGATGCGAAACAAACGAAAAAACGAGTAGGTCTGGATTATAAATTAGAAGATAATGATAAATTAGAAATTCATACCTATTAGTTTATCCCTCATTCCCCGTTTTTCGTATTTTTTGTATTATGATGGGGATATTAACCAATTCAGTTTTATAAGACGCATTAAGATCTTCTATTCCATCTGCTATATTTCTCACACTTTCAAAGGAATAAATCAAATTTTCAAGATAATCAATTAAATCCCCCTTAAATACTAAAATCTCGTAATATTCTTTCAAATATTCATGAATTTGATCCACTGAAAATCCTTGTTCGATTCTTAAATTAAGAATAAATGATTCTAAATTTAGTCTGCCACATTCACAATAGGGACTGTCCTTACAAGAACAATTAAATATGTCATTGATCCACTTTAACACGAGATCAATAAATTCTCGTGAAAATTTTTTCCGCTTCTTAATATATTCAGCGTCCATAAGTGAAAGAACAGAAGAACTGAAAAAATTATTAGAAAAATATTTCATATTTACGTTTTTGGAAAGATCGGCAACCACAGCTCTTGATAAATAGACATTTTTTAAGGGTCTCAAATTTAAAACAATCTGTTTAATACTTTGCTTTTGATGCCTAATTAAGTTAATAATTTCAAAACTTTGTTCTATAGTTAAAAATGATTTGGCTATAGCTCTTGCTAATCCTGTTGCCTTTAGCCTATTATTATCTTCTAAGGTGATCAAATTTTTATTTAATAAGGTCTGGATTAAGGAATTTAGTTCATAATATCCGTTGATTAAATTATTATAAAACAAATAGAGATTTTCTTTCGCGGTTCCTTTTTTATATATTGAAATAAAAGCAAGAATTTCTGTGAGAATTCGATCTTCATTTGGCTCCAATTCAAAATCTTTAATTTTTCCATTTAATAATCTAATTGAAATATCTTCTTCAGTTTTTTCCATCGCAGGCGAATAGACTTTCTCTGGTTGCACTAATAAATAAGCTCTTCCAATCTCATGCTTTTTTAATCTTCCCGCTCTACCAAGCATCTGCTCAAATTCAGCAACGCTTAACCATTTAATTCCCATTGCCAGCGATTCAAAAATGACTTGACTTGCGGGAAGATCAACACCTGCCGCTAATGCAGCCGTTGCAACAACTCCTGCTATTTTTTGTGATTGAAATTCTGATTCAATCTGCTTTCTTTCAGGATTAGTTAATCCTGAATGATATGCTTTTATATTAATACCTATTTTCCCTAAATTTGCCGCAATCAGCTCACATCTCTTTCTTGCATTAGTGAAAATGATTGATTGCCCCCTATATCCATATTCTGAGATCTCAGAAAAAGCGGCCCTCACTAAATTTCTTATAGTTTGCAATTTTGTTCTTTCATTTTGGCATAAAATTAGGTGTCTTTCAATCGGAACTGGCCTATTGGTGTATCGAACTAAATTGCTATCAAGCTTTTTTGCTAGGATTGCTGGCTCACCGACGGTTGCGCTTAAGTAGAGATATTGTGATTCGGGATAAACTGCTTTTAATCGTGATATTAAACCATCTAATAAGAATCCTCGTTCTGGGTCTATAAGTGTTTGTATTTCATCAATAATGATGGTCGAAATCTCACCTAATTTCTCCTTTTTTCCACTTCTCAAAATATAATCTATTGCCTCATAAGTAGCTATAATTATATTCGCATCCTTCAAGTCTTTCATTTCATAATCATACTCTTCTGTATCCAATAATGATTCCCCCACTCGCTTTATTACTTTTAAACCTAATTGATTATATTTTTCTTGAAATTCTATATGTCTAATATTTGCTAATGCTACTATGGGGACTAAATATAGCATTTTTTTAACTGGATCAACAAGAAGTTTTGAAACACCTGCTAATTCGCCGATTAATGTCTTCCCTCCTGATGTAGGGGCCATAATTAATTGATTAGTATTTTCCGATAATAATCCTCTATCAATAGAAAGCGCTTGAATGGGTAAGAGAGTTGAAATTTTTGCCTTTTTAAGAAGTTCCTTAAATTCATTAGGTACATTTAAGTCTCTTACTAGATAATTCAAATATTTTTTGTTTATGGGGGTACTTTTTTCTATATCATATAACGTAATTTCTCTATTTTCCTTATTTTTTACTGGATTAAAATTTGGTTTAAACGATTTAAGCACTTTTTCAATATCTTTGAATTTTAAAATAAGATGGCGGAAAAAATTTTTTAGTTTACCAGAAATTTTTTCGGATGAAACCAAGCCCATAGCCTGAGCACGTCTAAGAACAATTTTCTCGGCACAAGTTGGACAAAGAATCTGATTATTGAATGAGTTTATTTGGTGTCCTTTATTCAATATTTTAAATTTTTTTTCATGTAAACAGGTATTGCAAAAAGTTAAATTAATTATTTTTTTTGTATCAAACTGAAAACTCTTGAACATTTCCAAAAACGGTTGTTTTTCTTCAAATGAAGCTTGATTTGAAAATGCAACATATTTATTATTCGGTGAGATTAAGAATTCTTTAAACAGATTGGGATCTATTGGTCTTAATTCATCATTTTCTAATCGTTTATCAAACTTTAAAACGCGTATTTTATCTTTAAAATCCAACCCTAAAATAACGGTTCCTTTAAAGAATGGTATAGAGACAAAAGAAAAAGAATGTTTTTTGCTGTCCGTAAGTGATTTAAGATAAAATAGATTAATATCATATAGTAATTCTTTTTTCGCTTTCTGGTCTCTATTTATAACTATGAAATAATCTCTTGTTAAAGATTTCATGCAAGAATAATAGACGAACTTTTTATTTCCTACTATAGTAAATCATTTCATATTAGTAAAGTTTTATGGTAAAGACTTTAAAGACGTTTTACAACGCAAAAAAAAAGTTGATTTTATTTAAATAAACAGAATCTTTTTAAAACTATATGCTTAATTGATACATATTAATTAAATAAATTAATAGTAATGAGAAAATGTCTAAAAAAGAATTTAATATACAAGTAAACGATGTAAAAATTGCATGTTTAAGATGGGGGGAGAGAAATAAAACTCCTATTATGCTTGTTCATGGCTGGACTGGGTTTAAAGAGTTGTGGGATTCCTTCGCTCCTCAGTTAGAAGAAAAGGGATTTGACGTAGTGGCTCTCGATCTAAGAGGGCATGGTGATTCTTCCAGACCAGAAATGGAATATACCCATGAGGTTTTTAGTAAGGATATCCTTGAATTAAGCAAAAAGTTGGGATGGGATAAATATTCATTATTAGGGCAATCGATGGGAGGATATATAGTGCTCGATTATGCTTTACGATTCCCTGACACTCTTACACACGTTATAAGCTCGAACACCTCAGTCTATTTATCAAGAACGTTTATTTCGAAAATTGTGTGGAAATTGACCGTATGGATGTATAAAAGAAATCCAGAAAAAATGATGCGAAAAATGTTTCCAAAATTCTTTATGAAACCTCCTCCTGAGGATATTATGGAAGATTTTGTTCAAAACTCTTTAAAAACTTCTAAACAAGCAGGATTAAGCGCCATAAAGTACTGTCTTGAGAGAAATCTTGAACCTGAACTACATAAGATAAAAGTTCCCACATTAGTCATCTCATCGGAATATGATCAATCGACCCTAAGAAAAGCGACCCTTAACATTCATAAATTAATCCCGAATTCTGAACTTGTAGACATACCAGATACAGGTCATTTGCCCTTCATGGAGAATCCAGACGCATTTTTAAAGGCAATTGTGGATTTCATTAAATAAATTAAATTACTCTTATCTTTATCATTCTTTTTTTTTCTAATGAAGCGAAATTCTTTCTGCTTATAAAAGATGATTTTTAAAACACGAGTTAAAAGTCATAAGCTAAAATTCTAAGCAAAAGGTTCTTATTAATTTTTCATAAATTTACCAAGAAAATAAGGTTAAAATCCAAATATTCTTTTGATTTTATCATAAACCTCTTTAATTTCTCTAAGCTTTTGTTCATTCTCTTGATTCAAAAAGTACTCAATCCAATCTGCTAATCCCCCGTTCTCAATCCATTGGAGAAAATATTGTACATCTTGTTTTTCTTCTTCAGACATTTTTTCGATATGAGTGTTAAATTATGTTAATTCTATAAAATATGCCAGCTTTTAAAAAGGTTTATTATTACAAATATTTAAATACTTATTAATAAAGGTTATAATTAAATAGAAATCAATATTAATCAAAAAAAATCAACAATTTAAATTAGCAATATAAAAGGTACCTTCCATACAACAAATCACAACCGGTGAAAAATTAATTGCAGCTCAACAATTAATAAACCAAATCTATATAGACGAAAAATTTTAAAATAGTTAATATAGATATTAACTAACAAAATTTTATTATTGTATTATTGTATTTTTTGATATTCTTCATCTTCAATCTCTCTTAATTCTTTAATTTCGGCATCAGATATTTTCAGCAATTCTATAATTCTTAGCTTTATATCTTTCGATAATGAGTCCAATGAAAAAAAGTCGAGTTTAAAACAATACTTCAGTAATTCGATATTATTAAAAAAATAATGACCCTTATTAATAAACATATGATAATAATCATGCCAATCCTCTTCAAAATCTTTAAAATCTTCCACCTTACAGATATAATTACCCTTCGACTTGACAGTAAAATATTCCAAGTTCTGAATTCTTTTTGCAATCTTATTAATTTCTTCGAGAGGACGATTTTCTGGAAAATAATCAGTGACTTCAAAAAAAAAACAAAAATATACGCTTCCATTTTTTGGCATAATGACCATATCTTTACAATGAACAGACTCCGTAAGGATAAAGTATTTTTCTAGTTGATGGAGCATGCATGGTTTTTTTAAACTTTGATACAAATAATTTACGCATTTTGTTTGAAATTTGATTCCATCTTCTTGGCGAAATAAAAAGATTTTCACAATGATGCAGAACAATTTGAGAAAAGCAATTTTTAAGCTCAGAATTTGATAAATTGTCTAATCTGGAAAAAATATCTTTATATTTGTCTAAATGGGTTTCAGGAAAAAAAGTATAATATTCTTTCGCAAGAATACTTATCAAATAGGTAATTTCTTTCATATATTTTTTCATTTTGAGAAAGAGTGTGCTCAATTCTGAAAACGATTCCGAAACCTCTTTAATATTTTTTTGGGTAATGCATGAAAAAACCTTTTTACTCACTTTTCTGAGTGATTTATTCGATTTTAAAGGAGAAATATTTTTCATCTTACTATTTTTTACAATTTTTTCTATATAAAGGAAAAATAAATTCGACTAAAAAATTATGAATTGAGAGAAAAGGATAAGATCGAATAAGTTTATATTACTCCAGTGCATATATATATACGGCGAACAATCATATGCAATTAATGGGTCGTCAAAAAAAATATGGTGTCCTTACTTTAATCCCTGGATTTTTGTCTTTTGGTGATCTACTTTATATATAGAAGTATTAAGTAGAAATCTATATTCTCCCTTTCTTTATATTATGATTGTAAGCGAGGACATCTATTTTTTTTCTCTTTTTATCTTTATTTTCCCTAGAGAAATTTTTGGTTTAGGTACTTTTTCTCGGACTTTTTCTCGGACTCTTTAAATAGAAACACCCCCAATTTGTTTTCAATAGTTTTTATAACCATATGGATATCATCTTTATCGCTCCAATTTGATGACCTAGCAATTGCTTTTGGAATTGTAATAAGACTTTGTGATGTATCCTTATAAAATCTATATTTCACTATCTCCCCATTCATTTTTATCTACATTCTATATAGAATCGAAATATTTAAATATTAAACTATCTGTCAATTATGTGAGGTTAATTAGAACTCATACAAATAGTTGGGTATAAAGTTAGGTTAAGGGAATAAATTGGAAAAAATATTTATTGTCGAAGATGACAAATCTTTAAATTCCTTTTATAAAAAAGTTTTAAGATTAAACGGTTTTGAAGTAGTAGGGATAGCAGAGGATGGAGAAGAAGCAATTTCAATGTTTAAGGCATTCAAAAGTAAACCTCAAGTGATTTTGATGGATCATCATTTACCGAAAAAGAACGGCATAGAAGCTTCAAAAGAAATTTTGCAAATAGATCCTAATATAAAAATTATTTTTATTACAGGGGATAAATCAATAGAGGGAGAGGCTTTCGCCTGCGGAGCTTTTTCTTTTTTAGAGAAACCATTTACAATCAAATCATTGATACAAACTATCAAGAGAGCTATGAAAAGTTATAACTTACAAAACTATATCAGTCAATAAGAAAAGAATTTTTGCTCTGTTTTATGAAAGTTCCTTTAAAATAAGGAGTATAAAAGGAGATGCCTTCTCACTCATTCATTTAAAAAAATTCATTTTGCTTTAAAATTTTACATAGATTAATAGATGATTTTTATTCATAAGTTAAAACTTTTCGAAACAGAGTTTATTTAAAAAGATAAATATCAAGATGTAAATTAAATGTTTCAATTTTTAACTGAGTCTTGTTTAAAGATATTTTTGAATTTTCAGAATCACATTTATTTCGATCCCATGGAAAAGGTATGGGTGTGCCATTTGTTGGTCTATATTTAAAAACTCTGTTAGGAAATTGAATTTTCGCGATGATATTTTTGGGACCAATATTTGTTTTTATTCTAAGATCATTATCTAATGTGTTTGCTATTTCTTTATCAAGACCCTTATAATTTTATATTTATCTTTTAGGATTTGGATGAAATTACAATTATATTGAAAAATCTGTTTTATAAAGCTTAATTCAGATAAACTAAGTTTTAAATAAAAATACCAATATATCATAAATATAAAAAGATTGAAGGATGAATTTTTATTAACTGGGAAGAAGTGGAAATATAAAGCAGAAATATGGAAACTTGATTCCGGAAAATATAATTATAAGATACTTTTAAATCATGAAATAAAAAAAGAAGAATATCAAGAATATTATAAAACCAAAAAGTGTTTAATAAAAAATTTATTAATGCTAAGATTGCGATCTCTCGAGAAATAGATTTACCAAGTACAAACTATTAATGCTAAGATTGCGATAATTGAAATTATAGTACCATTACTGAACATCCAAACAAAAATAGACAATACAAAGTATGGAATAAATGTATTGGTAAAAATCTTCAATTTTTGAGATGAATCTTCATAAAAGTTTTCTCATATGTGAGAAAGATAATGATATCCTTTTAGAAATTGACAGAAAAAGATCTTTAAAAATTTGAATTGAAATTCAGATCTGAATCATTAGAACTATATTACAAATTCAAATATTAAAATTTCTGTGTTATACATTATTTTTGAGAGAAGAGAGCGGAAATTTTTTTTCGTGATATGAAAATAAAAATAGTACAAAGGGAAGGCAATTTTTCGACAATATTGGAAGTATTAAATTTGTCTTTCTTTCATTAGAGAAAAATAGGCTAGACCGGTTATTATTTACAATCCCTCCTATAAAAGTCCTTTTCTTACGATCTTTTGAGAAATTTGAGCAAATTCCATCTTATATTCACTCCCATCCATCACCTTACTTTAGTTTATGGTTCCTTCTTAATTAAAGAAAAAAGAAGAAAAATGAAAGATTTTTTACCATCACTTCTAAATATGGAAATGTGAAATCCTCAATTAAAATTTGTTAATTTTTTTTATTGCACACTCATGTACCATCCTTTTGTTAAGAATATTCTCTCAAATCCTTTATTTCTTAAGGAAATATTTATTCTTAATGCTTGGGTTCACCTCTTTCATTAGTTCTTTCCAATGAGCATATAAATAAGGAATATAATATTTATCTTTTGATAGTTTCTTATAATGATATATTATTTATATAATATACATTCCCAACCTTCAAGAGAGTTGGATAGGGCTCGGTGCTTCTATTTCTCATTTTTTTGGAGTCGATAACTTAAGATCTATCCTAAAGGTTGAGAAAAACGCAAAACAAACTTAAGTTTTAATATTATAATTTTTATTAGGTATATGTAGTTAAATTTATTTTCAAAAAATTTAACAATAAATTTAATAACAGGTGATATAATTGAATTTAAGTTTAATTGAATTTTTTAATGGTTTATTTAGCCTCTTAACTATATCAATCTGCTTTCTTGTTGGATTGATCATAGTGTTAAAATACTTTCAGTTTAAAAAAATAGAACTGTTATTCATCGGTTTAGCGTGGATGGGAGTATATCAACCTTGGTGGCCCTCAGCACTAGCATTTGTTCTCGCGTTGTTTAATATCGAAGTAGGACTGGTACTTTATATTTTTATTGGAAACATATTTATTTCCCTTTCAGTGTTTTTATGGTTTATGGGTTTCACAGAGTTAATATTAAGCAAAAGGAAAAAACTCATTGTGGGAATCTATACAGCAATAACAATATTAATGGACATTTATATTATTTACTTCTTATTTAATGATTATGCGGTAATAGGTCAATTTGAAGGGTTTGCGGATATCAAATATGAACCTCTAATGTCGATCTATCTTATGTTTATTAATATTTCATTAGCTGTGTCCGTGAGCATAATGGGAAGAGAATCCTTAAAGTCAAATGAAAAAGATCTTAAAACAAAAGGTAAATGTTTAATCGCTGCTTCAATTTGTTATTTTTTGGGAGGCATTTTAGATGTAGGTGTGTTTTCAATGATTCCACCGGCACTAATGATATCCAGATCGATTTTAATTTCGGGATCAATCCTATTTTATATGGGATTCTTATTACCTGAATTCATTAGAAAGAGGGTTCAATAACAAACTCTTTATATTTAAAGTGTTTGTTTATCATATTAAATGATTATTGCTTTTAAAGGGACTTAAAGGCATATCATCTTGCAGATTGACCTCATTAAATCCTCAGGTATTACCCACAACTATATTATTAAAAGTTTTTATAGGTAGTTTTTTATATATATTTTTTGATTTTATGAGTAAATAAAAGATTATGAGATTAATGAATAAAACTTATTTCTATCCTAAGCCCTTATCTGGCTGGGTCGTTCATAAACATATAGACAAGATTGAATGATTAAAAATTCTCATTGTTTGAATCCTATATAGATACATTTTAAAATAGGAATCGAATAAATCAATAATAAAAAGTATTATTCTTTAAGAAAGGAGTATATAAAAATAATGCTATTAAAAAAAGTAAAAAAAAAAAATATTTCCAAAAAATAT
Organism: Promethearchaeota archaeon; assembly: GCA_016839555.1. GTDB lineage: Archaea > Asgardarchaeota > Lokiarchaeia > Sigyniarchaeales > SOKP01 > TEKIR-8. The sequence goes on from JAEOUA010000001.1 coordinate 215,005, forward strand.
AGAATTTTATGAATATTTTTCTTCAAATGATTTTAATTTTTTAGTAATTTCGTCTTTAAGTGATCCAACAATTACCTCTTTTCCTTTTTCTTTCAAACTTTGAGCGTATTTCATAAAGTTATGTAGCACTGGACCTGAAGGTAATTTGTCTCTTATTTTTTCTATATAACTCCTTAAATCAATACTTTTAATATCCTCTTCTATTTTATTATAGAGATCTTTGAAAAATTCATATATCTCTGCTTTCATTTTGGTTGTAATGGCAGATACAGAATTCTCTGATTCTGGAGTTGCTGAAACTTATTCATTTTGGGAAATGGCATTCCTCCCCTTAACAATTACATTAGGTTCAGTCCTAGGATATTCCCCGCTTCCTGTGCACGTAAATTTTATCGCTATGGATTCATTTCCCTCCAATTCGGCAATTTGCGCTGATAATTCAGATTCACTTACTTTAAATTCGAGTTCTTCAGGATGGAGATTTATAACATCAAACCCAGGAGGGATTTTATCTTTTACAACAATGTTTTCAAGCTCGACTTTTCCTTCATTCTGAATCCGAATAGATATATCAAATTCTCCTTCAGACGATCCGGGTCTGATGCTCTTTAGAGTCTTGAGTTTTCTTTTAACGTACTTAATTCTAATTTCTGGTTCTACTTCTGGAGTTTTAATAAATTCCTTACCCTCAATAACAGAATTTGCTCCTATTTCAACCTGATTAATATATTTTGTTTCTGGTTTAGGATTTTTGGCTAAAAGAGGATATATCATCTTAAATTGAATATTTGGTTCAAAATCTTCTGCTAATTTTATTAATTCAATATTTATTCTGTGGGATTTATCAGGACTCATATCTTCAGGAGAAATTTCTAAGTTTTTAGCGTTTTCTTCTCGATTATGAATCTCAATGGTATCCGTTTTGCCAAATATTCTTAATTTTATATCTTTTATTTTAGGAGGAATAAAATCTTCCGGAAGTTCATCAGTAATTCTTAAAAAATCTATAGGAGCCGTGCCTTTATTAGTAATTACATTCTCTATTGTCATATCGGTATTAGCATACGCATTCACTTCTGGCGGATTTATTACTTTCTCAACCTCAGCATTAATCACTTTATAGATTGTTGACTCTTTATCAAGATTACCTTTTACTCTCCTAATTACTTCATATAATGTTGTAAATTCAAAAGAAGATTCTAATCTTGGGACATTTTCAGATTCAACTTGAAAATCAAAATCCCATGATTCATCTGGAGCTAGAGTTAAATTAGGTTCTTCTAAGACAATATGTTCACTCCCTGTAGGAATTTTTTGATTTACACCAACTTTTTCAAGTTTTACTTCAAATTCAGAATCATTTATAAACTCTACGTTACAATCCCATGTGCCAGGCGAGGCACTTTCATCTGTGGTAACTCCACTTAATGAATCTGTTAAACCTCTGATTTCAGGGTCCATCATTGTTAATTGATGATCTTTAACTAAGTAAGTAACATTGGTAGGCCCAAGTTCTTTTTCTTCAATAGTATTCACAATTATTTTAAAATTCAATTCCAATAGGGCAGTTTCGTTAGCTTCAATAGAATCTATTGACCAATTGACAATTGTTTTTTCAGCTTCTTCATTTAACTGAACACTTCCAGTTTCATTAGAGGCTATTTCAACCTTTTCTATAAAATCTGGGAGCGGTCGTTTCAAGTTAATTTCTGAAATAGGGAGATCCAAGGTATTTTTTAATTTAATAGTTAATTTGCAGAGATTTGGTTCATTATAGAGAAGAACATTATTTAACTTATCCGGAATTTTTCTATTAGTATCAAAAATTTCTTCCAATTCAAGACAAGATTGTTCCAGATTTTCTATTTTATAAGATTTTTCAAATTTCTTACCTGGATTGATTATTCCCATCTCCATTATTTTTTCAATATTAGTGTTCACAATTTCTTTAAGGTCCAAGACTGAGTTCCATAATCTACTTGTTTTTGAAAGATTTTTAACGGCTATTGTTCCTGAGCCTTTAATTTGTTTTATATTCACAGAACCATTTAATAGAGGCTTTTCTTCATCAGTGATATCAATTTTTATCAAATTTCTAAATTCTGACATTTTAAATTCTATACCAATTTATGGTTAAGTTAAATTTTTTATATACTTGCTAATCAAAAAATATATAAAAATCTTAAATTAAAAGCTTTAGTATCTAAAAAATCTCTCGAAAGTTCAAGAAATTGAAAGGGAGACAGAAATGGGCTTTACGGTAGCGGGTAAAAGAGTTACCGGAATCGGACTTTATAGTTGTGATTTGAAGATTTTCCCAAAAGCAATAACCAATCTAAAATCACTCAAGCAGCTAATTTTAGCGCGTAATAATATTTCGACTCTCCCCAAATCAATAAGCAATCTTACATCACTCGAATAAGGCAATAAAAAATGGGAAAGATTCTCCTATTAAAGAATGGGAAATTAAAAAATTAGAAAGAAAAATTGAAGATTTAGAAAATCAAAAGCAAAAACTTAAAAAAATTTGTCAAAATAATAATATTATAATTCCAATTGATTTGTATTGAATAAAATATTACTTAGCTAAATCTATTACCGAATTATTATTAAGAGTAGGATATATAATCGATTCCCATTTTTCTTTCGGCCAGTAATATAAATAAAGCTGAATTGAAGGCTCTTTCTTTAACTCTTCATTTAGTTCTTCAAATGCTTTTTTCTGGTTTTTAATTGTTGAGGCTTTGCTAATATTCCATCTAATAATTAGCAATTCGTAAAGTTTTTCTTTGGTTTTTTGATGTATTTTAAAAATTTTTATTTTTTCCCAAAGAATTTAATTGCTGATGAATTTTGTTAGTAAGAAAGATTTCAGAATAAAATACTCCCTTCTTGGAATAAAATCCCCTGATAATATGATTTTTTAATACATTATGTATAAATAAACACCCTCATTAATTAGCAAATAAGGACTTTTAAATAGAACAATTATAATATTTTAATATAGAAAATGTAAGAGATAGTATTATTGAAACGCTTAAGTTTTAAAAATTATATATGTATGTTAAATGGTTAGATATAAAGCATAAAAATGAAGGAAAGAGAGAAATTTCTATAGCAGACCTTTTTCCAATATTTATTTTCAATTTTATGACATCAATACTGTTTTTTTTTATGCTAATTTTATTATACGCTTTAATTTGTACTGATCTTGGTCTAATTAATGATGGTCTTTATGAGCTAAACAAATATCTTTCATTTATTCCGCTTATACTTCCTAATAATGATAAATTTCCTAAACCAATTATCATTTTTAGATTATTAGATAAATTCAATTTTAATCCTATAATTTTAGGGGCTCTAATCATCAATCAGATATGTTCTTATCTTGTTTGTAATGTACTAATGGATTATAATAATATACAAGCATCCCATAAATATGGTATTATAACTTTAATAATAAACTCAATTTTATAGTTTTTAACGCCATTTAGCTTAACTATTTCACTATTTTTCTACAATTTAACTTATGTAATTGTTTTGAGAGTTTCAAGAATTGAAATAAGAATAGATAGTAACTAAAATATTAAGAATGAAAATTTTAATTAAAATTCCCTCATCTATAAGTTTATATTTTTTAAAAAATCTAAAAAATATAGAGACAAACGGAAAAGGTATTAAAGACTGCTAAATGAATACTTATTATTGGTTTTGCATTTAAAAATCCCTATGATGAAATAATAAATTATTTATTAAGAACGAATATAAAGGAGAACAGTGAAATATTAATAACAAATCTTTTTCCAAATGAGAAAATAATTAACGAATTATTACCCGATTGTAACATTTCTTATTACAATCCAGTAGAAAAATCCGATCTTGAATTTAATAACTGAATTATCTCTTTCTCAAATTTTTTAACCTAATTATTTTTTATCAAATTTATCCTTTAGTTCTTTTAATGTAGCGTATATCTCGGAATTATCCAAAATTAAATCGAACCATTTCCCCCGTCTCATATTCTTAAAAGAGTAAATAATATCGTTCCAAAAAATCGTCTCAGAGCTGAATAAGTTGATTTCTTAAGGCAGAGTTTACTTTATATCATTGGTTTTATATATGCTATATTTTTTCATATTATTAATTTTTCGCTTCTTAAGGTAAGAACGTCCTTCTGGTTCGATAACCTTCACTTCATGTTCTCTTAATACAGTACGAAATAAATCTTGAAAAACAAAAAATTCTTTTACGGGAATTCTCTGATTTATTTTTTATCTTTCTTTTTAAACAATTTTTTCAATGAACTTATCAAGCCTTCCTCCTTTTTATGCCGCTCCTTCTTTTCAACTTTTATATCTCCCTCTCTCTCTTTTCTTTTTCGTTGGAGGATATAATAGCACCTATTTTTACCGGATGTTAATATACATTCTTTTATATCAATATTATAGGAATACTCATGGTTCATCTCATTAAGAAATCCGATTGTGTATGGTAAGCATATGGATTGTTGGATAAGATCCTTCTTTGAGGGATTTAATTCACCACCTATTGGACAAAAATCTTCTTTATATAGGATTTTAATTTCAAATTCATTTTTTTTTACTTCTCTGATTTCGGGAGAGGCAGTAAGCACTTCATAACTTCTATGAAGCCCTGATTGAATATCATTTATACCTTTTTCTTTATAGACCGTCGCTAATTTTGCCCCTAAACCGGATGAGATTGACTTTGGAAGATTTTCCCCGCCAATTTCTATCAATTCTGAGATATACGCTTGGAAAAATTTTAACGCATCTTGTGTGGGCATCTAACTAACACCTTTTTAGAAATTCCTATAGGATATATGAAATTTTATATACTTAAATTTTTTTATTTTATTTATAAAAAAGGTTTCGCATCAATCCCTCGCCATTAATTTCTTTATGCTGATTTGATTTAAAAAAGAAGATTGAATAATTCATGAATATATGAAAATTAACTTTTGATAAAAATTAACCAAAATTTAGATCAATAAATGATTTTATATATAATACAGAAATAGAATATTTCTTGAATATAATATAATAAAGAAAAAGATTAAAATACTTATCTAGATCTCATATTAATATCCATTATATTTCCAAATTTAATATCCCCCTTATAAAGCTCTATTTCACCGATATATCTCATAAATTTCATCATCGCTTTCTTCAACCCATTCCATACTTGGAGAGTTAAAATTTATTTTCAATCTTTCTATGGTTTAATTATTAAAATTTATTTTTAATATTGCACAGTTATTAGAATATCATACTAAGATTTTTTATCTTAGATTGCTTTATAAATAGTGGAATTCATAACAATTATCAAGGTGGATATTTTAATATGAAAGTCGGCTGGATATATAAAATCATTTTAATTGGCTCAAATGGTTCCGGAAAATCCGCCTTTATTAATTATGATAAAAATAATCAGAAACTTTTCAATAATCTCAGAGAGAACATTGGTCTGGATTTTTTTTTTAAAAGAGTGAAAGTAGACGATGATCTCCATTGTCAATTACAAATATGGGATGTTAATGTTGCCGAAAATTTTTATTTTTTAATTCCCTCTTATTTTCGGGGAACTGCTCTTTTTCTTTTATTTTTTGATCTCACAGATCCTCACTCTTTTATTAATCTTCCGATTTGGATAGACATTATTCATGCGTTTTCTGAGGAGGTTCCTATTGTATTAATAGGCACAAAATCCGATTTAAACCCAACTGTTCTCCATGAAGATATAATGAGTTTTGCTCATACTTATGACCTTATTGGTCCTTATTTCATTTCAATCGAAAGTGGATTTAATATAGATGTTATTTTTAATCATGTTGCCGAGATTTTAACCGGAGTGAATATCTTATCTAAAAGAGAAAAAAATTATTTAAGACGAAATCTCGGCAAAATCGAAGAATATTCTCAAATTGAAACTTCAGATCAAAGATATTTCAATCCAAACGAAAATGTTTCTATTTCTACTTCAAATTTAGATGATTTAACCCACACAAATGAGCTTCGTGATAATTTGCTAAGATTGAGGGATATTATGCGAGGAGAAGTGGAATTTCAAGCTTCGAAAAAAATCAAATTATCCTTAGGAAAGCGAAAAAAATTAGCTGAATTTTTAAATTTCTTTAAATTTTGCCCCATTTGTAATTCAAGAAATCATTCTAGTTATCTTAAGCGTTTTTATTTTAGTAAAGATAAGAAAAAAATTAAAATTAAACAACAATTATTAGAACTAATGAGAAAATCAGTAGATTTTAAGAAAAGATATTATAATCACATAACTTTAGGAATCCCGTGCTGTAAATGTTTCCAAAAATATTGCAAAACCTCTAAAAATTGAATATAATTCTCAAAAAAATATAAATTCGATTTACTTCTCTTATTTATTTTCAAATAAAAATCTAATTTTGTATAGCCGAGAAATTTCTATATCAATTTATACTAAGAATACAATAATTGTGACACGTAATTAAAAAATGTCACGAAAGTGGAATGAATTTGACAAAAACTTAATTACATTTCCGCAAACACGTAATTAAATTGATACTTAAAACTAATTGTTTTTTTCGCGTTTTTTCTTTGTCATTTTTAATTACAGATGTAATATGCATCCCAATTTTGTCATGGCAAGAATAGATAGAAATCCCTTTCTTAAGTAGAAATTTATAGTATTATTCTCAGTTTAGTAATTTGATTTAAATTCTCTGTAGTAATTGATGTGGTGAAACATCATTATATTATGAAGAAGAATCCATCCATGAATAAGAAAAGAAGAAAGAAAATCGAATTTTGTAAAAAAGTGAAAAAATTGAATTATAATAAAGGGCTTTCTATTGAAATTCTAGCAGAACAATATGGAAAATCAAAAAGAACAATATATCGTTGGCTTAAATCAGCATCAGAACCATTAGATTTTGTGACATTTTGTGATAAAAATTGATTCCATAAAATCCTGATAAAAATATATTATATATAACATAAAAAGAAGAAAAAGATTTATTTAATGAGTCAGTTCTTTAACAAGTTAGTTAAATGAATTCAAAAGAGAAGGAGAAAAACAAGAATTTCAATCAAATTATTTGTTGAAATTTATAATTTTAAGATTTAAGTTTAGTTATTTATTAATAAATGGAAAGTATTGAGAGATTAATTGGGCAATTCCTTCAAAATCATCCAAAATCCCATCCCAATTTTTGATTTTTTGTTTGTACTTTTTGATTAATGCCCGGGAAAAGGAATATAAAGTATTTTGTAAAAGAAAAGATGATTGCCTTACTATTAAGCCCACAGATATCTCTTCCATAGTTTGAAAGAGTATTACGTGATCTTTCATTTTTATTTGATTAAAACCATGGGATGATTTAAAAATTTTCATAAAAACTACTGAAAGTGCATTTAATGCCCCCCCAACTAAAATATCATCTATATCAGTAAATTTATCTTGAAATTCTTGAGAATATAAAGTTCTACCATCCTTATTTGTAATGATAAGATATAGTAAATGACTAGGATTCAAAAATACAATGTTGGGATATTGATAAAAACTAAGTCCTAATAGAAATAAGCCAATAGAATTAAAAATAAGAATCCATTCTCTATGATTGATAATTGTTGGAATTATCAATCCTATTACAATAATACATAAACCAATAAATAATAGATGAATTGCTCGCTTTTGAATTTTATGTTCAGATAATTTTCTAATCTGCCATAATGTTATTATATAATAAATAAAAACCGAGATTAGAAATGAAAAGATGAGTATTTGAATTATATAATTATATTCAAAATTATATATCCCTAAAGTTTCATCATAATAGAAATAATAGTTAGAGGGAATAAAAGCCATGAATAAATACCCTGTAAAAAAAGTACTAAAATAAAGGAAGCGGAAGAGCGGTGGTCGATCATGATTCAATAATTCTAAGAAAAGGTAAGTAATAAAAAAGGTAGCTATTCCAGTGATCCCGAATAACTGATATGCAATATATGGAAGATAAGATAATTCATTGGTAGGGAAATCGAAAATACTTATTATAATAATAGAGATGCCATTCAAAAAAACAATGATGAAACTGCTTCCAAGTATTAATAATATTTTATTTGTTGATTTTTGATATGATATAAATGAAATTCCTAAATTAAAACAGCAAAAACCAATTTGAATTAACCCAAGTATAAATAAAGTAAATTCCATTTTTTCAATCTCTTATTATTTATTATATTATTTTATAAAATGTAATTTAAGGTTGATTTTATTTATTTTATTTTTATAATGGTTTTGTATATTAAGGAACTTCATAAAATTAAATCATTAGGTTTTAAATAATTGGTATTCATCAAATGATTTTAAAAATTATTTAATTTTATATTCTTGCTTAAGGATAATTTTTCAACTTATGTGAAATATTTAGTTCCATCTTATACTATATTAGAATTTTGAGTATATAAAGGAAAAATTAATTTAATGTAACAAAAAAATCTTTGATTACCTTGTTTTGATAAGGTTTCGTGAGATGCACTATAATGTCTATCAGGTTGATAGGGTTCTTGAGTAGAATGAGAAGAAACCATCTGCATTAAATCGCCAAGATTATAGTCTTGTTTCTGTTGAGAATTCCCACTGGGGATATCTAATTTAGTTCCACAAAACGGGCACACCTTTTGATTAGGGGGTTCTATTTTTTCGCCACAGTATGGACAATTCAAGTAGATTGCCTATTTCTTATAATTTTTGTATTCTATTAATATGTATATATTTGAGGTTTATAAAGATATAGCTTACTTTCATAAAGATTATTTGATATATAAAATTTTGAGAAGGAAAATAAAGAAGCATAAGATTAGCAATTAAGAAGCAGAGTAAATTTTAATCATTACAAAGATAATTCAAACTCACCTGAAGCGGTTAAGACACCAAGTTTCCCAACTTTTAACCAGAATGGAAAAGCACGACCTAATCCAGCGAGAAGACACCCGACCCCAACTCATAACTATAATCCAGCTTGGAGAACAAAAGATTACGGATGAATGCATAAGTTCTTTTAAAACTTATTTACCTACATTAAAAATTGAAACCAAAGTAAATTCTCAACAAATACCACCCTCAAAACCAAAACCAGAATTGAGCTCAAAGTCAGATCCTAATCCTCAACCTGTAAAAAAATCTATGATACCCCAAAAAAAAGATTCAAAAAATATTAACTCAGATCGAGCCAGAGATCGCCTCAGAATTGGAAGAGATTGAATTACCTTATATATAAAAATTGAATAATATATCACTAAATGCTAAATCAGAGAATTAAATGAAAATATTTTACCCATCATAAATTTTTATATAAGGTAATTACTATTTCATTATTATAAACATTTCATTAAAAGTTTATATAATAATTAATTAAAATAAATGGTGATATCGAATTGAGTAAAATACAAATTAAGGCTCCTAATACGGACGTTATTTTTGAAAAATGGAAACAACAAGCAAATCGAAAAAGAAAAAAGAAACTGGAAAAAGAATTTGGAGTAAAAGGAGCAGTTTTTAGCATAGACAATATTTCAGCTGGAGAAACTGTAAAAGATACAATGAAAGAAGCAGCCATCTATTTTGCTGTAAAAAAAACTATTGAACCTACTAAAGAAAAAGAAGAAGAAGTTATTGTTGAACCAGAAAAGGTAAAAAAAGAAACTTTCTATGAATTTAAAAAAGATGTAATAAAAGATAATTGGAAGGGAGATGATAAAGTACCTATCTTTTCTACACTTACTCCGAAACCTTGTCCTGAATGTAAGGGAAAAGGATTTATCGAAGAAAAATGCAAAGACTGTAAAGGAACTGGAAATATTGAGGAAGAGATGAAAATTTATCAAGATGAGGAACAAAATAAAGAAAAAAAGGTCTTTAAATATCCTTGTGCGACTTGCTATGGAACTGGAAAAGTAAAAGAACGCTGTAAGGAATGCGGAGGCTCTAAAAATTTGTATGCCTATAAAATCAAACCTGTTCCATTTAAAAGAAAGGAAACTGGGATACCTATTTTACATAGTAGCGCCCAAACTAAATATGAGAAAGAAATCAGAGAAGATCTTCATAAATTAATAGATGAAGTAGAAGGAATTAAATTCAGTAATTTTAAAGACCTTGATAAAAAAGCAGAGCCCTCTCTTGGATATTATAACAAAAACATTAAAAAAACTACAAAAGAGGCTGGGAAAGATTATGATAAATACGAAAAAGATAAAGATACAAAAATTGTCAGTCAAATCTATTTGTTCCCAATGATCCAATTATTCTGTGAAACGAAAAATAAAGCAAAGTCATTTGAGATTTATGCATTAGGCTCTGATAAGAATTTTATGATCTATTCAAATTTTTAAAATATAATCATAGTTTTTTTCTTTTATTTCAAGATTTAACTTTTTTTTATATTTTCATTTAATAACTATAAATTTAATATCAAAATATATAAGTTTCATCTTTTATAAGTTCAAACTTATATTTAAATTATATGGTATATTTTATTATATAGAATCTTAAAATTAAAAAAAAGGTATTTAAAATGGAAGTAAAGAGTGAAGAAAAGAGTTTTGAATCAAAGGGTAAAAAAACATTTTATGGATATTATTACCCTACAAATGCATTAGTGATCGCATTAATTGGAATTTTTGGAGCCTTAACATGTATTCTTACGATGATACCTCAAATTCCTGTACCTGCGACTCAAGGATATATAAATATTGGAGATGCTGCTGTTATGCTAACTGCTCTTTTATTCGGTCCAATAGTCGGAAGTCTTGCAGGAGGAATAGGTTCTGCTTTAGCTGATATTATTTTGGGTTATAGTATCTATGCTCCCGCGACCTTAATAATAAAAGGTCTTGAAGGATTAATTGTTGGTTTAATAGCTAATCCAAGAAAAATTTCTAAACGGATTCATTATAGGGACATTATTGCGGTTGCTATAGGAGGATTAATTATGGTCTTTGGCTATTTCATATACGAAATTATTATATATGGACTCGCAGCAGCTTTGACTGAAATAGTTTTGAATGGTTTAATTCAATATGGTATCGGAATTGGCTTGTCTCTTTTAATTATCATTCCACTTCGAAAAAGTTTAAAAAATGCAATGCCTCAAGTCTTTGATAATGTTTTTATCTCAAGAAGTTCAGACTCTAATTTAGAATAAAGCTATTAGCGTTTCTAACGCTTCTAACACTTTTTTTCCTTTATTTGTAATGGTGTAAAATACATTTTTACCTTCTTTTCTCCGCACAATTAATTCTTTCTCTTCTAACTCTTTAAGATGCTGATATATTGCCGGTAAACTAATAGTGCCCATCAATTCTTTTATTTTACTGCCATAAATACCTTTTTCTTTAGAAAGAGAAATTTGAGATAAAATTTTTAATTTAGTGCTTAGAATCCCTCCCATTCCAGCTGTTTTTGCTCTTGATGAGAGAGCCTCAAGCATATATGGAGTTTTTAAGCCAGAACCAGTAATTAAACATACTATTTTTTCGTCTTTTTTAATTATTTTTTCTTGGAGAAGACTATTTAAAGCTGCGATAGTAAGAGCGGAAGCAGGTTCTGCAAAAATGCCCTCTTTACTAGCGAATTCTTCTGCAGAACTTAACATTAAATTTTCTTGAATTGCCAATGCGATTCCATTTGTTTCTTTTATAGCTTTCAATGCTAAATCTTGATAAAACGGCTCTTTTACAAGTATTCCTAATGCATAAGAGTTAATATTTTCATTGTTTTTGGTAATCTGTTCCTTAATTTTATTATATTTATTTACTATTGGCGAAGAAGTTTTGGTTTGAACTCCAATCATCTTAGGTACTTTTGAGATCTGCTTAGATTGCTTCAATTCTTTAAATCCTTTCCAGATACTTACTAATAAACCTCCACTCCCCATCGGTATAATAACCCCATCTATCTCTCCAATTTGATGAATTAATTCATATGAGATCGTTTTTTGCCCCTCAATTGTTAATGGATTATATTCTGGAGTACATTGATAATAATTTTTATATTTTGGATTCAAAGCTTCTTGAATTGCCTCGTCAGAATATTTCCCTTTACTTTTTATTTTTGAATTATAGGCAATCATTTGAGCCTTTTTCCCCACATCTATTTTTTCAGGGATAAGATTTAGACATTTTATACCTTCAAGGGAGGCATAAGCTGCGATAGAGGCTCCTTGATTGCCATTAGATGCACACAAAACCTTGTTGTAATCAAGACTACGAGCATGTGATATTAAAAGTGCTGCAGCGCGATCTTTAAAAGAATTCGTAGGATTATGGGTCTCATCCTTAAAATATAAATTTTTAATATCCCATATTTTTCCTAATTTTTTTGATGGTTTACATGGTGTTATCCCTTCTCCTAAACTTACAATAAAATCTTGATTTATTTCTGGAAAAATATCTCTAAAATCCCAAAAATTAGTAAATTTCCTTTCTTGATTAAAGAAATTTTGAACATTTACTTTAGGTGTTTTAACCCATAAAATCCCATTACAATTAGGACATTTATAGACAATGGAATTTAATTCAAAACTCTTAGCACAATTAGTACAAATATAAGGTATCAAAGGAAGCTTTTCTCTTATTTAATTTCTTTAATTATTCCTATATTGTAAAATGTCTTAAAATATTTATATTAATATAAATCTGGGTTTTTCTTAAATGGTAAGGATTACTTTTTGAAAGTATTTAGAATTAGAAAAAAAAGAAGTTAATAACTTGATTGTTCGCAAAAGCAAAATCGGGAGTTTAAAATAGTTTCTCCACATGGACATTCCTTCGGATGGCCATATTTTTCACATATTTTATTTATTGTTTCACAAGAGAATATAAGATTAAGCTTTTCGCTCTCTTCATGAGCCTTCTCTCGGCTTAGATGTATTTCTCGATATAATAACATTTCAATCAAATGTTTATGTCGCAAGATCTCTTTAGCTAACTCTTTTCCTTCACTTGTGAGTTTGACTTCATAATAGGGTTCATATTTCACTAAACCATGTGCCTTAAGTCTTCCAATACAACTTCCTAAAGTAGAATGAGGAACTTCCATTCTATTAGAAAGTTCTCCAATTTTTAGAAGGTTATTTGTTCTAAATAGAACTTTGATGACATCATAGTCTAGTTTTACCATCTTTGTTTTAATTTCTTTTTTCTTATCCAAAGATAATTCTCACCATTAAAATTAATAATATTCCAATTATAAACGCAGAAAAATGTCCTAATCTGGTTAAAAACGATTCACCATAATCCTCTTTTCCATGCTTTATTTCGGGAATTAAATCAGAAGCGGCAATATATATGAAATTTCCCGCGGCGAATGGTAGCAAAAAGGTTGTATCTATGCTTCCAGAAACAAAGAAAGTTATAATCCCTCCAGGAATTATAGTTAATGCAGAAATAAAGTTAAATATTAATGCATTTCTTTTTTCCCACCCACTATGCAGAAGTACGCCATAATCACCCAATTCTTGCGGAATTTCATGAGCAGCTGCGGCTATCCATGTAATAACTCCAACTTCAAAACTAACCATAAACGAACTTGCAATTGCTAATCCTCCAATAAAATTATGCACTCCATCTGCAACTAAAATTAAAAACCCCACAGGTTGTTTATATTCAGAAGGGACTTTATGTTGGTGTTGCCATTGTAGAAATTGTTCTAATAAAAAAAAGATAGCAAATCCAATTAGTAACCAAATGCATACAATAATAGGTTCACCGCCTTGATAAATAGATTCAGGTAATAAATGGAGAAACGCTCCGCCTAATAAAGCTCCCGCAGAGAATGCCACCAATACTAATAAAAGTTTCCGTAATATCCTTTCTTTAATAGATAAAGTGATCAATCCTATCCAAGCTATTAGACTCATGAAAAACCCAAATAGAATTATTATAAAAAGAGTATTCATATAGTTTATAAGTATGAAAGTTATATAAATTTTACGCCATATCGTAAAAAATATTTTTTAAAAAATTAAAGTAAAAAATTATTATTTCACTATTTCTTTTGAAGCAAAAGCTTTAAGAATTTTTCCATAGAAATAATGATGGCTACTAAGATCTGATTTACTGGTATCAATTACTCTGCATTCATAATTCAATAAACAATTTTTAAGTGTAGGCACTTTTATAGTTACTCCTGGAAGGGTTTCTAATCCAGCCTCATCAAACTTATTAGTATCCCTACCAGAATAGGTACCAGCAATACTTACTGCATTCCTATTAGTATCAGAGGGAATATTTATTGTAAATTGTTTCATACCTTCCGTTAATAGTTTATAAGTATATCTGCTATAAGCAACCTGAGCTCGTATTACTAAATCACCATGATGATCTTCCATTTTTTTCCAGTCTAAAGCCATCACATTTTTATTCCCATTTGAATCCATCGAGACTAATAATGCGGTATTTTCTCTAAAATATTCAACATATTCCTTTGGATCTATTTCAATTCTATTTTCTGACATTTTCTGTTTTCAATTTTCATTATAGGTAGTGAGAGTGATTATTGTTAAAAAATGAACTATCATTTAAAATTTTAGGACTTCTATTTAGGTGGCTTCATTCCAATTAATCCCATTGCTTCACCTAAATTGAAATAAACTTCCATTTCATATTGGTATCCTTCAATATCGTGATAATCTATCATAATATTTTGCATTTTTATTAAAGCTTCATCAAGCTTACCGGTTTTTACCTCAATAACATTTAAAGATTTTATCACATTTCCCGAAACCTTAAGGGCCCCTTCTAGAATATTTTTCCTTAGAGATTTATCCGTAGGATATTTTTTTTTCTCTTCAATATAATGTTCCGCAACCTCTCTTGCTTTATTAAAAGGAAACTGGGTTTTTATAATAATATACGGCAAATTATCACCTTTTTTTTTAATTTTTTATTTTTTAAATTTAGATTATTTATGGTCGATTTTTTTGTTTTATAAAGATATCATAATCTAAGTAAAACTTTCATCTTTGTATAAGTTTTGATTAAAATTATTAATGCTGCTTCAAACATAGATGATTTAATAATTAAGCTGACTTTTTAGTAAATAGCTCTTTATAAATAATAATTATTGGAAAATTAGATAAAAATGGTAGATATAATTTCTATAGGCGAACTTTTGGTCGAAATAATGCGAGAAAAAGTCGATACCCCCCATAGTAAAATCGGCGCGATCTATAGAGGGCCATACCCGAGTGGGGCACCCGCAATATTTATAGATTCTGCCGCACGGATGGCGAAACCCTTCAATATTTCTACAGGATTTATTGGTGTCGTTGGAAATGATCAGTTCGGAGAATGCATACTTCACAAATTAAAAAGGGATGGAGTTGATATTTCACAAATAAGGACTGCTAGCAATAAAACTACAGGGATTGCTTTTAATCAGTATAATTCTGATGGCTCACGAAAGTTTATTTTCGCGGCTGGTGCTGCAGGAGATACATCCCCAGATGATATTAATCCAACTTATTTTGAGAACATTAAAAATTTACATATTATGGGAAGCGCTTTATCTATTAGTGAAAGCTCAAAGGAAGCTTGCTATAAGGCTTTAAGAATTGCAAAACAAAAAAATCCAGATGTTATTATAAGTTTTGACCCAAATTTAAGGCCTGAGATGCTCGATTTAGATACAATATTAAAGATTTCTAACCCAGTTTTGGAACAAACCAGAATTTTGTTACCGAGTGGAGAGGAGGCTGAGATGCTGGCTGGTATAAAAGGTGAAAAAAAAGCTTGTATTAATCTACTAGATAAGGGTCCCGAAATCATTGCACTAAAACAAGGAAAAAAAGGATGCACTATATTTTTAAAGGAAAATGAGCAGGGTATAAAGGTTCCTGCTTATAATGTAAAAGAGATTGATCCAACAGGTGCTGGAGATTCCTTTGGAGGTGGTTTTATAGTGGGATTTTTAAAAAATTGGGACTTAAAAAGAACCGCGAGTTTTGCTAATGCAGTAGGCGCATTGAAAGTACAATTTTTTGGACCAATGTCAAATACAACCTATGAAGAAGCAATTAAATTGATGGAGAAAGATTAATTTAATTCTTTTCAGTGTCCATTATTTTTAAGTTGAAGTGAATAAACTTGAACCTTGCTTATGAGATGGTTTTCCACTTTAATAATGCGAAATCCCGGAGATTTAACTTTAAATTTTGAAGAAAGGGGTCCTAAGCCTTGCGTATGGAAAATAAAGGGCTTATTCGCTTCAAACCATGTTTTTAATTGAGATTCATTATTAAATTGTTCTATAGTATCTCTATAACGACTGGTATATATTTTACAAGGCATTTTAATGTAAATTGGTAAGAAATAAAAGCCAAAATTTACTCTTTGCATCTCTGATTCTTCAGCTTCTTCAATTCTAAATTCTTTTAAAGTATGAGTATGCCCGCATAAAACAAGATCTACCTTCTTTTTAATAATTTCATCTGACCCTACTAAAATTTTCATTAGCGTAGCCCAACGATACATAATCGTTTGGTATTTAAAATATAAGATTGTTTCAAGTCTTTTGGAGTCTGTATATTTTGTAATATTTTCTTCATATAAATCAGCCCATTCAATATCTCTGTCTAAACCAAATTTTCTTTTTAATTTCCATTTTTTAATCCTATTGAAATTAGGAGATAAAGGAGGAGCATGCATAAACACAATTATTCGTTTCCTGTTGGATTGTGTTATAAATGCTCTTAATAATTCTATTTGGAATCTCTTCAATCCTCTTGTGCTGGGAGCACTTCTCATTAAATCAAACAAATTTGCGATAGAATCCATTCCTGTATCTAAAAATAGTAGGGAATACTTCTCTCCAATAGATATTTTGTAATTTAAATTGGGATTGATAAGCAGCAGATAATTGTTAAGAAATTTAGTTCTGGAATATAAAGCTCTTAAATAATGAAATAATTTTCCATCTTTATATTCTTTAATATCTTTTCTCTTTAAACCAAATTTTCTATAAATCGTGCCGGTCTTAATACTATAAAATCCGGCTCGATAATCATGATTTCCAACAATGGTAAATATTGGAGCCATAATTTCCATTTTGTTTTCGAAATCTTCATCTTTTAATTCTGGGTCTCTATTTATTCCTAAGAGAATATCAAACAGAAATTGAAAGTTATTTTCATAGTGATCATCATAATTTGCGGGATCCACGTAATCTACTAAATCTCCCGTAAGCACAACAAAATCTAATTCATTTTCTTTAACTTTATTATTAACATAGGAAATAAAGAGGCGAAGGTTTATATTAAAATTGAATTTTCCATGTCGAAATCGTTCTAATTTTTGTTCTTGAAATTCTTCCTTAAAACTAAAATCTCGGTCTAAAATAAATGAATATGTTTGCACTTTTTCAACTCTACTTCTTTCCACTTTATTTAATGCTTTTTTCTTAAGAAAGCGAGTTATAAAGTCATTTCTTCTTGCGATATGAGAATCAGAAGCATGAATAAACTGAAACTCTTTCCAATCTTTATTAAATAGGGCGATAGCATGAAAATTTACCTTCTCAGTACCTAACTTGGGATAATTTTGGATTAAATCACACAATAGATTATTGCTCTTTTTTTCTTTTAAAATCTGAGATAGTTCACGACTTTTTTTAATTACTAATTCAATTTTAAATAATTGATCCCGTATTTTTCCAAAACCTTTCTTTTTTATAGCATGATAAATATCCCATAGTTCACATAATTCTTCTTTTGGATTTTCTTCTATTCTAAAATCCTTATATTCTTTTCTTATAATCTTATTAAGTTCTAATGGAAACTTCTTTCCTCTTCTTTGATCAAAATTTCCAGAATCCATTAAAATTGGTTGAAGATAAATATTATTATCTAGTTGCTTCTGAATTTCATCTGATGATATTCCAGATTTAGCCAATAATATCGCATTAAATCTTATTTTTTTCGAAACAGAACCATATTCATCTATATATTCCCTCAAATTAATTATTAAAGGCTGACCCAAATTTGGTTTAATAATTATTGGATATTTCTCATCAATATGGACTAAATCTTTAAAATTATTCATCTTATATCGTAAAAATATATAATCATTCTAATATTTTTAATGATTTAAAAGATAAAATAAGATCTTTATTTGCAAATTTGTTTGTCTTATTAATTTATCAATTAATTTAATATTTTTTTATTATTTTAACTAAATATTAAAATTGCTATCCATGTTATTGTTAAAATGAGTGAAAGATTATACCAACCCGACTTTTCATGTATTTTTGGGAAACAATTTAGTAATGCATTTCTCTATGATCAAATAGATACGCTAGTATGGCCAATCTTTGAAGATGTCAAGAAATCAGATGCTTTAAAAGAATTACTTTCTCTTAAAAATCAAACAGGCCATCCTTATTTTTATTATCGAAAAATAACTCTCGAAGATCTCAAAGTAGAGTTAGAATGTGCTAATATTGATAAAGCTTTTCTTCAAGCTATGGATTTAGGAAAAAATTACGGAATTACAAATACCGATATTATCAACGCAATGGAAAAGGAAGCGGATCTATTTAAAGCTGTTTTATCTTTCGATATAACCGATGAATCTACAAATATAAAGAGTAAATTAGATCATTTCGCTAATCAAGTTGATGTAATTGGAATTGCATTATATCCCAGTTATATTAAATTAGATTTGAATGATAATGAGAATAATAATCTAAAGGATCTATTAAAATATTTGCACAAAAACAATTTATTTCTTAAAATTGATCTGGGAAATGGAAGTTTACCGAATTATCAAGGAGGGTTTCTTTCTAAGGAAATATTACAATCCTTTCTCTCAAAATACCCCAAAAATATTATTGTTTTAAGTGGATTAGATCTATCTGGAGATTTTAGACTCTATTATCAATTATTAAAATATTTTAATAATCTTTGGTTTGAACTCGATCCTCGTGCTATAGGTGGTATGACGCCAACATCCTATTTTCAGGAAATGTTTAAGTTACAAGGATTTATCCAAAATGCGTGGCATAGAATAATGATTGGAAGCGCAACGCCTACTTTAGAAAGCTCTCAAATGCGTAAAGGCTTTTTAGAGGCTACAGATACTTTAGCCTTTAGTCAAAAATGTCTTTTGAGAACGTGGAGTTTCAGAAATAGTAATAGGATTAATCCAAAATTGTTCAAACTGAAAAGCCAAAAGAACTCAAAGATATATGAAACAATTCAGAATATTAATCAAAAACAAATCATAGAAAACAATAATGAAATAAATGTCAGATATGAAGTAAAACTTAGAAGTTATAGCATAACTCAGTTACTTTTCATTACAGACTTAATAAAACAATTAGTAGAAAAAACATTGACAAAATATCCCAAATATACTAATGGTGAGCTATTTCTTCGCACCTATCATACAACTACTTCATTAATAATAAATGAGCACGAATTTGGAAATTATCTTGATCTTCATTATAAATTTGCTGAGATCTCGAAACAAGATAGCACACCATATTTTCACACCGTTTCAGCTTTAGAGAATAGAGCAGATTTTAATCGTTTCGATCATGATTTAGCTACTATGAATGGAAGAAGACGAATAATCCTCCCTATATTAGATGGAAAATTGGAAATAGGTAGTAGAGAAAACTTCTATGTGCTGGTGACATTTGGTCCAAGAACTTTTCATCTATATTGCAATATCAAATTATTAAAACAATAAAAATATAAAAGAATTAATCGTATATAAGCAAAATAACTAAAAACGAATCTTTTTGGCAAAATGTTTTACCTTTTTAGTGCTTATTTTAAAAAATCCTCGAAAATTTTGAGTATATATGACCTTTGCTCCTTTGGCTTCAATTTTTGATTTCATGTACTCCACAGTACCTTCTCCAGTAAATCTTGCGGTAGAAAATATAATTATCTTCTTATCTTTAATATCTTTCATTCGCTCTAATATTTCATCAAAAACCTTAGGGGGAAGATTTCCATAAGTAGGCATCCCAATAAAAATTATGTCATATTTTTCAGAATCAAGAGAATTTAGAGTATCCTCCATCATAGAAAAATCTCTATTATTAAATTTTTCCACAATTTTTAACTTTTCACTAAGATTTCCGCTGAATTCAAAAGGAAGATACGCAATATCATATTGGGGGAGCGCATCCACGATAGTTTGAGCAACTTTTTTGGTTCTTCCTCCCATTGTGAAATATATCATTAAAGCTTTCATAATAGAGAATTAATTTTAAAATATAAAAAAATATTCTAGACCAATTTTTGTGTTTTTAACTAAATTAATTAAAAAACCTAATTTCTAAAAAATTAAGATAATAAATCTAAATATATAGAAAACGGTCTAAATACAACTTTTCCTTGATATGTGATTCCTTTTATGAATACCTATGAAATATTTTTAACAAAATATATGAAAAATGTATTTTTTTTCGAAGAAAAAAATTTGAAAAACCAAATTTAAATAATTAAAAACAATTATATTTGTTAAGGAAGAAGGTACAGAAAATTGATTTTATTCAAACAACTATTTGTTTATTATAAGAGATCTTTAAACAAAAATTTTTGGAGATTTAATCACATCTATTTAAACTCCAATAAAGATTAAATTTATTTAAACTTCTTAAAAATTCAAACTAATTATTGAAAATTGAGGCTATAATAGTGACACAAGAATCCAATAACGAGGAAAAGAATGAAAAATCTGGAAATGAATTAGAAAAAGTCGATAAAGAATCTCTAACGTCTGCTAAAGATTCACGCGATTTAATAGAAAAAAATTTGCGAATTTTTGAGGATAGTATTGAATCTATTGAAGAAGGATTAAAACAAAAAGAAAATACCGTAGAAATAAGTGCGGATAAGATTGACGAATTGACTAAAATAAAGGAAGCAATAGAAAATTTTAAAAATATTAGGAGACAAATTGAACAGAGGACTGAATATCTAAAAGCAATAGAACAGAAAATTGCGGAACTGGAAGAAAAATATAATCGAAAAAATGATGATCTATCAAGCATTGAAGAGAGAATAGAAATTGTTCAAGAAAGTAAACAGAATTTAGAAGAAGAATATCAAGAAGTAATAAAACGAAACGAACAGTTAGTAAATAATCTGGAACAACGACAAGTTGATTTAGTAGTATTATCTGATAAAGTTAAAGAGAAAGTTTCTGTCAGAGATGAATTAAGGAATGAAGTCGCAAAATTAAAGGATGAAATGGAAGATATAAAAGAAGAAACCGAGGCAAAAAAAGAAGAAATTGATGCTCTAGAATCAAAATTAAAAAGTCTTAATGCGGAAAATGAAGCGGTGAAAGTATCTATTGAAAAAAATAAAGTTGAACTAGAACATTCAAATAACCTCATTGAAGCAAAAGAAGATGAATTGAAATTATTAAATGAGCAAGTAGAGAGAAAAAAGAAACGCGCAGAAAAATTAGATGAGGATATTCAAGCTTATAAAGAAGGTTTTCCAGAAATGGAAGAAAAAAAACGCACCTACCAAGAAGTGCTTGATAAATATAAAATCGAAATGACAGAAAAACAACAAAAAATCGTCGATCTAGAATCTCGTATAGAGACATTAAATGATAAATTAAAAAATTTGAATGAAGAAATCGAAAAGAAAAAGGAATTGAACGAGGCAATTGAAAAGAGATCCAGGGAATTAAAGGACGTCATGGAATCATTAGAAAAAGAACATGATGAGCGGGAAGAAAGAGTAGACGCAATAACAGAAAAATATGAAGCTATTAATAAAGAACATGAGAGATTAGTAGCGGCGAATATAAAAATAGAGGAAAGCACCCGGGATTTAAAAGAGCTTTTTGAAAAAATGAAAAGTCAACTTCAAACTCAAGAGGAGGAAATACGAGATAAAGAAAGTCGTATTCATAGGTTAGAAGTTTTAGGAGTAATATATCGTCTCTCTAAATTTTTTGGAGGGCTTTTAATATTTGTTGGTATTTTCTTCTTAATTTGGAGTTTAGGCACAATTTTCGGAATATTACCAAAAATTGAAGAGGCTCTGGTGTTATTTTTGATAGTCGGAGCTGGTCTAACAATTGCTTCAGGATTATTTCACCTAGAAAAGTCATAATTAAAAAAATTAGAATTTTCATTCAAATCAATTTATTGCTTTCCTTTAACTGAATTATTCTATTTTTAAAATAAATCACAAAAGCTTTTTTCATTAATACTTATTATAAAGATAAATACTCCTCTCCAATGTTTTTTGTTATAGTAAAAAATAATGATATAGGATGAAATGGAAAAAAAACCAAAAAAACCAAAATAAGAAGGAAAAAAAGGATACTCTTATAAAGAGGTCACTTATTAAAAGCATTGTCTATCGAGTGATAACATTAGCACTGGGAACCTTAACAAGCTATATTTTTACTGGCGACATCGGTGTTGCTACTGGCCTTGCTCTTTTAACTGAAACAGTTCAATCCGTTAATTATTTCGTCTTTGAAACGATCTGGAGCTACTATGAAAGAAAAAGATTAAGGGAGAAAATTGAAAAAGAGATTATTAGAGAAATAGATTTAAAAATAAATTACGAGTTTCTCCGTGAACTTTCTTATGAATTAAGCCGTTTTGATACATTTGTCGAAGAAATTTATAGATCTATTATAAATTTCTATAATAAATTACTAAAAAATGAACAATTAGAAGATATGCATGAGGAAATTAAAAAACATAGAGAAGTATTTATTAAAGCCCATAAAGGAAGAAATTTTAAAGAAATTCCCATAGAAGAAGAAATTTATGAGGAGGAAGAATAGGTACGTAGACTTTCAATTTCTTGTTCTGTAAGAATAAAATCCGAGGCCCTTGCATTTTCTTTCAGATGGGAAATGGAAGAAGTTCTCGGAATTGCTATTACATTCTCATGATTAATAACCCAAGCTAAAGCAATTTGCATTGGAGAATAACCATATTTATCTGCTAATTGATTTAAATAATTTTTTACCTCCTGATTTAGCCCATTGAGGTTTGCTTTAGCTAAGGGAGTATAAGCCGTCAGGATTATCCCCTCCCTTTTATAAAAATCTAAATTTTTAAGTTCTTTCTGTTCTATAATATTAATTTTAAGCTGATTGGTGATTAATTCATATTTTTTAAGATAAGTTTGTGCTTTTTGAAATTCTGAAACAGAAAAATTGCTTACGCCAATATAGCGTGTCTTTCCTAAGTCAATTAGCTTCTCAAAAAAATTCATAATTTTTTTTATGGAACTATCACCCTCTAACCAATGGATTAAATAGAGGTCAACATGATTGACTCCTAATCTCTTCAGACTATTATCGATTGCTTTTTCCATTTGTGAATCTATTTTATTTGAAGGAAGCATTTTTGTGGTAATGAAAATCTCCTCTCTTTCAAATTCTTTAAGTACTTCTCCAACGACTCTTTCAGAATATCCATCACCATATAATTCTGCGGTATCAATATGATTCATGCCTAACTCGATTCCTTTTTTTAGCACATTTTTCCAATTTTTATGCTCTTGTTCGGATTGACTGGAAAAAATTCCATAGGTTCCTTGTCCTAAGATCGGGATTTTTTCACCAGAACTGGGGATCTTAATCTGTCTCATTTCATTAATGCTAAGATTATAGTAAAAAATTTAATTATGATTATTATAAATTATTAAAACAAGAGGAGTATAGAAGGTATGACTATTCCAAAAATCAATCTTCACATTCATTCCATCTATTCTGATGGTAGAAATAAAATCGAAACCATCGTGAAAAGTGCTCATAAATTAAAATTTGAATTTATCGCAATAACAGATCATTTTTCTGATTCTTGGAAGGCAGGAGTAATAAAAACCTTAGATTCTCATCAAAAAATAAATAATTATTTGGAAAAAATTTCTGCTCAAAATGAAGAATTGCGAGCTAAGAATAGTAACTTGAAGGTTTTAAAAGGAATTGAAATCGATTTAGGAAGTTCTCGAAGACATATTGAATCTTTAATCGATCCCAGCAAGTATGATTTAATTCTCCTCGAATATTTGCATTCTCCTGAGGCTATTGGCTTTGTAAGAAATATATTAAACAATTGGGAAGGAATTCTTCAAAAGCAAGATAAAAGCTTCCCTTTATTAGGTTTGGCTCATTTTGATCCCTCACAGTTTATATTTGGTAAAGTAGAAATTTTGCTTGAGTTTCTTCAACAATATAATATCTATTTTGAATTTAATTCCGCATATGCAAGCTATTATAGTATCAAATATAAAGAAAGCTTTTTTGATAAATTCAATAATTTCAATATATTAGTTGGTATCGGTGCTGATGCACATTCTGTAAATGAACTCGATCTTATTCATGAACCATTAGATATGATAAAATATTATAATCTGGAAAATAATTTAAAAAATTTAATAAAATTGTTAAAAAACATTCGCTAGCAAAAATCTTTAAAAATTCCTTCTCTTTCTTTTAAAAATCGGACTATATAAAAAATATAAATCGATCTTTCTTTTATTTATATAATACAAATAAAATCATTTTAGAATAATTATAAATAAAAATGTATTGTCCTAATTGTGGGGAAGAAATAAAGTCTGAGGAACAAAAATATTGCGAACAATGTGGCGCTGAATTACCTGAAAGAAAACCTGAACCTGTTCAATCTCAAGAACAAGATGAATCAGTGGTTCAAAAAGGCGGGCTATTCGATCTGAGCCGTAAAATGTATGTTCTTCGTGAGAAGTATTGGGATTTCGGCTCTGGCGATATCTATGATAAAGAGGGAAAAATAATTGGAAAAATGGATCGAAAATTCTTCGATTTTAGGCGGACTATAAAATTAAGGGAAGTTGATGGAACTGTTGCTGCAACAATTCATGAGAAAATAATATCAATTCAAGGCGAAAACATTTTATTAGATGCGCAAGGAAATTTAATAGCACGCTTTAAGAAAAAAATTACCTCATTTTTCCATCCTAAATTTTGGTTAGAAGACCCAAACGGTACAAGATGGTATGAAGCTATAGGAGAATTTATGGGCTGGTCATTTGGAATAAGAGAAATTGCTACGGGAAAAACAGTTGCTGAGATTGAAAAAGCAGATCGCTGGCGAGATATTTTTTTGGGTGGCTTTTTTGATTTTCAAGATACTTATGCGTTAAGAATTCTTGATAATGAAACTGACAGACGTATTCTTGTGGGATTTGTGTTATCAATCGATAATGTATTACATGATAATAGACATGGGATGGGGTATCGGTTCCCTTGGGGTCTTGGACCATTCCCGCCTGGAAGAATGCCTTGGCCTCGTCGAATACCACCAGGAAGAAGACCCTGGCCTGCTCGATGGCCTTTTTAAATCTTTTTATTTTAATTTTAGTAAAACCATATTATTTCAACTGTTTATCACTGTTTAAATTTTCCAAATTGTTTTATTTTATATTGTTGAAAATTTTTCTTAATAAAAATAGGAAAATTATACTTACTAACCATTAAATCTTTTTAACTGAATATCTTATTAGTTATTATGGATTTAGAAGAAAAAATAGAAACTGCGGCGCAATGGATTGCTGAAGCGGAGCATTTTGTGGCATTTACAGGAGCTGGAATTTCGACCTCAAGTGGACTTCCTGATTTTCGCGGACCTAATGGTGTCTGGACGAGGCGTGATAAAGGACTCCCTCCTCCGAAAATGAAAGTATCATGGGATCAAGTAAAACCTAATCAAGGACATTATGCCATTGTTGACTTATTAAAAATGGGCAAGTTAGATTATCTTATTTCTCAGAATGTTGATGGTCTTCATGCAAAATCTGGAATCCCATTTGAGAGACTCGCTGAATTACATGGAAATCAATTCTTTATGAAATGTTTAAACTGCGGTAAAAAAATGACCTTTGAAGAGGCTGGTTGGGATAAAAATATTTGGGGAAATGGATATAGAACAACTCCAGTACAAAAAGGACAACCGAAATGTCCAGATTGTAATGGAAGAATTATTTCAACTATTGTAAATTTTGGAGATTCTCTTCCTGAAGATGAGTTATATCAAGCCTACATCCATTCAGAAAAATCGGATGTATTTTTTGTGATTGGCTCTTCACTTGTAGTGTCTCCAGCAGCAAATATGCCTGGTATAGCAAAAAAAAATGATGCAAAGCTGATAATACTTAATATGCAAGAGACACCCTATGATAATATCGCTGATTTAAGATTTTTTGAAGATATTAATGAAGTTCTACTTCCAATTGTAGAAAAAGTAAAAGATATATTAGGAAGTAGTTAAATTTATAAATTTGATTTTTATTTCAGTTTCCCGTAAATATCTTTTTGTTGCTTATAGTTTTTTAAGATTTTTTTAGCTTCCCGATTTGAGAGGGATAGACTAATATCCGCATTTCTTGAAAGCGCACCTGTAAAAATTAATTTATTATCCGTAAAAACTTCAATATTATTAGAAGCATATTGCTCGGGTGCTTTAATAAGAATTTTGTTACGCTTTACTTCCACGTTAAGATTAATTTTTTCTCCAATTTGTTCCTCTCTCGGAAATGGGGAAGATTTTTCATAATCCGAAAACTTTTTCCTAGTCTTTATGGGATTAATAGGATTTAATACAACATCTTGTCCAAATGAATAGATTTCAAAAGCTAATTGATTTGTCTCAAAGACTCTTACTTCAATAACCGGTCTTGCCAAATCTTTATCTCTAAAACCTGAAGGAACTTTAACCGTCATTCGTACAATTAAAACAGTTTCAATATCTCCTCCTTCGATAAAAATAATTGTATCAATTATCGATGGGAGCATTCCAAGTTCAACCCTTCCAATAAATCTTTGAATCGCATCAATGGCAGAAGAACTGTGTACTACTCCAATCATTCCAACTCCGGATAAACGAAAATCCTTATATATCTCAAAATCTTTAGTAGTTCTTACTTCATCAAATATAGTAAAATCGGGGCGAACCAGCAAAAGTACATCAGCAGAATTTTCCAGATTGCCTTCAAGCTTAGTATATTGGGTAATTTCCGGGCGAACTTGTAAATCCCTCACACTTTCCAAAGTTTTCACAATTTTATGACTTTCTAAGTAATAGTTGGCTAATGCTGCTGAAAATGTGGACTTTCCTGCCCCAGGAGCTCCGCAAACTAAAATTCCTTCTGCCTTATCTAATCTTTTCTGAAGACGTTGATTTATTGAATAATCAGATAATTCTAAACTCACGAGAGGGCGTACAGCGGTGATTTCAACATCATTAGAGAATGGAGGACGTGTAATTACAATTCGAAAATCTCTCATTTGAGCAACTAAAGCTCCTGTTTTTTCTATTTCAATAAAAGAATGTTGATCTTCTCGTACAAATTCTATTATTTCTAAAGCCACCTCCTCTATTTTTTGATTGGTTATTGGAATACTTGAAATCTTTTCAAGTCGCCAATTTCCCGGGGATCCTTTTTTAGCATAGGGTTGAATATTTCTTTTTAGATGAACGCTCATTGTTTCTTTGTCAAAAAATTCTAATAATTGTAGAGATAAAAGTTCTTTAGAGGTTGAAACATCTTTATCCTTTACATAAACTACCTCTAATCCTTCAAACTTACCAATATCTCCTTGGATACGATCTGTGGTTATTAAATGAGCATTATTTGCTTTAGCTTCTCGACGTATTAACGCATCTAACTCTCCTCCCGGAGATAATTTAATTTCCTCACGGGAGGGACGTTTTCCAGTTATGATTAATGTAATTTCTCCTTTATTATGAAGTTCCCGTAGAGTTTTTAAAATATCAATTCCAAAAAATCCAATCTCTTTTTTTATATTTGAGCGATATTCTATTTCAGCAATGACCACGTTCGGAATAATTATATTAGGTTTTTCTCCGAGGTCACCATCCTCTATCAACTTAATAATTTGCCCATTAAAAATTACAGATGTATCACATACAAATTTATCTGCCATAGCTTTTACTATCACCCTCTATGTCTTTATTTAAAATTTCAAATTTTTTGACCTGGTAGTATATAGGACGACTTAATCGGTCTACAGTCGCCACAATTAATTCTTTACGCGACCCTAGAGCCACCCTTGAGTTTCTATCTAAATCTCTTAATTGAATTGGACTTCCTTCAAACACAGGATAAATTAAATATTTTGCGGTATCTTTTCTAAAATCCGCACCTCGTTTATAGACCATAAAATCGATACCACCTCCAAAACCCGAGCGTACAATATAGCCCCTCCTTCTTAAGTCCATATAAATTATATATTTTTGCCATAGAAATTCATCATACTGAGAAAAATGGCTTAATAATCCTTCAAAATTATAGAGATCTTTAGTTTTATCATTATTTTCCCAGAGAAGTATCCTTTGTCGTTCATGGAGCAAGAGAACTTCAACAGGTTCTAAAACTAAAATTGTTTTATTATTTTTTTCTTCAATAATACCTATATAACTTTGTTCATAGAATTCATTAATTCCTTCTTGATCTTCTACAAAAACTTTATTATTTTCGATGATGCCCTCTACTTGGATCTTTTCCTCATTATTTTCATTATCGTGCTCATTATTAGACATTTCCTAAGTAGAAGAAATATTCTCTCTCTAATGAATTTTATCTTTTTATGTTTATTACCAATTTTCATTAAACTCTCAAAAATTCTTCTGGTTCGAGACTCGTTGCAAGCATAACTTGGTTTATGTCCTTATATTCGCTCCATTGTTGATAAATAACCCAATAATCAATTATATCTCGTCCTAAATCCCAATATGAGTGTAATTTTTTCAATTTTTTTAAAGCTTCTAAACCGATCGCCAATCCCAATTCTCGAAATGCGAGTGTATGAGTATTTTTATTAAAAAGTTGAAGTCCGTATTTTACAGCATTTAAAATTTTGGAAATAAAATTTGGATTCTCATTCATCTGATGGAGTCGATAAGCATCTACAAGTAATTCACCTATCCCCAGAGGATCTGTTGTGGGTAATCTTACAGATTGTGCTAATCTATGAATTTTTGCTATTTGTTCCTTTAAATTTACATCAACATGCTTATCTATCACTTTAAAGGTAACATATCCATTTAGGGCATCATTTTGCCCCATAGATGGGATTAAAGGTCTACTAAGATCAATACTCATTTTCCAATACATCCGGTCATCATGAATAAATGACTCGGACGCTTTCATGAGGTCTACTGCCCATATATTATATTTTTTTTCTTTAGAAACTTCTCCCATTTTAATTAGAGCAATCATCCATTTCGTTAGGTAGTGGAAATATTGACCATCCCGCTCCCATTCAAGAAACTCATTTAATTCCTCATTCGGCTTTCTTTCTGGTAACGATTTCCCTATTCTAAGACCCTTTCTTGTTGGATGGTCTTCATTGGAAAGCCACCCTTCACGATCATCATCTTTCCTATGCTTTCCAAGTATATCATGAACTTGATTTACTAAATCTATTGCCAATTGCTTATATGAAATATCTTCTGTCTTTTTGTATAATTGAATAAAATTGCATACAGCAAACGCATCTGTCCATAAATATCTCCTTGGAGGCTTATTGGAACTTAATCCTGTGCTTTCGGCAAATTCCAACATCAGAGTTTCGGCAATACTCATAATTTATGAATGTGAAGGGTAAATTATAAATTTTGGGAGTTCTTTACTCTTCCCACAATATATCCAAAATTTTAATAAAAAAAATAATTAGTATAAATCTTTTACAACAAAACCTAAATCTAAACTATTTAGTGTTTCCTCCAGTGGATAGCCATTTTCTGGATTCCAACCCATTTTCTCGCAAAATCCCTTAAAATCAGATTTATAATCAATTTTCTTTCCACGATTAGGACCTGTTTCAAATGGAGGGTCTCCAACTACCCTTCCTGGCAATTCACTGTTAGCTAATATAACACCTTCTCTCAGCGTAAAAGCTTGTCTTAAATTCTGGATTCTTAAGCCTTTTTCTAAAATATCATCAATAGAGAGATCCCAACCAACAACTGCTTTAATAATTTCGAGTAAAGGATATGTTTGAAACCAGTAGGTGAAATAACACATTCCAAGAGAATTAATACATTGATGGAACGCAGCGCACATCTTCATACCTTCATATCTAGCATCACCAGGTCTTTTAAATCCTCTTGGGAGTTGAAATTCTTTGACATATTTATTCCTATTCATAAAGCCTGATGATATGAAATGATCTAAACTGGAAGCAGTATGACGGCCTGGTGTTGGATCATACGCGTAAGTGCGAGCCATTGTGTTAAAAAATTTTGGATCATGCATAGCAAGTACTTGTCCTTTTGAATGCATCGCGAACTTTTCAGATCCTTTTCCTATAGTTTCTGCTGCTGATTTTGGACCATCTGCCAAAATTTTACCAAATCCTTCGTTATTAATTATTTTTTTAACAATTTCTATTATTGCATCCGTGTTTCCCCAAGTTAATTCTATTCCATCGGTATCCTCTTTGTTTATTATTTGATTCTCAAAACATTCAACTGCAAATGCTACGCTCCCTCCAACTGAGATCACATCTAAACCAGCACGATTACATAAGTCGTTTAAAATAAATAAGGAAATCAGGTCATCATTTAACAAGAGAGGACCGAAAGCCATGCATGTTTCATATGGAGGAATATGGGTCTCATCGATGTTTGCCTCCGGCACTTTCATTACAGCCCCACATTGAACTGGGCATGAAAAGCAACCATAATTTCTTACCCGGTATTTATTTATTTCATCCGCCACAATTTTATTCAATTTTTCCATAGGAAAATCTTCTGGCGTCCCTCCCCAGTTTTTTATTGGAGCATCTCCTGAAATAACAGAAGAAAAATTGAGACAAGATAATCCAAATTTATTATAAAGATACATCGCACCTGACTCGGCATTTTTAGCGCTAGTGTTATATTCTTTAGTGATTTGAACTAAGGCATTATTATTTGCTATTGAAAGTTTTTGATCTCCTTTAATTGCCAATGCTTTGAGTTTTTTAGAACCCATTACTGCTCCAAAACCAGATCTTCCAGCAGCTCTCATTTTATCGTGAATTATACACGATATTAACGAAAGTCTTTCACCAGCAGGACCAATCGCAGCAATTTTTACATTTCTGTGCTTTTCAATTATCTTATCTTCCGTTTCATAAATATTTAATCCCCATAATTCATCTGCATCTAAGATTTGCTTATCATTATTGATAATCGTAATATATTTAGGAGTTTCAGCTACCCCCTTAATTAATATCCCATCATAGCCACATTTCTTAATTTCTCTACCAAAATATCCACCACAATTAGAATCGCCCCAAGTGCCCGTTAAAGGAGACTTTCCTGCAAGCATAACGCGTCCAGTTAGAGGAGCTATTGATCCCGTTAAAAGACCTGGAAAATACCCAATTATGGCATCAGGACCTAGTGCATCCGTTTTTTTAGGCATATTTTCGTAAATTAATTTTACAGCAAGACCATAACCTCCCAAATATTGCTGATATATCTCGTCTGGTAATTTTTCTTCTCTGAATGTTCCCTCCGATAAATCTATCCACAAAATTTTTCCATGATATGCATTAGGCATTATTTTTATCTAGTTTATTATATTATTATTAATTTATTATTTAGTCCATTTGCCTTAATAAAAGTTATGTTGAATGCCAATTCGGAATGAATTTAAATAAATGAGATAACATAAAATCTTTCTTATTTTTTAAAATTCTTTATAATACTAACTCTAACCACAAAAGTTAATTAAAAATAATGATTAATCCATTTGGTATGGAAGACTTATTTAATAAGCTTAAAAAACGCTTAAAAAACGCTGAAAGGATAGTTTTTATTGGAATTGGCGAAGTGAAGATGACTGATGATGCTGTGGGACCATATATAATAACGGAACTATTAGATAAAAAAAATGAAAGATTCCTTTTTATTAATGCGGGAATTGACCCATTAGCTAGAATTGACCAAATAATCGGATTTAAACCATCTCATATAATTATTTTAGACACCTGTACTTTAAATAAGGAACCAGGAACAGTAGCGATAATTGAGCGTGAAAATATGACAGATCTGGTCCCAATTTCAACGCATACCATACCTATTCATATTGTGATTGATTATATTATAGAAAAAATACCTAATGTTGATATTTTTATGCTGGGATTCGTTCCTGAAAGCATAGATGGATTTACAATCTTGAAAATGTATGGGGAAGGAAAATATTCTATCCAAGAATTAAATGAAAATGAGGATCTACCCTTTTTCGGATTTCAATTAACGCCTACCCTTAAAAAAACCGCGAAACGAGTCATAGAAATAATTGAACAATTACTTCAAGTTATTTAAATTTTGATTAATATCTAACTATTTTCTATTTTATACCTTAATTGAACTGAGAAGGAAGTTCTTAGAAATTCAACTAATGATTAATTCTCGTATAAAACAAATTTCTTTTCTTAAATGGAATATTTTATTTGGTTCTTCTTTTAACAATGATAAAAACTTTTTTACCTTTCTAACTTATTTTTAATCATTTTCCTTTAAATTTAGGTGGTCGTTTTAATGCAAAAGCTCTTGTTGCTTCTCTGAAATCATGAGTTTTTGTTATTGTTTGATTGTTTGTATTCTCCAAATCCAATATTTTAGTAAGAATATCTTTAAAATACGTGTGAATAGTTTTTTTCATTAGCTTTATAGCAACACTAGGACCTTTCGGAGGTATTAAACGTAATGCTTGTTCCCTTGCATATGGAATAAGTTGCTCTGCGGGAAGAACTTTATTTACTAACCCTAAAGTTTCAGCTTCCCTTGCGGTGATCTTATCACCAAGATAGAGTAATTCTTTTGCTTTTTGAAGACCTATTAATCGGGGTAGAATAAAATGTGTACCAAGAATCGGTAAAACGGCATTTCTTATATAATATAATCCCATCCATGCATCCTCGGACATATAAATTAAATCTCCTCCTAAAAGACAAATACTTACTGCAGAACCTATAGCAAGCCCGTTAATGGCAAATATGACAAGCTTGGAGAAGTCCCAAAATTTAAGAGCTATTTTTTTTTCTGCAACGTCTAAAAAATCAATCTCATTTTTGATTTCTGGTTTAATGTCTTGAAAACTTCCAAAATAATTTCCGGAAGAAAACGCATTAGCCTCTTCGCACCCAGTAAATATTAAAACATTAGCATTTTTATCAAGTTCCATATCATTTAAAGCGGTTTCAATTTCTAAGAAAGTGATTTTTGACATTGCATTTTTTCTTTTTGGAATATTAAGAGTTATTGTACAAATCCCATTTTCTTCTTTATTATATATTATTTCATTAAAATCTTCAATTTGCATAATATTCAATTCAATTATTTAATTTTTGAAATAAATTAAGATTATCTTTAGTATATTTATAACTTCTCTTTTTATCTATTATTAATTAAATCTTAAAAATTGAGGAAAATTGATTATCTTCAAAAAACAAAAAAAAATTTTGATAAGACGATAAGAAATTAAAAAAAATACCAAATAAATTCTTTTTATTTTTAGGAAAGTAATTTTCTGGAATTCTACTTTGAATAATAAAGATTAAAAAAAAATTAATCATCATTTTCTTCCAATTTTTCATTTTCTCCTAAAGTATTAATATAATCCACTATTAAATTTATAGTTTCATTTACTACTTTTTTTTCCTTTTCTTCTAATAATTGTTTGAACGCCTCTAAAAATTTTACTGCTTTCTCTGCATCATGTATTTTCCTAAGATAATTAGTTCCTTTTTTGTTTAGTGAGCCTCCCCATACAGTCATTTAAGAACAAAATCTATTTGATATGATTATATTTAATTAAGAAGATAAGATTTTTAAGAGTTTTTATCATAATCCTATTGCTTTTCGATCTTTAAATAATAAGTTTTTCCTTGCGTTTTGAATTCTAAAACTTTATCCCCATGAGTTTCAACATACCTTTGAATATTTTCTCCTGCTTCTGGGAAATCTCCTTCAATTTCAAGAATATCTTTAGGATTCATTTGACTTAATTCTTTTTTTGTTTTTGCAACAGGCATTGGACAAACCAAGCCTGAGCAATCTAACTTTTTAGATTCCGGCATTTTTTCACCTCATTTCATGCAAAAAGTATCTTGTCTGCTTCCTTACACATTTCTAAGAAACCATGCATTGTTGTGGGGGTGCATCCCTCCATTAATTCATCTTCCTTCATTCCACGAGCTTTCATACATACACCACAGACTAAAACTTTTGCACCTTCTTCAATAACGTTTGCAAGCCACTGTCCCACATTATCATAAGTTGTGGGGTCTTGATTTTTATGTCCTACCCATATTCCATCTTCAACGAGAAAAATATTTATCTTATGTCCATCCAACAGAGCAGTGTAAGCAAATCTGAGCATAGTATAGGGTCTCTCTGTGGTGTATTGTCCAGATCCGATGGCGATTGTGAATGTTAACTGTTTATCAGACAAATTTTTCAACCTAATTCAATTTAATTGTTTATTATTAAGAAGGATAATATTAAATATTTATTAACCTTTTCGCTAATTTTTATTAATATAATCGATAAATAGCCAATAATTTACAAAAATTGTTTTTTTAATGAAGAGAAATTTATTTAAATAATTACATTGAAGGATTTAATATGAAAGAAAAAGAACTGAAAAACAAAATAGCGATTATTACTGGCGCTGCAGGAGGAATTGGAAAAGAAGTCGTCAAACTCTTTGACGAAAAAGGAATAAAATTAGTCTTGACAGATGTTAATTTAGAGCCTCTAAAAGAATTAGAAAAGGAATTACACCAAGAGCCTCTCTTTATTTCTTGTGATATTAGAAACTTAGATGAAATTAAAGCTGTAATTTCAAAAGCAATTCAAACACACGGGAAAATCGATATTTTGGTAAATACTGTTGGAATTATTATCCCCTCTCTTTTTGAAAATACTACTTATGAGGATATTCATAAACAAATTGATATAAATCTAATTGGCACTATTCAATTTACTAAAGAAATAATTCCTTTTATGAAGAAAGGTGGTGGAGGGAATATTGTAACTATCTCATCTTTAGCGGGAATCGTCCCTGAGACACATAGCTCAATTTATACAGCTAGCAAATTCGCATTACGAGGATTAAATTGGACTTTGAATTTGGAATTAGAAGATCATGATATTTTTGTTTCAACAATTTTCCCCGATTCCGTCGACACTCCAATGCTCGAATATGAGGCTAAACATGGAGGTTCGCCTTTAACTTTCCTTCATGACCCAGTAGATCCTCAAAAAGTGGCGGAGGGAATTCTTAAAGCAATTTTAAAAAAGAAAGTGGAAGTATGTGTGCCGCATTCTGAGGGAATACTTTCAAAAATAATTATGTGTCTCCCAAGTCAAGTGAAGAGACTCTGGCCTAAATATGAAAAGAAGGGAGAAAAGAAACGAGAAGAATATCTAAAGAATTTAGATTAGACATTACAATTTTTTATTAATTTTATCGAGGCTAATAGTTGCTTTATAATCAGAAAGAGTAGAATCGAAAGAAAATCTGGCAGACGATAATAATTTTATTACATTTTTTTTAATCTTTTCTGAATACTCTGAATTAAGGAACTAACTACAGGGGAAATCAAAAACATAATAAAATGAATTAGTTTTTGAAGTTGGTTTTTTAGACACGAATTTTCCAACGGTTTATGAACAAATGCTTCAAAAAGAGAAAATTTTTCTATCTAAGTTCTTTTCAAGATGATATTAATATATTTTAATAAATATTATAAAAATATCAATATGAAATCAGAAGTATATAAAAATATCAACAATATTAAGCTCCGAATGCGGATATTTGAGTCTAAAGATAGCGTATCAGAAGATTTAAAAGGAGCACTCATATTTCTCCAAGGATCTGGAGGTGCACAATTTTTTCCTCAATGCAAGTACTTTGCAAAGAGAGGTATGGTAACTCTTACAGCACAATTTCGTGTGCCAATCAGACATAAGAAATTTTGGCCATATTTTGAGAGTATTTCTGATGGAAAATCTGCCATTCGCTATATTAGAAGTAATGCTTCGAGATTTAATATTGATCCAAATAAAATTGCTGTTTCTGGTGCCTCTCAAGGCTCAATTTACGCATTAGGGTCCGCCTTAATCAAAGGTTTAGAATCTAAGGGTGAAGATCTTAATATTAGTTCAGAACCGAATGCTTTAATATTACTCAGTACGCCAATTCCATATTGGAAATTTATTATTGATTACATTCATAAACGAAGACCCAATGAAATAACCCCTATACATCACATTAAAGAAGAACTCCCTCCTACAATTCTCATTCATTCTATCGAAGATGCTATCGAAGATGTTAAGAAATTTACACGGAAAATGAAAGATTTAGGTGATGATTGCGAATTATTTTCATTCGAAGGTAAAGAACATGGATTTATCAAGCGTGGAAGGTCTGATGATGGGAAGTATGACAATAACCCTTATGAAAAATCACTCGTTATAATAGATAAATTCCTTTCAAGATTAGGTTATCTTATTGTGGCGTAGATACTAAAATTTTTTTTTAATTTTATCAAAACTAATATCCACTATATAATCAGAAAGAGTAGAATCAAAAGAAAATGTAGCAGAGGATAATACTTTTATCACATTTCTTTTAATCTTTTCTATATAATCTGAATTAAAGAACCAACTACGAGGGAAATCGAAAACATAATAAAATAAATTAAATTTAGAATTAGGATTCTTAGATAAAAATTTTCCAACAATCTGAGAACAAGCGCTCCAGAAAGAAAAAATATCACCTTGAACTAAAGTAGATTCATTTACAGGCTCTCGGCGAAACTCTTTCATAGATAAAATCATCATCAACGGCAAAGTGTATTTAAATTGAATTCTGGGGTGTTCATCTCCTAAAGAACTTTGAAATTGTTTCCAATCCGTTCCAATAAGAGCAAGACCTTCCTCAATTTTTGAATAATAAAAATTTTCCGTTAAATATGGTTTCACAGTAATAAATTGAAAAATTCTTAAGGAGCATGCGATCCTCCATTTTAAATTCTGAGTATCTAATTGGAATAAAGATTTTTCAAGATATTTCTTCTGTGATTCTTCTTTTTTAACTTTGAAGCAATGTGTAAATACCTCAGTTAAATTTGCACATATTTCATCATAATAATAGAAATAATGATCATAAATCTGGGAGTAATTATATCCCCATATATCAACGAACGTAAAGACTTTTAATGTTTTAAATAAGATTTGAATATGATAATCAGAAATTGGTTTATTATCATCTTTTAAATCAGAATAGA
Source organism: Promethearchaeota archaeon (assembly GCA_016839555.1). Classification (GTDB taxonomy): domain Archaea; phylum Asgardarchaeota; class Lokiarchaeia; order Sigyniarchaeales; family SOKP01; genus TEKIR-8. Next base: position 252,372 of record JAEOUA010000001.1, read on the forward strand.
GCGCGATACTTCCATAATAACTGCTCTCTCCCGTAAAAATTGTACCGATTAGTAAATGATGCTTAATTGAGATTAAGATCAATTTTTTAATAATTTTAGAGAGATTAAAGCGGTCTAAAAAGTGGTGTTCTCTGATAAGTTTTTCTGATTCAATAGTATGCCACGTTCTATTAAAGGGACGACTAAGATCATGATATAATAAAATAAGTGGAAAATAAAGAGGCTGGAATTCATATAATTCTTCCAATTGATTTCTTAAAATTATTATATTATTTTTATTGATGTCTTTTTCAAATTGATTATTGATGATTGAAAAATAGTTATAAAGAGCGTGAAAAGTATGTCGTAAAGTTCTAAATGCCTCATATTTATCTTGCTCTATCCCTTTTATCACAAAATCAAACCATTTTGGGAAGAGAATAGAGAGCTGTTTCACCTCTTCTGAATTAATTAGATCCGTCTCTGATATTTGCCAAATATTTAAGTTAGATTCTATAAAAATCTTTTCTAGTTTCTGATAGTAATTTTTTTCTAATTCCATTATAAGCGTTTTAAATTATAAAAAAATCCATAAAAAAACTCCAACAATTATTCCTATAATTATAAGGAAAAAAACCCCTGCCCAAGAAAACAAGAAATTTCTTACATAATTAATTTTAAAATCTACCGCTTCATAAGGGCACAATTCAGCACAACAATAACAAAATATACATTTCTTTCTTTCCCAACTTGGAGTATTACCCTTCTTGATTATTTCTGGTGGAGTGATCGCATTACCAGGACAATTTTCCCAACAAGTAGAGCAAAGCCTGCATTTATTTGGATCAAATTTTATCGTAGCTCTGAACACCACATTTCCCATATAATCTGCTAACCATGATGGTAAAGGTACAGATACTGGATGCTTCCTTGGTATTTTAAATTTGCGAGAAACATCTTTTAAATTTTCCCCTAAGAATTGAATTTCCGAGATATCAGAAGTCCCAAGATTTTTTTCTACTGCTTTCTCAATATATTTAACTTTTTGTGGATCGAGCCCAATAATTTTACATACAGCGGTATCTAAGGCCACACCATCAAATCCCGCTATAATTAAATCCAACTTAACTATCTCTCCCTTGCTGGGACCTTTTCCTTCTTGACATAAATACCCATCAATTACAGTTAATTGTGGATTTGATACAGAATAAATATCGGCTAAAGCTGCAGAAAATGCATCTAAGGTTGAAAATCTCGCATGTGTTTTTGCTTTATTTCCCAAAATTAAAGTCCCAAACATATTTTTTATGCAGCAGGTTAATAATGTTTGCCAGTGGGTCTTTATTTTCGGAATATTGATAATTAAATCAGCTTCTTTTAATAATGGAGAAGAGACAAATTGCTCGAGGACTAAGGGATTTTTGACATCATATTTTATACGTTCTGTTTTTTCAAATGGAGTCCAATTTACATTTTCTTCTTGACATATCTTTTTTATTCCGCTCCCTTCAAATGCTTTTTCAGTAACTCCTGGTGATGATGTACCGCTTGATTCAGCAACGATAATATCATTCTGGTTATGATGCTTTATCCATTTTATCACCGCCCTAACTATTTCTGGATGAGTTGTTACTGCCCGCTCTGGCTCTTTACTCTTCAAAATATTAGGTTTAATTACAATCTTCATAGCATTTTTATTAAATAATGATTCTGCATTTATTAAATCAAGAGCCTCAAAGACTGCACGTTCAATCTCATTGTTTTTAATCTTCACAATCGAGATCTTATTGTTTTTCATGGGAAAGTTCACATTTTAAATATTAATTCATTTAAATAACAACTTTTAAAAAAAATTCTTTTTTTATTTTGGTATAATTTTATAATCTAAAAAAATCAATTGATTAAAAAGGAGATACTTATGAGTGTTAATATAAAAGAAAAAAGTGTAAAAATAATTGGAATCCTTATAGCTATTATTGGAGGTTTAATTGCTTTTATCGGTGGAATAAAAATAGGAAACGCTGTTGGAAACATATGGAATATTTTCGGGGGAATGGCTCTCGCAGCTATAGGAGGACATATCACCAACCTAATTAAGTAAAATATCCTAAATTGCATCCTTTTTTTTATTTTAAATTTTTTATTAAGGATAATAGAAATAATTTATGAAATATAGACAAGAATTTAATATATTCTCAAACTCACTTCTAAAATAAAAATAAGATTATTTAAGAAGAAAAATCAAGTACTAATTTATATAAAATAAGACCTTAGGTTTTTAATTATTATAACTATGTTTAAAAATTAATTTAGATTTTTATGATTACATAAAAAACAATTCAATAGAGGTGGAATTAAATGAAACAAATGACTCAACAAAATTTAATAAATGCCTTTGGTGGCGAAAGTATGGCTCATATGAGATACCTTCATTTTTCAAATACAGCCCAAAAAGAAGGGTATCCTAATGTAGCGAGGTTATTTAAGGCGATTTCACATGCAGAATATATTCATGCTGGCGATCATTATAAGGAAATTAAACATTTAAACGGAGGTTTTGTAGCTAATAGTATGGGTGCTTTTGGACCAGGAGATACTTATAAAAATTTAGGTTTAGGTATCGATGGGGAGACTTTCGAAATAAATGAAATGTATCCCACTTATATTCAAACGGCTAAATTTCAAGAAGAAGGTGGAGCAGTCCGTACTTTTCAATGGTCTTTAAGCACAGAAAAAGAACATAAACGATTATTTGAAAAAGCAAAAACTGCTGTTGATAATAATAAAGATGTAGAATTAGTTGATGTCCAAGTATGTAGTGTTTGCGGTTATACTTTAGAAGGAGGAGCGCCTGATAAATGTCCAATTTGTGGTGCTAAGAAAGAAAAATTTGTAACCTTTGAAAAATAACCAATAAACTTTTTATTTTTTATTTTAATAAATTTTGAAATCTATAAAATTCTGTTTATACTCAAAAGATTTTAATTAAACAAAAATCAACATGATCTTATTAAATACTTATAAATATCCCATAGTTCTTTTATATAATTCTTTAATAAAGAATAAAAATTTAAAAAAATAGGATATACAAATCCTTATTGGTAAATATATACAAGTTAAAATCATTTTATGGATTTATAACTTGTAGATTTAACTTTTTATTTACCTAAAAAGAAACATACCCACAATATTTAAGATTTTAATTTTATTCCATAATAGCTGCATAGTTCTTCATTATGCTTGGATGGAGAAACTGTCTCATATGTTTTTTCAATATTCCAATCTTCGTTAATTAACCATGTTCTACGTTTAACTCTGCCTTGAGAAATTGCCCCAAAAGCTTTTGCTGCCTTTTTTTCTGGATCTGATAATAAAGTAAAAGGTAAATCATATTTAGTTTGAAAATTTTTATGCGATTTCACGGAATCAGCACTTATCCCAATTATAGTTATATCTTTTTCCTCATACTCTTTAATTGAATCTCGGAAATTTGTCGCTTCTGTAGTACAACCTGGTGTGTTATCTTTGGGATAGAAGTATACTACTAATTTTTTTCCTTTATAATCATTGAGTTTTACTAAATCTCCATTTTGATTCAGCAATTCGATATCCTCTGGTGCCGGATCTCCTTTTTTTAACATATATTTTACCTCCAATTAATATTGTTCTTCTATTAATATTTGTTTTATTTCTGTGAGAAAAAAGATATTTAAAATTAAATATAATTTGGTTTTAAAATATACATAACTCCAGTTAGAGTCGTATATCAATAAATCTTTCTTTTTAATATTTTAATATTTTAAAAAATGGTGATTCTTACAAGATCTTAGGTTTCTAATTCTTATTCTTTTTTATTTAGTTTGCTATAATTTCCATAGCTTTTAAAATAATTATTCTTTTTTACTTTATTATGAACTTAAAAACAATATTAAAAAAACCATTTGAAAAACTTTCACTGCCCTATTGGGGGATTATTGCTATCATTATTCTTGCCATAGGTTCTTTAGTTCCTTCAATCGCTTATTCAGGAAAGGATGGAGAAGCTTATAGTTTTCTTAACCATGCAATCTCAGAGCTTGGAGAACTGGGAGTCTCTGAATTAGCAATTCTATTTAACATTTGTGTATTTTTTGGAGCTCTATTTACATTGATTTTCTTTATAGGATTATCTTTTTATATCAATAACATAATTTCCTCGATTGGGGGAATAATCGGAGTAATTTCATCACTAGGTGGGGTTTTTGTGGGGATCTTTCCCATGAATTACCTTGTTCCCCATTATATTGCTGCTATGACTTTCTTTTTTGGAGGAATGCTTACCGTTGCCGTATTCTCAATCGCTATTCTTTTTGATAAAGAGAAAAAAATACATTGGATTTTCTCTCTTCTAGGGTTTATCGTGGTGGTATTTTTTGCTTTATTCTTGTTTTATCCATATGCTGAGACTTATCGTGTTAATCCTGCATTAAGTATTTTGTATAATCTCTTTTATGATCGTCCCGCATTTTTATTGCCCTCCTTTTTCGAATGGATGACACTGATCACCATTATGATTTGGGTTGGATTACTTTCTATAGTATTTTTAATCAAAAAAGTTAATCTTATCTAACTTTTTTTTATTTTTTAATCTGAACTGTTTTTACATTTTAAATATGCTAAAAGACCCAAAAAGAATCTAATTACCTGTAATAGTTAAAAAAAGAAAAAACAAAGGAAATATTAAAAAAATTTTAAAATAAGGATTTTATTACACTCCGCCAGCTTGAGTGGCCATCACGGTAATTACATCCTTCTTTGGGTGAATCCCAACTTTAGAAAACTTTAAGTCGTCAGGCAATACTTTTCCCTTGAAGATAAATTGAATTGCGAGCACTGGATTTAGTTTATATTCTTGCTGGACAGTTTTTTTAATATCAGCAATATTCTGACTTGGATCCACTTCGATTTGCTTAATTGCTTGATCTGGAGGAACTCCAGTTAATCGAAACCTATATTGTGTCATTTTTTATACCTCTTATGATCTTTAAATTTTAATATTTAGTTAAGAATAGAATATAGAGAAAATATTAAAATACTCTTGTGAACTGAAGTGAACTTAAGTATATACTAAAGTCAAATTACTAAGATTTAATTCTCTGGCAATTTTTTTGTCTCAAGCATGTCAAGAAATTCTTTCTCATTTAAAATCTTAGTGCCTTCTTTCTTTGCTTCAGCTAATTTTGATCCAGGATTTTTTCCTACTACCAAAAAATCAGTTGCTGAGCTGACACTTGAGGTTGCTCTGCCGCCATATTGTCTCACTTTCTCTGAAGCTTCATCGCGAGTATATTTTTCAAGTGCCCCCGTGAAAACAAATTTTTTTCCCTCTAAAAATTGCTCACGTTCTTCTTCCTCTATGCTCATCCTAACTCCATGGTCTTTTAATCGGTTTATTAATTCTTTATTTTTTTCTTCTTCGAAAAAGGAAACTACACTTTCAGCAATTTGAGGTCCAATCTCATCAATTTTTTCAAATTTTGCTTTTGATGCATTTATTATATTATCAATATTTTTAAAATTCTCTGCTAGTACTCTTGCTATGTGTTGACCTACATAAGGAATGCCAATTCCGTATAATACTCTTGGAAGCTCTCTGTCTTTACTTTCTTTAATATTATTTAACAAATTCATCGAAGATTTTTTTCCCATTCGTTCGATTTTTTTAAGCTCATTCAAATCCAATTCATAGAGATCCGCAACATTTTTAGCAAGCCCCTCTTCAACTAATTTATTAACTAACATTGTTCCCAAACCATCAATATCCATTGCTTCTCTATCTCCCCAATGTTCAATCCTTTGCTTCACTTGAGCCGGACATTGAGCATTAACACACCTCCGAATAATATCGCTTCCTATTTTTTTGGCTGAGCTGCCACAAATTGGACATTTAGTGGGCATCTCAAATTTTCTCTCACTACCATCTCGCTTTTCTTTAATTACCTTAACGACTTGGGGTATTATTTCACCTGCTTTTTCTACTAAGACGGTATCTCCCACTCTTATATCCTTTCGCTGTATTTCATTTTCATTATGAAGTGATGCACGCGATACAGTTGTTCCAGATAATTGGATAGGATCTAAAATAGCGACGGGAGTTAATTTACCAGTTCTACCAACCATTATTTCAATATCTTGTATTTTGGTAGTTTTTCTGGTGGGAGGATATTTATACGCTATCGCCCATCGAGGGTGATGAGTAGTGTATCCTAAAATGTCATGTGCTTCTAAATTATTAACTTTAAGTACCATTCCATCTATTTCATAGTCAAGTTGATCTTTTTTTTCTTGATATTCTTCTAAATAGGTAATTACATTATCTATACCTTTAAATACCTCAAATTTATTTATTTTTAATCCAGCTTTTTTCATCTCTTCCAGAGTTTTTACATGAGTTGTAAAAGCACCATTTTCGTAATAACTTAAGGTATATATGAAGATATCTAAAGGGCGTTTTGCTACTATTTGTGGATCTTTGGTTCTCATTGTACCTGCAGTCGCATTTCTCGGATTAGCGAAAGGTTCTTGACCTTTTTTTATTCTCTCTTCATTCATTTCATCAAAAGCATTTCGAGGCATAAACACCTCACCTCGGAATTCAGCAGTATTTAATATTGAATCATCCGATAATCTTAGTGGAACTGATTTTATTGTTTTTACATTAGGGGTAATATCCTCACCTCTGGCACCATCCCCTCTGGTTGCTGCTCGTTTTAAGGATTTATTCTCGTAATAAAGCGCAACCCCTAATCCATCTATTTTAGTTTCAACTACATATTCAATTTCTTTGTCTTTCCACCTTTTTTTAACTCGTTCATCAAATTCTTTTAATTCTTCATAGTTATAAGCTTTATCTAAACTTAGCATTACTACTTTATGTTCTATGGTCTTAAACTCCTCGATCTCTTCACTTCCTATCCTTTGTGTTGGAGAATCTTCTGTTATAAATTGTGGATAAGCCTCCTCTAATACTTCAAGCTCTCGTACTAATTGGTCATATTCATAATCGCTAATTTCAGGCTGATTATCCACAAAATATTTTCTATTATGATATCGAATTTCTTTTCGAAGTTCTTTTATTCGGCTTTCTGCCTTTTTTTTATCCTCTGGAATTTCAAAATCTTCGTTCGACATCTTACCTTTTTTCGCTCTACATTAAATATGAAAATTAAATATTTAAACTAAAGAATTCTTTAAAATCTAAAAGGTTCAGGTCCTTCACCGGGTTTAAATGGTTGAGGACCAGGCGGAGGGCTTGGAAACCTTTTTAATAATCTCTCAAGTTGAGCTATTCTTTTTTCTAAAGAATCCAGTCTCTCTTCTATTGTTTTAATTCTTTCTAACAAATTAGGATTTTGTATAGACATTTTTATATTTTAAATATGTTTATATTAATGGTTTCAATTTAAACATATAGATTTGCGTTCATTTTAATTAATAAATGTAAATTATATAAATTTATCGTCTTTTGGTTATAAATTTTAAAAGGATGCGCTCTGAATTAGGTTTCATAGTTATTCAGAAAAATTTTTGTTCGCAAAAACATTTAAGTTCGAACTACCTTATATGTATTAATACAATCGTATAAGTTTTAATCATTTATTCTAAATATATTAATATGGAAAAATACAAAAAATCTGGGAATAGCGATACAAAGATTTCTAAAATCATACAAAATATGGAATATGATAAACGTATTTTATATGCCCTTGAGAATATAGGTCCTCAAAGATTTTCTGATTTAAATGAGATTTGTGAGATGAGTAAATCAAGTTTGTCAAAATACTTAAAACTTCATCTTCAAGAGCAAAATATTGAAAAAAAAATCCATAATAAAGCTCCCCATTACTTCTTAACAGGAAAAGGAAGAGAAACACTCAATGAAGATCGTTCCAATTCAGAAGAGTATTTATTTTATATAAATGAGATTAAGAGTACCTATATCCAATCAACTGACTTGATTGAATTTTACAGAAAAATAGGAATAGAGGAATCAATTCTTTTCCAAATTTTAGGAATAATTAATAAAATTGGCAATAAATTTTTTCAAATGAATCAAAACCGGGAACTCTTTCTCGCTTTATTTTATATTTTTCTAAATTCGGTTTTAACTCGAGAATATAAATTTGAAATAAAGGAATTTTGTAAATATTATAATGTAAAACAATTAAGAATTGATTTTCATGTGGATAAGATAATGTCTAGTAAATGCGGTTTTTTTATGTTTACTCGAGACGAGGATGTATTTTTTTTCCATAGAGATGATATTTTGGGGACAGTCACATTACGATTAATAAAGAACCAATTAATAGAAGAAGTAAATCATATTAGCCTAAAAGGATATCGAGATATTTATGATTTAGACCAAATGGCAGAAATTATTGCTAAACAATTAATTAGGATGGATTTAATTTGGGATAAAATTGTCGAACCGTTTGAAATGCTTATTGAGAAAATGATTATCAAAATGGCTTTAGATATGGGTTTCTCAAAAACATTTTTAATGGATGTTGTTGTCCAGTCCGAAAAATTATCTAAATCTGAGGGAGGAATAAATTCTTTAGTTAATATTATCAAAGGATCTGAAAAATATGAGGATTTAAATATTGTTTCCATCTCGGCATCGACTCAAAGAAAATTAGACGAAGTTCTTGATAAAATAGAAGGATTTTGCCCAAATTGCGGTAAATCAATTTTAAAAAGAGATACAAAGAAAATATGTACCAGATGCAAAGAAAGATTCGAACCTCAAGAACTATTAAAAAGCATAGATAAAGCTAATGAAGCAAGTTTGAAATATAAAAAACAAATATTAAAAGAAGAGGAATTAATTATTTGTCCTAATCCAGAATGTGAAGCAAAAGTCTCACCCAGTTGGGAATATTGTCCCGTTTGCCACTCTAAGATTAAAAAAGACAATCATTAAACCTGATTAATTAATTTTATTTCCGGTTTTATAGATTAAGGACCTGCTTATAATCTCTAAAGATTGCTTTTTATATTAATTTAAATTGTACCAATAAATTAAATAAACTATAAATTGAAGATTAAAAATTAAGCTCTGTTTATAATTATTTGAGAAGTATTAATGTAAAAACTTTCAAAATTAAAATTTAAAAATATATAATGATTTTTTATGAGATCTGTTTTAAATAAAAAAGTTGCGGATATATTATTTGAGATTGCTGATTTACTTGAATTAAAGGGCGTTCAATTTAAACCACGAGCATATAGAAGAGCTGCACAAAATATAAATAATTTTTCAGAAGATATTACAATCTTTTATGAAAATGAAAATTTAGAAGATATAGAAGGTGTTGGTAAGAGTATTGCCTTAAAAATAAAGGAAATTATAGAAACCGGCTCACTTAAATATTTAAAAGAGTTACGGCAAGAATTTCCTCAGGGTTTACAAGAAATGATGGATATCCAAGGATTAGGACCAAAATCCCTAATGAAATTATATAATGAACTTAATATTCAAAATATAGATGAGCTAGAAAAGGCAGCTAAAAACCAAAAAATTCGGAGTATCGAGGGATTTGGAGAAAAGTCTGAGGAAAATATTCTAAAAAATATTGAAATGTATAAAAAATATCAAGAAAGGTTTTTATTGGGAGATATTTTACCTATTGCTGAAAATATTGAAAAAAAATTAGCTAATCTTAAAGAAGTGAAACGAATTGATCTAGCAGGATCAATTCGCCGTAAAAAAGAAACTATTGGAGATGTGGATATTTTAATTATCTCACCTAACCCCAATAAAGTAATGGATTTTTTCACAGAACTCGAGGAGGCAAAAAGAGTGGTCTCTAAAGGACATACACGGAGCACTATAATTACAGTAGAAAATTTACAAGTTGATTTAAGAGTCGTTGAGAAAGAGAGCTATGGATCAGCTTTGCAATATTTTACGGGTTCAAAAGAACATAATATAAAACTTCGAAGCATAGCCTTAAAAAAGAACTGGAAATTGAGCGAATATGGATTAATAGATAAAGATTTAACAGAGACTATAGCAAGCGAAAACGAAGCAGATATTTATAAGGCTTTAGGATTAGATTATATAGAACCCGAATTGAGAGAAGATCGAGGGGAAATTGAGGCAGCTCAGGAAGGAAAACTTCCTACTCTTATCAAATTGGATGATATAAAAGGAGATTTACATATGCATACCAAATGGAGTGAAGGTTCTAATACAATTGAGGAAATGGCTCAAGCAGCAAAAGAGATAGGATATCAATATATAGCTATATGTGATCATGCTGAGACTTTACAAGTAGCAAGTGGACTTTCTTCTAAAGAGATTCGAGAACAAATGAATGAAATTGATGAAATTAATAAAAAAGTAGAAGGAATTACGATTTTATCAGGGATAGAAGCAAATATAGATGCTGAAGGAAAATTAGACGTAAAAAATGAGGTTTTAAAAGATTTAGATATTGTAGTTGCAAGTATTCACTCGGGATTTAAAAACTCCGAAGAAATTATGACTACTCGCATTTTAAATGCTATGCATAATGATTATGTTAATATTATAGGGCATCCCACAGGAAGATTGCTTAATAAAAGAGAACCTTATGAGGTAAATTTATCTAAAATATTTGAAACTGCTGCTGATCTCGGAATATTTTTAGAATTGAATGCTTTTCCAGATCGCTTAGACCTAAGCGATGTAAATTGCCGAGCGGCGAAAGATAATGATATATTGATCACTATTAATACCGATTCTCATCATAAAGATCATTTAAGATATATGAAATACGGAATAGCGACTGCCAGGAGAGGATGGCTTGAAAAAAAAGATGTCGCAAATACATTGATTTTAAAAGAATTAAAAAAATTACTCTAAACACAATTTCTGAGTTTATTATGAATAAAATTAAGAGTTATTTTCAATCTTAATCCCAATTGGGCAATGATCTGATCCGATAATCTCTTCTAATCGATAACTATCCTTTACCTTATCTTTTATTTCTTTATTTATTATAAAATAGTCGATTCTCCATCCAATATTTTTTTCTCTAGCATTATAGCGATAAGTCCAATAAGTATATTTCCCCCCTTCTTGTTCAAATTCTCTGAACGTATCTACATATCCCTTCTTTAAAAATCTTGAAAACCATTCTCTTTCTTCAATGGTAAAACCTGCATTCTGTTGATTACCATCTGGATTTGCCAAATCCTTTTCCTTATGGGCAACATTAAAATCTCCCCCAATTATAACAGCTTTCTCTTCTCTTAATTGCTCGCAAAAATGAAGAAATTCTTTATTAAACCATATTTTAAAATCCAGTCTTTTTAAATTTCTTCCCGCATTAGGAAAATAAACATTAATAACATAATAATTTTGAAATTCTAAAGTCATTAATCTCCCTTCATCATCGAACTTTTTAATTCCCAGTCCTTTTTGAACAGATAATGGTTCTTTTTTAGAAAAAGTTAATATTCCACTATATCCTTTTTTATTTTTTGAAGAACACCAATAAACATCATATTCATCAACATCACTTAAATTATCTTTTGCGTCCTCTTTTGTAGTTTTAGTCTCTTGAAATAGATATACATCCGCTTTTTGTTCTTTGATAAATTCTATTAATCCCTTCTGAACGCTTGCTTTAAGACCATTTATGTTCCATGATATTAGATTCATAAATTAATATCCTTCTTTTATTATAATTTAAAAAAAGTCCTATAACTTATATAAATAGTTTTATGAACAAAACTATCTATGAAAACCATAATAAGTCAGATCTCGGAGTTTTGGGTTCTTCTTCGATATTTGAAACACCACCAAACATATACAATTCAATATCCGATACTTTTAATCCATGCCTTAATGATACTATTGAGTGCATTAATTCGTGCACCATTATTGAGCCCAGGATAATAAAACCATTAATTAATCCAATGATAATAAAATTTATTATATCAGAATTTCCAGTAACAGCGTAATACAATTGCGCGGCGTAAAAACCTACTAATCCAACAATTATTAACGTAGATAAATGTAATTTTAACTCAATTCCTTTAACTGTACCAATTTTCATCTATATAATTTCACCCAATTTTATATTTAAAAATATATAATCACTTTCCGAAAAATTCGAAAATTGATTACTAAATTAATTTATTCTTTTACAATTTCAAAAAAAATTTTCAAATATTAATAAATATGGTCTAAAATTTATAGAATAAGTGAATAGTTCAATTATTTTTTAAAACTATAAAAGGATTCTTTTTTTTAATTTATTCAAAAAAATCCTTATACTAGAAATTTTGTTAAGAAAATTTTAATTCTTAATCCAACAATTTTTCGTTATAATAAATAGAATTTTTGACTTGAAATTAATTATGCCTTATTTTTCCTTTAATATCTTATTTCAATTAAATGCGTGATTTTATTTTTAATAATTTAAAAAACTAATAATTAAAAAAATAGATTATATATTTAAGAATAAATAAAAATAAACCCCTAAATTTAAGAAAAAAGATACCCAAAGATCATATAAGAAAATATACTTAATTGTATATTGATAACAAAGATATTCATATTATAAGAAGTGAATATAAAACACATATCTCAATATATAATAATATATATAATAATTAAATAAAAGGTAAAGATAAAATATTTTTGAATTCAAATGGATAATCTAACTGATGAAGTGGTTAATTTACTCAAAGTTTTATCAGATTACACGCGTCTGAATATTTTAGAATTATTAAAAGATAATAAAATGTATGCCAACTCGATTCAAAAAAAACTTAAGAAGAGCCAGAGTACGATTAGTCAGCAATTAGGGATTCTCCTCAATGCGGATATTATTACATATGAGAAGAAAGGAAAAAAGAATTTGTATTCAATAAAGAACCCTCAGATATTAAAAATATTAGCATCAGTTCAAAGATACATCCTTAACCAGAAGAAAGAAAAATTGAAAACTATTGCAGATTTTGACATATACGATACGCTATTTTAAAATAAATAATTTATCTATTTCTATTTTTTATCTTTAATCAAACCATATGAAATATGTTCTTTTTAAATATTATATCCCTTTATTAAATTCAAATTTGATTAGCTGGGATAATTCTATTAAACAGTCTTCAAGCAGGTTAACTCGTTTTATCCATTCTTCTTGAGATTGAAATTCTAAAAGCCATTGTTGATATCCTAAGGATTTAATTTCGTTCTCATACTGATCTGCTGTTTCCCATTCCAGTCCTTCTACTTCAATGTAATCGGCGGAACGCGCCCATTTCCAGAATAAAATTGGCCATGTTCCGTAGAAACCTGTTTTAGTGACATGTTCAATGGTAAGAATTTTTTCTGCTAACCTTTTATTAATTATATAGCAGACTGAAATAATATCTTTAATCCCAGAAAAATCTAATATTTTGGATGCTATTTTATTTACAATACCCTCTGTATAGGTTTGAGTAGGAGGATGAGATGCAAATGCCCTCTTTGTTCGCCCAATATGATAATATTCTTGATTTTCATATTTTAAAAAAAGTTGTTTTAGCTCATTTGGATAATTATCAAACCAATGTAAAAATCTGTCTAAATCAGAATAAAATATCCTCTCCCTAATAGGATTTTGTATTATATCAATCGAATTCTTTAAAGCTTCCTTATATGTATCTATTTGTCTCATAGATGGCGAGGAAATCAATTTAAAATCATTAGTTTCCAGTAAATCTATAATTTTTTTATTTGTTTCAGGAGTATAACAAATGATTTTTTGAATGAATAAATTATGAATCTTAGGAAAAACTTTCTTTATCAGATTTTCTAACCGCTTGTTTGGATCATTTAAGGTTGATGCAAGAATGAATTGGTTTGAATTCGCCATACTTATTCCTTCACATTTCAGTTATTTTTCATTAATATATGAAAATATTTATTATTTGGAATATTGAAGCATTTTATTAATAGGATTTAACGCTCGTTGAGCAATCTCTTCGGGAACTTTCACCTCATATTCTACAAGCTTTTTAGATTTATTTTTATCTAGAAGTTTTAATATTTTTTCTATTGTTTGAAGCTTGTTTTTCTTCATATCTTTACATATGAGGTTTTGAGATGGTAAATAGAATTTATTATTGGGAAAATCTGCCGCTAATCTGTCAAGAAGCCCTTTTTCTGTTCCAATTATGAAGTCTTTATAATTCTTATAATTTTTTTTTACATAATTATACATCCCTGCTGTAGAGCCAATAAAATCGGCATAATCCCTCACTTCTTGAATACATTCTGGATGAACTAACACTTTTGAGTTTGGATGAGCATTATGAGTGAATTTAACTTTATCTAACGTTAAATGTGAATGTACGTAACAATGCCCATCTCCCGGAATTTTAATAATCTTTACTCCTGATTTCTCTTCAGCATATTCCGCTAAATTATTATCTGGTCCAAATAACACTTCATTTACATTAAATTCTTCTTTAATTCTTTTCACAATGTAAACAGAATTAGAAGAGGTACAGCAAACATCTGATTCTGCCTTAACTGCCGCTGTAGTATTAACATATGTTACAACTGGAAGCTCGGGATATGCTCTTCTAAACTCTTTAACAATATTCGGATTTAAAAAATTAGCTAATGGACAACATGCTTCTTTCTCGGGAACCAATATATGTTTATCTTGGTTTAAAATAGAAGCAGTTTCAGCCATAAATAATACCCCAGCAAAGATGATATATTTTGTTTTTGTTTTTCTATTAGCTATTTGAGATAAACCCAGTGAATCTCCTAAATAATCCGCGATTTCTTGGATTTCTATATCTTGATAATAATGAGCTAAAATTGTAACATCATTATTTTCTTTCAATCTAACTATATTTTTTTGTAATTCTTTAATAGACATGCTAAATTGCATCTTTTTTAAATGGTTTTAAATAGAAAAATAATTTGCTACTTTTTAAAGCATTCAATAATAATTTTAACTTACTCAAACTAATTTAATTTCGATTAAAAATTTTATATTACTATATAATAAATTAAACTCGGATGATCTGGATCTAAATCTCCCAAAGAAATATTCCTTAATTAAATAAGGTGATATTTTTCAGCAATTTCGAGGAACACTTGGGTAAAATATTTCACTTGATCCCAACTGAGATTAAATGTATTAAATTTTATCTCTTTTGAAATTCCTGGTAATAATCCCAGAATACCGCGCTCTTTAAATTCCTCTCTAAGGAAAAATCCTCTTCTTGAATGCGTTTCCGCCACTTTTTCAAAACAAGGCGTTTCTATATTTGTTAAAGGATGTTTTTTAGGTAATTTTCCTAATACTTTTAAATCTTTAATTTTTTGGATATTATCTATGACATAATTCGCTTTTTCAGCTTCTTGTTTCACATATTTTTCTTGAGTGCGTTTCACGATTGTTGGAAAACTTGCCATTAAAGTAATTAACGGGGCTCCATAAACTGGAGGACAGCCCATAAATGTACAAATTTTATTTGGAAATGACTTATTAGTGAGGTTTCCTTCGATTTTGGAATGAACCATCACATCATCATAATATTTATCTTTAAATCCTAACAGGCCAATAGGTCCTGAGGCGGCCATAGATTTATGCCCACTACAAGCTAAAAAATCAATGTGAGATTTATTACAATCAATTGGTAGAATCCCTCCTGAATAAGCAGCATTCAGTAAAAAAGGGATTTTAAATTCTTTACAAATTTCTCCTATTGGTTTAGGATTATTATAGTTTCCATATTTATAATCTACATGAGTTAAAACGACTAATAAGGGGAGTTCTCCTTCATCTTTTTGTAATTGCTCGATGGCGGCTCGAAAATCTTCACTCTTAAGCTCAAATTCGGGATAACCGGTATTTGGAACTTCTTTTACTCGTAAATTATTAGTTTCAATCGCTAAATAAGTTGTATAATGCGATAAGCTGTCTATTATTACTGTTTTTCTCTTAGGAAATTTTTCAGATAAAACCTTCATCGCAATCTGTTTAGATTTTCTGGCAGCTGCAGTAGGCATCACATTATCAATATTAAAATAAGTAGCCACATCCTTTAAGAAATCAACCACGGGAGGATTCTCAATTTTATCAATTCTTCCCTTAAGACAATTATCACAGAGACTATAACCGTCGCCATATGAAATTAATGATTTATATGCCTCTGGTGTTAAAATCCCACCTCTCTGAATGGGGTGGATATTAATAAATTCTTCATTTACCGTTCTGCTTAAATGAGCATATTTTTGTTTTAACTCATTATTGTATTTTAAATCTGTCAAATCTTTCCAAAAATGTTTCTAATAGTTATTATTTAAAATAATCCATAAGATTTTAAAATAATTTTTATAATGGATTAAATATAAAAATTTATTGAGTAAAATATCCAAAATTTATAAATTAAAAGAAAAAAAAATTATTAAATGGGATTATTTTGGAAAAACTCTTCCATCAGGGTCGATTACTTCATGTATTATTCTTAAATCTTCTTCTGTTGGTGGTGTAGTAGTTCCAATATCTTCTGAAATCTTAAATTTAAAACCGGTTGCTTTTATCACATCTTCAACCGTGATACCTGGATGAGTAGCAATTAATCTCATAACTTTAGTTTCGGGATCAAAATCAAATAAGCATAAATCAGTTATCACTTTAGAGGGACCCGTTCCCGGAGATAATCCTTCTTCTTCACGAGCATTGGGACCATATAAATACCCCGGTGTAGTAATAAAATCTACTTTTTCCACAAATCTTCTTGGGCTATGGCGATCCATGATTATTAACGTTTCCCATGCGAGTGATCCAAAGTCGTTTGCACCCCCTGAACCGGGAAATCTCACTTTGGGGATGTCATAATTATCACCAATCATGGTTGAATTCAAATTTCCATATTTATCTATTTGGGCTCCGCCCAAAAAAGCATAGTCTATAAATCCTCTACGCATGGTATCCATTATATCTATTAGAGTAGTTGTGCATAATGCTTTATGGATCGTTCGTGAATCTCCTACAGATATAGGTAATGTTGGTAATTGTGGAGCAATTCCCCCTGCTTCAAAAAATATTACTAAATTTGGAGCATGAGTCTGTTGTGCCAGCATCGCAGCTACTAAAGGCAATCCGGTTCCAACCGCAACGGATTTACCATCTCCTAATTGTCTTGCAGCAACCACCGCCATTAATTCTCTTAATGTGTAATTTTTTTTCGCCATTTTTTACTCACCTCACAGGAGGTCTTAAAAATTCTAAATCTCTAAGATTATATAGTCTCTTAGCTCCTATTTTTGTTAGATATTCATCAAAATCATTAAGACTATATACCCATTCATCTAACCATCTTTCTATAACTTGCGGATCATTATCCCTTCCTGCGGCTAAATAGTCTTCGGTAAATTGATGATCGAAATAATACTTATAAGGCATGTTTCCTGGGTGGGATCCCCACGGTTGTTCTATAACGGCATCAACCATATAGAAAGGAATTATAGTTTTTCCAGGGTCAGCTCTTATTTTTTCGTCACTAATCAATTCTTCACATGTTACTATCACTCTTTTAGAAGCTCTTGCTTGTAAATCATCCTTGACTATATGGCCATCAATTTGAACGTCTCCATACATATCTGCTTTATGAGCGTGTATAATACATACATCTGGGTTAAGTGAAGGGAGTAATAATACTTTCTCTCCTGTAAATGGACATTTTACTACCTTTCCTGGAGAATGCATCATTGTATCAGTACCTAACATTACTTTAACTGGAATAAATGGAACACCCTGAGCGCCAGCTCTTATTCTATATGACATTGCCCCATTAGTATAATCTGCCTTTTTTACCTCTCCGCTTTCAAAAAGCCTTCTCTGAACCCCAGAAAGGCCTCTTAATTCGAATCCTACTACATATGCTATATCAACATTAGAAACACATCCTCCTGCCATTAATACATCTATATCTTGCACAGCAGTATGTCCAGCTACAGATAAATTTTTAATTTTTTGTCTTACAATCTCATAAATTAATGCCATTGGAATCCTTATATGCCCAAATCCTCCAATAGCAATATAATCTCCATCTTTGACGAATTTTTTGATTGCATCTTTTATTCTCATGCGTTTATCGATTAAAGCACGAGGTTTATTTATTCTTGTCCAATTTCTTATTTCTGTAGGTGTATTTTTACAAAAGATCTCTCCTGTCCCTTCTTTCAGAATTTTCATTTCAGATATTTTTAACACCTTTTGTTTATGAATCTTTTCTAAGTATTAAAATGAATAATTTCATTAATAAATTTATTTAAAACATTAATTATATTCATAAAGACAATATTTCTTGTCAATATGATAAAATTTTTTAACTTTATAAAAGAATTGCTAAGTATTAATGAGATAAGGCATTTAATTATGATTAAATTCAAATACTACTTACTTGTAAGAATAAAAATGAATATTTTTTATTAGATTGCTTATAATGAGAAAGATTTACTGTTTAATAACCATTTTCTCGTTATTTTTATTAAGTTTTTTGGAACTTTTAAAAAATATACAAATGGTATATTTAGGATATTATATTTACTAAAACAAACTGATTTTAAAAATGCCAATAATTATACCTAGTCCTAGGACGGGAAAAACACCTCAGATTCATGAAAATGTGTTTATTGCTCCTAATGCTGTAATTATCGGGGATGTTCATTTAAAGGAGGGCGTAAATGTATGGTTCGGAGCCGTTTTAAGGGCTGAATGGGGCACAATCCAAGTAGGGAAGAACACAAGTATCCAAGAGCATGTAACAATTCATATAGAAGTAGGAAAATCAGCTATAATCGGCTCTGATTGCATTATTGGGCATCATGCGATGATTCATGGACCTTGTGAGATTGCAGATGGCTGTTTGGTAGGAATTGGTTCACAAGTATTACATAATTCTAAATTAGGAGAAGGATGCGTACTAGCAGCAGGAGCAGTTTTGTTAAATAAAGAAATTCCACCTCGAAGTTTAGCAGTCGGTATACCCGCAACTGTTAAAAAAGAAGGAATTTATAGCGGAAAGTTGGAAGGATCAAAAACCTCAGGGGAATATGCTAAAAACGGGGCTTACTTTAAAAAGTACTTTCAAGATAATCCAGATTCAGTCAATATTTAATCTTTTTCTCTTTTTCCATCGCTTAAGCCCTTTATATTAAAAGTTTATAGTTGTTATATAACTTCTCTCTTAATGAGAGCAAATACACGCATCATTTTTTACCACATCGATTTTATTGAAACTCATATCCAGGAGGTTAACCATTAGCAACTTGTTTTCCAAATTTGGCAGCCCTAACACTGTTTTAATTACTTCCAATGCTTCCATAGTACCTAGGATTCCCGGAGTAGCCCCAAGAACAGGTAAAGGAGATATACTAACTCGTTCAGTTACAGGTTCTGAAAATACACACTGATAGCACGCACTTGTTTTTGGGTCTACAGTAATGATCTGACCATAGAAGTCCTTTATTCCCGCTATTACACAATGAATTCCTTTTTGGACCGCAATTCGATTGATTAAAAATTTTGTTTTCATATTATCGCTACAATCCACAATAAAATCCTTATTTTGGGCATATTTTTGCATAGATTCTTCGGTTACATAATCTTTGTGGGCGTAAATAGATACATTGGAATTTAATGCGGTTAATCTTTTTTCCGCTATTCGGACCTTATCTTTTTCTATATCTTCTTCCGTATAAAGTATTTGACGGTGTAGATTTGATAAGGAGATGGTATCATTATCAATTATAGTAAGTTCTCCGATACCTGCTGCTACTAAATAAAATGCGCACGATGATCCGAGTCCACCGGCTCCAATTTGAAGGACTTTAGTTTGTGATAATTTTTCTTGCCCCTCTTCTCCAATAGATTTCGAAATTATTTGTCTTGAATACCTTTCTTTTTCTTTTTCATTTAACATTCTAAAAATTCCTTTTAATTCTTTAAATTATGGCATCTAATATAATCTATATGTTTTAAATTACTTTTGAATAAACTAAATCAATTAATAAATAGCGTTTATATTAATTTTATTTTAACGGTTTTTTCTGATTACTTTTAATTATTTGATATTATTTTTATTTAGAAGACAAGAATACCACTTTTCTTCTAAATAATGAATCTATTAAATTTATGGAATCTAATAAGAAGGAGAATTTACTATATTTTAAAATAGGTGGTATTATTTGTTATTAAAAGCTTTTGTACCGTTAAAACTTCTTGTTCTAGTATTCCAAGAGGGACTTCTTAATTTTGTGGTTCTACCAAACCCGCAGCTCGCACAATATCCTTTCCTTCTATGGAATGAATGGTTCCCACAACGTCGACAAGTAGTATGTGTTGCTGTTTTATTTTTCTTTCCTTTACTAGCGGTTCCTTTTCCCATATTAAATCCCCCCTTTAATATCCCTCTTCATCTGGTTCTTCTTGATATCTAATCTTTCTTTTCCCTTCATCCTCATCAATATCTCCAGTAAATAGTAATTTCTCACGATCTTGTCCAATAAATATAATTGATGCTCCCCGAATCATGACAGTACCAAGGGCTTTGCTTCGTTTACCCCCTCTCCCAAAATAGATCTCTTTGGCATCTTCAACGATTAAATTCATATAGTTATCGAATTTTACTAATTTTCCCGTGAGGTAGGTATTCCATATTTTCAGTTTTATACGCACTTTTTCCTTTAAAATTGCCTTGCTCAATGTTCGAGAAATTGCCACGTGTCAGAACCTTTTGTTTATGATAAAAAAGATTAAACTTTGAAATGAGTTAGTATTACTAAATATTTGTGGTTTATTAATTTTACACTTTATGAGTTTGATGAGAAAGATTATTCTTTCTTGATTATATTGAATATTGATTCTTTTAAGCCTTTGAAGAAGCCACAGACTTTTTCGGCTATTGCTCGACATCTGCGCAAGTAATACAAGATATTTCTTTGCATCAATTAATCGGGTGTATAGTACTGGAAGGAACATTTTTAAATTTATTATGAAGATCATAAGTAAGTAATAAATTTTATATCACACTTATCCTCAAAAATGATAAATGGATTCTCTTTAATTTGCTATTTACAAAACGTTTTAATTCTTTTAATCTATAAGAAAGCATATCATTAAAAATAATAAGATATAACCAAGTTAAATTATCATCATCTCTATGATTATTCATTATTTTTTTAAATTTTAAAAGATTTTATATTAAAGAACGCTTAAAATAGGATGGGGTAAAAAAATTGAAAAAGATCGCAATTATAGACGCTTGTGTGGATACGCCCGAAGAAATCATACTTGCGGGAGACTTAGATGCTTATAGACTTTTTGGAGATCCTTCTATAGCCCCTACTACTGCGGATGAACATGTTCCTGCGTCTCACTGTGTATGGACACGAAATATTTTAGAGCAAGGATTAAGGGGCCTACCTAATGATATTGTAGGCTTGGTATCAACGCATGGATGTGACTGTACAAATCGTCAATTTGATATCTGGTTAGATACCGTTGATTTAGATTTTATGTATTTTTTGAATTCTCCATTGAAAAGAGACCAAACAGCGAAAGACTTTTTTATTCAAGATATGAAAGAGTTAATCAGACAATTAGAAGACCATTTTAATATTGAAATTACTGACCAAAAATTAAGAGAACAAATTGTATTAATGAATAAAATTCGCAGAAAACTCAAAGAACTCTCCGAATATAGAACTAAAATGATGTTGAAATTCTCAGAATTACATCAATTAATAAAATCGACCTTGACGACCGATAAAACTCACGCTTTACAAATGTTGAATGAAAAATTAGAGGAGCTAAAAACCAGGGAATCATTTTCGGATGAAAGTTTAAAGCATGTATTATTAACGGGATCCGTAATTGATGATAATTCATTCGTAAAAAATATTGAAAATGCCGGCTTTCATATTGTTATAGATGATATGTGTATAGGAACGCATTATTTTTGGAATACAATGGATGAATCGGGCGATCCTCTGGAAGCGATCGCGAACTATCATTTTGAAAAACCCATTTATTCTACAAAAGTTCCCTCTCATCAAAGGTTTAAGTTCATAGAAAGCCTCATTGATAAATATCAAGTGGACGGAGTTATCAATATCGCGCAGAAATTTTGTGAATCAATTCTCTATGATCATCCTTTCCTGAGCGATAAATTTAGACAGAATAAGATGCCATATCTATTTGTAGAAAAAGAATATAATCGGGAAGCATACAAACAACTCTCAACCAGGTTTGATGCGTTTGCCGAAATAATTTAAGTGGTGAAATATGACAACTCAAGAAGAACCAATACGACGAAAAGTATTGGATGCAACAATGGGCTTGAAAAATATTATGGGCCGTCACTATCTTGCTGTTGAGCAAGCTTATAGAGATGGTAAGCCAACTGCATGGGCAACCTCTGGGACTCCTGTAGAACTTTTATATGCGATGGATGTACAACCCATGTTGCCAGAAAATTCGGCGACAATTTCAGCTGCCCAACATTTTTCTAAAGATTTCATTGAAACAGCTGAAGAGCAAGGATTTTCCTATGATTTATGCTCGTATTTTAAAACCAATATTGGAGCTGTTGCAAACAAGGCTGATATGTTAAAGGGAGGTACCAGAAAACCTACTTTTATGCTTTCGAGTGATGTGATCTGTGATACTCACGTTGATTGGTTTCAAACGCAAGCGGAACGTATGAATGTTCCTCATTTTATTATTGATGTACCGCATATAGTTAGTAATACAAATCAGAGACAATACGAGTATTACAAAAAATATGTCAGCAAGCAACTTTGGGAATTTATGGAGTTTGTAGAAGAAATCACGGGGCATGAAATAAATATGGAGAAAGCAAAAGAAGTGGCTAAAAACTCTTATGAATTAGGAATTCTCTGGCAAGATATCTTTGAACTTAGAAAGAATATCCCGTGTCCCGTCTCTACACGAGATACATTTGGGGGTCTTTTTCCCCTCTTTACAATGACCGGACTTAAAGCCCCAATCCGCCTTTATAAACGAATGTATAAAGAAGCTAAAGATAGAGTAGAGAATGGAATTGGTGCGTTGAGAGAGGAGAAATTTCGGCTTGCCTTCGAAGGAATCCCTTTCTGGTATAATCTAAAATTCTTTTCCAAATTGGAGCAATGGGGAGCCATAATAGTATATGAAACTTATACTTATGCGTTCAGCAAATATGTGAATCCCAATATTACAAGAGACATGGTACTGAATCAACCTATTGAAGCAATGTCAGAATTAATGCTTAAATTTTGGTATATTTATGATTTACAAACAAGAATAAAAAAATATAAGGAAATGGTTGATGATTGGAAAGTAGATGGGGTTTTGCTCCATAATAATATGTCATGTCGACCAAATTCATGTGGACTTTATGATTTAAAACGCCACTTACAAGAGGATTATGATATCCCATGCTTAATAATAGATTGTGATATGAATGATCCCAGAAAAATGAATGAGACGCAAATTGAAAATAAATTATCCAGCTTTTTCGAAATTTTGGAAGAACGAAAATAATTTACTTTTTTCTTAAAATAATATTTTTTCTTCTTCTTACTTAATATCTTATCTATTTTTTATAATTTTGATTAAGACTAATTTTTGAATAAGATTTACTAAGATAAAAAAATGAAATTTATGAGATAATTTATAAAAATCTCAGAACCTATATTATCTTTATATCAAAATATTCTTTCTATTACTATTCAAGGTTTTAATAAATGTATTTATCTCAGAATTGAAATCTTCCCATATTGTTGGTAAATTTTCTGCGAGTGGAATTAATTTTTCTTTTTCTAATTTAACGCCATAACCATGAGTAAAAAAGTGGCGAAATGCGAGATATTCATTTAATTTATTTGAGAGTTCTTTACTAATTATATTTTTATCAACGGATAAATCTAATAAATCTTTATGCCAAGATTTTGAGGAAGGAATAGATATCCCTTTAAATTTTAAAATTCTTTTAAGAGAATTTTCTATACCACTATATGTATTTTGGAGAAATGTAGCGATAGCTGCTAATTCTATGATGGTCATTTCCCTCCGTTTCATTGCTTCTTCTAAAGCATCAAGAGTTGTTTCCATTTGCTCTTTTTCAGCTTCTATTTCATTGATAAATCTATCCATAAATTTTGATACTATTTTCTTTAATTAATTCATTAAATAAGGATTTATGTGATAAATCGATAAGATCTACAGGTTTTGGAAGATTTCTTATTAATTCCCCATAAAATTTAAAAAAAGAACTTGGTTTAATACCTTTCACAGCAAGATCTATATCGTTATAATCATGTTGATTTAAGGCAGACCCAAATAAATAAACTGAAGAAACGGAATATTTTTTCGCATAATGGATAATAATTTCTTTTTCGGTTTCACTTATCATATTAGAAGAATTCTTTGTTGAAATTTAAAATCATGATAATAGAAATTTCTAATCTTATAAATAAATGATATATTTCTTAAAAAAATCTTTATCTCTTTTTAATGAATCATTTTTTTTTAAATTCCGACCAATTTTCAAGTTTGTTTACTAATTCATCATTATCAAATTCTAAAGTATCAAAAAATTTTTAATTAAAGAAATGGTTAATGAGTGGAATGTGATATGAACGATCCTCGAAAGATGAATGAAACGCAAATAGAAAATAAATTGAGTAGCTTTTTTGAGATATTAAAACAGCGAAAATAATGAGTTAAAATAGTTCTTTCATCATCTTTTCAATTATCTCATTAAATGGCTCAAATTGGGATACTTCAGCATAACTTTTATGATGATATTGAGATTTAAATTCCATAAGAATCTTTTCTAAAAAAGGCTTTATCTCTTTTTCAGTTATTTTATCAAAACCCTTTTTTTTATCTAAAATCAAGTAAGCATAAATATCTAATTCTAAATTTTGCTTATTGATAATTTTACTTTTATTAAACATAATAAACTTGGTTCCACTTTCAAAATATTCTACTAATGAATCAAATTTTTCTGCAAAAGCTAAGATACTCGATATATATGCAGATTTTGAAATATTATTTTTATCTCGAAGCTCTTCAGTAAGATTTTTATCAGAGATCTCCTCAAAACTCCTGCAAATTACCGGAATGCCTCCAATTATGATTCCTATTTCACTGATTTTCATTTTAAAAATTCGATTCCTAATTATAAATAGAATAATATAACATTTTATTTATTTATCTTTTGAAAAAAATACATTCCATTTTTGAATAAAGGTAAAAATTATCAAAATAAATAATTCAATTAAAAAATTTTGATTAAAAGTGGTTTTTTAGACAGTTTTTTATAGTTGTAACATAAAGAAACCATTTATTTGAAAGAAAATCTTAAATTTTATGTTTATAGTAATTATCTAATTAGTTTGAGATCCGAATCTGAGAATTAGGAGTTACAATAAGATAATTTTTCCCTAATCTTCCCATAGAGCCCCCGTATTCACTAATAAATGCTTTTATTTCATCAATTACTTCTTTAAACTCCAAAATCTTGATATTTCCGCCTTTTAAAATTTTATTAACATTTATTATCAATATTTTCCGGCTCCTCAAATGATTTTTGATATCATTGATTTGTTCTAAAGACCTTAATTCATATTTTTTAATAAAAAAGTCTTTCATGACTGAATCAAATTCGCTTGAAAACCCAAGTGTCTTTTTGGGAGACTCTAATAATTCTTCATCGTCTTTTTTCCCAAATAATTTCATGATTATTTAATCTAAAAATATTGTAATTTTATGTGCTAATATTTTAACTATTTCGATTTTATTTAAATTATCATTATATTTGGATGATACATTAATAATATGTCTGTATTATTCGACTACTACCATTTTCTTTTTAATCAAGCACGTTTTATTTTAATTCTGGAATAAGCCTTTTATTCAAATATACTCTTTTTGCTATTATTCTTTCTCCGATTAATACAGATTTTATGAATTATTACTTCTAAATTATAAATAGCTTGAAACATAATTATTTAATATCAATAATCATATTAAAAATAATAAAATTAATTAGAAAAAAATTGATTAGAGAAAAATAGATAAAAATAAAATAGGTAAAAGATTACAATATGAGCGAAAAAATTGTAGAAAAAACGAGGGGCCTAGTTAAAGCAGATTTCAGCTTTTGGGTTGGACTCTTCATGGATAAATTCTATGAAGGTTTTGAGCAAAAAAAGATATTAGCCAATAAATGTCATAAATGTGGCATGGTTTTTGTCCCACCCAGAAAAATCTGTGGTAAATGTAGAGTGAAGCTTCCCCTAGATGAAAATTGGATGGAATTAGGCGATAAAGGAACTTTAATTAATTATACACGGACACCCTATAAGGTCACAGATAGAAGAGGAAGAAAAGCAAGGAGCTTAAATGATATTGGAATGGTGAAAATTGATGGAAGTGATACTGCAATAATATATCCTCTACTTGATTTCGAAAAGGATGAAATAAAGATCGGTATGGAAGTGAAGATTAAATGGATAGACGAACCAAAAGGCGGACCTTCGGATATAGAAGGGTTCGTAAAGGTGTGAGGTGGTGGGAAAAAAATGGATAAAGTAGGAATAGTAGGATATAATCAAGTAAAATTGTATACAAATGCGAATTATGGGCGTTATGAGATGATTTTTGAAGCCGTAAGGGGCGCTATTGATAGTGCTGGATTAAAGAAAAAAGATATTTCGACGGTTGTTTCAGCCACGAATGATTATTACGACGGAAGGACCATCTCAAACTGTTTTACAGTAGAGGTTGGAGGAGCATATTTGGCTGATGAGAGTAAAGTGGAAATGGACGGAGCACATGCCATGTTATATGGATTACTGAGAGTTTTATCGGGTAATCATAAACTGGCTGTTGTATGGGGTGGAAGTATGCCTTCGTGTTATCCATATCATTCTGCAAGGTTATATGAAACAGATCCCACGTGGGAAAGACCAAATGGCTATGTGAACGATATAACCGCGAGCGGCTTTCAAATGAGAGCCTATATGGATAAATATGGGATAAGCCGAGAGGATATTGCGAAGGTTGCCGTAAAAAATAGACGAAATGCAGCTAAAAACCCACTTGCTGTAGAAGAATCACAGAATCCTAACATTACTGTTTCGGAAGTCTTGGAGTCGGATATATATGCCGATCCAGTGACTGAATTAATGGCTGCCCCTCCTTGTGATGGAGTTGCGGCTCTTTTATTGGCACCAGAAAAGCAAGCGTTAAAGATTACTGATAAACCCGTTTGGATAAAGGGAGTAGGATGGAATCAAGAAACATATTATCTTGGAGAGCGAGACCTCTCGACTAGTAATTCTATGGAGAAAGCCGCTAAAATGGCATATGATATGGCAGGAATCAATGATCCAAGAAATCAGATTGATTTGGCGGAATTATCTGAATTGTATGCCCACGAAGAATTGATCTTCACTGAAGCATTAGGATTAACTGAGAAAGGGAAAGGCTCAGAATTGAATACTGAAATCGGCGGAGAATTCCCAATTAATGCTTCTGGTGGAGCTTTAGGAGGAGATGCCCCTTGTGCGACTGGATTGATTAGAATCATAGAGGCAGTGAAGCAAATAAGAGGAGAAGCTGGGCAGCATCAAATTAATAATGTGAACCGCGCAATCGCCACAGGGCAAATTGGAATGTGTGCCCAAAATAATATAGTATACATATTGGAGAGTGGTGCATAAAATGGGAAGACAAGTAGCTATTGCTTCTGCTGGTTTTTCTGAGCATGCCTCAAAACGTTCTGATGTAAGCATGCCGGAATTAGTTAACGAAGCCATAGAAGATTGTTTAGCAAAAGTTCCAAGTGTAGAATTAAGTGATATAGACGCGTTCGTGAATGGAAACATGCCAGCATTCGAAGGCTCAAATATCCCCGAATTATGGATGACTGACTGGTTGGGAGCGAGAGATAAACCCTTAATGCGAGTTACTACGGGAGGAACGACAGGTGGTTCTGTTGCTATTTCGGGATATTATACAGTAACTGCTGAGCTTCCTGGAATAGACACGGTATTGGCAGTTGCATTCGAACACCAGAGCCAAGGAGACACGAGCGTAGGACTTGCAAGTGTTGCGTATGGAGAAATATCCATTCTTAATAGTTTGGGTGTCCCTTATGATCAATTAAACCGATTATTATCTGCGGGAGCAGCAATAGGAGTTGCTGCCTATCAAGCAACTACATATATGAACAAATGTAAAATAACTGAAGAAGATCTAGCAAGAGTGGTAGTTCAAAATCGGAGAAATGCTGCTAAGACATGGTGGGCACACTTAAAGATGCCCAATCTCACGATTGAAGATGTTTTGGATACACCGTATGTACAATATCCTTTACGTTATGGAATGGTTTGTCCTGCTTCCGATGGAGCTGTTGCTATGCTTTTCACGACTGAAGAAAAGGCAAAAGATATGTGCGATATTCCAGTATATGTAAATGGAGTGGCAAGTGTAGCTAATGAGACTGCTGTATTAGGATATGATGGAGGTGGTTCGGCACAACTCGATCCTTCTGCACAAATAGGTGCTATGAAATCAGCAGAATTAGCCTATAGTCAAGCGGGAATCTCATTACCCAGGAAAGAAATTGATTATGCTGAGGTTTATGCTCCATTCCCGAATCAAGAACTTATGTGGGTGGAGAAATTAGGGTTATTCGAAGAAACAACTGCTCCTGAAATGTATAAAACTGGGGTTACCGCACGAGAAGGAGAACTTCCGGTCAATTGCTCTGGTGGCGTAAACTCTACCAATGCTATTGGAGCATCTGCGATGGAAAGACCTGCAGTATCGGCACTTCAAATAATGGGAAAAGCAGGCAATCAAGTTCCTAAAACTGTTCATACCTCTATAGGGAGTGGTTGGGGTGGAAGTTTAAATTTTATAACTCTAATGGCGATGTCCGATGAACCTCAGAGGAAATGGAAATAAAAAAAAGGAGGAAAAAAAATGTCAAAACAAACTCAAAGAAAATCTATGGAATATGTAAAGAAGGAATATAAAAGAACAAGAACAACGCCCGCAAGCTGGTATTTATCCAGTTATGATTATAAATACAATATTACTCACATGCAACCTTTTCTAAGAAAGTTGAAAGAGAAAAAACTTGTTGCAAATAAATGTTCTGGTTGCAATCGAGTCTTTTATCCCCCTCGCTTAGTATGTGGAGAGTGTCTCGTCAAACCAGATCGATGGGTTGATATTAGAGATACCGCGTCTGTAGCTACCTATGCAATTGCATATTTAAAGGATGAGCATGGAGGGGTCGAAGAAAAACCTATGGTGTTGGTTCACCATGATGGAAGTGACACCTCTTCAATAGCCATGTTAGCTCCAGGGGTTAATGTTAAAGATACTTATATTGGTATGCCAATAAAAGCCCATTGGAAAGAGAATCCCGAAGGGGGATTAATGGATATTGAATATTATGATAAAGTGGAAGACGACGCAGAGGATATTGATATAAAAGAGTAATTTAAATTTTAATATTTTACTTTTTTTCTTTAAATTCTTTTTTTTTGTTTTATCACTCTTTCATTATCCCATTTATGGAACAAAATGTATTAATTTTAATAAAAAATTAAAGAATTTTTTTTTAATCTTACTATTTATGAATATATGGAAAAAAAATCGCTTGATTTTATCGAATTTATAACCTCTCGTAAAAGTACGAGAAATTTTATTTTCGAAGAAATAAAAAAGGAGACTCTTGAAAATATCTTGGAGTGCGGGCGGTGGGCTCCCTCGGGGCTTAACAATCAGCCATGGCGCGTATGTGTAGCAGAACATCCCTTATTAAAAAAGATGCTGGCGGACACTACAGAATATGGAGGGATCCTTGAAAGTGCCTATTATAATCTTGTAATATTTCTTGAATTAGATAAAACCTATAATCGTGTAAAAGATCTTCAAGCAATTGGAGCTTTTATGGAAAATATTTTATTAGGTGCACATGCACTGGGACTAGGTGCCGTATGGATTGGAGAAATCCTAAATAATAAGGAAAAGGTAAATGAAATCTTTAAATTGAGTGCAGATAAATATGAACTAATGGGTGTTATCGCCTTAGGAAAAATTGACAAGCAAATGGAAGCAAAAAAAGAAAAGGAAAGAACGAGAAGATTTCTTGATGATTTTGTTGAGTGGTATTAAAATAAAAGTTGATTTTTATATTTAACCTATTATTTCTCCATTATCTAAAATATATTGTAAATTCTTATTCAAATTAAGCATTAAAAAAAAATATAATTAAAATGAAAAATCCCATAACCCTATATTGATTTGCAATCATACAATCTTATATAGTTAATTATATTTACACAACCAATATAAGAATATATTAAAAAAAGAATAACGAAAAGTTTATACTATGGCTCATCCATATCATGCAGAAAAAGAAGAACACAGAAAATATTTGGCACAATATGATATAGATCCCCGGAAAGCGATGTTCACAATTATATTGTCTATTCTTGTTGATGTTTTTGGTTATTCTATGGTACTTCCTTTATTACCGACGATAGCAAAAACATTTGGCGCGTCTGATTTCTTTGTCGGAATATTAATTTCATCTAATGCATTAACTGCCCTTATTTTTGGACCAATTTGGGGGAGATTGAGTGATAGATATGGCAGAAAACCAATTCTTGTAATTTCTCAAGCAGGAACAGGCGTCTCTTTTTTATTTTTAGCCTTATCACCACAAGTTTATATGATCCTCTTCGCAAGAATCTTAGATGGGGTATTTGGAGGACAAATACCCGTAATTAGAGCTTATATCGCAGATATTACCACTCCAAGGTTCCGCTCTCAGGAAATGAGTAAAATAATGGTTGGACATACGGGTGGCATGATTTTTGGGCCAATCATTGGTGGATTCTTAGGTAGTATAAATTGGAGATATCCCTCATTCTTGGCGAGTGCATTATCAATCCTCGCAATTACACTTACTCTAACAATATTAATAGAAAGTTTACCTAAAGAAAGAATTGCTGATATGAAAGATCATTATGAAATGATGGAAAAAACTACTGGAAATAAAAGGAGTATTTGGAATAAAGAAGTTTTTATGCGATTAGTTCAAATTTTTCTGGTATTTATGATTAATAATATGCTTACAAGCTCTTTTCCCCTAATCCTAGATAAGAGATTTGGCGCTGAACCGTTTGTTATTGGCACCATAATGAGCATTGCTGGCATAGTTATAATGATTTATGCTGGATTAATTTTAAAACCAGCGATAAGAAGAATTGGTGAAAAATGGATGTTAATATTTAGCTTTTTCCTTATGATTATCAACTTCTTAATATTTCCCTATCTCTACGAGCTCTGGACGGCATATTTATTCGTTATACCTTTTGCGATAGGCATGGCTAGCCTTCCCCCGCTTATTCAAAGTAATTTGTCAAGAGCTGTAGATCCACATAAACAAGGTGCGGTTTCTGGGTTTGCCACAAATTTTCAATCATTTGCTCAAATATTGGCACCTTTACTTTCTACCTTTTATTTACAAATAGGTGGCTGGGCATTCTCTTCAGTTTACTTTAATTCTTATCAATTAATTGGATTTTCTGCTGTATTATTTGGTATCATTCTAACAACTATAGGATTAGTAGATATTAAAAACCATCCACACCTTTATGAAGAGTAATTAAATGTAAATTTTATTTATATTCTACCTAAAGCTCTTTTTGAACTGATTTAATAAAACAGAAACATTTACTTATTAATTAAATCTGTTATTGTTTTGAATCTTTTATACCATTTTTCAAATATTTATTTAATATTGTGAAAATCCCATTAATCCTCGGCTTCTTGACTGAGAATACCGCATTTATTTTTTGCCAAAACAAGTAAACATGCGCTGAATGTTGCATCTGAAAAGGATTTAAACTGTAACTTTTATTAAGATCCATATCTTCAGAATTAATATTTGTGAAATATATAGGATCATCTTTAAAAAAACTCAAAAAAATAATTACAAAGTTCTTCGGATTTTTTATCATTTATAAATTCTACACAGTATGCAAGGTCATGGGAGATAATGTATTTACATAGTTTTAGAGCCTTTCTGTATTCAATCTGGAATAATTTCTCACCGATTTTAAAAAAATCCAAAGATGCAAGCATAATATTAAGTATTGATATTTGATCTGATTTAATGTGATAAATATCACTAATATCAAATATCTTGCACTTAATATCGAGATTTTCTAACTTATTTTGGATTTTATTGCAGAATATCATTCCCTCTTTAGACTCTGATATCATTATAAAGGGTAAAACATGGAGAATAATATTGATTTTTAATGATAAAGTTTATTCATTCCTTCTATAAAAAGCTTATCCAATTTCTTTTGAATATCTCAATATTTTAAATAATAATTTATTCTGATAAAGGATTAAAGAAATATAAATTCAATAATGAATTTAAAGATATCTCCAAGCCAATAGTATAAATCCAACCAGAAATTATAGGTCAATCCCAGAAAAAGCAGCGCATATAGAGTTCCAAATGCAAATCCCGCAATTACATCTAACGGATAATGCATTCCTAAAATTAATCTACATATAGCCATAATAATATCCAAATAAATGAAAATAATTAATATGGTCCAGCTATTGAATACAAAGGCAAAAATATATCCAAATAATAAGAAAAAGGTGACGTGTCCAGAAGGAAATGAACAATTCTCTTTTATTAATTCATCTTCTTGCTTTACTCCATTTTGTTTTAACGTTATGTAAGGTCTATTGCGTTTAACTATTACATGCTTTATTAAAACATGAATAATTACACTCTGCTGAAAGCCACCTGTTATTAATAAAAACAAAAAATAATCTTTTGTAATAAACCCATAAATTCCTAAAAGCAACCAAATGACAAACCAGAAAAATAGGCTCCCAAAAAAAGAATATATTTTTGCAAATAAAATAAATCTTTTTTTCCTCAAATATTCACTGCTGTAAAGATCTAAGAAGACTTGAAAGTCCCATTCTTCAATTTTTTTAATAAAAATCTTAAGAGAAGTTTCTACCGTCAATCTACTTTAAACTATTATTTTTATAAAAATCCTTTGCTTGTTTATGACAAAATTTTAGTATTTATATATATTATCCGACTATTACTCATATTGCTTATATTGATATAATTTTGATACCTCTTAAGAGAAAATCCTTATAAATGAATATTTCTTATCTTTTAAACAATTTTTTGATAATATTTTATTGATGAGTTATGAATTTTGATAAAACTAAGTTTGGTGAAATCTGGGTTGATGGTGAGAAATATCCTCATGATATCTATTTTTTTCCAGATGGAACACTGAAAAAGCGAGATAAATCTCACTCACCACGAATTGGAGGTCATAGATCACTTTCAGAGTGGGAATTAGGGCAAATTTTAGCAAGTAAACCCGAAATTATCATTATTGGAATGGGACAATCAGGAGTGCTTCCTTTTACCGAGGGTACAGAAGAAATGTTAGCTTCTATTAAAAATAAGAAAAATATTCAAATCATTAAAAGAAATACTCCAGATATACTTAAGAAAGCAAATGAAGTATTGAAATCAGGTAAAAAAGTTGCGGGAATTATCCATACAACCTGTTAGATTTTTATTACGGATTTTATTTATAGATTGTAATTATATTTTTAATAAAAACTAATAGAAATCCTGATATTTGTGTAATTATAAACAAATTGACTATTTACACTAATAATCGAATTAAGACTTTTTATGAATTTTTATTATTATTATTTTTTATTTGTTGAATCTACATAGTTTTTTAGATATTTAAGGCTTCTATGATTAAATTTTTAGTAATAAATAATTTTTTCAATTGTTGGTCTTACATAGTTTTATAAATAAAAAAAATTTTGGTTAGTATAATAATTAATAGAGGTAATATAAATGAGTGAAAAAAATGCATTTTCTGAAGAAAGTTTGAGAGAAATAGCAGAGGAAAAATTCAAATTTCGTCTCTCGGTTCGGATTCATCTATGGGCATATATATGTGTAAATGGATTTTTAGTTTTACTTAATCTACTTACATCTCCGTTTTATTTGTGGTCTCTCTATCCCATCCTAGGATGGGGGGTTGGATTGGCCGAACATGCTACTGCTTATATACTTTACGCGAAAGGAGTATATCCGATGAGTAAAAGAGCTGTATATTTTCATGTTGTCGCATATGTATGCGTAATGGTATTGTTATTCTTTATCAATATCAATATAATGGGCTATGCCTTTAATATACCTACATGGGCATTCATTCCGGTGATTGCATGGGGTAGTGCTGTTGCTATTCATGGAATTGTATATAGAATTTATTTTGCTAAAATTATAACTGAAGAAGGAGAAGTCAAAAGTAGAAAGGATATTGCAATAGAAAAAGAAATGGAAAAATTGAAAAAGGAAAGAGAAAACGAGGAGGATTTTTATTAGTTGGGTGATGCTAAATGTGGCTTAATAAATTTTTAGACCTAGAGGATGATATTGAGCAATTAAGATCCAAAATAGAGGAGAATATCTTTAAAAAAATCAAAAAAACTCAATTAACACCATTACAATTTACGGTATTGGAAACAATTTTTAACGCTCATACTATATCTGGGTATGATTTAATTAAACTCCTAAATAAGCAATTCGCAAAAACATGGAAAGCAAGTTCAGGTACCATCTACCCTATTCTCTCGAAATTAGAAAAAAATGGCTATTTGACCTCAAAGCAAGTAAAAAGCCCCATAGGACCTCTGAGGACAGTTTATTCATTAACCGATGCTGGAAAACAAATAATCAAAACAAAAGTAAACAAAAACTTCCAAGAACAATTAAATTATATTGAAAACTTCGTAACAGAACTCTCTCTAATCTATATAAAATCCTTTCCCAAAGAAGTAGCAGAGCAAAAAACAGAAGAGGTTAAATCTTTATTAAAGCAAATAATAGACAATATCATTGAAAGAATTCCAGTAAATATGAAATTTCCGAGCTATTGTCCTCAATGCGGTTCAAAACTCGATAAGCAAGGTATTAAATTTTGTGCTTATTGTGGAGCTGACTTAAAAGGAAGAGTTTCTTAATCCTATTCTTTTTATTTTATTTTAATTATATTTTAAATTTTGATTATTTCTAAAATTATAATTAGTCTAAGATTTTTTAGAAATCATAACTTCTTAATTCTTTATTCGTGAAAGATTCATTTCCCGATGGAATGTCTATATCTAAATAATATAAGGAAAAAAAAAAAATAAAGCTTAATTCTTGTCTCTTGAATAAAGAAATTAGATCAAAGTAAGTCTATCTTTTAATAGATTACTCCCAAAATGAGATTCGTTATTATCATAAAGACAAAAGTTCCTATTCGTATTATCCCTGCATACCTTAAATAGGGATCATCATTTTTTTTACCATGAAGAATTATAAGGACCATGGGGATGATTAAAATACTATCCATCACAAGCGTTTGAATAAAACTTAATAATGATGTAAAGTCTAAGAAGCTAATGGTAATATTAAAGGATAAGTTAAAAATATATTCAATAATTAAAAATATTGATGCAATGAGGAGATAACGTCCAAAAAGATAATAATTCTTCAAAGAATACGCCAATAAAAATAGAACTGCAGCTAATAAAACACTTGATACTATTATAGCGCTTATAATACTACCCGAAGCATAAAAAAACAGCAAATCCTCTATAAAAGGTGTAGCGACTCCAATTCCACCATAACATATCAATAAATAAGGACTTTTAATAGTTTTATTTTCTTTTTCTGATCCGGCAATAATAACACAGATAAAATATGCCAAACTTAAAATAAATCTAGCATTCTGGAAATAAAATGTTAAATTTAAGATCATATTTACCCTATTTCAATTTATTTCATTATAGTATATAAATTAGATTAAAAAAAGTTTTTCAGTATTCTACACCTAAAAATAATTTAAAAGAGTTAAAAACTATAAATTATAATTTTTTAAAAATAGTGTAATTTTTTGAGATTATGTGTGTTCAGTATATAGAGGATTATAGTTTTGGAGAAATCACGATTGCTGGTAATGCATATAGCAACGATCTTATCATTTTAGGAAAAGAAATTATTCAAAATTGGTGGAGGAAAAAAGGACATACCCTTTTAAAACAGGATTTGAAAAAAATAATCGAGTATCAGCCTACTCTACTGATAGTTGGAAAAGGCTATTATGGAAGAATGAATGTACCAGCGGATCTTATTAAAGACTTAAATTTTAAAATTCGATCATATAAGACCGCTGAAGCAATAAGACGATATAATAAAGCTCTAGAAAAAAATAAGCGAATAGCTGGAGCTTTTCATTTGACTTGTTAATGTCTATAAAGTTTTTAAATTTTATATGATATTTATTTAATCACATTTTAAAAATGCTTCTTTTCCTAATTGGATAAATAATTCACCGATTTCAAACAGAGTGAGTGGTTGGATTAAGAGCGCCATTTGATGCCGTATTTCTTCTTTATCAAGTCCCGCTGATATCAATTTTTTGATATCTTCTACATAATCATCCATATTCAGAAATAATATTTCAATCTTAGCAACACCTGTTAATTCTTCTATATCTTTATCCAAATGTTCTTCTACCCTATTCAAGAGCTTTAATTTTAATTCAGGGGCTAATTTATATTCCTTAATTAATCGATTCATTTCCTGTATAATAATATTTAATGATAAATTCCAATCAGCATTTTCTTTGTATTTTGGAATTAATATATCGCTAATAATAATCTCGAATAATGTTTTTGGTGCTTCTTCATCAAATTCAAGCTCTAACCCCGTGCTCATTTTTAATTTTTGAACCATTTTTTCTTATTCACTCAAAAATTATTATTTACTTTTCTGTTATTAAAATTATATTAAAATTGAGATTAAAAATATTTTCGATATATTATTTTGTTGAAGTTAGTAATAAAATTTTTCAAGCTTCGAAGTCAGATTCTCATATCCATTTTTTTTAACAACAAGTAAATCTTCTGTTCGTGCGCCTCCTAATCCTTGGATATATAATCCAGGCTCTATAGTAATGCACATCCCTTTTTTTAATATATCCTCAGAAATGCTTGAAATATATGGTTCCTCATGCACCTCAATTCCTACTCCATGCCCTAAACTATGAATAAATCTTTCCCCCCATTCTTTATTTTCATTTTTAAAAAATTCTCGTACAATAGAATCCAATTCTGAGGCTTTTTTTCCGCCCTTTACCTCATCTAATGCTTTTTTCTGACCTTCATTAACTAAATTAATTAGTTCTGCTTTTTTTGAAAAATTTTGAGCATTTTTTCCATCAAATATAAAGCTTCGTGTCATATCCGAACAATATCCATCATAAATTGCGCCAATATCAACGATAATTATGTCACCTTTTCTAATCTTCTTTTCGGAAGTTTTGCCATGAGGAAAGGCTGAGCGATTCCCTGATGCAACAATAGTCTTAAAAGCGATTCCATCGGCACCCTCCTTTCTCATTGCATATTCTGCCATTGCCGCCAGCTCTTTCTCCGTCATCTCTTCCTCAATTCTTTCAAATATAGTATTAAACCCAATTATTCCTAATTCAGCAGCTTTTTTGATCTTCTGAATTTCTTTTTCAGTTTTTATTAATCTTGCATCAAGTAAGATCTCAGAGGCCCCGATTAATTTAATTTTCTTAAATTTTTCTTTAAATTGCTCAAATAACTTTACATTGATAAAATCATCTTCAAATCCAAGTTTATTTAATTTTAATTGTTTAATAGTCTTTTCAATAACATTTTCCTCGGCTTTAGCAATTTTAATAATTTCAATCTCATTTTTTAGCGTTGTATTTTGCTCAATTTGAGCTTTCGTTTCATCATACTCTAAGGCATTAACAAATACTAATATTTGGGAATAGTGTTTTGATTTCTCCATATTAAGGATTAATATGGTAGTCTCACTCTCTATATCAAATCCTAAGATATAGAGGATATTTTGGGGCTTTCTGATTAATAGGGCATCAATCGAGTCAAAAAGATGATGATTTTTTATGCGCTGTATTTTTTTATTGCTCATTTATAAAAGCCTAAAAATAATATTTTCTTGGTTGTTCAAAATTAAACCTATATCTTATTAAAATATTTTCTATTATTATTAGAAACAGTATCTATGGTTCTTTCAATTTTACTTTTAATATATATTGAAATTTATCTTATTATATTTACTTACTTCTAAGAAAGAAAAGAAAAAGAAAGAAATCGAGGGCTATGATTCTGTAAATGAAAAAAAGAGGAGACGTTTATCTAATAACAGGGTTAAGGGTTGAGGTATTAAGCCGATTTACATCGACGTAGGTATAAGAATATATTTCCATCATAGGCTCCGATTCCTCTTATATTAATAAATAGTTATAATCATATTTAAAGTTTTTCCTAGGAAAAAAGGGAAAAACAATTCTATAAGAATAAATCTTTCGCGCTTAACTTGAACTTGAAGTTTGCTTCCATTTTGGGATCCTTTTATTTTAATATAAATAATGCCTCTTCTCTACAAGTCTATAAATTTCAAATAGTCTTCTAAGAGTAGGATTAGCTATCTACACGCAAAATAGAAAATCCCAAAAAATTTTTTTATTTAAATATTCGTAATAGCTAAAGATTTTATGAACCAATTAACTGCCATCGTAAAAAAGTCCATTGCTCTGAAGAAAGACTATGGAAATGTTCAATTAGATCCTCACCTTATTGCCAAATTGGATCTTGCGATTGGGGAATACTTAGAAATTATAAATGCGACAAATGGGAGAGTGTCCGTGGGGAAATTAACGGAAAGCGATTTGTTCAATGTTGGGAAGGGGTTTATTATTATGAATTGGTTTCTAAGGAGAAATTTGCTGGTGGGGATCGGGGAAATGGTATTGCTTCGTAAGATCGTTCCCAAAATAGCCAAAAGGGTAGAATTTATGGGGCTTAATAAGCCAATTCAGTTAAAAAATGCTCATAGTCTTCAAAAGAGGCTCTCTCCGTATGCCTTTTCCGTGGGGGATGTGTTTAGTTTTGGCTTGAATGGAAGTGTGATCTCTCTGGTGGTAAAACATTTTAGTCCTGAAGGATCTCCAATTCGGATCGATTCCACAACAGAAATTGTATGCAGTAAATAACTGATTCCTAATTTGTTTATACTTCCACGATCTTATCAAAATGCACATAATACACTTGCGTTCCATTTACCCTTAAGGAATGAATATTCTCTGTTCTATTGGGGAGATCGCTCTCATGGGTTGAGACATACTCAATGATCTTCGGTTTATCTTCAGAGATAAGGTATCTATATTTAATATTTACATCGTGATAATAATCAATAAAAAAGAGAGTTTAAATAAGGTTATGCTGGTATATATTTATCAATTCAGAATATTTGATGGTCGAATCGTCTTCTTGTAGTTTTCGAGAAATGGCTAGCATATCGGAATAGGTTTTTGAGTCTATTTCTATTAAGCGATCTTCAATCAATTCAGGATCTTTTTTGCATTTTTCGAAACAATGGCAGCATAAAATTTCAACAGATGAATTATGCCACATTTTCTCAAGTAATTCTCTCGGCGTGTTCTTGTTTCGTGAAAGATACTCTGGAAAATACAACATATTCTTACATCTGTAGCACTTTCTAGGGGTAAATTGTGGTTGCATTATCATTTTATTTTTCTCTTGGATTATCTAATATTTGGATTTTTCTCATAATAAATATGAATACTCTTTTCAATTAATAAAATTTTAAGTTGTATAAAAATCTAAAAAGAAAACAGTTCCAAAGGAAGTAGATCTTGGTAATTCCATTAAGTTGGGATTGTTGCTATCTATATATTCTTTTTATTAACCGATGCTCCGTAATTGCCTCGGTAGCATCGCAGAACCCTCTAGTAGGAATGGGATTATATACCATGCTACATATCGTTCGGGGATTGGATCAGACCATGCAACAACAAGAGCTTTTAAAGAGTGCTTTCCACTCGTCCTTGTATATGGGAGAAATTCCCCTCTCAAGAAAACTTCCCGGTGATCAATACGACATTTGGGAGGAACTCAGCCTCCAACTGCCCACCCACTGGAACAATATCCCAGCTCTCAAAACAGTTTACGCGCCCGTGCAAAGTATCTCAGAATATTTCACCTACAATGGCTATATCGTTACCTCAAAAGGCTTCACAACTGCCACTAAAGGCTTCAATATCTATACGGGCGTTTTGGATATTGAAGGGGATACTTCAGAACATCTCTCGATCGAGCTAAATGAATTTTTAACATTATACTTATTAAATACTAAGCTATATCCTACTAATAATATTCCCTACTTAGAGCAAATTGCTTGGCGTTTATCCAAAACTGATCCCTCCTTGGAGCACCCCTTCGATAGGATTGTACCTCAGTTCATTTCAGGCGCCCCCAGCTTCGTGTTCGCTTCGTCTGAAGGATCATTGGTATTACCCGACTTCTACGAGGAATATCCCCTCATGGGTCGCGTTTCCACAACCATAGATCCAAATTATTGGATCTATAAGGGTATAGGAATTTACTCTACATATACCGATGATCAACTCGATGCACTGCGAATCTTTCGGCTCATTCCAGAAGATTCCATTCATCCCCTTAAATCCAATATTGCTTGCATTGAAGTTCGCCTTAATCTTTATGAGGAAGACAAAAGCCCGTTAATAATGACCCTATTTCCTCAAGATTATTCCTATGATCCAAGCACTAGACAGGTCACTATTAATAAAAACGTATTTGAGAGGATAAAAAGCATTATAAGAGATTGTTTTGAGCCTTATAGTGGGCAAGAAAAGAGGGGATATTTTGAGTATAAGATCAATATAGAAACGGGACGCTCTATTTATGATCCCAACGACGATCTTTCGGATGCTCAAGCGCAGAAGATCGCCCTCATGCAAGCCGTGCAGCTTTACATG
This sequence comes from Promethearchaeota archaeon, assembly GCA_016839555.1. GTDB lineage: Archaea > Asgardarchaeota > Lokiarchaeia > Sigyniarchaeales > SOKP01 > TEKIR-8. The sequence goes on from JAEOUA010000001.1 coordinate 293,416, forward strand.
CTTCAATATTATAACGAGTTTACACAGGGTGCCGCCCGCGCGCAAATCGACTTCGAGACGGTCTATACCGTGACCCTCACCACCATCAGCACCGCAATTACCCTAGCTGTCGGTATTGCCGCTTCCTCTGCATTTGCGGCTGAAGAGGTTATAAGTTCAAGTATTCAACAAGTAGTTCCCGCAGCGACTCGGGGTAGTCTCATTGCTGCTCAAGTCGTTCTTTCGGTCGCCTCTGAAAATCTAGAAGAGCTCTTCTTGGATCCCCTCATCGAGAGCGTCGTCACGGACTTAGTGAAAGACCTCGGTGGCGATGAGAAGGCACAAGTAATTGCAAGTGTCCTCGCAGAATCCATCAGAGAAGGGTTAATGGGTACGGTTGCTGACTTCTCCCATATTAACATTATGAATAATCTTCAAAATCTGGTATTTAACCACTATCAAGAGGCAATCATGTCCACCGCATCCGAACTTGCAACCCTGCACGCCTTCAGTGAATATCAACAACTCCTTGCCGAGCAACCAGGCTACACCCTCGGGCCCATCCCGCTGTCCGCATTATCCACCTTGACTCTCTTTATCCCCTCTATGATAGCTGAATCCTTCTATATTCGGCAAGATGCCACTTCGGGCGAGGTGTTACACTTTCTCAGGGGGCTCACCGACTTCGGCATCAAAGGAGACTTCCTCAGATCCATCATACGAAATATGCATACCGCCGACAGCACCGCAGAAATAATCGGAACGCAGGAGATCGCCCCCGGCATCACCGCAGAGGTGTCTAATCCTGTCCTGCTCGCTCTTAAAAACGTCCTCGAAGATATTGCCTCTTCCCGATTAGCCTCCATACAAGATAAGAAGCCGTGCTCGCAGGAAGATATCAATGTTCTTAGAGAACAGTTTCTATCGGGAGAGATTGGTATAGAATTCACCTTCATGTATGATGGCGGCGGAATTGATTATGGAGGAGATATGGGGATTCCTTTTGGAATAGATTTGCAAAATAACAAAAGAATTAAAAAGGTAAATACACAGTCCCAGACCCATGAAAAAACCATGATAACATCAATTTTCAATTATCAAAAAACCTTAGATGAATGGTTGGGAGAGAATAATCATATTGAAGAAATACTACTGAGGAATTTAGAAGAAATAGCTAAGAGTAAAACAACTAATGATCAAAAAAAACATTATGCATTGTTAGTTGAAGGTTTTGATTCAAGATTCTCGTTGAAAGTGGCGAAAAGAATAGAGATTGATGAGCTTGCCTCAATTTTTGAACAGCAAGATGGTCCAAAATTTAAAGAATTCTTTGAGGTATTAAATCAAATGCAAAATCCATTTGGAGCAAGAGTAGAAGAATTTATTCAAAAAAGAGATGAGAGCGGTAAGAAGCTCAGGTATAAAGATGCAAGACTTTTCATGGATGATACTTTACTGGAAAGCATTAAAGAAGATATTCTTCAAAACCTTATACGAGCCACAGGAAAAAGCAAATACTTTTTTGAGGAGATAAATCCAAAAACGTTTGAGAAATTTGTCAAATATTACCAAGAAAATGATAAAGAATTTTATGAGAATTACTTACAAGAAGGCTTTTCTGATATGCTATTAAAGTATTTTGTCAATTTTGAAGTCCCTTTTCTTATCTGGTCTCAATATTTAGAACAGGATCAGACCAAATTAACGGAGTTAAAAGATTTTTATATGCAAAATTGGGATAAGGATGCTAAAAATTTGCAGAGAATTATTTGGGGGGTGCTGTTAGACTGCTATCATCCCCTCTTAGGTCAAAAGATTAAGATTGCCGATTGGGTTTCCTTAGACCTCCATCATTGGATGACCGCCTCCGGACACGAAAATAAATATTCTTGTCTACTTTTTTCGGTATTCCCTCTTCCTAGCGACCTTCGACTTGGAGAACCAATCCATCTTCAATTAACGGGGCAAATAGAAAATAATCCCACAATAATGGGTACCCATTGGGAAAATCAAATAAGTGATGTGATTACAGCAGTTCTTAAGGGAGATGTTCCATCCTCTACCATCTGGAAAGATGAAGAATATAATCAAAAATTTGATCAATACCAAAAATTGAATGAGAATGCAAGAAAAACAATAATTTGGTTATTTTTATACTCTCATAGTGATTTAATAATAAGATTTAATCTAGAAAAAATAGATTTCTATTTTAAATAGAGTAATATAAAAAGAACAATTTAAATATATTAAAAGAAATGAATGAAAATAGATATATTAAATTGAAAAAAGATGGTGTTCTTGAAGAAGAAATTCAAGTTATTAAATTACTTGAAAAGGATGTTGAGAATCCAATTTATATAAAAAACATTCAAAATCATAGAATTACGAGTATATCTATGAATGAGTGTGGAATAAGTCAAATTTCCTCTAAGATAAAAAATTTAAGAAATTTAGAATATTTATTTATAAGTGAGCCTAAACTTAAAAAAATTCCAGATACAATAGAACATCTAACTAAACTAAATCAATTAAGAATAAATAAAAGCTTGATTCAAGAATTACCTATTTCTTTAAAAAATTTAACCAATCTAAAAGAAATAGGGATAGCTAGAAGTAGATTAAAAAACTTTCCAAATCAAATATGTAGAATAAAGGGATTAGAAGCAATTTCTTTAAGTGGAAATCAAATTACATCACTTCCACAATGTATTAGACAGTTAACACAATTAAAAGGATTAATAATGGATAATAATAAGTTAAAAAAACTTCCCGATTCTATTTGTCAGCTCAAAAACCTCCGAACTTTATCGTTAAAGAATAACCAATTAGAAGAATTACCTAAAGATATTGGCAATCTAATGATGGGGCATAAGATAGAGTTAGGTAATAACAAATTACACTCTTTACCAGATTCCTTCAAACATCTCGGAGAATTACTATCTATTAAACTAAATGATAATCTATTTGAAGAAGTCCCACCCGTTTTAGAGGAAATGAAAATATTTTCTCTTGACCTATCGGGAAATCCTATTAAAACGTTCCCTAAAGAGATTGGAAATATCTCCTTGATTGACGAGAAAGGGCTCTATATGGTGCAGGAAGATAAAATTTAAAAATATATTACTTAGCAAAGTCGCATCCAAAATTGTATAGGTATGATTATGCATATTGGGAGATGAGCCCTTTCCTCACGAATCAATCTTTTTCATCTTGCATCAAATGAGAACAGATTAGTGAAGAAATTTATTATTAATAGATAGTTTGGTTTAAATCATTTAGATTTTCTTTTTTTGATTTGAGGACAACTATCCATTAATACCGAAACATAAATAATTTAATAAAAATCTGAATAAAATAAAATTTTTGATTTTAAGGTTTTTCTATTTTAAAAAGAATTAAAGGATAAATCTTTTGGATATTTGGTCAATTTTATTTAATATAATTTAGATCCACCAATAATTTTGAACTATCTTTAATTGTATATAATTTTGTATTATAAAGCAAATGTAATTTCTCTCTCCTACAACAAAGTCGCAATAGGGAATAGCAAAAGAAAAACTCGCTATATCAGGAATATCGTTTATAATATAGGGGCGATTAGGTATTTTCTCAATCCCATTATGCAGACAGATATTAGTATATAAAAGTGGAAATTTTTTTAAGAAATCAATTAATTCTTCGTTTTTAATGTTTTTTATTATGAATTCCTTAGGATCTACATTAAACTCTTTGCACCAATGGACTATTCTTGGAAAAAAAGTCTCAATTAAATATTTATACATTCTAATTTTACCTCTATAAGTCTTATCTTTGTATTTCCAATTGATATTACTAATTCTCTCCATTTCTTTTACGACAGGTTCGTAATTATCTTTTGGACTATGATCATCTAGGAGAACTTTTAGTATTGTATCTTGAGCAGAGAAAACTTCTTTTATTTTAGTTTCATACTTTTTTTTCTCTTCACCTTTTAATGAAGTTTTTGGAAGCGTACCATCATGAATTAAGTAATGGGCACCAATTCCAATAGCAGACTCTTGAATGCTACGGAATGGAATTTGTAAGTAATTTTTAATAAAGTTGATTATTTCCAAATTAATAGTATAATTATAAGGAATGAAACAATAACCTTTTGAAACATCTGCCATAAATCTAGCCAGTTTATCTCTTCTATTTCTATTTGATATTTTTTTAAGTTCAACCACATTAGTTAAATTAATTGGAACTACTAAAATGTTTTTCTTTATAAGGAATTTTATCTTTTCTAAAAGCTCACTATAAAGTTCATTTGTTTTTTTCTTTTAATACATTTGACTTAAGTAAATCCAAATATTTTGATCCAAATAAAGATACTTCATTAGGTTTTTATTCTGTTTCTTTTAAATTAGTTAACCTTTCTATATGAGATTTATTCAAATAACCTAAAAAAAAATCTATATTTATTTAAATAACTGGATTTAATTATAAATGAGAGTCTGAAGGATTATTGTATTTTTGAAACAAACAAAAAATTTTATAAAAATAAAACCTCAATTTATATCTGTAAGTGATATAGAAGTCTACATTATTAATTGAAAATATAAATAATCATGAAATTTTGTCTTTGAAAGTTAATTCTAGAAATCATTGAAAAGAAGAACCAAAGAGAGAAGTAGATTGCTGATATGAAAAGTGATTAAAACTTTATTTTTTATATTTATAGATTCCTTTTTTTATTGCTTTTGCTTTTCCAACCTTTCTAGGAAATTTTTTAATGGGATTACCAAAAATATATAAGTAAGCAAATTGATGCTTTTTTAAATGGTCAGGGAATTCGGTTAACTTATTATTACTCACATCTAACCCCATTAAAAATTTTATATTTGAGAAAGACTCTGGTATGGATTTTAAAAGGTTGTTACTTAGATTAATTTCAAGAAGATTATTCATATCACCAAAATTCTTAGGTAGGTGAGTTAATTGATTAAATGAAAGTGAAAGTCTCTTTAACTTTTTTAGATTACACAATGAATCTGGAAGGGTTTTTATTTGATTTTTTTGAATATAAAATATTTCTAAATCCTTTAAGTTTTCAATACATTCAGGAAGATTCCTAATTTGATTGCTACCTAAATGTAATGAATTCAAATTTTCAAGCTGACAGATCTCCTCAGGGAATTTTTCTAAATTACTACTACCAATAACAACCTCATATAATTTTCCTAAATTTTCAAAAGTTTGAGGAATATTCTTTATAGAACTCTTATATATAGAAAATCTTCTCAAATTTGAAAGATTTCCTATAGTAGTAGGTAAGGATGTTAGGAATTCATCACTTATTGTTAAATATTCTAATTTCTTAAGATTATCAATATTCTCAGGAATATTCTTTATTCCCGAATCAAAAGCATCTATTCTAATTATTCGATTATCCTCGTTTACATCAATAAAAACATTCTTTATGATTTTAGCTTCTAAATCATCTATAAACTCTCTTTCATTAGAAAGAAGCTCACTTATATCTTCTATTTGTCTTGTCAAAACCTTATATCTACTTTTATTTTTTTATTTATTTGTATATTTAAAAATCTATATCATTTAATTAACTATGTTAGTAATAATTTAATCATTTCAAATATTTTTCTATTTTGTCTAAAATATCTCTCAAACATATCTTTATTTTCCAAATTCCAATATTCTGGTGCATTTCCCTCAAGAACACTTGCTATAATTTCCATAAATTCCTGATCAAATAATGCCGCTAATCTACGAGAATTCCGAATATGTTGTGTCATAAAATTATGCCCAATATCTCCGCTAATCTCTCCTGTTATAGGATCTTCAAACTGAGAGTTTCCCTCTGCGGGAATAGCAATTAATGAGATAAAATTGTTCATATACTTGTTTTCATGTCCATAAAAAGTTTTCCAATGATGAAGAGGAAATCGTAGCCAATCTTTTAAGTCTATTTTTTCTCCTGTAAATGGATGCTGGCAATCAAATACGACAGCCCAAAAGAATCTTTGGAATAACTGGGCAGATTCGTCATTTTTCCATCTTGCATAATGTTTTTTTGAAACTCTCTCACTTGTGGAGACTTCTGCTATATATTCTAGAAACATCAATTCATAATCCACAAAATAATCTAATAATGCTTCATAGAAAGAGTTTCCATTAATGTATTTCTCCTTAAATTTTGGCAGAGTTTCTCTTAAATTCTTATAAGTAGTACCTTTCAAATCATCATTAGTCAAAGATTTAAGTTCTTCAAGGATACTTGATCCAATGTCATTTAGCTCATTCTTATCTAATTTCATAAGAGACTCAATCTTGTTGGTAATATATTGGCGGACATTGATATTTTGCTCTTTAGGATGAGCAATGCCTAAGCGTAAGGCAAATATTGACTCTTCACTAAGCTCATATAACTGAAATAATTCTCTTAATTGAGCAAGAGAAGCTAATTCATATCCATTTATGAATAAACCATAATCTTGTGGTTTCCCAAATTTGACATTAAATTCTGAAAACGCATTCTGAACGATTTCCGCTATGCTTGTGGTAGATGTAATTTTTATTGGTCTTCTATCTATTTTTCCATAAGTATTAGGATTTCCAATGAAGCGCTCAATCGTGATTTCTTCGACTCTTTCAGCTGGTTTAGTGCCCCATAAATACCAACGGGAAGCTAAAGTATACCCCAATTCTTCTAAAGCACTCCTAACAGCACTAATTGAATCTAACTTCCAAATATCTCCGTTTTCGTCAAAAATATATTTTTTATCAATAGGTAAAAAATCATATAAAACTTCTACAATTTCTTTAGTAAATTTAATAGGTTTGTTTTTATCTAAGTTTTGATTAGGATTAATTTCACTATATTCCAATCCCATTATATCTTGGATGATTTGAATAGTTCGTGTATCAATAGATTCTTGATCAGATTTCATTATTGCTTTGATTTTTTCGACAATGGTTTTTTCATGGGCCTCGGACTGTGTATTTAACTTTTTGAAGCAGAACACACGAAATTTCGGACAAAATACAAATTACACCAGAGCTAATCTAAGATATGTATAAAAAGAGAGAAAATTAAATACTAGGAGTTAATTATATATAATAAGGAAGAAAAATGAAAACTGAAACATTTGATAAGAAGCAAAAAGAAGAACACCTCACTGATTTGAAAATAGAAGAACCTAAGGAGCTTTATATCTATACCAAAACTACTGACGATTTAATTTTAAAATCAAAAGCAGAGATGGATATGTTAATTGAGAAGTTAAAAAATACGAAGTACGACAAACAATTGGCAGACTTTTATTCTACATATTCACATGAGTTTGAAGATCAAACGGATCTCTAATATGTTCTTAAATTATGTGTTTCAAATTTACAGAAATCGAACTATAATTCCATAGTATTTTTCTTTACAAGGATATTATTTATTAATTCTTAAAGATTTTCCAACCTTAAAGCATTATTTATGAAATCAAATCCAATTCTTTAATAGAAATGGGCTAGTCTTTCAAAAATCATATAGAATCAACGATTAAATTTTAATAAAAAGTTATTAAAATTATCTAAAAATTATTTTTTTATAAATATCCCCTGTTTTTTTATAATTACAATTATATACTAGTAGTACCTTTTGTTATTTGAAGGAAGGAGAATAATTTTATGGTTCAAGAAATAAATAAGAAAAAATATTGGTTTGATGAACAAAACTTATTAAAACCCATAGATTGGGATTATGTTCATACGCTTTCAAATAGAGTGCAGAACGCATTAGAACTTTATATGAGAGGAGATGTATCTATTGGGAGAGCAGCAGAAATAGCTCGATTACCTTATAGAGAATTTGATCGTATTCGGGCAATAGCACGGATTCCAATTCATCATTAGTGTTAAATGGAAATGATTGTTATTTCTGATACTGCCCCAATCATCTTTTTTGGAAAGGTCAATAAGCTAAATCTTCTAAAAGATCTTTATCAAACAATTTATTTACCAATTGAGGTTTGGGCAGAATTAATATATCCATTAACACAAAATGATGATGATATTCCTGAAGACATTAATTTGGAATTAGAAGCTAAAGAAAAAGGTTGGATAATTGTAAAAAATCCAGAGAAAGAGGAATCACTTGAATTAGCATTAAATCTTTCCCATGATTTAGGCTTAGGGGAGTCGTATGCAATTGCTCTAAGTGTTGAGCTTAATGCTGATTTACTTTTAATTAATGACAAAAAAGCAAGAGATGTAGCAATCAATTTAGGAATCAAAACAAAATGGACAACTGAAGTTCTTGTTGATGCGGTGTCTAAAAATTTTATTACAGATTTTGAAGATTTTAAGCAAATATTTAATGACATGATAGAGAATGGTTTATGGATTGAAAAAGATTATTATAAGAAACTAATAAAAGATGTTGAAAATAAGTTTTATAAATAAATTTTATTAGTAACTTCTTCAAGATTATTTAATATTTTTCATATGTCAAATTTTGTGTGTAAATAACTTATAAAAGAAACCAAAATATCTGCACGAAGCTTTTCATCACGTGTCTTCAGATTATGTGAAGAAATATGAGAATATCATAAATAAATTTGTGCACAAAATTGCATGGAGAAGAGTATGCAAGATGGGAGACGACTCCTTTCCTTACGAATGGAATCTTTTTGTCTTGCATTAAATATAATCAGATTAGATGAGAAAGCTATAGATAATATAATAATTAGATTTTCTAAATATAAAAAATATAAATCTTTATCTGCTTAGGAAGAAGAATCTTCTTCTTAATCCTTATTTAAAAATTCATTTAAGATATTTAGAAGTAATCAATTAGTTTAAAAAGCTCAATAGGAACATTATTTATGTTAATCCTTTTTTTTCTAATAAGCGTCTTTTAAAATGTCTATCTTTTCTATTAAGCTCTTTTCTGAATTCTCTATTTTTTTGCTTAAATAATCTTTCTCGTTCCATAGCATATTCATCACGTGTATAATAAATGTTAGTTTTGAGTCTAGAAAATAATTGTTTATCTTTTTGACTAATTGAAGAATCATATAATTTACTTGAAATCTTTTCTAAATCTGCTAATAGAGATTCAATCGTTTTGATCTTTGCTGTAAGTTTTTCTACTATTTCTTCTCTATTGTCAATATTCTCGCTATTTTCCATTTTTATTGATAATATAAGGCAATTTTATTATAAGATGTTAGAAAAATATAATTTCCTATAATAATAAAGGTTTTTAAATTTCTCTTTGTGCTCTCTCATCTTTGCGTTTCATAACACTTTCTCGATATGTTACTCTCGAATCATCCAAATCTTTAAGCTTTATATCAATATAATTAATATATTTTCCCTTTATAGCTAGAGAATTACGAATTACTTCCAGACTCGCTATTAATCTATATATTGAAGGACACTTCCCTTTATAAGTTTTCTCCTCATCTGTATCATATATTTTAATCGTACAGAGAAAATCGAAAGAACCTGTAAATATTCTTGGTAAATTAACTAATCTATTAATATCCTTTATTTCTTCAAGAATAATTCTATAATATTCTTCTAAAGACAATTCCGAATTTATTTGAAAATCGCTGGGGAATCTAATAAGCAAATTAATATTATTTATTTTAAGATCCTTATATTTTGCATACATTCTTATATATTGTAGTTCAGTAATGAGTTTGTAAAATGATGTACAAGAAAATTGAAAAGTATAATCGGAGCTGCTTCCCTTTAATTTAGAACTGAAAATACCTAATAATTTTCTATTTAAATGGATAATATAAAAATCTTCTGGAGTCTTTTTATCAAATGAAATATCTAACAAACCAGTCACTTTACCCTTAAATATTTTGCGATTCTTTTTTAATTCGTTTATTTCCTCAATTTCTTGTCTATAATTTTTTGGTTCCATCTAAACCAATGATTATCTGATTATTTTTCATTAATCGGAAGCCAAGCTATTAAATCTAATCCCGCGGCTTGAAAAATTATCTCATCCCCTTTATTTATTTCAATACCTTGTCTTTCGAAATCGCTTTGTGTTATTAAAAAGATCATTCCATCATATTCAATAGCAAATTTCTCTTTCTTTAATTTAAAACCATTACATTGGTTCCACTTTTCAGGTATATTGTATTTTCCTAGATATTTTGCTTTTATAATTGGATTTTTTATATTTTCTTTATCATTATATTTATTTATCGAATTTATTTTATTCATATAAGAGATCCAAATCAAAAGATCAACTATTTTTCCAATATAAGCTCTAAGATCAAAAGGTTTTTCATCCCTAATCCAAACCAATCTCTCATTTTCAAGTTTCGCTAAGATCGAAAAGCTAAAAATTTTATCCTCATAGGGATCATAACCACTCCTTTCTATTTCTATAATTTTAACTTTCATACTTCTTTAATACCTAAATATCGAATTTTTTGGTATAAATTTTCAATTTCATCAATAAAATATAGTCTTAATTCAATAATATTTCCTTTTTCATTAATTTTTATTCCTAAATATTCAATGGTATCTAAATGTTTAAATCTGTATACTTGAAATCCCAATTCATCATCTAGTACAAAGTAATTATCTTTAATAATCTTATATGCAAACTCAGCAACTTGATATGGCTTTTTTATATTCCATTTCTCAAAATCAATCTTATATTTTTGGAATGAATGAATGAATCCAAATCCCTTTTCTACTCCATATATTAATAAATATGGATTATTATACCCCTCTCTAGTAGTAAAGATGACTTCTCGATAGTCCTTGCAGCTTAAAAATTTGAATAAGAATAAATATTTTATTCAAGAGGACGCCAAGCAATTAAATCAAGTCGACCCTCAGAAAAGGTAATTATATCTCCATCATTTAAGTCTTTTGGCGTTTTCAAAAAATCTAATAATATGATCCCATTTACCGTTTGAACAGCAGGATAAGTTTTTGATATTTGTCTTTTATCATAGTTCCACCAGCTCTCAGGAATTTGATAATTTTCTATAAACCTACCAGTAAAAATTGGTTTCGATCTGTCATGTCCTTTAGTAAAATCAACCGAATTTATATTTATAGTACCAAGGGCGAGTATTAAGCAATCAATTATTGTATTAATTTTAATATTGGGATTGAAATGATCAAATAATTCTACTTCCATTCCATTATCTAATTGTGCTATAATTAAATAATCGCTTTTTTGATCCATATATACTGTACTAGGCCATAAATCTTTAATAAATGCTCTCAATATTTGCTCACTCCTTTTTTATTTTGTTTTGTCCAAATCGGTGTGCCGTTATAATGAATCCATTAGTTCCTATTCCAATTAATAGATATTGTACCTCTTCCTTAATTCTCAATTCATAGAGGTAAGTATGTCCTTGTTCAATCGTGAATTTATAATCAATCTCTTCTTGTGTCTCTAAAATTTCTAAGATATTGTCTATTCTTTTTTGAGGAGTATTCCAATCAACACCCCAATCTTCAAATTGATTTTCATAATGTTTTCCATCAATTTTCAGCATTCCTACCCCTTTATCTTCAATAGAATCATAATAACCCAACTCAATCCACATTACTTGTTTTGTACCATGTTTTCTTATAACTCCAAGGACTTCATCAATATTAAATTTAACTGGCATCTCATGAATAACATTTTTTCCAGCATCATCCATTTTCTGTATAATCTTTCCTTCAATATCCTTAAGCATCTGTAAACGCTCATCTGTAGCATATGTATCTGATTTCCATTTATCAATACTTGGATTATTTGGCATCCCAAATGCTTCTCTTGCAGTAATTTTTCCTTGTTTCACAAGCTCCATCAATCGTAATGTTTTCTTTTTTGATAAGCATACCTTTCCAATGATATCATTCTTGGAAACAAGTTCACTATCAACCTTCTGATTGGTGTCGGGATTCAACCCTATGGTGATAAAAAATTCGTTCCCTTTAGCGTCAAAAATGTGATTTTCAATCATGTGAATTATAATCGTCCCATCACTCCGTTTAAAAACGATAATGTCTCCTATGTTATATCTGGTAAATCTCCTTACTTTCTTAGCCCCTACAATTTCACCATCATAGAATAATTGATTCATTGAAGGACCCTTATATATAAACGCTTCATAGTTTCTTTGTAATCTTGAATCGGTTATTTTTTGGAAAATTACTTTAATTTTCTCAACGATGGTTTTTTCATGGGTCTGGGACTGTGTATTTACCTTTTCAAGACCCGATTGCGGGGGCTCAAGCCTCCAGTAGCTTATCCCAAGAATAGTCTTAATCCCATAAATACATTCAAGCTCATTATAGAGGTAATCCTTGGAGAATAAACCCTTGCTGCGGATGCTAAATAGTCTATGAGAGTGGATTGTTTGTGAATTGGGACATTGACTTCACCAGCCGTCTGCAGCTATTAAGGTCGTGATTCCAGGCTTCGGCTCAATAGATATTTGAGGAGAGATGATGCTCGCGAGTCTCTGGGATATTTCTAAGCTTAGCAAGGATTCGGAAAGCTCTTTTAAATATATCACGATAATAATTCTCTTCCCTAATATTTTCTATTCTCTAAACCTTTTTTATTCCATTTGCTAAGCGGAGCTCCTACTCAATTAGGAGCTTCCTTCGAATAAGAACAAATACGCCCTAAAGATGGGAATTAAAAAAGGAAAAGCGACAATGGAGCGATCAATAATACTAAAGAAGAATATAATGGTAAATACACAGTTCGAGACCGATGAAAAAACCACTAAAGAAAAAATTAAGGATTTTATTAATAAAGATAAGATAAAGAATTTCTTGAAATATGCAATTCCAATAGGCACGGCAGCAACATTATCTGTAGTTCTTCCTTATGTGGGTGCACCCATGTTATTAGCTCAAGCGGTTAGTTTAGCTACTTCAACATTAGGTATAACCCTTATATATAAAAATGCCAAAATAGATTCTCGTAATAGTAAACATTTAACACTTTCGCAATATAAAAAAAATAATATTGATGAAATATCAAATTGCTATAAAGGAGATTATTTAAAATATATTAAAGAAGTTGATTTGGCTTTTAGTACAATTAACATGAAATCAAAAGAATTGAGAAATTATCTCAAGAACCCTGATTTTTATGGAATAATCTATGAAATATATAATAGAAAAACAGGATTCATACACATTGAAAAAAGTAGGATCAAGGAATCCCCATCAGCTCATTTGACTCGATTAAAAAATGAAATTAGACAAAAAGAAAAAGAGGGAGTTAGATTAACACCTTTTGAAAGAGATTTCATAAATAATCCAGGAAATTATGAAATAAGACGTCTTCAATTATGTTTTAATAAAGAACAATATGAATATAATGAAATATTTTGGAAATTAATTAACAATGCTAGATTGGGCGGAGTAGGTTATGACCTTGGAATAAATGGTTGGTATGACACCTCAATCTTGAATAGAGAATATAATGGTGTCTCGGAAACGGATTTAACACTTGATATATTGAGCGGAATGAGTGAAAGAGCATTAAGAAGAAAATATGGCTCTGAAGACCTTACTGCAATGTTAATGGAGTTTTATGACGTTGGAAACCTAGAAGAAGCTCAAAAATTGTTTATTCAACCTATTATAAAGAAATTAGTAGAACGATTTTATGGTATTCAAAAAGCTTTAGATGTTTTAAAGGAACATAATATTAATTTTGCTCCTAGTGAATTCTGGCTTAATGATTTTTGTAAGAAAATCTATGGTAAAACCTATAATCAACTCTTAGATGAATTAAGTCCGATATATGAAAGATATATGGGTGATCAAAAGGGTAGATTAGTGGATCTAAAGATTTATTTAAGAGAAAAAGGAGTTGAGCTTTCTTGTGATGATAATGAAATCAAGGCTATCATTAAAGGACCTAAAATAGAGGGATGTGATTTATATTATATAACCCTAGGGCATCAGAATTATGAAAAAGGACAAGAGACTGATGGATTTGGAATTGAACATTGGGTTTATAAACATTTAACTATAAAACAATTTATAGGGGAAGGAATACAAAATCCAGAAGAACTGGTTAATTTTGCATTGAAGACACTAGATAATAATTATAATTATAAATATAAAATTCGAGATAATGGTAGAATATCGATACTATATCTAGTAGAAAATAATATAGGTAACCCTTACTTTATTAAATTTATTATTTCAGAAGATAGAGGATTAATTACCGCAATTCATATGACTTATAATGAAGGGAGAAATGAATATAATAATCCCGAATTAATAACATGAGGTAAACCTAAATGAAACTAATACTTAAAAAGATTAAATATGTAGGAGATAAAAATGGAAAACTTCCTTATGAACATGTCTATATTGGAGAATTTGAAACAGGAAAAAAAATTCAAATTGAAGATTACAGTTGCCAAATTTCAAAAGATTACATTAATAGAAAAATTGAGTGTTTACTATATCCATATTTAGGTAAAAATCCTTATGAACGGGCTAAAAGTTATTATGAATATGAAATTAAAGGAGAGTTTTTAGGTGAATATTCTTTTTTTGAGGATTGGAGTGAGAGCACCCGAGATTTAAATGATCTTCATGGTGTTAAAACTGAAGAAGGTGTTTTTTGTATAGATTCCAATTATATGAAAGATTTCTCCATCAAGAAAGGGGATTTGGTAATCTTTTTCACAGATCGTATTTCTCTTTTTGCTTGGCGGTTAATTGAATAAAAAATTACTATTTTACTAATCTTTTTCAAATCTCATATCCTTGGATTTTATAGAGATAATTTTAGGATAGAATCATTTCAGAGAAGATTTTAAAGATTAGATCATTAAGAAGACCAATCTTATGAAAAATTTTCTCGAAAAAAATTGAGAACTTGATCTGAGGTGTTCTAACTAAGAAATTTTGAGATTCTTTTGCTAATTATTATAAAAGAAATCAACTATTAAATGTAAAATATTTAATTTTGAATTCAGTTTCATCAATTATTGTACTTCTTAACTCTTAATTATGTGCTATTTTCTCCCTTAATTTGATCATATATATTGAAAGATGAAAAGGATTTATTTCATGAAGAAATCGCTTTTCTCCCATCTTGCATACTCTTCTCCATGAAATTATGTGCACTCCCCTGTTTATGATATTCTCATATTTCTTCACATCATTTGAAGACATGTGATGAAGAACTTTATATGAACATTTTCATCATTAGTGATAGTGATCTGCACATAAAGTTTGAAAATATTTATATCTACTCAATATTTATTTATTATAAGTTCACAAATCTAATATTAACAACCTTCTCTTTATCTAAATTGGTAATAGAAAAAATGAAAACGAATATATCTAAAATAATTGAAAAAATAACAAATCAATTGAGTGGCGATAGGAAAAAAGATCTACAGTTATTAAAAAATGAAGCAGAGAAGTATAAGAACCATAAAGATGCAAGAGAGATCATAAAAGAAATTGGAAGAATGATTTTTAAACTTCTTCCAGGTGAAGCCAAGAACGAATATTCCCAAATTTTAAAAAATATATTATCATCAATAGAAAAAACTCTTGCAGAATCAAAACTAAAAATACAAGAAGGCAAGTTAGATGAAGCAGAACGGATGTTAATGTCAATATTGCCCCATATAGAAAGATATAAGGAAGATAAGGCATCAATATATCTCGTTTTTAATGAACCTTTTGAACAGTATTATTATAAATATAAATTTAAACCAGAAAAGGAGATAAGAACACCCCCTGAACTAAATACTGAGGTTTTTTCAAATCTTGCTTATATTTTGGTTGAGAAAAGGAATTTTGATAAAGCTATTAAAATAATTGACGATGGACTAGTTTATAATCCCATTAATACAAACCTATTATTCGAGAAAGCAGAAATCTATAAACTGAAAAAAGATTGGAATAAATTTAAAAATATAACGAATCTATGCCTTGAATATTCCTATAAACGTATTGATATTGCAAGGGTTTACAGAAACTTCGGATATATGTTTATCGAACTCCAAGATTATGACGCTGCCATTTGTTCTTATTTAATGAGCATGAAATATGATAATATAAATCCTCAAGCCCAAAGTCAACTATTTTATATCTCTCAAATTTCCAACAAAAAAATTGACATTGAGTATTATGATAAGAGGTCATTAAAAATACTTAATGAGAGAGGGATCCAAAAAGCGCCTTCTAAAGAAGTTTTGGAGTTAGCCTATTCATTGGGAAGGAATTTTGAAGAAAGTAATAATTTTAAAGCAGCAATTTATTTTTATATAATCTTATTTGAACTTGCATTTGATGATAAGATAAAAAAAAAGATAGATAATTTAATGAAGGCTGATAAACAGCGAGTCTGAGGAAAAACTAAAAATAACTCCATCTCGTCCTATTTTCAGAAATTAAATATTTATATTTTAATGGAAACTCCACCTTTTCCAGACCTAATAGATCCTTTTCATCTTGCATTAAATTTTGTTGGATTAAGGGAAAAAATCAGAAATAAAGGTAGATATGTAAGCTGATATTAAAAGAATATTAAAATGAGAGGGGGTAAATATCCTAAGAAATTGATTAGATATGAGAATTTAAACAAAATTATTCAATATCAATATCAAAATCCATCATTACTTTGGGGTGAGCATTTAAC
>JAEOUA010000006.1 GCA_016839555.1 Promethearchaeota archaeon
AATAATGATACTTATGATGATTTCCTCATCGGAGCACCAAATGTTGCGACCGAGGCGGGAAAAGTGTATCTTATTTTTGGGAATGAATCAGACTATTTTTCAAAGAATGTGAATCTGACGAATGCAGATGCCTCCTTTATTGGAGAAGCATTAATGGATGAAGCAGGATATTCAATTGCGGGCGCAGGTGATGTCAATAATGATGGTTATGATGATTTCCTCATTGGGGCATGTAAGAATTGTGATGGTGGCATTGAATCGGGAAAAGTCTATTTAATTTTTCCTTCCAAAACATTTACTTCCTCTTTCTTCTCCCTTTTACTATTACTTTCGTCCCCCTCTACGGAAGAGGCAATTCCAACTTTTCCTCCACTGATTTTAATCCCAATAACTTTAGGTTCAATTATAATTGGGGCGCTATATCAATTTAGAAAGAAATTAAGAACTATATTCGCTTATGAGTGGATGAAACAATAAGATAAATTATATCTCCAAATCTTTTTTTTTTTTATCTTTTCTTTAGATATTATAAAAATAATAAAAGTACAAAATTTAATTGATGATGCTGTTTTAACTCAAGTAAAAATTTCCAACTTAAATCTCACAGAATATATAAAAAATAATAATTCAAATAGTTTCTTTAAAAAGGTGGGTACAGAGTTAATAACTTGACCAACGGGATGCAATGTAAATAATATAGTTATAATCTTACTTGAGAATTAAAAAAATAAAATCTTCAAATTAGTTCCATTTTTACTATTCAAGCTTATTCTTTATAATATCCTTTAACTCTTGAGCATTTTCAATTGCCCAGCCATACACATCATTATTGAAATAAACGAATATCGTAAGATCTTCTTCTAACCAATTGACTATCTTTTTGCCCCATTGTTCAAGATGCTCTTTGGTATATTTACCATAATAATTACCGTGGGGACCATGAAATCTTATATATATAAAGTCTGCGGTAATTTTCTGAGGAAAAAATTCACCAGAAATATCATGGAAACATAATGCTATATTATTATTGTTAAATAAATCATATATTTTATCAACATACCAGCTTGAATTCCTTAATTCGAAAGCATATACAAATTGAGCAGGAAGAATTTTAATAAATCGTTTTATTCTTTCAAAATTCAAATTCCACTGAGGAGGAAGCTGAAATAAGATCGGCCCTAATTTTTTTTCCATATTGCGAATTTTATTAATGAAATTATTAACGGGCTCTTTTCCATCTTTTAAGTTTTTCATGTGAGTGATATAGCGATTAGCCTTGAGAGCAAATATAAAATCTTTGGGTGTTTGATCTCTCCAATTTTCTACAATTTTTTTATCTGGAAGTTTATAAAAAGTATTATTAACTTCTACCGTTCGAAACGTTTTTGAATAGTAGTTCAACATATCTTTATTATCAATATCTTCTAGATAAAATGTTTTCTTCCAATGTTTATACATCCACCCAGAAGTCCCTATGAAGAAATTCTCTTTTTGCGAATTTTTAATCATTTTTCAAGAAAAAGAAATATTTTTTTTTACTTAAATAAAACCATATTAATTACTAAATTATTTAGAGCCCATAAACTTTAATTAAATGGGATTTAGTATGAATTATTTTATGATATCCTCTAATTCTTTAATATCTTTTTTCTTTCTTTCTATTTTAACTTTTAATTCATCTAAAGCTTTATTTTTAGCAAACTCGTAAGGGGAAATGTGTTTCTCAGAGGCTTTTTCTAATATATTTAGGGCTGTTTCCAAAATTCGTGACTTAATATGCTCATCAATGCTAATATTAGCTTCTACCTTTTTTCTAGTTGATAATGCTAAAATATCACCCGAACTTGATATAAAATCAGGAAAAGCCAATATTTTTCTTTCATACAGCTCTGAAATTATTTCCTCTTCATAAGGTATATTAATAGCAGGAATTATTGCTTTTGCATTAATTTTTTCAATATTATCTTTATTAATCGAATTGGGTCGAGCACCAGGAATCATGAAGTCAATTGAATAATCAGAAGACAATTCAAATAATTTTTCTTTCGGAAGTTTTATGAGATTTTGACTTTCATAATAATTTATGAAGTTATCCCCATGTTCTTTTTTTAAATCTAATAATTGATCTATATTTAACCCATCCTCATCAAAAACAGCTCCTTCTAATGTGGATATACCCAAAAGTTTATGTCCAAAATTTTTCAACCATTTAGCAACCTCTCTTTCGGCTCTCCCAAAACCTTCCATTAGAATTGTTATTGGGTCGTTCCATTTAATTTCATTATCTATTATTTTAAATTTATCCAAATTTTGATGAATTATATTCAAACAATTTGAAACACTTATGCCTATATATTTTTTTTTTAAAGCAATATCATACTTAAAAATACCAATTTTACGTGATATCAATTCTGGCCTACCAGATATTTTAAATATTTGTTCTATATCTGTATGTTTACTTCCTAGACCTGGTTCAGGATAAAAAATATCTTCTTTAATTAAATATCTTATTTGTTCCCCAAAGCTCGCAATATAGAGATTTTTTTCTTCACTCTGGGGATCAAAAACTAATCCCGCTGATGCGCCTCCTATTGGTATTTTAAAACTAGCAGCCTTTAATGACATTGACCTAGCTAATCGAATAATCTCATTTAAACTTAAATCTGGAGCAATGCGAAGATCTCCCATAGGAATACCATATTTTGAATTATCGATAACAAGAAATGCTCGCAAATTTATTATTGGCTCTCGAAATATCATAACTTTTTCTGGACCAATCTCATCTAAGAGAATTTCATTTAAAGTAATATTACTCATTTTAATCACATTTTTAAGCTCTTTTTTATCATTTTAGTTTATAAAAGTTATCTTCATCATAATCATTAGATCCCTTCTTTTCTTTAACAATAATCTTAAAAGAAAGACATAATAAAAAAATGTTGCAATTATAACTTATTGATTTCAATATTAATAATAGCAGAAAAAATTTTTTAAAATATTTTATTTAATCTTTTTTCTTCTAAAGGCTATAGATATATTCTTACATTATGAAATAAATAAAATTCCAAAGATCCTTCAAATCCGATAGCTAGCTCATTCTTTTTTTTCATAAATTTAATAATAAATATCCATTCAGTAATAGGTCTCAGGAAACGAAGTTTTTTTAGGGAACAAAACGGAAATCAATGGTTTAGAAGAGTGCTTAATCATTGCATCTTTTAAAATGTATTTGATCTCTTCAAAATTTTTATCTCCTAAGAGTAATTTGTAAAGCATGGGGCCGGGTATCTGTACACCGCAGCTTAATTCTGCGGGATATTCTTTAACGGTTTGAAACCCAATAATTTTACCCTCCTCAAAATGAAGTTTAAATGTTTCCTGGTAATTACTGATACTGATGGTCTGCGAAAGGTTTCTATAGTCTGAATTTCGGATTCTTTCCTCTAATAAATTCTTAATTATGCGAAGATATCTCTCTATACTTGGGATTTTGACCTGCCATCCGTAATCCTGATACTGATAGCCTCCTAATTGTAATATTAAATTAGACAAAATCGAATCATTTTGAAGGTCTAGATCTATTTCATTTTTACTGGTATCATCATGAAAATCTTTTAGAAATTGAAGTAATTTAATACATTGATCTTCAGTTAAAGAGGAACTTCTAATCTTATAACCCGTTTTATCGTAAGTCATCCCTAAAGTAAAATAAGCCATATCTTTTCCCTCTTCTTCAATAATATACGTACTTGCCATAAGATCGGAAATATTAGAATTAAAATGTTTGAACGTGAATGATTCCTTCCAAAAAGCATTCCAAAATAAGAGGTTCTGATGATAATTTTCGTATTTTTCTTCAATAAATTCTAAATCCTGTAATGTAGCATTATGAATGATAATAGATTTTAATGTTTGAGAAGGAATTATTGATTTGGGCAATATAAACCGATTATCGAGGGGAAATGAAAATTCATACCCCAATTTTCGATAAAAATAAGGAATTCCTCTAAGTACCGAAAAAATATATCCTTTTTCCTGCATAATCTGTTCATAGATCGCATTTAATTCTCTTACTAAACCTCTTCTTCGATAAGATTCGGCGGTGCCAACAAAGCCCATTTCACAGATAGAAATCGACAGAGGTCCCATCCTCCACTCTAAAGGCAACAACGCAATACTGGAGACAATTTTTTCGGATTTTAAATCTTTAATATATAGCCAATATATATCCTTTCTTCTCGGATGACGAAAAAATATGTGGTTTAAATATTCTCGTATAGTTTCTTCATGAATACTGACATTAAATTCTAGAATCTCCTCAAATTCTTTTTCGTGGTCAGTTGCAATGTGAAGTAGGAATCGATCGTTAATCTGAAAAGTGTCTCCTTTTGATATGACCATGTTATTATTAATGATAACTTATTGATTATTTTTATGATATTTTAAGTATTAATAAGAATTTACTCGTCTTTTGGACGGAATAGATGAAAAAAAGCGAAAATCTAATCAAATTAAAAAATAACTTTTTAATCTATTTCCATTCATCATTCCAAGTTATTGAATATTGTAAAAAGAAGGTTATTCTTTTATGATTCAAATGATAATTAGGTTTCTACACGTACATTCATGAGCGATAATGAGATGGAATTTATACCAATGTAAACCTTCATGTCACTTATTAAAATCATCTTCCTTTCCTGAATCAATAAGACATCTTAAAATAGCTTATTTATAACAGAGAGAATACAATTCCTTATTTACAGTTCTAGACGATTTAACATCCTTTACCAATTGATTGAAATCATCAATTATTCGTTTCATCTCTTCTTGAGCAGAATTGGCATGCCCCGATAATACAATTCGTCCGAAATCCGAATTTATAAGATTTTTTATCTTGCGAGCTATCAGTTTTTTCGGAAAATTTTTTAAATACTTATACTTTGAGGGGAGAATGGGAATTTTAAGCTCTTTTAGTGCCTTTAAATTTTCTTGGAATGCAAGTATAGATTTTTTGATAAGTTGATCCTCATTTCCAAGTATAGAACTTTTATTCCTTGCAGCCTTAGACCCCAAAGCAAGTGCAGATATTAACGCAGCGTGAGTTTTTAACCACGCATCAATACTTTTTGGTGTTTCTACTTTAATTTTAGACTCTTCTAAGACCTTCTTAATTTTTTGCACTCTTTTTGAGATTTGACCATCAATTTCTCCCACATACAAAATACAATCTTCTACGTATGCGCTGATTACCTTTCCATCCTTTCTATAGCCTCCAGATCCTCCGAATCCTAATAAGATACGGTTTTTCCCTAATGCTTGAGAATACTCCTTAGCACCGGTAACATTATTACCCACGAAAAGATAACTCGGAATTTTGGTGTTTTTAGCCAAAATTGGCAAAATATCACTCGTTTGATGGCGAGGCATAATGATAAATACTATATCATAATAATCCTCGGGACTTAGTAACTCGGTCACATCGATCTCTGTGTGATATTGCTTTTTAAAAAGCTCATCATGAATGATAATTCCATTGTTCCTTAATTGTTTTAAGCGTTCACCCCTCGCTAAGACAGTTATTTCATTTCCTCCAGATTTGAGCATGTATGCAAATATGGATCCAATAACTCCTGCTCCATAAATTAATATTTTCATATTTTAACTTTTTATATCTAATTTGTATATAATTAATTAGATGCAACTAATATATAAATTTTATCCTCCTAATAGATTTAAAAAAAATAAAGATCAAAATATTTCTTCAATATTAAAATTTAATTGAAATAATTTCAATGAGATTTATTATTATGAATAAATTTAATAAATGATTTCTTAGTTTTCTATTTATTATTATATTGATACTACTATATCAAGATAGTGAATAATAGATTATATATTGTAAAATTAGAAGAGTTAAGAAAAGAAGGAAACTAAACTTTTTACTCTTTTTTAAATATAAATCTTAAAGAAATAGATATAAAAAATAGTATGAAGTGGTGATGAGACTAGATGAAAAGGCAAAATATCATTTTTTCAAGAACCCCCATATATCTTTTTGAACCTGCTTTAAATTGGATTGCACAAGATTATGACCATATCCTTTATATAATATTAATTCTGAATTAGGTATTCCTTCCGCGGTTGTTCTAACATCTTCAGCAGTATATCCAATATCTTCTTCTCCACTTAGTATTAAATTTGGAACTTTAATTTCCTTTAATCTATCTTTAAAATTCATCTCTCGATCTGCTTGAACCTCAATTAAGAAATCATTGGGATATTCAACTTCTCCTATAATTTTCTTCCCTATTAAACTGATAAAAAATTTAATAATACTTCTCCATAAGCGAGAAGTGAAAACTAAATCCATTATTGAGGCCAAAGCTTTTCCATATTTTTGTTGCTTAAAATATTCTGCTGCCTTTCTTTCGAATTCTACACCACGTTCGCTTAATCTATAAGCGGCAGAGATAATAATCAATTTTTTGACAACATCGGGATGATCAGCAGCCAAATAGAGAGCAATTTGCCCTCCCGTCGAGACTCCCATTATATCAACAGGCTCTTTAAATTCTCGCCTAATGAGTTTCGCATAATCTTTTGCCATTTTATCCATCAAATAATTCTCTGGTAAGTTAGGTCTCCGTCCAATTAAATATACCGTATATTCTGAGGTGAATGCTTTAGCTGATTTTATGAATTGTTTTAGCATAAAACCTGATGGGGGTTCATGTTTGAATGATAAAGCTTCAATATTTACCATTATCTTAGGTTTATCTCCCATTCGAGCATATGGAAGTCCATCCTTAAAAAAGCCTGTTTCTACATTATATTTCTGCTTTATTTTTTTATCTTTATCCTTTTTCATAGTTGATTCAAAATTCATAAAAGTTTTCAATTTTATTTCAAATTTTTTCTTAATAAATGTTTATAACCAATCTTCTATTTTGTTTAAACTATTTTTTTGATATTTCTTTTTTAAATTACCGAGTAATTTTATAACTTTCTTTGGCTGTTTAGATTTTATTAGTTCAATTAGTTTTTCTCTATCGTCTTTTTTATAATTTATAGGATAGGTTTCAATTAATTCTCTTACTTGAGTTAATCCTAAATATTTTCTAGTATATTCTGCATTAGAATATTTATAGGTAGTTAAAAATTCGCTATCTAATTTCTTCCTAAAATATTCTAACATCAAATTGAAATAGTTTTTCAATAAAACTTGATCTTGCGAAGAAATAATAGGTGTCAAAAAGATTTGAATAGGAGACGTACGATAGGTTGCTTTTGATACATAAATTCCATCCACATTAAAATCCTCTTTAATAAAATTTAATCCTACTCTTCTATCTAATGAGCCCGTATCCACAGTTCTAATATAGAGAAGATTTGATTTGACTTGTTCCTTTAAATAGTTATTTACTTTAAGTACTTTTCTTTTATAGGTATTAGATACATATTCATTGGTATCAATAACTTCAATTTCATTTTCTCCTTTATTTCCTTCGACTTCTTTATGTCTCAAATAATATTTCACGACTAAAGGGTTAAAGACCTTAAATTTTTTTGCGAATTCATCGAATTCTGCCCCACCACGATATTTAAATTCGGGAGATAAATTATATTTTCGTTCGAGAATTTTATTATTTTTCTTGAATTTAATGCCCGTAAATTTCTGAGGATTAGCATTTTGGGATTTCTTTCTCTGAAAGAAGCCAATACAAATATTTGTACCAGTAAAATCAAAAATTTGAGTTTCAAAAATTAACATTTTTACTATGTTATAATATTTAAGGAAATCCATACGAAACTTATTTGAAACTGAGGCCCCAAAAATAAAGTTCGAGGGAATTATATATATCAGATTTTTGAGCCTATTTCTTAAATCATTGATCATTGCAATTTGATAGAGATCCTGATAACCCTCGTTTTCGTTTTCAAAATATTTTAAATGCGTTTTTGTCTCTTCATGTTTTCTTATATATCCTAAATATAAATAGGGGGGATTAGTTATGTGATACAGCGGATAATGAGTTTTTTTTAATTTTTTTGGAAAACTATCCAAATTATCTCTGCGAACGATATTTTCTTCAGCTATTTCTACAGGAATTTTATAGGACTGCGCTTTTTTTATGCATTTTTGAATCATTTGCTGTTGAATATCTGATAAATAAATATGTTCTTTGAAAAAATCTAATCTCTCAGCAATAGGAATCTTTTCTAAAATGGGGAAAATTAAATTTCCCTCTCCACAATAAAGATCCATCCATGTATATTCGTAAAGTATATCTTTTATTTCTGGATAGATATAAGATAAAAAGGTATCTTGAGGCGTTAAATGAATGCCTAAAGCCCTTCGATTAGGATTTTTTTCTTTTGAAATTTTTTTCTCCCGTCCTTTCTATTATAATTCCATTAAAATTGATTTAGACAAATATTTGCTTTATTAACTGTAGATAGATCTAACTTATTCTTGAAGTTATATTATTTGTATAGTATTAATTCAATTTATTTTTATGATGATACCGAATTAATAGTGAACTTTTTTCAATACCTTAATAATTTTATATTAGTAAATATGGTTGAATCAGAAAAGGAAGAAAAAATTACATTAGATAAAGAAAAAGATTTAGGACTGGTTATAACTCCACCCAAAACAGCCAATTATATTTTATCAAGATTGAGTCCCTTTGAAAAGTATGAAAAAATTTTAGACCCCTGCGTGGGACCGGGTATATTCATCGAGTGTTTATTAGAGGCAGGAGTTAATAAGCAAAATATCTATTGTTATGATATTAATCCAGATTATAAAAGAACATTGGAAAAAATGGGAATTAATTTTGAACTAAAAGATTATTTATTATCCTTTACCCCATTATTAGCTAATCAATTTGATGTGATTCTCGGGAATCCTCCATATTTAAATAAAGCGAGTGCATACGTTAGAAAACATCGAAATAAATTAAAAAATATTTATGGAAAAATTAACGCCCATGAGACTTACTCAATGTTTATTGTAAGCAGCATTTGGAGATTAAAAAATGGGGGCAGATTAGGATTTATCACTAGCGATTCCTTTCTCACCTTAAAAACTCATCAGAAATTAAGAATATTCATATTAAATACCTGTAAAATAAAGGAAATTCTTATAACTCCCCAAAATCTATTTGATAATCAAAATGTGAGTACAAATACCGTAATTCTCATATTAGAGAAATGTTTTGGAAAAAAGAAAGCTTCAGAAAGGATGAATAATATCATGAGAATCATCCTACAGGTTAATAGCGAAGATGAATATTCAAATCCTAAAAAAATCAATAAGATTATCCAGAAAAAATATTATTCCCTTCCTTTTAATATCTTTTTCACCGATGTGGATGAGGAGGTTATAAATTTATTTGAAAACTCGTCTAAATTTGAAAAATATGTTAAAGGATATATAGGAATGCATACTCATAATAACCGAAAGTATATAGCTGCAATAGAAGGGACAGATTTAGCCGAAATTTTTAGAAAAAGGAATGAGAAAATAGAGGATCCTAATAAAAAGTATAAGATTATTAGCATTAAGGAATTCAAATCGGGAGAGTGGAAACCGTATCTAAAGCGCGGAGGAGCAGATCAGTATTATAGACCAATTATGGAAGCCTTAGATTGGAGAGAAAAATCAATAAAAATCTATGATATACCTTCTAATGCTCCTTTTGAAAAAGAAGGAATAGTTATTAGCGGGGTAAGCTCAAGATTAGCCGCACGATATATGCCTGATGGTTGTTATTGGGATTCAAACAAGGCAATTGGCTTTATCATAAAAGATGATTCAATTTCAATTGAATATGCCTTAGGGCTCCTAAATAGCTCTCTGTATAATTACTTAATGAATGGGATTATTAATAATACTAACAGCATCCAATTAACGGGAATACACGCGCTCCCTTTTATAATGCCTGATGATGAGTTAAAAGCCAATATAGAAGTGTTGGTAAAAAAGATCATTCAGGGATTGAAAGAAGATCCATCTTTTAATTATATCTCTCAACAACAACAAATTAATGAGATAATTTTTAATTTTTATCAGAAGAAATTTAATTTCAGCATTAAGCTTAAAGAGAAATTAGATAATCATTTCTCTATTTATTCATAAATTTCACTTTTTTTATAATTAGATTATAGTAAGACAAAAATTATTATGTGAATATATATCTTTCACCGTGAAACTCAGCTTTCACGAGGATTCTAGGTCTCATTTAGGTATAAGTTTAAATAAAAATTGTAAAATCCAAATATTGGATAGTAAATATAGTTTTACTGTATTTTCTCAGTATAAAACAAATTAATAAAAAAAATGGTGATAAAAAAGATTGGTTTTAAAGCAAAACCCAAATAGGAGGGTAATCGTGAATTATTAGAACAATCAACACTCAATCAATTCCTTTATTTTTTTAACCCCTTCCACGGCATCAGATGCGTAAGCATCTGCACCAATCTCTTCAGCAAAACGTTTAGAAACGGGTCCACCACCAATTATTACTTTAATTTTCTCGTGCAATCCTTCTTCATTCAAGGTTTTGATGACATCTCCCATCCCCAACATGGTGGTGGTCAGTAATGCGGACATCCCTAAGACATCAGGTTGATGTTCTTTAACTGCCTGTAAAAACTTTTCGGTGTCGTTATCCGTCCCAATGTCGATGACTTCAAAACCAGCACTTTTCAGCAGAAAACCGACCAGATTTTTACCAATATCATGTACGTCACCAGCAACTGTGCCTAAAAGTACCTTGCCAGCCTGCCCTATTGAGGTTTGTGCCAGATGCGGCTCCAGCACTTCCATACCTGTAGTAAATGCCTCACCTGCCATTATCAAATCGGGAAGGAAGAACTCCTTCTCCTCGAATAACGTTCCACATTGTTCAAGCCCAGCGATCATAGCGTTGAATACTTTGTAAGGATCATTACCAGAATCCAGACTGGATTGAACCATTTCTGCAATATCATATGAATCGCCATCACGAATGGCTTCAGTAATTGAAATAAATATATTAGTATTTTCCATATTCTTGTACCCTCTTGAATAGGTAGTTTATTTTCTCCAAATCCGTGCCTGGCGGTATAGCGGTAAGCGCAAATGAAATAGACGTTCGCATTTCTGTAGCCAATGTGCATACCCGCTTGACTAGGGCTTCGATCTCCTGTTCGGTGGCATCTCTCAAGAACTTACCGTGAACTATATACCCAAAATTCTTCTTATATTCTTTGGCAAGCTCAAATGCCGGGCGGTCATACTCCGGTAAAGCAATACCTTCTGGTGTGGTCGGGAAAGTATAGTTTGACCACATAATCTGATGATTGATGCCAGCTGGCTCAGTCTCGAGGATTTTTCGCATTTGCATGGGAGAAATGCAAGGAGCCACAATCATTAGTTTCTTCTTGTGATACCGCCATACTCTTTCTATATAGGGCAATACGTATTTGACAAAATCCTCACGTCCCATAATCGGGGGGGCCGTATATTGATCAATCATTACAGAACCGAGACGTGACAATCCATATTTGAATGCCAAGTCAAATATCCGGATCGCTGCTTGGGTTGTCAATTCCATAATTGCAGGATACATATCCGGATCACCGCGTTTTCTTATTTTTTCTTTCTTAATTGGATTGTCCGTTTCAACATAATCCTTGTGAAGACGCATATCCAAGGGGAGTTTGTCATCTCCTCTCAGCAACATTGCCAGATCCCAAGGACCATCTAGAGTTAGCGGTAGAAACAACTCAGGATGGCGTTTTTGTATTTCCAAATTTAAATCAAAATACATTTTAAGATGACCCGTAGCTTCCTCTGGAAGCTTAATCTTTTGTATGTCTTCTTTAGTCTTAATCGGATACCCCACTGAGTAAGGCACCCGTTCTTCGGAGATTTTGAATTCTGTACCCATTTCACACGGACCAAATGACATCAGACCTTGCCATATTGGCATGGTAACCATATCGCAATCAAAACGTTCGCAAACTATATCAGCTAACTCAACATTTGCTTCAATACTTTCTACGGTTAATTTCCAGTTATATTTCGGGTCCAACATATATGGTTCGATATTTGTGGCTGCCAATACTGTCGGTACTCGGTCCGGGAGACTGAATTGAGCGAGCATGAAACGCTCTAACCCATTAAGCTTACCGATACCCAATTTACTTTTAATTAAGGCTTTCAGCACGGTAACTATTAAATTTGGCATGAAACTACTCCTAAAAATATTTTTTTTTATTCACTTTTCAAAATTTAAATAATTAGAAACTTTTTTTTATATAATAATATTTGGCTTGAATATTCAAGTAAACAAAAAAATTATAATTTTTAATAGATAAATGAAAAAACTAAAGAAGATCGTAATGAAAATCCCTATATTTTCAAAGTATTATGAATATTTTAATCTATTTAAAAAATTTGAGATAATTAAAATATTCCGTCAAGATGGAGATCATTTTTATATAACACAAAAGGCAGAATTCAAAGATAGTAAAATGCATCCAAAAATGTTGGAAGGTGAATATTATGGGATACCATATGTAGAAGTTATAGAAGAGAATAAGATGAGTGGTGAATATATTTTCTTTTCCACAAATAATATAATTAAGGAAACAAAAGAATTATCGGATAATTTAGAATGTTTAATTATCGATGTTCCTATAATTTTAGATCAAAATCATCTTTTAACAAGTAGTATAATAGATAGCAGGGATGTCGACAAATTTATTAATTTAGTAAATCTTTTATTTGATGAAAAAGTTGAAATTCTAAGCATAACTAACTTAATCCCTAACTATGAAGACCTTTTTTTAAAATTGACAGAACGTCAGAAAGAAATTATTTATTATGCCGTTCACCGTGGATATTTTGAAATACCTCGTGAAATCAAGGCAGAAAAAATAGCCAATCGTTTTAAAATTACGCAGAGTGCGTTTTATGATCATTTACGAAAAATTGATCGAATAATTTATCATTCAATATTCAAATAAAAATAACATATCAAATTGCAAATTGTCTATCTATTTATTTCTGCTTTACTAATTTAAATAGATATGATTTGATTCATCAAGATTAAGAACATTTAATACAAATAAAAAAATTAAAATATTTTTTGAAAAGAAATCCTTTCAGAAACGTTTTTTCTTAAAAATCTTTTCCTATAGTAGCTATTTATTCCTGAAATCAATGCAATCGAAGGAACTACGCATTTGGCATATTTAACGGGACCAAATAACACGAAATCATTTCCAGCACTAGCACAATACGCCATCAAAGACGCAATGGCCCCACACTTTGACCCCTCTCCGTATTTCGTTAGCTTGTTCCACTCGTAGATGGCGTTTGCAGGGGCTAATCCCGTTGGGATACCTAATTTCGTTTTTATCAATCTTGAGATTTCAATGTTGACATTAATTGATGTTAAGTCCAATACTGCTGTATCCACGATGTAATTATCGATACCTGCTTTTTCCGCTTTTGGTATTAATTTATTTATAAGAAGATCCACTTTTTGATTTGCATATATGATATTACTTCTAAAAGTAAGTAGAACTGCATGTTTTACACCTATTTCTCTCAGGATATCAAGATTTTGGTCGCTTGTATTCTCGTCAATACTATTTAAGATAGCTCTTTCTAACAAACCCATTTCTTTTAAGCTCATCATTGTGGGGATACGAATATTATCGTTTAATCCATCAACTAAGAATGGTACTTCAATTAAGTCTGCAATAAACTCACACTCCTTTACAAGAGCTTCAGGATACCCTCCAACAACGTCAATTATGGCTTGTAATCCTAATTCGTCTACGAGGGAAATAAACTCGTTGATCTCCGCCTCAACCAAGTTCTTATCGAATTTTCCAGTTCTTTCGTTTAATAATGCTTTATGTTTATCATAAAAAACTGAACCCCCAACAACTAAGGGATTTTCTCCAGGTTGTCCACCAATCGAGACGTTAAAAATGTTCAATACTTTTTGATCTTCAATATAACTCAACATTCTAAAATCACCTCTATTCTGCTTTTTTTTTAATCAAAAATAAGAGTAACCCCATAGATCTGCTCATAAATCCTGCAATACTTTTTAAATCTTTTTTCACAAGTTCCTGAGATAAATCTTCCTCCCTTCCAAGTATAGCCTTTTTCAAATCTTTTAAAATTATCATTTCATTCATCTATAAGTCACCTTGTTATTTATTTACATTTCGGCATTCTATCATAAACTAAATAAATCTATTTTTTTTAAAAATCTTAAGCTTGAATTCTTGAGTTATTAAATCTTATAAATTTCCACCAATAAATAATGAACACACTAATTCTTATAAAATTTCATTGAAGAT
Source organism: Promethearchaeota archaeon (assembly GCA_016839555.1). Classification (GTDB taxonomy): domain Archaea; phylum Asgardarchaeota; class Lokiarchaeia; order Sigyniarchaeales; family SOKP01; genus TEKIR-8. The sequence goes on from JAEOUA010000006.1 coordinate 14,374, forward strand.
TTCTCTGTTTGGTGATAATCATTATTGAAGTTATGTTTTTTTTTACATTTTGCCATCATTTTAAAGAAACCCTTGATTTTAATTTCTAAATTTATTACTGCTGGGTTTTTGAAAGTTTTTTTCTCAATCAGTATGAAAATATATCTCAATCAAAAAATATATAAAAATAAAGAGATAGGTATTTAACTCGATTTTATAGCCTTCTTAATAATCTTAGAGAAGTCAGTTATTGCAAAGATAATTATGCAAATGAAGAGCATTCCAGCACCATATAAAAATGCTGCAGAATAGGAGAATGTATCATAGATATACCCAAAAATTAGGGATTCCGCCAGGGAAATCAATCCAACAGATAAATAATAAAGTCCATATGCTCTTCCTCTCTTTTTTGTACCAGCTAAATCCGCTACATAAGCTCTTGAAATAGGATCCACTGAACCCATATAATACCCAAATAAGATATATATAAAGATTATTAAAATCAATGATAAAATAGAGATATCTATTGGCAATGCAAGAAGAATACAACTTCCAAATAGTAGTGATAAGCCAAGTAAAATTAGAGGTTTACGTCCATATTTATCAGATAAGGCCCCATTAATAGGCGAAAAGATTATATATACTATATTTGAAATTAGGTAAAAGACGGGAATTAGAAAAATTAAAGATTCATTTATATAGTCTGCCGCTCGAATAATTATAAAAGAAAGATCAATGCTAGCGAATTCAATTACACCAAGAATAATAATTAACTTTATAAAATTTCGACTTAATTTTTCCTTTTTAACTTCATTTCCTTTTTTACCTATTTCCGCCTCAAATTTATCAGGATCTACTTCCTTTACAAATAATATCAAGATAATTGCGATTACACCAGGGAATAATGAAAATAATATAATCTCTCGATATATAAATCCCAAAAAAAGAAATAGAAATGCTAATAGTGATCCAACGACAGCACCAGTAGTATCTAAGGATCTATGTAGACCAAAAGCCTTTCCCCGATTTTCTTGAGCATAATATGAAATCAAAGCATCCCGTGAAGAAGTTCGTATACCTTTTCCAAATCGGTCAGAAGCTTTTAGTGCAAGAACCATCTCCCATGAAGGACTAAGTCCAATAAAAGGTTTTGAAAGATTGGAAATAATATATCCTCCAGCTACAAATACTTTTCGCTTATTTATTTTATCACTTAAATAGCCAGACAATCCTTTAAAAATATTAGCACTCGCAGTTGTAACACCTGAAATCAATCCTAAAAGAACTGCTGTACCTCCAATTTCAAATATAAATAAAGGTAATATGCTTTCAATCATATCGCTTGATACATCAGTGAATAAGGATACAAATCCCATTAAAATTATTTGACTAGAGATTCCAAAATAGAGTTTGGTTGATTTATTTTGATTTTGTGTTTCATTCATAGTTAAAGTTTTTAATTATTTGTTTATAAAATTCTTTAAGAATTATTATAAATGAATTATAATTTTTTCCTTATAATTAATAAAGAAGATTCCAGCAGTTCCTCTATAATTTAAAGAGAAATTCAGTTTCTTTTTTATTTTTAAAATTAGGGTCAATTAAAAACTCTTAAAATAAGATTTATTATATTTTTTTACCTTCGAAATATTATATTAAAAGTGTTTATTTAAAATAGGTATAATAAATGAAATTTAATTATGATAAGCTTAAAAATAATTGTATAAGAGAAGGAATTGCGGGTTTGAGAAAAGGATTAGAAGGAGAGAATTAGTCAAAAAATTCTTTTAATTGCTTATCATAAGATTCAAATTTATTTAGTTCGGTAAAGTCAGTGCCTGAATATCGTTGGATAAAGTGTTGTAAGATTGGTTCAGTTTTCTCAAAAAATTTTCGCACAAATCGGTCTGGATTCCTCTTTTTTTCAGTTAATCCATATAGGATTATGGGTTCTTTCTTCTCATTAAATTGCGTTTTTATAGACTCAATTTTGAAAATGAATAAATAATTATCCATTTCTAAGTATTCTATCGAGGTACTCATAAAAGCTTCATATGCAAAAGAATTTATAGCCGATATGAATGCCCCTCTTAAATCTCTGTCTCCATTTCCATTGTTTAAATTTGGTGGTTTCTTGAATTCATGTTTGGATAAGATGAATCCACGAAAGACAAATCCAACTTCATATAACTCTTTCATATTGATAAATTGAATATTGTTGAATCGAATCTCAAATTAAAATTCGCTTATAATTACTAAAAAAATCGCACTATTTATTTTTAACTCACTTGAACTTCATTTTATATATGATTATTAATTATAATTTGTGTATTACAGAAGTTTTTAAAATAAATAGGAGGCTATTATTTTTGGGTAAGATATGTAAATGGTATTATTGCTGTCCGATTAAGAGGTTCGTAGATGAAGGAAAGCTAGATAAAAAATGGGTTGAACATTATTGCTTGATTGGCAATAAAGATTGCGTGCGATACCAGATGGAGGAAAATTGGGAATATCATCCAGATAATATGCTTCCAAATGGCGAAATCAGAGAAGACTTAAAATGAAAAGGTATCGCCTACGCATACCTTTCTAAAGTGATCAGGAAAGCGCATACGAATTTCAGACATATATGAAGTACAATGACATGCTCCAATGAAATCTATACCTTCCAAGTAAGATAATTTTCGAAATCCGTGAAATCCTCCAATAACCGCTTCGACTTCTCCCATCTCTCTTGCCTTCATGATGAAATTTTCCAATCCAGGATGAGTGCATCCCACAAGGATAACAAATTTTTCCTCGTTAGTTTTACAAAAAAGCGCTTGCTCACTAATTGATATTCCTATTATACCGGAAACAAATATTGATTCATCAATCTCTTTTACGTCCTTATATAAATACACTTTTGCTTCTGGAAAGTTTTGTTCATAATTTTTAATATTATATGGAATAAATAATTCAATATTCGGATTTTGAGCATAAAAACCGCTTAATCCTCCCGCATGATCATAATGGTTATGTGAGATAATTACTTTTTTAATCTGGGAAGGATTTACTCCAAGTTTTTTAATGTTATGAATCAATACTTCGCCATTCCCTCCTGTATCAAATAATAAATAATTATTGGAGAAATTATTAAACACAAGAGCGGAAAATCCAAATCCGCTTAAAAATCCTTCATTTACACAATTATTGTCAAATACAATTGAAACATTAAAAGCATTTTTTTCTTTCATTTCTATTCATTAATTGAATAATCATTCATTTCTTTTAATGTTTATTCTCCTTCCTTACAAGAAGCAGTTAATTCTTAGATTTATTATGCGCCTCATCCAGTAAAACTCGAAAATTTTTCACGACACTCTCTAAGTTTGAGAAGCTTGGAATATTATTTTCGCTCAATTTTTTTGTTATATATTTCAATTCTTTATTTTCTCCGATTAAAAAGAAGAATACTGGTTTTGTGTAATTCTTAACAGTATCAATTAATACATCGACCGAACTTAACGCTCTAAATTGCCGAGAACAAAACATAAAATTAATAAGACCTTCAATTTTAGGCTCACTTAATACTGCGTTAAATGCGGATCTCATTACATCATTCGGATTACTATTGGTGGTGATCGCCTTTTCCATAGCTGGCCAAATATCAACTAAGGCGAAATTATTGGGGGGCATCCAAATTGGAAAGATTTCTTCTAAAATATTATAAGATTTCTTACTTAAAACGGGGAGTTCAAATCCATACTTTACTGTTAAATCAGCCAGAATTGTTCCTGCCCCTCCAGATCCTACGATAATGGATAATCGCCCGTTTTCAGGCAACTTTTTGTTTGAATTATAAATCATTGAAAAGGTTCTTGCATATTCAAATAATTCAAAAAAACTATTTGCTTTAATAATTCCAGACTGTTTTATTAGTGCTTCGGTTAGATCTTTATTTTCCGATATAGCGGCTGTATGAGTGATGGTTGCCTTCTGCCCTTGCTTAGTTAAGCCTCCTTTCACTAATATTATCGTTTTTTTTGGATATTTTTTTGCTTCCCTACATAATTCAATAAATTTTCTGGGATTCTTAAATGATTCAAGATAAATTGCAATAACATTAACAGTCTCATCTTTGAGAAAATACTCCAAAAACTCAATCTCACTGATATCCATCTTATTTCCAATCGTAGCCGAATATCTAAACCCCAATCCAGGATATTTCTGAACTAAATGGGTAAAATAACCACCGTTCAGCATTCCTGACTGGCTTATAATTGCAATATTACCACGCTTGTATTCATTAAATACTAAAAATGAAGAGAAGAATCCTCCTTTATTTTCGGAATCGCTTGACCCATCAATAGTAGTTAATCCCATACAATTAGGTCCCACTATTCTAATTTTTAAAAAATTATCAGTGATTTTAACGATTTGATTTGTTAATTCAAGTCCATCAACCCCAATTTCTTCAAATCCAGAGGCTTCAATTATCGCGCCTTTTACCTTTTTCTCGACACAATCTCCCAAAATTTCAGGAATTATACGATTAGGCACATAAAAAATAGCTAAATCTACATCATCTTCAATATCCATTATAGTTTTTTTGAACTCTAATCCAAATATCTCACCACTTGAATTTGGATTAACGGGGTATATTTTTCCTTTGAACTCATTTGCAATGAGGTTATTAAGGATTCGATACCCTCCTTTCATAGGATTTTTTGAAGCTCCAATAACAGCGACCGATTTGGGATGTAGAAACGTATCTATAATAGTATTATCTTTCATTTCTTTTTTCATTTCCAAACATGACTTTAAGTATATAAAAGAATAATCCAAAAAAGGAATTATTCTTTAATCTTTGTTTGTGGTAATGCGATGCACAAAATTAGGTTTTGGTAAATAATTAACACAGCAAAACATTATGATTTGTATGGAAAATATTATTCCAAAAAATTATAAGATTATCTTACATCTTGATGCTGCAAAAGATACCTTTAAAGGTAAAACCGTAATCTCTTTAATTAGTAGTGAAGAAACCGAGGAAATTATCCTAAATAGTGATGACCTCGAGATTAAAACTTGTCATCTTTTAAAAGAAAAGGAACAAATTCCATGCAAATTTGAAGTGAATCAAGAAGAAAAAGAGATCAATATCATATTACCAGAAGAATTAAAAGATGATATTACTTTACATTTGGAATATGAAGGGAAATTTCACTCTGACTTATTAGGGATGTATAAGAGTAAATATGAATACAAAGAAGAAGAGGCCTATATTATATCAACGCAGTTTGAGGAAATTTATGCCAGAAGGGTATTTCCCTGCATAGATCATCCTTCTAAAAAAGCTACATTTAAAATAGAGTTGATTATTAATCAGGATATAAAGGCGATTTCAAATACTAAAATTGAGGAGGAAAAGTCCCTTAATAACTTTAAAAAATTAGTGGTTTTTAAAGTAACACCAAAAATGTGCACATATTTACTTTATATTGGTGTGGGTAATTTTGAGATTAGAGAACAAAAGGGAGACCATTTAGTGAGATTAATTACAACCCCTGGTAAAACTCAATATGGAAATTTAGCATTAGATATCGCAGAAAAATCCTTAAAATTTTGTGAAACATATACCGAGCAAAAATATCCTTTAGAAAAATGTGATCTTATTGCCGTTCCAGACTTTCCGTTTGGAGCAATGGAAAATTGGGGTGCAATTACCTTTCGAGAGAACATGTTATTAGTATATCCAGAAAAAACCTCTAAAATCGGGATTTTTAATATTGCGAGCGTAGTTGCTCATGAAATTAGTCATTTTTGGTTTGGAAATCTGGTGAGTCCTCTTGATTGGAAATATATTTGGCTAAACGAATCATTCGCATCGTATTTTACTTATGCAATTCCTCAAAAATATCATCCAGAATGGCATTCATGGGAGCATTTCATCGTACAATATTATGATTCTTCATTAGAACGAGATGGATTAATTAATACTTTTCCAGTAGAATTGGAAGGCGAAGAAGAGATATTTATAACACCTGCGAAGGTGGGGATTTTATACAATAAAGGAGCAACTATATTGCGAATGCTGGTTGATTATTTGGGAGATGAGAACTTTAAAAACGGTGTGAGCAACTTTATGCATAAATTTGAGTATTCTAATGCAAATAGTCAAAATTATTGGAGTGCGCTTGATGAAGGTACCGGAAAACCAATTAAGAATTTTGCTGACAGCTGGATTCATCAATCAGGATATCCTCTGGTGACTGTAAAGCAAAAGAATTCCACGTTTACTTTTGAGCAATCACATTTTACCTACCTCCCTCAAACACAAAAAGAAGATAGAAAAATTTGGTTTATACCTATAAAATTGAAAGTATATAAAAAAAATGGAGATTTTGAAGAGTTTAATTTTACATTTACGAAAAATTCATACAAACTTTCATTTCCCGATGAAACTGATGTTATAAAGGTAAATGTTGGGCAAACTGGGTTTTATAGAGTCCAATATGAGAATTCTATGCTTGAACAGTTGGGAGAACTCATTAAAAAAAAAGGATTAAGCCCTATTGATAGATATGGAATAGAAAACGATCTTTTTTCCTTAGTAAAAAGAGGCTCACTTGATTTAGATTATTATTTAGATTATTTAAACTCCTATTATTTAGAGGAAAGAGAGTATTTACCCTTATTAAGTATTTTTTCTCATTTATTATATATTTTTACCATTAATGAGTCGCAAGAATCAAAAATCAAAAAAATAGGAGAGTATATTATTACTCATTTTTTTGAAAGATATGGTTTTGCAGTACAAAAAGATGAGGAAATGAGAATTACTATTTTAAAAAATTTTCTATTATTCTCGGGAGCTTTATTTAAGATAAATCCTATTACAGATTTTTGCTTAGAACAATTTGAAACTCTCTTAAATGGTAAGAAAGTCTCTCCTGATATTTTATCTAGTGTCTTAAAAGTCGCTTCGATGAAGCATCAAAATGCGATAGGATATTTTCTCAAAAGGATAAAATCGTCAGAGACTCCGGAAGTGGAAAAAACCTATATTTATGAGGCATTAGGATGTTTTCAAGAAAAAATTCAAATTTTAGAGGCTTTAGATATCGCTTTAAAAGAAGTACCTCCTCAATCTTGGCTCTATACTTTCCGCAGATTAGGATCTAATAAAGCAGCTCTGAATTTGATATGGCCATGGTTTAAAGATAATTTAAATATATTTGAAAAAACAAGTCCATTTGTATTAGCCAGAACAATAGCAACCTTAATATCGCTCGGAGGATTGAATAATAAGAAGGAAGTTGAAAAATTTTTAAGAGAATATGCTGAAAAAAATGAATTTCATAAAGATACAATCGATATGACTCTTGAAAAATTAGAGATTAATTCTAGGTTCGCTAAATTCTAATTCAATAAATAAAAAAAAATGGGAATTAATAGATATTTTATCTATTTCTTTCCTTCTTTTCCATAAATACAGAAGTATCCGCCTTTTAAATCATAGTTTTTAAAAACACCACAATTAAAGCAATTACATCCGCTCTCTTTAATCTCTTTTTTAGGTTTTACTGAGGCTCCTCGAGCGCAAAAAAGCATATGGGGTTCTACTTCATTTAATTTATTTGGCTTAAATGTTGGGCAAGGTCCACAAAATTTTTTGCATATTTCCATATTCTTTTTATTATCATCCACTTTTTTTGGCATATAGTTCTTCACTTCAGATGAATTTATGCTATTTTTAATAGAACTTTACTCTTTTATAAACCTAATTGTAATAAAATATCAATAATAGCATCCCATTAAAAAGGAAAAAAAAATAAAAATGAACTTATTTAATCTTTAAGCTAAAAATACCTCTTTTTCTCCCGCTAAAAGATGATCCAATTCATAATCTTTTATATCTATACGTCGAAACAATAAATAACTCAATAAAAGACATAAAGCACAAAATGCAGACACAAGTAAATAAATTACTCCGAAGTTCGAAGTGAATAGTACCGCAATTGATATTATACCTCCACCTAAAATACTCCCGATATTTTGGCCTAAATTTGATAAACTTACAAGAAACGCAAAATATGTGCTTTTCAGATTAGGATATTCATGTCTTGAAAGATCTGCCCTTATAGTCTGATTGGATACGACTAATGCTCCTTGTAGACCCCCAAAGAGAAATAGAAATACTAAGCCAATAAGTAATGCCGGTAAAAATCCTCTAAGAAAGATGAACGGAATTATACTTATTAAGATAAACGGTATATAAGAGAGAAAAAACAATGAAGCCGCTTTTCTCCGACTCTTATCGGCAAGTTTTCCCGCTATAACAGAAAAGACAAGTGTACCAATACCATTTAATAAATAAAAGACCGAATTCCATGCTTGATACCCTACTGGAGTTGTACCACCCGCGAGAGAAACTAATGTTTGGTCCACATTAACGACTCCCATTGGTATAAGGACTACATATTTGAAGTATTCTAAAATTAAAAGTGCTTGAATCCCCGCTAGAAAAGTATAGAGAATAATTTTCCAATTCTTTTTCGTGGTAAACATAGAACGTAATGGGGGACCTTTTATCTCTGTTCCAGGTTCCCCTCTAGAGGGTTCTTTTATGAAATAAGGTAAGATGCACGATAGAATCATTAAGATTCCCGTCAGAATGAATAATATTGGCATTATATCAAGCGCAAGGAAAATTAGCCCAAGAATCATTCCTCCCGCACCCATTCCAACAAGTAGCATTGCCCATGTATAGCCTTGAATTCTCGCAAGATGATCTTTTGGAACAACATCTAATATTAGTCCATCTAAAGCAGTGTCTGCGAATGCCATTCCCATCATTATAAAAAAGATGTAGATGGTAAGGAAAATATAGATTGATTCGTCTGTAGGAAGATATATCGATAAAAGAAACCACCATATTGCTCCAAAAATTCCAAAACTTATAATCCATGGAAATCTCCTACCATAAAATTTATTACCACCACGATCATTGAAAATACCCACAATTAATTTAAAGGTCCACGGAATATTACTGATTCCCCATATAATTAACCAGATATTGAGATCATATCCACCTAAAATTTTAGTTAAATAGGGTTGAAATACTAAGTAGGGTATACCTTGTACAAATCCTTCGATAAAATAAAAGATAATGAAAATATAGGAGTAATATTTTTTGTATTCTATTTGTTCCATATAGATAGATTTGCCTTATTTATATTTTAATCTTGTGAATTAAGCCAATAATTTTTTTTCTTCTGAAATAAGATTCATATTTTATATGCTATTGCTTTAAATTAAAAAAGCATCTATTTTATTGAAAAAAAGAATTCCTTTATAACATGGTTGCAAACAAGTTTCGGGTGAAAATGGCGGTCCTGGAGGATTATTTCATTGTTTACGTGTAATTCCTCCAATTCTTGATATCTGTGAAGATATTCAAAAAATATGTCCAAATGCATTATTTCTCAATTATTCCAATCCTTTAACAAGGATTTATTTTGCTATTAAGCGCAATTTTCCTGATCTTAAATGTATAGGATTTTGTCACGAATTTTATCATTTCAGGCTAATGTTATCTAGAATTCTAAACACATCAGAAAAGAATAAATTTAAAAAGATGAACACAATTTGGTATTATAATAAAATATTCAATAGAAGGTTATTATGACATTACAAGCAATAGATTATGTAAATGGAATTACAAGTATAATTTATATTATGATAAATGCCATCATTGGATTAAGAATTGTCTCAAAATATTTTAAATTAGAAGATAAGAACTTCATATATATCGGACTTGCAATAATTGGGATTGGTGAGCCTTGGTTTCCTAGTGGAATAAGTTTTCTCTCGAATTTAATAACAGGAAAAGGACTATCCTTGGAGGTCTATGTTACGATTGGATTTATTTTTATTCCTATAATTGTTTTATTCTGGTTAATTGGCATTACCAACTTAATTAATCCGCAGAAAACCAAATTGGTAAGTATTATATATATTATTATTGGTGTGTTGGTTGAAATTATCTTTTTTACATTTTTAATTATCAATCCCACTTTAATAGGAACATTTAGTGCAGAGAGTGCACTAGTTCACATAGATATTGAATATAAAACTTTTATTCTTGGATATCTTTTATTCGTAGTAGCCAATGTTTTAATATCTATTATTATATTCAGTCGGAAATCTTTAAAATCTACAGTGCCCGAAATAAGATTAAAAGCTAAATTCATTTTATCTGCATTATTATTGTGGACTATAGGTGCTCTTTTAGATACAGCTATTCCACTAAATCTGATCTCATTACCAATTACAAGAATTTTATTAGTAATTGCTGCGTTTTTAAATTATATTGGATTTATTATGCCCCAAGGAATTAAAAAATTAATTTTAAAAGAATAGAATTTAAAATATTATTTTTTCTTTTTTTAATATTTTCTTCTCTTTTAGCTTGAAAAGGAGTATTAATATAATCATGACCTTCATAGGTTCCAACTTCTCTATAATTATACTTCTTTGAAAAAACTGATTAATTTCCATATAAATAGATTTACCTTAGTTATATTTTAATCTTGTGAATTAAGCAAAAATTTCTATAAATGTTATTTAGTACCCGTGGTCATTTTTACATCCTCAATGAGCATAAAAGGAGCATATACAGTACTATTACTTGGATTTAACCAGGTGGTGACTTGCTTATTCTCCTTCCCAAGCGCCAGCAAATTTTTTATCATATGAAAGTGGTCTGAATTAATCCGTAATTCTCTAATCGGTTCGAGAATCTTGCCGCGTTTTTTAATCAGAAACATTCCATCCTTCGGAAGAGAGGAAAATACTCCTGGTGGAGCGAAGCTCTGGTAGCGAGTGTACCATGTTGAGCTGATTAACAAGGTGGGTTTTTCCGAGATTTCCATCAATTCTTCAAGTGAGCAATCTCCCGGCTTAAAAACAATATTTGTGGGAGTCGGAATTGTTATTCCTGCGTTACCAGTTGAATTTTCATCCCGCTTAGAGAGGGAAGTATTTGTGAAAAATTGATTAATTACTCCTTCATTAATTAGGAGTGTTTTTTTACTTGAAGCACCTTCATCATCAAAAGGGCGAGTTGCTAAACCATATTCTTTGGTCCCATCATCCCAAATCGTAATATTCTCATTACCAATTTTATCTCCTTTCTTTCTCCCAGCTAACCATGATAAGCCCATTTTTCTGATATATTCATTCATGGCAAGTGCGGCGGTAGGTGCTTGTATTTCGGTACTCACTTTAGGATATATAATGATATTATAAGTTCCAGGCTTTCCCTTTTTCCCTCCAATTGCCTGATGGCATATTCTCCCTGCCTCTTCTCCAGCTGCGATGGGATCAAATCCCTTATTTAAATGTGTTGAAATTGTTAAGCCCTCTCCCGTTGCATACATATCTTCTGCGAATGCTCTTATTCTAAAATTGAGATTAGATTTTTGATATTCTCCAGTTATTCTTTCGCTCGTTTCTAAAAAAAGTGATGATACCCCAAAAAAGAATGATCCGGCAACCCGTTTGGCTCCTTGTGCGAGACAAGCCTCGGTTGCTTTTTCCACATACTTCACCGCGTCATTATTTAGTTCTCCAACCTTTTCATCAAAAATTGATTTGTTTATCTTATGATTATAATTGAGGGGACCATGTGGTAAGTTCCTATAAAAGCGGTTTTTTTCTGCAGATTTTAATAATTTCTCACAGTTGGTAAGTGTATCATCAATCGAGCTTAATCGCAAATCGTATAAGGTCATTTCTATGGTACGCCTTTTTTCCGACATAAATAGATCTATTTTAATATCCTTCCAATTTTTTTTGATATCTATCTGATTTTCAGAAAATCTTATCTGATTTTCATCGTTAATGATTCCTTTAATTACCCAATCTTGGCAAATAGGCTCAATTTTCTTTTTAATATGGGATGAAATCTCATCTAATGTCTCAACTTTCTTAGATGTGTTCATTTACTCCCCTCCCGCTAATTTTATATTACGGAGTCGTATATTTGGTCCACCGGTCCAGACAGGGATTCCTTGTCCCGGTTCTGATTTACCGCAGAATGCCCCCTGCCATTCCAAAGAGTTCATATCTCCTTGAGCATCAATACTATTGAATAGCCCAACAGAAGAAATCTCGAGTGTTGGTTTCGAAACTAAACCCTTTATTTCTCCATTCTCAATTAAATAGGCTTCCTGTCCAACATATTTGGCTTCTAATCGTTTATCGTCAATATTCCATTCCGTAAATGATTTCATATAGATCCCTAATTTTATATCTTCAATCATTTCATCAAAAGAAAAGTCTCCTGGAGCGAAATATGTATTTGCCATTCGAATTATAGGCTCTCTCTGATATGATGTGGCTCTAGCGGCTCCATTGCTGTTTGTATTGAGTATAGCTGCTGTTTCTCTATTATGGAGCATCTCATTAAATATGCCATCTTTGATTAGTTCTCTTTTCCGCGCTTTTATTCCTTCGTCATCAAATAGATAGAAACCATAAGAACCCTCAATTGTAGGGTCATCATACACATTCACACAGTCATTTCCTATTTTAAATCCGAGTTCATGTTCTCTTAGATAGGATTCTCCTGCTTGAGCACCCTCACGACCCAGAATTCGATCTGCTTCATGGGGATGACCGCAATTTTCGTGAGAAACTATCCCTGATACTTCTGGCCCCAATATTATATCTAATTCTTCTTGTGGTGGCTTTTTAGCTTTAGTCACAATATCTGACAAAATAGCAACATTCTCTCTCACTTTTTTTACTAATTCCCACGATAATAATTCATCCCAACCCGCCGATGTCGCATAAGTCTTCATCATTTGCTCATTTTTTCCTCCCGAGACAATTCCAATTATTACAGGAATAAAAGCCACACGTGGAACATAACTGGAAATTCTTGCTCCCTCATTATTAATGAAATAATTATTTCTCTCTTCAGTAATCAGCACAAAAATGTGAAAAAATTGAATTGGAAAGGGATAATCAAAAATGGCAATAAAATCTTTTAAAAAATTAATACGTTCTTCTAATGAAATGTCAATTGGATTTACTTTATAATTACTTGACCATTTTATTTCATAACTTTTTTCTGAACTCATCTTAATGGGTTTTTTTCGCTGACTAGCATTTCGCTGTGCTGCTTTATATGCATTATCTACCGCAGCTTTAATTGAACTTTTAGAAATAGTATTAGTAGAGCTCATTGCCATCCCTCCATCCACTAATATCCTAATATTCATCCCAAACATACGGGAAAAAGCGTCTGCGGTTAATTCTATGGGTAAATTCCCAATATGCAATTTTCCGTTTAAGAAAGACACGGTATCTCGATTATTCATCTCCATTCGTACTTCTGCATAATCAAGCGGTTGTTCTTGAGCATAGTTCAATGCATATTCGGCTAATTCTTTAAATTCTTCCATATTTACTTATCAGTGGTTAGTGCTTATATACTTTTTTTTAAATCATTTAAATAAAACTTTTTTAGAAGAATTAAGATTTAATTAAGTGTTTTAGTTAGTTCTTTTTAATTCCAATTTAATCGCATCATTTGGACATTTAGAGATACATATCCCGCATCCAAAACAATTTTTCTCATCAAATCGTAATTTCCCATTTTCAAGATTTCGTGCATTGAAATAGCACCATTCAACACATTTTCCGCAATTTTGACAAAGATTTAAATCTGTATGGGCAATAAAATCACTTTTTATTACTTTAGGTAAGCTTTCATTAAGAAAGTTGTTTAACACCACACAGCAGCATGGGCAGCAGTTACATATAACATAATAGAAATCTGGAGTTGGAAAATATATTAATTGATGTACCAATCCTCTCTTGTCGCATTCTTCTAGCAAGTCTATTACTTCTTGCTTCGTTATGTTTTTAAATTTAATAGTCTTTCCAGCTATCTCGTTTAAATCCTTTCCATAGCTTAAATGAATACATGTATAGAGAGGATGGTCACAATTAGGTTCATCATTTGCTCTCTGAACCGTTCTGCAATAGCAATATGACACTTTCGCAACATTTGAACGACTTACAATTTCTAAAATTTCTTGAGTAGGAGCGAATTTGGTGCTCACATCTATATTTTTATTGAGAGGGATTATACGACCACCCCATCTTCCCTTTAAAAAATGCTTATTTAAAAATTGCATCTCAGATATATTAAATTTGCGGGCGATTCTTCTTCCTAATTCTAAAATAGGTAATTCTAAAATACCAAAAAGAGAAGTGATTACTTTTCCCAAGAATGAAAATTTATTAAGAACTCTCTTAAAAATAGAATTGAACAAGGTGCGAAAGTCTCTCATAATTATAATTAAATTCTTAATTTCTGATAGAATAGAGTTATTAATAATAGTTAAATTCTTAATTTTTTAATTTGAGGAGTATCTAAGATCCTCACCTCGAAGCGACAGTGGTCAGATCCCATAGCGTAGCAATCAATCTCTTCTACTGAAATTGGTTGGTTTAGTTTTTTAGTCATAATTTCCGTTAGAATTCCTTCATCAAATTTACACACAGGTTGACCAATATTGGGCATGTGAGAACATTCAAAGCATTCGTAGACGTTGAAAAAGAGCTTTTTATTTGACTCAAATTGAACTTCATCAATTTCTCCAAGTAAATTTCTTTGCCAAAAATCAGCTAATTGGTTTAAGAGTTTATTTAAATCACCCCCTATAAAGAGCGGATGAAGCGTATCACCAATATTTACTCCAATATCATAAAGAAGAGCTGCGCCTTCGGGTATTCTGGAATCAATCGAAGTTATAAATGTTTTGAGAATAGTTTTATCTATTTTATCGATTGGGATTTCGGAATAATTGTCAACTTTTTCAAGTCCCGTAGTAGGAATTCTTTTAATAAAATTTATTTGGCTAAATTTATTTTTTAGAGAATTATATACATCCTTCAGTATTTTTTCAAGAATACCATATTGAATTTTATATTTATTTATTTTTTTTTCTTTTTTCCGAGGACTATAAAAAGCATAATAAATTTCCGGATAATCTTTTAATTTTTGTTCAAAATTCTGAAAAATATATTCGAGAAATAACGTGTTTATTCCATAAGGTAATATACCTGTTAATAATATCTGCTCTATATTCCCTCGTGCCAATTTTGAGGGGAATTCTATAAATTTATTTACAAATATCCCTTTTATTTTTCTCTGTATTTCTAATTCAAAAAAAGAATCTGGAAGGTCAAGGTTCATTAAATTGGTAAGTATTTCCTCCAATATTGAAGGGATTTTTTTGGGAATAGAATGAAATATTCTGGGGCCTTCAATTTGATCGAAATAAGTTAAAATCAAATAAATTTGAGAGATTCTCATAGTTTAGTATAATTAAAACATATTTTTAATAAAACTTCTTTCTTATTATAGTAAACATAGGAAAAAAATAAATTTAGCTTAAATAACATTTTACAACTTGCTTTAAAATGCGCTCTAATAAATCTAAATAATAAATATTTCAAATAATAGATCATAGAAATGACCACTAAATGGACAGATATATTAAAATATGATCCTATCGAGCGTTTAAAGAAAATAGATGATATTTTAATACAATACCACATTCAAAAATATTTACTTGAAAAAAATATTGGCTCTCCTCATACATTATGGAATCATAAGATTGCAAAAAGTATCTTAAAAAATCAACAGGAAAATGGATCTTGGCCAGATAAAAAGAAAAATGCTCATAAAAATATTCCAACGGATTATGAGTTATTAGAAACTTATCGATATGTAGGACAGCTTATTGAGTTTTTTAAATTCGATAAATCCCATCCTTCCATGCAAAAGGCAGTAGAATTTATATTTTCAACCCAAACTGAAGAGGGAGATTTTCGTGGTATTTATGGAAATCAATATTCTCCAAATTACAGTTCTGCTATCTTAGAATTACTCTGTAAGCTAGGATATTTAGACGATAAGCGTATTCATCGCTCATTTGAATGGCTCCTTTCAATAGAGCAAGAAGAGGGAGGCTGGGTCTTACCAATGGAAAGGCCGCAAGTAAAAAGAAGAGCAATTGAATTATATAATGAGAAACCCATTATCGCAGAAAAATCTCTACTGTTTTCACATTGGGTCACGGGAATTGTTATTAGAGCCTTTGCGCAGCATCCTAGATATCGAAATCATCCTTCTGCATTGAGAGCTGGGAAGCTTCTTGCGTCGCGATTTTTTCAAAAAGATAAGTATTCATCAAGAAGTGCGCCTGACTATTGGACTAAATATTCATATCCTTTTTGGTGGACAGATTTGATTTCAGTATTAGATGCATTATCTATTATGAATTTCTCGATTAAGAATAAAGATATTGAGCACGCGCTAAACCATTTTCGCCAGTCCCAAAAGAAGGATGGCTCTTGGGATACCTATATATTAAAAAATAAATCCTTTCCCAACCTCAAGTGGTGGATAAATTATCGAATTTGCTTAATTTTCAAAAAATTCTTTAGGATTTGAATATTCTATTATAAAAATTCTTAATATTATTTTATTTCTGTTTTATTAATCTAGATAAAAAAAAAAAGATAATTTTTTAATAATAGTCTATATAAATGATGTTTGGATTAATCAATTAATTCCTTTACATCCGGTTTTTCCATATTTAAAATATTTTTAATATCTTCTTTTATTGATTCATAATATTTTTCCTTTTCCCGAATTGGTTTATTTTTTAATACCTTAAGATATTTATTGACAAACAATTCCTTAACTTCCTTTAGAAATGGAATAGCACTCTCAAATTTTTTTTGTATATCCACTTTAAAAATAAAAGTATAATCAGTTTGCTCTTCTTTCATCATATAAAATTTTTTATTACCAATATTAACTATTTTGATTTCATCATAAGTTAATCCCGCTGCAATAGATTTTAATCCCACAAGAAGATTAGATAATAAAGCTTCATTAACATTAGTCCTACCTTGTTTATAATTTTCAAAAACAATTACCGGTGTTCCTTTTTCATCAATTATGTGAATCCAATCAATAAAATCCATATTCAGTACAATTTTATCCATTTGTCATTATCATATCTTTTTCAAATACAGAATATATCGTGGTTTTAAATATCTTGTAAGAAAATTGGGCAGGGATTATTTTCACTATTTTATCAATTAATTTTCTTTTTACTATTTCATCAATATTTTTAAATTGTTCTTTTTCTCGTATATTAGGGTCAAATTTATGCAAGAAGATACATAGCTCTATTTTTTGAATATTATCTTTAATTAAATGGACAATATCCTTAAAATAATTTAATGCGGAATCATAACGATCAATATCTTGAACATCAAAAACAAATATAATTTCATTTGTTTTAGTCAAGTATCGATTAAAATTTTCAATATATTCTTTTATATATTGTTTTTGCCCTCCAAAGTCCCAGACATTTAACTTAATCTCATCGGTATCGAAATTTTTAATACTTATTCCTTTAGTAGGTCTTAAGGAACAATAGGACAATATATTACTTTGTTTACTCATACTAACTAGTATAGATGTCTTTCCACTATTATCTAGACCCAATATTAATATTTTATACTTTCCAGATCGTTTCATTATTTCCATGATTAAATGCCTTTGTTTTAATTTATTTTTACATTATGATATTTTAGATTCCAATTCAATTGGTTGGAGAATATCTTTTTCTATTAAATTAAAAATGGCTTCAATTTGTTCCGGTCTAATTTTCTCTTCAGTAAACAAAAAGGATACGAAAAAATAATCTAAATTATTTTGTTTCATAAATCTATTTGCTGAATTAATGATATCCCTTTCAGTTGAACTAAGTTTTATATCTTCTGGTTCGCTTATTCGAAGTGGAAAGATGAATGCTGTTTTTAAATGTTTTTGTATTACATCATGTAGTCCGACAAATGCTCTTGTGTCATAAGAATATTTTTCAATTTTTTCTCCATATTTCTCTCCTATTTCATACGATAATTCATTAAGGTTTTTATAAAATTCTTCTGAGGGTTTATCACTCATAATAAAAATTAAGCGGAAATTCTTATATTCGGACATAATTACAATTGAATCCTTGTATTCTAATGAAATAGTTTGGGTTTGGTGGCTAGCACCGGTGAGTTCAATCCCAAAGGAGCGTATAGCGTCTAAAAATCCCGATACTAAGGTGGCATCAACCGCTCTCCCACTATAATGCTCTTCATACACGTTTAATCCTGATTCTTTAGAAATCACTATAACATCTTGAAGATTGAGGATATCATATGCTCTATTTTGTTGCTTTTTTCGATAAAGTTCAAGATTTTTTCTGATCTTGCGAATAACACTGTATGATACAACACTAATTCCAGCTACGCCACTGATAGTGATAAATATAATTGTAAGCAAAAGGGGATCAATCCCTGTAGTGGTAGATTCAGGAGGTAAGAAAGTAATACCAGAAACCCCACCACTTATTTGAAAAGCTTGAGTTTGCATTCCCGCATCAGTCTCATTATTCCAAAATACATAGGTAGTCCACTCCCCATTTCGAGAATTAGTTGGGAGATTATATTGAAATAAGATATCTGATCCAGAGCTTTCATTTGTTTGCGTATGAAATATTATTCCAATTGGATCAACTAGAATGATGTTACAATTTCCTCCCGGAGGGGGCTTTTCCACAAAAAACCCAAGAAGCTCCCCAGCTTTATATGAAGTTTTACCTTCTGTGTTGATTGTTAAATTGTATCTTATTGATGTAGCCTCAATTTTCCAAACACTATCATAAAGGATGGTGCTGTTATTAATATATAATGAACCTCCATCATAAGTAATACCTGAATCAGAAGTAACATTATCGCCACCTCTAAAAATATTCCTAATATTCCAATGATCTGGGTAATCATAAATTACGGTATAGTTATATCCAAACCTATCAAGGAATGGATTTAATATCCAAAGATTATCTTGATTTTTTTTAATATAAACAGAACCCACTGAAGTTAAGGTGTGATTTAATTTAATATGATAACTCACATTAAAAATTAAAGCATCTGAAACGTTATTTTTAATAGGAATAGACCAATTAGAGGTATTTGGGAATAAAGTATAATTGAATGAAATACTTAGATTTCCAGTACCACTCTTAGATTTATTTAGGATAGGATAATCATTTCCATTAATTTTAGCGGTCATATTTATTTCTAAGGGATAAAAGGTTTCATTTACTCTCTGAATTAATTTATAAAGAAAAGGTTCACCAGATTTTCCCGATAGCCATTCCCCATTATAAATAGATCTATTTAAATCAGGATATTTGGGATTTTCAGTACAAGTAGACCAGTAATATTCGGATTTTGGACTCCCTCCAATTGCATCCCCATTAATAATTATAGAATATTTCCCTCTTGAGAGATTTAAGGTGGGATTAAATTTCTGCAAATGCCATCCTTCACCAACTGATTTTGTCATATTCAGAGGATTATCGTGAAAAATAGTTCCATTTGGACATCCCTTAATCTCATCATAATACCCAATTTGGAATCTTATATCTTTATCTTCGGTTGATGAATTTCGTCCATAGATATATATACCATAAATAATCGTTTTAGCATTAATATTCATCTGAACTGCCAATCTATCATAACCACTGAATTTTGATATTTCTTCTTCATCTATGGGATTATCTTCAATAACCTTAGTTTCATTTATAAAGGTCATATTAGTTATTTCTAATTCTAATTGTGAAACATTCCATCGTGAAGTATTCAAATCTATATCAACGGAGCTAACATTTTGCATAGTTCCATTATTTTCAGCAATTTCAAGTATCTGAAAGCTTTGAGTAATATTAAGAGCCTCATTGCTATATAGAATATCAGAGGATTGTGGATCATTAAACGCAGCTTGAATATCGGCATTGGAGCTCATATTCTGATTTAAAGAAAGACTTAGCATGAAAAGAATGAAAAATCCTACCAAAATATAATATTTTTTCTTAATTTCAATCACGACTTTATGTGTATTGAAATAAACCTAATATCTCAAAAGCTATATTCTTAATATAAGATATAATATTCAATAGGTTATTTAAAATTTTTTTTTATATTTATTAATATAAAATACAAAATAGATATGGATTGTAGTATTTCTGATTTAATAGTAATTATTATTTGTTTGAAATAAATTTAAAAAAAATCTAAAATAAAATTCTTAAGAGATTTCTCAATGATTAAAAATTTTTTTTCGAAGTGAAATTTTAGATGAGTTTTATTTTTTAAACTATTTATAAGGCTTTGATATTTAATTAATTAGATATTGGGCTGTTTTGGAATTCGAATTGCTTTTAACTTCGGTAAGACTGCCAGTAGCGATCACTTTTCCTCCTTTAGGTCCTCCCTCAGGTCCTAATTCAATGAGATAATCACAATAAGAAAGAATCTCGGGGTCGTGTTCAATGATAATGACGCTGTTTCCCTCTTGAACTAGTCTTTGCAATAAATCCATTAATTTAACGGCATCATAAAAGGATAATCCCACCGTGGGTTCATCTAAAATATAGAGGGAATGACCGCTTTTACTCTTCCCTAATTCTTTAGCTAGCTTAATTCTTTGTGCTTCCCCCCCACTCAAAGTAGGAGATGGTTGTCCTAGGGTGATATATCCTAACCCGATACCATCTAAGACTTTCAGCATCCTCATAATACCATTATTAGATTTAAAATATTCTAATGCTTCTGTGATTGTCATATTTAATACATCAGCGATGGACTTTCCATGGTGTTTTATTTCTAAGATTTCTGATTGGTATCGTGTTCCTTTGCATTTTCGACAAGGAATGGTATAACCGCTGAGAAAAGATATTTGTAAATCCTGCACTCCTTGCCCTTTACAAGCGGGGCATCTTCCCGAGCTTGAGTTATAAGAAAAATGTCCTGCTGTATAGCCGCGTTTTTTTGATTGTTCAAGATTAGCAAAAACTTTTCGAATTTTGCCCCATATTTTTGTATAGGAACATGGAGTAGATGTTCTTACTCGAGCGATGGGTTTTTGATTAACTACTACAAAATTATCAAGATTTTCATAACCTTCAATAGTTCCCGAATAGTCTGATAACCATTCTTCATCATCTTCTTCATTATTTGATTTCATAGCTCTTCTTTTTTTAATTCCTCTCCTAAAATGAGGTTTTAATAAAGGAACCAGAGTATCTAATATGAGGGAGCTTTTTCCAGATCCGGACACTCCCGCAAATCCAATCATCATTCCTAAAGGGATTTTAACATTTAGATTTTTAAGATTATGGGTGTTTACATTTTTTAGGGTAAGAAACTTAGTATTCTCAGAAATAGTCTTTTGTTGCTCTGTGAGCTTTTTAGGTAATTTTATTTTACCCGCTAAAAATTGACCTGTATAGGAGATTTCTTTTTGTTTAATTCCATCAATATTCCCTTGATATACAATCTCTCCCCCATAGATCCCAGGTCCAGGGCCAAGGTCAATTATTTCATCTGCGATCTCCATGAATCGTTTGTCATGCTCTACAATGATTACGGAATTTCCCAAGTCTTTTAATTTTATTAATGTATCGATTAATGCTTCTTTTTCACTTTCATGTAAACTCATACTCGGTTCATCCAATATGTAAACCAATGAGTCTAATCCAGCATCCAAATGGGTCATAAGTGTTAATCTTTGGAGCTCCCCACCACTTAATGTGGGCATAGGGCGGTTTATATGTAAATAAGAGAGTCCAACTTTTCTCAACGCTTCTAACCCTTCTAATATTTCATTAAGTATTGATTTTCCTTGGGGGCTTTTGATAAAAGTATCATTAAACTCATGTAAAGTTTTAATTAAATCTTCAATAGTCATCATCGCTAATTCTCCGATATGCTTTCCTCCAATCTTTACCTCTCGGGCTTGTTCATTGATTCGAAATCCTTCGCATTTCTCACATAAACGGGATGACATATAATTTTTTAATATTTTCTTCCTTCGATATTCACTGGTACTTTCAGACATAGCCCTTTCCAAATGTGGAATTATTCCTTCAAATTCTCTTTCTAATTCTCCTGTAAAGCTTTTTGAATTCCATTGAAAAGATAATTTTTTTCCGCTTCCGTAAAGAAACACTTCCTTCACTTTTTCTGGCAGATCTTTATAGGGAGTGTCAATATCAAATTCATAGAAGCTTGGAAGTTGCTCCACAAATCGAATTTGGTCAGCAAAACAACCAGATCCCGCTTCAGTAATTTCTATTAAATTTCTATTATAATCTTGAACTATAAGATCCTCCGTAAAATGTGTGGTATGTCCCCGTCCTTTACATTCTAAGCACATTCCAGAGGGTTCATTGAAAGAAAAATGTTTTATTTGGAGACGATCCACCTTCATGCCACACTGCTCGCATTCTAATGTTATTTGATTCACGGGTTCTTTGCAAATCGGGCATACTAATATACCTTCAGCAGCATATAACATTCTTAACATATTATATAGCCTCGTCCTGGTTCCCACTGTAGAACGAGGATTCGATATTTTAGTAGTGCGTTGCTCTATTGCCACCGTTGGACTTAAACCATCTATCCGATCAAAAGGTTTTTCTCCTTCAAATTTGGGGGGAAATCCGATTGATTGTAAATAGCGATTCATTCCTTCATCAAATATAATATCAAATGCCAAGCTTGATTTTCCACTTCCACTTACTCCTGTAATTACAATTATTTTACCTTTTGGAATTTCTACGCTGACGTCTTTTAAATTATGAAGTCTTGCTCCAACAACTTTTATTTTATCCATTTCTTAATCCTTTTAATTATTTCTTTTTTTAAAAATATTTTATAATTTTAACTTTTTTGTAATATGTAAAAGGCAGTATTAAAGTTTTTTGGATTAGATTTAACCATATTAATTTCTTTTTTATATCTGCTTATTTCCTTTCTCAAATTTTTATTTAAATTCATTTGACTTAATTCTTTAATCCTAAGTTCCAATGGATTGTAGAATTCATTCCACCATGCGTTATCTGGTAACTGAAACCAATCATATAATATAAAGCCAAAGGATGATAAATGATTGATATAATCTTGAATCCCCTTAATTGTTTCATGTAAAACTAAAAACCCTCCTTTTTTGAGGATTTTATGACACGCTTTAAAACCTCTTTTAAAGCCTATTATATGAATAACTCCTTCCGCCCAAATAATATCGAAAGTTAGCGGTTCAAATTTGTAGTTTAATAGAGAACCCTGAATTATTTTAATTCTATTTTCTAAACCATACTCAATAATCTTATTTTCTAATTTTCTAAGATCTTTAGAGTTAATATCCATTGCATTAATATATCCATTGGTTAATTTTGCTAATTCAATAGTCGGAACACCTGTACCACATCCAATATCTAGAATTTGAGGGTTATATAGTTTTGGAAGCAAGTGAAATGCCTTTTGTGTATATTTAAGAAAAATTTCACGAAACTCATCTATATTCAGATTTGCTTTATTTTGATCTCTCATTTCTCAACCTTTTTTTAATCCATTAATTCGGGATTATAGCTTTTATTACATTTAATACATTTATAATTATAGAATACAATAGGTCCTCCACAAGTATCGCATTTCCACTTATTTTTTTGAGCTTTAATCCATTGATCATATCCCACTATATTGATATTCTCAACATTATTTGGGATTTCATGTCTGTAGGTAAATTTAATATCATTTGGATGGGAATCAAGTAATTTATTTGAAATTTTATCACAGGGAAATTCAGAACATTCACCGCAATATAATAATTTCTTTTCATTTCTACAACAAATTCTTATCTTACAACTCCATTTTGAGGTTCTTTTTTGATTTTTATTTTCACTCCTACATCCTAAACATGTTCCTAAATGATAAGAAGGACATGCTCTGCAATATAATCCACAATAACTTAATAAATCTAAATTTCTCCTTTCTATTTTACCCACCCACATTTTTATTCATATTTTTATCTCTAACAAATTATGAAATAATTTTTCTTCCACAATACAAATTTTGTTTATTTCTTTTGAAAGCTCGGAAAGATCAACCATTTTTAAACAATCATCTTTAAAATTCTCTGCAGCTTTTTTTAATGTATTCGCAAATTCCGTCCATTTTTGAGCAGAATCACTGATCATTGGGATACAATTTTCAATAATTTGTATCTCCTCTTTAGTCCATGATTTTGGGCCTTGCGTAAATGTTGGAGTCTTAATGATTTCTTCTAAGAACGACTTATATAAATTTCGAAATAAAGCACCTCCCGTACCCCATTCCTCAATATAACCATAAATCAATTCAAAATTAAGTCCCGCAAGTAAATATTCTTTATGATTATAAGGATTTTTAATAATTTTGTTGAAAGTCTCATTCCAAGTTAGAATTTTCTCAGCAAAATTCTTTAATCCTTGTAAACCATTGTTGCTCATCGAAGGTCGTAGCATATGATTTACTACCTTTTGAATTGCCAACTTTACTCCTGCTGAGAATGGAGGATGTTTTCCATCTAGGCGAGGTTGCATTGAATATTGGGCATTTTTTGGGTGTAAAAAGGAAGTTCCATACTCTGAGCTTCTTGCTTTTTTTAGATTTTCTAATGGTATTGCTTGAAAACCCTTAAAATCGCTGTCTCCTACATACGCAATTCCCTGGGTTTCATCAAATCCACCAAGTGTAATAAAATGTCCACCAAAATGAATATTTTCTTTCAGTTCCATATAATCTAAATATGCTAAATCGACTTGAAGCATTAATGGAATATCTTGGAGTATGAGTTTTTTTGCTTCTTCCCACGCTTTCTCCGAACTTGTGAATGATTGTTTGCGAAGAGTGATCCCTAAAAGACGGCATGCCAAGGAGTTGGGATTAATAGAGTCTTGTTTCCCTCCTACAAAAAGAGGAAGATCAGTAGTATCACCTCCTCTAAAATTTGAAATTCCATCAAAAAACCCAAAACCGAGGGTGCCATCCAGTCCAAATGCCATTGCTTCGGTCATTGGGAATCCATAAAATTCAAACATATCTCTTAATGAGGAAGATTCACAATGCACTCCAACACTATGCTTAAAATCCTCTATAATATATTTATCTTTCATTTATATTCACTCATATCTTCTTCTTTTTTTGAATAATCTTGTGGACCTATTTGTCCTTTTCCCTTTTTTACTTCTTCTAAAGCCCACCTTAAAAATTTTAAATCTGTTTTTAATATTTCAATGGGATGAATGAATAATCCTGTTACATTTATCGGCATCTGAGAGTTTTCCTCAAGCATTTGTTCTAATTCCTTGATATGCGTTTTTATTTTTTGTATTGAATGAGAAATTGCCTCTATTTGCTGATCTTTGCTGAGGAGTGGAAGCATAGAAAACGCTACATAATAATTTTCATCATTTCTGCCGTAATATTCTTTTAATACATTATATGTTTTGTTTTTTAAGATGTCAAGCCCATATGAAGTAATTCTATATACACGTCTTATTCTATTATCTACTTCTTCAGTATAGGATTCCACCAATCCATCATCATCTAATAGGTTTAAATCACTATAGATCGAGGAAGTACCGATATTAGTCCAGTCTCTCATTCCTCGATCTTCAATCTTTTTATCAAGGAGATACGCATGGCTGGGTTCTTCACAAATGAGGCCTAATACAATATATTGCCTATGTGTTAATTCGTAAGTCTTTTCGTTTGACATTGGAGGAAAAGGTGATTTGAATTGTTATTCAATATTATATTATTATAATATTATATATTAAGAATATTATTGAGCGAGAGTATTTAAAATTATGTATTTTTTAAATTTTATTTCTATGTGATTTATTAATAACTATTTTAAGTAAATCATTTGAACCTATTTTTTATAAAATAAGAGGATATTTCTCAATATTAATAAAAATAACAATTAAAAGATTGTATAGAAGTATTGTAGACTTCTTAATCCTTTAATTATTTGAAATAATATAAATAAATCTAGCTATAAAGAAATTAGAGTTTCTAAATGCCAAATATAACTAGCTATTAGAGTAATATTGATATATAGAAAGCTTTAAATCTTATAAATTCTGATTTTAATTCATTCTTTATGAATACTAAAAAATATAAAGATGATTTGTTATTTAAATAAATAAAAATATCAAAAAAACATACTGAGTGTTAACTAAATGGTAGATATAAAATTACAGATATGGGATCCTCCAGGAGAACGATATATGTCGTTAAGCTCACTGTATAAAGGATCTCATGGGGTCTTACTTGTTTTTGATTTATCAAATAAAGAGAGCTTTTATGATGCGAAATTGCAAGAAATAATTGAATTTGTTAAAGAGAATACCTCAGGCCCCATAATACTTATAGCAAATAAAGTAGATTTAGTAAGTTTGGATCAATCTGAGATAAAAAAAGAGGACATAGCAGCATTTCGATCAAAATATGATATATTAGAGTTTATTATTACTTCTGCAAAAACTGGTGAAAATATTGACTTAGCCTTTCAAACATTAACTGATTTAATGGTTAAAGAAAAATTGGAACAAGAAAGTTTAGGTAAAACATTAATTTTTAAAGTTGCTATAGCTGGTATAAATAGTGTCGGAAAAACCTCGATAATACAACGCTATATTAATAAATCTTTCCAGAAGGAGTATAAAATGACTATTGGAGTACAATTCTACACTAAAGATGTTAAATATGAACCCGATCTTATCTCCGATCTTAGAGGGGAAAAACAATTAGAATCTATTTCAAGAAGGATTGAAACTGAAGAAGAACCAGAGGAATTACTTGAGAAAGTAGATTTTGACAGAGAAAAAAAAATAGCATCTGCTGTTGAAGAACTGAAAAAGAGAGACGCTATTAAAAAAGCTAGGAAAGCTGAGGAGGATAGAATAAGTTTAGCTAAAGATCGAGAGAAAGTTAAAGAACAACTCCAAAAACCTCTTGCAGGAATGCCGAAAATGGCTCCCGCAATGCCAGTACCAGAAGGTGTCGCTAAAAAAGTTGAAAGAAAGGCGACCGTATTTTATAAAGAGCGAATGAATCCAATGAAATTGAATAGGATGGCAGTAATAATTTCAACAAAAGAATTATATGAAGCTTTAAAAATTGAGAGAGAAGAGATTATACGTGCGGCTACTGGTAAAACTTATGAAATTGAAAAGGAGATTCCCATATTATATGTAGAGCCAATAATCCCTGGATGTATCTGTGTTCCTTCCACAGGAAAGCTGGATGCTAGAAAAGAGTATGATCATGAGCTATTTTTAATTACTCCATTAGAGGCGGGAGAAATTCCTGATGCCAGAGTTGATATTTATTATAAAGAGAAATTAATCGACTCTATTCCAACTCCAATAGAGGTTGTAAAAACAACTATGGTAAAAATCAGTTCCGCGTTCGCCATAATTTTCCCTATAATAGGAGTGTTATTTGATCAGTGGTTAGATACCGTCTTTAAAATCATTATTCCCTTTTATGAGGCAATAGGAGGATTAGAAGGATTTATTGCGATTTTAACGGGAGCGTTTGCGCTAATGACTGCGATATTTTATTACTTTAGGAAACCCAAAGATGCGAAGCCTGCGGAGTCGAAGTCTCTCCCTGAAGTAGTAAGTGCGGTCTCTAAGGAGTAAATTTTTTTTTTAATTTTAATATTTATTTCGAATTATAAAATCTCTTAAGATTTTAAGACACATTTGTTTAGACAATTTATTATAAATTAATTATATTATTCAATTTAGATTAATTATTAAGATTTAAATTTAAAAACTAAAAATCTTTCTTCGAATTCATAAATATTTTAATCTTCCTAATGAAGAGTTGATTAAAGAAAAAAATAAAAAATAGAAATTAGCTTTAAAAGATATGTATTTTAAAAAAATTTTTTATTATACCTTTCTCACGCTTTTTGGAGCGCGGGGGGGTACTCGATTATATTTCACGCTTGGATATCCGAGGGTAAATGCACAAGCAGTTGTTCCTGAAGCTCGAATCAGTCTTTTTATCTTATTGTTAATTTCTAGAGCCATTAAAGTCCATCCATGATAGCAAGTTCCTAATCCGAGTGACTGGGCTGCTAATCTCCCATAGGTAAGGATATTTCCAATATTTATGAAGTTCACGGTCATTGGCATGGTAGTATGGACTACTATGAGATGAGGGGCATTGAAAAATAAATTTTTACCTTCTTCTTCCAAATGTTTGAATGTAGGCCCAAATCTAGCGTTAAAATTTGGATGACTCTCAATAGCTTCCCGAATGGCACTCGAAATTTCTTCTAATTTTTCAGAGTCAGAGATTACAGTGAAATTTTCTGATCTTACATTGGCTCCAGTAGGAGCATATTGCATTACATTCAATATTTTTTCAATCATGTCATCGGGAACTTTGTCTTTTTTATAACGTCGAATAACTCTAAGAGCACTAAGGAATTTAAAAAGGTCATTATATGATATAATACTTTCAAGATTTCTAATACCTTCAAATGTGAAGGTTTCACCCATATCTTCGTGAAGAATTGCATCCTCAGGGCACACAGAAATACAATGACCACATAATATACATCTATTATTTGGATCAGCATAGATTAATTTTCCCTCTTCATTTTCATGATAAAGAAAAGCGGGGCATTCTCGGACACATTCCATGCAACTTGTACATTTATCGTAATCTATTCCCAATATTGGCATATTTTAAATACCTCTTTATAATCTTATCATAATTCTTTTTTATTTCGAAATAGATTAAAATTAATTAAAAATTTTTTAAAGATGATTTAAAATGGGACTATAGAGGTTATTAAGTAATTACTAAATATTAATTTTTATATGAAATTAATAGATTTATAAAAATTTTGAATTCTTTCGAGATCTTTAAGATATTTTAATAAGGATTTAAGAAAAATATCCATGAATTAAGCATTCAGAATCTTTATATGGCATAATATCTTCAGAAAACTCTTTTAATTGCTTTTTAAATTTATTTTCATAAATAAGATGAAAAATTAAGAGGTGTTAATATAAAAAAACCTATAGATTTGTAAAATTAATTTAGGTATATACTGCTATAGAGTAAAGATTATAAATTCTATCGGTATTTTTATCTTATAATAATTTATTCCAGTCTAAAAAAATAATAAAATTGAACTGAATATAATTAATTTCATTATATGCGGAATTTTAGCTGTATGGATTACTATAAACGTATTATAAAGGACGAAATTGCTAAAGAATATCCCCTTGGGCTTCCCAGAGGGACTATTAGAGCTTTAACAACCCTTCTTATTGTTACTTTCCCCTTCTCTTACTTATTGTTTAATCAGGCAATCCCCGGATATATCATAAATGCAATTTTTATTTTGACGGCATTTTATTTTGAGGCGAGAAAAACTATTAAATTCCGAATAGAAACAATAATTAAAGAGATGAAGCCGGATTTTGACCTAACTTTGGAATAAAAAAAAGAGATATATCCCCTCTATTTTCCTAAGTATTCTGTGCGTATTTCATTAGTTCTTATTATCTTCTTAATCCTTATTCTCAATTATTTTGGTCCTCAAGTTGCATTTGAATATACAAATACTCTCTTAGATCTCATGTTTATAATAGTTGGCTATATTAT
Organism: Promethearchaeota archaeon; assembly: GCA_016839555.1. Classification (GTDB taxonomy): domain Archaea; phylum Asgardarchaeota; class Lokiarchaeia; order Sigyniarchaeales; family SOKP01; genus TEKIR-8. The sequence continues at coordinate 44,014 of JAEOUA010000006.1, forward strand.
CGGCTCAATTTTTAGAGCATATAAGAATAAAAAAGAAGCGGAACGAATAAAGGAGCAAATTAGGAATTTAAAGGATTTTGAAACGCTTACAGATGTTCAAATAATAGAGAAATTAGTAGTTGAGAAGCCTAAAAAATGGCAATTACATGGTAAAGGTATTTTTTCCATTCTAATGTTTAGCGCTATAACTGTTGCTTTGATTTTTTACACCATTAATTTCGATATAGAGATTTCTATTTTTTCTCTAAGGGAGATTTTATTATTAACAATAAATCCATATTATGGATTTAGAGATTAACTAAGAATTTACAAAATTAAAACTCTTTTATTTCAAATTTTTTTTACTTTTTCTCTATTTTTTATTGTTCTTTTTCTAAACTTTTTTTCCAAAGATCCAATATTGATATTCTCCCCCTCTCTGAAGAACTCCCTCAAAAAATATAGAAAAGCCAGCTTTCTGAACAAGCTCTAAGGTTTCCTTAGGAGAATAATTACTCCAAAACATTGGCACTCCAAAAAAATTGCTTACTCCTTCTGAACCAGATACGCCTGAATTAATCATTAATATTCCCTCGGGCTTGAGAACTCTATAAAATTGCTTAAAAATATCCAAATGGTTTTTTCTGGGAATATGAAACAATGTATATACTGAAATAATTCCATCAAATAAATTTTCAGAAAACTCTAATTTGTTTGCATCCATTTTAATAAATTCGGCCTGAGGAACATTTTGTCGAGCTAATTTGAGCATAGTTTCTGAGATATCAATTCCGGTGACCTTAATTCCTTTTTCGCTTAAGAATTTGGCAGTGGGAATCCCAGCACCACATCCTACATCTAATACATGAGCATCTTTTGGTATTAATTTAGAAAAACTTTCCAGCTCAGAACTAAATTTATTAATATCTCTGTTAGAATAATAATCTTGCGCGATTTGATTATAACCTTTTTCTACCATCTGTGTTTCTAACATATATTTTTTCATACCCTATATTATTATACTTTAAGAAATGAAATCTATATATGCAATTAAGATTATAGCTGATAAATCATAAAATAATCAAACAAACCAAATTACTCTAAAAATAGTTAAGACTGATTTTTTTTTAATTTATTAATAGAATTCTTTTCAATTATTCTAAGAATAAATTAATCATTCAATATGAATAGGATAACTTCCATATTCTTCTAAGGTGTTATACATTGCCAAAAAGTTTTCCAATTTAACTGCGGGATTAATACTATGTCCAGAGCTTAATATATATCCTCCGTTAGGGCCAAGAGTCTTAATGAGGTTTTTAGTATAATCTCTTATATATTGTGGATCTTTATCAAATAAATCTTGAGGCGATACGTTGCCTATAAACGTTAATTTATCCCCATATTGCTTATGGAGCTTAAAAATATCATATTCTGGATTGGCGGTGGTTGGTTCAATTGGATGGATGGCATCTACTCCAATATCAACCACGTCTTTAAATAGCGGAAAAACATCCCCACAACTATGCAAGATGATTTTTACACCGTGTTTATGAGCTATGTTGCAGATTTCTTCTATCCAGGGTAATATATATTCTCTATAATTCTTAGGACTCATCAATAAGCCAGATTTATAGCCATAATCATCATAAATCAATATTACCCCATCCTCGCCCCAGTCTATAAAGGCCTTCACCAAGTCTACCGCAAATTGTCCTCTGTCATCAAACACGTTTTTTAGTTTGCCTTCTGACGCTAATAGTTTGCTAAAGTTGGTAAATCCAAAAGATTGCCATGTAGATTCAAAAATTCCCCATATTGAAGGAATAACAAATATTTCTCCATTATATTCCTTCTCTATTTTTTTCATGGTCTTAAAATATTTCTCTCTTCTTGGATCTCTAGGTTCTGGCGATTCAAAATCACTATATTCCTCAAAATTAGAGAAATAACCTGTTTTATAATATGCAATATCCATTTGATCTGAAGGATTCCTCTTTAAATCAAAAATACGCCCATATTCATCAATAAAATAATCTTTATAGCAAATTTTTGGAAATAAAATATAGCCGGTAAAGGGAACTGTCGCCATATCGATTCCGATTTTATGGTATAAATTCAGGTGTTGTTTTAAGGTATTTTTTAAATAAGATTTAGTCTCGGTTGCTTTCAAGATTGTATTAGTTAATGCTTCAATATCTCCTTGGCATAACTCATTTGTTTTTTCAAAACTCTCGATAAGCCCTTGGAATACATATTTTTCTCCAAAATGCTCACAAATTTTTAGATTATCAATGGAAAGTTCAAAAGAAGGAACTTTATCTGGTTCTTCATGATTAATTGCATTTAATACTCTTTCTTTTGCATTCATCGTTATATATAAAATAATTTATGAATTTTAAAAAAATCGGAAAAAAAAGAAGATCTTATAGAAGTGAAATTTTTAATCTATCCATCAATTTTTATTTTAATTAAAAGTAGAGGTATATAATATTTGAAAATAGCTATAATAGGATCAGGCTTATCTGGACTGACTGCAGCAGCATATTTGGCTCAAAAAGGACACAGTGTAACGGTATTTGAACAATATAAACGGGCGGGAGGGGTTACTGCACCTTCAGAAAAGAATGGATATAAATGGGATTTAGGACAATTAATAATAGAAGGATTAGGCCCGAATGAGCCTTTAGGATTAATTCTATCAGAATTAGGTATTGAAAATTTAGAGATTGAGGTAGAAGATCGTGGATATGTATTTCCTTCTCTTGAGATTAATAAACCAACTAATTATAAGGGATTCAAATGGCGAATTAATTATCTAAAGAACTTATTTCCTGAGGATAGTAAAGGTTTAGATCAATACTGGCGAGATTATATTAATTTTACGCGAATCATGACGTATGCGAGAAGAATGGAACGAGTCTCTGGGATAAAATCATTTTATTGGAAGATGCGATTATTTATTAAATTATTGACCTCAGGTTTATTTTCAAAGAAAGATTGGAGCGCTACAGAGCTTATGAAACATTACTTTTCTAATGAGACATTACAATTAGTATTTATCTCTATCATTGCGGACTTTTTTACACCCCCAAGTAAATTCTTGGGATTAGGAATCTTTAGCTTAAATCCCGAAACAATTTACGATAAGCGTATGCCTAAATTTATCGACAAGAATACAGAACAAATCTATTGTTATAATATTTTGGGGGGAATAAGTTCGATGGTTGATGCGCTTGTTGATAGAATAGAGAATTTAGGAGGGTCCGTCAAATTAAATACTAAAATTAAGAAAATTCTTATTGAGGAAAACAAAGTACAAGGGGCAATGGATGATCGAGGAAATAAGAGTTTGGCAGATGTCGTGATCGCAGCAGGAAGCGCAAAAAAGACTTTTTTTGACTTAATAGGAAAAGAATATCTTTCCACGGAACTTATTGAAAAAGTAAATAATCTTAAATTAATGGAATCGGTTTTTATGGTTCATCTAGGACTTAATGAAAACTACGATCCCTCAAAATTTAATCAAGGATATACTGTAAGATATTATTATGGAATTGATACTACTAAAGAATTGGAAGAAGGAATTAATGATGAACGAAAGGGTTCATATCACGAAGGCAAAAAGGGATTTGTAGTTCATATTCCTAGCCTTCATTCGCCAGAAATGGCACCTCAAGGACATCATGCAATGACAATATATACCATTTGTCCTAATAAATTAAATCAAGGAACTTGGAAAGAAAGAAAAGAAGAATATACTGATAAATTGCTTAATTACGCTGAAAAATATTTTCCAGACTTGAAGAAACACATTGATACTCAAGTGATTATGACACCCGAAGACTTTCGTAATCGAGTATATGTGGATCATCATGCATTTGGGGGATTAGCTCCATATATCGAAAATCCTAGAATTTCGTTTCAAACGCCGATTGAAGGATTATGGTTTATAGGGGCCCAGAGTGAAAGTGGTGGTGGCGTAAATAATGTAATTCCTGGGGCCTATAAAACAGCAAAAAAAATAGTGAAATTATCTCACTAAGACTTTTTATGACTTTATTCTCTTTTTTTTATTTATCATCTAATATAATTTTTTTAAGCACTTTCCTTATAATTAAACCAAGCAACAATCTTTGGGATTAAAAATGCAATAACCAAGAGTATAAAGAATCCGGTAATAGAAAGTATTAGTTCGAACAAGAAGATAAGATTTGGATCTACATAAAGATATATTATAGTACTCAATGAATTACTAAAACCATGATATACAATAGGAGCGACTAAGCTATTGGTTCGTTCGTAGAGGAAACAACATACAATTGCAAATGGAAAAGTATTTATGACTTTTCCAATGATATATGGAAGATACAAGTTAAATGAGAGATCTGCATTGATTAACCAAGGAATATGGAATATTGTAAACACTACTGAGGTAAAAATAGTAGCATACCAGAATGATTTTCCTGCTTTTCGCATTTTAGTGAAAAAATAGCCCCTAAAGATTAACTCTTCAGCAACTCCCACCGCCAATACTTGATAGGGAAAGGTGATAAATTGCGAGAGCTCAAATATTTCAATATGGGAAAAAGCATCTGTACCGCTAAAGCTGAATGAAAGAACAATATGAAGCAAGGTGAATATTACAATATTAATTAACGCAACCACACAGCCGAGCAATATATTTTTACCTAAATTTTCCCGTTTCAATCCAAATTCAGAGAGATAGAATCCTTCTACTAAAATAATCTGCGTTGTTACCATATATAACAGTGGAAGCTTCTCAAAAGTGATTCCGAATTTCCAAATCATAAATTGTCGGGGAACCCATAATACAGCCATAAAGACCGCAAAAAGAATAACTGTTTTTCGAAAATCAATATCTCCTTCTAATCTTTTTAATTCCTTTTTACTCTTAATAAGGTGAATCAAGTAAAGTAGAACAATATAGAAAATAATTGAAAACACAATCGGCATAATATAGAATCGGGGATATTCTTCAGAGCCTTGAATCCAAATATTGAAATCGAAGATCAGAATTATCGCGCATAATCCAAAATACAAGAGATATGGAGTAATTTTTATAAATTTATCATATTTTTCATTCATAAGATACTCACAACTATTAGTGTTATTTTTTAATTATTGGTTTTTATCATTTAAAATATTTTCTCCCTAAGAGTTTTTATAAAAAAAATTTAGGAAGAATTATTCGGTTAAATAAGAGTGTAAATAAACTATTGGAATTTATATGATCATCAAGCTAAAATTTTTAAATTTTAATTTGAAATTTATCTATGAAATAATCAAAGTGAGTTGATAAAGATTTCAAAAAATAATTATGAATATATTTTAACGGACTTTAATAACGGCATCAAGAAAATCATATTAAACCGTCCTAAAAAGCTTAATGCGTTAAACTATCCCTTAATCATGGAAATAATAAACGTTTTAGAGGATTCCATGAAAAATCGAAAGATAAGAGTTATTGCGATCGAGGGAAAAGGAGAAGATTTCTGTTCGGGAGATGATATGAAGAGTATGGGTCCTGATGGAGTAAAATTTAAACCATTAGATGATGGTTCGCAGCTTCCCCATCAAAGAATGAATAGATTACTTCGAAAAATTCAAAAACCGGTAATAGCTTTATTGCAAGGATATTGTTTAGGCGCAGGCTTTGAATTAGCCTTAGCATGTGATTTTAGAATAGCAGCAGATAATTTGGAAATAGGAGATCATCGCGCGTCGCGGGCGATATGCATAATGAGTGGAGCAAGCTGGCTACTTCCTAGAATAGTAGGCTTTGGAAGAGCTACAGAAATTATTTTCACCGGAAAGCATCTCTCTGCCGAAGAAGCATACAATATCGGCTTGATCACTGAATATTATCCTACGGATACTTTTAGAGAAAAATCAATGGAATTTGTGGAGAATATCGCAAAAATGCCAACAAAATGCCTTGGATACAATAAAGCAATGCTAAATTTTTCGATGAAAAATGATTTCTTTCCATCATTACAAAATGAATTCAAACTCTATTGTAAAAATATAGCATCTAAGGATTTTGGGGAAGGAATGAAGAGCTTTTATGATAAGCGGGAACCACAATTTATAGGGCGTTAAATTAGAAAATTTTTTATTAATTTTTACTTATAAATTGTATTGTTTAATTAAACGATTTTAAGGCTTTTCTAATGAAGGGTTTTATAGATTTTCCTTTGTTCCAATAAAATTTAAACAAATCTTTACACCAATTAATAAATGAAGGATGATTATCTATTAAACATTGACTATAATCAATATCATTGCCTTTATTTAAAAATAGAATCCCACCTTTTTCGGAAACTACAAAAGAGAGGCTAATTTTCTCTAAGAGTCGAATATTTTCATAAATATTGAGTTTTTTATAAAACTTCATGGGCTCTTTAAACTTTTCGGACCATTCTTTTGGGATATGATATGATTTTAATAATGATTTATCAATTAACGCGCGGATTTCTAAATTTTGATTATGGATATTTTGTTCTACAATTGGTAAAAGGGAATTTTGAAATTGATCTGTAATAGCATATATAAATTGTTCAGAGTTTTTTACTAAATCTGACCATAATTCAATATTTTGTAGAGTTTTTGTGCTTAATTCAAGTGTTTGGAGCTCACCTAATTGTAATATTAAATAAAGTGGAATTGAAGTGATATCATGGATATTGAAGAAATCTTTATATTTAATAGACACTTTAAAAAGATTTATAATCCAATAAAATATTTTTCCAATGTTCGAAATGCTGTATTTCCCTTCCTTTGTTTTATTAACTAGTTTTTTTTCCCGAAGCCTTTTTAGATGTCTTGAAACTTCTGAACCTGTTATATTTAAATCTCGTTCAATCTCACTATGCTTTTTATCTTTTTCATAGAGACTTCTAAATACAGCGATTCTATCTTCATTAGAAAATTCAAAAAATAAATCTTTAATCTCCAAGATAACTCAATATTAAATTTTTCAAATACTATATTTGAATTGTAATTTTACTTTGTTATTTAAAGTATAAATATTATGAATTTAAATTCATTAGCATTTTTTTAAATTTTTTAATTTTATTTAAAATGATTTAATCAAGTTTAACTTAGTCTTATTTTATTTAGAGTCTTTATACGATTTCTTTAAATTTATAGCAATAATACTATATTTTGAGTTATTAATAAAAGATTTTAATAAAATAATAAAAGAGTGTATAGTATTTTGTCAGAAGAATTAGAAAAAAGAGCATTAAACTTATTAGCAAAAAATTTTGAATACAATCAAGCGTTGCATATGGAAGCCCCGCAGATGGCAGAATTACTCGGAGTTAAGGAAATAGAAATCCAACCCGTGTTAAAAGTATTGGCAGAAAAAGAATGGGCTAACCTTTATACGGAAGGAGATAAAGTCAAATTAGCTAAAATTTCGTGGAAAGGATTGAATGAAATTGGAGAGGTTAATTTAAAGTTTGGAATGGGAAAGCATGCATATGATAATTATAGTGCGGAGGGATATTGATAATGTTTGATTATATGCCGTGGTGGGATGAAGACACCCGGCAATTTGCTGATGAAGTGGAAAAATTTGTGGATGAGGAATTAGTTCCACGGACACAAGCCATTATGGAGCGAAATGAAGATCATATGTCAATTCAATGGGAAGCCTCAAAACTATGCGTAGAAAGAGGCTTTCATCCATTAATGGTCTTAGCAGAGAAGGAATTTGGTGGGCGAGATAAGGGATATGCGGGATATACTATTCTCAATGAAGAAATTGGGCGGTCTAATATTAATGTGAACCCCTTACTAACGAGTGTGTTCGGGGCTGGGCCTATCCATTTATTTGGCACAAAATCGCAAAAGGAAAAATTTCTCAAACCGATAGTTCAGGGGGATAAATGGGCAAGTATTACAGTGACCGAACCTGATGTGGGAAATGATGCAGCAGGAGTACAACTTTATGCTGAAAAAGATGGTGATGATTGGATTTTGAATGGATGGAAGCGATATATTACCTTAGGATGTCTTTCTGATTATCACTTAGTTTACGCATTAAGCGATCCAGATATGAGAAGTATGTATCGCCATTTATCAGCATTCATTGTTCCAGCAGATTCGCCGGGTATTACTACTGAAAAAGTTAATCAACTCATTGGAGACGTGGAAATGGCGAATTCCGTACTTCGCTATAAAGATGTGAGGGTTCCTAAAGAAAATATGATCCTCGGCGATGGCGACGGATGGACCGTTATGACCTCAGCCTTGAATATCGAGCGATTAGGCATTGCCAGTGTTGTGGGCTCCACTAAAAACTTATTTGAAACTGCGAGAGCATATGGAAGACGTAGAGTCCAATTTGGTTTACCTATTTCACGCTATAATGGAGTCCAACTTAGAATGGCAAATATCAGCATGAGAATGCATCTCACAAGGGTTTATATTTATTATTTAGCTGAACTATTAGATACTGGAGAAGCAGATATGTTTAGTTTTGCCTTAAAATCTTCGACTGCGAAGATTTTTGGAACAGAATCTTTAACTGAAAATTCATTAGATGCGCTCTATATCGTTGGAGGCGATGGTTACCTCCAGGAAACGGGCATTGGGACCATTTTAAAAAATGCTGCCTTAATGCAAATAGCTGGAGGGTCAAACGATATTTTGCGGTTATTTATTGGACGGCAAGAATTTAAACAGGATGTGGATGAACGCATGATAAATCCATCTGTCAGAGGACCTACCAAAGAGGAAGCAGAAAAATTATAAAAAAGAGGATAAAAAAATGGCAAATTATAAAGAAATAAAGTTTGAAGTTGAAGATGAGATAGGGTGGTTAACTATTGACCGCCCAGAAAGACGCAATGCATTATGCAGGGACGTATGGGCGAGTATTGGTCAAGTATTAATGGATACATGGGATGATATAGGCGTAAGAGTAATTGTCCTTACGGGAAATGATGATAAAATTAAGGGAAAAGCCGCATTTTCTGCGGGACTTGATATTAAAGAAATGTCAACCACCGGATTCAAGAATTTAGGTGATTTCCTAGGGATATTACTCGATCCTTGTGAATTAATGGCACGATATCCAAAGCCATTAATTGCGATGATCAATGGATATGCATATGCTGGTGGGCTAGAATTAACACTATGGTGTGATTGCGCGGTTGCGGCAGATGATGCTGTGATGGGATTCTGGGAGAATCGTAGAGGCCTTGCGAGTGGGGTAGCCTTCCTTTTACTTCCTGAACTAATAGGAATGCGCCAAACTAAAGAGCTTTTACTTACCGGGAAGATCATTTCAGCTGATGAGGCTTTTCGAATGGGTTTGGTGAATAAGGTGGTACCACACGATCAATTACGACAGGCAACTAAGGAAATGGCAGAGGAAATGAAGAAGGTTGCCCCATTAAGCCATAAATGGACGAAAAGATGGTTTCAAAAAGGATATCATTATACCAGGACACGAGCAATTGGATCACTTTGGGAACCATTCCAAGAATTATTCCATAGTGAAGATGTGATCGAGGGCTTTACTGCTTTCATGGAGGGTAATAGAGAACCAAAATGGAGTGGAAAATAACATAATCAAATAAATAAAATATTTTTTTAAATTGATAAATTAAAAATTAACTTTAAGGAGGGAAAAAAAATTGGGTAGTGAAGAATTAATAGAAGGTATTAAAAAAATGGTAAGCAAACTTGATGATCCGGATATGGCAGAAAGATTTGAAGGATTTGAGAAAACTTTACAATTTCATTTCAATGATACGGAAAATTATTATTTAGTTTTTAAGGAATCCAAATGCGAAATTAAAGAGGGAGAAACTGATGATCCGGATATAACAATTATTACAGATAGCCAAGTTATTATCGATATTATGAACGCTGAACTATCCCCGACTAAAGCGTTTATGGGTGGAAAACTGAAAGCGAAGGGGCCGATGAATGATATGCTCAAATTACAGATGCTAATGAAGTAAAATCTATTTTTAATTTTATATTTTTTTATTTTTTAATTAAGAAATACAATAATGGGTGAAAATTAAATGCAATTTAAATATATTTTATGGAAAATTGAAAATAATGTTGCTACAATCACATTTAATCGAGAAGAGAAACTTAATGCGATCAATGGATTGATGTTTGATGAGATTTATGACGCTTTAGAAGAGATCGCAAATAATAAAGAAATCCGTGCCGCAATTATCACTGGAAAAGGACGCGCATTTTCAACTGGCGGTGATTTTAATCAAGCAAGCCAAGGAATGGCAGGAGATGTGGAAGATGTAAAAGATGGGGGTAAAATGCAATCGGGAGAAGCTGAAATTGATGTATCTCAAAAAAAAATTGTCTTAAAAATGCAAAAAACCCCCAAACCTCTTATTGCGGCAATAAATGGATTAACTTTAGGAGGTGGACTAAATATCGCACTAAATTGTGACTTAATTTATGCCAAAGAAAGTGCTGAATTAGGTACTTTTTTTATCAAGAGAGCATTAATCCCAGAGATGTCCTCCACGTATATTTTACCAAGAATCGTTGGGATACATAAAGCAAAAGAATTAATCTTTTTTGGGGATCGTTTTAGTGCGAAGAAAGCTTTGGAAATGGGATTGATAAATGACACGTTTCCAGACAATATTTTTATGGATGAAGTAAAAAAAATAGCAGAGAAGCTTGCGAAAGGACCAACATACTCAATAGGATTGGCTAAACTTGCCATAAATAAGATTTTAGAGGAAAAAATAATTGAAGCATGTAATAATGAAGCAGAAGCTTTATTCAAATGCTTTGATTCGTTTGATTTTACAGAAGGTTTAATGGCATTTTTTGAAAAGCGAGATCCTAAATTTTTAGGACGCTAAAGAATGAGGTGATAAAAAATTTCCAAAACACAATTAAAAAGTTTAAAAATCGTATCATTAATAGGAGGACTATATGAAGTCTTTTTTGGGATATTACTGATGTTTTTTATTATCCCTTTATTGAATCTTTTGGGATTAGATATAGAAAGCATTAATATGCCCATATTTCATCAAACTGCTGGGTTGCTCGCTATAATTTTAGGTTTGATGTTGCTTTTTTCATCTTTTAATGTCGAAAAACATTTAATGAACATTATTTTAATTATATATCTGCGATTTGCCATTCAAATAATAATCGTCATTAATATCTTTTTAATACCTGATATTGCGTTTGGCTTGTTGATATTCGGATTAATTAATCTTATTTTTGCGATTATTACTCTATATTTAATAAAATCTAGTAATCTATCTTTGAATATCTTAAAAAATATTTAATCATGTGAGCTATTAAAATGTCTAAGATAAACAGTATAATTAAGGAGGCATATGATGATGAAAGATTCTTTTTGATGGAGCATGAGAGCAAAGACTTTATCGCAGAATATAATATACCCGTTGGAAAATATAAACTTGTACAATCACAGCAGGAGGCAATTAAAGTTGCCAATGAAATAGGATTTCCTGTTGTTGCAAAGGTTATGAGTCCCGATATTTTACACAAAACTGAGGCAGGAGTTATTAAATTAAATATTGGATCTGATTCGGAACTACAAACAGCATATTTTGAAATATTAAATAATGCTGAGCAATATAATCCGAACGCACGTATTTCAGGGGTTAATATTCAGCGAATGGCTCAGGAGGGAATAGTAGAAATCATTATTGGAGGGATGAGAGATATAAATTTTGGGTCTATTATCATGTTTGGACTTGGAGGTATTTTTGTAGAAATTTTTAAAGATGTAGTATATAGAGTTTGTCCCGTTGAAATAAAAGAAGCGGAGCGTATGATTCAAAGCATTAAGGCATATCCTTTATTGAATGGTTATCGGGGAAAGAAAAATGGAGATATTAAACAGATCCAAGAATGTATCTTAAATTGCTGTGTACTATTAATGGAAAATCCTGAAATTAAAGAACTTGACCTTAATCCCGTTATAGTTTTTGAAAAAGGTCAGGGTATTATGGTGGTAGATGCAAGAATAATATTAGAGGAGGATAAGAGCCATGAGTAAACTTGAAAAATTGAAGGGATTTTTTAATCCCAACATAGTAGCCTTTTATGGCGTTTCAAATATTATGCAAAAATTTGGCACATTACATTTAACTAATCTCTTATCAGCAGGATTTCAAGGGAAAGTCATTCCTATCCATCCAAAAGAGAATGAAATTATCGGATTTAAAGCATATCAAACCATCAAAGATGTTCCAGAACAAGTAGATTTAGTGGTAATCGCCACACCTACAGAATATATAAATGATATATTGGAGGAATGCGGTCAAAAAGGAGTAAAATATGCGATAGTATTATCTGGTGGCTTTTTAGAAGTTGGAAATGAGAAAGGACAAATCCGGATGAAGAGGATTGCTGATCAATATGGGATGAGAATAATGGGTCCAAACTGTTCTGGAGAAGTTGTAACTCCAAATATAAATATTACTCACGTCCCGTGGCCACCAAGAAAGGGAGGTGTTTCTATTATCTCACAATCGGGAACTTATGCCGTGCAACCCCTAATAGCAATTAGCGAAAAAATTGGCGTGGGAATATCAAAAATCATTTCTGTAGGAAATGAAGTAAATACTGATTTAGTTGATTATTTAGAAGCTCTGGAGGAAGATGAACAAACAACGTGTATAGGAATATATTTTGAAGCCGTTAGGAGGGGAAAAGAGTTTATTGAAGCTGTGAAAACAATTAATAGAAAAAAACCAATAGTTATTATTCCTATAGGTCAAACAGAGGCTGGAACCAGGTCCGCTAAATCCCATACTGCCGCTATTACTTCTCCCGGATATATCATTGATTCTATATGTGAACAAACGGGTGCAATAAAAGTGAAAAACAGTATTGAGATGCTCAATCTATTAAATGGATTTGATTCTCTGCCCTTACCAAAGGGAAATAAGGTCGGGATCCTCACGATGGGAGGTGGTCCTGGCACCTTAATGTCAGATTTATTTGAGAGTAATGAAATGAAAGTACCTATTCTAAGTTCTCAGCTTCAAGAAAAATTGGAACCATGGATGCCTGAAACAGCTTCCACAACCAATCCAATTGATTTAACCTATTCAGACGATATGCAGAATTATTTAAATGTTCTTCCGGAGATCCTTCTAAAGAGCGAGGAGATAGATTCTTTGATTATTTATGGGTTAATGGGCTCTGAATACCATAAACGCCTTGTAAATGTTCCTGATTTTATAAAAGAAAATCCAAGTGTAATAACTTTGAGAAATTTCGGTGAAATGATGCATGAGTTTTTCATTGCGATTTTTGATGAATTGATTAAATATAAAAAAAAGTATGATAAGCCTATAATTTTAACATGCTATAATATGCGAGAAGAGAAATTTGTTGCATATTTACAAGATAATGGAATTCCTGTATATTATCCTGAAGAAGGTGTATGGGTGTTAATTCGAATGTGGCAATATGCCAAATTTCTCAAATCATAATAGATAAGGGATATATTCTAAATTAAGAACTATATTAACTAATTGAACATGACAGTTAGCATCGGTTTTTCAATATTGTTTACCAATTTGAGAATGATTAAGAACATATCTTAATCTTGCTCAGTTATTATAGGTATGTTTATTTTATCCTTTTTCTTTAATATTCCAGCAGTAATCTTTATATGTTTGAAAGAGCTTCCTTAATGATATATTGATTACTATCTGGATAATGTTGCGCGTAATCCAATATTTTTTCTTTTGAAACATATTTCATAAATTTTGCGATGTCCACGATGATTTTCTGACTATGTATGCCATTATATCGCCATAAGTACACAAAATCAAGCACAGTTTTTTCAGGATCTGAATAACGCACCTTGCGATTTTCTATCCCGAAGTTAAATAAGGAGTATTTTAACTTAATAAATTTAAATTTCCGATTGGCAATCATAATTGGTTTTCCTTTAAATAAGCGGTTGCTCATTATATAAAAGATTTCTTTGTCTTGATCAATATTAATTCCATTTAATTTAAAGGCAGTATATAAACCATAATACCAATTTTTAATTCCTTTTAATTTTAGCCCTTTTCCCACTAATTCCAGAAGAGAATATTTTAATTTTTTGGATTCAATTTCTTCAGGAGTTTTCACATAATAAATACCTTCAAATATTTTCACGATATATCCTTGGGTGAGTAAATATCGAATAACATTGTTATAGTTATAGTAAAGTTCTCTACTGTATTTTTTAATCTCGTCAGATGTACAAAATTCTTTTTCATCTTCTTGTAATTGTGATAGAACTTTTCGCATTGACATGGTGGAAATTAAACCTTATGACTATAAAGAGTATTTTTCCCAATTTGTGGGGTAATGTTATGACAATTAATATAATTTATTATAATTTTTATCTTTATCCAAAATGTTATGTAAGTTAATAATTCAAAATAAAGTATTCTTCAATTAGTTATTTTATAAAATCCAAGTTCAATATAAGATTAACCTTATATGAGGCAAAAAAAAAAAGGAAATTTACTAATTCCATTGGTGTTTGAAAAAGGATACTATGAGATTCTTTCATTTTATGGGACTTTTTCTATTTAAAGATTTCATCAATATAAAGTGTGTTGACATCTTAATTAGTATTTATAGGTTGGAGGATTTTATGAGCCTTATCTTTATCTTCAATTAATTGATATTCTGCTTTACATATCCTACATACAAGCTTGTTATCCTTTGGAATTAGAAGATTATTACAAACTGGACAATAATTCAAGAATTATTTTGCACCTAGATTAAAATAGATTAAGATTTTAAGTAAGCTTTATATATAATAGGGTTTTATACCTTAAAAGTTTTAAATTTAAAGGGAAATCTGATTAGTGAATTAAGATTTTATTAATCCTATTCTTAAGATATTTTTAAAAGCACCTTACCGAATTGTTTCCCTTCTTGAAGATATCTTTCGGCCTCCGCTGCTTGATCTATAGAAAACACTTTATCAATAACCGGCTTTATTTTCCCCTCAAAAACTAATTTAATTACTTCCCGAAATTCTTTTTGATTACTCATCGTGGATCCCTTTATTTGGAGTTGGTTCCAAAGAATTCTGCGAATGTCCCATCGATATGCTCTCCTTTTATTACAACTTTAGGACATAGATTTTGTTGACCTGCCAAGCAATAAGAACACTTCCCACATGAAAGTCCTGGATTTATTAAAACTCTATCTCCAGGTTTAAATAATGTAACATTATCACCTACTTCTTTAATCACGCCACTCCCGTCTGAACCCATAATATGGGGCATTTTCAAGCGTAATCCTGGCCATCCTTCAAGTATAAACAAATCAAGATGATTTAATCCCCCATATTTTGTTTCAATTAGAACTTTATCAGATTGGATGGAGGGCATAGCTATGTCACCAACTTTAATGTTTTCAATTCCGCCATGCTCTTGAAAAAAAGCTGTTTTCATAGATAGCAATTAGAGACACAAATATATAAAAAAGTTGATTATAATTCATAATTACGTAATTCAAAATTCAATTATTTTATTCAGAGTTTTAAACTATATCAAAAATATTTATCGACAATAGAAAATAGTCAAATATTAAAAGAAATCTTGATTAAATGATTTAAACTAAGGATTAATAATGACCTTTATTAAAGTTTATATCGCATTTATTAATTTTGGCTCATTAATATTATCCTTTATTCTGTTAGGAATTCTCTATACTATAAGCCTTCAGCCTATGACGCGAGCCGAAAAATATGGTGAAAAAGCGTGGAAGCAATGTGAAATTTATCGATCTATAGGAGGATTTTTTGAATTACTTTCGGTTATAAATTTAATTTTATGGATTTGGTTTCCGCTCCCTATTGTAGGTGAATGGAAGATTAATGACAATATATGGGTTGGGATTATAATAGGGGTCTGTATTTTGATACCATGCGGAATTATTATGGTTAAAGGTATTATTGATGCAGGTTCGGAGGCGTTATCCCCCTCAAAAGAGACAGAAATGTATGGAGGTATTTATAAATATATTAGGCACCCTCAGACTCTTGGAGAATTTCCCATGTTTGTTGCCCTTGGATTTTTATTTAATTCATGGTTTCTGGTCCTCATTTGCTCAGTGTTCATTATATTCTATACCCCAATTATGATTCACTATGAGGAAAAAGATTTAATTAAAAGGTTCGGCAATAAATATATTCAATATCAAAAGACAACAGGCGCATTATTTCCAAAATTTAGAAAAAAGAATTATATAACTACTTAATTAGAGATTTTTTTCTTAATTTATTGAAATAAATTCATTATAAGATAAAATTCCTTGTTCAATATTCCATTTTTTATATAAATTCATAATAAATTGAATATTTTGATTACAATGAAAATTCCCTGGATAAAATTGCTCCCAATGGACCCACCATATTTTAGATATAGCCAATTGCTTTATATGATAGTCTATATCTTTTAAAAAATCTCTGGCGGTCCATGATATGAGATGGTCTATTTGATTAAAGTAGGGTTTAAAAGGATCTATACTGTGTGTATCTCCCACATGTAATACTCCAAAGAGATTTCCATTTTTTCTTTCTTGAATTAAGAAAGCAACTTTCTTAGGATTTTTACTAAATAATTTTTTCTTTAATGGAATTGCCCTTAAAGTTTTTTCCTCACTAGCATCTAAAAATTCATATATTTTATTTACGTTTATTATATATAATCTATTTGCCAAATCAATAGATCCTGATGAATCTTTTTTAATCCGAGATTTTAGGGATTTAATTATTATTCTTGGAGCTATTATATTCACTTCTTTATTAATAGCAAGAATTTTCTTCAAAAATGAAAAATCATAATGATCTTTATGCTTATGTGTTATTGCTATTAATTTAAGGTTTATACCTATTTTCTGAATAAATTCTTCAATTTTATGGGGGATTCCAATCCAAGGTGACTTGCCGTGATATATATTGGTTTTTCCATGCCATTTAAAGGATCCTGAAAGAAAAGGATCAATAGCAATATAGAATTCAGAAAATTTTATTACAACACCAGCATGACCAATCCAAAGTAACTCCATCTGAAATCGCTATGATAGTATTTTATTCTTTATTTTTTTGATAGGTATCTTTCTTATAGATATCCATCAATAATATTCCCGCAATGATAACAATGATTGCTAAAATTTTAAATATTGAGATGGATGCCCCCAAAACTATTATCAATTCAAAATAGATGGGCGTTATAATATAGAAGGAATTAGAGATGGGTACTAATTTTGAGGCATCTGCACCTTTCGCAAATCCGAATTGTGTCACTACAAGAGCACAAAATCCTATGAGAAAGCTTAACATAAAGATGGGAAATGTAGAAATATTAAAAATCTCAGAAAATCCCGCTTTAAGACCGATACGCTTAAAAACATTATCAATAGCACCTAGGGATCCTGATACAAGTCCAAAAATAAATGAGACTGCTAATATTGTTTTTTTGAATATTGCGATTAAGACAAAGAAAAAAATAAAGATAATTGCACATAATATAATAAAATTCATAAACAATACATTCTCAGTAGTGGGGGGCTCAAGAATTTGAATAACTCCCACGAATGTCGTTCCTATAATTATAAGCACTATTCCTAATGCACTCCTGCTCGAAATTTGTTCCTTTAAAACGAAATAGGAGTATAACATTAAAATTATTAATCCTAATCCAAACATAGAGGAATAAACCGAGGCAGTAGAATACTGAGTTCCTAGCATTTGCCAGATAAATACAGTATTATTTAGGGCCATTCCAATTATATAAATTAAAGGTTTTTTCCCTTTTTCCTTAAAACTTTTTTTTTTAGAGAAGATTTCGATACCTTGACGCTCTAAGGCCTTTGCTAAATGAATTTGAAATGTATCAATAAGACCAAATAATAAACCCAAATATACGACATTAACTTCTGCCAATTTTATTCCTTTTTTTTATTTAGTAAAAAGATCAAATATTTTCCCTAATTTATTGTTTTTTATTTGATTTAAGAATTATTAAATGTTAGTCGATCAAAAAAGCAAGCATTTTATAAAATAAATGGTTATATAATGATCTTTTCTAATTGAGCTGCTATTTGAGCTCCTGAAATAATCGATAATCCTAATCCCGTCCCATATTTAATCTCATCTTCTCCATCAAGGTGTTTCATAAAGGAGAAGAGGGCTGATCCACACACAAATATATTTGATTTCCTATCATTGTTAAACAATAATTCAAATGAACTTGAAATTTTATTAGGAATAGAAATAGAATTTTTTTCGAATAATTCTTTAAATTCTCTGACTTCAGCAAGGGGTCCTTCTTGAAATAAAGTGCCGACTGCAAATACTATGAATCTCGACCTAACATTTATAATTTTTCCATCCTTATTGAGAAGCTTTAATTTCCAATTGGTATCTTGATCATCAATTTTATCAAATTCTATGAAAGTGAAATTATTATGAATTGGGATTTCCAACTCCTTAACTTTTTCACTAATACTGTTATTAAATCTTTTAGACATTAAAGATGGTGATAAGGCAACTAATTCCCTGCATTCTATATTTAAATATTTTGAGAGAAGATTAATAATCTTTCTTTCAGCTTTTAATCCTAAAATTGGTGGAAATAAAATAGAAGTAATTTTATCTAAATTAATCTCTGAGTTTTGATTTTTTAATTCTTTTTGAATATAATCTCCAAAGATAATAACCTTATCTGAATGTGTATCGAAATAATTTGCAATCTTGTATTCCGATAATTTTCCTTTTATTTCGGTTTGATTTTCATTTTCTTCCCAATAATCAAAAAGTTTTTTGAGAGAGAGCTTTAATATTTTATAAGTGCAAGAAAAGGTCTCTTTAAGATTTTTAGCTACAAGATACATCGCATCATTATTAAATTCAGAAAAATCAACAAGAATTACAATTGAACTATTATCTAATTGCTCAAATTCGTGGAAAATCGTATTCCACATTCCAACACAAGGTTTTAAATTGCCTAATGTTGTTAATACATATTTATTTGTTATCTTATCATTCTCAATTGAAAATGTAAATTCAGGAAACTGGGCGGAGAATTCTATAAAGGCTCTATTAATTTGGTTGAAATTTAAATACCCATAAGGGTGATGAGGGATTTCTTTCTTAAACTCGTTAAAAGATGACTCTAAATCCTTATTATGATGATAATCAAGAAAATCCATAGTGCCAACCCAAAATTGGGATGCTCCCGTTCCGCTATTAAAAATTTCGCAATTTATTCCTTTCATTTTTAATAAAATCCCTAAATATAACCCAGAGAATCCACCCCCTATAATACTCACATCAATAGCTTTTTGATTTTCGTTCATTTTAAGTTTCCTCCTAAAAGATAGATATATTTAGAGAGTTTAATTTGTCTTTTAAGTATATTATTAGCAGAGATTTGGATTTTCCATCGTTTTTCTAATGCTTTTTTCAATTCGGTCATAATTTGAGAATGTATTTTTTCCGTAAGTTTTGCTTCTAAATTTGCTAATTTATAATAGCAAAACAGCCCTTGGCACGGCCCCATACCCTGGCGTGTTCTTCTTCTATAATCGTCTAATACTCTTACATTAAGGTTTTCCCTTACCCAAGATAATTCAGGCTCGGTCACATTTTCACATTCACAAATTTTTTGTGGTCCCTCATCAGAAGAAAAAGGATCTAAACAAGTTTCGCACATCTCAAAAATTTCCTTATAAAAGGTACCCCATTTAAATTGCATATCAAATGCAGTCTTTTTATCAACATGAAGCTCCTTCTCGAATACTTTTTTAGTTATTACCCTATCCCCTCCAGGTAGTGGTAGCTCGGCAGTTTGGCATTGCGCATTTATGTCAAGTTTTTCGGCGACAAGATCCGATATTTGTTCTGCCATTAACCGATAGGTTGTTAATTTTCCTCCTATAATAGTTAATAGACCAGAATATCCTTCCTCTTCATAATCAATGATATCAAACTTGCGAGAAGCTTCTCTTAGAGGAGTATCACTGGCAACTAAAGGGCGTGCTCCAGAATAGAATCTAATTATTCGATGTTTTCTTACGGTTGGAATTAAATATTCGCCTTGATTTAAAATATATTCAATTTCATCTTTAGATGCCATTAACCTATCTAAATCTTCTAATTCCACGGGTTTTGAAGTTGTTCCCAATATTATAGAGTTATGGCTTGGAACAATAATATCTGCATCTCCGGGTTTTCTCAAACGGTTAATTAAATGGCTTACTAAACGATCTTTGATGACAAGAAGAGTTCCCATAGTAGGAGCTATTCTAAGCGGGTGTGAAAGTTTTAAGTCCTTTTCCAGATATGAGGCCCATGGACCTGTTGCGTTAATTACTATATCTGCGTAATAGGACTTCTTTTTATTTTTTAAAAAATCAAAGCATTCTATTCCTATTATAGTCCCATCTTTAATGAGTAATTTTTCTGCTTTTGTATAGGTCTTAATTTTAGCTCCATGGAGTTGAGCATCATAAGCATTATAAAAGGTCAAAAGAAAGGGATCAATATATCCATCTTTTACTCGAAAAACACGTTGAGTTTCAGGATTGCAGTTCGATTCATCTTTCAGAAAGGCTTCTGGCTCGATTTCCTCGCACCATACACCAGCTTTTTCACATTCTGTATTAAAGATATCCCCGTAGTTTACATCTTCATCATTTACTGCCATAAAATAACCCCCACAAGCTTCGGTTATATGTGGTGCAATGTGCAGAAGTATTTTATTTTCTAGAGCACACTCGGTTGCAGCTTCTTTATCTTTATATACATATCTTGCTCCTGAGTGCAACATAGCATGACATCGGCCAGTCGTTCCCTCACTTAAATCATTTTTTTCTACTAATAGGACTTTGAATCCTCTAAGACATAAGTCTCGGGCAATACCAACCCCTGTAATTCCTCCTCCAACTATAAGACAATTATATTTATCTTTACTCATAATATATATCAATGCTCAATAATACTGTATTTTAAATATTAATTACAAAAAATTCATCTCAGAGTCTAAAATTTCTTAATTGTAGAAAATTAATATTCTCATTGCGATAAAAAAGACCAGTTGAATCACAACAAACCAAGGACTATGTGGACTTTCCCCGAGTTTAATTCGCTCTTTTTCAGGTATCATTAGAAATGTTAGGGCAAATATAAACGAAATCGAAAACCATGCAATATAATTCTGAATAGGTACATTGAATGGATCACTCGTTAATTTCCATGTCCAATAGTTCAATCCTATTGCGACAGGTTCCATGATATAATCAAAAAAAGTTGCCAGAAGCCCTACAATGAACGAAGAAAGCAATACTTTAGGGAAATTTTTTATTGGTGATTTGAATAGCTTTTCTATAAGCCATTCAGAAAACAACACTAATGAAAAGATAATAATTACCCAATTCAATCCTATTATCACTGGTACATCGAACAGCATAGGCCCAAGGACATTGCCATAATAATACGGTCCAAATACTAATGAATATGCAACACCAAGTACTTCCAGAGTAAAAGTAATTAAATACGCAATGAGAATCCAGAGGATTACATATTTTTTGTTATAACACTTGTGAATAGCCCAAATACCGGAAATTAATAATACATATGGAGTCAATACAATCATAAGCGGATAACTGGACTCTGAAAAATGACTGATAATTCCTACCGTAAAAAAAATCGATAATATTATTACTTGGAATCTCCAATCCAACAATATTGATTTAAGTTTAATTTTAGTTTTAATTTCATTCACATTTAATCACCCGAAAATTTTTCGATAAGGTTCGCACATATTTTCCCCGATGAGATCACCAGCGGCATCCCCCCTCCTGGGTGAGCAGAGCTACTGCAGAAGTATAATCCTTTTATATTTTTACTTCTATTCCTATGCCGCATAAATGCAGACATTTTTGTATTCGAACTAATGCCATAAAGACTTCCATAGGTGGATCCCGTTCTTTTCTCAATATGGGGTGGGGTAAGGATTCCTTCCGTTTCGATATGAGATTCTATATTAGTGCCTAACCGTTTTGACAGGAGATTAATGGTAGCTTTTCTTGCATTAGAAACTATTTCGTTCCAATTTTGATTACAATCTGCCGGTGCATTAAGAAGAACAAACCAGTTTTCACACCCTTCAGGAGCATCAGAAGGAGTTAATTTTGAAGTTATATTAACATATACCGTTGGTTCTTCTGGCATTGTTTTCTCTTCGAACATCGCTTTAAATTCGGCAGGATAATTAGATGAAAAGAAAATATTATTGACCGAGAGCTCCTCAAAAGTTCTATTAATACCCCAATAGAACACTATACCGCTCGAACTAGGTTCCAATTTTTTGTATCTTTTGGCTTGTTTCAGATCTGGTAAATCAAGAAGTTTATCGTATGTAGAGAGCACATCAGCATCAGATACAACTGCATCATAGTCTTTATCAGCGTATTTCGTTGATATTCCACGTAACTTCTTATTCTGAAGATTTATTTTTTCGACTCGCTGATTAAAATAAAATTTAACACCTAAATCTACTGCAGCTTTATGAATTTTTTTAGGGATTTCATAAATACCTTCTCCAATTCCATAACCACCACCAATATATTCTATAAATGGGATGATAATCATAGTTGCGGGTGTAAGAAAAGGACTTGAACCATTGTAAGTAGCATATCTGTTAAAAAGTTGAACTATACGAGGGTCTTTAAAATATTTTTTATTAATTTTATTTAAAGTGCTAAAGGGATGGATGCCTGCGAATCGAACCAACTTTAAAAGGGTAGAAGGCTTCAATAAAGTTCTTATTTCATGAATTGGCTGCGTGAGAAAAAGATTTCCACCTAATCGATGCGCTTTTTCAGCTTCTTTTAAATATCTTTTTAGGGATTTTTGACTTCCTGGCGCTATTTTTTCCAGGTCTCGACCAAAATTATCGAGATCAGACCATGCTTTTAGATAGGTCCCGTCTGAGAGAAAATAGGTACAAATCTCTTTCAGCTTGACTAAGGTGAGTTCCTTATTGATATCTTTTCCTGCAGTTTTGAATACATCCTCAAAAACCCAAGGCATTGTCACCAGTGAGGGACCAATATCAAATCTATATCCATCAAACGTTTCTTCGGCTGCTTTACCTCCAGGAAAGGATTGAGCTTCATATACATCTACATTCCATCCTTTAGATTTTAGATAGATTGATGCGGATAATCCACCTAGCCCTGCACCAATAATCGCAGCCGTTTTCATTTTATTCGTCTCTTTTAAAGCTGAATTTATCCCTGAAGAGGAAATAGAAAATAAGATAAAGACTAATAAGAGTAAAACTATAAAAAAAATCTTCAATCGGTATGGAAATGACTCTCAGACCTATTATTGCATCACTATTGTAGGATACAATAGGCAAATAAGTAAAAATCCCATTAAAAATTAAAAATGGAATATAAGTCAAAATTAATCCAATTAAAGTCCAGCTGGATTGAAATTTTTCGTATGCTACCAAGCCTATTAATAGCATCGTAATAAAAAAAACTATTCCAATAAGCACTGTATAACCTTTATCTAAAAACAAGATTAAAGGTAAAATCCCAATTGAACTAATAATAATAAATACATATCTCGGAATATGAAGGATCCTCTCTTTTGTATAGGCTCGCACACACTCATATATAAAAACAGTAGCATATGGAACCGCAATAAAAAAAATCCACTCACCTATAGGAAGATTAAATATTTTTAAAGTTCCTGCATAAGTTTCTGAGAAGGACCAATGCCCAATCTCGGTTACGATAATATCCCAAATAATATAACTGCTACTAACCACCAGCATACTCAAAAGCAAAGGGGGCCATCTACGCCAAAATCCCACCTTTTTATCAAAAGATAAAAGAAAGGGAAATATAATTACTAAGAAATTCAACCAAAAATATAGTGCCATATACTTTTAACCTCATTATCTTATAATTCTATATAAAATAATACTCACTTTTGCAGCTTCTTTAGCTTTATATACATATATCGAAGCTGTGTGGCATCATATTTAAAATATTATTTACAAAGAATTACACCCCATTTAAAAGCATTCGTTTTGTAAAATATAGATAAATACTTAAAAACCGATTTATTTAAAGCTCTTCTGAAAATAGTTCTATTTGAACTGAATTTGAAACTAAGATTTAGTATTGTATACTTTCTTTCGTATTATCATTCCCTTTTTATTTTAATCCTAAAATAAATGCTCATCTACTATTTTAGAGCCATATTCTGCCTGGTGTACTCTTACTATATTATTTTCTGGAATGCCGATATTTTGGATCATATTTTGTACAGCATCTAGATCTTCAGTTCTACACAAACAATGAATATTTGGGCCTGCATCAACGGTGAAATAACATTCAATCCCTTCTTTCTCTTTTTGCTTAACACCCTCTTCAACCATCTTATAAGTTTGGAAAAAATTATTTCGAGTATTTACTACCGCCTTTATTACCTTCAATGTATTTGGTTTCCAATAGAACAACGGGGGTTCCGAGGTCATCATAACACTATGCATATACAAACAACTTTTCTCGGAGATCTCTCCCACAGTAGTAAAATCATCATTTTGAATTGCTTTTTTAATTTCTACGGCTTGTTTCTGGGATTCATTTATTTTAATCTGATTGAAAACACTGGAGTGTGCCGCTTCTTGTCCTATATCAGAACTCACCTCTTTTTCTCCTCTATCGATTACTGCAATTACCGCAGCTATATTGAATTCATTACATGGACATATTTGTTCTGCATAAGAAGTATCGTGAGAATATCCTTTATTCCAACATACGAATCCTCCATGAAGAGAGCGAGATGCGGAACCAGAACCTAATCTTGCATATTTTGAGAGTTCTATATTGTCTAAATTAAGGTTTAACGCATCAGCAGCACTAGTAGCGAGCGCAGCGAATGCAGATGATGATGACGCTAACCCTGCAGCTGTCGGAAATTTATTTTGACTGACCATTTTAAAATTTAAAGTTGTACTCGCTAATTTTCTTAACGCATCAACCACTTTTAATATTCTTTTCATCTGAATCTCATTAAAGGGAACTATAATCTCATCAGTTTTCAAAAAGCCCGTATCTTCATCATAATGTTCAGAAAATTCAATGGTGGTATGAGTAATCAATTCGATTCCTGATTTGGCAGTATTGATTGATTCCTTCGTCATGCTAACGCTGTCATTTGTAGGAATATTAAGGTGTGGTGGATGATCTCGAGATTTACCCCAATATTTTATCAGAGCAATATTTGGGTGTGCGAATGCTGAAGACTTTCCCATTTTCTTATTTTATCCTCTTTTTATAATAAGCTATAAATATTATTCAAATATTATTGCGATTGTATTAATAACTTATGTTAATAATTAATATATTCATCTATAAATAAAGGTATTAAGTAAAAGAGGTTCTAATCTTAAGATTTTTTTAGAAAAGCTCTTCCAAGAATTACGAACCCCTTATACAAAGGGTTCCATTTTCAACCCAATTATATTTAGGAAAAATCAATTAATAAATTATAACCGAAGAAACTTTTTAGATATGAAGAACATTTTTACATATGAGTATGTATTCTTCAGAAATATCTGGTTTTTACAAGCTTTCTATAGAGGAAAGACTCAAACTTATTAAGGAAAAAGTTGGTTTAAGCGATGAAGAGACCAAGATTCTTAAGAATTTTGGTTATTTCCAACCAGAACAGATGGATATATTAATTGAAAATGTAATAGCTAGTTATCAATTACCTTATTCAATAGCATGTAATTTTAAAGTGAATGGAAAAGATTATTTGGTTCCGATGGTCATAGAAGAGCCTTCAGTTGTAGCTGCCGCATCCAATGTGGCAAGAATGGCAAGGAAATTAGGAGGATTTCATAGTAAGAAAATTACACAGGTGATGATAGGACAAGTTCAGATTGTTAATGTGAAAAATATGGATGATGCTGTGAAAAATATTGAGATCCATAAGGAGGAAATTATTCGCCTCGCAAATGAAAAGGATCCTATTCTCATTAAACTGGGAGGAGGGGTTGAGGATTTAGAGATTCGACCTATTGATACTATAAAAGGTCCAATGATTATAGTTCATTTGCTTGTGAATGTCTTGGATGCAATGGGAGCAAACGCCGTAAATACAATGGCAGAAACAGTCGCTCCTTACTTGGAAGAATTAACTGATGGGAAAGTATATCTTCGGATCATCTCTAATTTAGCCACCCATAGGATGGCAAAATGTAAAGCAACTTTTGATAAGGATATGTTAGGGGGTGCTGAAGTGGTTGAAGGGATAATGAATGCGTACGCTTTCGCCAAAGCAGATATTTTTCGAGCATCTACCCACAATAAAGGGATTATGAATGGAATTATAGCCCTCACTTTAGCAACCGGTAATGATACTCGAGCAATAGAAGCCGGTGCTCATACTTATGCCGCTTTAAACGGATATTCCCCACTAAGTACTTTTGATGTTGATTCAAATGGGAATTTAGTTGGTGAATTGGAGCTTCCCCTTGCGTTGGGGATTATAGGTGGACTCACAAAGACACATCCATTAGCAAGAGTGTCTTTGAAAATTCTTGGAATTGATAACGCAGAAGAGCTAGCTCAAGTTGCTGTAGCTCTTGGACTCTGTCAAAATGTAGCGGCTTTACGTGCGCTAGCCTCAGAAGGGATACAAGCAGGACACATGAGGTTGCATAAAAGAAAGGAACAAAAAAAGAATTAAAGCTAAAATTTAAATGTATTTTATTTATTATCTATTTTTTACTGCTTAAACTAAATCTTTTTTAACATCATCTACAATCTTCTCACAAGCCAGTTGAGCAGAGATGATTGTAACGGGAACTCCAACTCCAGGATGGGTGTAATGCCCCGCATAATAGAGATTATTAACTTTATCACTTTTATGATGTGGTCTAAATAATGCAGTTTGAAATAAAGTATGTGCCAACCCTAAGGCAGTTCCCTTATAGGCATTGAATGTTTTATTAAAATGTTCATGTGCAACAATTCTTTTTACTTCGATAGAGTCCCTAAATGATTCTCCAGTTATATTTTCAACTTTTTGAAGTATTTTATCAAAATATGGTTCACGATGGGATTCCATATCTTCAAGATCGGGAGATACTAACACGAGAATAGTCATGAGTTCCTTTCCTGGTGGAGCAAGTGATGGATCGGATTTAGAAGGAACAGTTATATAAATAGAGGGATCATCTGGCCATTCGGGATTTTCAAAAAGTTGATCGAAATATTTATCCCAATCTGAATTGAAATAGAAATTATGATGTAAAAAATTATTAAGCTTCTTGTTTAGACCAAGATAAACTAGGAATGCGGAAGGAGCGATCATCTTCTTTTTCCAGTATTTTTCGGTATATGACCTATATTTTTTATCCAATAATTCCATCTCTCCATGATGATAATCTCCAGTACTTAAAATGATATCTGCTTCAAACTCTCCTTTATTTGTAATGATTTTTTTAGCTTTTTTGTCTTCTACCACGATCTTGGATACTTCTGTGCTGAATTCAATTTTTGCTCCTTGCTCTTGGGCAAGCTTCATTATCCCATCAACGATGGTTCCAAAACCTCCCATAGGATACCAAATTCCAAGGTTCATATCAACATGGGCAAGCATAGAATAGACTGCAGGACTAGTTGGCGGAGAAGCGCCCACAAATGCCACATGATATTGAACTATTTTACGTGCTTTATCGCTGGTAAAAAATTTTTTTGCGTATTTATTCAGTTTCTTAAAAATATGTAGCTTTAATCCGTCTATAATGAGTGTTTTATCCAATAAGTCCCGAACACTCCAATAATCCCTGTATAGAAACTTGTTTACCGCAATATCATACATTTTTTGGGAGGATTCTATAAAGTTCTTTAGCTTTTTACCTCCATCTTTTTCAAAGGTGTCGAATAGCTCGTAATTTTTATTCATATCGTCCATAATGTCTAATGATTCACTCTCACTGAAGAACACTCGATAATGGGGATTTAAACGTATTGTTTCATAATAATCTTCAGGTTTTTTACCGAATTGGGCAAAAAGATTATCAAACGCTTCTAACATCATATACCATGACGGCCCCATATCAAAAGTATATCCATCTTTTTTCCACACCATAGCGCGTCCTCCTGGTCTGTCATTTTTTTCAAGAACGGTCACATCAAAACCTTCTTTAGCTAAAAGCGCAGCAGATGAGAGCCCGCAAAATCCGGCGCCTATAACAAATACTTTTCTTCCTTTTATTTCATTCATTGTTATTTTCACTTCTTTCTAATCTTAAATATGTTTTTTAAAACAGTTCTAATTATCTTTCCTTTAGAAGGCTTCACTTTTTCTTCATATACAATAAATGGGTTTTCTTTGATTTTTAACGCAGTCCATTTATACATATCTGAAGCTGTTTGAATAGGGATCCAATATCTTCTTGGGATATATTTAAATCCATTTTCTGCTTCTTCTTGCCACTTAAGATATAGTTCGATTTGATCCCTAAAGAATCTCTCAAATTCCTCTTTATTGTTCATCGCTTCTTCTTTCGTTAAGTTTTTTAGATCATAATCCCCTAAAGGAAAATACCGTCTTCCTAACTTAATATCTTCCTTAATATCTCTAATAAAATTAATATACTGCATTGCTCTCCCAAGTCTCTCCGCAGCAAAATATGCATTTTCTGATAAATCAAGAATTTTAGCCATAAATAGCCCAATAACTTCCGCAGACCCATAGATATATTCAAGTGTTTCATCTAATGAATTATAAACTTTTTTTGTAAGATCTAATTCCATTGAATGCAGAAATGCATCAACCCACTCAGGTTTAAACTCTTTTCTTCGCATTAGATCAACGAAATATTCAATAACAAAATTATCAATTTTTTTACCTGAGAGTGCTTCTTCATACAAACGACGAAAATTCAAAAATTCCTCCCGTTGTTGGGGTATTGTATCAACATAATTGTCAGCAACCCTCACAAATCCATATAAGATAAATACATCTTCTCTTACTGATTTTGGAAAGAATATACTACTATTAAAGTAAGTAGTGCTGCCTTTTCGAAATATTTCTTCGAATTTCTTTTGAATATCTCTTGATAATACCATTATGTTAATTTTTTAAAACTAATTTTTATAATTTGTTTTTATTAAATATTAATTTTCAAATAAGATCAGAATAGAGAAAGAAAGTTAAAATATAGTGAGAACATAGAAAAATTGAAAAAAAGGCTTTAAATGATATTTTTTAAACTCTAATATCTCATATAGGTTCATAATGCTATAAAACTATTGATTTAGATAGGAGAATCAAATTTTTGAGAACTTAATAAATAATTATGATAAAAATTTATATGCAGTCACCTTAAGATTTAATTATCTGAGAAGATAAACATAAAGCAAAAATGAAGAGATCACCTTCAAAATTTAAAATATATACATTAGATTTTGACATCTCGAAAAATTTATAGTTTAATGATGGATATAGCAAATTCTATTTTACAAATTATTGAAACAGAACACGTAAATATAATATAAAACAAAGTTTTAAATTTATCCTTATTTTATAATAAAAATAATATGGTAAATCTTTTTGATTATTTGCCTTATCCATACGGAATAATAATTTCTATAGGTGCTATTATCTTTGCTACAGTATCAATGGAAGGTGTAGCATGGTTTCTTCACAGGTACGTGATGCACCAATTTGGTTGGTATCTTCATGAGGACCATCATCGATATACAAAAGGAAGATTCCAAAAGAACGATATTTTTGCCTTGATTTTTGCGATATTATCAATAATATTAATTATTCTTGGATTAAGAGTATACAATCTTCTCTTCTGGTTGGGAATGGGTGTTTCTATATATGGTTTGGGTTATTTTCTCTTTCACGATGTATTATTTCACAAGAGGATAAAAAATCACTATCGACCAAAAAAAGAGTATATGAAGAGAATATTCGATGCTCACTCATATCATCATCAAACTACTAATTCAAAGGGATCGGGGGGATATTCATATGGTTTCCTCTATGCTTCTAAGAAATATAGCACTTTAATAAAAGATTTACAAATAAAAAAGAAGAATGTATAATAAAAGATGACCGAATCAAAAAATGATGATTTTTTCTTTAATGTAGGTATTGATTCAATGGGTTTCTACACATCAAAGTATTACGTGGATCTGAGAGATTTAGCTGAAGTTAGAAATGTCGATCCAAACAAGTATTTAAAGGGTCTTCTGACAAAAGAAATGCGTATTCCAGGACCCGGAGAAGATATTGTAAGTATGGCGTTAAAAGCCGGCCAAAATGCTTTGATGAGAGGAAATATTGATCCAAGTGAGATCGATGCCATATTCCTGGGTACAGAAACGATGACATACGCTGTGAAGTCTGTATCTAATATTCTTGCAGAAATCTTGAACACTTCACTAAATTGTATAACACAAGATGTCTATAATGCATGTGCGGGTGAAACTCTAGCAGTTTTAAACGCTATAGGACTCATTAATAACGGAATAATCAATAAAGCACTCATTATCGGAGCAGATATTTGTAGTTATGAGTTGGAAAGCCCTGGAGAGCCTACTCAAGGAGCGGCAGCGGCAGCTGTAGTCATTACCAAAAATCCTCGAATAGCAAAATTTGGCAAAAGATTTGGAAAATTTACTGCTAACATAAATGACTTTTACAGATTGCCTTATGAGGATCATCCTGTTGTGTTTGGGCAGTACTCTATAAATTCATATATTAGATTTCAGCAGGGAGCATTTGATGATTTCTTCAAAGAAGTGGATTCTATTATACCCGATTATTTAGCTTTCCATTCTCCTTTTGCAAAATTACCCTTAAAAAATATCCAGAACTTACTCCTCACTAGATGGGACATATTGAAAAAAATATTACTCGAGAAACCTATTAATACTGCATCTTCGGTAAAAGTCCAAGAAGAGGCTGTCGAAAATGTGATTAAACTACTTGATAATGTTTTAGAGCCCCTAAATGAAAAGGAAAAGTTTGTCAACGTCAATGAGATAAAAGAAAAATTACTTAAGAGTATCACACATAAACTCCTGCCAAGTCTCAACGTCCCAATGTCTATCGGAAATATGTATTCTGCATCTATATGGTCTCAATTAATTTATCTATTGGAAAGTGTGGTAGACAAAGATGATTTAATATATTTTGGATCTTACGGCTCAGGAGCAACTTGTATTTCTGGTATGCTGAAAGTTATGCCAGAAGTTTCAGAATTCCGCAAAAAATATCCAACAGTGAACAATTTTATCCAAAATAAAGAGCGTAAATCTATTGAAGAATATGAAAAATTAAGAGACAAAAATGATGCTCAAGAAGTTATTTATGCCCAAATTGAACCACACCCTACCGAAGAGAATCATTTTATCGTATTAAATATGTGTGAAGGAGCTTGTATATCATCAAAATTGAATGGATTAGAGTTTTGTCCAAAAGGGAGACACGAAACTTATCAAAGAAAGCTTCCTTTATACGCGGTGGTAAAAGAAATTCCTCTCCAGAATATTGTTGATGAGGATCTATTCAGTTCCTCAATAGTGAGAGTATCTGAAGATGTTAAAAAAGGTGATACAGTTGAATATAACCTTCTTCGAGCCGGAAAAAATGAATCTATGGTTTGCATAGAGAGTGGTTATATTAATTGGATTCCTACCTACAAACCGATCACTCATCCACTCACATAATTTTAAAGATTATTTAAGCTTATTTGCTACAACTCGAGGATCAAAACCGAAAAAATCGCAGAAAAAAATAAAAAAAAGTTTATATTCGTTTAAATTCTATTTTCCTTTCTTCTATCCATTCTTTTAGAGAAGAACTAATTACAACAGGGGCTTTTTTTAATTCATCAATATTTTTACTCCCAGTTAATAGCATTGTAATTTTTAATTCTCTAAAGGTTTGTTCAATAAACGTTTCTATGGAATCCTGTCCTTCTAACGCAACCATAAGAAATGGTCTAGCTAAGGCTGCAAAATTTGCTCCAAGCCTTAGTGCTTTGGCGATATCAATTCCACTTCTAATTCCTCCGCTGCCAATTATTTGAATGGATGAAGGTCTATTTACCACTGACTTCACCTCAAGGATACTAGCTGCCGTTGGAATCCCCCAATCCCAAAATAGTTTGCCTAATTCCCTTTTAGATACTTCCCCATATTTTTTTGCTCTATAAAATTCCACAGCCACCCAACTAGTTCCTCCTACCCCAGACACATCAATAATATTAATTCCGATATCAAACAATTGTTGAGCAATCTCCTTAGAAATTCCGCAACCCGTTTCCTTAATCACTATGGGAACATCTAACTGATCCTTGAGCATTTGTATTTTTTCAATTGCTCCAGAAAACATATTATCACCTTCAGGTTGAATGACTTCTTGAATCACATTGAGATGTATCGCTACAGCGTCCGCATCGATATTATCTATAATTTCTTGGACATACTTAAAACTTTCGGAGGTTGTAATTTGAGCGATTCCAATATTTCCAACGATAGGTATGTCTGGAGCGCATTCTCTTACCACAGAAAAAGAACTTTTTGTTTCTGGATGCTTAAGGATAACTCTTTGACTTCCCACCATCATTGGGATTTTATATTTTTGAGCCGCTTTTGCAAGTGAAACATTAATTTTTTTTGTCAATTCTGTTCCACCAGTCATTGCTCCAACGAAAACTGGTGCTGTTATTGATTTTCCTAAAAATTCACAAGAAAAAGTAAGATCATCTAAATTTAATTCTGGTAGGGTATTATGCACGAATGTGACATGCTCAAGCCAAGTTGTTTGGTTGCTTTCAACTTTCTCTTGACTTACGAGTAAAATATGTTCATCCTTTCTATTTGTAATTGGAATTTTTCTTATTTCCATATATATACACTTTATAAATAAAGGTGGTATTTAGTATTAAATTTAAAATTTCTAAATCACTTTAT
The DNA here is from genome assembly GCA_016839555.1 of Promethearchaeota archaeon. GTDB lineage: Archaea > Asgardarchaeota > Lokiarchaeia > Sigyniarchaeales > SOKP01 > TEKIR-8. The sequence continues at coordinate 77,059 of JAEOUA010000006.1, forward strand.
CTTTTTTAATTTTATGTAAATATTTTAGTAATAAATCAATTATTTCTAAGCGTTTATTTATTTAGGAATTATATTCTTAATTTTATAGAAGAGGAATATAAAAGAGAGAATGGGAAGTAATATTCCTTTTATAAAAAATTTTGAGAAGGTAGGATTTACTAGGAAAGTTTTTTTACTTTACTAAAGAATAGTAAGGTTCCTTAATCATATTTTCTTCAAGGAAAAAATCCAAAATTTCTTTGAATTTTGTCCCGCTAATTCCCGTTTCTAAACTGATATCTCGCTTTTAATACAGTACTATGCTTAAATAACTTCTAATAAACGCTTTTAAGATTCAGAATATTTTATTTTTTTCTATTATTATATATCAAAATTAAAAATTTGCCAATAAAATTAAAATTAAGGTTTATATTTTAAAATTATGAATAGATTGTATTATCTTACTAGATAAAATGTTAGAATATTATCTTAAAAAATCCTTAAAAAAAATAATGTGATAAAAATGAAAAGATTGGTGCTTTTAAGACACGGAGAGAGCCTCTGGAATAAGGAAAATAGATTCACCGGTTGGACGGATATTGATTTAACTCAAAAAGGATATGAGCAAGCAAAAGAAGCAGCGAGAAAATTAAAGGAAAAAGGATTCACTTTTGATATTGCTTACACTTCATTTCTTAAAAGAAGCATTAGAACATTATGGATTGTTTTGGATGAAATGGATTTGATGTGGATTCCAGTCTATCGCTCTTGGAAGTTAAATGAACGCCATTATGGGGCACTTCAAGGATTATATAAAACAGAAATCGCGAAAGAATTTGGGGAAAAACAAGTACTCATATGGAGAAGGAGTTTTGATATTCCTCCTCCTGCTCTTAAAACTACAGATCCACGATTTCCCCAATATGAAGAAAAATATAGAAATCTGGATTTGGAGGATATTCCTTTAACAGAATCTCTTAAAGACACTATTGCTCGTGTTCTTCCATATTGGAATGATATTATTGTCCCAAGTATCAAATCGGGTCTTAAAGTTTTAATATCTGCTCATGGGAATAGTCTAAGAGCAATTGTTAAAATTTTAGATAATATCCCAGATGATGAAATTATCAAATTAAATATCCCGATAGGGATTCCTCTCGTGTATGAATTAAAAGATACCTTAGAACCAATAAAGAGTTATTATTTAGCTGAAGAGGAGGATTTAGAAAAAGCTATTAAAGAGGTAGAAGATCAAGGAAAAATAAAGAAATAACACAAAATAATGGAGCTTTATAAAGGTTAATTTTTACATTCCTTTTTCCCTAAAAATTTATTTTTGCATTATGTTTTTTATTTTATATCAATTTTTCATATCTTTTATATAGAAAGAATTAGCGTATGAAATATTTTTGTTCTTTTGATCATTCAGCCCTTTGATGCGACCCATTTATCTTGAAAAATAATTAGATATAAAGTGATGATGATAGTCATTATCATGAAAAATATAGTATCAATTAACCATGAAAGAGTCGCAATTAAAAAAAACAAGCCTCTATTTCCAAACATCCAATGATTTTGAGCCGATATGAAAGCTTTTTCTGCAATATCAATTGCTTTAAATTCTCCTTTAGAGTATTTTATCGCATCTCCGCTCAAGAGGATGCTTACTCGGACAATATAACGTATGGAAAGAATGAAATTGAACAATGAAAAAAATGCAATTATACTATTTACTCCCATCTGGACAAATCTTAGAGGTAAGAATTCTATGCCAAAAAAGGGTGTTTTGGTAAAAATTGCGGCGTTGTACACCCCAACCAATATTCCAATAAGAACTAATAATCCAGAAATAAATGTAGCATTGCCCATGATAAAATTTCGCAAGGATTGAGTAGCGTATAATAAATTTTCATCATTAGCCCTATTTTTCACCCAATTTTTATATACTAAATTCAATGTAGTTCTCTGAGAGGGTTTGCCTCGCCTGGATATTATTATTAAAAGGATTAAATATCCTACTAAACAGAATAAAAATAAGATAAGAGCGATTTCATCAAACATTTTTTCAAAAAACTATAATTTTAATTTTTTTATTTTTTATCACTTATTATATGTTTTATTTAAGGAAGGTTTAAAAATCTTAATGAATTCAAAACTAATTATCTATCAATTTAGAATTTAAAGTGATTAAATATTTTAATTAGCACCATTTTAATAGTAATTACTTTTATTTCTGTAATTCTTTTAATTGTGACAGGAAGGCTTAATCGAGCAGTGGCATCTTTAGGTGGAGCTCTCATCTGTTTTTTTGTCTTAATTTTTTTAGAGCAATATAAATTTAGTAAAATTTTCGATTTGTTATTTGGGACCGTAAGAGATGGATTTGCCAATTTCCATAGTATTAGTTTAATTTTAGCAATGATGTTTATCGTTCAGATTACCCATGAATCAGGATTATTTCAATTCATTTCAATAAGTCTTATAAAATTATCAAAAGCTAAACCTATTTTGCTTATGACTTTTTTCTGCTTAATTACCCTATTAATTTCGGCTATATTAAATAATATTCTAGCTGTTATTATCTTAATACCGCTCACCATAACGGTTTCTCGGATTCTAAATATAAATCCCTCTCCATATATTCTTACTCAAGCAATATTAGTTAATATTGGAGGAACTTTGTTTTCTATCTCTTCTATTCCAAACATATTAATAACTACCTATGCAAAAATAAGTTTTATCGAGTTTTTTCTAAACGTTGGGACACTTTCTTTAGTCGTGTTTGTATTTACTTTAATATTTTTTATCATGCTCTACCGAAGAGACCTAGTCATTCCAAGAGAAAATTTAGATATTTTAATTGAGTATAATGTATGGAATTTTGTTCAAAATCGAAATCTGTTATATAAATCAATGATCTCATTTATAGTATTATTTTCCCTCTTCATTATTATTCCCCCAGAACTTTTAGCTCCAGATATCATCGCATGGATTATTGCAATCAGTTTAATACTAATAAGTAGATTAAATCCAAAGGAAATCTTTTCTAAGGTTGACCTGGAATTGATCCTTTATCTATTAGGTATTTTTATCATAGCGGGAGCTTTAGAATTAAGTGGAATTCTAAAATTATTTGGAACCTTAATTTCAAACTTGGGTGAAGGCGATTCCTACATTTTATTAATTTTAATCTTATGGATTTCTGCCTTATTAAGTAGTAGTATAGATAACATCCCTATAACAAAGGTCTTAATACCTGTGGTTGGGAATATACAAAATCTTAATTCTGAAGCATTGAGAACGCAATTATTTTATAGCTTAGCTATAGGAGCTAATTGGGGCGATAATTTAACACCTCTTGGGGATAATATTTTAGTAATGAATATTTGTGAGCAAAATAAACGACCCATATCTTTTAGCCAATTCTTTCGATTAGGATTTTTCACCACAATTTACCAATTATTAATCATAACAGTCTATTTTACAGTAGTATTTAAACCAATCCTAGGAATTGTTTTAATTTTTATAATATCGTTCTTAATCATCATATGTTATGTATTTTTTAAAATTAGTAGAGATAAGTATAAATCGATTGAAAATTTATTTATTAAAGTAAGAAAATTTATCGTGGGGTGATAATAATGGTTTTTAAAAGCATTGAAAGAATTAAAAAAGCTATTCCAGAAATAGTACATGTTGCTATGTTTTATAATAATGGAACCATTTTTAACACAACCTTTGAACAAGAGATTAACATTCCAAAAGTGGGGGAAAATCTCGCTAGGATGTTAGACCGCTTTAGAAGATTGTATGAACTATTAAATTTTGAACATAAGGATTATAAAAAAGTAATTTTAGAAACAGAAGATGTTTTCACTATCGTATTAAAATTAGGAGAAGAGAGTAATATTGCATTATTCTTTAAAGCTGGGGATGTTAAAGATATCAATATCAGTTCGATACAGAGATATTTAAAGAGAATAGAAGAATTAATCGATATGGATAAGAAAGAGCTTTTATTACAAGATGTACTTTCTTTGGAAAGTGAAATCAAGAATTTGGAATCTGAATTAACCAATAAAAAGGAAAGAATTGGAGATTTAAGATTTCAATTAAAAGCGTTAACAGAGGAGGAGAGAGAAAAGAGAGAAAAAGAAAGTGATATCATCAAGAAAATTGAGTCTATCGAAAAGGAATCTAATAGTATCGAACAAGAAATTTCGCAGAAAATAAGTAAAAGGGATAGCTTAAGAAGTGAAATAGAACATCATTCAATTTAAATGTTATATTTGTAAGGAATTGAAGGTTTTAATATATCATAAAAAGAAAAAAAATAGAATATGATTAATTTTATAAATATTTTTCAAATCTTTTAGTAAGCCAATTAATAGTTTCTAAACTTTTCTTATGATCGGGGCCTTCTATATTCATTAATCGTAGAAAAGGCATTACCATATCAAAAAAGATATATTTTTTTTGGGAATCCTCATCATTCTCAAGAATTCGATCAAATTTTTCAGTGAAATCCTTTCTTAACGATTGCAATTGCTTATATTGCTTTTCTGTTATGAAATATAGACTCATAGAGGTCTCTAAAATCGTGTTGATTATATTAGAATACATTTCTGAGGATTTTGACTGCTTTAATGATAAAAATGTTAAGGCAGTAAGTCCTTGCTTACCCTTTGGAAAATCTTCTATGAAGGTTTGCAAAAGTTTATTTAGCTCTTCATATATTGATAAAAGAAATACTTTTTTTCTAAGTTTCATCCTTAATTTCATAATATCCTTTCCTGAACTTGTATCAAAAGATTCATATGTGAAAATCTCTGGATTATATAGAGATTCTTTATTTAAGGCATAATATTGTTTATCAATAGAACCCGGCGTTATCTCATATTCTTTTGTATATGATTGTATAATACCCAAATATATTAACCTTCTTGTATACCGAGACATAGTTGCCTTACTTTTCTTAAGATAATTTGAGATTTCTGCTAAGCTTAATTCTTTATAAGTAGATAAGAGCATGATTATCTTCAGGTTTAAGTCGTTCTTAAATAATTCTAAAGCTTTCAAATCGATAAGAACATCTAACATCTTATTGATTGCTTCTTTAAATTCTTTAGTCTTGTTCTCTGAAAGTTCTACATAACTAGTAGCACCCTCATTCTTAGCAAATTCTATATAATCCCTTCTGTTTGTAGTTTCTTTGCTTTCTGATTTATTTTTCTTATTGGCAATCAGAATAAAAGGACAAATGTTATCAATATTTTCCCTAATGTTTATTAATTCTTTTTTGCAATACTCAAATGTTTTAGGATCTGAAGGATCAAATATCAAAATAGCTGCATTTGTTCCTTCGAAATATTTACTGTGTAAAAATTCAAATTTTTTATCTGCTTTAAAGTCCCAAAATTGAAGGAAGTAATCATTACCATATCTATTAATTTTATGTTTATAAAACTCAACTCCAATCTTATCTTTTTGATTAATAAATGATTCTAAGAATTCATTAAGTAATGAAGTTTTTCCAGCATTCTCTTTACCTATAATGATAATTTTAAATGGGATTGCGTCCATTTCTTTCAACTCTTTTATGTGTTAAAATTTTTATTGTTAATCTCATTTTTTTTATTAAAATATTATTTCAAAATGATCATATAAAATAAGGTTACTTTCATATTTAAGTATTTGCAACATTTCATAGATTACCTTTTATGGAACAAAGTAATTATTTTAAATTTATACATTCAATTAAAAATATAGAATAAAATAGATCAAGATGTTTTATTTCTTAGAATCGACTTTCTAAATTCCGAATAATAATGTATAAACCAATAAACAAATCTGTAAAGAAACACCAGGTTCCAGAGTGGTTTCATGATGCAAAATTAGGGATTTTTGTTCACTGGGGATTATATTCCGTTCCAGCATTTGCAGTCACTGGTATGAATTTAATTGAAGTAATAAAACAAGAAGGTTTTGGGGGGCAATTCAAAAAAAATCCTTATGCTGAATGGTATTTGAATTCCCTTCGGATTTCCGATAGTCCTACCTACCACTATCATAAAGAAACATTTGGAAAGGATTTTGCATATGAAGACTTTATTCCGATATTTAATGACGCAATAAAAAAGTGGAATCCAGAGGAGATGGCAGAAATTTTTAAAAAAGCGGGAGCTCAATACGTTGTCTTAGTTACAAAACATCACGATGGATTCTTGCTATGGCCTAGTAGATATCCTCATCCAAGAAAAGAAAGATACTACGCAAGCAGAGATATCGTAGGAGAACTTACTCACGCTGTAAAAGAATGCAATATGAAGATGGGATTTTATTATTCCGGCTCATTAGATTGGTCTTTTAATCCTAACCCTATAAAGGATGTAATTGACTTATTAACGAGCGGTTTAACGGATCAAGAATATATAGACTACGCAAATAATCATTGGTACGAATTAATCGACATTTATGAGCCGTTAATCCTTTGGAATGATATTGGATATCCCCCAGATACGGATGTATATGAAATCTTCGCATATTTCTATAATTCACATCCAAATGGAGTTATAAACGATCGTTGGAGTCAAATCAGTAAAAGATTGCGTAAAATCATAAAATTCAAACCATTTGCTACTATAATAAGAGAGGTTGCTAAGAGAAAATTTATGAAAGGGATTTCTGGAATGACTACAAAAATGCATTGTGATTTCAGAACACCAGAATATACGCATTTTAAAGAAATTAAACCATATAAATGGGAAAGCACTCGGGGTATTGGCAATTCTTTTGGATATAATAAATTCGAGAAAGAAGAGGATTATTTAACTTCTGAGGAGTTGATTCGAATGTTTGTGGATATTGTAAGTAAAAATGGTAATCTTCTCATTAATGTGGGTCCGAAAGCTGATGGAACTATTCCGGAATTGCAAAAAAAATGCTTATTAGACCTTGGTAAATGGCTCGAAATAAATGGAGAAGCAATTTTCGGCACGCGTCCTTGGGATCATGCTGAATCAATTACAACGGAAGGAATATCAATTCGATATACCCAAAAAGAAGAATCTCTCTATGTCTTTATTTTAGAGAAACCGAAATCCAAGGAGATAATTATTATATCCTTACACATTCATTCAAATGCTAAGATTACATTGCTTGGAAATGATGAAACCCTTACATGGACTCAAAAAGGAAAAAATCTAGAAATTATATTACCTGAACACCTATCAGATTCTCCAGTATACACTTTAGCAATAAGTCCTCAATCGGAAAAATAGTATTATAAACATTGTTGAAGTTTACTGAAGAAACCATTATTTGTAATTAAAAGGATTTATCCGCTATTCCTTAAAATAAGAATTATTCTTTAAAATTTATAGGTAATTCTTTCCAAAACTTACAACCCATACACTGAAGAATTTGCTTTCTTTCTCCTTTTTCATTAATCATGATTGTTTTTACCATTTTTTCATTACATTTAGTACAAACGCCCATTATTTTTCTTGAAGTTAATGATTCTTTTTCTAAGCGGCGCAATTTTCTTATTCGTTCTATTCTTTTCTGAGCACTGGCAAGGTCATCATATAGCTCTACATAACTCACTTTAAAATTTCCATCAAAGCGTTTGGTATATCTATCTCTCTTTTCAATATGATCCTTAAGTCGTTTGGCGGGATTCTTTGCAGAATCGGTATAATAGAGAAAATCATTGCTTTCCTTTGTGAGAGCTTTTTTGTTCTTATAGCATTTTAATACATACACGCAAGAATCATAAAGCTTAGAGAAGTTGGAATCAATTGAGATATTTTTAATTTTTTCCATATTATGTGTGAAACATATTCTATCCAAAAATCAGTATAATATGAAGATATTATGGGCTACATTATTATAATGAGAACACTTTAAATTCATTATATGACGACTGTAAAAAGTATTATTGATGATATAGGGATAAAAGCTTTTGAAAATAGCGTAAACATTGCTAGTTTGGCAGTTATCTCCGATTCAGGAGAATTAGTATACCAAACAACTAATATGGATTTAATTCATCTTTCAAGTTATCTCAAGTTAAAGGCGATATTTTTCTTCAATTTTAGCAAAAAAATCATTAATTTAAACTTTTCCCATTTTCAAATTAAAATTTTTTTTCCTTTTTCAATAATATCTAAGAATAAATGTTTCAAGTTTTTAATCATAAGCATTCACATCTCTCTGGGCAATAAAAAACCATCCGACCGTCTTCTCTAAGGTTTTAAAATCGATACTCAATTTTAGTGGAATTTCTTCATCAAGATGGAGCGTTATTATGGAATTGTCTTCAAATAAAAAGGAGGAGACCTTTTTAAGATTGTCAATAGAGATATAGACTTTAATTCTTTCTTTTATATCTTGAGAATTAAATTGTATCTTATGAATATCTTTATTTTCCCACCTAATATTTGTATTTCCTTCCTCATTATTATCATAAAAATGTATGAAACTATTTGTTAGTTGAATTCCGATACCTTCAGAAAACCTACCCGCTTGAGATGTAATATGAAAGAATTTGTCCTTATCGAGAGAACAACACCCTTTATATTTCAGTTCGATTAATTCATCTAATATAATCTTATTTTCATAGTTGATTTTTACATCATTTATGTTTCTAGATATTTTAGACTTGAGAATGGGAGAAGATTGAATAATTTCAATTTTTTCTTCATTAAACCCAAAATTTGTGGTGATTTTCTCAGATTTATCACATTCCAGGCACTTTAATAAGGAGTCTAAATTAACGAGAAGATCTAATTGCTTGTTTAAGAAAAATTGACTATTATCACTTTTTAAAATAATATCAAATAGGTAAGTCTTAGCTTCGTTTGTTGTATAGGCGTGGATTTCATTATAAAGAATCCTAAAAACTATTTTATCATTAGATTCCCTTAGGGCTTTAAACACTTTAAATAACGAGTATCCATCTCTAAATTCTATTTCGCATAAATAAGTATGTTTCTTCCTTTCCTGTAGATAATTAAAAAGTTCTACTTTAAATCTGGCGATAGCTTCGCTTAAAATCTCGCTACTGGTTGAAATATTTTTGAGTTTGATAAGTTCAGATATTCGATGGAACAAAAAATCCAAAATTTCTGAAGAAATTTGTGAATCTTCATCATTTAGAAGAATGGGACTTATTTTTTCATAATCCTTTATCCAATCTGTTCTATTTATATTTAATAGATTTACGATCTTTTTTATCTGTTCATCGTGCCTACCCAATTCGGCAAATCTTTCCCAGAGATCGACAGAATGATTATTAGGTTTTGTGATAGTATCATCTCTAAACTATATATTCTTAAAATTATCTACAACCAAGTTTAAATACTAATAAGAAATTGTTAATTCGGCGATAAAAATAATAAATATTTAAGGTAGTATATAGATATATTAAAGTGATGATTAAATTAGATTCAGGGATTTATCCTTTCGATATTCTTAGATCCGACAATTATCTATTTAGCATCTACATCTAATCGAAGAGTGATTATAATGGAAGTAAGTAAAGAAACTAGGATGAGAATTAGTGAATATCTTAGCAAGATTAAATCAGCTAAGGATTTATTTGAACTTTTTAGGACTCTCAACTACCCAGAAGATATAGTTTTTGATATATCTGCTAAAAGAAAGAAGGAAACATTTGAATTTAGGAAAGATGACGATGAAAAAATTAAAGAGATATATTCAATACTAAGTATAGAAAATAAAACACATATTTTTCTCCTTGAGACTACCTCTATTGCGCCTTCCTTTATTAGAAGTGTGACAGCAACTTTCGATCGACAATATCTTAACTTTTTACTAATAATAACTCTTGATTATTCAGAAATAGTGTTTGTTTTTCCTAATCGTGAAAAGATTAATGGAGATCAGCATAAATTAAAATTAACGAAACTAATTATCAATACTACTGAAATTTATTATACGGATATTCAAACCATATCAACACTATTATATGAAGAAGGGATAAAGCGACGCCAGTTGTGGCGTCAATGGAAATCAGCATTTAGTGTGGAAAGAGTTACGAAGAACTTCTTTGATGATTATAAAAAAATTTTTTTCTTACTCAAAAATGAATTTTCTAATCAAGGAATTCCAAAAAAAGAATCACACGAATTTACGCTACAATTACTCAATAGAATAATGTTTGTCTATTTTATATCAAAAAAACAGGGTTGGCTTAACACTAAGAGATTTATGAAATGGTTTTGGGAATCTTATAAAAAGCAAGAAAAATATGATAGTGATGAATTTTACGAAATTTGGTCAAAACAGTTATTCTTTAAGGCATTTAATAATCAATCGAATCTTTTATCTGACCTTCCAAGTGAAATAAAAAAGGAAATATCTAATTTCCCATTCCTTAATGGTGGATTATTTACTTCAAATGATCTAGATGCTTTAGAAATAAAAATTTCTGATAGATTATATGAGAAAATCCATAAATTCTATGAGAAATACAACTTCACCATTAAAGAAGATATGCCTCTTGAAGAAGAAGTTGCTGTTGATCCCCAAATGATCGGATATGTCTACGAATCCTTAGCTAATGTAGCCGAAGAGATCTATGACCGTCACGATTTAGGAATTTTTTATACTCCTCGAGTAGAAGTAGATTTTATGGCAAGAAGAGTATTAATTGAATATCTCTCAAAAAATCTTGAGAATATTCCAAAAGAAAAATTATACCATCTTATTTTTGATCCCCCTGAAGATAAAAAGAAAATTATTAATGATTTTGATGAGAAAATCTGGCGTAGGATTGAAGAAATATTAGACAACTTATCCGCCGTCGATCCTGCTTGTGGTTCGGGTGCATTTCTTGTTGGATTACTTAATGTATTAACAGAATTGTACCATTTAATATATCAACAACTTAATCGAAAATCTACAGATTTTGAATTGAAGAAAAGAATTATTCAATATTCCCTTTATGGTGTTGATATAATGCCTTGGGCAATTCACGCTGCTGAATTGAGATTATGGTTACAGCTTATGGTCGAAACAGAATTAAAAAAAGAAGAGCTTAGAAAATACCCTCTATTGCCAAATCTAGATTTAAATTTAAGAATTGGTGATTCTTTAGTACAAGAAATTGGGGGACAATATTTTAATCTTAGAACTAGTGATTTAGAAGCTTCAATAAAAAAGAAATTATTAATTCTAAAGGATGAAAAACGAAATTATTTTGATAATTTGCCTAGAGCTAAATTTAAAACCCCATTAGAAATTAAGGAAGAAGAATTAAGATTGTTTGAAGAAATTATTGAAAGTCGCCTAAATATTTTAAAGAGAGAAATAACTAATTTAAAAAATAACATAAAAAGAGCAAAATCACAAAAAGATTTATATGGAAAAGTAATAGTTGATGAAAAGAAAGTAAAAGCATTACAAAAACAAATTGATGAAAAAGAAAGGTTTATTCTCGACTTAAATGAAATCAAGAGACTAATTGATATACCAGGGAAAAAACCATTTATTTGGGATATTGACTTTGCTGAAATATTTGGAGAAAAAAATGGTTTTGATATTGTTATTGGTAATCCTCCATATGTTAAGCAAGATGATATTGCTCCATTTAATAAAATGAAATCTGAAATTACTTCAAAAGAAAAACAATTATATAAAGATAAACTTATAAAGTCTGTTATTAATCAATTTCCAGTGATAACCTCAATAGCAAAAAAATGTGATTATTTTATCTATTTCTATTTTCACGGATTAAGTTTGCTGAATGAAAAGGGAGCTTTTTGTTTCATTACATCTAATTCCTGGTTGGATGCTAAATATAGTAAAAGTCTTCAAGAATTTCTAATAAAATATGTCCCTATTATTGCAATTTATGATAATGCTAAAAGAACATTCAAACACGCTCTTGTAAATACTATAATTTCTGTTTTTGGATCACCATTAATCGTAGAAAGAAGAATTGCAGGTCTTAAAGTAATAAAAAAAAGGGACTGGAAGATGTTGGATTATACAGCTAAATTTGTGATGTTTAAAAAACCATTTGAAGAAGTTATAAATACAAAAAATCTACTATATATTGAAAAAATAGAATTAAAAGTTCAAGGCTCCGAAATCGTAGATATTATAGAAAATATCATCCGAACCGAAGATTATCGGGTATTTCCAATTACTCAAAAGAATCTTTTAGAAGAAGGATGGGTTTACCCTGATAATTATAAGAAAAGTGAAGGATTTTTCAAAAAAGGTTCTTACAATGGGGAAAAATGGGGAAAATACTTACGGGCTCCAGATATTTATTTTAATATTATAGAGAAGGGGAAAGAAAATCTTGTTCTACTCGATAAAATTGCTGTGGTTAATGAAGGAAGACCCACTGGAGCGAATAATTATTTTTTTATGCCTATTCAAATTGCTAAGAAATTTAATATAGAAAATGAGTTTTTATTGAACGGAATTATGAAAACCAGAGGTAAGAGTTACTTTATAATAGATGAAGATATGATAGAGAGATATTTTCTACAGATTGACTCGGAAGAGAATGAAATTGAAGATAAAAATGTAATGAAATATATTAAATATGGTGAGGAAAATGTATTACCAAAAAGCAAAACACTGAAATCTAAAAATATATGGTGGAAATTTACAAATAGAGATGCTGCAGATTTATTAGCTCCGTGTGGTTATGGTAAAACAACCTTTTGTGCTATAAATAAAGCAAAAGCAGTAACAAGTAATAGTTATGTAGAAATAAGACTAGTTGATAAAGATTATTTAACCCCTCTATTTTATTTCTTGAATTCTGCTATTGGGTGGTTATTTTTGGAAATAATTGGAAGACATTCTCTTGGGGGTGGTATGTTAAAAGTAGATCCAATAGAATATCGTCAATTATTGGTTTTAAAAAAAGAGCTATTTCAAGAACAAACTATCCCGCCAAATCGTAAAATAAAATCAGTTTTTATCGAATGTGGATTTAATCCTTCTAAACCAATAAGAGAGCAAATACCTAATCCAATTAATGAAAGGCATATTATAGATGATATTATTTTTGAAAAACTTAAATTAAACGAAGAAGAAAGAAATGAAGTTTATTGGAGCGTTTGTGAACTAATAAAACAAAGAACTGATAAAGCTAAAAGTCTTAAAAAAAATAAATAATAATGGATGAGAGATATGATACCAAAAGAGTTTATTGATAATAGCGATGGTAATAAATTACACGATTTTTTAAATGAAATTCTAAAGTATTGTCCTAAAACTTCAGTAGATATTGCTACGGCATTCTTCAATATTGATGCCTATACGATGATACGGAAAAATCTTGAAGAAATTTCACGATTTAGATTATTATTAGGAAAACCACCTATGATAAACATTAAAACGACATTAGGCGATTTTCTTCTGAAACAAGTCAGAGAAGAGATTGAAGGATTCGATTTAACAAGAGAAATCGACGAAGATATGAAACATTTCAGAAATTTTTTGCAAAAGGACATAGTGGAAGTGAAATTATTTAAAAATTTTTTACACGGTAAAGCTTATATTTTTGACAATAGCGTAATTGTGGGGTCTTCCAATTTTACTTCAGCAGGGTTAACTCGTGAAGGCGAATTAAACACCGTCCGATTAGAAGCTCAAGCAGATGCAATTCGTTCGAAATGGTTTGAAAAATTCTGGAATTTGTCTGACGATTTTAAAAATGATTTAATAGAATTAATTGAAAATTCTAGGTTCGGGAGCCGTGAATATACTCCCTATGAAATCTTCATTAAAACATTGTACGAATTCCAGAAAGAAGAGTTGATGGAAGAAGAGAAAGATGAAGAAACGGGGTTACCCAAAACTAAAGTTAATCTTGCCGAGTTTCAAGACGATGCGATCGCCAGAATATGGTCGAGATTGAAAAAATATAACGGATGCATCGTTGCCGATTCGGTCGGGTTAGGAAAGACTTGGATTGCGAAAAAAATACTCGAAAAAATTGGTTATTACGAGAGGAAGAATATCTTAGTTATCTGCCCTGCTCAATTACGGCATATGTGGCGAAAGGAGCTGAAAAGCATCGATGTAAAGGAAAATATACTCTCTCAAGAGCAATTGGCGATGGATGATTTTTTGGAAAAAGCTTTGGATGTTCTAGGAGGCAGAACAGACGATTTGGAATTGATTGTCATTGACGAAAGCCATAACTTCAGGAATCCATTATCAAATCGATGGGAAAATTTGTTTACCTTAATCAACGATCACATCGTAAAGGAAGATGTGCGCCCTAATATGCTGTTCCTTACAGCTACGCCCATTAATAATACCCCTTGGGACTTATTCTGGCAAGTTATGCTTATAACCTTGAGCGATAATAGTGCATTCATCAAAGAAAATATCTTAGATTTGTTCTCTTTCTTCAAAAAAGCAACTTTAAATTCATCTATCCTAAATGATCTGCTCAATGAAATCTCAATCAGAAGAACGAGAGATTATATCGTGAAAAACTACCCCGATGCGTATATAATGGTACCGAATTCTGAAGGTGTTTTGGAAGAAAAGAAAATAATCTTTCCAGACAGACTTTTGGAAAACATTAATTATAATTTAGATGTGGCTTACGAGGGGATGTATCGTCAAATAGCCGATACAATTTCGGACAAGCTAAAAATGGCATATTATCAGCTATTAGAATATAAAAAAGAAGGTGTTCTTACCGACGCTGAAAAGCTGGCGTTAGGGCGGATGATCGGAATTGGGGGAATTTTTAAGACGATTCTTCTCAAACGGTTGGAAAGCAGCGTTGAATCGTTTAGAATTAGTATTGATCGCCACATAACATTCTTGGAAAAGCTCAAGAAATATTTAGAAATGGGAAGGCTCCTAACCAAGAAATCTTTTCACAAATATGTCTTAAGTATAGATGAAGAATTAACCGTCGAAGAATTAAAGGAAGAACTGGAAAATTTCGATAAGGATAAATACAAAATAAAAGAACTTTTCGATGGTATAGATCTTGATATTCGATACTTATCGGACATTCTTGATAAAGTTAAAAACATAACCCCCGATAAAGATGCTAAATTCACGGTCCTGAAAGAAAAGCTACTTGAATTATCCAAAGAGGGACAAATTGTCGTTTTCACCTACTATGCAGACACATTAAATTATATTTACAGAGAAATATTAAAAGATACCCGTTTTTCTCACTTAAATATAGAAGCAATATCCAGTACGGGTGAATCCAACAAAACGCCCAAGCAACGAACCAAAATAATCGACGATTTTTTTGACAAGAAGATTGACATTATTTTAAGCACTGATGTATTATCTGAGGGGCAAAATCTTCAAACTGCAAAATATCTGATTAATTACGACCTGCATTGGAACCCCACTCGTATGATTCAGAGAGCGGGAAGAATAGACCGAATCGGTTCCCCCTTCAATGAAATTTTCGTCTACAATTTCTTTCCAGAAGAAGAGCTGGAAGAACTTTTAAAGTTGGTCCAAATACTCCAAAATAAAATAGCAGACATCGATAAATCGGTTGGCTTAGATCAGACCGTTTTGGGGGAAGAAATACATCCCAAAGTGTTCGGAATAATTCGTCGGATTAGAGAAAAGGACGCCGATACATTGGACGAATTGGAAGCAGACACTTACGGCGGCGGAGAGAGTTTTTACCAACCTCTGAAAGATTTCTTAAAGACATCGGCGATTGAGAAATTAGAAGCGATTCCGAACGGTTTGTATAGTGGACTGGAAAAAACCAAGAGAATTAAAGGAATTTTCTTTTATTATAAGTATGCAAAGGATTTTCACTTTTGGTATTTATACGATATCGTGAGTAATACTATAATAACCAATAAAACGGAGATTCTCGAATATATCCAGTGCGACCAGACCGAACCCAGAGTAATTCCAGATTTTTTTGAAAAAGTATATGAAATTAACAAGGCGATATTAGAGAAAATAGAAAGAGATTATAGCGAGATTGAATTGAGCCAGACGCAAGATTCTAAACTTAAAGATATAAGCAGACAAAGATCTACCCGTTTCTTGAAAAAGTTAATGGATGAAGTAGAATTGCAATTGGACGATTATTTAGATAAGTATCCCACGGATGACGATATCGAGAAAGAATGGGAAGAAGTAGAGGATCTTTTAGTATCCACGCCTCAGACTAAAAAAAGATTGCAAGTCTTACGGAAAATTTGGAGAAAATACAAAAATAATCGAAATTGGAAAGTCTTAATAAGAGATTTAAAAGGGTTCCTTATCGGAAAAGGTGCTATTAAGAAGGAACCCTTAAAACCTTTTGATAAAACTAAATTAAAATTGATTACTTTAGATTTTATTTCCTAATTTTATTTATATTTTCTATTTTTTTCCTCTACTTTTATCGGCAACACTCTGAGCTCTACTCTTAAATCCTTGATTCTTACCAGTCTTATCTGCGTGAGATTCTATTCTGCGTGCTGCCTTAGATGTCATCTGTTTTTTACCCATATATTTCACCCCCTTAAAGTGTAATTTTGTTATAAGTCTTCAATATCGGACCAAATTCCGACGAGTTTTCGCATTTTGTCAAATTTCTTTTTTAATTGTGATTTTGTATTCCTTTATGTTGATTCTTTCAACGGAATTCCTAATCTTGATTTTGCAATTACTTCAGCTTGCTTCTCAGTCAAGCCATTTTCGGCATAAAATTCTTTTAACGCTTCCCATTTTTCATAATTTAGAATATTTGAAACTTCAAAATATAGTATATTACTGTAATGCGAATTTTCCAAGTCTATTCTCTTAAGGAGGTAGAATTCTACCCAACAATCTTGACATTGGACTTTTTCGATAATGAATTTTGGATAGTAATTCGATGTATAACTGTATCCAAATTCCGTGTTAATGTTATCAACAACGGTCTCAGATTCCCACGCGATTTTTAGGAAGGTCGTGTTGTGAATTTTTTCATTTAGACATTTATCTAAGCCATTCTTATTATAGAGCGTTGATTCTGGAAATTGGTGGCGAATTTCGTTTAATATTTCTCTTATTTGCTCGATTAATAAGATTTTATGATAAGGCAAGCTGTCGTGTCTATAACCATATTCTATATTTCTTAGATGATAATCGTTCAGTTCTTCCCATTGTTCAATTTCTTCGGGGGCATAAACATAATATACATATTCCCACATAAGCTGAAATAACCGATCTTTGAAAAAAAGATAAATCCATTGCTTCTAGATACTGGCGTAAAATCAAATAATAACTTTAATACAATTACTTTTATAATAAGTATTATAAGTGGAGTGGGTGTGTTAATAGCTATTTCAAGTATTACATTCTATCGTAGAAGATTACAAAATTAATAATTCTTCTTCTATAGAGAATTAATAGAAAAATTTTATAATTTTTTAATTTCTTTTTCTTTTATATTTTGAATATTTTTTTAAACCATAAATTATTCCAAAATTTTAATTTTATTGCCTTTTCAAACCTTTAATAAAGATTGCGATTGATGTAGTGGGCGTTTTATTAGATAATTTAGTAACTTTCCTTGAAATTTATAATAAAAAGTTTAAAACTGAGCATATTAAAGAAGATATTAAATACTGGGAATATTTTGAAGAATTAAAAATGACCACAGAACAATTCTTTAAATTATTCTATAAAACATTTGATTATTTAGAGGATGTTCCATTTATTGATGAGGAAGCTCCTACCTATATGAAAAAACTGAATAAAGTTAATGACTTGTTTATTCTAACTGCGCTCGATCCAAATTATAGAAATCTTTTAGTTAAACAGTTAGAATCGTGTCAGATCAAACAACCAGTTCATTATAAGGAGATGATATGATATTACTAGTATAGGGGATAATGTCAGAAACAAATACTAAATTTTACTGGAATACTGAATAATCACAACTAATCTATGAAGTAAAAATTATTTTAGGGATGACTTTTCTCTCAATCTAAGCAAATCTTGATATTGCCACTCTCGCTCTTTAATAACAGCATTATTGGCATCAGAGGAGTTAGTGGCTCTATGAATAGCTTGTAAGGCATAGATTGCAGCACCAATAGAGTGGGTTTTAACATGTGCTGTTGCAACAGCCTGACCTGTGGCGCGTGCGGCAGAGCGGGCAGCATTATCATCCCAGACTTCACGGGCAGCCTCATGAGCATCAAGTGATGCTTTGCGAATCACTGCCATTTTAAATATCCCCGTATCTATCCACATTTGGAGTGTTCTGATAGCATTTCTAGGACGATGGTCTTTCGGAAATTGTTTCTCAAAAAATGGTAGAACACGTTCGGCACAGTGAATCGCCCAGATAGCTAAAGTTTTTTTATCAGTCTTATTCATAAGCTCTAAAATTCTCTCGTCTTTTCTGTATTGTATTAGAGAAAATTTAGATTTTTCTTTTTTAATTTTCATATACTCAAATGAACTTTATATTAGTAATCTAAAACTCCTTTAACTATGTTTGATCGAAAGACTGAATACTTTTTCAATCCACAGTATTTATTTTTATACCCAAAGCTTCTAGAAAATCTTTCGCAAATTCAGTTAATACATAATAAGAATATTGATTTGAATTATCTGATTTTTGGTAAAAATTATCTATTAAACTTGCTTTTTTTAGTTCTTTTAAATGAAATGTGAGTGTACTAGAACTTAAATTTAAATCATTCATTAGATCTGAGAAAGTGACTCTTTTTTTATTAAGAAATACTTCTATGAGTTTTTTTCTATTTTTATTTCCCAAAGCTTTAATTGCACGCTCTATTTCAGGAGGAATTTTAATTTTTTTCACTTTTTCTAACATTTTTATTTTCACTATTTTTAATGTTTTTTTTTTATGTTCAATACATTTAATATATATTTATTTTTATATATAAATGTTGATAATATTATATATAAGTTTAATTTAGTCTACAATTATTTAATATTAAACAACTTTTTTTATAACATATTAAATTTTAAGCTAAATTATGGATCCATTCTCTTACTTTAAAGAATTTATAAATGAAAAAATAAAAAGATTACTACAGAAAAAAGAACTTTGTAAGATACTTTTATTTGGAGCATATTATCCTCCATCAGAAAAAGAATTTCTAATAAAAATTCGAGATGATATTAGAAATGAAGGATATATTAATACTTTTTTAGTAGAAGACTTTCCAAAATATCCTAATTTAAATATTAGAGAAAAGAGTTTTGCGTGTTTAGAATTTTCTGATATTAATGTATTTGTTATTACGTTTAGTGGAAAACAAGCGGGATCTTCAGCGGAGCTAGAACATATTATAAAAAATGCATCCTCTCTATCATTTAAGACTATCGTAACATATGAATATAAACTTGAAATAGATGATAAAATAAATTCATTATCTCCATTGCAAGAAGATGGATTAAAATTCTCTAACATAAAACTAATTCCTTTCTTGAAAGAGGAATATAGTGATTTTTTTGAATTATTAAGAGCCCAAATATGGAATAAACATTATCATTATGTTATACATGAAAATAGATATTAAATTTTTCTAATAATAAGATTCCTTATTGAATAAGATATGTAGGTATAAATATAACTTTTCAGGAAGTAGTAAAATTTTATTTTTTCCTTTTTAAACCCTTGCATATCTCAATAAATTCATCAAATAAATCCAATTGCCATTGATTTCCCGATAGGAAAAGCGTTTACATGAAACAGGTTTTATTTCATTAATGGAACTTTCATTATCAATAAAAATATAATTATAGTAAAAAAAACAGATCAAGGCAATAGATTTTAAAAAAAAATTAAGGATTAAAAGAAAATTAAAAATAATTTTAATGAATAGGAATAAACTAATCCTATCTATTTTGCTTTTTAATGGAAATAAAACATTCTACAAAAAGTATGGCGAATACGACATCGATTATTGCGGGAACAACTGCGGTAAAGCTTATGTCTCCTAAAAGAAAATAAATGAATATCACTGGAAATATAAGAAATTTATCGATAATTCCAAATTTTAAAACTGCAATATTGTTCTTGACATCAAAACTGGCAAAGAAAAAGGCAAATCCGATTACAAAAATCAGGAAGAAAAATCCATGCATCCACACCAGGCTTGGAGGCATTTCCGCGCCAAATGTAGAAAGAGCAAAAGGTCGGAAAAAAATGGTAAGTAAGGTAAACACTACACCCATGCCCCAATTCCAAACGGCAGTAATTAAAAATAAAATTTTATAATATTTTTCTCTATTCATAATTATCATATAAATGGAATTCGATTAAATTTGCGTAAAACATATAATTCGAAATCCAATATAAATCTTATTTTTACCTATTTACCGTACTTTTTTTCCCATTCTGCCTGTTTTTTTGCTGGATCCTCTCTTATTTGGCATTTATGATGGATTTCATCCTGCTTGGCAAATGTTTGATCTAGTAATTTATCTAAATCTTCTTCAGAAAGATCTTTTTTCTTTTTCGCCATAATCTTCACATAAGGATATAATAAAATAAAAAATAAAAAAGGAATAATAATAAAAAATAAGATTTTATTTGATATAGCTTGTAGCAGTTTTTAGGTGTTTTTCAGCACTTGTTATGATTTCATTTATCACATCTGAAACGGTTTCTATTTGATCAATAAGACCCATCGTTTGCCCTACAAGAACTGCTCCATCCTCTATATTTCCTTCATAAGCAAGCTCATATTTTCTATTTATTACCGCTAATTCATTTATGTCAAGTTCTGCTTCCATTGCCTTTTTTTCTTCTTTACTTCCTACGAGTGCTTGACTTAGTGCATATTTATTGGTCCACAATCGTATAGGTCCAAAAACACCTGTCGTGAGTACGGTATCTCGAGCAGTCGCCGGTGGGATAATATTTTTATACGTGTCATGAAACTCACAATCCTTAGTCGCAATAAATCTGGTTCCCATGGCAATCGCATCGGCCCCCAATGTTAAGGCTGCCGCAAGTCCTTCTCCAGTAGCAAATCCTCCACAAGCTACCACAGGAATATCAGGATATTTTTCTTCTACTTGCTGAAGTAATACTAAGGTGCTAACTTTCTCATATGATTGATGACCGCCTCCCTCAGATCCTGTAAGTACTAATCCATCTACTTTGGCATCTACACATTTGTCTGCAAGCCATAAAGCTGGTGCAACATGAAAATGTTTAATATTTGACTGCTCCCTTAATTTCTGCCAGGAACCACTCGATGGAAGCATCTTTGCAGACCCTGCGCTTGTCAAAGCGTATAAAGCTTGTTCTCTTACTCTTTGGTTTTTTCGTATAAAATCAGGGATTTTACGGCATAATGTACGTGCGTCCATCTGCATTCTTGAAGTTCTAATATTGAACCCAAAGGGTTTATCGGTATGTTCCACCACCGCTTCCATGTTTTTCATCATTTCATCAATAGAAGATTTCCCATATAGGTTGGTATGAGAAAGAACTCCCATCCCTCCAGCTTCAGATACTGCTATAGTCAATTCAGTAGTGTAAAAAGGGCCCATAGGAGCGCTGATAATGGGATGTTTAATCCCAAATAACTTGGTAATTTTAGTTTCTATCATTTTTTAAACTGGTCTTTTTAAATTAAACTTTAAATATTTTATAATGATTTAATAAATGAAATTATTTTAAAATTATTTATTTTCCTATTATGAAAATTAGGATTTTTCAAAATTCCAATTTTCAAATAGATATGTTAGTCGAAAAGCAAAATCCTTTTGATGGTAAACTAAATAATCGATATAAAGCTATTTATTAAAATTGATTTAAGGATCCTATTTATTGAAATATAAATATCCAGTTTATTAAGTAGGAAAATCGGAAATTATTAAATAAAAAGCAAGGTATACTTATAATTATGAATAGGAAACAAATACAAATTCAAGTAGTATTTATTGGAAAGCCTCAATGGGAAGCAGGCTGGCCTTATATTGGATATGATAATGAGGAATTAATTAATAACATTATGGAACATCTTACTATAACTTTTCCGGATATAATTTTTCACCAAAAAGATATTATCACTACTTATAATGCTCCATTAGTAAATAATATAAAAAATAGCTTAGAGGATGCTGACGGGTTAATATTGTTTACTATCGGTCATTACGGTGATCCTGGAATAATTAACGCGGGAATAGAAATCATCGAATCAAAAGATATTCCTTGCTTATTAGCTAATCTTGTGTACGC
The DNA here is from genome assembly GCA_016839555.1 of Promethearchaeota archaeon. GTDB lineage: Archaea > Asgardarchaeota > Lokiarchaeia > Sigyniarchaeales > SOKP01 > TEKIR-8. The sequence goes on from JAEOUA010000006.1 coordinate 99,245, forward strand.
AGGAGATCATACCTTTATTAAAATTTATACCTTAATTAAACACAAAAAAAATCAAGTATATCCCATTTCTTCACAACACTTTAAAGATTTTGATAAATATATTAAAATTTTATATAATATTTTGCGCTTGAAAGGAGAAAAGGTTTTTTTACTTGCTACAGAATCAAGAGAGATGGATTGGGATAAAATTTTAGAACTTTTTAAACCAGAACGAAAAAAGATTTTACAGACACACCCTGAATTTATAAATCAGATAGGAACTATGAGAAACGATGAATATGAATTTTTTACGGACTTAGAAGGAGCGGATCAAGCTCATCCATGGAGAGTAAATCCAGAAATTTATAAAAAACAATTGTTAGAAACGTTTGGAGTTGAATTAGTACATGGAAATCCTGATGAGATCGCAAAACACTATGATGCGGTTGAAAAAGAAGAGGCGGAACAAATCGCCGAAAAATGGATTAATGAAGCCGGTGAAGTACTCCCTACTAAAGATACGATAATAAACTCAGCTAAAGTATATTTAGCATTAAAGGAATTATTAAAGGAACAAGATTATAAATATAGTGTATTTACGCCCGATTGTGGTACATTATTATTACTTGGAAAGTTTCCTGCATATCCGTGCATGGCATTTTTTGAATTAAGCAAAGAAAATATTTATGGCATTTGCGAGTCAGATACAAATTCAGCAATAAGCTTTTTATTAGGATTATATTTAACAGGCAGGCCTGGGTATGTTTCTAATCATACGCTCGATTTAGTGAATGATCGTGTTACCTATATGCACTGTGTTGCTCCATGCAATTATTATGGAGAGGAAGGAAAGTTTCTGAACTATGATATCGTATATCATGGAGAATCAAATTTCTTGGGTGCATCGCCCCGGGTCAAGTTCCCAAAAGGTGAGCTGGTTACAACCGTGAAAATAAGCGTTGCCCAGAGAAAAATTGCCTTACGTCAAGGTATAATCATTGAAAATGTACAAGAACCAGGAGGCTGCGTAGCAAAAGTATGGGTAAAAGATAATGTGAAAAAAATACTGGAGAACTATGATTGGGAGACCTTTGGATGGCATCGTGTAACCTTTTTAGGTGATTGGAAGGAAAATTTTGAGGTTGCCGCCAAATTCTTGGGACTAGAATTCATTCAAGAAGATCAATAAAAAAAGCTTTATTAATATGATGCTCATATAATAACTCTTAAATATGAAGAAAAGAAATATTAACATATTGTTATTTAATCTATTTAAAACTAAAAATAAATATCATATGTGAAAATCATGAAAGAACGTAAATTTTTAGTATTTCCTTTACCTAAGTTCGGGACCTCCGTTGTTATGGGAATCGCAGACTTTGCCTTGGCAACATTATACATTGTAGGATATCAAATCACACCCTTCCTTGTAGGACTTGCATTAGCATTAGGGAAAATTACGATTGCTGCATCTCAATTCTTTTTTGGGTGGGTTAGTGATCAAACCCATTCATCTAATTGGGGAAGAAGAAAGCCGTATTTCCTTATCTTAAGCCCCATTTTAGCGGTAGCTACCATATTTTTATTAATCCCTAGTTTGATCATACCACTTGATAATCCATTTACCCTCTTTATTTGGTTATTAGTATGGTATCAAATATTCAATATTAGTTATGGTGTCACCACACCCTATGAATCTTGGATGGCGGAGCAATTTACCGTGAATGAGCGTCCTAAAGCTGCCCAGTATCTTAATATCTTAAGTATGGCGGGAACCGGAGTAATGGCTATATTTTCAATGCTTGTATTAACTCAGTTTACCGATAAAGTGAAATTAAACCCCGAAGTGATTCCGGGAGAATTTTTATATAGTGTACTCGCTTTTAGTATCATTTTAATCGTATTATTTTACCTTGTGGTATTTTTAATGCCGACAGAACCTTATCAGGAGATTAAAACCACGATGGTGGAGCGATTAAAGATTGTTTTAAAGAACAGAAATTATCTACTAGTTAATGTGATGATAGGAATTGCCAGTTTGGCGTGGTCTATGATTGGCTCGTTAATTTTACTTTTTCTGGAAAAAGTTTTACAATTTGAATTGATATTTTATATCATCACTGCCGCGGCATATCTTTTGGGAATTCTTGTATTTTTGTATATTTGGAGAAAATTGATCGTTAATAAAGGAAAGAAAACAACTCTGCTGTATGTGTTTTTATTAGCAATTATCACTCTTCCTTTTTCACTTTTAGGGGTTATTCGAGGAGGTTTTTCAATTATTTATGGAATCTTATTTATCCTCTCTATTGCAGCAGCGATGGGCGGCTGGTTTTTATTCCCAAGCATTTTATTGGCTGACCTTGCAGAAGATGATCAGAAAAAAACGGGAGAATTAAAAGCGGGCATTTATAAGGGCTTCCCCAGCATAATATTAAATGCTTTTCAAGCAATGGGACTTCTTCTCATGGGATTTATCTTAGAACTCCCTCAAATATCAGTAGGTCCGACAACCTATTCTTTTGGATGGAATGTATTTAGATTTGGGGATTTTGCTATTCGTTTTTTTACTATTTTTGTAGAAACTTCTAATATATCCCTGGGATACGTGCTCTGGGGTCCAATTTGCTCCATCATATTAATTGGTGCATATTTCTTTTCGAAAAAATTTATCATCGTTGATTTTGATTGGGAATAATTAAATAATAAACTTAAAATATTTTTTTTTCATTTATTCATTATTTATGAACTCAAAAGAGCGTATTCTTGCAGTCTATAATCGGGAAAAAAGAAACACTTTAGACCGAGTTCCCAGCCACGTACAATATGTAGCTCCTGAGTTTATATCAAAATATGCGGATTATTTTTCAAACACTTATGATCAGAATTTATTCAATCAATATTTTGGCGCTCCCTTTGCTTTAGGATTTGATTCCATTTTTGCGCCTATTCCTTCGAGTATAAAATTTCGTAGTCTACAAATTGAACTGAAAGGGGGAGAAACAATAAGAATTGGAGTGAATGGTCAATCAATTAGGGCAAAAACCACGTATTATGAAGGAGGTTACGTAAATTCTTTAGAGATTTTAAATCAAATGAAGGACAAGTTAAAATTTGTTGATAAAAAAAGGGAGATTCAATATGTATTAAATAATTATGAGAAAATTGAAAAACACATTTATCCGATAGTAATGGTTGGTGGAATTTTCGATAGAACATGGCAAGCAATGGGAATGACGGAATTTAGTAAACATTTTCGGAAAAAAACCGAACTATATAAGAAATTAATTAGCTTTTATGCGGAAATTATGAATAATGATATTAGGGGATTGATTGAAGCAACTGATTACTCAGAAAGAATCATCAATATTTTAGATGATGTAGCCTATAGAGGGAGAACTATGATTTCACCAACTCAATGGGAGCAAGATTTTATGCCTTATTATAAGGATGTAACTGATATAATTAGCTCAGCAGGTATGATTCCACAAGTTCACACTGATGGAGATCCTACCGATTTAATCCCTTATTTTCAAAAGGCGGGATTTAGAGGCCTTCAAGGATGGGAAGGAGGCGCCGATCCTTTTTTTATTAATGAACATTTTCCTGAGTTTGTAGTGCTGGGATTTGGAGATGTTAGTCATATCCTTCCTTATGGAACAGAAGCTCAAATAAAGGCTCATGCTCAGCAGTTAATGGATGCTCTTAAAGAGAATAGGCATTTTATTATTGGTCCTAGTACCATTATATATGAAAAAATTCCTTTAAAGAATATCCAAATATTCATGAAAACAATAAAGAATTTTGGAAAATATTATTAATCTTAAAAATTCAATTAAAATATAAGTGTCTATAAAATAATTATTTAAATAGCTTGTTATTAAAAATTATTTAATCTTTATTAACGCATTTTTCAATCGAAATTATTAAGTCTTTTATCGTAAATGGCTTAGCTAAAAAATCAGCTATCCCTAAGGTTAATGTTTCTTCTTTAATAGTTTGATCAGCACTGATAAAAATAATTTTAACATTTGGATCTAATTTTAGTATTTCGCTTGATGCTTCGAGACCATTTTTGAGCGGCATACGATGATCCATTAGAATAACATCTGGTTTTTTTGTAAAACTTTTAAACATATCTACTGCTTGCATCCCATTAGATGCAATCCCTACTAATTCAAAACCATTTAATATGAGAACTTTTTTAAAAAAGAGGAGTATTGAGGGTTCATCATCAACAACAAATACTCTAACTATTTATGACACCTCTGGAATTAATAATATGAATTTACTTCCCTTAGAAAAATCATCCTTTACTCTATTTTCCACCCAAATAAACCCATTATAAGACTCTATAATTTTTTTTGTTAAAGATAATCCTAAACCGCGTCCGTAATAAGTTCTATTTTCTTCAGCAGCTCTTAAAAATATCATTTCTTTTTTTTCATCTAAAATCCCTATTCCATTATCTATAAATTCAAATTTAATAAAGGATTTATTATTTCTTTCTTCTTTAGATATTCTTATTAAGATTTCAATTATTTTAGAATCATTATGTTTTATAGCATTTATTAATAGATTTTCGAAAACATCTTCAAGAAATTCATTTGCCTGAATATAAATCTGGTTTGAGATAGTTTCTATTTCTATTTCAAGAGGTTTAATATGAGGGCTCTTTTTAATCCTTTTAATTATTGTATTCAGAATATTATAGGCATTTATTTTTTCTAATTCAAATTTTTCTTTTTCGAGTAATGAAAATTTATGTATATTTAAAACTAATCTTGATCCTCTTTCTATTTGAATTTCAATAGTATTTAAATCCTCCAAAATATTGATTTCTTTTTCTAAGTCTTTAATATTGATCTTAATTAATTCCAAACCCGTTAAGATGGATTGCAGTATATTATTAATATCATGGGCAAAAAGATCTTTATAGAATTCCACTCGATTATATGCTTTTTTATATTTAATTTTTGATTTTTTTAATTTTTTCTCTGCTTGCTTTCTCCTTTTTTCGGACCTTATTTTTTGGACTCCAAAAGCTAAATTTTCCGCCAACTTTTCTAACAATTTTGACTCCTCAGCATAAAACGCATTTTCGAGTTTAGAGTATATGTTCAATGCCCCTATTGCTTCGTTATCTATGATTAAAGGGAGTGCAATTGATGATTTATAACCACGTTTAATAGCATCTTCTCTCCAAGGTTCAAAAGAAGGATCCTCTAAAATATTCCTACAAATTATAGGTTTGGCTGTACGGATGGCTTTGCCTGTAGGACCTTTACCCTTGTCTGTTTCAGCCCAAGAAATATTGATAGCCTCTAAATAACCATCTTCAAATCCAGCCTTGGCAATGGGTACTACTGATTTAGAAATATCTTCTTTTTTTAATCCAATCCAAGCTAAACAATACCCTCCTATTTCAATTATAATATCGCATATCTTTTGAAATAAGGCTGATTCATTATTAAATTGAATTAATTGAGAATTACATTCACTAAGCATCTTATATGCCCTATTGAGTCTATTTAATTCCCTTTTAACTTTAATTTTTTCAGTAAAATCTTCAATAGAAGCAACCATTCCATTAAAATTCTTATTCTTATCAAAAAGAGGGGCACCATTTACATTAAGAAATACCTTTTCTTTATTTGGTAATTCAATTGAGTATTTTATATTATAAACAGTTTTTTTAGTTCGTTTTACAATAGAGAAAGGTAAATTTTCATCTGGAACAGTATTTCCTTCATAATCGGTGGGTCTCCATTCTGGTGAATTATAAGTCATATTAACAATTTCTTCCATTTTTAATCCTAAAATATCTTCGGCTTTTTTATTTGCAAAAATAATGTTGCCCTTCTTATTATAAACCGTAATACCTATCGGACTCGTATCAACAATTTTTGATTTGAGTTCTCTTTCAATTTTCAAATCCTGTATAAGTTGCTCACGATCTGTTATATCATCTCCAATACTTAATATTGCATTAATCTCATTATTTTGATCCGTTATTATAGAATTCTTCCATAATATTATTCTTTCTAACCCTCCTCTCAAAAGTATTGGATAACTATAGGTTTTAATTACTTGGGATTCACCTTGAATTATTTTCTCAAAAACCTTAATTAATTCCTCTCTTTTTCGCTTTGGAACAAAAGTTTCAAACCAGTTCTTTCCAATTACTTCTTTTATTTTATATCCAATTAATTCACATCCAAAGCTATTTAAAAAAACGATCTTTTTGTTATTGTCTATGATTACAATAATAGATTCAGAATTATCGAAATAATCTTTAAGAAGAGATGGTTCAATGTTGTCAGACATTTAAGATCAACTATTTATTTTTTAGAATGTCCTTTGAAATTTTTCAATAAAATCAATGAAGATTAAATTATTTAAATTTGTTGTATAAGAATTGAGAAAAATATTATAGAAAAATGAAATAATTAAGATTTCTAAAAATAATTATTAAATTTAAGATTAATAATTTTATATAAATATATTAATTGCTCACTTATTCAAAATGTTAGACATCAAAAAGCTTTATGGTAAAATTGAACAAATTGTTGGTGCAGATTATCTTACGGATAAAGATTTTATGAAAGCGGCTTATTCTAGAAATGTGGACCCTGCCTTCCCCGATAGATGGCCAGATCTAATCATTCGCCCAGGTTCATCAGAGGAAGTATCAGAGATCGTAAAAATTGCTAATAAATATAAAATTAAAATGGTTCCCAGAGGAGGGGGAGCAGATTTAGTTGGGGGAGCTACCACGGATGAAGGATTATTAATAGATCTAACACGAATGAACAATATATTAGAAATCAATGAAGATGATTTCTATTGTGTTGTAGAATGTGGAGTTACATGGGGTGGATTAATTTCAGAATTGTATAAAAAGGATCTGACTACAGGAGTGCTTGGTCCCGGAAGTGGATATTCTGCCACCGTAGGAGGCGCCCTTTCTAATAGTACAGCCGGATTTGGATCCACTAAATATGGTTTGGTTCCAGATAATTGTCTTGGGGTGGAAGTGGTATTACCCAACGAAAAAGGAGATATTATTAAAACGGGTGCGGCATCAAATAAATATGCGGAACCAATATGTAGATATGGGGAATCGCCCGACTTCACAGGGTTATTTATGGGAGATGCGGGCATTTTAGGAATAAAAACTAAAGCATACCTAAGAATATTTCCCAATTCTCCTTATAAGGTTCAGAGAAATTATATGCTGAAAAAGGACGATTATGATATCGTATTTAAATTGATGCATCAACTGCAGCGTGAGGTCAGAGAAGGTATACACGATTTATATGTTAATCCCAGAGTCGTGGTACAAGTTCTCGCTGGTCAAGCAAAGAGAAAGCCAGATAAAAGGGTACGGATTCGGGCTCCAGTCTTTATGTTTATTTTAGAGGCGTTTGACAAGCGCATTTTGGATGTCTATATTGAACAAGTGGATGAAATTATGGAACCTTATAGTCGTCCCTTCGAATGGCATGAAATTGATTTAGATGAACCGCTGGAGGAAGATTGGAAATTAACGTTAAAATTTCCTTATTCTTATTTTAATAAATTTATAGCACTCGCCCCTCCGAAGATTTCTTGTACCACCTGTCATAAGCTTCCCATATCAAAAATGCAAGAAAAAAAGAAGCTTAGTGAGGAGTTTGATCAACAACACCGTCAAGAGTTTCCCACAGATAGTTTTTCTTTATTTGCTCGTTCTATTCATTTATTACCAAATGGACATTGTGTATTTGCGGGAGGATTTAATGCCGAAAATGTAGATGAGGAGCGTGAACAAGCGATGCAGATTTGGCATAAAAAAGTGCGCTCCCAGGTTCGATATGGAGGAGTTCATTATTGGTTGGGGGAGTCTATTTCACAATCAATAGTAGAAGCAGATGCCTATAGTCCGGAATTCATCACATTTTTTAAAAATATAAAAAAAACGGTTGATCCACATTTTCTGTTGAGCCCTAATAAATTTCATATGCATAGCTATGAAGATGATATTACACAATATATTGAAAGGGATGAAGAATAGGTGAAAAATATGACAGAAGCTAACACAAAAAAGGAATATAAATATTTAAGCGAATATGATAAAATGCTTATGATTTGTATAAGTTGTGGAGATTGTAGAGAAGCTACCGATATTACCTTAAATCCTCCAAGAGTAGGTGTGTGCCCTGTTAAAGATCATACTTCTGGGTTTGAACCATATTTTGGAAGAGGGAAAATGCAAATTATCAGATCTGTATGGCAAGGTAAACTACAATTAAGTAAGGAGTTATCTGAGGTGTTTTTACAATGTCCTACCTGTAATGCATGCGCGGAAGCGTGTGTATATGATATGGATAATACCTCTATTTATGAAGCTCTACGAGCAGAATTGTGGGCTGAAGGTTATGCTTTGGAATCTCACGATGAGATGAATGAAGCGATGATTACATTGCTTAATCCTTACCAAAGAGATAATAAACTTAAGAAAGATTGGATGGACATGATTGACTTTTCCATTAAAGATGCCAGTAGTCAGCCAGCAGAGGTACTTTTCTATGTGGGATGTACTGCAGCCCTTACTCCAGAAATCCGTAATGTTGCAGTTCATACTGCCCAAATCTTAAAAAAATTGGATATTGATTTTTCCGTTTTTGGTGAAAATGAAGTGTGCTGTGGGAGTGTAGCAATGAGAACGGGAAATCGCGAGGCATTTAATATAGTAGCGAAAAAAAATTATGAACTTTTCAAACAGAGCGGAGTAAAAACTATCATTACCAGTTGCGCGGGATGTTATCGAACTCTCAAACTTGATTATCAAGAGATACTTAAAGATTTGAATATAGAGATATTACATACAATCGAATTTCTATATCGTATTATCAAGGAAAAACATATAAAATTAAAAAATCTTGGACTCAAGACAACTTATCACGACCCATGCCATACTGGAAGACACGTAGGAATTTATGAAGAGCCTAGATTTCTATTACAACAAATGGCAAATTTGACCGAAATGGATACAATTAAGGAAAATGCAAAATGTTGCGGAGCGGGAGGAGGCGTTAAAAAAGCATTTCCCGAATTGGCATTAGAAATAGCAAAAAGTAGAGTGAAAGAGGCAGAAGAAACAGGAGCAGACTATTTAGTAAGTATCTGTCCATTTTGTTATAGAAACCTAAATGATGCTATAACGGCATTAAGTTCTAAATTAAAAATGATAGATCTTACCGAATTATTAGATCAAGCATTATAAAATGTGGTATTTAATCCAATAAAAAATTAAAATTATTTAACTTCAAACATTAAATTATAAATAAAGAATTTGTAGGTGAAGAATATTTCTTTTAAAAGAGACCGTGAAGAGATTGCACTAAAGAAAAAAAAATTAAGAACAACAGAATTTCATGATGCTGAAATGCTGACAGTTCTGTGGGAAACTAAAACCGAGATTGTTAAGAGAGTTTTACCTCCCCCACTTAACCCCCTTAAAAGACCCATCGCTCTTGCATTTATAGCTCATTATCCTAATACTAATCAAGGATTACCGTATAATGAAGGAGCACTTATGATAAGATGTGAATATAATGGCGAATTTGGGAATTATTATCTAGCAATGCCCGTTACAGATGATAGAGCTTTATTAGGAGGGAGAGAAATCTTTGGATTTCCCAAAAAAATGGCAAAGGTGCATTTAGAACGTAACAATGATGAAGTTTATGGATATGCTGAACGATTAGGGGTAAAAAATATTGAAATTAGGGCACATTTAGGGGTACCATTCAATGAGCCAGAAACTCCCCAATTAATTAAAGTCCTTGGATTACTTCCTGGTAGAAATAAAAATACCATAAATTATAATTTTAAATATTTTCCCGCACCCAATAAAGAAGGATTTGATTATAATCCGTGGTTAGTGAAACAAGAAACAGCCGTCCGTCCTAAATCAATGGAAACAGGAAGAGCGGAAATCACTTTAAGGTCAAGTGTTCACGATCCGTGGGGTGAAATTGAAATTGAAACTGTTTTTGGGGCATTATATCTTAAAACCGATAATACGATGTATCCAGGTCAAAAAATCAGCGAAGTTGATACAGAGGAGTTTTTACCATATAGTTTTATAAACTGGGACTGGTATTAGTCTCACTTCCTCGTCTTGAAAATAAAGCAAACCATATTCTATTAGTGAAAGGGTTTGATTTTGAAGGAAAGGTGTATTAATAGTTTTATCATTGTGTATAAAATCCTTCTAAAAACTATTAAGATTCAATAAAAATAGGAAAATAAAAATAAATAGAAAAAAAAACTTTTGATTAACCTATAAGTTTTAGTGATGCTTTACGGATATCTCCAGCCATTACACGCTTTCTTTTATCAGCATTACAGATCTTAATTGCTTTTTTTGTTGTCGCAACCGCTGTTTTTTCTAAAAAGTTGATTAATTGATCAAGTGCCTCAGCAGCTACTAGATCTGCCCCCACTTTCTTCATTAATCTTCTAATGGGTGCTTTTGCCATATAAGATTCTCCCTTTTTCTTAGCTGGTGCTTTCTTTTTAGCTGGTGCTGCCTTCTTTGCTGGAGCTTTTTTTTTAGCCATAATATTAATCCTCCATTATTTTTTTAATTTTCATTAAGAAAATATTACGTTATGGTTTGAATATAACTAACACATTACTACTATTTAAACGTTCTGTTTTTCAATTAAAAAATTCAGCTATTATCTTCTAAGATTAAAAAATAGAAAATTTTCTCTTAAAACTATTTTGCCGATAAAAAAAATATATCTAATTTTTCTAAGCTATAATATAAACTAATCAAATATGTTTTCTAGGAAGGGTTTTGAACAAAATTCAAACTTACTCAGAGGATGGAGAAAATTTGCCCATTCATATAAATAACTCTATAAATAAGCCAGTTCAACAAAATAATTAGAAAATTAATCAATAAATTTGCTTTAAAAAATAATAAATGAAGGAAATCAACCTTCCTTCTTGTAAATGGGTATTATTTTTCTATAAAAAAAAATATCAATCATTTAATAACATCTGTTATAAAACAAGTTTCTACTATTTTGACCCCTTCAATTTGTGAGACTTTTTGCTCTATTAATGGATTAAATTGCTCTATGGCAGGTATTTCTACAATTATAAACAAACCACAATCACCTGAAAGCCTCCAAATATCTGTAATCTCTTCTATATTCCTTAATTCCTTCATAATGCCTTTTATTTCCTTGTAATCGGGTTCTATTTTGATGGTGGCCCTTATTTTAGCCTTTTGGTCAATCTCATAATTAATGGTAAATTTTTTGATAATATTTTTTTTTAACAATCTCTTAACCCTTCGTCTCACAGTAGCTTCAGTACGACCAACAATTTCTCCAATATCTCTAAAAGACTGTCTTCCATCCTTATTTAATTCCTCTAAGATCCGTTTATCGATGGCGTCTATCATTTTAAGCTCCCTTTTTTCTAATTACCCGATCTATTTTGATCATTATATTTAATAAATAAGAAATATCATTAATTAATTTTTTCGGTTTTTTATAGATTTTAATAATTTATGTATTAAAGTTACGACTTTTAATAGAAAAATCGAAATGAAATGTTAAGATTATATAATTTAAAATGGTTTTTAAATAAAAATAATAATTCATAGTATCATAGTTCTTTCATGGAGTATAGTTATTAAATCAATTTGTCGGAAAAATTAAAGTGAAGTAGTTATTTTCAAAAAGAAATTACTATATTCTTTTATTTTTTATCACTACAATTATGAATTGGATTAATGTAGATCACAAAAAAGATAATTTAATTATTTATATAGCAATTTTGTTTATGTCATTGATGATATATTTACTAAATTGTTTTGTTTTTCCACCAAAAAGGAGCTTCTACTAATTTTAAATGATCAAAATCAAATAATAGGATATCATTTCCCTGTAGGGTAAATACAAACCCGCTGAGATAAGACGGCCACTTATCTATGGGCAACCCAAACCAGCCTAATCTTAAAATTGATAAAATAAGGTCGTGGGTAACATGAATATCAATACATTTTTTCGATCCTTTCTCTACTTCATTCCAAATAATATCTGCTGATTTTTTAGCATACTCTTGGATAGGTGGGATCATATCAGAAGGATATAAGCCGGCCACCCATCGATGTACCAATTGTTCTAATGGATATTTAGTTGCTTCTCTATAAAAATCTTCTGGAGAAATATCAATATCATATAAAATATTTAAAGGTCCTATTATCTCTGCGGAGTTTGGACTATGATTATATCCGTTGAAGATGCTTACGGCTGTTTGCTTACATCTTTCTATTTTACTATAATATAATCGAATAGGTCGATCTTTAGGAAGATGCTCTCCAAAAAATTCTGCAAACTTATGTCCAATTGGAGTGAGCAAGTCTTTCGGATGATCCCGTATATTTTTTGAATCATATCGGTGTGAATGTCTAATGACCATAATCAATTTATTTTCTTTAGGAAGTTGATTGATTCCCTTTAATAATTGATAAGCTAGTTTAGTCCATTCACTTTGTTCCCAGATGTTTTTTTCCAACATAATTATATACTTTTTTTTCTAAATAAATTAAAAGGTTTCTTCTATTTTCATATTCCTATATCTTACTATTCAAAATTAAAATTCTTTAAAAAAGAACATCATTAGAAAATATATAGAATTATTTTTAGAAATATGATGATTAAGAATCTAAAATTTTTATTTAAAACGATGTAAATTTATATTTGTAAATTATAATTATAGAACTGAAATGGGCAATAAAATATATCTGAGATAAAAATCTTTCCTTTTTTTCCGCATGAAGGACAAATAATTTGAACCTCCACCAACCGTTAAATTGCCAGCTCCTTATTTATTTTTTTTTTTATTAAAATCTTTTCTAACCAGCTGGGTAGAAAGAAACCAAAATAATATTCAATAGCCGCAATAATAAGAACAATTCTCAAGATCGCTTGAAGAATTTTATTTCCAAAGCTAAAAACATCAATGGCGGCAGCAACCACAAAAGTGATAAATCCTATTAATAGAAACCTCCCTTTCCAGCGAATGGTTAAATTATCTGAGTTTAATGATTCTTTACTGAATAATATAGCAAATACAAAAGCTGTTGCTATGAAAAATACTAAAGCTATAATTGTAAATAAGCTTCTACTATAAGAAAATCCATCAAAAGGTATTCCCTTAGCAGCAATGAATTCATAATTAATAAAGAGTAACACTAATAAAACTACTTCATATCCCCCGCAAATCACTCCAAAAAGTATTGTCAATTTCTTCTTTAAATGAGGAAAATTAAGCTCACCTATGGAATAGATCCAGCAAAATAAACCAACAGCATTAAACGCAGTCATAAAAAAAACATACAATAAAGGATCTAATATATAATTAAACAGCAGAATTGTGATAAAACTTATTGCTAATGGCCACCAAGAGGAGCTTATAAAAATCCAAGTTAGACCAACCGTGATTAATTCTTTTCGTTTTAATTGAAAATATTTAAATAGAATTCGAAAGCCCACAATGAATGAAATTATTATAAACACTAAGGTACAACTGGCTCTTATAATATCTAAACTTGTCAAATCATTAATAGTTTTATACATAAATATCCCTTATAATATAATTATATATAACATAGACCTAATCTATTTAAAGTTTTTCAAAACGTATTCCAGTTAGAGGACTAAGATTAATCTAACAGAAAATTAAATTTATATTTATGAAAATAACTTAGATTTAATTAGCGTAGGATTTATAGATCTTATTCTATTATATTTTTAATCTTTTCTGCTAAACTTGGTATATATTCATAGGCGCGATCTCTTATTTTTTCATTCAGGCATAATGTCATTAAATAGACGCTCCCATAATCCTCGATATTTATTCTTTTCATGAAAATGATGCCTCTTTTCCTTTTTTTGGCTTTTCCATCCTTAATAAGCACATTCATAATACTATCTTCTGTTTTTACATCCCATCTATTTAATCGATCCATCACTTTAGACAAGTCTGGAACTATATCTGTGCAGAAATTTAAATATTGTTCCTCAGTAGCTCTACTCGCTAGGAATAAGTAACTCTCACTTAACAATACGGCAGCACTACTCCACGTTTGTTTGGTATAGTCCTTGAGAATTTTTTCCAATAACTCTCCCTTGCCAGTCTTTCGAATAATTGAAAAGGAAAAAGCTTTAATAAGATTCGAACCATCATAGATAGAGCTAGGATAAAATGTAATAGTGAAATCTAATGTTAAAGATTTTATTTTATCTTTAAGGTATTCTATATTGTTTAAGTATTTTTCAGAATCTTGGATCTCTGGATCATATTTATGTAAAAAAATTACTAAATCTTTTAATTCAGGATTATATTCTCGGACCAATTTCGCTAAATTGGCTAAATAATTAATAGAAATCTCATATCTTTGTTCATCTTGAATATCAATCACATAAAAAAATCCACTTAAATTGGAAAAATAAATCTCTTTATTTTCTAAATATTCACTTCTATATTGTTTTTGACCACCTAAGTCCCAAATTGAGAATTTAAGCCCAAGGATATCTACTGATTGAGTAATTATATTAGCAGATTTAGTCGGTCTTAATTTTCTAATAAGGTTAAATTTCCGATCTAAATAGAGTACTATCGAACTTTTTCCTGCATTATCTAAACCAAGAATAGATATCTTTTTTTGCTCCTCGCTCATTTTTATTCACTGCTTGTATATAATTTAAATAGTTAATAAAATAATGGCATTATCTATTATTAAATAATAAGAATTTACCAATTATTAGATAAATAAAACACTTAATAGTTCTTTTCATATTAACAAAAGCTACTATTAATAAGAATGTTATATATTATTTTTATTAATTCAGATCTCTTATTTATGGAATAAGTAAGATAAAAAATGCTTTTCTTTCTTTTCAATAAGAGTTTCATTATTTCTATTATTTACAATTTAGGATGTTGCTAATGGAAGTGAAAAATAGAATGTAGAACCTTTATTTCTTCCCTCAGATTCCATCCAAATTTTCCCTCCGTGTAATTCAATAATATATTTTGAGATATATAAGCCTAACCCAGAACCTCCTGGAATAATGTCTAAATTTTTACCGAATCGCTCCACTTTCCCAAACTCCGAAAATAAAAATTCTTTTTCATGTGGTTCAAATCCAATTCCATTATCTTTTATAGAGATGATGACTTCTTTATCACTTTTTTGCGCTTTTAGTTCTATTAATCCATTCGGAGGAGTAAATTTTATGGCATTACTAATCACATTTCTTAATACTTGATTAATAGCATTCCAATCAAATTCAAGGATTAAATCTTCCTCAATAGTTGTTTGGAGGATATGCTTTCGGAGCTTCAGCAAACCCTCTAGATCTTTGAATGAGGCATGAATTAAGATTGATAAATTGTGTAATTCTTTTTGTATTTCTAACTTTTTTGATTTTACTTTAGAAGCATTTAGAATCTTTTCTATCAGATCTTCAAGGTGATTTACCCCATTATTAATCATCTCAACCATTTCTAATGCCTCTCTATTTAGATTTAAGCGCTCCAAGCTCTTTAATAGTTCTGTGTATCCTTTAATTACAGTCAAAGGAGTCTTTAACTCATGAGAAGTTCTACTTAATAATTCTGAACGGAGTTGATTTAATTTAACTAATTCCTGCTGTACTTTAATACTTTCAGTGATATCTATAAAGGTAATAAAATCAGCTAATTTTCCATTATATATGAGCGGTTTAGAATAATTATCCACCCAAATGATTGATCCATCTTTATTTATCAATCTAAATTTATAGTTTGTTTTAATATCTGTGTCCCCTCTCTGCTTTTTCGATAGTTGTTCAAAAACCATCGAACGGTCCTCTTCATAGATAACACTTTGAAGTTCTTTAAATGTCCAATTTTTTATTTCCTCTTCGCTATATCCACTTATTTCGCAAATTGTATTATTAAGATATTTTATTTGATTATCTTGAATAATTAGAATACCCAAAATTGATTGTTCGGCCAGTCTTCTAAAAAGTTCTTCAGATTCTTTTAATTTCTGTTGAGCTAATTTTCGTTCAGTAATATCCTTTGCTACCCCCAGAATTCCCGTAACTTTTCCCTCATCATCAATTATAGGAATCCTACTACAAAGTACCCATCTTTTTCCCAAGTTAGTCTCCCATTCTTCTTCAATATCTAATTTCGGTTGTTTATTGTTGATCACTTCTAAATCATATTCCCAATAGCGTTGAGCACGGTCGTTGGGATATATATCAAAAGCATTTTTATTTTCTAGCTCACTTTTTTTATATCCGGATATTTGGGCATAAAAATCGTTGACCTTTATAAAATTATTTTCCGTATCTTTATAATAAATGGGGTCCGGAATATTATTGAAAATAAGTTCTAATTCTTTGCTTAAACTTCTATATTTTTCTTCCGATTTTTGAATCCTTTCTTTAGCCCTTTCTTTTTCCGATATATCTCTTAATATTGACAATTTTAGAATGTTTCCATTAATATCTCGAAATGGTGTTGAGAGAATATCATAAATTTTTTGATTTTTAGCATTATAATACGTTCGTTTTACCGATTCACCACTCTTTACTTTTGCAAAGTAACAATGAGGGCAAGGGGAGGTTCTATCTAAGAAATATTCATAACATTTCATATTCGCACATTTTCCAAAAGTTCTTTCAATTATCGGATTGCAATAAAAAAGATCATAATTTTCTTCAACAATATAAGCCCCATCTTCTAAAGTATCTAATATTTTCTCTAGATTTTTTTTCTGTATTTCTCTTTGTGATTCAATATGTTTTACATCAGTTCTATCTCGAGCAAAAACAATAATAGTCTCATTATTATATAAGACATAGGTCTGCTCAAAATATTTTAGTTCCCCTTGTACCTTTAATGTCACCTCTGCTTTTTGAATTGTTTTTGTGTTAAATACTCTTTTTATATTTCTCATAAATTTTTCTGCAAGATATTCAGGAAAAACTTCATCGACGGTTTTACCTAGAAATTCTTCTGGGGGGGCAGCAAGATATTTCTGATTACCGATAAAATCTAGAAATTTACCCTCCTTGGTAAGAAGGAAGATTAAATCTCCATAAATATCAAAAGATTTCTTTAGAATCTTTTTTAGTTTAAATTTATCAGAACGTCTTATCTTCAAAAAGTTAGTACCTCAATATAATTAAATCGTAATAAAAAACTAAGAACGTGCTAAAATAAATATGAATTTATATTTATTTAAATTTATTTTAATATTTTAAAGAAAAACTATAATATATCTATAGACGATGTCTAACTAATAGATTTTAAGAGAACTCATCATTATTTATCATTTTTAGGATATACACTTAGCTAATATATCATTTTATTTTTTTCTGGGAATATGTAGTGAAAATATTACATTTTTTTAACATCATTTTCATTTAGATGAATGATAGGTATAGATCTATAACGTATATTAACTTTTGGTTGAGAATTTGATTATAAATTTAATATAACTGGCTAACCTATTTAAGGGCTTAAAAACGCACCACAATTAACTCTCAATATTTGAACTCCTTCAGAATCATAGGATAATTACTCATATAACCAAATATTTCATATATACATTTTTATAGAAAGAAGGATAATATCCTATATGGCAAAAATTATTACCCATTCCGGAAGTGCCCATCTTGATGATTTTCTTTCCGCATGCTTAATTTTATCTAAATATGATGAAGTAAATGAAATTTATAGAAAAGCAGAAGTGTCTGAGGAAGAATTAAAGGATAAAACTATCTGGAAAGTTGATGTGGGAATGATTCATGACCCAACCATTAAGGCATTTGACCATCATCAAGAAGGCATCGAAGATTGTGCATTCTCTTTGTTATTGAAATATTGGGATCTCTGGGAACAGGCGAAAGAAATTTATTCATGGATTCCAGCGATGGTTAAAATAGATACTTCCGGCTTAGATTCTGTATTAAACTACCATCGAATTTCGTATGATACCTATTTCCGTTTAATGAACTCGTTTGTCGAAGAGTCTATAATGAATTGGTTTCAAAAATGCGAGATAATAAGTAAAAAAAAAAATAAATTGCTCTTCTACACTATGAAAGGTATTGGAAAGCAATTTTTTGCGGGAATAAATAATTACCAACAATTATTAGAAGATTTTGAATCTAATCTTGATGTGAAAGTGGTAAGTTCCCAAGGTATTGAAGAAGATATTCAAAAAGGGATCCCTATTTTCTTCTATTTAACAAAAAAACCTAATTATACCTCCAACCTAGATAGGGTATTTTATTTGTATAAAAATAAGTATTTCCCCAATTATCATGGCACCTGGATTACCGCATTTACCTATGATCGTCCTGAAAAAACTATTTGCTTACGACGCCATGGAAATCCGAGTAAAGTAGATTTATCGAAATTAGAAAGCCTTGAAAACACGGAATTTGCTCATCCAAAAGGCTATGTAGCTGTGGTAAAGAAAATGTCGGAGGTTGAATTAACTAATTATATTCAACATTCTATCCTTTAATGCAGCATTAAAGATTATTTTAGCATATACCCATCATTCTTCTTTTCTATCTTTTTTTCCACTAGAAGCTTGTCAAAATGCTTTTGAATCATGGTTTTTTCGATTGCCAGCAAGAATGGTTTGAGAAAGTCATATCGCTTGTAGATTATATTTTTTTCTAACAAGTCTTCTGGTGTTCTGGGTTTGGTTTCGGATAATAAAGCCTTGATCATTTCTTCTCTTCTTATAAAAATCGATTTATATTTTTCTAATTCGTGCCTTATTAGCTTTTTTCCTTTATAAAGACCGCTATGGCCGGTCACAACAGTTTCCAAGTCTAGGTTTAGGACCTTATCAATGGATTCTATAAATTCTATAACATCCGAATCTGTACCACCGTACCACGGACCAAACGTAGAGAGATCGATATCTCCTAGAAATGCGAACTTTAATTCAGGAATATGAAATATACAATGACCAATAGAATGCCCCGGAGCATATATTATTTTTACTTGGATATCATTTCCAATGGTTATCATGTCATTATGTTCAAATGTTCCCTCAATTTTGATTCCATAGGCATCAATTATATCTGATAAATATAACTTAAATTGCGGCTCAGCAGGGGTGTTTCGAATTTCGTATAAATCAAGCAACTTATCTATATCTTCGATTATGGGTTTGGATTCTGGATGGCAATAAAAAGGGATATCCGAGAAAATATTGCACTCCCTTATATGGTCATCATGCCAATGGCTAAAAAGGAGCTTTTTTATCTCAAAGGTTTTTTTTACTTTTTTAAGCCGTGTGGCGGAGACTCCAGTATCGATTAAATAATCACCCAGCACCATCGAATTCGAATAAGGAACTCTTCCTTTTCTCTGCCCTTGAATAAAGAAAATATTCGCATCTTTGAAGAGGGGTACAATGTAATCAATCATTTGCAGTTTTCATACCTAAACCTTTTAACTATATTTTAAATAATAATGGATTTTATAAGAAATTAGTGCCAGTTAATTTAAAGTTGAAAGGTATAAGAAAAGATATTATTTAAATTTCAAATAGTGCTTTTGATTTCTGCATTTGCTGTCCCTAGTACCAAACATATAAATTCACTTTTGAATTGTTTTTTCTTCTTTTTCTCTTGGAACGGGCAAATGCATTATATTTTTTATACGATGTCTTTTTCTTTTTAAATAATTGAACAAGATTTTTTTTATCATGGTTCTAATAATCTTTTTACCTCTTCTTTTGGTCTTGTGAAGAATTTTTTCCCCTATTGCCATTTCTACTAATTCAAATAAGTGATAAATGGGCATCCATTTTCGCGAATAACTTTGTACAGTGCTAAAATACCAATTGCAGCCTCCACAGTAATTTATGATAAGATCAGCTTCAGTTTTTTTGAATTCTTTTATCCTCTTTTTTGCAGATTTAAAAGCATAAATTATGCTATAATTTGCCGCTGCCGCTCCAATACCACAACATAGGGCATTTTCACGAGTATGTTCCGGCTCAATAATGTCAATTCCGATCTTTTTTAAAATCTCTCTTACTTTATTGAAAAAAATATCTCCACTTGCTTTTGGCCAACAGTTATCATGGATTACAGCTTTTAAATCAAGCTTAGTAATCTTGTATTTGCCCGTATTTAATTCTTCCTCTAACCAATCAATAAACGAGATTACTTCAAAGTCAAACTTAATATCGTAAACTTTTTCATAGACTTCTTTAAGTAAATGATAGCCCGCAAGACAACCCATAATTAACTTCTTAAACCCAATTTTATTAAACTGTTTTTGTAGATAATATCCTACTTGTTCAGCGGCATCTAAGCAACCCATTCGATAAAGAGGCTCTCCGCAACATAATTCTGGAGATCCAAATATTGGAATTTCGTTAAACAACTTGGAATTAAGAAGATATGGTTGAAGAAGCAGGTTACAACCCGTGTAAAACATAATTAGATTGTTTTTAGGAGGATTTTTCCAATTGTTTTCCCATTTCTCAATAAAATTTTTCTCATCCTCAGGAAGTTTCTTTTTATATATCGTGTATAAGTTTGGAAAATGATAAGGTAGCACTAATTTAGAACGAGCAGGAAGACCTTTATCAAGATATCTCTCGTTCCAACAATTTAGTATTAAGGTATGAGGATTGCAGTTATTTGGACAATAATGATTACATGCCATACAGCTCGTACATTTTCTTAAAACGGTCTTGGATTTCCCTTGTTCTACGAGTGATTTAATTTCTTCTTTCGCTTCTTCAAGTGGTAATTCCAATACAGGACATTTATGAAAACATATTCCACAATAATCACAATTATGTTCGTTAAAATTTTTAGAAAATTGGAATCTTTGTAGAGTCATTATATTAATTATTTTTTTAGCAGTAATAAAATTTTAAAATGTTTTCCAAAGGGTAAGGAACCTCTGATATTTTAGAGAGCTTGAAGATATCTTTAAAATGAAATCAAATATCTTATGATAAAATCGGGAGATTGTTTCATACACTCTCGTGTGCCTTTCTTTTCAAGCAGTTTTTTCCCATTTAAGCGATATTATTGGCGGGATGAGTCCCAGCAAATTCCACTTCAATTGAAGAAAGTGTTTATACAAAGATCTAAAAAATATAAGGTAATATATCTCATACTAAGCCCCCTTATATCTTTTTATTCTTCAATTTATTAATCTTATCTTTAAATTCGGGTAAATCTTTTATTATTGTTTCCCAGGTTAGATCTAAATCAATTCCAAAATATTGATGAATTAAGATATCTCGCATCCCTGCTATTTCTTTCCAAGGGATATTATTATTTTTCTTCTTAATTGATTCATTTAAGTTTTTGACAGCTTCACCAATGATTTCAATCCTTCTAATTATTGAATCTTGTAATTGTTTTGAATTCAAAAAATCATTTTTATTTTTGTCTTTAATATATTCTTCAATTAAATTTATTGATTCTAAAATATGTTCTATAAAGATTCTATTATCTTTATTCATAATATCTCAACTTGTTCATTTAAAATTTGTTCTTTCAATAATGGATTTATTGAATTATATGTAAGAAGATCAACCTCACATTGTAATACTTCTTGAAGTTCTAATTTTAATCGAGATAAATCCAATAAACTTTTTTTACCTTCAAACTGTATTAATAAATCAATATCACTATCCTCGCTTCTTTTACCTCTAACAATAGAGCCAAAAAGAGAAGCATGGGTTACATCATGCTTTTTCAAAATATCAACAATTATAGCTTTAACATCATCTATTTGATTTGACATTATTTCATGAACTCTTCTTCTATTTTTTTATCATTAGTTTATATGATCCAATTTAAAAGTTTTCTAAAAATTTTTTCTCTTTCTTGGAGTTAAATATTTTCTTTTTTTAATGAATATCAATTAATCAGAAGTTTTTTAAAATTTTATAATTTTTCTCTATCTTTTCTATAATTTAGAAGATAATCCTTTAACATTTTCATTAATTTGTCTAAATGCCTCCTCTGGCTCAATAGTGGGATTGATAGGGTCATCAATATCCCAATTGATTATTTTTTCTTCCGAGACCTTGAAATTCTCAAGGATATAATTTTTATGCCATTGTTTGAATACCACAATCAGATTTGCCTCATCAATCGCTCTCTGGGTGATTTTATCGGGAGATGGTTTCACATACTCTCGTGAGCCTTCCCTTTCAAGAAGTTCTTTACCATTATGAGCAATATGGGTGGCGGGATGGGTTCCAGCAGATTCCACTTCAAAAGATGGATGAAATCGTCTAGTAAGCGCTTCCGCTATGGGACTTCGAAAACTGTTTCCAGTACATACGTACAGCACTCTCATTTTATTTGATAATCTTTTTCGCTTTATTTTTTTTATGATTTAGGTTGAAAAATTTTAAAAATATTCAAGATCAACAAAAATATATAGCTAATAGTGAATATCAAACACTATTATTTCCAAAATTTATGCTAAATTCTTTTTAAGAAGAAATTTTTTAAATGCTTCGCAATAACTTGAGGAATTTCTTGATTAATATTATGATGTACCTCTGGAAAACTATAGAATTCACTATTCGGAATTAATTGTGATAATCTTTTCCCATTATCGACTTTCATTAATTCATCTTTTTCTCCATGTAAAATTATAACTGGGATGGTTAATTTTTGTAAATTTTTTTCCAGATTAAATGAACTAAAAATATTTTCGGGTAACACGAGAAGTGTATCATCTAAAATTAAGAAATTTTCTTTAATCTTTTTTTTAAAAATATCTGGATGGTTCTCTAACATTTTTTTTGTAAGTGTTAAGCTAACTTTCATTTTAGATCCTTTTTTTGATAATGGAATTTTTCCTGTCATTTGATTTGTTGATTTGGGAAGATTAAAACTTGAAGTGGTCGCTCCTAATCCTATAGCATTTAGTGTATATTCATGCTTTATCGCATACATCTGAGCAATCAAACCCCCCATACTTACGCCATATATAAAGAATTTCTCTGGTTTTGGATTATTTACAATATTTAACCCTAATAATAATTCATGACAATCTTCAACAAATTGTGGAAGTGAATATATTTTTGCTGTTTCTTCAAAGGTTTCTTTAATAGGTTTATCAGACTTACCATGCCCTCTATTATCCCAGCTCAAGCAAGTAAAATCATTCTTTAAGTAGGATATGAGATAGGCAAAACTTGCATGACTTGAGGTATATCCGTGATTTAAAACTAAGAAAGGGCCATTACCTTTAATTCTATACCATATTTTTGTTCCATCCCTTAACTTAAATCTTGACATTTTTTTCTCTCTTTATAATTAACAATAATATAAATTGTGGGGATTTAATTATATATGAAATTTTTCTACGTGATTATTAATATAATATAAAGGAGAATTTGAATTTATAAATGGTATTTATTTATAGAAAGAAATTTATGGAATCTTTGCAAAACTAGAAATACGATAAAAATATAAACGTTGACGACCAACTCGAAATATTTTCTCAAGGGTTTTATATTTATTAAATATGAAAACAAAAAAAACAAATCTTGTGGATTAGTAAAAATAAATTAGATTTAGATATAAATTTCTTCTTGAAACATAAAAAGGAATATAAAATAGATATGCTCCAATTAGTGCCCCTGCTATGTTTAAAATAATGCCAAATATAGCTAAAATACCTCCAATTTTTACAAGCTTATTATCTGATTCATTATATATTGCTTTCCTTCTTATTCTTCTTGCACCCTGTCCTAAAATAAAACCCGCAATCCCGAATAGGATCAATACTACTCCAGATACATGTGCCACAAGTCTTAATCCGTCTTCCAAAACCATTTCAGGTGCAGGATAAAACCATAAATCAATAGAAAAATAATTAAAATAATACAAAAGAGATATTATATCATATTTTAAATAAACAGATGAATTCATTATAAAAATAAGATATAGCCCAATAATAATAGAATGTAATGCCAATAAAAAAGAAACAATTGCGAGTATGAAACACCTTATTGAATATTTTCCAATTGTTCCTTTCTTTTTAATTGGAACTTGCTGATAAGGAGTTAACCCTCGAGTAGAATAAATCGATCTAGAAGTATATTCTGGAGAGGAGGCAGTTGCTGATTTAGTAGGAGATACCTCCTTCTTAGGTTGAACTCTTTCAATATTTAATTTTAGGGCTGTTCCACAATGAATGCAGTAATTCTGAGCTGATGTTCTTAATTTTTCGCCACAATTAGGACAATACAAGGTCCTTACTCATAATAATTATTTTAATCTATATAAAAACTATATCTAATTCTTTTAATTTAATAAATTATTATAGACACATACCAAATGGAAAGTCGTATATAAAAATTTTATATAGTCCAGTTTTTTTTTTGAGTTCTTAATTCTAAATTAAAAAATATATCATTTTAAAGAGGAATGAAAGGAGCCCAAGAAATAAAAATACAAGTGATTTAGAAATCCAAACATTCCAAGAGTAAATAATTTTAAAGAAAGAAGTCTTTTCTATAAAATTAAAGAAAAATTAAAATTAAAAAAAAAGTAAATTTTCTTTTACTAGAATTTTTTTAAGCTGCATCCCATTTACCTTCAGCACGAGCTTTTCCTATATCCTCCTCGATTCTTTGCGTTAGAGTCACATAATCGGTTTTTGCCACGCGATTGAGTGGAAACTCATCGATAAAGACCACCAACGAGGGTCGCTTATAGGAGGCCATCCCTTTGCAATGTTCCAATACTTCCTCCTCTGTAAGCGTCTTACCTTCCTTCACCTTGATGTAAGCTATGATGCCTTCCGTGAATACTTCATGTTTCGCTCCTACAACCCCCACCGATTCGACTTCCGGAAGTTCTGCGATATAAGCCTCCACTTCTGGGGGAAATACTTGATAGCCTTTTGGTTTTATAAGGAATTTCCTCCTTCCTTCCAGATGTAAGCCATCATCACCAATATATCCCATATCACCCGTATATAAGTAACCATCATTTGTGAGCGTTTTATTGGTAGCTTCTTCATTGCTAAAATAGCCCACAAATGTCTGCAGTCCTTTATAGCAAATTTCCCCAATCTCTCCTTTAGGTAATTCTTCACCCGCCGTTCCATCAGCATTCATAGGATTCCGAATTGACATTGGATAAATGGGAAAATCATGCCCTAATGCCGTCATAAAATCCTCCCAATTCTCTTTCACTTGAATATAGGAACAAAATCCAGATGTTTCTGTTAAGCCTAATCCGCCCCCTATCGTCGGCGCCATTTTTCTCAATTTCTCTAAGAAGGGGCGATCCACCGATTGTCCCGCACAAATTACAAATCTGAGGGAACTTAAATCATAATCGGAATAGTTTGGGAGTCGCCATTGCATCGCAAACAAGGCAGGAATCTGCCCCAACACCGTAGCCTTGTATTTTTGAATCGCATCCAAAGTTTTTTCCGCATCAAATATATGTAAAACGATGTCCGTTCCGTTCCCAAATAAGGTCGTCATAAATTGTTCTGTGGTGCCACCTACATGTGAAGGGGGCAAGTTTACAATCATTTTATCTGATGATTCTAACCCGAAGGCTTGTGCTAAGCACATGTTTTGACAGGTGATGCCTTCATTTTTTAACATGGCAGGCTTCGGAAATCCCGTACTCCCGGTTGTAAACACAATCATCACCGGGTCTTTCTCTCCCACCTTCGCACATTCTTCCCGGAAGTTTTTCATTGATGCGGGGTTTTGTATGGCTTCCTTATATTCTTGTTCCGCCTCTTGAGAAATCTCGTATGCTGGTGTAATACCTTTCCGATATCTGTCGTCTGGGGTGCTGAATTGGACTACATACTCTAACCACGGATTATTTTTCATCACTGCAGCTCCAATCATTCCGAAATTCGCAACCGCGGTTTTTCCAAGATGGCAATACATTTTAGCTTTCTCTTTGACGATTTCCAAACAGCGCATAATTTCGGGCGGCTTTAATCTCAAGTCTAACGGCGTCCACATCACTCCCAGCTTCGCACAAGCATAGCCCAGAATGATATGGGTATCTAAATAGGGAAGCGAGGTGACAACGATATCACCTTTCCTAAATCCCATATTGTATAACTTAAACGCCATCACATCAATGTGCGTTTGAAATTCTTTATATGTATATTTTTTTCCCGTATCATAAATAATAAATGCTTCTTTATCCGACGTTTGCTCAGCCCATTTATCTATAACGCCGCATATAGTATGCGGATATTGCTCAAACTCTTCCAACGAAATTTTCTCTTCTCACCTTTCATATGGTTTTGAATACCACAGAATAATAAGGTTGGTGGGTAAAAAAATATTTGGTTTGATTTGGTAAATATGATGTGCGTTTCCATATAGTATTAAAACATTTTTATAGAAGATTCTCTAATATTGATCTATGTGTAGAAATATTGATATTAGCAAGATTAGCTTATTTGTTAGAAAGTTCTTAGAATCGTCGAGGGGGATTTAACAATGGCAGACACAGTTTTTGAAGAAGCACGAGAAACAAAAGTGTTCGATAGCGTTGATGTGCTGGTCTGTGGAGGCGGGTCATCTGGTATTTTCGCGGCGCTTGCTTCGGCACATCACGGTGCTGATACTTTTTTAATTGAGAAAGAGGGCTTTCTCGGAGGTACTGCGACCAACTATCTGGTGAATCCTATTCCCGAGATGATGGGAAAAGGCGGATTCATTCAGAACTTTATGGACCGAATGGCCGAGATGGGAGGGTATATCAAACATGAGCCCTCAGAGGTCAAATACGACTTTTCCCTTGCCAACACCTATGATGTGGAGATCTTCAAGTTTGTTGCGTTGGAAATGATAGATGAAGCTGGGGTGAAACTGCTGCTGCACACGCCCGCTGTAAAACCGGTGGTGGAAAATGATATCATACGGGGAGTTATAGTTGAAAATAAATCGGGGCGACAGGCAATCCTTGCGAAGCGTGTGATCGATTGTACAGGTGACGGGGACGTTGCCGCTCGAGCGGGTGTTCCCTATGAGAAAGGGCGAGAGAAAGACGATCTTATGCCCTCCGTTTCATTGCTTTTTCATCTTCATAATGATAAGGACTTGGAAGATCTGCCCGCAACGCCATTCGGTGGTATCTTTCTAATTAGTCCGCTCTTGAAAAAAACAGCAAGGAAAGAGAAGATCAAATACAAAACGCCATATGATGTGGCGTTTATGGTGCCTATGCCGGTAAGTCCCGGGAAACTTTTGGTAAACCTCGCCCATGTAAAGAATATCGATGGGACAAAATCCGAAGATCTCACTCGCGCCCATATCATCTCGCGAAGGCAGATTATGGAAGCGACAGATTTGTTGCGGCATCATCCATATTTCAGTTCGGCGTATGTTGCGAGCACAGGAACGAGCATTTATGTTCGAGAAACGAGGCGAATTATAGGAGAATATATTATTACTGAGGAGGATGCTGTAAAAGGAGCTCACTTTGATGACGCAATTACTTCATGCCGATACATGATAGATGTTCACCCCATTGATTCAAGCGAAACCGGGAGATACGAAAAGCATCCGCCCTTTGACATTCCCTATCGGAGCCTTATTCCGCTTAAGATTAATAATTTGCTGATCGCGGGGCGATGCGTTTCATCCGACCGCGTTGCGCAATCTGCCCTTCGGATTGGTGGTACTTGCATGAGCACCGGGGAAGCGGCAGGGACGGCAGCTGCACTCTCAATACAGAAAGGAGTTAAACCACGTGAAATGGATGGCACACTTGTTCAGAAGGCGTTAGAAACACACGGAGTTAATATCAGACCAGAAAAAGGCACTGTCCCAGAAGAATGTATGTTTTAATATAAAGTATATTTCTTTCTTTTTTAACAGTGTATTACTTTATATTATCTAGAATTTACCTTTAATTTAATAAATCAATGCGTTTTGTAACTAATTATATAATGATTTAATCAAAAGAAAATTTTTCTTCACTTAAGACTTTACTAAATTTACAAATATTAACATCTAAAATCTTACAAACCTTTCCAATTGTATTGAGGATTGTTCCAGTTTCATATGTTACTACTTTCAAATCGCGAGCTTTTGCTAAGGCAACTACATAATGATCAGAAAATCTTTTGTACTACTACCTTTTCCCCATTTTGAAAAAGCTTTATTATTAACTAATTTCCTAACATAAGTTTGTTCTTTCTGGTTTGGCTCAATAAAATGAGTAGTAAAAGATCTAAAAAATTTACATAGCTTATGTCTTTGTCTTTCTATTTTGATTTTAAAAACAGTATTTATTTAAATTTATCAGGAATTTTTGGTAAACATATTATTTTTGGTAAATTTTCAAAATGGCGGTCAAATTTATAGATTTCTTTAATATTTTTTTCTTTCATTAAAAGATAAGCAGAAATATCATTTGAATCCATATTATAATCTAAGATTTTATTTACTGACATGATATATAATGGTATTGAAATCTCCATGATTTCTACAGACTTATTTGAGATTAATCCAATAATAAATTTTTGTAAATCTTCCCAAGACATTACATTTTTCAAGAGATTAACAACTTCAGATAATTGAATAATAGAGATGCAAAAGGAATTATTTTCATTATCAATTTTTTTTACTATCTCTTTTGCTTGACTTTTATACCACTTTAGTTTTTCTGATAAAGGCTTTCCTTTTTTCGGTTTAAAATAAGCATAGATAAAAATATTTGCATCTAAATATATCATTTTAACTTAATCCAGTTTATTCTTTGATAAATGTTTTTCAAATTCAGACCAATTTTCTAATTTATTAATTAAGTTTTCATCAAATTCTAATTTATCAAAAAATTGAGTTAAATCTATTTTTCTCTTTGGAATAATTCTTAAAATTCCCCCCTCTTCTATAATAATTACTTCATTCCCATCCTTAAGCTCTTTTTCTCTCCAATTGAGTGGCAACTCAATCTTCCCTTGAGAATCTACTTTTTTTATTTCTGTATTCATTCCTTTTATCACTAAGTTCAATTAATAATTATTTTATCCCATAATATTATTAAAACGCCAAAATTTAAATCTTTTGGATGTTTATTTCTCTTTTCTCTTTTCATTTATGAATTCTTCCATCGATTCCGGATCTGGCATGGCCTCTTTATATTCTTTCTCCGCTCCCTCAGATATTTTTAATTGAAGATGCTTTATTGAATATAAATTTATCTAACAGAGAAATGATTGATGTATTTTCATCCATAAAATAAGCAATTAAAATACCAGAATCCAGTACTACTTCATTGGATTCATTAAAAAGTTGATTTAGTGATATTTCATTCATTGCGACTTTTCCACCCCTTGATATTCCCTATCGGAGCCTCATTCCTCTCAAGATTGATAATTTGCTGATCGCGAGACGATGCGTTTCATCCGACCGCGTTGCGCAATCTGCCCTTCGGATTGGTGGTACCAGCATGAGCACCGGGGAGGCGGCAGGTACAGCAGCTGCACTCTCAATACAGAAAGAAGTTAAACCGCGTCAGATGGATGGCAAACTTGTCAAGCAGGCGTTAGAAACACACGGAGTTAATATCAGACCAGAAAAAAGCAGCATCCCAGAAGAATGTATGTTTTAATTTAAAGTGTATATAACAAATTTTTAAGATCTTTTATGTTAGCTTCTAACAAGTTTTGTCAATTTTACTTTGAATAATTACATTTTTTTCTTCAATAAAATCTTCATCCAGCCTTCAAAAAATTCCATTTTAAAATTATTTTTAAATCTTGTATGTTCAAGAATGCTTTTTATTCTTGTTTGATAAGTTTTCCATTTAAAACCATGGAATTTTGTGATTTGGCTAAAAACCTTATAACGAAAGAATCCATATTGCTGCCTCAATTTCACAGTAAGATTATCGGGGGCAGAATAACATCCATCATATATCCAAGCTTCACTATTTTTCTTTAACACACGATAACATTCATTAAATACCTTTATTGGGTGCTTCCAATGATGGAGGGATCCAGTACTGGTAATGAAATCAATAGAATTATTAGAAAAAGGTAGATTTATAGCATTTGCTATCCGAAAAGAAACATTATTATAATCTCTCCCATATCCGGAGGCAATCTTAACCATTCTAGGACTTAAATCGATTCCAATCACAGTTATTTGTGGTGCCCGTTTAGCTATTTCTATTGATAAAAACCCCGTACCGCAACCAAGATCTACCACGATACCTCTATTTATTTTTTTTACAATAGATTTAGCAATACTTAGTTCTGGTTTGATTAAGATTCTCCTTACAATTGCGTTATAGACAATTGCTCCTGGACCTGGAATCTTTTCTATTTTAACTTGTAGGTCTTTTATAAAATTACTAATCATCATAATAAAGCTATTTATAATTAGTAAGAATTTTCACTTATATATTCTTATCGGCATTATATCGACAAGTTTTAAAAATAAGAGAACCCTTTAAAAACTATAAATAAACTCAATAAAATTTTAGAAGAATTTTAATATATTTTAATCATGAAGATTTTTTTAATTATTTTCGATACACTACGAAAAGATCATACTGGCAAAACTTATGGAAATGAATGGATAAGCACACCTAACTTTGATAAATTTGCTCAAGATTGCATAGTTTTTGATAAGGCTTATCCTGAATCCTTAGCAACAATTCCCGTTAGGAGAACGATACATACCGGGGCTCGAACTTTTCCATTTACTCAAAAAACCCCTGATCTGCGAACAGATGATGTGGTAATTTTAGCAGGATGGGAACCT
This sequence comes from Promethearchaeota archaeon, assembly GCA_016839555.1. Classification (GTDB taxonomy): domain Archaea; phylum Asgardarchaeota; class Lokiarchaeia; order Sigyniarchaeales; family SOKP01; genus TEKIR-8. Next base: position 130,083 of record JAEOUA010000006.1, read on the forward strand.
ATCCCCCCAAATCAAAAGCATTTATCAGAATATATGAATTCCCATGGATATCTCACAGCATTCATCACCTCAACTTATCATCAATTTAAACCAAATATGAATTTTCATCTTGGATACGATCAATGGAATTGGATTCGTGGACATGAAGATGATCATTACAGAACTCGTTTAAGAGAGGATAAAGGCAGTCTTTCTAAAATAGTAAATAGACATATAGCGAAGAAAAATTTAGTGGCTAAAGCTTATCAGAAACGAATCTTGAAATCCTATTTTCCGAATATTCAAGAGCGCTCAAAAGAAGACGATTTCTTTCCGGCTAAAACGTTTAATAAAGCATTTGAATTTATTAAAGATTCTAAATCAGATAAGAAAGTGTTCTGTTTTATTGATGAATTCGATCCGCATGAGCCCTGGGATCCCCCTCAACACTTTCTAGATTTATACCTTGATAAAAATTATTCGGGTAAAAAAATAATCACACCAGCATATAGCTTAACTAAAAATTATCTTTCAGATGATGAGTTAAAATGCATGAGAGCTTGTTATGCCGGAGAAGTATCGATGTGTGATTATTGGTTTGGAAACTTTATAGAGGAATTGAAACAGATGGAGATCTACGATGATTCTTTAATAATTTTAACCAGTGATCATGGCCATAGCATTGGAGAACATGATGCGATTGGAAAATTACCAATGTTTATGCATCCCGAATTGGTGGATATCCCTCTCATGATTAAACCGCCCGGAGGAATACACGGACCAAAACGAATTTCGAAAACGTATGTGTATCACCATGATATTACGGCAACCATTTTAGGGCTGGTTGCTAAAAATTTGCCTGAGCAACTCGAAGGAATCGACTTATCAGTGTTTTTTAATAATTCAGACCAACTTCTACAGAATAGAGATTATATAACATGTGGATTTGATATGTTTACTCTTTATAAAGATGATAATTTTGCGTTAATTACTTCCAATGATAAGGAGGTACAGAAATTATATGACTTAAATACGGATCCCTCGTGGAATGAAAATATTGCTTCGGATCATCCCGAAATTTGTGAAGATTTATTTAATAAAATTGTAAAAGATGCTAACGGAAAGCTTCATTTAGGAGATTCAAAATCTATAGAATTATATAAATCTTGGTATGTTTCGGATACAAAGAAAAAATAAATCTGGTTAATGAAATTAGAGAATTAGAAAATTAAATTCATAAAATAGATTCATAAAAAGATTTTTATAATATAAGGTTGATTTATTTTTATTGGTTGAAATTTTAACTTTAAGAATATAAAAATTTAAAAAATAGGTATCTAAAATGAATGAACATTTAGAAGAAGAATCGTCTAAATATATCAGCTTAACACGTAAAGAAATGTTAAATTATGCAGTCGGATATATCCCAAATACTTTCATGGCTGGAGTATTTACATTATTATACGTCAATTTTTTCTGGAATTATCTCGAATTAAATCAAACTTATTTTATAATTGGACAAGTAATTTATGCCACAATTAATGCACTGAACGATCCAGTAACAGGTCATATCAGTGATAAAACGGATGTAGATAGATGGGGAAGCCGTCGATTAATTTATATTAAATATTTTGGGCCACTATGGGCTGTTTTTTATTTTTTAATGTGGATTCCATGGAGTTATAACAGCCAAATCATTATTTTTATCCATTTTGTGCTAAGTATTTGCATTTTTGATACGTTTCTTTCTCTCGTGATCGGTTTATATATGTCTTTAATGTCTGAAATTACTGATAGTGTCAAATTCCGCTATAAACTATATTTCTATGCGAACATCTTTAGTTTTATTGGGTTAATTCCTGCTATTTTTGCTCAATCCTTTTTCGAGGCAAGTATACAAATATTTCAAATATTTAATGGAATCTTCGCATTGTTATGCATAATTTTATATATCTATGCCGTCCGACACATAAAAGAACGACCGGAATTAAGAAAAGAAGAGGATTACTCCTTTTTTCAAGCAATCAAAGCGGTGATACAATCAAGAGCCTTTTTGACCAGAACTGCATATATATTTTTCAATAATATCGGAAGAGCAATGGTATATTCTTTTGTATTTGCCTTTTTGTACATCTTAGGGTCGGGCCCGCTCAATCAGATACTATTTATAGCAATGGTGTATCTGTTAGGGTTTGCCTCACAATATATTTATATGATCGTTGAAAAAAACTGGGGAATTAGAAAAACTATTCTTATCCTAAAACTTACCTATGTTATACTTAGTCTTATTAGCTTCTTTGTGGTAGTTGTATTCGATGCGCCGATATTTGTGTGGATTTGCGTCGCGATAATTTCAATGTTTTCAGGATTTAATGTATTTGATTTCGTGCTGTTAACCTTTGCGATTGATGAAGATGAATTAAAATATGGAAGCAGGCGCGAAAGCATTTTCCAAGGCACGAGCTCTCTCTTGTTCAAGCCGGCAGACAGTCTTGGTCCAATTATTGCTACGCAAATACTCCTTGCGTTTAGTTTTATACAAGGCGAGCCTGTGCAAACCCCATCGGCACTCTTAGGGATTAAAGTTCTCTTGTTTGTCGCCCCCGCAATATTCCAAGCAATTAGCTTGATTTTCATCTATCTATTTCCTTATTATGGCGAAAAACTAGAGAAACTCAATGAAGATATCAAGATATTACACGCGCAAAAGAAACAAAAGTATACCGAAATCGAAAAAAGTAGGATGGCTAAAGAGCCACGTGTTTAAGTTATGCATTTATTTATCAAAGGCGTACTTCTCTTCTGAAGAATAAACATTAAGGTATTAACCACCCTACAACATTTTTTCTTTTTGGTTTTTGGGATTAAGTTGTAATTTAGTAGCCTCCTAAACTATGCATCCCGCATTGGTTATAACTTATTTTAATAGATCTAGATTAAATTAAAGATTCATAAATTATCTTTCAATAAAAAACCCATTATCTTTTAAGGGTTGGAGATGGTTTTCGAGGAACTCCAGGAGCGCCTTCAATCTATTTCAACTTAGATTCAATGTCTCCAAATTTGAAAGATTTCCTAAAGATTCAAAAAAAGATATAATAAAATTTAAAAGAATAAAAAAAATTTAATAATTGACATAAAATCAAATCAAAATTAAAAATTTAATATAAAACTCAAATATTAAAAAAGGGTAATTAAATGGATATACTTTCTATAGTGTCTTTTATTATAATTCTCGGTTTATTAGCATTGCTTTTCATAGTTATTTATCTTCTAAAAAAAGAAGGAGCTAAGTCTGAAGATATATCTAAGAAAATAAAAGAAGATCTAAGCTATTCAGAAAGAAGAATCTCAGATCAATTTAATAGAGTTACTAAATCAATTTCCGAAATAAAAGGAACTGCTGATTATTTTGGTGAAATAAGTACTGAATTAAAAGATCTCTTATCCGGAGAAAGAAAAAGAGGGAAACTAGGAGAAATCTTAATTGAAAACATATTAAATGATGTATTACCATCATCATGCTGGGAAAAACAATATACTCTTGGATCTCATGGAATAGTAGATATTGCGATATTAACAAAAAATTTTATAATACCAATCGATTGCAAATTCCCGTTAAATAATTATAAAAATATGGTGAAAGAAAACGACCCTGAGAAAAAGGAATCTTTTTTAAAAAAATTCATTAAAGATGTGAAAAAACGGATAGATGAAACTTCAAAATACGTCGCACCCGATATGGAAACAACAGATTATTCTTTAATGTATGTCCCAGCTATAAGTATTTTTTTAACAATAATTGAAGAAGAAGAAATAATTGATTATTCAATCAATAAAAGGGTTTTATTATGCTCTCCTCTGACTCTTTATTATCTACTCCATGCCATTAACGAAACAATTAAGCGGGAACAGTTTCCAGAACAAATTGAAAGACTTTATCAGGATTTTTTAAAATTTCGAGAAGATATTAATAATTTTATAGATGAATTTAATATTTTAGGTGGACATTTAGAACGGGCTTCTAATAAATATCATGAAACAGAAAAAAGAATTAAAATGATCGAAGCAGAGTCTAAAGCTCTCGTCTTGGAAGATGATTTCTTTATGGATTAACGTTAAAAATATTAAACTAAATATATTTCTTGATGAATTATTAAAAAAATCTCAAACGAGCTATTATTATAGTGTTTTATGATTTTTTTTATGATTAGAACAATAAGGAAAAAAAATTATATATATCTTAAGTAGTAAGAAATATATGTAGAGAATTTTAATAAGAGTGAAATAAAACGAAGGAACAAAAGATTGGAAAACTAGAGAGAATTAGAAAAATAAACCAACTCGGTGCTGGACCTCAGCTATGGTTCTTCCTTGATCGTAAAATCATTAATAATGTCGATACGTATGATAAAACAATTAAATTTAAAAGTGATAAGATTAATGGAGTGTTTTCAAATAAAGCTATTGGAAAAAAATTTCTGAAATTTTATTCATATAAAGCGAGAGCGTTTCTACCACTTCTGTCTTATAAAGTCCTTCAATCTGCGAAATTTCTTCAATATCTAAGCCGCTGAGAATTAACCGCTTATAGTTATCCACTTTATACTTTTTGCCATCGTAAATGACATAATCCATACCTGGAATTTCTCCTATTATTTGTTTCGTTCAGATAAAATATAGTTTGAACTTTTATTTAAAAATTTTCTATAGATTTAGTAGAATGAGTATTTTTTAGTTTTGTTTAAATATTTTTTTTTGCGAATTAAATTAGCATTAATTTTTCTTTAAATATATTCATTTTCAAAGATCTTTTAAAAAAGAAATATCTATTTTCAAAAGCTTAGAGAGCAACAATTCATGGAAGATAGTACTAAATATAATACTTTAGATATGCATGGTTATTTTAAAATAATAAAAGTTAGAAAGGTTAAAGTTAAAGATGATTTAGATCTGGTGCCTTTTATTGATGTTCTAAAAGATAAATTTCAGACACATAATCAAAATTCAAAAAGCAAGATTAAATTTAAATTAGTTGAAAATGTTCAATATCCTCTAGAAATTACAAAAAATAATGGATACTCGCCTTTTGCAGAAAATATAATTATAGTTAAATATACTCTTGAAATAATTCCAGAAGATACATATTATGAGAAAATAAATGGAGAATATGTCAAAATAACTGAAATCATAAAAGATTATATATTTATTATCTATCCAGAATTAATAGCTTTTAAAGGTAATAAACAACATTTCAGTAAAGTATGGAAGGATTTCAATGTACTTTTAAAGGATAAAGTTATAGTTATAAAAGATTATAGCTTCAATGTCGAATTTTTCATGTATTTATTGGAAAAAGCGATGTTCAATAAACCTCTGATCAGAGATGACTTTAAAATAATTTTTATAGAAGATTTGCTATTCGATGGAAGAGAAAATTCTGTTCGTGAAATCCTAGAAGCAAAACATTTAATATATATTATTTTCTCCAGATATGTTATTATGAAATTACTTGAAAATAACAAACCAATTGAATGCATATTTTATTTTATTTTATCTGACTGGAAATATTCTATTAAAATCGATAGAATAGGGAAAATCGAATTTTTTCAAAATAAAACAGATTTTAGAAATGCTTCTCATAATCTTAGAACTTTCTTAGGCTGTTATTTTATTGAACATTTAATTAGTCTTTACGATTTTTGGATTAATTTGAACAGTATGGATAAGTATATCTCTATAAATTTCATCACAAATCTTATAAGACATTTAAAGATAGAAGAAGGTATAGATTTTTCTATAGAGGCTTTGGATATGATAAATTATTATATAAATAAAAGAAAGGAGGAATAATTTATGAATAATCATGGTGAAAGGACACTCCATTTGTTTCCTCATAAAAGGATCAGAGAGCACATGAAAGAATTCGGTGTTAATGGGTTCGATGGGGGGGTTATTGATTATATCGAAGCAATACTATTTGTTATATTAAAGGATATCACAGAATATTCACTTATTTTTAGAGATTATGATGCTAGAGTAAGGACTTCCTTACGTGATATTTTTATGTGTTTACTAATTAATCATAAGGAATTATTACAAAAAACAAATGAGTTTATAGAAGACACTGATTTAATTGATCCTGAAGTGAAACAAAAAATTTTGGAGAAGATTGATGAAAATATAAGATTATTTTAGAATTTTAGAATCTCTTAATAATTATTTTTAATCTTTTTTATGCTTTAAATGATTCTAAGAAGAAAATTGGAGATTTCAATCTTTAATTATTTGTCTCGCATTTTTCTTCCATTTATTAATGCTGGCAACACCTACTCTATATATCTCCTTCGCTTTTAATTTTGCATTACAATTCAGCAAATCTTTTATTGTGTGAATACCCACCTCATTTAATTTTTCTTTATTTTTTGAACCAATTCCAGGCACATCTTCCAAATTATACTTATCTCCTTTAACTAAAAAGAGTTTGCCTTCTTCTTTTTCCTTTGTCTCTGGTTTCTCAGCTTCTACAGATGGTTCAGGCTTAATTTCAATTTCTGTGGGTTCCACTACTGCCTCCTCTACCTCTACGCGCTCATGTTCAATTATTTGCTCGAGATTGGAGGATTTAAAAGCATTAAATTCGATATTGTTATCATCTAATACTTTTCTTGCATCATCTGTGATATTGTTCGGTGGAGTTATAAAGAACGCATAATCGCCCTTATCAGGATTATATTCCCGACCTTTCATTCGTAATAACCAATCAGCAAATTTCTCAACTTTCCTTTTAATACTTGAGCGTTGAATCATAGAGGCTTCTCCAAAGGCTTTTTTAACATAATTAGAACGATGAGTGGGTGCCGTCGCATAAATATCTAGATTATAACCTCCAATTTTCTTTATATCGGGTTCCAAGTGGATAAACCCTTTGGATTTTAATTTATCTTCCATAAATTCTCTCGCATCGCTTTCATAGATTTTTCGTATTTCATATTCTGTATGATATGTATAATCCATTGAATCAATAACATTTGCTATACATTTCAATAACTCCCTCGGTAGATAATAATATAAGGACTCCTTAACCTTCCTGAAAAATATTTTTCTTTCTTTTCTTTTAAATCCTATTTTATCTGCAACTTGAGTTATTATTGCTTCCTTTTCCTTGGGTGTCAGATTTCCCAATATTATTTCTTTATTTTCAATGATACTTTTGAAATTTTTACTCTGCTCTTTTAAATTTGTCCATTCTTCTTTCTTGGGATTTTGTAAACATGAAAGAACCAGATATAATCTCTCATTCGAGAACTTTTCCATGAGATGACGGATAAAACTTTCTAAAATAAGCTTTAAAAGCACATTGGATTTGTCTATTTCATTTAAAAACTGAAGCTCATCAAACCCAATAGTAACTAAATAATTTTGGTCTAAAGCTAATTCTATAAATCCAAAAAATAAATCTCGTATCGTTTTTGAATTTATAATCCCCCCATAAAAATAATTTAACGCAATTTCTCGCTCCCCAGGATCTTTTAGAATTAATTTAAGGAGGTGGTCAATTAATTGTTTATTTCGAAATTTTTGATTAAGTTCAAGCCTTCTTCTATGACTACTAATATTTTCGATTAATTCTGTTAAAATATTATTTTCCTCGTCAATCAGTTGACTGATTAATTCTTGGACGAAAATATCCCAAAATTGGTCTTTATCCTCTGTGATTTCTTTAAAATCAAAAAATAAATATAGATTTCTTTCTGGAGCTATTTGATTTAATCGCTCTTGTACCTTAAACTTTAAGAGAGTTGTTTTCCCAGCTCCATTAGGTCCTATTACCGGGCGAATGGTTGTAATTTTAAGATTTTGAACGTTTAATAAATCTTGGCGAAAAATTTCGATGATTTGCTTCCCAATAAAGTTGGAACTTGCCTTGACTCCTTCAGACTCTTTTGAACTGAGTGGATGTTTCACTTCCCGCTCTATATATATCCAGTTTTGGGGGAATCCTTGCTCTAACCTCAGAATTCTCCTTCTCAATTTGTCTCTTGCAGATGAAATGCTACATCAGCTCCTATTTTTGGGGTATGCTGGGGAAAAATCTCACTAATAGTCGGTCTTAATTTTTAATTCTCCTTTATATATTATATATATCAACTAAATTTGTTTATAAACTTAAGTTTAAAATATTTTTTCTAAAGCTCTAATTATACCTTAAATTAAAATTTCATTTTATTAAATAACTTAAAATAATACTATGAAGAATATTCAATTGATAACAATTTTGGAATTTGGATAATATTAGATTTATTACCTTGATTTTGTTAAATTAATGATATTTAAATATCTTAATAATTTATAGTATTAACATAAATCTCAAAAATTTAGAATTTAAAAATAATTAGAAATTTTTTATAGCAGGATAGTGATTTAATATTAATTCTGATCGAGACATTGTATTATTTTATTATTATTCCTCTCCAAGTTTTCCACAAGATTGTTTTTTAAATTTATCTAGGGATATTGCATATAGAAATATGTTTTTAACTAGATGTAATGATGGAAAAATACATTTCGAATTTCCAATATTTGAAGATCATTCCTATAATTCGATTTGCAATATACGTGGAGTGAGAAATCTTATAAAAAGAAAAATAAATAATAAGTACATACTCTTTAGAACAAGAGATCAAGATATTAATAAAAATTATATTATAGGATATTATAAAGTTGGTAAAATATATTTTCAAGAAACAAGAATGTTCAATAATAACGGTTTTGTGTGTGGATTTGAATCTTCTGAAACAAAACTCCTTAAAAAAGGTCAAATTATATATAATGACCCTACTTTTAGACGAGGACATAATGTATCATGGCATAAGAAAGAAATAAATAAAAAATTAAACAATTTTTTAGATATGATAATAAATATTAAAGACGATTATAGTTCAATCTATAAGAATGATACAAATCGGATGATTGAAATATTTAAAGATAGAGAGAAAATTAATGAATGGAAAAATAAATGCCAAAATTGTAAAAAAAAGGAAGAATGTTTTTTCTTTAAATATAATGAAAAATATGATAAGAAACATGAAACTCAAAAAGATCTTTTTAAGTTAATATTTAATGTTTATGATTCTAATATATATTCAAAAAATATTCTAGATAAAATTCAAAAAAAATATATATCGTGTTAAAAATTATGGGTTTAAAATGTCAGAAATGTGGTAATATATTAAGTGGATCTGATGGGCTTCACTTATTATCTAAATGTCCTAATTGCGGAAATAATGATATCAGTCTATTTATACGTGTAGATGATCAAGATATTGATCCAAAAAAATATAAAAGAGATAAAGAGTGGTTAGAATCTCGATTAATAGATTAACTAATAATATAAAAGAATTAAGTATAGAGCTGACTCATAAGTGCGCATTAAATTGTGTTTATTGCAGTAGCGAGTCAAATTTAGAGAAGTCTACATTTCTTAATTTGAATAGAATAAAGAAAATTATTGAGGAAGTAATAGAAAAATTCAATCTAAAAATTATATCTCTCTCCGGAGGTGAAACATTTCTCTATCCCCACTTTAAAGAATTAATTAATTTTTTAAATGAGAAGGATTTAGAGGTTATAATTTATACATCCGGTATAATTCTCGATAATTCCTTGAATCGGAGAAGTTTATCAGAGGAAATTTTAAAAGTTCTCTCACCTTATAAAAAAAATACTAAAATCGTTTTAAATATTCAAGGACATAGCAAAGAATTAATAGAAAAAATAAATAAAGTACAAAATTCTTTTAATTTAATTCAGAATTCAATATTGAAATTAATAGATAATAATTTTATTTTAGAAGCAAATATAGTGCCTTTTAAATATAATTATAAATATATTAAAGAAATCACAAATTTTTGTCTTCAAAAAGGTTTTAAAAAGATTAATTTTTTACGATTCGTCCCTCAAGGAAGAGGAAATAAAGAATATTTGTATAATAGTAAAAAAGAATTCAAAAAAGTAATTCAAGAACTAGTATCTCTACTTAAAATTAAAAATATGAAAAATAAAATAAGAATTGGGCATCCAATGAATTTTTTATTCCTATTAAGTGAATCTAATTTATATGATATTGAAGAAAATCATTATTGTAGAGGAGGTTTTGATGCTCCTTTAATTTTACCTAATGGAGACGTAAGTATGTGTCCAGCATGGAAAAACCTTAAACAATTTAGTGCTGGAAACATATACGATAAAAATTTCGAAGATATTTGGTTTTCTAAAAATTTTGAAATATTTCGTAATTTTATCAAACAAGGATATAAAAATCTCAAGGAACCTTGCCAAAATTGCAACTATTTAAATGAATGTAGAGGCAAGTGCGTTGCCCAAAGAATTTTAAGCAAAAATAGTGAATCGTGTGATTTAAAAAAAATAATTTTAATTGCTCCTGATCCCCAATGCTTCAAATAATGTTTTAGGTATAATTTAATGAATCTAAAAAAAATATTAAATAAATACTTTGAAAAAAGCCAATTGGCTTTCATGAAAACAATACCATTTAAAAGACTTATTTTTGATAAAAGAGCAGAATATATGTGTAAATATGGTTGCAAAAATTATAATAGAAAATATTCTTGTCCTCCTTACACTAAATCTTTATTTAATTTAATAAATAAAAATAAATTCAAATGGGTTATATTATTTGCAACTTCATATAAAAATCTTAAAAATTATTCCCTGTTTAAAATAAGATTTGAAAACATTCAGAAGGAATATGAAATACAGCGAATTTCTCACCAATTAAGTAATCTCATAAATTTTAATGGAAAAAAGAATAAAGTTTTTTCTGGGGGATCTTGTAAAAGATGCAGACCATGTGGATGTATTGAAGACAAATTATGTAAAAAACCTCATTTAAAGCAAATTAGTATGGAATCTATTCAAATTGATTGTATAAAGACAATGACTAATGTTGGTTTCGATTTTCAATTAACTAATAATAATACCATAAATAGATGTGGTTGTATCTTTACAAATGATGATTCTTTATCCAATATTGAGTTTAAGAAGAAAGATTCTCACCAAAAATTCGAACAATTTCCAAAAAGTAAGATACTTAAAAGTATTGAAAAATATAAAGAAAAAAATCCAAAACTTTATTCAAAAATTAATTTCTTTAATATTGATGAAATAAATAGAAAAGAAATACCAATTTGTAATGAGGAATGCAGGCATTATAATAGAAATTTTTCTTGTCCTCCTTATTCTGAATATATAAATTTAAATTTATGGACTTATGCTCTTGTTTGGAAATGGAAGAAGAATAAATATAAAAAATATAGATATAATATTGCTTTAAAAAAAATTCATAAATTGGTATATTCAATGGGTTATTATTTCGCGCTTAGTATAAGAGATTGTTATTGTGATGAATGTGAAAGATGTACATATAATTCAGGAAATAAATCATTTTGTGAAAATAGAAAAATTCTTTCACCCTCTATGCAATCATTGGGAATTGATCCAGAATTTTTTGGTAAAGGAAAATATGGTATTGAAATTTTTTAGAAAATAGATCAATGAATTCAATAGTTTTAAAAAATCAGGATATATTAATTAAAAAATTAGGGAAGATCTTTAAATTAAAAAAGATTTCGAAATTTCTTTATAAAAAAAAAATTGGTATATTTATTCTTCTACTTCATATAAAAGCAAAAGATTGGCCATGGAAAAATCAAACTTTAAATAATGATCCAGTTAAAGAAATTCCATTATTATGGGGAATTGTTTATGCTCCAACAATAAAAAATATTGAAATTGTTTATAGTATACATCCAATTAAATGTTTTCCAACTAATTATGAAAATAGAAATCAAAACTCAAAAAAAAATTCAATTGTTATTGAAAAAAATGATTTAGGTACATTGGGAGGATGTGCACGATATTATATAGAACAAAGTGATCGTAAATATGATATATTTGAAAAAAATCCATTATATTGTTCAATTTTTGGATTACCAGATGACTGTTTTTCATTAGATTTTGAACAGAAAATGTTAGAAAAATTAAAAAATCTTAAAGAAATCACTTTTTGGTGCTATGATAAAAATGAATATATCTCTAAAAAAATTGAACCTCTTCTTAAATTAAATTATATGAAACAAAAATTCTTACCATCGGTTTATTTTCCTTTTGTTGATTCTCCTAGTAAATTTCTAAGAGGATTATTTAAAGCTAAAGATTTGAGTTTTTTAAATAGTGAACCATGGTTCAATCAAGGATATGAACTGATAAAAAAAATGGACACAACTAAGGAGAATTCATATAGATATGAAGAAGAGGCAATATATTTTATAAAGAAAAAATTAGTATTTGAAGCGATCAGAGAACTATTGCTATTATATAATAAAAGTTCTTTTAAATCTTTTAAAATAGAGAAAACTCCAAAATTAATCAATAATAAAAAGGAAAAATTTGAAAAAAATCTTTTTTATTTAAAAAATAAAGTAATCAGGGATAGAAAGAATAATATAGATAATTTTATAAAATATAATAAGAATAATTTTGATTTTGAAAAATTTAAAAGATCACGATTTTTAGTTATAGATGTTGAGTATATCCATGTAGAATATCCAAAAAAGAATTCAAATAGAACTTTTAATTTTCCGTCAATAATAACGAACATAATATGGCAAGGTGTTCGTAATGGAATAGATATAATTATAAATGTGTTAAAGTTGCCTTGTCATTTCTGTATAGAAAAAGATTGCGATGCTTTTCAAAAAAAAATTATTAAATTTGATTGTCTAGCTTATGCAGATAATTTATATGAAAAGCAAATAAAATTTCTGAATAATATGTTAATTCGATATGAAGGTTTTAAAATGTATTCATATGGAAAGAGTGACTTTTTTCAAATTGAACAATTAACAAATTTTTTTACAAATTCTTGTGAAAGTCCAGAATTTCAAAGAAAAAACCGAAAGAGAGATAAACGTCTAATAGAGATTTTTGAAGATTTAGCAATAAAAGGTAAGAGTTTAAATGATGTTGAAAATGATGAAATCAAAAAAAGATTCCCAACTTGGAGGAGAAAAAAGAGTAAGATAAATGTTAATTCTAGGTTTATGACTAGATTTAATTCAAGAAACTGGGATCTTCGATATAAAGAGGCTTTGGAAGCTTGTTTAGATGACACAATCTCTGCTTTCTTATTTTTAATAACCCAGCAGTTTTAAAAAAATTGTTAAATCTATTGATAATTTCAAAACATTGAACCCAAATTTAATGTGATTTTAATTATTTTTTCAAATAATTCCCTCACTTAACAATTAATGCTGATTTCATGTGTGATAGAAACTTAAAGATTTAATTTTTATTGATAATATTCCGTGCTATGCTCTTATGTACTCTCTTGCTTCTTTATTTTTTAATAAAGTTGAAACTAAATATCATCGTGAAGATAAAATTCCTAATTATAAAGAAGAATTAAGTGAAGGTTGTCCAGGAGCTAATTTTTTTAACAAATTTATACCAGATCAAGTGGGATTTAGACGAATAGGAACAAAAGAAGAAAATCCAAATGATTCTAAAAATGTTAGAGAGAAATTTAAGGCTATTTTTGATGATTTTAAAACTACTATAAGGTAGATCTGCTTTTATATTCAATTTCCTACCAAAAAGTTTTATTAAATACTAAAGATAATTTTTTCTGTTTATTATAAAAATTTTTAAGTATTAATTTATATTTAATAGTTGTATTTACTAAATAAGTATAGTTTTCTAAAGACATTTATTAAAAATTCATTTTAAACTGTTTAAGATAAAAAAACTATGGCTAGGACAATTCAATATAATTTGAATGATGATTTCAGAAATTGTTTCAAATATTTATATGAAAAATTTGAAAAAAGAGCAAAAAATAAAAATATAAATATTAAAAATACAAAATTCACTTATGAAGAATTGAGGGAATTAATTGACGAGTATTATTCAATGGTTAAAGATATTGAAAAAGAATCAAAAAAAGGAATTTTAAAACAATTATCAACTCTGCTTGAAGTCAAAAAAATTAATAAGAATGGAGAATCTGTTTCGTATTATTACCTTAAACCTATAACAAATCTTTTTAGACTCTCTAATAAAAAAATTGATAATGAGATTTTATATATAGGGCTATTATATTATAGTGAAGGGTTTAGTAATGCTATTAAAATTATATATAATTTACTTGGTCCAACTAGAAAATTAACTACAAACAAGATTAGATTTATAGGAAAAATTAAAGAAGTAATTACTAGGATCGAGAATTCTAAAAAAAAACCATTAAGCGCCACTAGCATTAATAATATTGCAGAAAGAACAATTTCAAATTTAATTTATGTGGGATTAATCATTGATAACAAATTAGATAGAAGTTTAGAAGAGAATCAAATTAGAATCAAGAATTATTACCCCGATTTTAGAATACTATTAATTTTATATCTAAACGAATTAGAAGAAAAAAATCAAAATGCCCCTCCCTTAAATAACATAATTAATGAATACAATTTTGTTAAATTTTTTTTTCTTAATAAACAAAAACTAAAAAGAAGTTTAGAACCAGGATTTGAAAAAAATTTATTTTTTTATCAGCAGCAAATTGGTTATGCCCTTAAAGTAAATTATGATCAATGGGAAATAAGTTTTAAATAGATCATGACAATAACATTATTTGAAGAACAAAAGAAAGCTTTAAGAAAAATAGAAAGTGCAATTGAATCTCCAAATCGTCGTACTTTAATTTTTATTTTCGGTGAAAAAGGAGTAGGAAAGACTAAAATAGCTAAAAAATTAAAAGAAATTTATGTTGAAAATTTAAAAATTATTTCTATTAAAAATATCTTTTTAGATCAATATAGCAAATATAGTGAAGAAAAAATTCAAGAAAGATTCCTTTTAAATAATTCTCCTGAGGAATTTTTAAATAAAATAATTTCAAGAGTTAAAAATAAGAAAATTTTGATAATAGATGGACTAGAATATTTATTGTCTAATTATTATAAAGAACTAAATTTAAATATTGAATACGAGTTTGGAAAATATTCAAATTTTAATTATAATAATTCTCTGATATGGATACTTAATAAAAATCAATTTATGAAATATAGAGATTTTTGGGATAAAAATAATTCAATACTAAATAAGAGTATAATGATTAACGTTGAACTTCCTAGCAGAGGATCATTATATAGTTTTTTTAATAAATTTAGAATATCTGAAAATGAAAATTTAACAAATGAAGAAATCAACCAATGTCTTCAAAATAATTATTTTAATACTTTAATAAAAATAAAAATTAAGAGTTTAGATATTAATGATGAAAATTAAAGATTTAATTGGAGAAATTAGAAAATTTAGCAAAGATGTTATAGACGTGAATGATTTTTATAGAATTAAAAAATGGAACCAAGATCAATTAATAGAATATGTAGAAAATTATGACTTAAATAGAGAGGTCATAGATATATTCATAGAGTTTTTGGATTCGATTAATAAAAGGATAAGTGATCCTACAAGAAAAGGATGCATTGATTTACAAGGCAATTTTGGTACTGGCAAATCACATATTTTTCTATTTTTTTCCTTATTATTAAGTGATAACTATAATAATCAAATTAGGGATTTTGTTGATAAAAAAATAGAAGAAATAAAAAATAAAACCTTTAGAGAGAAATTGGAAAGATTTAAAGAACTAGAAAATCAACCCATAGATGATTCCGATTTAACTGGAACATTATTTATTCCTATAAGGTTAACAGAATTTCGAGGAATGGAATTTGAAAAAATTATCGAATTAGCAGTAACAAAGTATATTTTAAAGACACCTGATACATTGATTTCTGAAATAAAAATTATTAAACATTTTTTTGAAACAAAGCAGAAAGATGTTTGTAATGAGTATTTGGATCCAGAAGAATATGATAAATTCAAGCAAATTTATAATAAAATTGAAGAAGGCGAGGAAGTTAATTATAATATAATAATAAATTCAGCGCGCAAAATAAATCAAGCTTTAGAAGATGCCATTAAAAGAACAACTGCTAAATCTGAAGATCCATTAGAAGATATATGTAAACATAAAAAATTAGGTAGAAAATATAAAAATATAATCTTTCTATTTGATGAATTAACTCAATGGTGGACAGATTCTACGGAAAATCTTTTAAAAATTTTACAAGGAGTTCTTGGAAAAATAAATCAATGGCCTGTTAATGAGTTATATGATGATAAAAATGATCTAATTGAAAATAATAATATAATGGCTATTTTTGCTCATCAAAAAGAAATTTTTATTGGATCAATAGGAAATACAGTTGAGAATAGATTTGAAAGAACTCTAACAATTAAGGGTGATTATATAGATAGTATTATATCTAAACGATTTTTCTATAAAGATCAAATTAAAAAACAAGAAATTAAGAGAGTTGCAGAAAAACTATACGAAGATTTAAAACTTTTAGAAATTCCGGATGATATAATAAGAAAGATTTATTTAACAAATCTATCTCCTAAAATTACAAAAATTAAAAATATTCAAGAAAAATTTGTTGCCAATATACAATCTTTCTATCCTTTTCATCCATATCTTTTTTCAACAATTATGAAGCAAGTAATCAATAAATATTCAACTGAGGATAGAGGATTTTTAAACTTTGTCAATGATTGCTTCACAAAATACTCGACCCTATTAGAAAAAGAGGAAGATAATTTAATAAATATCGATAATTTTTTTGACATTTTTAATGAAATGAGACAATTATTCGTCAATAATGAAGATTTGGAAAATATCTATCATAGATTAGAAAAAGCAAGGAAAAAAAATAATCCGGAGGATATTTTTTCTGAAAAAGCTATTAAGACTTTAATTTTAAAATACCTAGGTGCCGTTGATCCTACGATATCGGAAAAAGATTTAAGAGCAATATATATTATGAATGAGAAGCAATATAAAAAAATATTAGATTTTGTAGAATTTTGCATAATAGATGAAAATTTAAAGGATATTAATTTTAATGACAATTATATTGAACTAACATTAAGTAGAACTGAACCAATTGATATATATATACAAAAAATAAAGAAACAAATTAATGAGGAACATTGTTATAAATTTTTAAAAAAAAAACATGAAAATCTTAAACAAATAATAGATTTTTTACCTGAACAATCTAAAAATATAAGGCAAAAGAAATTAATTTTCTTTGAATATAATGATGAAATCGATACTTTAATTAAAATTATTCAAGATAAAAAAAATACAATAAATCCATTAACTGGAGAGTCTAATCAATATAAATTAAATGTTTTAGATTTAATTTATTATTTTTTGCCTCCGAAACAAAAATTTCTTTCGGATCAATTCGATCCAAAAATAGAGATCATTAATAAAATTAAAAATGAAAACATAGCATTTATCATTTGTAAACCAATGAAGGAAATGATAAAATTTTCTAAATATAATGTAATTAGACAGAACATTAGCTTGAATATACTTAAGTGGATATTTGATAATATTAATGAAATTAAAGAAAGAAATCCAGAAAATTTATATAAAGAATATTTTCAAGAGGAAAAAATTCCTGTGCCTAATTATTCTGAAATCTCTGATGTAATTATTAATTTGTCAAATAAAAATCCCTCTATTATTGATAATCTTCAAATGCAGAATGATAATAAATTAAATGAATTAACGGAGTTAGATAATTATGATCTAGAAGAATGGTATGATAATCACAAATGCTTTTATAAATTTGATGAAATTAAAGAGATTGTTTATAATGATTCAAATATAAAAATTATTGAAAATGAATTAGAATCATTTAAATACCCTAAATCTATAAAATTAAGTAAGCCAATAGCAGGTACAGAATCTGATAAGATATGGGATGCTTTGTTTAAAGAAAGAGAAGAGGTTGTTAAAACTGATTCAGCAAAATATAAACATTTAAAAATTGGTGTAGAAGATTTAAAATTATTAAAACTTAATAGAACGCATTTTTCCCTTCAAGAAGTATCAAAAATACACCCATCATATAAAAAATTCGAAAATTTTATTGATGAATTAGATAATAAAAAGGAAATTTTAGAATTTTGTTTTAAATTTAGAATAAATGAATATGGAATGTCGATTTATCAAAGTATTTTAGGATTATTCTATTTCCATCAAAAAGGAAAAATCAAATTCTATGATAAAAATAATAATGCTTTAAATACCCGTAGCAAATCTGGAAATAAACCCATATTTGGTTCTACAAATTATTTCTTAAGAAAATTAGTAGACCAAAATGGAAAATTTGGAAAAGTTGAAATAATCTCTCCAGAAAACTGGGAATTCATAATTAATAAATTAATTTCTTTTAGAGATACAAATATTGTAAAATTTGATGAAAATTATAATGATGGATCTAAAATAGATTTAATCACTCTTAAAGAGAGTCAATCATTAGATAGAGAAAGAAAACTTTTTGAAATAATTCAAAATCATATTTCATTAGAAAATATTGAAAGTTTAATAAATCAAATTACTGTATTTTTAGCGAAACTTGATTTAGAAAATAATGAAAGTGTTAAAAAAAAATTAAAATTGTTTCAACTTATGAATATGTTTAATCAAATTAAAGAATTAAATGAAATTGAACATCTTTATGATTTTTTATCGAATAATGATAAAAAATTTAGTAAAGTTCTTGAAAAATATAAAATCCTTAGAGACTTTTCTAAAGATAAATTAAATAAAATAGAAAATATAATAAATTTATGCCGAAATCTAAAAATATAGTGATTTTATGAATCGAGAACATTTATTAATATTAAAAGAAAATATATTATCTTTTTTAGAGAATGAAAATTTAGATTATTTCTGGGATGAGGAAAAGTATAATAAGATTTTAGAGGATTTTAATCTGTTACAAAAAAATTTTATAAATTTATATACAGAAATACATAAAAAACGAAATAAAAAGTTAGAAGATCTTAGGGATAAACTAAAATCTAATATTACTTGGAATTTTCTACGTGAATTAATTGAAAAAGATACTGAACTTAAAAAATATTTTAATAAAAAATATTCTATTGATAAAATATCCTCCCAATTAAAAAATATTTGCAGCAAAGAAGCGAATGAGTTAAATACTATTGATCTTAGGAATTATGGATTTTGTCAAGATTGTAAAAAGAGTATAGAAGAACTCAAAAACATTATTAATTTCGATGAAGAAAAAATAAAGGAAGAATTTGAAAATAAAATAATAAAAATTATGGAATCTGAAAAAGATCAAGCAGTCTTTGGGAAAAAATTACTCGAAAAATACAACGATATAGAAGAGGTTACCAATAAAGTAAAAAAATTAAGTGATTTTTATGATAAGTTGAAAAAAGAAGAAAAAACGGATTTTCTTGAAATATTAAAAAAATTATTGGGGGAAATGAAAATAAAAGTTATAAATATAGAAACAATAATAAATTCATTAAAAGATCGGAAAATTCAATTTCACAGTGTTGTAGAATTTTTAGATTCTTTTGAGGATGAATTTAATAAATATAAGAAAGAAAATTCAGACAAAAATATTGAATGGATTTTAAAAATAGAATAGCAAAAAAATGAATAATGAAGAAGAGTTTATTAGTTCAAGAATTATTAAGTCCTTAATTAATATTCGAAATAATAATATTTCGAATTATAAATCGTTTTATTTTTTAATTGAAGATAAAAATGGATTTTTAGAAGAGATTGAGATTCCGAAAAAACTTAATTATTTTAATCGAGATTTTTCTATTTATAAGATAAATTATAAAAATAGATTGGAAATAGATAAAAATAATTTATTTGAAGATATTATTAAAAATGGTTTTTGCATTATTTTATTTAAATATGGAAGAGAGAATCTAAAAAACAAATTTGAAGATTTAAATATTGATATATTAGATTTTTCAATTTTAAAATCGATTCTAGATCTATTAGATATAGAAGTGGATAAAAAATTAGAAAGTGAAATTAATAAATATAGTCAAGATTTTGGTAAAAAAGAGTTTTTTAAGAATTATTATGAATCAATTCAATATTTTCTGAATAATTCACAAAAATTTGATATAATTGCAAATAATAAGATAGACGATTTTTTTACTGCATTGATATTATTTTTTGGAAATAGATTTTTTTTTAGCAATTATTACAAAAAATTAATTGGAAAATTTAGATCCGATTCAAATCGTAGAGTATTGTTCGAGACAGGAAAAGCTTATGAATTAATCGAACTAATTTTCAATTTGAAGGAAGATTATGATTCTCAACTTATTTCAAATTGTTTTAAATTTATTAAAGAAACTAAAAATAAAGAATTCCAAGAAGTATTAAATATTGTTATACTTATTGTAAAAGATAAAAAAAATCATCAAAATTTTTTAAAACATATTTTTTTGATAAATTTATTTCAATTAAAATGTGGAAGAGGAACTTTTTCATTAAATCAGTCAGATTTAGATTTATTTAATAGAAAGTCAGATTATACTTTGAATGAGATATTTGATACTATTAATCAATTTTGCACATTCAGTGATAATTATTTAGAATTATTATATAAACCAGAATTCAAAGATTTTTTAAAAAAAAAATACATAAAAGATTTTGAAAAAAGTTATGAAAAAAAAGACCCTAACTTTAAAAAAAAATTTCTTGATTCCATAACAAAAGAAAATCTATTTATACCTCAAAATGAAATATTCCTTTTTGAAAAATCCTACAATAGATGGATTGATGTTTTATTTAATGTACTTTTTGATGATTTGATTAATGAAATTTATAAAAAAATTAAAATTAATGATTTCAATTTTGGAAATATTAGTAAAACTATAAAAGATTATCAACAAAATTTATCTTTGATGGAAAATTTCTATTATTATGAAAATCGCGATAAAACGATTATTAATAACTTACTTGATATAATGTTTTATTCGATATATATTTTTGAATCATTAAATAAAAATAAAAATAATACTCTAGAATTTTGGATAAAAAGCAAAATTATAAACAATATTTTTAATATTGAACGTAAATATCGCGAAATTAGAAAAATCTTTGTTATGTTGGATAAAAAACATCCTTTTTATGATGTTTTAAATAGAAAATTTCATAAAAAAATACCAACATTAGATTTCATTGAATTTGTTATAAATTTTACACTAGATAAATTCTTCTCAGTAATAAAAAAAAATTATTCTAGAGAATTATTAAATGAGCATAATAAAATAAATTTTACAAAGGATGTTTTCAGATCCTTAAATACGGATGATAAAAAGAAAAATTTTATAGTAATTATAATTGATTGTTTGAGAATTGATTTTTGGGATTTAATTTGGAAAGATTTATTATATAAATTTAATCTAAAAAGTATTAAGAAAGAAAAAATATACTCCTTACTTCCATCGATTTCTAAAATAAGTAGAGAATCTATTTATTGTAATAACTTTGTTTCAAAAATTCTAACAGAAAATCAGATTATAGAGTGCTTAGAGCAATTTTTCAATGAAGATCAAATAAATATTATTAAATATTCAGGAGATAAAGAAATAATTGTTGGAGATTTGCAAGAAAAATTGAAAATAAATAAAAAATTAAATTTAGTTATTTCTACATTTCCAGATATTCGGATCCATAAAATTGAGAAAGTAAAAGAATTATATAATGAGAATAATTATAATCAAATTAAAGATGAAATAAAAGATCATATTGAATCCATCTTTAGATCTATTTTTAATGAAATAAAAGAATTAGGTCCAAAAAAAGATGATTATGAAATATTTGTTACTTCCGACCATGGATTTATTGATTATTATAAAAAGTTAGATATTAATAATTTAAGATATCAAAATTTATCTGATGAAAATTTAAGAAAGAGATATATTAAAGTTAATGAAAAAATACATTTGAATAATGAAAAAATTAAAAATAATATTTATTATTTAGAAATCTTTAATGATAAGAAAGATAGTTATTATCTAACTCATGGACGATATTATTTTTCAAAAGGCAAATCAAAATCCAAAACTATGCTAGGTCACGGAGGTATAAGTTTCTACGAAAATATCGTCCCATTTTACTCTTTTAAACCAATAAAAACAACCAGATCAAAATATAAACCAAACTTGATCTGGGATTCAAAAGATCTATATTTATCTTCTGAAAATCAATTATTATTTTCACTAATAAATGAGGATCAAAATTATTCACTAAATATCAAATCTGTAAAAATATATAACAGTAATAATATATTAATTTTTAATAAAGAATTTTCAGAGGAAGAAGGTATATTACCATCTTTAGATACTTCTCAAAAATATAAATTTCATTATATGAGTAATAATGAAAGATTTGAATTAAAGTTTGAAATTCTTTATAGTTTTGTAAATTTTGAGGGTAATGAAACTGATACTGAACTTGAAGCGGGGTCCAAAAAATTTGATCAAATAATAGTAAAAAATCCAGAAGTTCAATTAGAACAAAACTTAGATAATGATATAATAAAAGGAAAAACTTACAATTTTACAATTAGAATTAGAAATCCTAATCCATTCAAAATAAGTAATATAGATATATATTTAGAAGGATCTAATAATTCAAAGTTTAGAGTATATAAAAATGGAGAAGAAATTGAAAGAGTTAAATTCTCTATTTTAAATGCTAATGAAGAGAAATTTAAAAATATCACAATAATTTTTTCTGAAAAATCAAAATTTAATTTTGAGCTAAAAGGAAATTTTAGCTTGCCAAATTTACAACGCAACAGATTTAAAGGAAGGAATTTATTATCAATAGATGTTTTTGCTTCTGAAGATGACTTAAATCGTCAAAGAAGCTTCCACATATAATTATTATTTTAAAAGATGACTATGTCAGAATATGAAAATAAATTAAAAAAAAATTATTCAAGTATAATAGTAAAAAAGAATTTAGCAAGTTCATTTCCCTCCGTACCTAGATTTGTTTCTGAATATTTAATAATGGGAATTATGAATGAGAATGGTAAAATAAGCTCGAAAGAACTAAAAAAAATATCAACATTTATAACAAAATATCGTCCTGATCCTAAAGATTATGAAGTATGGAAAAATGAGTTTTATAATTCTAATGAAAATAAATTATTAGATAATTATAGAGTGCAAATTGATTTATCTACTTCTCCTCCCACAAGAAAGTGTATTGTACCTTTTCTAAGAAAAGAATCCCCAATTCAAATTAAAGATGAAATTGTTGATAACTATGAAAATATGCTACGAGAAGGAGTATGGGGGCTTGGAATAATTAAAAAAACCACTGAGAGAAAATCCTATTTTAAAACTGATTTAATATTAAATAATTTTGAACCCTTTGAATTAACACACTTTTCTTTTAATCAATATGTTCAAGGTTATGAGAAATTTTCTTTATCAGAATGGTTAAATCTCTTAATAAATACCATAGGACTTAATCCTGAATTCTATCCAGATTTTAATCAGAAATTATTATTATTAAGCCGTTTGATACCTATTGTAGAACCAAATACAAATTTAATCGAATTAGGTCCTAAAGAAACAGGAAAATCGTATTTAATGGAAAATATATCACCTAATGTATATAATGTACAACCTTCAGATGTAACATTAGCAACTTTATTTTATAATATTCGGATCAAGCAAGTTGGTCTACTAGGAATTAAGGATGTTATTGTATTTGATGAGGTTATAGACGTTCCACTTAGATATGATTCTAAAGAGATTCCTGCTAAACTTAGAGGTTTTCTTTCAGATGGAAAATTTAAAAAAGGAAATAAAGAAATTTATAGTAGATGTTCAATATTTTTAATGGGAAATATACTTTGCGACGAAAATTTAAAGCCATTAGATAATAAATATTTTTTATCTTTACCTGAGGATTGGCAAGATTCTGCAATGCTAGATAGATTTAGTGGATTTATTCATGGATGGGAACTTAAAAAATTAACAAATGCTGCATTTTCTAATAATTATGGCTTTGCAGGAGACTATTTTCATAGGGTACTTTCAAAATTAAGAGAATTACCATTTAAAGTAAAAATTGAAAATAGAATTAAACTTAAGAATGGAAGCAAAGAAGCTTCACCTAGAAATAGAAGGGCAGTTTTTTCTATTACCAGTGGATTATTAAAATTAATAGCACCTAACGAAAAATATTCAATAGAAGAATTAAAAATAGCATTAGATTTTGCAATTAAGCTAAGAACACAAGTTTATCGTCAATTAAAATATATAGATGAAGAATATCGTAAAGATATTAATTTAAATTATAAAATAGATTAAATTAGAATTTTTATATGTTAGATAGGCCTCTATTTGTAGTGGATATGACTTTATATGAATTTTTATATATTTTAAATTTAATAAATGAAGTTATAAATGAATTTCCAAAAGAAGAAAGACAAAATCAATTAAAGAAAAAAATTTTTGATATGTTCGGAAAGATTCCAATTGATAAAGATAAGAGACCCAGAAGATTAACTACATCTAAAGATAAGATGGCGGGAAATTTTATGATTACAATAAATCAATTAAAATTACTTGATGATATTAAAAAATTTGAAAATTTGTTTGATTTATATAAAACAAATAACAAAAAATTTATTAAAAAATTAAAGGAAATATTATTAATAGAAGGGAATTGGATTGATTATATAAACGCGTTAAAATTAATTAATAAAAGAGGAATTTTTGATAACAAAAAGGAGTTTATAGATTTAGTGGCAAAAGAATTACATATAAAATATCCTGATATATCAGCTAAAGCACATAAAAAACAATTTATGTATATTAAAAGATGGTTAGAAGATAATAAACTTAAATTAATAGGTGAGTTTTCTGAAGACGGAATAAAAATTTATGAAAAAAATTTAGAATACTAATTTTATAAATTTTTATTTAATCTTACAAGAATTTTTGTATTCTTATTTGGTTCATTTTTATCTCTGATTTAATTTTTCTGAATAAACTCCTATATCTAGAATTTTGTAATCTTTTTTCTACAAATCCAATAATATTATTGTTAATCGTTGCCTTTCTTATATTTTTTAGTTCATTCTGATATAACCATAAGTTATGTATTACTCTCTTCATTCTTGACTCTTTAGTATATTTATCAAAGTCATTTCTTTTTTTAATCCAATCAGTATAATTCCATTTTCCATTTTCTCGATATTTAGAACAAACAGGGCATTCGCATTCCATAAATATTTTCTTTTCATTTATGATTTCTTCAGATCCACTAATAGAACGATTCTCAATCAAATATGGTCTACTATGAGATTTCTTTTTAAGAAAACGATCTGATATACCAGGTAATTGAATGACGCCTCTACTAGCTTTTAATATCCAACCAGTTGAATCTAAGCTGTCTATACCACATAAATAAGCTAAATATGACATTGTACCACCGACCCCAAATGCATGGATAAAAGAATTAGGAAGTTTCTTCCTTAGGTACAAAAGAATTCGTATAAAATTTTCTTTTCCTCCTGCATTATCGGAGTTTTTTACTGTTTTAAGCATTGGTACTAAGCTTCCAATTCCAACTGCTTTTATTGGTTCATTTAAAACATTTCTAATTCTTTTAATTGCATAATCAATCATTTTAAAGTTGTGTCCATGAATTACGGGTAGTATAGAAAAATTATCATTTTTTTCATAATATCTCAATAATTTCTCGAAATTTTCTATTGTTTTATTAATATTTATATATTTTTTATTCTCATTTCCTAATGTTCCTATAGGTACATCTAAAGTTACTCCAATATCACAAAAAAAAGCTTTTTGGATTTTATAGACCATTTTAGGATTAAATTTATGTATTTTCTCTCCTTTCATTTGTTGTTTCATAAGTTGAAATCCACCGCTATCCATCTTATGAAATAAACCTTCTTTAACAAGTTTTTTAATTAATCTAGCTCGGATATTCTTTTGATCTCTATATATTAAGTCATATGCATTACTCATGAAATTTTTAATTTTTGCTTGTTTAAATGCTTTAAATTGAAAATCCAAAGATTCTGCGATGCTTAAGCCAAACCATTTAATTGGAGTTTTAATTTGTTTACCATTTTTTAAAGTAATAACCCCTGTTCTGCTATAATGATCAGTATGAGTTATTTTATAATCAATTTGTTCAATTTTTAATCCCTTAATTTTAAAGTTAAGTTTGCAAATTTATTATTATATTGCTTTAATAAATCCATCGTAATAATATTTTTCTTATGTTCAAATATTAGTTTATATAAGTCTTTTTTTTGGTATTTTATTAAATATTTCATTAAAGATTTGTATCCCCCTAATCCTCTTTTATCATAAAAATATACATACTTTTTATTAGTAATTGGTTCGATAATATTTCTATAATTTTTTCCCATTATTAATAAAATTTTATCATAATTATCAATCAATTTATTTAATTTTGGATTAATTTTTTCCCTCAATTTGATAATATCTTCTTTTTTTTCTATTTTTTTATTATATGATAGAATTTTTTCCTCAGGAGATAATAATCCATATTTTGCACTTATTATTCTAAAGTCAAAATCATTTAGATTTACAAATTTCTTAACTTTTTTGAAAAAATCACCTTGGTAAAGATTAATCGCTTTCTCCTTTATTTTTTTTTTGACTTTCTCAGCTGAACAGCTTGTTATAACAAGAATTTTTTTATTTTGAAATTTTTTTTGACTCATATTTCTTAAGATTAAATTTATTTAATTATTCTCCTTCCTAAATATGAGACAATATTGATGACAGCGATTAGCTACCCAAGCATTATTTATTCCTAGCGGTAGTAGCGCTTTATCGTCTTGACACCATATTTTTTCATCCTTTAAAATCCATTTATCAGATAGTGAAATAGCAGTACTGTATACTAAAGGAAACACTTTTCCATTATAGAATACGTTATTAGTTATTATTACCAAATATCCTTTATTTTTAAGTATTTTATAAACTTGATTAAAAATTCTTTTTTGAATATTTATAAATTCATTATAATCATCAATATTTCCAATATCATTGGGATTTTTACTATATTGTGTATCTAATCCAAGAACTTTTCTTTCTTTTTGACGCATACTATTTCTTTTTAATTGATTCCAATATGGTGGACTAGTAATACAAAAATCTACTTTAGGAAGCTTGTTTTTTTTCCAAATTTTCTCAATATTATTTGAATCCTCATTGAAAATCTTTATTTCTGGATATTCCTCTTCAGTTTCAACCCACCTATCTAATGTTTTTTGTGCTAATCTCATTAAAGAGATCTCATAATATTTTTTAATTATTTCTATTCCAATACATTTTCTGAAGGTATTTTTTGCTGCTACTGCAGTACTTCCTGTGCCTAAAAAAGGATCGAAGACTATCTGATATTTCTTTGTAAAAAATTTAATAAATTCCTCGATTAAAGACTCGGGAAATTTGGCGGGATGTAATATTTCCAAATTATTTCTTGAAGGAGGATTATGAATAAACCATGATTTAGTGAATTTAATCCATTCTTTTCCTGTTAAATCATTAAGCTTATTATTTTCATTATATATCCCCAAAGGTAAACCATTTTTAGCCTTTTCTTTTAGGGAAAATGACACATCTTTTTTTTTAATTCTATCAATTTGTTCCTTAAATGAAATTTTATCAAGATCAACAAAATTGGAACCATATAATACTTCATTTTGCGATTTAATCGAATTTTTCAGGAAAAGGATATATAATTTCTTATTAGTTTTGCCTTTATTGCCATATTTTTTTCTAAAATATCTAATATGATCATATTTTATTTGAAAATTTTTTAGATGCTCTTTATTAAGAATCATCATAAAGAATTTAGGTTCAAGAGTTTTTATCTCAACCACTAAGAATTCTTCTTTAATAACTTCTTCAATTTTATATTCAATTTTATTGTTATTAAGATATTCAAAAAAAGCTTTTAAAAATCTATTTTCAAATAATATTTCTCTGTAAATTTTAACATCTGAATTATTTTTTGAAGATTTTATTTCAATGTCAGATTTAATCAACTTTTTTTGATTATTATTATTCATTTTGCCAATTTAATATATTTATAATTATATCTATTTAAAAGAAAATTCTTTGATCTTTAAAAACATAGGATATGACTGGTTTAATAATTTATTTTGAGCGTTTACTTAAAAAATTTTATTTTTTTTTGATTTTAAAGATAAATTTCTTCGAGGGGTTTAAAATACTTAATCTAAATATTTTAATAAAATTAATAAGGGAGGATATGAAAGAAACATATATGGTTATAAAAGAGGATAAAATTTTACTTAAAATCAGAAAAAATTCTGACAAAAAATATATAGACTTAGGAGAAAGAGGGAGATTTTGTGTTCATAATAAATTAAATGATTTGACAGGAAAAGAGTGGATTAAATTCACTAAATCATGGTTTATATTAAGACCAAAACAGCGAGATGAGGAAGTTATCCTACATCCTGCCAAATTTCCTGAAGTACTGATTAAAAAATTCATCCTTTTCTTTACAAAAAAAGGGGATAGGGTATTGGATCCTATGGCTGGGACAGGTACGGTAAATTATGTTTGTGAGAAATTTGGAAGAATTGGATATTCAATAGAATTAGAAAAAAAATATTATGAAATTGGGAAAAAAAGATCTAATCAACATTTCTTCTTGGGAGATTGTAGAAATATCAAAAATTTTGATATTCCCCCCATTGATTATATAATAACATCTCCGCCTTATTGGGATTCTTTAAAAAGAAGTTCAATACGTCAAAAAGAAAGAAAAAAGAAAGGACTGGATACAGAATATTCCTCTAAAGATAAAAATTTTGAAAATATAGAGATTTATGATGATTTTTTAAAAGAATTAGTTATTTTTTATAAAAATTTAAAATCTTTACTTAAAAAAAAAGGATATTTAACTATTATAGTTAATAACATATATAAGAATAGTAGATTATATCCATTAGCTTTTGATCTTGCTTCTAAATTAGGAAAATATTACATATTAAAAGATGAACAGATTTGGTGTCAAGATGATAAGCCTCTAATCCCTTTAGGAGTTAATTCTGCATATGTTGGTAATAGACATCATATTTATTGTCTAATCTTTAGAAATGGAATATGAAGTTTTAAAATATATAGAATTTCTAACAAAAAAAAAATTAAATTGGCAATTTTATTAAACTTTTATATTATAATTTTCTAATTGATAATTAAATTTAATATTATAAATTCATAAATGATTATATGGGAATACTCCATGACAAAATTGCAGATAAAGTTGCTGATTTTCTAATAGAAAAGAAAATTTTTGGTAATAGATTTCGATCAACAAATCTTCCCATCTTTCCAAAACCAGATATAGTATTATTAGGTTTATCAAAAGAACTTAAACCTCAAATTGCTTTTGAAGTAAAACCCCCTCATGCTGTAAAAAGAGAATATCTGACGGGATTAGGACAAGCAATTTCTTACTTGATTAGATTTCCCTTAGTATATATCATATTACCGAAGGAAACAATAGATGGAATTAATATCCCAGAATTTATTAAGGAAATCGTTGAAAAAAGTGATATAAAAATTGGGATTATTGGATATAATATTAGTTCCTATGAACCTGAAATTATTAAACAAGCAGAGTTGGAAGAAAAAATTGATATAGAACGTTTAGAAGATGAATTAAGTCAAAAAGCACGATCTTGGTTATTTTGGATGGACACATCTCTTAAAGAAGTTGGACAGATGCTAATGAAAATAGCAGAAGTGGAAAACAGAGGATTATCAACGGATATAACTAATATTGTTTTAGATGAACTATGGGATGAAATATTAAGTGATAGATATTCAGGTTCTACAAGACCCGCATCTTATAAACTCAATTATAAACTATTATTAGATACTTTAAATTTATGGACGGGAAATGGACAATTAACGGTATTGGGAAATAGACTTTACGAGATTTGTAAAAAATATGGGTATAATTCAAATGAATTTAAAGATGCTTTTCATTATGTTGTTTTGACAGAGGGGGGATATTTAAAAATCTTAACTTTAATGGATAAAATACAAGGTATGGAGGATTTTGATTTAAAAGGAACAACTAGAATATTGAATAGAAAAATAAATGAAATAAGAGAAGAATTAAAAATTGAAGGGAGAGATTATGAAGCAGAAAAAGAAAAAGTTTTACCAATTTATGAAGAAAGGGTAAAAAATTATTGGTTTAAAATATTAGCCGTGAAACTTTTCAAAATGGGTTATGGAAAATCTCTAACCCAACTAAATGAAGAATTAAGCCGACGTTTTGGTAATTATTTTCAGAAACAATTAGATACTAATTTCTATCTTAATGATCATTATATAAGAGGAAAAGGTTATGTTATAAATTGGGAAAGAATTTTAGATTTAATTGATAAAGGGGATAAAAATCTTGACATTTTTTAGCTAAATTATTATTCCAAATAATATTAATTAAAATAATTACTTTTTAAATTAAATCCTATGGCTATATTTGACAGAATCTATTATTCCTAAAAACTGCAAAAAACTTATTTATTACTCTTAATAATACAAATAAAATATACATATTCTTGACAAATAATTTTATCATATTACTTATCTAATAATCCACTCATATTACCTCCACTAATTAGCTCGCTATATATTTATTTTGCCAATCTTATTTTTCCAAATCTTCCTTTAATTCATATTTTTTTTACATTTTTACTTTCAAAAAGAAATATCGGACAGAAATAATTTAGGATATGAGTTCTCCCAAAAGAGCTAAAGCTCCTTGTTTCTTTCTTCTGAGTTTTTTAAACTTGAATTTCATTTCTGATATCTTCCAGATAATAAGGTGTAATATTGTATAAAGGGTTGATAATTTCCTCTAATAAACCTTCTGATTCATTTACAATAAATAAACCAAGCCCCGAGGATAATGCAATATCTTTTATCGCATCAATTTTATGGCTTACACCACCGATATAGGACAGATTCATCCCCGACTTATAGGTGAGTGCCTGCCCAATCGCTTTTTTATACTCCTTTAAGCCTTTTATCTCCACCGCAAAAATTTGGTTAAATTCATTTAAGCCGTAGATATCTGGTCGAGCATCACCGATTATTATACTATGCTTATTAAAGTTGAGATTACTGTAAATGGGATGGTCATCAATCCAAAAATTCCATTGTTTTTGATATCAATGATCGCAAATTATAGAAACTACTTCTGCCTCTTCCACATATTTAAATTATCTTACTTAAAATTTAATTCTAAACTTAAGTTTTAATATTTTCATTAAAATGATCTTGATCTTCCCAATCTAATTTTGCTTTCTTTTTTAGGATTTTATCATTTATATTTTTCATTTGATCTCGAAGTTGATTTATTTTTTTACTAAGAGTTTTATAATCATCTGAATCTTTTATTTCTTTGGGAAAGGCTTCCTTTAATTTCTCATATTCCTCTATAGCTTGTTTATTTAATTTTGAATATTTTTTTTGGCTATAAACTGTAGGATATTTCTTAAAATTTTTATGTTGATCAATCCACTTATCAATATCTTCAACAAGATGCAAATACTCTTTTCTAATATAATTTTCTTTATGTTGATTTTTCCATTCATTATAGTTATTTTCAAAGTTTGGTTTTTCTTTTGACCATAATAAAATATAATTTTTTCCATCATCTAACTCACTAAAAGGATTAATTTCAATTCCTTTTCTTCTGGAAATAAATATTTTTTTAAAAATTCTTCTGAGATCAGGCATAAATCTTACTCCATACTCCCAATCTTCATCCCCACACAGTTCGCCCCATGTACAATATTTTAAGAGGTTAATGTTTAAATTAAATTTCTCTATTTTTTCTTGAAATTTTTTTTTCTCAGCTTTATTTTTAAATGAGTTCAATCTTTTATTCTTAGTTCTCTCCTTTTCTCTCTCCTTAATTATCAATTCTCGTAATTCATAATAATCTTTTAATTTTTTTTCGCGATTGGGATCATTATCTTTTATCATAAAGAAGGATAAAAATTCTTCCCATAGAGGATTCTTGTCATCATATTCAATATGAAGATCAATATCTCCGATTTTTTCTTTTTCTCTGAAAAAGCTTCCATAGCCATATATAGCTTTAGGTTTAATGGGGAGATTTTCTAAATTCTTAAAGAGTTTTTTTAATTTTTCATAAACTTTTTTTTTATGATATTCTCTCGATTGAGGTATAATAGAATCAGTTTTGAACCTATGAAGTATTTGAATATTATCTGGTAAAAGATTAAAATAATTTTTTCTTTTACAATTAATTATGACAATTACTTTATATCCTTGTTGTTTATACTTTTTAATTCTTTCAAGCATAAATTCAAATTTCATCTTGCTTACCTTGTTGATTAGATATATAATAAACGACGCTTTTTCATTTAAATCTATAGCATCATATTCTAAATACCCAAAATGCGAGCTTATTTTATTGAAGTCATCTAAACACCAATGGGGAGTTTCTAAATATTTAATTCCTAATTTCTTAAATCCCTCTTGGATTTGCTTAGGTATGTTAAAATATTCAAACCATTCTTTAATTCTAAAAATTCTGTATCTTTCCTTCATTTTTAAAAAGATCTATTAAAATTATAATCTAAAATAATTTTTTCTTAATTTATTTAATTATTTATATAAATTGGGTTCTTTTAAGTATCCAAAACCATTTTATATTAATTTAATTTTACTGACTTTATCTTTATAATGTTAAATTTTTCATTTAAAATAAATAATATAACTATTTTTTCTTTTTAAAGTGTTAAGTGATTATTAATAATAATAATTAATAGATTCAATATTTTATAGTAATATAATAAACAGAAAGTTCTAAGCCCTTTAGGTTTTAAATAATTTCATTGATTTTTGAAAAGTAAAAATAGCATCGGTATTAAATGATAAGAAAAAACGATAACTTATTGATATTAATTCAAGATATGGGAATAAGTGCGACGCATCCAATTATATTTAAAAGATCGGATAAAAAAATAGTTATATGTAGTGTTTCTAAGAAAAAAAGATATAATTATTCAATCATCATCCCTAAAGACCAAATTGAAAATTGGGATTCAAATGATAAATTACATTTTTTAGAATGTATTAATGATACGTCTGTTTTTATAGATTCAGAAAAAGGTCATGAATTAGCCCAGAAGAATGGAATTGATAAAAAACTAATAGAAGAGGTAAAAAAGTATATAGAACAATAAGGTGTTCTTTCTATGGTTGAAATTAATGTTACTACTAAAGAGTATTTGACATTAAAAGAAGCAGCAGATCTATTTGAAAAATCTGTGTATAATATATCATATTTAGTTCAATATAGAAGAATTAACAAATATTATAAAATAGAAGAAGGAGAAATATTAAAATCTACAAAAATTAAAGGTAAAAATATTAAAAAAAATGCTACACCAGTTGTATCTTTTAATGAATTAAATTCATATTTTCAAAAAATCAAAGAGCGAGAAAAGGAGATAATAGAAAAAGTACCAAATTGTAATACAGATTTATTGTTTTTTGATTTATCCGAAAAGGAAAGGACGAAGCATGTCCATAGATTACATCCCTACCTAGGAAAATTTATTCCCCAACTCGTAGAATATTACCTTAATAGAAATTTTGAGAGAGGGGATATTATTTTGGACCCCTTTATGGGTTCTGGAACAACCTTAGTAGAAGCGAATACAAAAAATATGAGATCTATAGGAATTGATGTCTCAAAATTCAATTGTAAGATTGCAGAAGCTAAAATGAAGAAATACGATTTAAAACTTCTTAAAAAGGAATTTACTGAGATCTTAGAAAAAACAACAATACAATCGTCAAAAAAAAGAGTAAATGGAGAGATCTTCATAAATGGTACAAAAGTTTTAACAAATTTCATTGATAAAGAATTTAGAGATTTTTCAAAAAAATATGAAACGGAAAATAAATACATTAATAAATGGTTTGCCCGACAAACTAAAAAAGAGATGTTAATTTATAAATCTTTGATTCCTAATTATACATATCAAAATTTACTTACTGTGTTATTAAGTAGAGCAATAAGATCCGCACGTTTGACTTTTCATTTTCAATTAACTCGCTTAAAAGAGCCAATATATGAACCTTATGTATGTTATAAACATAAGAATAAAGTTTGTGTTCCAACTCAATCATTATTGGGCTTTCTCAATAGATATACTAAAGATACTTTAAGGAGAATAAAAGAATTCTCAAAGTTAAGAACCAATCAAATACATGAAATAATAAACGATGATTCTCGAAAAGTGGATTTAACAGAGATTTTATCTAGTAATTTTAAAAATGAAAAAATTAATGGAATTATAACCTCTCCTCCTTATGTAGGTTTAATCAATTATCATAAACAGCATTCTTATGCATATGAACTTTTTGGAATAGAGCAAAATATAGAAAAAGAAATTGGAAGAAAAGATTTAGGAAAAAGTCAAACAGCAATGGAAGAATATAAAATATCTATTGCCGAAGTTTTTGAAAACATTAAAAGATTTCTAAAGGAGAATGCGAAAGTTTTTATTGTTGCTAACGATAAAAATGATTTATATCCTGAAATTGCTGAATTATCTGGTTATAAAATTATTGATCGCGATGAGAGACCTGTAACCAAAAAGGCTTCACGTGAGAGAGCTGTTTATACGGAATCAATATTTCATTTTAAACCAATTTAAATAATTAAAATTTCAAGGTTTTCTTAAAATTTTATTTTTCTTTTCAATCTTATTAATTTCACACTTTATTCTAAACTTTCTTTCACTAAATTAGTTGGGTTTTTCTTTTCATTATAAAATAAATTTTCAAATATGAAAAGTAATAATGTTAAGAATGGTTTTGTACCTATATCCGAGAATTTAACATTATTTGAAAAAGATCTATCAAAATTAGAAAAAATAAGATACTTAGATACTCCTAATTCTTTTTATAAAGAAGCAGCTTACTCAAAAAAAATAGATGGTAAATATACTTATTATTATTTATTTTCTAAAATCAAATCAAGAGACTATATTGAAGGCTCAGGATATCTCACTCATGGTTTTGATTTTTATCAGGGGAGTTTTCATGCTCAGATGATAAGAGGTTTAATTAATTCTTGTAATCTCGAGGAAAATTCAATAATTTTAGATCCATTTTGCGGATGTGGAACGACTTTAATAGAGAGTAAATTATTAAATTTTAATTCAATTGGTATAGATATAAATCCAATAGCTTGTCTTAATTCTAAAATCAAGACTGAATTATTGGATATAAACACAGAAATATTAAAAAATAATAATGAAAAATTTTTTGATCTTACTTATTATAGTTTTCTTAAAGAATTTGATAATTTTTTTGATATCTTAAACTTAGATATTCGAACTCTATTTTTTATTTTTCTTTATACTCGTGCTATTTCTGATCATTATTATATATTGAAAAACATGAATAAAGCATTTATTGATAATTATCATAACATTATAGCCACTCTTTTGAAATTTAATATTTTAAAAAAATCAATTGATTTACCGATGGGAAAAACAAAGATTTATCATTCAGATAATTTGAAAAGGTTGCATCAATTTAAATCTAACTCTATTGACGCAATCATTACATCCC
Organism: Promethearchaeota archaeon; assembly: GCA_016839555.1. GTDB lineage: Archaea > Asgardarchaeota > Lokiarchaeia > Sigyniarchaeales > SOKP01 > TEKIR-8. The sequence continues at coordinate 165,780 of JAEOUA010000006.1, forward strand.
CCCCATATATAGATTTAATTGACTATATTTCAAACGATCTAAATCAGATTAAGATTTTTCTGAATGAGTCTCAGATAAAATATCTTAGATTATTATCAATAGGTAATAAATTTTCGAAATTCTCTCAAACAGAGAAAATATATTGGTATAAAATGGAAAGAGTTTTTTATAAGATTTTTGATATTTTAAAACCTAATCATCATTTTATTTTAATTATCGGAGATTATAAAAATATGAAAGAGAAATTTCTTAAATTATCGAAAAAAATAGGATTCAAAACAGAGAGAGTTCTCTTAAGAAAAATTATTAATAAAAAAGATCGAATATCTTATGAGCATGTTCTATTTTTATTAAAAGTCTAAGAATAAAATTACTTCATATCTAATTCCATATTCTCAAAATTAATAATTAGTTTTTTATTAATTAGAGAGTATTTTAATAGTTTATCTTGTTGGTCATAAGTTTTTTTAACAAGCTTTATCTCAACGAGATCTTCAATATAATTATAAGTAGTTTGTGGGTATTTTATTTTAAATTCTTTAAAAATAACAGAATGAATATCTTGTAGACTTAATTTTTTATCTACTAACAAATTTAATATCCTGATTTTCACCGGAGAACTAATAATTTTTAAGATTTTAGAAATATTGTCAATCTTTTTCATATTATATATAACGTAAAAATTAGTGAAAAATAAGTCTTTTTAGCCTTATTCGACTATAATTATCCTAAGCCCGCTAATAAGCTATATAAATAATTTTGATTATGCTTTAATCATGTTATTTAAAGACAATTGGCAGGGAGAAGTTTATAGAATATTTTATGATTTTTTAAAAAGTAAAAAAGAAAAGATTCAAGAAATCTTTAATTGGGAAAGATATAAAGAGGAAAATCCTTTTCATGCCACTTTAATCGATGATCCTAAATTCTGGAAAGCATGTAAGATAGAAAGAAGTTTTGTAACAACTTTAGGACAATCAGTTTATGAAGATGTAGCCTTAGCAATTTCGAAATATGTATATAAAAATGCTGAAAAAGGTTATACTTATACAAGTTCTATTGATAATGAAGTCTATAAAAAAATTAATATGGTAATTAGAGAATTATACGAGGGAAAGAGAAAGCCGAATTGGGAAAGTGAAGTAAATTTCATTAAACAATTTAAAAATAATAAAAACTCTAAAATTAATCTAAAAATTACTATGGATTTATATATAAATCAATTTAAAGATGGTTTACCTTTTTATGCTGAGATAAAATCTCCAAAACCAAATAAGGATCAATGTATGGAAACTAAGCTTAAATTATTAAGAGTTTTTTTTAGTGATGATTGGAGAGGAAACAACATTTTCTTTGCTTTTCCTTTCAATCCTTATATAACTCGTGATAATTATGATCATCCCCATATAAAAGCAATATTTGAAATTCCAAGAAGTTCTCGTTTATTAATGGGTGAAGAATTCTGGGATTTATTAGGGGGGAAAGGAACATTTAAAAGGATTCTCGAATTGGCAGATAAAGCAAGTGATGAGGTTAATTTATTGGAATAGCTCTAATATAAAATTTTTAAATAATATTTTTTATAAATCCATAAAATCCTTGGTTTTTTCATTTAATTCTTTTCCTTCAATATTTTTTAATCGATTTATATGAAAATAAAGGATATTTTCAAATTAAGAAAAAGCATCATTTAACCCTCTTCTATTTGTATGTGAACAAATCAGAAAATATAAATTATTAAATGTAGTTTGATATTTCTCTAACTTTTTATTAAGTAATTTAATACTTCCAGAAAGAGACATTTTAAAATGTATTCAATAAGTTTTCAGCTTTATCAATCCATTTTTTATCATTCACAGCTTCAGCTAGTTGTTTACCTTTTTCTATATTTTTCCGTGATTCTTCGAGAATCTTAAGTTCTTTATAGCACATACCCATTTTTATATAGGTCTCATACCTAAAATCTTCATCGAAGTAAAAAGTTGGGTCTTCTTCAATAAATTCTATGGCTTTTCCATATTGATGAATAGCCTTTTCAAATTCATTTGACCACATTAAAATTTCCCCAAAAGAATCATGATAAAATGCGTTTTTTGGGGTCTTATTTATCAAGCGTTTTATTATTTTTAATGCTTCTTCTTTATTTTTCAATTTAGCTTTTATTCGCGCCTTATCCATTAAGTCTATATCTTTTTTATTTAATTCAATAGCTTTCTCAATGGCCTCAAGGGCTTCATCGTATCTTCCTAATTCAAACAAACAATCTTCCTTAATAATATAGGTATCATAATTATCTGGTAATAATTTATTTGATTTTTCAATTGAATTCAAGGCTTCTTCATATCTTCCAAGGAATTTCAAGATATACGCTTTCATTATATAAGCATAGGGATCATCTGGTTCTAAATTAATTGCCTGATTCTCAATTTTTAATGCTTCTTCATATTTTTTCATTCTCCCATAAATTTCTGCCTTAATTTTATATGACAACGAAATACTTGGATTTAGATTAATAGAAATATTAATTTCCTCCAATGCTTCTTGATATTTTTTTAAGCGTGCTAATGTTCTGCTTTTCATATTATGATAGTAATAAAAATTTGGTTCCGCATTAATCAAATAATTTATTTCTTCCAAGGCGGCTACATTTTCTTCTATGATTTCAAAAGTTTCTGCTTTAATTTCATGTGAATAAAGTTCTTGACTATCTATTGAAATTGCTTCAACTATGATTTCTAATGATTCAGAAATTCTATCTAGCCATCGCAGGGCAATTGATTTCATTTGCAATCCATATATATAATTTTGATTTATTTCAAGCGCTTTTTCAGCATTTTCTAAGCTTTTTTCATATTCTTTTAATTCTATAAAAACTTGTGCTTTATATGCAAAAATATATTCATCATTTGGATGATCTTTATTTATTTTTTCTAAATGCTGTTGAGCTTCATCAAAATATTTTTGTTCCATTAAAATATCTACATAGAATAATTGATAATCATAAGGTTCAGAACTTAAGTTAATTGCCTTCTTTATCAATTCTTTTGCTTTCTCTAACTCCCTCTTTTCATATAAAATGTAAGCTTTTTTAAGCAAAAATATTTCATTCCTTTTATCAAGTTCAATTGCTTTATCAATGGCTTCAAGAGCTTTATCTTTTTTGTCGATATTATTAAGGACCATTGCTTTATTTATGTATAATAATGGTTCTTTCTCATCAATTTTTAATCCCTTCTCTACTGTTTTTAGCGCTATATCGTAATTATTCAGATTATCGCATAAAATCCTACTTTTATCAATATACAGACTTGTTTCTTTTGGATTAATCTTAATTGCCTTATTAATAACTTGGATAGCACTATTGAATTTGCCTAGTTTCTCTAAATTTTCGTATTTTAAAGTAAGAATTAAATAATTTTCTGGATCTAGTTCTAATGCTTGATTTATAATTTTTAACGCGTCGCTAAAATTTCCCTTTTCAGTTAAAATATAGCTTTTCTTTAATAGGAGAAGAGAATTTTTATTATCTAATTTAATCGCTTGGTCTAAAGTTTCAATAGCTTTATTTAATTTATTTAAATTGAGTAAAATCATTGCTTTATTGATATAAAGAGCGATTTCATTCTTATTTATATCAAGACCATTATTTACTGTAACCAAAGCTCGATCATAATCTTTGATGAAGTCGCATAACATTCTGCTTTTCATTACGTAATATTCTATCTTATTTGGGTTTATATTAATAAATTCATTAATTTTATCAATATATTGTGTATATTTTCCTTTAGCTTCTAAGATTTCTAAAATATCATGATTTTGATTCTCAATATTATTATATAAATTAATCTCTTCTCCAACTTTAAAAGATTGGCTCTCTTTTATTTTATTAATATCTCTTAATTTATTTGTAGGTATCTTTTTTACTTTCTTAAGAATTTCTTTCGATTGAACTGGACCTTTTTCCTTAACATTATTTCTCTCTTGAATAATTTTTTTTGACATATTCCAAATGTCAAAATTTCTACTATATTCTTTTCTGGTAAATTTTTCTTTTTCATAAATATCTCTATTTATATCCTTAATAATTATGTCTAATAGGTCATAGAGTGCCTCCTTTAAATCTTTATGAAATAATTTATAATTTTGAATTAAGTCTGATAAAATATCTTTGTATAAATAGTCTAAACTTTCAGAATTTAACTCAATACAATCTAAATTATCAAGATAGTAATATCTTTTAAGATTTAATTTTAAAATATTAACAAAAAGATTTCCATATTCAGTATTTTCTCCAAAAAATAGGGGATTTTCTAATGTACTAGAATTAATTGTATAAACTCTTTTTTCATAGATTTTTTCTTTCAAAATTTTTTGTTTGAATAGTAACAAATCCGCCTCTGTTACATTATCTTCAATGCCTCTACCTTCTTCATGCATCTTTTTAATAAAATTTTCAACTGAAATAGTATATTTATTATAAAATTTTGGGTGATTATATACCAAATAAAGAAGAAGTTTATTAAATTTTCTCTCTGAAGGAAAGGTTTCTTGAAGTTTATCATGTGTTATTTTATTGACTAAATCTAAAAACTGCACTTTTATCTCCTCATCTTTAATTTTAAAATCATTAAAAAATTCTATTATTTTCTGAATATGTTGCTTTAATTTTTTCTGTTCTAATTTATTCAAGGAATTAAAATCTAAAGAATAGTTTTCTAGTCTTTTTAATAGTTCAGTCTCTCCTTTTGGTGTTATTTTATATTCACTATTTCTACCTACATAATAGCTAATGATTAAATCCTCTTTTAATAATTCCTTTGCATATTTATGAAATGTATTTTTATTAATACGATTATTATTTTTTTTAGTAGTTATAAAGGTTTCACGTTTTAAAGGGCCAAAAACTGCGAGTGCATAAAGAATCTCAACTTTATACCTATCACGATTAGTACTATTTCTAATCTTATTTGGAATCTTGTCTGGAATAATATTATTATTTTTCATTATTTTATAGTATGATTAATATAATAAATAGTTTGTCATGCTAGGATATGTCCTAGCATTTATATCAAGGTCCCTTAAGGTAAATATATTATCGATTAATTATTTTATATTATAAAAAAAATGATATATAGTCTAAAGTGAGGTTTAAACATGAATTATGCAAATTTTAGCAAATGGAAATATGAATCTTATTTAATTTCATTAGGATCAAAAAATAATAAATTTGAAGAGCGAAAATTAAAATTAAGGTTTAGATTAATTGGAGTTCCTTCTAATCATGCTATTAAGGAATTTTTGGTTGAAACGAGTAACACTTTTGGTCAAATTAAGAGAAGTGTACAAAGAGAATATAGATTAAATCCCATAATTGATATTAATTTCATTTATAAAGGAAAAGTTTTACGAAATGATTTGAGAATTTCTCAAATTGGTGATCCCAAAATAATAGATCCAATAACTATAATATGTATGAATTCAGGCGGAGCAAAAAGAGTTAGAGAAGATGAAGATGAAATTAAAAAATTAATTCACGTACTTAGTGAAAAAATAATACCATATCGGTTTCGGTGGATTTCGAGACGAGTAGAAAACAAATTTAAGGAACTTAGCGATAATATTCCTCTTTTAAAACTAATATTTGCACATAAATTTGGAAGAGAATTAACATCTTTACTTGAAAATTTTTCTCATGGCCATAGATTTGACTTAAGTGATTTTCTCCATTATAATAATAAGTATGGAAATAATCCACATAAATTATTAGATCTTTTACTGGAGGATTTTATTAAGAATTACAATGAATATAATAGATATAGTGAATATAAAGATTTTAGGATTCTTATCTTTTCTACTTTACTAGAACTAATTCCATTAATTCCCATTAATGAGGAATCGGTTTTTTATGAAGCACTAAAACTTATAAATGACATTCAGATTGAAGAAAATGGAGAAATATTTCAAAAATTGTTAGAAATATTAAAAAATTCAAAAATTTCAATAGAAAAGAAGCTATTGACATTTAATGTCATTGATAATAAAAATTTTGAAACATTACTTGATGATTTTAAATCATTTATATTAATGAATGATTTAGAATGTCCCTCAGAACTGAAGTTAGGTATTATAGACAGATTCGAAAGAGAAAATCCAAAATATTCTTCCATATTAGATAAAATAACTCCAAATCTGATTAAACTAATAGAACAAAATATTAATCCAGAATTAGAAAAAAAAATAAATAAAATTTTATTTAATCAGGGAATGATTTGCGGAAATTGTGGAAGAATTATCAATGAACATAAAAACTTTTCAGAAATTACCTTTTGTGAAGTATGTAATAAAACTTTTTGTCAAGAGTGTATTGAAAATGAAGATCTTCTTAATGAATGTGAGTTTTGTAATAGATTTATCTGCAAAACCCACGAGGAAGCATATAGCATAATTAATCTTGAAGAGAGAAATGTTGTTTTATGTGATATTTGTTTAGAAGAGAGGAAATATCAAAGTAATCAGATAATATGCAAATTATGCCAAAATAAAATCTTAAAATGCAGTAATGATGAATGTGAAATAAATATCTGTAGGAAACATCAAATTCGATGTGTTATTTGCGATAAAAGGTATTGTTCGAAATGTAAAGAAAAATTTATGAGAGCGTTTGATTTTGGATTAGCTTGTCATAAATGTGTTGAAACGGAAATTATAGAATGCGAAGAATGCGGAATTGAAATAGTCAAAAATTATAATGCATATAGCTGTTCAGATTGTGGAAAATATTTATGCGAAGAACATATTTTCAGTGTACCTGATTGGGGCAAAAAATACTGTAAGGAATGTCTAGAAAATTGGAAGGAATATACATTTCGAATGCAAGCTTTTGGACATTAAAATTTAAATTTATTAAAATTAATAAAAAAAAAGGTGAAATTATAATGAATGAAGAAAAATATTCCGAGATTAAGGAGGATTTAAAAAATATAATTCATTCCTTAGTTGGATTGTGCCCTGCCTATAATTCAATAGTACGAATTCTGCGTGATGGTAATGAGAAATTTATAGGCTATGTAAAGGCGGCTTATCCTGAAATCCTAGATCGTGATATATTGTCTGTACTTCTTGGTTTGTTTGATGTTGAAACAGGAGAAACTTTATTGGTTAAGAGGAATGGAATAGGGGATAATCTAGTGGATTTAATCAATAAAATCGAGGAAAAACTTGATAAGAAAGAAATAAGAGATTTAGTATCTGAATCGATGGGAGAGGGTGTTCCAAATCCTGTAAAGGATTATATTGAGGGATGCATTGATGTTCTTAAAAAGAATGATGAAATTGCTTTAAAATTAATAAAACTAATCGCGGCAGATGGTTGGTATAATTTAAATAATTTAATTGAAAAAGTAAATGAAACATATAAATTAAATTTTAATAATGAAGAAATTTTCAAACATTTGAAAAATCTAGAAGATTTAGGACTCCTTGAATCTCTGAATGAAAACAGAATCGAAATAATAAAGAAGTATTGTGAGCATATTCTTAACCTAACAAAATAGAAGGTGTGAAAAAAATCCAAAATCTTAAAAAAAAGCCTATAATAAATAAAAGAAAAAAATTAAATAGAGAAAAAAGTAATAGATTACAAACTAAAGAGGATAATACAAGTTTAAATGAGGGAAATCAATTAGAAATTAAGCAATTAATACTAAAAAAGCAATCCCCTTTATTTAAACAGAATGAACATAATTTAATAGAGAAATCGAGAAAACTTAAATACAATAGTTTATCTAATGATAAAATATTTAAAAGGCTCAATAATGAAAAAAAAGTAGGAGAAGTTTTAAAACCGGTTAAAATTGAATCTGTAAAAAAATTTATTACTAATGATATTGAGGAAAGAAAAGAAGATTTTTTCTTTGAAAAGAAAAAACCAGAATTTAGAAAATTTAAAAAATCCAATACTAAAACATCTCTTTCAAGATTTATTCATCGAAATCACTTTAAATTTGAAAAATTAAATGAAAATATAAATACCCAACTAATTAAATTCCATATGGGAAAAAAATTCTCTTTCAAACCAGAGTTAAAAGTGATAAAAAGAAGTAATATTAATTTAATACCTTCATTTCAAGACAGTGAAAAAAATGATAAAAACATTTTAAGGAATAGAGGAATAAGTATGAATAGTGATGATAATACTGGAGTTAGAAAAGAATCAAAAAAGGAAATAAAAGAAAAATCTAGAAAAAAAGATAATATTAAGAAAAAATCTAATGAATTTGGTGATATCCAAGATAATGGAGAAGATGATTTATTTAATAAAATATTTCATAGCAATATTCAAGGTTTTCCAAAAGTTTTGGATTCAGAAGGTCCCTATTTAATATTAGTTGGAGTTAGAAAAAATATTAAAGTCACAGACACCCTTCAAATACTTTTAAAAAAGATATATCGAAATGTTGTTGGAGGGAAACCAGATCCAGAAAATATTGGAGATAAAGAGGATTTAAGGGATAATGGTGCCAAAGCAGGTAGAAATATAATTCTTCTAAATGAAGAATTATTCAAGCAAAAGACCTATGAAAATTATAAGGATCCTTTAAATATTAAAACGAATCTTTTAGATGAAGAATGGATTCTAAAAAAATTAGATGAAAATTATAGCCAGAGTTTCGGATTTCTCATACTCGAAGTTCCATTTGATATTCTTGTAAAAGCATATAAAAGCTTAACCAAAAATATCCGAAAAATTAAACCTTCTCGGATAATATTATTAAGACCATTAAATAAATATACTCTGGAAGAATTGAATTTAACAACTAACGAATTAGAAGGAAAAACAGATAAAAAAGATCCTATTACTAAAATAAGGAATTTTTCTAAAGCTCTTCATGGTTTTATTGTACCAAAAGAGGATAAAAAATGGCAAAAGGGTAAAACATTTGATGACATTTTTCTAAGCTGTAGAAATGAAGAAGATCTCTTTAAGAAGAAGTTAAAGGAAAAATTTTCAATAAAAGTAAATGGTAAAAATATTCCCATCGAAAGACTAGTTAAAATTTCACCAAGAGAGAAACTAAAAGATTTTAAAAAAGAAAGTGAATTACATTTTTTCTTAAAAACCATTCTTGTTAGATATTATTATGAAATTAAATGTTTAGAACTTGATCAGGTAAAAACAGAATATGAAACGCCATTAGCAAATGATTCTGATAACGAGATAATACCTGATATTGAAATTAAAGAAAAAAATAAAGTTATTGAAGTTGAAACATTATACGGAACGGTTAATCCTATAGGAAAAATCACAGAAACAATAGAAAAATATAAAAAAAGAAAATTTTACAAAATAAATGTAATTTTAACCAATTATGACATGTTCTTCTATTACAAGTTCATAAAGAATATAAAGGAATTCTATAATAAAGAGGGCTATAAAATTGATTTTATGACTTTCAATTTTTCAAAAAGAAAGATTGATTTAATAGGAATAAATGAATTTAAAAAGAAATTTAATAATGATAATGAGTTAAAATAAAAGTGATTAGATTGTCTATTGGAAATAACATAGAAAAAATTTTAAATGATAAAGAAAGCGAAATTGTTGAATTTAAAGCATCATTTAAATGGGATATAGAGAAAAAAGAAATTAATAATAACCTTCTTGATGAAGTATCTGAAACGGTGGCAGCTTTCATGAATTCAAGAGGAGGTAATTTATTTATTGGAATTAAGGATAATGGCGAAATCTATGGATTAGCAAATGATATAAAACATTGTTTTCAAAAAAGCGTTGATGTACTACAACAAAATGTCCCTCAATCAATAAAAGATAATTTAGGAGGAGCTGGTACGAATTATACAATGGATATTGAAAAATATGAAGGTAAAAAAATATGTATAATTAAGGTTAGTCCATCCGATGAACCAATTTTTTTTCAAAACCGTGATTTCTATGTTAGAAGAGGAACATCAGACTATAAATTAAATTCTAAAGAAACATATGAATATATCAAAATTCGATTTCTAGAATATAAAAAGTTGAGGTATGAGATCCCCAAAGTAATTAATCCTTTTGATGAAAGAATCGATATAATTCTGAAAATCATTAAAAATTATGTTATAGAATATTATTTAAGCGGTCTTATAGGAAATTTTGATCGCTCAATTAATAAAGAAATTTTTAATTTAACAAAAATTATAAATAAATTTGATTCTTCTTATTTACCAGAATTTATCAGATTACCAAATAATAAACCTAATTATCAATATCTTTCAAATCTTTTTTTTAATTGTAGTGCTAATGATTTAAAGTTAATGTTAAGTAATAAAGAAATTGAAAAAGACAAAATTAAAAGAAGTATTTATTTACTCTCTGGAGATTTAGCATATATGATTTTTGAAAATTATAAAAAACATTTGGAAAAGACTGTATTTTCTCTAAAAAAAATACATCGTCTCTTTGTTTTTGAAACAGAAAATAATGAATATTTTAAAGAAAGAATTAGTCTAATTAAATTTAAAGAAGCTTTAAAAATCCTCAAAGAATATGGATTAATAAGTCTTTATGGTGAGGAATATAAAGGAAATAGCTCAGAAACGGAATTACATATATTAGATAAGTTAAGATTAAAGGATTATGTACGGCAGAGTTCGATTTCTTTCCTAATTAACAAAAAGCGAGATTAAAATTAATTAATTTCAAGACATTATTACTGATAAAATTTTAAAAATATCTAAATAATTTTTTCCATTTGAGAATAGATATCATTGCATTTCGGATTCAGATATTTTTAAGTATGGTATCGAAATTTTATCCTTAATTTATCTTTATTCATATAAAAATTCAATTCTTTCTCATTATTGCAATAATCAAGCGCAAATCGCCGAATTTTTGCCGCCGTTTGCATTAATTCTTTATCATTGGGAATGTAAGTCAAGAAATTCTTGCTACAAATCAGAATGAATTTCGCCCGCGCCCGTGAGCTCAGCACATTGAACCGATTCAAATTGTAAATGAACTCCTCCTCGCTTAAAAGTTGATCTTGAGCGGAAATGCCAATAGAAGTGATAATGAAATCCCGAGCGGAGCCTTGAAATTTTTCCACCGAGTAAATAGTCTTTTTCAGCAATTCCATTAATTCTCGTTCCCCAAGCGCGTTGAGGTCATAATCATTCAAAATTTGATGAAGTTGTCTGATAATTAAGCGTCCTTGAGCATTATGAGGCGCCACCACACCGAGTTTCTCCGTCCAAAACATTCGCTGAATATTCCTTAATTCTTTTTCAAAAGCTTTCGATTTTTCCGGTATATTCATTAAATAATACCCCAAAACCAGTTGAATAACGATATAAGCCTCGAGAGGACTAACTGCAGTTTCATATTTGTTCTGATGGATAATAGATTCCACAGCAATTCCCTTATCCAATACATCAAGCACCCAGCTCTCTATTTTGGGCTCTTTCCCAGCAGCGATCCAATCTTGAAGGCGGTGAAAATCGCCCTCAATCGTTTTATCTTTATTCGTTAATGGCGCAATATCGCGTTCATATATGTCCATATAATTTGTAAAGTCCACGATGTCTTGATGGCTTCTATAGTTGATTTGTAATTGGTCGTTAGGGATGCGATGATTATCCGCATAAAAACCAAAGAGATTATCCAGAATGGGCTCAAGTTTTTTCGGCGGAAGGACTTGCTGTACAGGAGGTAATTGATTTTGGTCGCCCACAATTACTAATTTAGTTAACTCATCAACATCGGGGCTTCTTTTAGTTTCTTTAGAGACTAAATATAATTCATTTAATTTCTCGATATCAGAAATTTGTTGACCAGAGGCCGCCGATAAATCTTTAGACATAATTTCGACACCGAAATTTTTAACATATAGAAGTGCAGACATAATCTGATTAACTGGCACTTGCGAGCTTTCATCTACAACAATAAGGTCAAATGCAAATCCCAAATTAATAAAGCTTAGTTTACCATATCTCTTCTTTTTTAAATCAAACAATTGATGCGCATTGGTAAAAAGGATGAGATTTTCATTATGTGGCGCTAAGATATCATAAGATTTTTTATCGCTTTCATGAGTAATTTCCGCGAATACCTTAGCTCCAGCACCATTTATTTGTCTCATCTCTAGAGTTTTTTTATCTTTAAAATACGCATCATAAAGCGTTTTTGAACCGTGTAAGGAGGGTGGTTCTTGATCTCTGGAGTGAAGAAAGACGAGTTGAGCCTTCGCAGCTTCGGTTAAATTTCCCGTATTGTCTAAACTATTAAAAATCGTTTCAAAGACTACCCGAAGAGCTGCATAAGAAAACGCCATAACCAGCACTTTCACGGGCCCTCTATTTTTTTCCTTTTGTCTATGAATATATTCATCGATAAGCATAGCAATGGTTTGGGTTTTTCCGGTTCCGGGAGGCCCTTGAATCCCATAGATGGTATACTTCATTGCGTTAAGGATGGCTTGTTCTTGGGAGGCATCGGGAGGTGGAGAAATCGGTGTTAATAATTTTTTAGGAGTATAAGAATAGGAGGGTAGCAGATTCGGGGCATAGAGATAGACCTCGGGCAGCCTTCCTTCGTAGGGGAACGGATCTGGGTACTCCAAGGCAGTCTTTTGAGTCATATTCCATTTAAACGCCAATATTTTTCCCAGCCAAGATTCTCCAAAATTTTCTCTTAATAGCAATTTTTCTAATCTTTGAGCCCACGGATTTGATTCATAAGAATACAAATAAAAAGTATCATCAATAAGAATTCGCTCCCCAAGTTGTACTAAAGCTTGCCTTTTGTTTCGAAGATCTATTATTTTTTGAGAAATTTTATTAACTAAGGAGTAATCTTGAAGATAAGGCGACTGTTCCTCGAGCTCCTGGATATAATTATCCAACAAATCAGTACTCCAGGTTTGAGTTCTAACCTGCCAGTGATTATTATCCCAATTCAAATCTTCAATCACAATTCTCCATTTATAATTTTTATAGCTGGGAGCATCTCGTAACATTTCTGGTACGCAGATTACCCATGCTCCCTCATCAATTTTCACATTTGAAGACATTCCACCAAGTTCAAACTCATAAAAATACCCATTATATCCCCCGTAGCTACCACTTCCACTTGTCTCAGGAATCTGCCAGATACCATTGATTTTGGCCGATTTTAATTTTCCTACACCATAAGTGGGATACATACATCGAATGTTATCAAGTTCAAACTCATTATAGGCAGTCGTATAATGTTCAAATAAATACCAAATTTGCGCAATATTGTGATATGATTCAGGTAATTCATAATCGAAAAAATCTTCCATCGCCCGTGGCTTATTATATCCCAAAAGATAAGATTTCCCATGCTGTTGAAAAACTTGCCTTAACTTATCAAGCGTTCGCACTTTTTTTATCATCTGTTTCTTTAATTCGCTGAGAAGTGTTGCCTTTTTTTGGCCGTCATTATATAAGTAGCGATACCATTGCTGGAAATCAATAAAATTGAAATGGCGGTTCCAGAAAACCTCGTAGAAGATTTGCTCTTTATACCCAAATATGGGTTGATATTTTGGTATTTTAGATAGATATTTCGCCAGTTCATGCCAAGTATAATTAATAATCAAAGGAAAACTCATGGTGGTTTCGGCAAATGCTCTGAGATTAAAGAACTTCTTATGATGATAAGGATGCTTTACGTTCGATTCCGAGGGATTGAACCATCGAAGGATATATAATGTCTTTCTGCGTAGCGCAGGACTATCATTTAAGTAATCCAAATTTCGCTCCAGAAATTCTTCTAAATATTCTATTTGTTCTTGAGACCAATAATAAATGGCACAATTGAGAGATTTCCCGTCCACTTCGGTGAACCATTCCAAATTTTGGATAAAGATCAGTATTGCATATAAGAGCGAAATTACTTCTTCTGAGAATTTATTCTCATCCTCTTGAGTAAGTCCTGTATTGACAAGAGAAAAATCTAGTTCAAGAGTACTATAATGCATTTTTCCGCCACTAGAAGCCTTTTTCAACTGTAGCCAGGGACGATCCTTATTTTTATGCATTTTAAATAGAAATGTCAGAGCAGAAGCAAATCTATTGAGTGAATGTATGACCCGCTTTTCTACATTATCCTCTTCAATCCCATCGATGTTGAATTGAGTTAATATCTGATTCTGTATATAGTCCAAGTTATTCGTATCTTCAAAAAATTTATTCCATAGAGTCCACCATCTCACGAATTTATCATATTGGTTCAAATAATCTGAAACAAAACAGTTTAAATTAAAGGATACCGCGCAGACAACATCGTGGATGGGATCCGTTTCAAAGTCGAGGATTAAAGAGATCGGGCTATATTTTGGGATGGATATAGAATAAATTTCTCCAATCTTTGGGCTGAGAGGTTTATTTTCTAAGAGCGCCTGTGCTCGTTGTTTTAGAAAAGGTTTTTCCGCATAGAGAGGGGTGGGAACAATATTTTTTGGGTGTGCATCGATTTTATCAGCCACATCTTTAATAGTCTCATATATAGGGGCTTGACAATCTTTTAATTGTTCTGAAATAGTTTTTGAAGTATAAGGGATCAGTTGGAGGTCCCATTGGTCTCGAGGATAACAGTCATCGCATTTCAGCGTTTTTTTACAATCTTCTAAATAGGGGCATCTGGCGCAGATTGATTGGAGATTAAGCGGAATCTCCTCTATACTGCACGGAATTTCCTCTTTAAATTCCCGGAGTTTATTGGAAAGCGACTCATACAGAATAATGGTGTCTTTAAACGGCATCTTCACGATTTTTCGGCGGATCTCAGAGATACCGAGTTTCATTTGCTTAACTTTAGTATATCGGGGAAAAATGCCATTTTCATCAACGCGTACGAAAAATTTATCATCTAACCCGTGAATGTGTAAGAAATGATTGAAGGCCATAAAATAAAAGAGAATTTCGAAAAAATACTTCTTTCCGATACTATCCGGCCGAGACAGCTTGACATCGATGATTGATATGCCGACTCTTGTATCCAACTCTTTTTCTGGTACTTCTCTGATGGTACCGTCAGCCAATAACTCTCTAATTTGTTCTTTTTCCTTGAACTTTACCTTCGAAAATCTGGTTGCTTCTACTTTTTTATTTCCTATTAATAAAAGGTCTGGTCGAAGCGTTTCCGAATAATCAGTAGGTATTTCTTCGCCAGGAGAAAGTTGAAAAAATTCCCAGATAAATTGCTCGGGTGTCTCAAAATCATATTCAATAAGACATAATTCTTGGTCTGTGCCATCAACTATTATTTTTTCATATAGCTTTATAAAGAAATCAGGTGTTAACTGTGGCCCTTTTAAAACATCCCAAGGAGCTTTCTGGAGCACTTTATTCTTATTATTTGGAAAGATAGTATCATAAACTTCATTCTCGTAATTTCTACCTAGTTTGATAATGAGTGCGCCTATTTTTTCACGCTCCAAAGGTTCAACTTCGCGATATGGGTGAATCCAAGAGCTATCATTCTTTCCAAGATTCAGAAAGAGCTGCCGTTCGCAGTTAGATTCCAAATAATCTCCGAGATTTTGCTTATTCAAATGATTTTTAGTCATCTGATATGATAATATCAATTAAAATTATTAAATTAAGTGGTTTAACCATTAAAGTGAAATCTTACTAAAATTATTAAATAGATAATATGAATATAATATTTAAGTTAAAGGAATTTCAGCTCTTTTAGATAAAATTAATTTTTGTATATGACCAAACTTTATTATATTTTTTAAAATATTTTAAGAATCTCTCTTAGATTTATTTTTTTTTGAAATAAACTATTTCTCCTCCTCGAATAATTACGACAAAATTCAGAAAACCTTCACTCTACATAATTTTAAACCTTGAATCAAATAATTCTTTAAAGAAAAAAAACATAGAAAAAAGTGATTTTTTGAAGAAATATAAAATTGCTGACAAAAGATGTAATATATGTGGAGGTCTTATTTCATGGGATGATTACCCAAATCCAAAATTGCCTATTCATGTTGATAATAAAGGATATAAAATTGGAGATGGAGATTGCCATTATTATCTAAAAGAGGATTATAATCATTTTTCAACCCAAAAATTTCATAGATTTGGAAGTAATGGTAAATTAAATCTTTTTGAGTCATATATACCTCATATAACACGATTTTTAATTGGAAAAATAGATAAGAAAATTAATGTTATAACATATTTAATCAAAATTCCAGATAAGACTGAAAAAGATGAATTATATAGAAATATAAACAAAATAACAAGATTATTATTCGATAATAATGAAATAATTTCATTTTTTAAAATAATTCCTGAGATTTCAGAAGAAGAAAAAAAGAAATTTGTTACCATTAATATTTTAAATAATTTATCCATAAATAATGAGGAACTTCAAAAAATTATTAATACCCACTTAAATTCTAACTTAAAAATAGTCAATAGCTCAGAAGAAATAATAAATTTAGAGGATAATCTCGATGAATTAAAAACTTTTTTCGATTCAATTTTTTATGAACTTAGATTTAAATTTAAGAAAGATAATATTGAACCTTATGTTCGTTATTTCTATGATATTACTGAAGAAAAAATCTTGTTTTATGTAGATATAGACGTTGGTTATCCTTTAGAAAGTTCAAAGCCAATTTCTAAGGATGAAATAGGAAAAAGAGTCTT
The DNA here is from genome assembly GCA_016839555.1 of Promethearchaeota archaeon. Taxonomy (GTDB): domain Archaea; phylum Asgardarchaeota; class Lokiarchaeia; order Sigyniarchaeales; family SOKP01; genus TEKIR-8. The sequence continues at coordinate 182,466 of JAEOUA010000006.1, forward strand.
AGGAAAAAGTCGGTTTAATATTAATAAAAAATACATATTAAGAGAAATTACTACAACTTCTATTTCAGAACACTTAAATTCTGAAGAGTATAGAAATTCTTTTATACCATTTATTCAGAATACATTCTTTAAAGCAGGAAAACCTAAGAAGCGGAAAGATGGAAAAAATTGGACTATATACGACTTATGGACAGAAATAAATGAAATTAAGCTAGATAGAAATGATAATATAGCAATAGTCTCAGTAGGAACAGATTTTCGAGCAAAGAAATTCTTTTTTCCCAAATCAAGATTATTTATTCCTAAACCATACATTCCAGAAAAGACTGAGAGAGCAAACGATATCCAAAAAGTAAAAGAAGAATTATATAAAATGTTAAAGCAGAGACAAGAGATTTTGGAAAAATTAAAAACTTCACTAAAAATTATTCTTCTTGAAGAAGTAATTCCCAGATATTATGATCTTATGAAGTTTCCCTTCGAAATTGAGTTTAAAAATAAAATTTTTAATTTACAAAGAAAAGAAGATGACAAATATTATTTAAATTATATACCTCAAGAACTATTAAAGTCTGATTATTTACCTCTTGCGGGAAAATTTGAGTTTGCTATTTTGTCAATACTACCCAAAAATCTTACTAAAAAGGAACAAAACTATTTCGAAAGTTTTGAAGCAAGCCTTAAAGAAGAATTAATTAATTATAATTTAGCTAGTAATGTAAAGATTGAAAATCCAATTAAATATACATTTAATTCTGAAAGTATCATTAATAATGAAAGAAATGTTTGGGCAGATAATTTTAATAAAGAAATAGCTCCTAAACTAATAAGATATAATGAGGAAATTAAAGACTCCTCTAAAATTGTGATCTTATTATTAGGTTTAAAAGAGCTGCATACTGCTTCGAAAATTTTCAAAAGAGAAATGGAGAATTATTTTTATAATTTATTAAAATCCAAGTTAAGTTCTTTACACTTCAGTGTCGTTCAAGGAATAAAATATGATAAAAAGAGTCCAAAAACAAAGTCACAAAAGGCAACTATGTTTTATAGAAATTGCCTCCAAAATATAGCAGCTAATAATCCAAAAAGTGATATAGCTAAAAAAATAAGGAAAGGACTTATTTTTACAAAAAAGAGACCTTTTGGAACTTTAGAAATGGAAAAAATTGAAGAATCTGTGGATATGATCGCTGGATTCGATGCCTCAAAAGCTGAGCATGCAGAATTTTCTACTCCAAGAGGAGCCACTATTACTATGATAGATCCTTACGGAAGGCAAATAAAAACAGGTTATATTGAAAATGCTCTTACTAATGCGGGAGTGATAAGTGAAAAAGCTGTACGAGATATAATTATTGATACTTTAAATATTCAGAAAAATTTACTAAGGGAGAGTTATGAGAGTTCAAATAAAAATGTTAAAAAAAATACATTAGATTATTTTATTTATAAAAATCCAGATATTCAAAAAAAGATTTTATTTGTTTATGACGGAAAATTCTACCAAAAACAAATTTCCTCTTTTATTACGATTTATAGAGAATTGAAAAAGAAATATTCAATAATGCCTGAAATTTATTTATTTGAAATTTTAAAATCTCATCCGATTAGAAATTATTTATACAAAGATAATAAGGTTGAAAATATTCCATTCGGAACTTTAGCTATTTTGAATGAAAAAGAAATACTTCTAACTAGCCATATTTTACCTAATAAAAAATATATGGTTAATTCTTGCCTTTATAGATTTAAAATGTTACTTACTAATAAAGAACAAACCGATGTAGTTTATCAGATTACAGAAAAAGAGCTTTTAAAGGTTGGAATAAAATTATTTCAAACCTCCTTATTCAACACAGGAAAAAGTGGTAGGCCTCTCAAAGAAACAAAAGTAATACATGAAAGTCATAAATTGTCTAAAGAATATTCTGAAAAACCCGATTCTATTGGAATTTTACATTACAAGGATTAAGCGTCTTTTAAAAAACAAATTTAGAGATAAATGGAACGAAAAGATTTTGAAAAGAGAAAAAGGATAGTAATTAAGAATGGTTTGAGTAATATAAAAGCTTTAAAGGAAACTTTTGAAAAATTAAGAGAAATAAACTGGTATGAAAATTGGGAATATCCCAATGAATATAGAAAGGTTAATGGTACTAAACTTGATCCAATAGACATAGATCATTTATTTGATAAAATAGAATTAATAATATTCGAACTCACAAAATTTCCACGAAAACTTAGATTATTATGGGAAGTAGGATTAAAATAAGTATAATATTAATCTCCTTTATCTATTACCTTTAGAGAATAATTTTTAAAATAGTTGAGTCTGATCTAAACCAATTTTTTAATATTATTAAAAATCAGTAATTTTTTTTCCAATTTTAAAATATGAGATAAGCCACCCCAGATTATAAGATACACGTTGAAGGATATGTAAAATAATAAATGTAATTCTTTTTTTTAATGAAAACTCATTAGAGCTATAAAGGCACCAATGATATTTGAGATTTTTTGTAATTTCTCTAAGCCTTAAAGGTGGTCTTAGAGATTCATAATTCAAATTATTATAATTAGTTTCTGATGGATTATTAAAATTGAAAAATGTCATTAATTCAACAAATTGTATTTTTAAATTCTAGTTTTAACCAATTTTTTATTTTAATATTTTAATTACTTTAAGATTGAATATATTTAAAAACTACTTCATAGCATCCTTTTCCATATCTATAGAAAGTTTAGATAAAATCTTGAATTGTTGTTCTATAATTATGTTTAATAATCATATTTTCCTCAAAACCAAAAGAATATCCCAACTTAGCTAATTTAAAACTGAGACCGTTATCTTCTCCACCTGGATAAATATGAGTTTTATCAAAACCATTCACTCTTATTAATAAGTTTCTCCTATAGCAAGCATTCGCAGTAACTAAGTATTGAAGCTGGACTGGAGGTTCTAAAATCCTATGGAAGGTATAATATTGACTTATTTTCCCATTTTTAACTGGAAGTACCTTTCCACCTATTCCTGCTATACTATTATTAATCCAGTAATTAGAATTTCTTATTGAATGAATCCAATTAGGATCAACTATACAATCATCATCAGTAAAAGCGATGTAATCGCTATTTGATAATTTTATTCCGATATTTCGCGAAGCCCCTGGACCTATAGGGAAAGGATTTTCACATACAATTGGAACGAATTCATGGCGCTTTCTCCTCCATAGATTTAGAATCCTGCTTGTATTATTGCTTGATCCATCATTAATAACAATAATTTCATTTGGTTGTTCCTTTAAATTTTTAAATGATTTTAAGAGATTAACTAATTTTTTGACTCTGTTATGAGTTGGAACAACAATTGATATTGATGTAATCATTCTAAATTCCCTCCATCTACATATTAGAAATTAACATTTATTAATCCTTAAGCATAATTTTATTTTCATCAACTTTTTTTAGAAATTCTATCAAAATTCTATAGCAATTCCAGAGGTTTTGAAAATCCAATTTATCGATGGTATCATCTGTGGTGTGATAGTGTGTCGCAAATCCTTCTTTTGGCGACCCTACGAGTGAGCAACACGTAATATTATTTCGCGAATATGCCATAGAATCTGTGTAGCCCGAAACATTACCTATTGTATGTGAAACATCTAAATCTGTCGCGATTTTGGACAGTTCTTCGCCGAGGGTTCGGGAAAGAGGAACTAATGAGTATAATTCTCTAATATCTATTTTCTGAGTAGAATCCCTGCCACCGACCATATCAATATTAACCACAAGTGCATCTTTCAATTCAGCAAAATGTTTTTTGGAAAAGCGTTTACTCCCTCGATCTCCAATCTCCTCACAGCCATGTGAAACTAGCCAAACTTCTGTAGTTTCTAATCCTCCTAAGGTGTTCAAGTGCTTCGCAAGTTCAAAAATAATAGCGATAGATGTTAAATTGTCATCTGCGCCCATAACCGGTGTATGTGAAACGCATTTAATTATTGTATAAATGAGGAGAGGGATTAGAGCCGTCAAAATTAAAAGGAGACTTAAATCAACTGCGGGGACAAATAGGAACGAAATTTCAAATACATATAGTATTATTTTCAAGATGTAAATTCCAAGCAAAAGAAAGCTCAACATAACTGGGATTCCCATTATTGTAGTGAAACGCTTCGGCCACCGTTTTAGAATTGGAAATTCCCAATTAGAATCATGATGCCCTCCGATTAAAACGGTGTGTTTAACTGCTTTTTTTGGTGTAAATCTCCCATATACATTAGTGGATTCTTTTGTTTTAAAAAGCGGATCGATGAATTCGATATTGCGCAATAGATTTGTTTGAATAACGATGAATGAGATCACCATCAATATCAATGAAAATAATAGAGGGATGAGATTAGGATAAAAAAAGTAAATCCAATATAAGACGGTAGTAAGTATTATATTTACCATTGAAATACGATATGTAGCTCGATAGGAGCCTGGATGGCAATAAAAATGTTCTATAGTTGCATCATCAGTATACTTTTTAAAGGTTTCTAAGATAAATGTGGCGCATTCTGCTTCTTGGATACTACATGGCGGTCTGGGACCAATCGTATCACATATGATTTGGATTGTGTTTTGCATTGAATCTTTAATCTCTTCTTTTCCATTCAAAAGATACATCCTCCAGTTTAAATTAATTAAAAAATGACATATAATCTAGTAAATTTTAAACGATAAAATTATTATATTTCTTAGATTTGTTAAAGAAATTAGTACTGAAAAAAATTAATTATTTAATTAATTTAATTATTAAATTTATATCAAATAATTTAGGTTATTAAATTGAAAAAAATTCAATCGAATACTTTAATTTCCCCAGAAAAGATAAGAAAAATTGCTCTCTTAGTAAGTGGAGAAGATCCTGATTTAGTTTTACATATTTTAAATAAGGAATTAGAATTAGAGGAGATTTCAAAATCAAGGGGATTTCATACTTATGATTGCAATTTTAGAGATAAAGATACTCCATTTACTTTAATGATCACTGGAATAGGACCATCATGTACTGAAATTGCATTTACCGAATTAGCAATTTGTGGAACAAGAATTTTTTTGAGAGCCGGCACAAGCGGAGGGTTATTAGATATTATTGAAGTCGGGAATATTGTTATAACTTCAGAAGCATTATGTTATGATGGTGTTAGCAATTTATATCTGAAGAATAAGAAGAAAGTAATTGCCGACAAGGAAGTAGTAAAAAAAATAGTTAAATCGGCTAAGAATTTAGGTATAAAATATTTAAAGGGGACAACCCTTACGACTTCGGCGTTTTATGCTATGGGAGCAAAAAAGCAGAATGGAGAAATATTATATGCAGGATACTCTTCTGCTCCTAAGAAATTTACACCTAATGGATTTGAGAAATTAAAGGAAATATTAGAAAATAAGGAAATTATTAATATAGATATGGAAACTGCAACATTATTAATGCTTTCTGAAATCTATGGAATGAAAGCAGGATCCATAACGGGAATTTCAAATAAAATACCCTGGAAAGAGAATGAACAAATTAAATTCACAAATCTGAGTTTAAAAAATTCCTTAATTGTTGCAATAAATACAATTAATTATTTTTATTAAAAATTCATTATAAAATAAGAAGGTGAATAAAAATTTCAAATGAAATTGAAGTGAATCTAACAAAATTCACATTTCTTAAACCTTATATAGACAAATGTTTAAACTATTTAAAAGATAATTGGAGGAAAAATGGTGATTGGGGTTGTCCTGGAGATAATCCAGATTCTGAGAGTAATACTTGGAGTACAGCAAGTATTCTCTATTTATTTTTAACCATGGAAACGGTTGGAAAGGAATTTGCTACAAATGCAATAAAATGGCTTTTAAATTGTCAAAATGATAACGGTAGTTTTCCAGTTCTTAAGAAAAATAAAAATAAAGATAAAGAATTCATAATACCCTCTTCATTTGCTATGTTAACATATTATGTATATCTAAGAAAAAATCCCAATGATGAATTAAATAAAGAAATCGAGTCAGGTTTTAATAAAGTTCTTAATTATATTCTTGATAACAAAGAAGTAATTAAAACAGAATTGGGTTATGAAATGTATTCATGGCGTTTTCAAAATATAGAAAAAAAAAGCGGTACTATTGAGACTGCTATTGTTTTAATGCATCTTCATAAAATTTTGGATTATGAATTTAAAGAGGAAAAGAAAAAAGAAATTATAAAAGTTATAGAAGGGGGAATAAATTGGTTTTTAAATGCATTTAACTCTAAATGGGGTAGAGATCCTAATGATAATAAAAGAAAAGAGTGTCCAACGGCGTATGTGCTTATGGTTTTAAATGAATGTAATATAAATTCAAATGAAATTAGTGAGGCAATAAATTTCCTTAAAAGTAGACAAAAGAATGATGGTTCTTGGGGCCCATATTTTGAATATAAGAAGCAGACAGGAATGGGATTAGGAACTGAAGTAGTAGCATTTTATTTTTCTACTCCTATTATAATTAAAGCATTATTTTCTAATGATAAGAAAAAATTAGATAACACAAAAATTAAATCTATTGTTTGGTTAATAGAAAACATGAAAAAAGGGTATGTTACTCATGATGTAAATCCAGAGATTTTAATATGGACAACTAGAGATTCCATTTTTTCTGCAAGAGTAGTCCAAAGAATTTCAAATATTTCATGGTTAAATAAAATAGCAGATAATTATTCTAATTTAGAATATAACAATAAAGAATTAAAAGAAGAAAATGAAAGATATAAAAAGAGGATGATTAATCTTGTAAATGAAGGAATCAAGAATAAATATAATCCCCTAATAAATTCCATAATTTTTATCACAACAGTAATGGGATTATTAATAATAACTTTTATAGTTCTAGTATTTCATGAAATGTTTCCAGCTCAATCAATTCCTTTGTGTTATACAATAGGTATAGCGATAATCTCAATAATTAATAAAATATTATGGGATAAAAAAATATAATAGAATTAAATAAAAAATACTATTTTACATTAGATTTAGAAAGTTGGATAAATATATATCATTTTAATAACTACCGATAAATTTAGATCTAAATTATCTTCATAGTCTTTTTAATCTTTCTTTTTTAATAAAAAATCTATTTCTAAAAAGGTTAAAACCATTTATTGTGAAAGGGAGTGAAATAAGAACAAAAAAGATATAAAATTTTAGATTATAGTTTAGCGAGCCAATCTTTCAAATTTATAAAAAAAAAGTTATTTTATTTAAGATTCATTAATTTTGAAATGAACTAGGTGACTTAAAAATACAATCAGAAAATGTATTTTGCTATTAATTCATTATGGAATAGGATTCTCAGCCTCAGGGAGTAAAATGATGAAATTACATCCTTTTGTATGATCTCCCTTTACCCTGTCTTCCAACCATATTTTACCTTTAAAGAGATCAATAATTCTTTTCACGAGTGACAGCCCTAAGCCCATTCCGTCAAGACTTCTCTTAAAGGAAAAGTCTCCCTGAAATAAGGTTTCTTTTCTGCTATCCTCAATACCTATCCCGTTATCTATGAATTCCATTTTTATGTAGTGTGTATTTTTTATGTGTTCTCGAGTAATCTTTATAAGGATCTCTAATGGCATATCTTCATTATGTTTAATTGCATTGAATAAGAGGTTCTCAAACACTTCTCCTAAAAGATCATTAGCATAGGCATACATATATTCCTTTGTAGATTCAATTTTGATGGATAAGTCTCTGTTTTGATAAAGTTTCTTTACTTGTGCGACTTTTTTTTCTAAAAGAGGGTTAATTTCAAATTTTTCAGTTATTATTTCTTTATCCTCGAGTTTCGAAAATTTTATTACATTTGAGATCAGTTTTGAACCATTTATAACTTGATTTTCAATTATTTGGAGAGATTCCTTGAGTTCCTTAAGTTTATCTGGGGAATTAATAAATCTCTGGCAACTATTAACTCCAATTAAAATGACTTGCAGTATATTATTAATATCGTGGGCAATTAAATCCATAAGAAAATCAGCTCGATTGTAGGCTTCCTCAAATTTGTTCTTTGATAAGTTGAGTTTTCTAAATAAAAGCTGGACGGGATTTTTAAGACCAATCTGAATGATTGCTTTATAAAGAAAATAAAATGCAATGATTTTAAAGATATGACCGATTAAATTGGGGAGTTCATATGCACTTAAATATAAGGTAAAAGAAAACTCAGATATTATTAAGGCTACGAGAAAGGCATTGATTAAAAAATAAATACTTTTTTTAAACTGTTTTCTGAAATTATGGATTAGAAAAATTGAAATTATTATGATTACTATTATAATATATTCGCTAATAATTTTAAATGGGGTTAACCCTGCTCCTTCGATAAAAGTATCGGGAAAGACACCAAAGAATATCATGCTTATCAAGGCGCTTGTTATTAAAGTATAAATTGCTATTAATATTTTTGGTTTTTGTTTTTTACTGATTGCCCAGATACCTCCCAGTATTGAAAATACTTGCAGAAATCTAGCAGCAATCCAAAATTGAGATGCAAGATTAGTATCAGACCCTGCGATAAGGATCATTCCTGGAAAAACTAGTGTATGAATAAAATCAATGATCGCTACATATATCGAAGAAATACCCAGCACTAAAAAAAAGGAATTATCAATTTCTTTTCGTGTTGTCCAAGCAATCACAAAGATTACGCAAGCTATGATTATAGAATAGAACTCGGCGATTGTATGAAAAAGAAGATAATTATGAAGCCGTGTTAAAATAACTCCCATTAGAATTAAACTGACAAGAGCAATCTCTAAGAAAGCTTTCTTATAAGTGGCAATTTTTCTCATTTAAATATTTCTATAAAATGAAAGATAGATTTAATATAGCTCTTTATTATTAAAATTATTAAAATATTAAAGTATTATCATATGAAAGTATAATTAAACGGTAGAATCAAGGATGGACAAAAAGGACATAAATAAAATCGAAAAAATAATAAAAGATCGAGAAAGCGGTAATAAATTCTTTATCTAAATAAGTTTAAATGTATATAGAGCCTTTTTGCCTGTTTTATATTATCAATTTTTTTCTAATTTTCATATTTATTAAATTTAACATAAGGAATTTAATTGAGTTTTAACCATATTAAGCAACTTTATATTAAACAAATCTTATGGAGACTAAGAGAAGTAAAAAGATTTGTTTCACTGTTTATTAATATACTTCACTTGTTAGCAGGGGATACTATAATTATAATAACAGCTCAGCTTTGGATATAGGTTCAGCTTCCTGCCAATAATATTCAAAAATTGCTTTTGACCACTCCGTAATATTGGTATCATTTTCAGCGAGCAAGCATTCAGAATAATCAATCTTTTTAGAATCAGAGAAAAACATTAGGACTCTGGATTCTGTGATGAGTAGAACTATTTTGAGATCATTCAATTTACGGATGGTTTCAGGAATTCCTGCTTTACTACTTAATTTCTGAAAAACCTCTGGTTTTGGACCTTCAATGTAATTTTCCCATTCCTCCGTTTGAACATATTTTTTGATTAACTTATCATGCATTATACTTCGAATAGCAATTTTCTTATTATTTATTTTTTCTTGGATAACTGGCAGATCAGTATCCAGCGCTTGTTCTGTAACGGACCAAATATATTCTTCGGCATCTCGTATAATTTGAGACCATAATTCAATATTCTCCATTGTTTGGGTTTTTATTTTACAATTTTTCAAAATCCCCATATCTAATAAAAGATGTTTTGGAATAGCATTAATTTCATGAGAATTTATAAAATCTCGAAATCTAATATTTACTTCAAAATAATCTAAAGCCTTATTGATCAAGTATCCAAAATTTGTCCGATAATAAGATTTATCTTGATTTTTCCTTATTAATTTATTTTTTAAAAGCCGTTTTACATGTCTGGTAATTTCTGGACCAGGAACTTCCATTTTTTTTTCAAGATCAGAGTGTCTATAAGTTTGATTGCATGTTTCTCTAAATATATTGTATCTTACTTCATGAGATAACTCAAAAAAAAGGTCATTAATTTTCATTTTAAATCATTTTGTAATTTTAATTTGATTCCAAATAACTATTAACCCTTTAAACTATTTTAATCTTTTTTATCTTTTTAAAACAATTCTTGTAATTTATAATATTAACACCTAATCCTGTTTAGTTTATAACTTTGAGATGATTCGGGTTTTTTTTAATGAATTCAATATTAATTAATTTTTAATGGAGAATTTATAAAAAAAGATCAATAATTATGTTTTTAAACGAAACTGAGATGTAAATAAGGAAAAGAGTAAAAGATAAAAAAAAGGTATTAATCTTTAAGGTGAATTTTATTTTGATTAACTTTTTCTAAAAATTCTATCAGAATTCTATAACAATCCCAGAGATTTTGAAAATCCAATTTATCGATAGTATCTTCTACTGTATGATAATGTGTTGCAAATCCTTTTTTTGGTGCCCCTATGATTGAGCAACAAGTAATATTATTTTTAGAATATGCCATGGAATCTGTAAAAGCCGTTAGATTACCTATTGTATGTGAAATGTCTAAATCTGTCGCGATTTTAGACAATTCTTCGCCGAGATCTCTAGAAAGATGAACTAATGAGCGTAATTCCATAATATCTATTTTCAAATTAGAATCCTTGCCCCCAACCATATCAATATTAACCACAAGGGCATCTTTCAATTCAGTAAAATGTTGTTTAGAAAAGCGTTTACTTCCTCGATCTCCAATTTCCTCACACCCATGTGAAACAAGCCAAACTTCAGTATTTTCTAATCCTCCTAAGGTGTTTAAGTACTTCGCAATTTCAAAAATAATAGCAGTAGACGTTAAATTGTCATTTGCTCCCATAACTGGTGTATATGAAACACATTTAATTATGGTATAAATTAGTAAAGGGATTAGGGTCGTCTGAATTATAATTAAACTTAAATCAACGGCGGGGATAAATATGAACGGAATTTCAAGTACGTAAAGTATTATTTTCAAGATGTAAATTCCAAGCAAAAGAAAGCTTAATATAACTGGTATTCCCATAATTTTAGTGAAATATTTTGGCCATCTTTTTAAAATTGGAAATTCCCAATTAGAATCATGATGACCTCCAATTAAAATGGTATGTTTAACTTCTTTTTTTGGTTTGAATTTCCCATATACATTAGTGGATTCTTTTGTTTTAAAAAGAGGATCTATTAATTCAATATTGCGCATTAGATTTGTTTGAATAATTATTACTGAGATCACCATCAATATTAATAAAATCAATAGAGCTATGAGATTAGGATAAAAAAAGTAAATCCAATATATGACAGTAGCAAGTATTATATTTATCATGGGAATACGAAATGCCGCTCGATAGGAACCTGGATGACAATAAAACTTTTCTATTACTGCATCATCAGTATACTTTTTAAAGGTTTCTAAGATAAATGTGGCGCATTCTGCTTCTTGTGTACTACATGGCGCTCTAGGACCAATAGTATCACATACGGTTTGGATTGTTCTCTGCATTGAGTTTTTAATCTCTTCTTTTCCATTCAAGTATAAAATACCTCCAGTTTAAATTACTTTAAAAAAGAATAGAACTTAAAAAAAATTAAAAAAATGAAATTTTTAATTTTATCCCCAATAACCTAATTCTTTCATTATTTCCATCGCAAACTCAAAATAGTCTCCAAAAGCCATGGTATCTTCAGTATTACCCTCTATTTTCATCGATCCCCCCATATATGCTGCTGTCCCATCGACCTCTCCCACCATAACTCCTGATAAAGTTTTCCAATCTGATTCCATTGAAAATGTAGCATTTTCATTTTCTCCTTCACCATAATCAAATTTACCATCTCCAAGTGAAATCCACCAAGTAAAATCTTTATCATTTAATTTCATTTGCGCTGTAACTCCCTCTAGAAAATTTAATTCTTCAACTAAATCTTCATTTTCTAATGAGACTTGTTTTATAAGTTCCATTAATTTCAGCATATTTCTTGGTTCCTCAGACATTTTACCACTTTCTTTCATTTCTTTTAATTCTTTCGCTAAATTTTCATCAATCATCTTTTTCTCCTTTTTTTCTGTTTTAATAACTTATTATTTTATTAAATATTTTTTTTCTTATTTATTCTATTTTCCATATTACAATTTTTTTCCTGTGAAGGAAAAGATTTGCTATTTTAGCTTTATTGTAATAATTGGAACCTAGTAATGAAATGAATTTTCTTTTATTCATGTAAATTCGAATATCTATTATTTAAATTGATGAGATTAAAATATAAAAAGATATCGTTAAAAATGGTTTTAATACAGAATTTAAATATATATTTAAAATTTTAAAGATTTCGTGAATAATTTCTAAGTTGCCCGTTCTTATTAAATTATCAGAATATAGGAGATTTTATTTTATTAAAATTATTTTAAATTATTCAGTTCTATTTTAATTTTTTCTGAAAATCAAAATGAAAGGAGAAAAAGCAAAATCTGTTTGTTTATTAGTTTAATTAGTATTTTATGTTTTATTTAAAGATGGTTAAGTGATATATACTTAGTATTGATCTTAAGAAAACATTTAATAACTCAAGTAATATAATTTTATATATAATCATTTTACGAAATAAATAAAACGGATCAAAGGTTAAATCAATGAAACTTGATGGTAAGATATTTATAATAACTGGAGCTGCTGAGGGAATAGGGGCTGCTATTTCAAGATTATTATCAGAGAATAATGCTAAATTGGTTTTAGCAGATTTAGAGAAACCAGATCTTCAGTTGGATAATTCAATATCAATTCAATATGATCCATTATCATTAAAAGAAGTACAAGCTGTGGTTTTAGAAGCAGTAAATCATTTTGGGCCTAAAATTGATGGTATCATCAATACCATTAGCACATGTCTCGTACGACCAGTATCAAAATCAGAAGTAAATAATTGGGATTATCAAATGGATTTTAATTTTAAAAGTGTTTTTTTCTTAAACCAAGCATTAGCTAGACAAATGATTGAAAATGGGAATGGAGGAGTATTTCTAAACTTGGCAACGACCGCAGCCTTATCGGGAGCTAGTAATATAGCGGCATATTCAGCAAGCCAAGCTGCGATTATGAATCTATCTAACACTATGGCATTAGAATTAAGGGAATATAATATCCGTTCTAATTGTCTTATTATTCCTTATATAGAAGCCACCGCAATTAAATATGGCGAATTATTTTATGGCAAAGATCCAGAAAGAATACGTCCTATGGCCTATACATTTTCGCCGATGATGGAATTAATTGAACCATCTGAAGTTGCAAAGATCGTTCTATTTTTAGTCTCAGAGGATTCACAAGTAATGAATGGGCAGACTATTGGAATTTTAGATGACGAATTAACAAACATAAGAAATATATTAAACAGAATAAGATTAAAAGGGTGAAATATATGAGATTAGAGGATAAAATTATAATAGTAACAGGAGCAGGTTCTGGGATTGGAAAGGGAATAAGCATAAAACTTGCTCAAGAAGGAGCACATATTATTGTTGCTGATATTAATGAAGATGCCGCTAATGAAACAGCTGAAGAAATAAAAAAAATCGGACGGGAAGCTCTTGTAATTAAAATAGATGTTTCAGATAAAGATAGTGTTAAAACCTTGGTTGATAAAACTATAGAGAAATTTAATAGAATTGATATAGCTGTTAGTAATGCAGGAGTCTCTAGGATGGCTAAATTTGTAGATATTACGGAAAAAGATTATGATTTCAATTTAGATATTAATGCGAAAGGAGGATTTCTTGTTTCCAAATATGTTTCCGAAGTAATGAAAAAACAAGAATCAGGGAAGATTATTTTCACGATTAGCATGGCTGGAAAATGTGGAAGTCCTTTATATGCCCATTATAATAGTTCCAAAGCAGCTCTTCTTTCTTACATGCAAGCATTGGCAATGGAATTAGCTCCCAATATTACGGTGAATGGTGTGTGTCCCGGATTAGTTCAGACTTCGATGCAAGAAAGAGAAATAAAATGGAGTGCTGAACTCCAGGGAATAAGTGAGGATTTGGTTAAATCTCAATATCTTTCCGGAGTACCTCTTCAAAAGCTTGAGACAGCTAATGATGTTGCTAACTTAGTAACATTTCTAGCTTCAGAAGAAGGAGATTATATAACTGGACAAGCTATTAATGTTACCGGTGGAATGATTTTAAGAAGATAAAATAAATATAAAAATTTAAAAAATAAAGTGAAAAAAAAATGTTTGATATTTCAAATAAGAAAATAGTTGATTTATCTCGGATGATGGATCCAACAGATCCTCTCCATGCCAGAGAAACACAATGGAGGAAGCAAAGAGGGAATATCCCTCCAGCATATATCCCAGAAGAGGAGATTAAAGTAGAACCCTATATTTTTATGGCTGATAGATGTATGTGTGAATGGTTAACAATGTGGAGTCATGCAGGAACACATCTTGAGGTTTCAATTCATTGTTATGTTCATGGAGCAACAGAAATTCCTAACAAAATGATGTATAGTATTGGTGAAGTTCCTTTAGATGATCTCTGTGGTGAGGGATATGCTGTGGACCTTACATTTGTAGGAGAGGAAAAAAGAGCAACTGATCCGAATGTCATAACGGATCGATTAGAACGACTTAGTGTATGTGGTCCTCAAGTTCTTCCTGAAGATATTGAAGAATGGGAGGAGAGGAACAATACTCATATTGAAAAAGGTGATATCGTTTTTCTTCATACTCAACTTGAAATTCCTGATATTCCTATTATTCCTAAAGAAACTTGTAGCTATTTAGTCCGAAGAAGAAAAATAAAAATGATAGGAACAGATGACCACACGATTATTTATGGGGGATTAGGGCATATGTTCCTACATGAACGTCGAATGCCAGTCGTTGAGATGTTAACTAATTTAGATAAGATTGGCAATCAAAGAGCTTATTTTGTTGTTTCACCATTGCCTATAAAGGGAATTGGAGGCTCTCCCTCTCGAGTATTTGCTTATGTGGACGAAATCATAGAAAAAGAAGAAGCAGAATAAAATCTATTTTTTTTTTTTTTTAATTTTAATATAAGTTTTACTAAAAATATATATAAGAATAATAATAAAAATATGTGATTTGAAATGACGGAATTCATTTTCATGTTAACATATGATGATGTTACCAGAAAAGATGCGATTGAAATTTATGAGGGAATTAGAAATATTGAGGATTTAAAATTCGTTGGCTTCAAGAATATTGGTTTGAAAATGGGTGAATATGAGAGATTAGTTAATATGATGAAAGAGGATGGAAAAACAATTTTTTTAGAAGTGGTTTCTGATTCTGAAGAAGAATCCATAAAATCTGCCAAAGTTGGATTGGAATTTGGAGTAGATTGCTTAATAGGTACTATGAAACCCTATATTGATGCCTCTCTTAAATACATTAAAGGAAAACCAATAAAATTTATGCCTTATATCGGAGATGTGGTGGATCATCCTTGTATCTTAAAAGGAACAATTGAAGAAATGCAAGAGGATGCTAAAGAAGTAGAGGTTAAGGGAGTAGATGGAATCAATCTTTTAGCTTATCGGCATCAAACGATCGACGTGGAAGAATTAATTAAAAGAGTAATGGATGTAATGAGGACTGAGCTGATTGTCGCAGGAAGTATCAAAACTCCCGAACAAATAAAAAAAATGGATGAATTAAATGTCTGGGCCTTCACTATTGGAACGGCAATCTTTGATAAGAAATTCGTTCCCGAAGGATCCTATGCGGATAACATCAAAAAAGTATTAAGTTTTATTTAATAATTACAAGGAGAAGATTTAAACATGTCAGAAAAATCTCAAAAAAAATTAACAAAATTGGCATATGGTATAGGCTCCATCGCAGATACTGGATCATATTCAATTATAAGTACATTTTTACTTTTCTTTTTAACTGATGTGGTCTATCTTAACGCATGGCTTTCGGCATTAATTTATATGTTATCATATGGCGTCTGGAATGCTATAAATGATCCCATCGTAGGCGTTTTATCCGATCGCACACATACACGATGGGGGCGCAGAAAACCATGGATAATGGTTGGCGCTCCACTATGTTTATTATTTTATATTTTAATATGGGGACCGCCTGTGGGCATTGGTTCTATAGGTATTTTCTTTTTCATGTTAATTGTTGTTGCGGGTTATGAATTTGCATATAGCATGGCTGCGGTCACTTGGTTTGCGGTTTTTCCAGAGGTATGGGTCACCGTAGAGCAGAGAAGTGAAATTGTCATATATAGACAAGTCTTTGCTATTATAGGGGGTGCTCTAGCCGTAGGGCTCTTTCCTGTCATTCAAGTAACATTTTCTGAATCTTACGGGGAATTAAGTGGGTGGACTTGGGCTGGAACTATTCTTGGAATAATATTTACCATCTGTTTTTTAATTTCATTATTAGGAATTAAGGAGAGAAAAGAATATTCATTAGATAAACAAATGTCATTATTTAAATCCATCAAAACATCCTTAAAAAATAAATCTCTCCTCACCTACATGGTCATCGATCTTATGACATGGAGTATGTTTGGTTGGATGGGGGCTATAGCACCATTCTTTATTACCCACTCACTTGGTTTAGGTTTAGAAATAGTTTCTCTCATCATGATTCCAAATATGCTTGCTACAATCATCTTTTTTGCTCCATGGAGAAAAATTTATATTCGATATGGGCCCAAGAAAACGTTAGCCGTAAGTTGTATAGCTCAAATATTAGTATATTTGATGGTTTTTGTTATAAATGATATATTAGGGCTAGTTTTATGGGGTTTTTTCTTAGGATTGAGTACCGCAGGAATTTTAATAGCTCGTGAGGTTATGATGGGAGATGTTGTAGATGAAGATGAGATTAAGACCGGCATTAGAAGGGAAGGATCATATTTTGGATTCATGATAATGGTTGAAAAATTTTCGTTAGTATTGATTGGCCTATTCACGGCAATACTATTGGATGTGATTATAGGATATGATCCAAAGCTACCAGATCCTCCAATGATGGACCTCTATATTCGAATAGGAATGGTAATAATGATTGGAATTTTTACTATAATACTCATAGTCTTTTTGAAATTATATCCTTTAAACAAGGATAAAGTTGCTGGCATTCATGAAAAAGTTGAGATATTGCATAAAGAGAAAAAGGAACGATTAAAGAGTATTAATTAAAAAAAATAATTGAGGTGTAATTATTTTGGGTGAAATTAAAATCATTCGAAAAGAAGAAGCTAAGGATTGGTATGAAGATGATGAGTTGTGCCGTCTTTACCGCGAAGATGAAGATATGGTATTTGGAACTTCTTATTTAGGACCAAATGAAATAGGTGCGGTTGATCCAGGCCATGAAAATGGAAGAGAAGTTTTTTTCTGTGCCACGGGAAAAGTAATCGTTGAATTTTCTAAAGATAAGACCGAATTAAGCGCAGGAGATGCTGTAATTATTCCGAAGAGGGAGCCTCATAAGTTAATCAATAAATTCAATGAGCCAACTCTAATCGTATGGTCATTGGCTCCACCAGATAAATAAGGGATGAGATGAATGGGAGAATATATACTTACTTTAGACGCGGGTACTACGGCTTCAAAAATTTCATTATTTGATACACAAGGAAACTTAAAAAGCATTTCTACTCATGAATATGAATTATTGACGCCAACAGCTCTTTCTGTAGAACTTCCAGCTGAGAAATTTTGGGAAGCTTTCAAGTTGGGAACCCAAGATGTTCTAAAAAACTCAAGGATTAATCCAGCAGATATTAAAGCTTTCAGCTTATCTGCGCAAGGAGAAACTCTAATTTTAATTGACAAAGAAGGAAAGCCCTTGCGTAATGCTATTTCATGGATGGATAATCGTGCTCAAAAACAAGCTGAGACTCTTTCTCAAGAATTTTCAAATGAGGAAGTATACAAAATCACAGGACAGGTATCGATAGTTCCCACTTGGCCTGCATCAAAACTTCTTTGGATAAAACAAAATGAGCCTCAAATTTTCGAAAAAATACATAAAGTCTTATTAGTGGAAGATTATTTGATTTGGAAGTTAACCGGACAATTTGCTTGTGAAGGTTCCTTAATTTGTTCCACGGTTTATTGGAATATTTCGAAAGAAAACTGGTGGAATGAAATGTTAGAGTATTTAGGTCTTTCTTATGGGCAATTACCAGAAATAAAATATTCTGGAGAATCAGTAGGAACCATAACAGCAAGTGCCGCCAAAGAACTAGGTCTAAGTAATAATGTAATTGTTTCTATGGGTGCTCTTGATCAGGCTTGTGGAACTATCGGGGTTGGGAATGTTAAGCCAGGAATATTTACGGAAAACACGGGTGCAGCATTAGCAATTTGCGCAACTCAAGACAAAAACACACCTACTTTCGATACTAAAAGAAGAATGCCAGTACATTATCATGGATTACCGAAAAGATACATGTTTCATACTTTTACCACTGGCGGGATGGTTCTTCGTTGGTATAGGGACAAATTTTGTCAAGAGGAGATAAAAATTGCCAAAGAAAAATATGTTGATCCGTATGATTTAATTGGAGAAATGGTTGCTGAGGTACCCGCAGGTTGCGATGGGTTAGTGATGCTCCCCCATTTACAAGGTGCTATGGCTCCAGAGGATAATCCAAAGGCAAGAGGTGTTTTTTATGGATTTACTTTAAAACATGGAAGAGCTCATTTTTCCAGAGCAATAATGGAAGCAATTGCGTTTATCGTACGGAGAAATTTAGATATTATACAAGATCTAAATATCTCAGTAAATGAAATCCGTGTTTTAGGAGGAGGTGCTCGAAGTGATGTATGGAATCAAATTAAGGCAGATGTTACCGGAAAAACTTTGGCAAGGACCGTTAATGAAGAGGCTGCATGTCTTGGAGCAGCCATCTTTGCTGGAAAAGGTGCTGGTATTTATTCCAGCATCGAGGATGCAGCTAACCAAATGGTTTCTATAAAACAGAGATATGAACCAAACCAAGCAAACAGAGAAATTTATGATGAAGCTTATAAGAAATATATTAAATTATACGAAGATTTGATAGATATGTTTTCTTTAGAAAAAGAGTTAAAGGAATAATCAAAATTTTTAATTATTTTTTTTTATCTTTTATTTTATTCTGTTGCGAATTATATATAATGAGTATATTTATATCTGGTATATAATATCTCTTCTTTATTCCAAGAACCAAATTAAATGATTAACCAAACCAGACATTAAGTTAATTTTTTGAAAATTGAGAAATAAAAAAAAAGATTTATTAGTATAAATCATTAATTACAAATTCTAAATCAAGATCTTGGAGCGTATTTTCTAATGGATATCCATTTTTAGGATTCCATCCAAATTTTTCACACAGTTTTTTATAATTTTCCTTATACTCTACAGTAATTCCTTCATTTGGACCACTAGTTTGCGGAGGATCACCGATAGATCTCCCAGGCATTAAAATTATTAAAATATTAAAGTATTATCATATGAAAGTATATTAAAAGGTAGAATCAAGGATGGACAAAATATTAAAATATTAAAGTATTATCATATGAAAGTATAATTAAAAGGTAGAATTAAGGATGGACAAAACGGACATAAATAAAATCGAAAAAATAATAAAGGATCGGGATAGCGCCAATAAATTTTTTAACTCGATAAATTCAGAGGTGTATAGAGCCTTTTTGGATATGGAAAGCGCTACATATCGCACGGGAGTGTTAGAAAAGAAGTACAAGGAAATGATAGCCCTCGGAATTTCGGTAGTGATTAATTGTGAATCGTGTATGGAATGGCATACAAAGGAAGCATTAAGAGCCGGAGCGTCAAAAGAACAAATTATTGAAGCAATTGAAGTTGCAATCGAGATGGGAGGGGGTCCAGCTACGGTTGCCAGTAGGTTTGCTCTTAAGACGCTTGATTATCATACTAATAAATAAAAATAAAAAGTCGAATATTCAAGTATTTTATTAATTTTTAATAAAAAAACTTTTAAATTTTGTATTTTCAATATTAAATGGAGTGAGATAAAAGATATGGAAAGTAATTTGACGGAAGGAGAATTTATCTGGGCAATTGGCGGCAAAATTGAGAATAAGTGCACGGTTGGTGATACCACTGTATATAATATCGATGCCGATGAATGGTATAGTAGCGAAAACGGGCAATTAGCACCGATGCCTCACCCCGTCCAAGGCGCTGGCTGGACCTTTTTTCAAGACAAAATTTTTTGTTTCGGGGGAAAAACCGAACCTCATAAGGGCTGCTGTGATTATGTTCAGGTCTACAGTTTGGAGGAGGATAAATGGGTGCTCTATGAGAAAATGCCGAAGGCGCGCAGTAAATTGGGGAAATTTTATCCGGTGGTAGACGATCATTATATCTATCTTTTTGGAGGGGATGATGAGAAGGGGCCAGCGAGTCGCGTGAATTGGAATTGGAAATATAATCTATTGAATGATGATTGGAATACTGAGGTGGCGGATGCTCCATATTCGCAGTCATTTCCTGTGCCCACCTACCATAATGGTTGGCTCTATTATTCTACAGGGAACACGGGAAATGAACCAGAGCAAAATACTTACGCTGGGGCATTAAATCAGCGCTATAACATACAGACAGATCAATGGGAAATAATGGATCCATGTCCCATTCCCACCACTGACGGCTCTGGAGATAAATGGTGCGATGAAATGCATTATATTGGTGGATGGAACACGAATGAAGAATTTTATAACCCAGACAGAGAAAATTATAAAGGTCCTGTTAAAAGGCAACATTTAATCTATAATTATGATTCTAATACCTGGCGATTTGAGGCAGAATTACCGGGAAATTGGCATCATGGGGGCACCCGCGGCAGCAAGAATTTTCTCTGGCGATTTTTAGGCACTATTGATGAAGATATCGATATAAGGGATCACAATCCTCACTCAAATAAAATCCATCGATGGAATGGAAAAAAATGGACTGAAATGAAGGAGGCTCCAGTTCGGAAAATGAATTTTGGAACAATTTATACTACAATCGGGCCAAAGATTTAATTTATTTTTTTCTCTTTTGTACTCGTTTTGATTGTTTTTTGAGAACTCTATAAGTTAAATAGAGAGAAGGGATTAACAAAATATCTCGAATTCCGATAGTTGTGGAAAAATTTGAGAGAGAATTTTTCAATTCGATAATAAATTCTCTAAATAATTGTCTACTTTTAATATCTCCTGTTTCTTCAATTGTTAATAGGAAATAAATTGAAATTAAAGCAATAATAATAGATATAAAGAATAAAATGAATACCCCATTGAATGTAAAGGAGAATGGAATATAATTAAAGTTAAGATCAAATTCTGAGGGGTTTAGATAATCGAATATCACACCTCCAATGATTGGAGAAATCCCTAGCGATATAGAGGTAATTATAGTGGTAATAGCTAAATAGGAAGTTCCTTCTTCTTTTGGTGTCAATTTTAGGCTTATATTTCCTGTGGAAAGAATGATGCCTGATGTTGCTACACCTATGAATAGATATGTTACTACTAATAGTGATATTAAAATTATACTATTATTTAAGATTGTTGTAAATGAGAATAGGAAAGTACAAAGTATAAATAGAGGACAGCATATTTTAAGCATAGTTTTATTACTATATTTGTCAGTAAGTCGACCAAATATCCTAAAGAAAATTATATTAGAAACTTGGCTGAGAATGGTTAAAGCCATTACAAAGGTTAACGGAAATTTCAAATTCATTAAAAGATATACCGTAAAAAAAGGAGTAATTAAATTAAATCCAAAGCTCCAAAAAATTAAAAAAGTAAGAAGGCGTTTATAATTTTTATCTTTAAAGGGAGTTATTACTATTTTTGAAAATCTCAATTTATTTTCACGTAGTTTCATAACAGGTTCAGGAACTTTAGATATAAAAAAGATACTTATCATTCCAAACATGAACGCGATAAGAAATAAAAAAGAATAAGAGAAAAGTTCATGTTCAAGAAAGTTACTTTTCCAAAATTCAATAAAGTTAGCAGCGATTAAGCTTGTAAAGAGAATAAATATGGAAGAGATAAATTGTCGTTTGCCGAAAAACCTTCCCAATTCATTTTTCGGAACTAAATCATTCATCCAAGAAGTCCACGCCGTTTGACCTAGTGAAGAAAACAAATATCGTAGAATGAGAAATACCATAAAAAAAAAGAGAAGTAACTCTGATTGGAAAAAAAAAGGAATTAAAGCTATTAATAAAAGAGAGATTCTATAAAAGAGGAGAAAAGAAATGGTGATTAATTTTCTTTTTCGAACTTTTTCAACCAAAAATACGGCAAAAATTTGACTTAATTGACAGAATGCAGGAATAGCAGCGATAAGCCCTGTAATTATAGGAGATGCTCCCATACTTAAGGCAAAAGCAATTAAAAAGTACCTGAAGTCAAGTTTACCATTATTTGGGAGGTAAAGCCATCGTTTAAAACATATTTAAGACCTTTTCGTACATCTTCTTGGGTTAAGGTTTCTTTTAGCAAGAATTTCATTGTATTATGAATTAAATTTCTTTTTATTTTATACTTAAAAAAATGGTTGAAGTTCTTTTTAATATCTATCTAATTATTTAACTTATTCTTTATTATAATAAATAGATTTTAATATAATAAGATTTAAATAACAATTTTTACTTAATGAATATGGGTAAGAAAATGAGGTTTAAAAAAACATTTACACAAAATTATTCCAAAAAGCTCAATTTTATGGATTTTTACCCACAAATTCAACGAGAGTAAATGTTATAATATAAACTTCCAGAAATAACTTTTCTGAGGTGTTATTATTTTGAATATAAATAAATTAAAATTCAAAAAAGAGAAAATTATACTTACAACGTGCATTGGTCAATGTGTTCATGTTGCTGGAACGCAAAATTTCATTAATATCGCAGAAAAATTAGGGTTTAAATGTGTTTTTTTAGGTCCAGCTAGACCTATTTCAGAAGTGATAGAAGCTATTAAATTGTACAATCCTGAAATAATTGGATTAAGTTATCGATTAACGGCTTCTACAGTAAAACCACTACTCGAGGAATTTTTTAAAAAGATTGAAAGATTAGACCAACCCCCTGGTAAATTAATTTTTGCTGGAACTCCAGAAGTAGTGGAAATTGCTAAAAAATTTAAGAGGTTTGATCATTATTTTGTTGGAGGAGAACCACGGTATGAAATTATTTCTGTTTTAAAAAATTCTGAAACTAATGCTGAGGGATTATTGGAGATTCCTTCGAATCTTATATCTCGGATAGAATGGAAAAAACCATTTCCCTTGTTCAGAGCCCATTTTGGTCTTCCCAGTTTAGAAAAAACAATTGATGGGATTAAAAAAATAGCACGGGCAAAAGTATTAGATGTAATTTCTATAGCGCCCGATCAAAACACACAAGAGAATTTTTTTCATCCAGAGGACCAGAATAAAGAATCATCTGGAGCAGGAGGGGTTCCTTTAAGAAGTTCTGAAGATTTTAAGAAATTAGACAAGGCTCGGTTATGTGGCAACAAACCATTATTACGAATTTATGCCGGAACACGAGATTTCATAAAATTAGCAGAACTCTATCAAAAAACGATAAAAAACGCATGGGCTGCGATACCAATTTTTTGGTTTAATCAAATGGATGGAAGGGGGCCTTTAACTTTAAAGGAATCCATTAAACAACATTTAGAAGCAATTAAATGGCATGGAGATCATTCTATTCCTGTTGAAATGAATGATCCGCATCAATGGAGTCTTAGAAATGCACCAGATGCGATCGCCGTCGCGGATATGTATTTATGTGGAATAATTGCGAAAAAATTAGGAGTAAAACATTTTGTTGCTCAATATATGTTTAATACCCCGCCGAATCTCTCTTTTGACATGGATTTAGCCAAAATGTTAGCTAAAAATGAGCTATTACTGTCTCTTCAGGATGATTCCTTTCGAATTATAAAACAAGTCAGAACAGGGTTAGCAAGTTTTCCATTAAACTTGAATAAGGCGAAAGGACAGTTAGCAGCAGCTACTTTGATCCAATTACTATTAAAGCCTGATATAATACATATTGTTAGTTTTTCAGAAGCATCACATGCGGCATTACCAGAAGATATTATTGAGAGTTGCGATATTGTAGATCAAGTTGTCCATCGAATGTATTCAAGTAATATAACCTTTCATAATAAGCAAATCGAAAAAAGAAAACAATCTTTAATCCAACAAGCACAATGGATTATAAATCTAATTCCAAATTTAGCCAAAGATCCTGAAGAACAACGGAATCCGTGGACAAACCCTAATGTCTTGACTCATTTAGTCAAATATGGAATCTTTGATGCGCCACATTTGATAAATAATCTATTCGCTAAGGGAGAAATCAAAACAGACCTAATAGATGGGGCATGTTGTTCTATTGATAATTGCCTTCAAGAACCCATTAATGAAATAGAAAGAATTACAAAAATTTTAAGTAATTTGAAAGAATTTAATTTTAATAATCTTATAATTAAGGAGTTATCTAAACAGGAGGTGATAAATTGATGAAATTTTGTGTAATTGGAGCAGGTTCAGGAGGAAGAGCTTTTGCTGCGTATTTGGCATCGAAAGGATGTCATGTGCATCTTTATAATCGCTCTTTTTCAAGAATCGAACATATAAAAAAGAAAGGTGGTATTAAAGCAAAAGGGGCCGTAAAGGGTTTTTTTCCACTTAAAAAAATTACAATTAATTTGGAGTCCGCAGTAAAAGATGTAGATATTATAATGATTGCAATTCCCGCTTCAGGACATAGAGATATAGCAAAAAAACTAGTGCCTTATTTGTCACAAGACCAAATAGTAATACTTAATCCTGGTAGAACATTTGGCGCTGTTGAATTTAAAAGAGTGATTGAAAAAAGACGGAGCGGATTAAATATTTTTATTGCCGAAACGCAAACTCTTTTATTTACAACTAGGGCATTGAAGAGGCATGGAGTTAGAATATTCAAGATAAAAGAATCTATTAAATTTTCTACTTTTCCTGAAAGATATAATTTTTTCATCGAAGATACATTAAAAGACATCTTTCCACAATTCCAATCTGTTGATAACTATTTTGAACTTACCTTAAATAATGTGGGGATGCTACTACATCCAACAATAACGTTATTAAATTCAGGAGCTATTGAAACCGGCAAGGAATTTAAATATTACAGGGAGGGGGCAACAAAAAGCATTTGTAAAATCCTTGAATCAATACAATTTGAAATTAATCAAATTCTCATGAAAATAGGTTTAAAAAGATTTGATTTTTGTTGTTGGGCCACTCAAGTATATGGAGTTTCTGGAAAAACGATTTATGATACGATCCAAAAAATTGAGGCATATAAAGAAATTGAATCTCCTTCAAAATTAAAAACGAGATATTTTACTGAAGATGTACCCACCGGTCTTGTCCCTTTGGCCTCTTTGGGTAAGTTTTTAGATGTTGATACCCCCACAATTGATTCAATAATTCATTTATCAAGTATTTTATGTGGTGTTGATTTTTGGGAAGAAGGACGAGATATTGAAACATTAAACCTTATCGCTTTATTGAAAGATGAATTAACCCAAAAAGATGTAATAACAAAAGTATATAATAAAAAAGAAATATCTTATATAATATAATTTTTTTTTTAAGAAGCAACTCATTTTTTTATTAGAGTAAAAATCTAACAGGTAACAAAACAGAATGAAACATTAATCATAAATTTAATAATAGCCTGCCATTTTAAAGCATATAATTCCACCAAATTGGTCGATACGCTTCCCAGCGGGACTTTCCCCGAAAATAACTTTAGTTATAATTCCTTTATTCTCTGCAATTTGTTTAAGCCGATAAATTCGGTTTTTATTTTCATGATTTTCGAGAAATTCATCCGTTAAAAGAAGGTAATCGACTTTTTCTGCAATTGAATTATCTTTTTTCCCGCCTTCATAAATTAGATTCTCTATCTCTTTTAATCCATACACAACTAATATATTCGGATTATTTGCGTTGATGGATTTTTCAAGTTCTTTAATTAAAAAATAAGCTTCTTCTGAAGTTATACGTTTAATTATTTTCTGGGTTTTTTCTTGCTCTATGAGATAACGTACTCCACTTAATTCATTAGCATTTCCAGCAATCTGCCCAAATACTACTTGTTTACTTCCTTTTGAATCTATGAGCCAGCGATGATGTTTTTGTATATGCTCCAAAAATTTAGTTGTGCAATTGGATCCCTGAGGTTCTGCCAGAAGGACGCTTTTTAAACCCGAATCCATCAAAAATCTTAAGAGATCGATTAAATCTTCATAAAAGTGATACATATCCTTTTCACTGGTATGCTTCCATTTTCTAGGTAATTTCATAGTCTTATATTTTCTCACCGTTTCACTAAAGACCTTCCATATATGAATTGCTTGCTCATCACATCCCACTAAAATGCAGACCGCAAATCCGCGTTTTTTATTTTTCTTTTTCCTTTTACCCATTGTAATTATCAAAGAGTAATAAGTCAAAAACATTTTGGCTTATATTTTAAGAAGATTATAGTTTAACGGTAATGAATAATTGCGGTAATTTTTTTTTTGATTCTTTAAAATTTTATCAAATTATTTAGTAGATAATATTATAGATTTTTTTTCTAAACTCTCAGGTAGTTCTCTTTTATTAGAAAATAAGAAGATATAAATATGTGTATGTGTATGTGCAATATATGGGATCAAAAAATATTAGTATTACAGAGGATGTTTATAATAAATTAATAAAAATAAAGAAGGAAGATGAAAGTTTCTCTGAATTATTTTTAAGATTACTCAATTCGCAAAAAAGTAATATAGAGGATGCATTTGGAGCTTGGAATCTCACAGAAGAAGAGAAAAGGGATATTTGGGATGATATAACGAAAAGAGAAGGAAGAAAATGGCAAAAATCTAGCTTCGAGGAGTAAAAATGATTGTTTTGGATACAGTTGCCTGTATTGATTATTTAAATGGAGATGGAGACTTAAAAAGTCTTTTAGGCAAACAGGAGGACTTTTTGCTAATAACCGCAATTACTATATATGAAATAAATATTGGTTTAGAGAAGACAAGAAGAAAAATATCAGAAGAACGTTATAGAAAACTTAATAATAAATGGATTAAGTTCATATCCGGGATGCAAATTTTAGCTCTTGGATTCAAAGAGGCAAAGAAATCAGCTGAGATATATGATGAATTAGTTTCTAAAGGACAAATAATTGATGATAATGATATTTTAATAGCAGGTATTATGCTAGCTAATGGAATCATTAAAATCATTACAAGGAATATAGACCATTTTAATAGAATAGCATCTTTGGACGTATTATCTTATTAAACTAAATTTATATTTTTGATTGTCTCCTTTTAGGTTTTTTAAAAAACTGTGATTAGATAATATACCCGGATGATTAGGATTACAGTGAATAATACTGATTGTATGATAAATTTTGGTACAAGAGAGAAGAAGATAATAAGAAGAATTTTCAGCGAAAAGGCTAAGCTAATAACGATGAGAGCCCTTACTTGGACTTTTTTCGAGTGGCTTTCTTTATATAAATTTTCTCCACAAATTACCAGAGCAATCCCGAAAATAGTATTATATATATTAACATTTCATAGTCCGGACTGCCCGTTATAAATCCCATATAAGCTAATAAATATAAAAGATATCCCAATCCTAAGCCTCTAATCATAACTACCGTAAGATAGTCGAATTTTTCAACAGTATTCATGGCTTCAAACCTTATTTTTGAAGTAAAGAATATATAAAAAGTAAATAAATTCATTACGATTACAATAATCATTAAAATATTGATATATAATTTGCCTTGGGCGACGCCCCACATCATTAATATGAAATAGGTAATAGAATTCAAAAATGTAATGGTAGCAGAAGTAATAATTACCGATGTTTCAAGCGTTAAATTATATTTAGATAGTTTCATAAGCTTATGAGAACGTACCAGAAAAAGAAAGGCAAAAATTAATGCCGTTACTAAAATTTCAATCGCTGGAGCTAATTCTAACCTTAATGCTAGTAACCCTATAATTACGTGGAATATACCTGCAAGAAAGAAAATTTTCGAGGCTATACTTATTTTTTTAGTATTTTTTTTGATAAAGGAGTGCTTTTGCTCGATAATAGATACTGATTCTGAATCATCATCGAAAAAGGAAAATAATTTACGGAGAATTTTTATACTTAAAATCCCAGAGAGATTAATTTTTCCAGAAAATAATTTTTTCATCAGATCACGTCGATCAAGCGTCCCTTCTGAAAGTCTCTTAAAGATTGAGAGGGGTGCTATTAATTTTTGGTCCCATCCTATTTGCTTTTTCTTTAAGGAGTCTGAATCTTTCTCGACTAAGCTTTCTATATTAATAGTTCCTTTCTCAATTATGAGTAAAACGGCACCATGTCCATCGGATGTATGTAAGAGAATTTTAAAATTAAGATCTTGGGCAAATATCTTGAATTTTTCATTTGAATTTAATGGATATAGTATTTTCTTTAGGAATACTGCGAATTTATTTGCTGCAGTCTCTAAGGATTGTCCCTCACTTGGATTTTCCTCAAAATTTTTTCTAATATCCATTTCCCATTCCTTGAGTGTGTATATTTCTTTTACTTCTTTCATTTTTAATGGATTTGATTCTTGATTTGATCTGCTTGGCGCCATTATTTAAAATATTACGCACTATGAATGAGGGTTCTTGTATTGCTTTTTCTTTTAAAATCTTATTTTTTAGGATTAACGTATCGAGATATAACTCCTCATCAATTAATCTATGGCCTTTTATAAGAATATCAAGGATATATAGAGCTAATTGATATTTATTATTATCTAGGAGCATCTTAGCATGATTATAATACTTATGAGCATTATTCAATTTTAAAAATTCTATTGCTATTTCCTCTGATTTTGCGGGAAAGAGGTCGGAGGGGTTTCCAGAATCATACCAACCATGATATAATCGATATACAGCATGAATAGCGAATCTATAATCTCCATAAAGCGGTTTAAGATAGTCATGAGCTTTAAATTTCTCAGGATATATTTCCAGCATTTCATGGAAAATTTGCTCAAACCATTTTCCTTCATTTAATCGCTGTACTACCTCATCATGAACAAAATGCATCGCTTCCGCAGTAATTTCTAATACATCTCTTACTTTTTCTTTTCCCTCAATGAGCGGTCCATGCCCTGGAATTATATACTTCGCGTCTTTTTGCAAAATATGTTCCATGGCGAGCGCCCAGTGTTTTGGATATCTTTGCACCTTATAGGGATTTCCCACATTGGGATAAGAAGATATCATAAGATCTCCTGAGCATACCAATTCTTTTTCAGAGACCCATAACCATAGGGAATCATCAGTCTCTCCCTTATCATGATTTAATTCAAATTCAAGTCCCCCTAATTCAAATCGATAAGGTGTTTTCCCATCAAGGATAATAGTTGGTTCTAAGACATCATGAGGAGATACTACTTCATCTTGACTTCCCGCAACTGACGCGAATTGTTGAGCGTTCAGCCACTTATGATACTCATCCAGCATTTGATATTTTGCAAATCGATTTAGGCAATTTTCATGTGCAATAATCTGGGGCATTTCCCATCCATTTTCCTTGATTTCTGAAATAAAGGGTTCAAACCCATAGCAATGGTCGAAATGCCCATGACTGTAGATTAAATATTTGATTGGTTTCTGAGTAATATCTCTAACAGCCTGAAAGTTTCGAGGACCATATTGTTTTAATGCGATATCAAACACCACCAACCCTTCATCAGTTTCAATAATGCCCATATTTCCGAATGAGGGAATTAAATGGCATGTATTATCATTAAAGCTCTTCTGGGGAAACATTCCGACAAAAAATTTTATATCATTTTGAGAATAACTCATATATTATCCTCTCATATTCTTTCTATTTCTTTTTTTAATTTTATTTCTTATTTCATATTTCTTTTCTTTTATTTTATAATGGTGCTTATTTTTGTTATTATATTTATTTTAGGGATTTAGTTAAATAAAGCTAAATTATTATATTATTTAATTATCGAAAAATAATCATTCAGGTATTTTTATTGGGTATTGTCCATATTTACGCTTAACATTCTGCATTGCTTCAAATCTATCAACTGTTACCGCTGGATTAATGGAATGCCCTGAACTGAAGATATATCCCCCACCTGGTGCTAATTCACGGATTAACTTTTTAGAATACGCTCTTATTTCATTAATTTCTCCTATTGCGAGCATTATAGGGCTTACATTTCCAACAAAAGTAATCTTATCTCCATACTTCGCATGCAACTTAAAGATGTTATAATCGGGATTAGCTGTCGTTGGTTCAATAGGGTTAATTGCATCAATTCCGCAATTGACAATATCATCGAAAATTTCCATTAAATCCCCATCAGAATGTAATAATATCTTACAATTGCGTTTATGGGCCGCATCACATATCCTTGTTAACCAAGGAAAAATGTATTTTCGATATAATGCGGGTCGCATAAATAAACCATTCTTAAAGCCGTAGTCATCCCAAAGTATTACTAATTTCGCATCATTTTCTGCCAATATCTTCACCAATTCCAGCGTGAACTCTCCCCTATCATCAAAAATCTTTTTTGCGTGTTTATGTTTTCCGAGAATCCTTGAAAACGTTTCCAATCCAAATCCTTCCCATGTACACTCCATTAAGGCCCCGGTTGCGGGAACTGAAAAAATTTCATTGTTTAACTCCTCTTGTACTTCTCTACCAGCATAAAATGAATTTAGACGTGCTTCTGAATGGGGATCAGGTAGTTCATAACTTTCATAATCCTCAAAACTGTTAAAATGGCCCCCATAATACCCTAATATTGGTGTCCCGTCTTTTTCATAATATTCAAATTTCATAATTCTTCCATACTCATCGATAAATCCTTTTCCTCCCTTTAAGATTACTCTTGGGAATAATGATGAAGCAGTTATTTGAATATCAAGGTCCATGCGTCGGAATAATTCATGCGAATAGCGGTATTCCGCTTTTATAATATTCTTTTTTTTCATAAAGTATCGTAAAATACGATTCTTAAAGGGGAGATATTTCAAAATAGATAATCCATAATCCCCTTTAGTTGGTTCTAACCCGTACTGCTTAGTTATAGTATTATTAGTGAACGCACTTTCCCATGCGGGGACTTTATCTGGTTCTTCATGCTCAATTGTCGTTAATACTCTAGTTTGTGCATCCATTTTTATTCATTTTAAAAAAATATTCTTAATTAAAAACCTTGCTTAATTTAAAACGTTTTCTTTATTATAATTAGGAATGACTATATAGACCAATTATAATATTAAAGCTATAATGAGAGTAAGATAAATATTCCAGTTTTTAAAAAAATATAAGTCAGAAAAAAATGGAAAAAAAAGAAAATATAAATTTAATTATTATTTAAAATTCATAACCGCAATTGCGGCATAGGTGTTTCTTACCATACATAGGTGTTTGGCCGAGGTAGCTGATTACTTTCGATTTATCTTCGACTGTTCGAATATCCTTCCCGACAGCACCACATTTTGGGCACGAAATCCGTTCTCTTCCTCCAGTTACTTTTTCTACTTCGGGAGGTTCGTAAAATTGTAATTTTTTCTGAGCCTCTTTCAAATTTTCTTTGGTATTTTCAAGAGTGGTTGTTAATTCTGAAATTTTTTTATCTCTTTGATCTATTGTAGTAGTGGCTTGCTGTAATTGTTGTTTTATATCAGATAAATCCTCAGCCTTTTGAGTTCCTTTCTGTAGTTTTTGTTTAACTTCTGACAATTCTCCTTGAAGAGTTGAGATATTTTCTTTAGAACTATCTAATGAGGTGGTCAATCTACTTTTCTCATTTTCAAGACTTCCAACTTGGCTTGTGAGTGCCTCTACTTTGGGAGTTAAATTCTCTACTTTCGAATTTAATTCTGCATTTTGAGAACGCAAATCCTCTAGTTTGGAGGTTAAATCACTATTTTGGGTATTTAATTCATTAATTTTTTGATCTTTTTCGGTGCCTTTTTGCCTAGATTCTTCAAGATTTTGAGTGGTCGTCGCTAACTTTTCTTTAGTCTCAGCTAAATCACTTTTTAATTTGGAAAGGTCTCTCTCAAGGTCATTAAGTTTTTTACGTAAATCTAATAACATTTTACCCTCAACCTTTTGAGGCTTATCGGGTCTTTCTTCCACCTTTTGCCAATCTATAGACATAATTGATTCACACTTGGTTTATGATATATTAAGATTTATGTTATATAATAATTTCGATACTCATTTAATTTCGTAGTAATATTATAATTAATAAATCAAGAATTAATATATCTTTTTTTTTTAAATTATTATTGTAATTCTTCTCTTCTAATATAAATTATTCTCATTTACCTATTTCTTAAGCTAGAATTCTGTCCCACATTTTTTACACACGCGCTTCTTCGCATAAATTCTCGATTGTCCCATATAACTTATCACTTTTGTTCGATCTTCCATCGTTTTAATATCTTTCCCAACGGCTCCGCACTTGGGACATGCAATACGTTCTTTTATTGGTTCTTCTTCTTTCCTTGCTGAGGGTCTTCTAAAGGTTGTTTGTTCTTTTAGGACTGGTTTTTCTTTAATAGCTCCTGTTTGTTGAACTGGTATCGTTCCTTTCAAAAGATCCTTGGTTCCTTCAAATTTTGAGTTTAATTCTGAAATTTTTGTCTTTTTTTGATTAATCTGATTAATTGCTCGCTCTAATTGTTCTTTTATTCTTGTTAATTCAAGGTTTTCGGATGATTTTTCTTTAGCCATTTCCGAGAGCTGCGTAGATAGTGTTTGTGTTTTTGTAGTTAATTCTCGGATCGATTCGTTTGAATTCTGTAATCTGAGGTTAAATTCTGAAATCTGAGCATCTTTTAGTTTAATCTTTGCATTCGCATCTTCTAAGTTTAGTTTATATTGGGCTACTTCTTCCTCTAACTTTTCTGACGACATAGTAGCTTGAGTAAGTTGCATT
Organism: Promethearchaeota archaeon; assembly: GCA_016839555.1. Lineage (GTDB taxonomy): Archaea > Asgardarchaeota > Lokiarchaeia > Sigyniarchaeales > SOKP01 > TEKIR-8. Next base: position 215,614 of record JAEOUA010000006.1, read on the forward strand.
TCAAGATCCTTTACTTTAGTTGTATAGAGTTTAAGTCTCTGATTTAATTCGTTAACTTGTTGATTTAAATCTTCAACTATTTTTTCCTTCACTTGTAAACTTCGCTGTGTTTGTTCGAGTTCTTTTGTAATGGAAATTAATTTTTTTTCAGTTTCAAATTGTTGGTTCTGAGTCTGAGCAAGTTGTTTTTCTAGCCTCTCGTTTTCATTTCGAATGTTTAATAAGGTTTGACCCTCAATTTTTAATTTCTTATTTGGGTTTTCTTCCGCCTTTTGCCAATCAATACTCATAAATTATCTCACAATTATTCTAATAAGATGATTGTCTTAATATATCTTTTTTTTTTTGTATCTTATAAATTTTATTTCTAAGATGAAAAATCTATTTTTTTATACAAAAAGATGATTTCACCTTTGCGGTTTACAAATGATGTGTTAAATAACCTTTGATCCTTATGTAATTAAAATTCTGTACCACATTTTTTACACACACGTTTCTTTGCGTAGATACGCATTTGACCTTGATATCTGAGAACTTTTGATCGATCCTCCATTGTTTTAAGATCTCTTCCAAAAGCACCACATTTGGGACAACGGACTCTCTCATCTATTGCTGTGGGTTCCTCAATCTCTACTTCAGGTGGAGGATTATATAACTCATCAATTGGATGATCAGATTTTTCCATTTTTAAGATAAGATTTTTCAAAGCGGTCGATTTTCCTTCAAGTTGCGATGTCAATTCTGAAATTTCCGAGTCTTTTTCCTGAAGTTGTAATGATAACTCCGAAATCTTCTGATCCTTTTGGTCAGTTTTTGGCACGATCATTTTTTTTTCTTCTAATTGAGCGGATAATGCCGAAATACGTCCTTCTTGTTTATTAATAGTTTGATGAGCTTCTTTTAATTTTTGATTGGAATGGTCTAACTTTAACTTAAGATTTGCTATTTCTTCGTTATAATCATATGAAATAGAAGATAATTTATCTAAACTGATTTCAAGATCTTTAATTTGAGTGGCATATGATTCTAAGGTTTGATTTAATTCTAGTATTTGCGAGACCAAATCTTCATTAGCTTTTTCTTTTTCTGCAGCTTTTCTTTCGCTCTCCTCTAAATCTCTAGAAATCTGTTCTAAAATTTCTTTCGTATGAGATAATTCATCTTTTGTTTCAATAAGCTCTCTTTCAAGGTTGTTTGTTAACTCTCGTAAACCTATTAATTCTTTCCCGTCTATTTTTTGTTTTTTATCAGGCTTTTCTTCTGCCTCTTGCCAATTTATAGACATAACTAAGTCATAAATAATAAGAGCAATTTATTTATATAAATTTTGTCCTCTTAAATCAAAAAATTATTTGAATAAAAATTCAATATTTTAGATAATAACATCTGCAGGATATATGAAAAAATATAGCTGGTAAACGATTTAATTGTGTCTTTTTTATTATTTTGAGATAAGAACTCAATAATTAATCTATTTATATGGAAATTTATCTAGATCAAATTTTAAGTAGCATTGCTTTAAAGTTTATTAAACTTCAGCAAAATTATATTTTACTACTTTTATTTTAAATAATTAAGAGCTGTTAAGGCATATATTTTGGTTAAATTAATCAAATCTTTAACATAAACAAATTCATCCTCCGCATGCACCTTATTTTCTGGTCGGATTGAGCCAATGAGAATGGTTTCAATGCCTTTTTCTTGGAACCAATGTGCATCTGTTGTAGGAATAAAAGTTGCAACTTTTCGGGGTTCTCCATATACACTTCTAATAGAGTGCTGAACGGCAGTTGCAAATTCTGAGTTTTCATCAATTAAGCCGGGATCGAATACGATGGGCATCTGAACAGTGATGTCTAAAAGCGGATCCTCTTCTTTCATACGTTCCACATATTCTAGAATTCGTTCTTTGATAGGCATAACATTTTGTTCCGGAATTGTATTAATACTGCAATGTAGAAAACACTTCCCCGGCACAATAGAAATCTTATTTCCTCCATGTATTTCGGCCAAATTTAGATCGCTTATTTTTGAAGGTAATCCTGGAGGCATGGGATATTTAGTCTCATTTTTATTCAATTCTTCCTTAAGCTCAATAAGAAAATTCATTAATTTAACCATTCGCTGGATGGCGTTAATTCCAGAATATTCATTACGGTATGGTTCTGGGACATCTGGAGCATTCATTCCATGTGCTTGTTTTCCATTGATGGTAAAAGTCGCAAAAATAGCTCCACCTGTATATCCAATCGGATTTTCTGCGGGAGCATCTCCTAATAAGCATGAATCGCCTTGAATGATATTTTTATCAAGTAAATATTCTATACCCCGAAGTCCACCCGTTTCTTCATCTATCACTGCAGCTATAGTTAATTTTCCATGAAGTTCTACTCCTGCTTGTTGTAAAGCTTTTGCGGCAAAAAGTTCAGCGGTAACACAAGATTTATCATCAGAAGATCCTCGACCATAAATTTTATCATTAATATGTTCACCACCGAATGGATTCTTCGTCCAACCTTTGAATGTTTCTACTGTATCCATATGTCCGTAAAAAATAAGAGATTTGCCATCTTCCCCTCCAAGCTCTCCAATGACATTGTTCCTTTTAAGCTTTGGATTTAATCCTAGTTCTTGCATCTTTGCTTTTGTAAACTTGGCTATCTCTTTATATTGAGAAGGGGGATTTTCTGAGGGAATTTGGACAATTTTTTGATGAAATTGAATGATTTCATCCTTCATTTTATCTATTATTTCCAAAACATTCTTTTCTTGTTCATTCATAAGAGGTCTTTAATATAGGTTTAATCAGATTAAATAATTATATATGAGTGTTATGAATTTATAAACTTTTAAATCCTTATGAAAATAAAATAAAAGGATTTAGCATCAAAAATCTTTTCCATAAATCTCTTTAAGATATTTTTCGATAAGCGGCTTATATTCATTGGGATCATGTTTTTGAATTTTATTTAATAAAGACTTTGCTTTAGCATTTTTCGCGTCCAATTTTAATAGAAAATTACACGCATCATATGCCGTATCATATATTTTCATTTGGTAAGAGACTAAGGCTAGATTATACCAATTAATTAGATCCTTTGGAGCCACATCAAATCCAATATGGAAGTAATCGTTCAGCTTTATACAACCTTCAATATATTTGGAAACTTCTTCTGAGGGGCGAATCACATTCATATGACCATCACATAAGATATCCACATCTAATTTTGATAATTCTAGCAAAGATTTCTCAAACTCATCATGATTTCCCCCTATTGATTCGATTCCTCCCCCACAAATATCTCCCGAAAACAAAACTTTATCCTTATTGATTGACATCAAAAATGCCATTCCGCCGGAGGAATGTCCAGGGATGTGATATGCCTTAATAGAATACGGTCCAAATTTTAAGCTACTAGTTTTATCCGTGAATAGATCCGTTATCTTGAAATTTAGATCTTGATCCTTATTAATATAAGATTGGATCATTTTAGAATCCTTTATATGCGCATAAAAACGCATTATGGGATTTAACTTAATTAATTCTTTACATCCCTCCACGTGATCATAGTGTCCATGTGTAATTAAACAGTGTTTCACATTCTTGGGGTTTAATCCAATCTTTGCTAGTTCCTTTTCAAAATCAAATCCAATGCCGGTATCGATAAGGACTAACTCCTCCACACTATTGGTATTTAAAAGATAGATTGTACTTGAGGGTTCCCCTATCGTGCATTCTTTAAGAATATAAAGATTGTTTAGTATTTGTCGCAAATTGAAATAAACCTGAACATTAGATTAAAAAAATATATAATATATCTTTATTAATTAATTATTTTTTTTATTGTTTAAGAAAAAATTAATTTCTTTTCTGATGAACAATGGATACATTTTTCATCTTCATCCAAAAAAATATATAGTAATAAGTAAATTATAAAAATAAGAAAAAAGGTGTTGAAAGGATGGAATACTTTATCCCCACAGAAGAGAAAAAATTAAAAGATTATGACCCTGAGATCGTTGCATGGGAGAGGGAAGAATTGGGAGATCTTCAAACTCCGTTAACGTATAAATTTCCCTCTTATGGTGAAAATATTAAAGAAAAAAAATTTTTCACTGTAAAAGATTATGAAACGGCTTTATTTTATAATAAGGGTGAATTAATTGGCGTGCTTAAAGGTGGAATGTATGAACTAAAAGAAGAAGGGAAAGTAAAAGGGACGGAAATAGTATGGGTCGATACTTCCCTTCTCAATATCCCTTGGACCATCCCAAATAAGACCGGTATCCCTACAAGAGAGGGCTATATGATTGGACTCGAAGGGGATCTTAAACTTAGGATAAATGATGCAAAAATTTTTTATAATGATATTGTTGCGGGAAAAAAAATGTGGACGGTTCAAGACCTCAGGGATTGGATTATGAGCACTTTAATCACTTCCTTAAGGGATATTTTCAAAGATTATACCATGAGAAATATATTTCTGGAAAAACGCGATAGAGTAATTAATTTAGTTATTTCAAAAATTACAGAAGAATTTGCCCAGTTTGGATTAGAACTTATTACATTCAATATCTTAAATATTGATACACCAAAAGATATGGAAGAAATCTTATATTCTAATAGACCTTTTGGTCAAAGAATCGTTAGGCGATTTATTGATAGATGGAACGAATTTTCTGCAAGAGTTAGAAATTTTTCCAAAAGAGTTGATGATTGGTTTAATGAAAGTAGAGAGGACATATTAAACAGTAAAAAAAAGGAACCAGATTAAATTATTAAAAAAATTATAATCATAAATCCCTTAAGCTTTTTATTTTATATTGAATGCTCACCATTAATCACTAATAAAATAATAATTAGAGAGCTATACGATGAAAAAATCATTCAGCATAGTCTTAATAGGAATGCCTGGATCGGGAAAGAGCACTATAGGTCAATTATTAGCGAATAAATTGGATTTTGAATTTATAGAACCTGACAAATACATAGAGGAAAAAGAACAAATGAATTTACAGGAAATCTTAGATAGGAAAGGTATTAATGAATTTATTAAAATTGAGCAAGAAAGAATTTTAGAATTACTTCCACTTAAAAATTACATTATTGCCCCCGGGGGAAGTGTTATTTATTCTAATAAAGTGATGGAGACTGTCCAAAAATCCTCCATTATAATATTTTTAGATGTACCTTTAAAAATTCTTCACGCACGATTAAAGAATAAGGAAACGAGAGGTATTGTAGGATTAAAAAATGTTTCTATAAAAAATCTTTATGAAGAAAGAGTACCCTTATATAAGAAGTATGCTGATATTGTAATTTCTTGTGCTGGGAAGAATCCACTGGAAATTGTCGATGAAATCATTCAGAAATTATAAATTTTTTATAGGAGCATAATCCAATTTCATTAGAGTACTTAATAATATACAAAAACTATTAACAATTAATAAAGATAGAATGATGAAGAAAAAAGCATCTTGCGTTGTTATTTTTAGCGGAGGGCAAGACTCTACAACTTGTCTTGTATGGGCGTTAAAAAAATTCGATAAAGTATCTGTTATTAGCTTTAATTATGGGCAAAGACATAAAATCGAATTAGAGTGTGCTAAAAATATTATTGATATTTTGAAATCGAGAGAAAAACACCAGATTGAATGGCTCGGAGGGAATCAAATTGTTGAATATAAAATCGTAGATATATCATTTGTGTCTGATTTATTACAAACGGCTATGATTCAGGAAGAAGAAATCACTTATGATGAAGAAACAGGGCTTCCAACTACTTTTGTCCCCGGAAGAAATATTCTATTCATAACCGTTGCAGCAGCCTATTCATACCAAAAAGAGATAAAGCATTTAGTAGCCGGAGTTTGCCAAACCGATTATTCAGGATATCCAGACTGTAGAGATGCTACTATAAAATCCCTACAAGCCACTCTGAAATTAGGGTTGGATTATGACATCATTATTCATACTCCGCTTATGTGGAAAACTAAGGCAGACACCATTAAATTAATGGAAAAATTAGGGGGATTAGAATTATATAAATATACTCATACTTGTTATAGGGGAGAACGGCCAGCTTGTGGCAAATGTTTTGCATGCCAGCTTAGATTAATGGGCTTTAAAGAGGCAGGATTAGAAGATCCATTAGAATATAAAAGTAGAGAAATTATTTAAAATAATCTAAGAAATTATTCATGATATATAGCCATACTGCTTTTAGATTCTCCCACTTTTACGATAATTTCTTTGTTTGAATAAATCTCCTTCAATTTATCATGAATATATTTCGCTAATAGCTCACTGGTGGTGGCAGGTAATGGTAATAAAGAAACATCAGATTTAGGAAACACATATCTTTTTTTAGGGGTTTTGACCTCAATAGAATCACCGTCTTCTTTAATTTTTATATCAACAGCTTGAGTCGGGACGAGAATATAGTGATCTAAGGGTTCTACAATGGCCTTTAATTCTTTCTTAAGTTCCATAAAATCAATGACAAAATAATTTTCATCCAATTTACCGCCGACTTCCACAGAGACGTAATAATTATGACCGTGTAATCTTGAGCATTTGGGATGTTCTTTAAGAAAATGACACGCGCTAAATTTAACCTTTGATTCATTTACAATTATTTTATAACTCATTTTATTATCCTGTAGGTTTGAATAATTTACTCTAATTAAATTTTTTCACAGATTTTTATTTAATGGTATTTTTGTTAAGTAATATAATTTTTAATTGACTTAATAATTTTATAATAAATTAAGAAATTTATGAGCCTGAATTGATAAAGAGATATTTTCTGGTGGCAAATATTTTGCTGCCCTATAAAATATTTGGTTTAATTTCTCATTTGAAATTGAAAATTTCTTTTTTAATTCTTTTTGTTCTAAATAGACGGGTTGGATTGCCAAGCCTATATGGTTACCATCTTGATATCTAATATTCGAAAGCTCGTGAGCAATCCAATCAATATCTTTAATTTTTGTGTGAGAAGTAACAATAATTTTGGTAAAGGTGAGTACATTCACAGATGTCATAGTTCTTATGAATTCTAATTCTTTTCTTACAAGTTTTTCCCATAGATTAAATTCGGCTGCTTGTGAGCTTCTATCTTTAATATCACAGCAGCAATAATTAAAGAGTTCTTTAATTTGAGCTAATTCTACTTTATTTGGTAGTACTGTAGCATTAGTTTCTAAATATAAGGGAAAATTAATACCATTTTTTTTCAATGATATTCCTATTTCTAAAAGGAACTCAAGTTGGCACATAGGTTCTCCTCCAGTAAAGCTCATGGAATGCAGATCATTCGTTATAAGGTTTTTAATAATTTTAATTAGCTCTTGGATCTTGATAGGATTATTTGCAATGGTAAAATCTTGAGAAGAGGGTTTTTTTTCATACTGATAATGTTTCAGTTTAAAATCTTGAGAGTTGGGTGTATCACAGAAAAAGCAGCCAGAAGTGCCAAATTCCTTATTGGCAACATTACAGCCCGCAAATCTTAAAAATATCTGTTTTTTGCCAAAACAACTTCCTGGAACTGTTCCGCCTTCTCCTTGAAATGATGAGAATATTTCCGAAAGATAGCCTTGCTTTTCCATCTTAGTAATTTTTTATTATCAAACTATTTTCTAATCTGCTTAAGGTAGTATTATTTATTAATGCAAATATTATTTTAGAGAGGAAAAAAGGTGATTTTATTAATAGGTAAGTATTGAAAATGAATTAATTGAAAAATAAAAAAAAATTCAAATAAATTGAAGCAATTATAGAAAAAATGAGTTTATAGTTTAGGTAAATCGTTCATCTAATAAGACTCCACAATTTGGGCAAAATTTCTTTTTTCTCTCAAACGGTTCAATCGTACCATATTTTTCTAATTGTTCCCTTAGATATTTATATATATCATGAAACATCTCATCTTCAATTGAGATTAATTCTAAGTTACCTTCTTCATATAATTTTATTTTTTCTTTCTTTCGTTCGAGATATTCCTTCCCAAAATAGCCCCAATATTCAATATATACATCAAAATCAGGTAAATACCAATCATATTTTATAATATGACCATTTACTCTAATTTCGCCCTCGTAGATATGTTTAATCTTTAATCGGTAAAGGTAATTATCAATAATTAGTTCTCCTCGAGATTTTACAATATGCCCATCTAGGCACTTCAATTGTTCTGGATATTCTGAAGTATCTCCTTCTTTGGAGTCCTTTAATGATTTTCCAATAAAATAATGGATTGTAGTAAATAGAAGTGTTAAAACCACTCCACCAAAAAAGAAAAATAAAAATATTTTTCCCGTGAAATACACCCCAAGAGATATATATAAATCAGAGTATATAAATATAATAGGACTTTTGGATTAATGGTTTGATGTAAAAAAGAAATGCAAAATCTTCTAAAAATCTTGTTCCATTTTTAATAATTTATGATTTATTTTTTGTTATTAATAATTGCGTACATCTTAATTAACTTCAAGATATTTTTCTGGCTCCTTTTGCATAACTTTATATATTATATCTATTACCTTTTCTATCCCCCCAGCAGAATTAATTTCTTCCTCAATTTTTTGAGAATTCTATATTTCATCCTATTTAATCGAGAATATGAGATTCTAACTTAAAATGATTTACTTTATAAAATATTAAATTCAAAGTATTAAGATTTAAGAATTAATAGTCTGGAAGTGAAAGTGTAAAAAAAAGGAGAAACTAGGAATATAACAAGGAATTTATATTATATCATTATAATTATATATGTAGAGAATGAGAAAACAGAGTTAAGAATAATTTTGACCATGAAAGAGGATTCCGAAATAATATCTAAGAAAGAGCTGTATAAAATAAGAATAAAAAAGATTAAAAATGAAATCTCGGCAGCAAACAAACTTTTAAAACAAAATATTGAACCACTTGAGATTGCCGATAAATTTTTACATGAGTCATTTAAAATAATGAAAGAGGGACTATCAAATCGATATCCGAAACTTTCCGAACAAGAAATAAACCAAAAAATACGTAATATTCTTTCTCTTCAAGAAAAAATTAAAATTTATCAAAAAAAAGTGAAAAATTCTGGCTGAATTAGAGGATATCTTATCCAGATTAGAAAAGATTTTTACAGATATAGAACTTAAATATGTTATTGTAGGAGGGTTAGCAGTAATTCATTATGGACATATAAGAGCCACCCAATATATTGATCTCATTATTGAGGATAATCCTTCTAAATTTTCAAAGTTTTTAAAATTACTCCAATCATATGGATTTGATGTGATGCATGATCAATTTCAAATGGCTTATCAGGAAAAAACAAATTTTTCTATTTTTGACAAAAAAAGTTTCTTAAGATTAGATATTAAGGTCGCTTATAAGCAGAGAGAGCATGAAGTGTTAAATAATGCAATTCAGGACAGTATTTTAGGAAAAAAATTATGGATCGCTCCTTTAGAATATATATTAATTGGAAAAATATTATATATAGGACAAATTGCAGATATTCCTAAATCTGAACTATTAGAATATCAAGATATTATTGATTTTTTAACTCTTTTTCATGCCAATAGGGAAAAGCTAGATATTAAGTTTTTAAAAAAGAAAGTAAAGGACATGAATCTAGAAAAAACATTTATAAAATTGCTTAAAATAGAGTTTGAATAGATTTATTTTATTTTAACAAGTTCTATGTGCAAAAATTAGCGAGATTTTAAATAAAAAGAAAAAAATAAAGAAATAAAAAAATTTAGAGAAAAGTAGCAATTCCTATTAAAATTACAATCAAGAAGTAGATATAGAGAACTCTACCAAACCAGATATGAACTTTTCGAAGTTTTGGTTCTTGTCTTTTTGTAGCGAATAATCCTCCCAGGGCGGAAAAAGCCAGCAGGATAAGGCCGATTAAGCCGAGAATTGAATGGAGGAGCATAAATTTTAGACCTCCGAGCAAAATAAGACCGATCACACCAAAAATTAACGCAATCACTATAAAGATTTTATGTATTAAGAACCACTGTTTAGGTTTATGGAATGCAACAGCAATTAATGCTATTGATAAAGAAACTAATAATCCTAACATCATAAGAAAATGCGGAGAGGTAAATAGATCAATTAAACTCATTATATGCACCCTATAGTTTTTTAATTAAATATTTTTATGAAGTTATTAATTAGCTCATATTTAATCTTTTATTCTATTTTTTATAAAAGTATAAAATTTAGTGAAAAAGTCTTAATTTGAGAGATTTTATTTTCTTTTGGATAAATAGCAATTAAATTCAGAAAAAATCAATAGATTAATTAAATAAAATTTAAATTCCATGAGTTAAAATAACACTTAATCATGCAAGATAAAGAAAAAATTATTCGGGAATTAAGCAAAGGATACGCTCCTCAAGGAGAAGGGGCAAAACCCCAAATCGCTAAAGTTTATGACCTTACATTTAAACCACTTGTTAATAGTAAAAAGCTGGACTTTTTTTTTGAGTTATATGAGGAGAGTGATCCTATCCTAAAGGCATGGGCATTCTTAGGAATATATCAAATTTTAGAGAATAAATCTTATGAAACAGAAAAGACCTTAAATCTATTGCATGAAATTATCATTGATATATTAAATAAAGATCAAAATATTTCATTTTGGAGTGGATCAATTAAAACGGAAACAACCTTACGGGAACATCATGCGAAACGGATAAGCTGGTTGGATCATTATTTTGTTTTCGAACCAGTCTTTGATTATTGTAAAGCTTCCATCGGGCAATTGGACAATGTGATCGGAGAATTATTAGAGGATGTCCTTTCTAAGAGATCCGACTCAAGGGTAGAAGACTTATTAATTGATCATGGGAAACAGGTAAGCAAATACAATTACGATGCAAAGCTGCATTTAATTAGGGCATTCGAGAATTTAAATCAATATTCAGAATTAAAAGAGAAACAACAGATCACAGAGATTTTTAAGCAGTTCTTACATGGACTTAAAGAGGAATTAAAAGAATTACGTGAAATAGATACTGAAGATAAGAAAAAAAGGATTTTGAATGATGAAATTATACGAATTGCTGCAAAACTGGACCTTGATTTAGAGCAGGAAACACTTTTATTTATAGAACAATTAGATCGCCCATTTAATGCATTAAATCAAGTTGCTGAAAAATACAAAGATAATGAGCAATTCCGTTCTCTTTTATTAAAAAAAATAAAACAAACCAAGAATCGTTATTTTATTACAGATATCTTGCGAGCATTCTTGGTAATTAAGGATAGAATCGGAAATTGGAAAGAAATGGTAATAGATTATGTGAAAAAGTATGAATTAAATGATGCTGATTTAATTATTGATTTAAATAAAGCGGATCTGTTGAGTGAAGAGATGTTAGTTAATTATCTAAAAAAAGGAAGCCAGTGGCACCTCGAATTTATCCGCGAATTTTTAACCACCCATCCGGAAAAAATAAACGAATGGAAAGGGTTACGAAATGAACTTGTTTCAATTCTGCAAACTTTTAAGGATGATCAAGCTCAAGTAAGACCTGGTTCGTTATTTTATGAAAAAAAGAAGTTAGCATTGCGATTAATCATCGATTTAAAATGGGATGAAATGATAGACTTCGCATTAAAGAATTTTGAAAAATTATCTGATGATGAACTGATGAAAATTGCACTCTTCTCAGTTATTACTTCTAGAAACAAAAAACTTCTGGATGATTTACGAGCGTTAATGGATAAGGATGAGCAAACCAAAGCATATGTCAAAAAATTCTGGAAATATCTTGAAGCTCGAGATTGGCAGTTTTTTTATTAAATATTCACAAATTTAAATTATATTCTATTGAGAAAAATAGATACTAATTCTAATCATCAAGGGTGTCTATAAAATTCTCTAGAGAATATTTATATTGAAATCCTAATTTCTGCAATTTAGTAGTATCCGCTAGATTCCGTTTCAATTCATTAATCCCGGAATTTTTATATTCCGTTTTTGGTTCTTTTCCAAGTTTATGAGCAATCATCTCAACCAGCGTATTTACAGAATATTCTTTAGGACCTGAGAGATTATATTCCTCATTAAAGCATGATTGATTTCCCAAAATCAGTCGAACTGCGCTACAAATATCATTTATATGCATAAAAGCTCGGGTTTGAGAGCCATCTCCAAAAATAGTAAGAGGCTCACTAGTCTTGATTTTGTTAATAATGATACTGATAATGTTGCTTTGTTCTTTTCCATACACAGAAAATGGTCTTATAATTGTATAATTCAATCCGAATGTACCAAATACTTTTACCACTTCTTCACCCATGAGTTTAGTAAATCCATACAAATTTATGGGTTCTTTCGGAGTTTTATCATTAATAGGTAACTTATCAGGTTTCCCATAGATTTGTCCAGAAGAGAGGTGAATAAAATGGGATATGTTATTATCTAACGCTTTTTCAGCAATAATTTTAGTTCCAAGGACATTCACAGTAAAATACTTATGATAATTCTCTCTTATCCCCTTGCGAACGCTAGTTAGTGCAGCACAATGTATTATATAATCTATTTTTTGGAAGTTTGGAAATATCCACCGCTTAGCTATAAAATTTTGCTCCCAAAACTCTAAATTCCCCAATGAATATCCTTGCTGCTCGAGTTTATGTTTCAGTTTCATAACTGTACTCTTTGAGCTTCCGTGTGCGATAATATTAAATTGATTATTCAAGAAATATCTGGTAAGCCAAGAACCGATATATCCCGTCGCTCCAGTAATTAAAATAGTTTTCTTTTTATTTTTCATGAGTGTAATAGTAAAAAACAACTATTTATATTAAGTTAAATAAATAACCATAAGTATTATTTCTTAATTTTTTATTTTCTGCTACGATTGAATATTTAAAAAAAAAACTAAGCTATAAATTTCGGTCTCCAATAAATATTTATGTTCTATAAACTTTTTTTCATAATAATTAAACAAAATTAGTTAGTATTCTTAACTATTAATTGTGAAAAAGATGAGAGCATTACTTTTAAATGGCACAATAGATACAAATCCAGAAATCGAGAAAATTCATAATATAGTTATAAATTTATTACGGCAAGCTCAGTTTCATGTGAATGACATACTCTTAAAAGAGAGAAATATTGCCCCTTGTCAAGGATGTTTTGATTGTTGGGTAAAAACGCCAGGGCAGTGTATAATTGATGATTATGGTCGGAAAATAACTGAACAATTGATACGCAATGAGTTAGTGGTTCATTTAAGCCCTATAACTTTTGGCGGATATTCTTCGGAATTAAAAAAAGTAATAGACAGGTCCATTCCTATAGTTTTACCTTTTTTTAGAAAATTTGAAGGAGAGATTCATCATGAGCAACGTTATAAAGAGAGACCATCTCTAATTGTTATAGGGTATCAAGATAGTCAAAACTCGAAACAAGAAGAGACATTCAGAGAACTTGTCTATAGAAATTCATTAAATATGGTACCCCTAATTTATAAAGCCTTAATTTATACGAAAAATCAAGATATATCTGGTTTTCAAACTGACTTTAAAAACATTTTGGAGGAGGTAAAAAGATATTATGAGTGAAAAAGGAAACGTACTTTTATTAGTGGGAAGTCCCAGAGCAAAAAAGAGCACATCCTCATCACTTGGTAAATATCTGTGCGAAAAGTTAGAGGAGGCAGGTCTTTCAATTGAATATGGTTATATTCACAGGTTAATGATGAGAAAAGAAAAGCAAGACCAATTTATCGAAATGGTCAATGACGCCTATATGATTATTCTATCATTTCCGCTCTACGTAGATCAATTACCAGCGCCAGTTATTAGAGCTATAGAGCTTTTATATAAAAATAAAGAAAAGATAGTAAAGTGCGAAGAGAAAAAGTTCCTTGCAATTTGTAATTGCGGTTTTCCTGAAGCTTCTCAAATTGATTTATCACTAGAGATATGCAATAATTTTTCAGATGCTATGAATTTTCAATGGAGAGGCGGAATTAAATTGGGAGGTGGAGAGGCTATTCACGGAAGGGATTTAAAAAAGATGGGGAGGATGGTTCGAAATCAAATGCAGGGATTAGACTTAGCTGCTGATGCATTATTAATCGATAAACCAATTCCTATGGAAGCTAAAGAGTTAATTTCTAAACCTATTATCCCTGCACGAATGTATAAAGTATTGGGCAATATTGGTTGGAGAATGCGAGCGATTAAAAATTGGAACTTTTTCAATTTGAAAGAGCAACCTTATAAAGATTGAATATAAAGAATATTTGACCTATAAAGTGCCAATAGATTTTCTCCTTATTTTGCTTATTTAAATATCACTATATAATTTCCATTTATTAATTTGAATCCATTTATTAATATTTGTGAGTTAAAAAAATGGATTGTAAAAATTGTGGCAAATGCTGCATGGATGTCGATGCTATTTTGCTTTTACCATCAGATTATGAAAAATTAACGAGAATCGATGAAAAAATTAAAGATAAAACACAAAAGGTTTCAGATATCTTCTATCTCATACCTAATGATCATAATATTTGTCCTTATTTTGATATGAATTCAAAAAAATGTTCTATCCATAAATTCCGCCCAAAAGTGTGTAGAGCATATCCCTTTTCTTATCGAACGCCGAGTGCGGGTCCTTCTTCTTCAGCTGTCAATTCAGTTCCGATTAATCCTCAAAGCTTATATCTTACTCTTTGCGAGAGATTCTGGACTATCAATCAAGAAGATTATAATGAAGGCATTAAGGCCATATTTCAATTAAGAAGAGAAAAGTTCAATTTGGGAATTTTATCAGAAAAAGGAACGGCTACTGAGAAAGAAAGAGAAATAAGAGCCTTTGAACAATCATTAGACGGAGAAACAAAACAAAAGAAGTTTCCCTTTGACTTATATCTATTTATGATAGAGCAAAATAAAATGTTATTTTTAATGTTTCTGAAGCTATTTGACGCCTATTTTGATAATCCTGAAGAGCAAAAAGAAGAATATGAAGATTTTATTGAAAATTACATCGCAAAGTTTAAAGAGAATCCAAAAATACTCCAAAATGCTTTTGAAGAATTACAAAACCGATGGAAAAAGAATAAAAAGAGATCTTTTAAGTTCTCTCTTACTTTTTATTAAAAATAATTTTAAAAATAAAAATTAATTTTTTTAATTATGAGCGATCAAGAGTATGAATTCCAAGCAGAAATTAGAAAATTACTTGATATTTTAAGCAAGTCACTCTATAAACACAAAGAAATTTTCTTAAGAGAGTTAATAAGCAATGCGGTGGATGCGGTAAAAAAAGTTAAATTCATTTTATTAACAAATAGGGACATTGAAGATCCAGAACAAGAGCAACGAATCGATATCTATTTTAATCCTGACAAGAATATTTTAACAGTGCGGGATTATGGAGTAGGAATGACAAAAATGGAATTAATAAACGACTTGGGTACTATTGCGGGTAGTGGTACTGAAAAGTTCATAAAAAAGCTGAAGGAAATGAGGGAAGAGGAGGAAGAAACGATCGATCTTGATATTATTGGGCAATTTGGGATCGGGTTTTATTCGATTTATATGGTTGCTAAAAATGTAAAAGTAAGGACAAAATCATATTTAAAGGAAGAAGAAGCTTATGAATGGGAATCCGATGGTACAGGGAAATTTAAAATAAGACCCATAGAAAAGGATAAGCGGGGAACTGATGTAATTCTCTATTTCCATGAAGAAGACAAAGAATATCTTAATAGATTTAGGATAGAGAATATTATAAACAAATATTCTACTTTTGTGCCGTTTCCAATCTATGTATATGAATTAGAAGAAGGGGAAATCCCCGAAAAAGGTAAGATTAAGGTTGAAGAAAAGGAAGGTGAAGAGAAGGAAGAAATTAAACCCATTAATAAGGTTGCTCCTTTATGGACAAAAAACAAGAATGAAATAACGGATGAAGAATATAAGGAGTTTTATCATTACGTTTCCAATCGCTATGATGACTATTTGCATGTGATTAATTATCAAGTGGGAGGACAAGTGCGTTTTCGCTCAATATTGTTCATTCCAGAATCACCCTCTCAAGAAATATTTCTACCAGAAACGGATTATGGATTATCTCTATATTCGAAAAATGTAATGATCATGAAGAATTGTAAGGAGTTAATCCCCCAGTGGATGAGATTCGTCAAAGGTATATTAGAATCAGATGATATCCCTTTAAATATTTCCCGAGAAACCATTCAAGCAAACCGTAAAATAATGAAAATGAGTAATCTAATTGTTAAAAGAGTTATTCGAGAGTTAAAGGAAATCGCTGAAAAGGATGAAGAGAAATATCTAAAAATTTGGGAAAAATTTGGCCATTTTATCAAGGAAGGAGTTATTTCTGATGTTGCTCGAAAGGATAAACTAAAAGACCTTCTTAGAGTTAAAACTTCTAAAACAGAGAAAGAGGAATTAATTGGGCTTAAAGAGTATGTAGATCGAATGAAAGATGATCAAGAAGAGATATTTTATTTGGTAGGAGAGGATCTTGAAACAATGAAATTATCGCCACATTTAGGCTATTACGAAAAAAATAATTTAGAGGTTATTTTATTGGATGAACCTATCGATAACTTTTTAATGATGAATATCAATGACTACAAAGTAACTATAGGCAAAGAAGAAAAGGGAGAAGGCGAGGAAGAGGCAGAAGAGGAAATCAAATACATTCAATTTTCACCAATAGATGTCACCGAACGGAAAAAAGAAAAAGAGGAGGAAGAAGAGGCGAAAGAGAAGAAAACAGAGGACAAAAAAGAGGAGCTTCCTGAAAATCTACAGAAATTTTTAAAATTTGTTGAAGATGTTTTAGAGGATAAAATAATAGAAGCGAAAACATCTGATCGTTTATACGGAAGCGCATGCCGCTTAGCAAATCCCGCAGGAGGACCTACCTCGAGTCAACAGCGCGTGATACGTTATTGGACCCAAACCCAGTCGGGAAAACGCTTTAATATCCCTAAAAAAATACTCGAATTCAATCCAGAGTATCCTACAGTGAAAAAATTAGTAGAATTACATGAGAAAAACCCGGACAATAAGATCCTTAAACCGGTGATTATTCAGTTATTTGAAAATTGTCTGCTGGCCGAAGGAGATTTGCCAAATCCTTCTTCTATGGTGCCACGAATTAATCAGCTTATTAACTTTTTAATAGGCAAAGATAAAGATGTAGATACAACAGATTCTTAGACAACATTCTTTTATAATTATTAAAATGCAAAATATCAATATTTTTATTCATTTTAAAGACTAGTACCATTTAGTCAATATTTCTTGACAAAAGGTCAAGACATTTAGAAATAAATTGATTAATTCTTTTAATATACTTGATAAAAATGAATGCAAGTGACATATTTGATAAAATTTCTCATCCAATGCGAATCAATATCCTGAAGGTGTTAGCTAAAAATCCTATGGGCTTTTCCGAGCTTAAAAGAACTTTTAATATTAGCAGTAGTGGACAATTAGATTTTCACCTCAAAAAGCTTGATGATCTTATAATGGTAAATGAAAATGGGAATTATGACCTAACGGAAAGTGGGTATTCCGCTCTCAAAATGTTGAAGATGATTCGAAGGCAAGGATGGCATAAACGATCCTTTCTTATTAATATAGTGGTTTATATTTTATTCAATAGTTATTTTCTATTTTTATCCTTTTACGGAGGAATTAACATGGAAATCCTAGTGATTTACCTTCCCTTTATTTTACCGATACATACTGGATGGATTATTTTCTACACCTATTGGACGATTGTGAAACGACGAGTAGATTTTAACACTTATCAAGATTGAATATTTTTCTTTTTTTTTAATAATTGAGTTAATTCATGATAATGATATGAAGATATTTTAATATTTGAAGAAATATGTTTTACGCTAATATTAGAACACAGAATGTTTAAAAAAAAAATAAAAAAATAAAATATTTTTAAAATTACCATATAAAAAATCCAAATAATTGCATCAATATACTTTGAGCAAACACCACGATGAGTAAAATATATTTTTCTCGCCGAGAGATTCTTTTCTCATTTAGAAATGCCGCTATAGGCAAAAGCAAGAAAATATAAATAAACATAGCACCCCTTGCTGTTTCTCCGTGATCATATGCACCCGTTAGGAAAATGAACACAATTGAAATGATTGCTGAGAGTGCAAACATATATATTGTAGAGGAGGTATCATTATTAGCCCTATTACTTCTTAACACGCGTAGACCATAATACATAAGAACAATTAAGACAGGTCCAGAGAAAATAAGAATATCTAATATGTTTGAAGCTCTTGTAATTATATAGCTTAATGGAGAGGCGAATGCGAAGCCTTGACTTTCAGAGGAGGATGTAATGAGAAAATTTTCGAGATAATTAAACCCAGATATGAGAAAAAATAATGTATAAATCAATAAAATGCTTGTACAAATGATAAACAATTTTGTGCAATTTATTATGTAGGTGATGAATTTATCCTTTCTTTTCATGGTCTTATTAGACTTATTAGTGAAATATGATTTAAGAATTTCAAAAATAAAAAGACAAATAAGGATAAAGCCCGCCATAAATGATACAAAGCTTGCTAGAAACCCGCATATCACACACCCTATTATACTTATTTTTGCATTTAGATTGATGTAGAAATAAAACACACCCAGAATTAAGGTAGTTATAATAGCATAGATGTTTGCTAAATAATATATTTGAATAGCGGGTAATAATAAATAGAGAAATGCCATATAATGGGATAATTCTTTGTTAAAAAAACGTTTAAAAATTCCATTAAGAAAATATATCGAAAAAGTAGATGATATAACACATATAGCTATAGCAATAAGCCCAGGGTCTTTAAAGATTAGATATAGTAAATATATTATACTTACTGCTCCCGGAGGATGAGTCCGCGTATGAGTCCCAAGTGTGGTTTGTATATCATTATAATCGCTGATAAATTGAAATACATTCTCTATATTAAGCGCATCATTATATAGTCCACCCATTTCTCCTATTGATCCAGATATCCCAGCAGACCAGCCATTTATTAAATTCGAGCAAATAATAAGAATAATCCCTGAAATAGTGATAATCCATAGTTTGTTATATTTTTCATCTTTATAAATAAAATATGTGATTAAAAAGAATAGAACCCCTGTTCCCATAAATACACTGAATTGAAGGATGTTTGGTATAGAAAAATATCCCCATATAGGCCAGATCCTAAAATTGGTGGGCATTGGAAATCTTCTTCCTATCGGGGGTACTCTAGCTAATTGATTATTTGGGGGTACTGGTATAGTTAATTAAATTCCCAGAGGGAGCTTGGCTCTCATTTGATTTGCCACATTCACTCCAGCAAGAGGCACATTAAAAAGTACTGCAAGAAAATAGAAAAAACATATGAATCCAATGAGAGCAAATATAGCTAAAATGTAATTAAATATATTTTCAGAGCCGAAAAGCTTCATTAAATCTTCCGAATTAGAGTTATTAATATCTAAAATTTTAGATTTTTTATTATAATTTGTTTTATTTTCCATTTCTTTCAATTCATTCATCTTTTATACTCCATCTAAATAATCATAAAATGTTTATTCTAATTATTAACCAATTCCAAATTAAATATTAAAAAAAATATAAAAAATAAAAAAACATAATAAAATTTAAGATTCCATTCGTTCGAGCGATTCTTTGAACTTCTTGTTTCTTTTTACCCTCTTGATAATGATATACGATACGACTGCCACTATAGCGATAATAATGATTCCTAAGATGAGCCAGACTATCCAGCGCATATTACTATAATCAGTGGTAATTCCATAGAAAGGCATATTATTTTCATCCAAGAAGATAATATAAGAGCTTAATCCCATCTCATCAAAACCTATCCTAACGGTATAGTTTGAAACCCCTTCCAAATCCAGAATGAGCTCATTATTTCCCATCCTTACATCCTCATCATTGAAAAGATCTACAAGAATATATAAATAAAAATTAGCCGGAGTCGCGACCGCGCTTTGATTGACAAAGAAATGAAATAAAAATTCTTCGGCAGTAAAGTTAGAGAGTTGGGGCGTATAAGGATTGGTGTCATTGTTAACATGCTCGACATAGGAATTATAATCATCGAAAAATTTTTTTAAATACTGAGGATATTGGAAGACATAAAAGACTTGTGGTCTGCTTGTATCATCTTCAAATGCAGGGGTAGTATATATTTGATTTACCACATACAAGCCAAAATAATTCTTATCAATATATGTCTTATTAAATTGGCTATTTAAGATTCCTAATTGCTTTCTTGGAATTAAGAAATAGGTAAATATTTCTGATGCATTCCAAATATCATTGCTCCAGCTCCTTATTACAAATTCACCTGAGAGGCCGGGAAGTATTGAATAGTCTCCAAAATAGTTGTTTGGGAGATATGAACTGCTTACTGTAGAGTTCCATGAATTATAATTGAATAGAGCGATTTTCTTTTCCACGCTAGTCTTTTCAAGGTTGCTTTCCGGTGTTAAAGTTATAGGTTGCCCCATACCAGGACGAGGACCGCTTATTGAAAAGATAATCCCTGGAAGGAAAAAAAGCCCTATTAAAACGACAACTACAACAATTATTATGATCTTCTTCTTTTTTTCCATATTTTTACCTCGTCAACTTTTTTTTAAGTTTTAATTTCATAATTGTTTCCTCTTGAAAATTATTGCTGCTAAAGTGAAAGAGACTCCCGCATAGATCAGCATAATTAATATCCCCGCTAAAATCGTAGGTGTTTGCCATGTCCTCATAGCAAACCTTCCAAATGATATCTCAGTAAATCTTTCTTCAACTGTGGTAGGGAAGTCTTCATAAATAATCGAACCCATTAATCTGCCAGCATAATCTAATGAGTAAAGAGGTTCTATTTCCGGAGAGAGTAGCGTTAAGAGCTGTGTAACTATACTAAAACCCACAAGCAAAACCAATATAGAGGATATAATCGTTATATTTACTGTTTTCATAACAGAGCTAAATAAAACAACCACACAACTTACAGAAAAGATAAATAACAAAGCAATTCCGAAGGAATAAAAAATGGTAATAGGGATGGGGCCTCCATAATAGTAAAAACCAGCTAATATTGCTATAAAATAAAAAATTGCCGATAATCCAATCATTAAAGTATAATTCGCAAAATATTTTCCAATAATCAATTTATACCTATTTATTTTCGGAAACATGATATATCCCGTTTCATTATCATATTCTGAGCAAATAATACCAGAGAATAAAAGACATATGGCGAAAATGAGCATATAAGAAAAAATACTGACTGGACCTCCTCCAATACTGTTATTCAAATATTCAATGAGATTTTCTGGAAGTGGATTTCCAGAAACTAAAGAGTTTGGTAATACGCATGATATTAAACCTACAGCAACCATGACTATTGCGAAAAATACGAACTTTTTCCATTGTTTCTTTAATATGAAAAAATATGTATAAGAAATGGGACGGAGTTCCCGTGACAAATAACTTAATGTTTTCATTATATTACCCTCCCTTCTTCTATTTGAGATCGAGTAGGCTCTTTTTGGATTAATTCTTCATATATTCTTTCTAATTGAGCTGTTCTAGGTTGAGAGAATGATGTAACTTTAAAATCAGATTGGAATTCTTGTAATAAAATTTTTAGTATTTCCGCTTTCGACTCATTTTTGCCGTCAAAATAGATTCTAAATTCTTTAGTTAGTGGATAATAATTTATAGATTGTTTAGATATATTAGGATCTAAACTTTTAACCAAATAGGGATTTAATTTCTGGATCATCTTATTTTGTATTTCTGGTAAATCTGCCTCCTTTATCTCATTAAGAATGTTTACAATTACTTCATTTGTTCTCAGATTTACTCCTAAATTTTCAATCGTATCAAATTTAATTATTTTGCCAAGATTAATCAAAGCAATCTTATT
This sequence comes from Promethearchaeota archaeon, assembly GCA_016839555.1. GTDB lineage: Archaea > Asgardarchaeota > Lokiarchaeia > Sigyniarchaeales > SOKP01 > TEKIR-8. The sequence goes on from JAEOUA010000006.1 coordinate 237,613, forward strand.
GCAAATTTCCGAAATTTCATGAAGAAGATGAGAAGCTAGAAAAATAGTTTTTCCTCTCGCTTGTAATAGTTTTAAGAACCTTCGAAGCTCGAGTCGAGCATTAGGATCTAAGCCCATTTGTGGTTCATCCAGAATAATAATCTCAGGATCATGGATTATTGCTTGAATAATTCCTAGTTTTTGATTCATCCCTTTAGAGAACTTATCAACTCTGGTATATTTCCATTGGTATAGATTAAAAAGTTTAAGCAATTCATCTATGCGATCATCTATTTTATTCCTTGGATAATCAGTAAGTTTCGCAAAATACTTCAATAAATCATATGCTGTCATTTTATAAAAGGAGGGGATATCGATTAGAAAGCCCTGAGGTATTAAGTGTCGTGAATTTTTCACGAGATTTTGAAGATTCCCCTTCTGATTTTTTATTAGAATTTCCCCTTTATCCGGTTTTAGGATATTTGCGATCATTTTTATGGTTGTTGTTTTTCCGGCTCCATTTGGACCAACCAATCCGATGAGCTCACCTTTTTGAACTTCCAGATTTATATTATCCACTGCTTTTAGTTTTCCATAGCTTTTACTTAAATTAACCAGTTTCAAAATAGTTTCAGATATTGTTTTCACCTTTTTTCATAATCTCTTTCGAGTTTTTTAGTAGTTTTTATTTGATTTTTTTTAAAGTATAATTATTTGAAGGATAAGTGCTTGTTTTTTAATAGATAATTTAGACCTTTTTCAAATAATTTTTTAGAGATTATTCTAATTTAAAAGGTAAAAATTATTATAGATACTTAAATGCTTTCGCACCAATCTTCCAATAAAAGGTTGTTATCAGACCATTGGTATGAAATATTTTAAGAATAATTATAAATAATTATATTAGGATAGCATTAATACAATGGCTTTAGCAGAGTGAACCTAATATAACTTCATCATTCCCTTTAAGATTTGATTACAATGGATAAGAAAAAATATAGAACTGCAAATATCATTATTCAGACCATTTTAGAGGGAATTATAAGAGCAGAGCGAAACAGAGCAAATGAAAAAAAGGGAATTGTGAAATCTCATCTCATTGATTATTGTAAATTAAAAACTTCAACCGCAGAGAAATATTTATCAAAATTAATAAATGCGGGATATATTGATTCTTATGAGGAACCATGGGGTGAGAGAACTATTAATATTTATAAAACGACAGAAAAAGGCAGAGAACGATATGAATGGTTTGTAAAGATTAATACAGAGATGGGGGAAACAATTTAATGAATGAATATAAAAAAATAAAAATATAAGTTAGAATGAAATTGACTGAAAAAGAAAAAAATAATAAAAATAATCTAGAAAAAAAATCTTCGTGGTACTTAAAATTAGAAGAAAGTGGAATAAATTATATCAATAAATATAAATATTATTTGATTTTAAGCGCTTTACTTCCAATATTTCTTATTATTATTCAAATAATCAATACCTCTTTCATTGCATTAGTAGAAAAGGATATACCGCTAATAGGCTTCAAGTATTTGATAGGATTTGAAATATTTGCTCCAAGATTTAAACTGATGACTATATCAGTGATTGGTTTGGTTAAATTTATTTACCTATTTAACTGGAATAGAAAGCTTATTGATTATCGAGAACAATATAAAAATTTCATGAAAAATAACAATTCCGTGAAGGAGGAACCCCTCCCAAAAGAAAGTTTTCCTCTTACCAGATTATTTTATGAGATTATCTCACAAATGAAGATTTCCAAGGTAATCTTCATTCTTATTAATGTAATTTGCTTTGTCTATTTTTTCTGGAATTTTGTATTTTTCTTAGTATCTCCTCCCATCCCTCAACCATTATTTCCATTATTTCGTATAATTGGATTATTTAATTTTATCTCTCAGTTGATTTTGATTGCTTATTTAATTTTTGAATGGAGACACTTTTATCGTTGGAATAAAAAATTAAAGAAACTATCTAATTTTGAGAAAAAAATATATTCCGAATTATTTCAATCTGAATAATATAAGAAATTTCTCAAATTATTTTTTCTAAGTAAAAATATTTTCAATTCTCTCTAATTACTCATAATTAGATATTTTAATTTTCAAGATTTATCTGTTTTAAAATTAATAAAAATTATATAAATTAAAGTGTTTTTTTTGAGTCATAATGAAAGAAAAGCTAAAGAAATAGATAATGCAATAATTCATATTGATCTAGAGGGCTGCATTAAATGTAAAGCTTGTATAGATGTATGTCCAGCACGATTATATTATTTTAAATCGGATCAATTGCAAATTTTGGATATATTTGAGGATACCTGTATTGAATGCGGGCATTGCACTGCTATATGCCCGGTGGAAGTTATTCACTTAAAAATTCATCAAGATAAACTATTAGAAAACGTTAAACCAAGAGAAAGTCTTCCCTCCTATGAAGAATTTTATAATCTATCATTTAATAGGAGATCTATAAGGCAATTCAAAGAAGAGCCTATTCCTAAAGATCTATTCGAAAAATTATTAAAAATCGTTAATTATTCACCTACTGCAAGTAATAGCGAGAATGTGTGTCTAACTATCATACAAGATAAACAAAGAGTATCAAAAATTTCGGAAACTATTACCACTCAAATGAAAAATTTTATTACATTAGCCGAGACACCCCAAGGACAAAAGGCATTAGAAGAAATGCTATCAAAACAAGTATATAAGACGGCAATGGAGCGTCTCCCACAAATTAAGGACATCCTTAAGATTATTAATCAAGGAGTAGATTTCTGGTGTTGGAATGGTGAACTTATTATTTTGCATGGGGACATAGAAACAGATTTTATAAAAGAAAATTGTTCATTAGCTGCGGCCCATATAATGCTTGCTGCAGAATTATTGGATTTGGCTACTTGTTCCTTAGGTTTTCTTACTTATTTCTCTAATCAATTTCCACAAATTAAAAAATTATTAAAGGTCCCAAATAAAAATCATATTGGATATGCTCTCGCTATAGGATATCCTGATGTTGAGTATAAAAGGATTCCAGCGAGAAAACCACTAAAAATAGAATGGATTTGATTTAACTTTAAGGTGATCCAAAAAAAATGAAAGAGATAGTATTGAGAGATGAAAAATGGGGGGAAAATGAGCATCATATTTTAAAGGCAGTGTTAAAGGATAATGGTGAATTAGTGTTTGAGGGTATTGATATGGGAGATTCGGTTAAGGAAAGGTTTGATGATTTTGATTTTGAATACTGGCATACCATAGAAGAAAAATACATACACGATATTTTGTTATTTCTCATTAAAGAGAAATTTAATAAAATCTCAGAAGTGTTAAAGTGGTTAAAAAGTAAAAATATTCCCTATACTTCTCAGAGTTTTTAGCGCATTTTTTTAAGAACTTTATAATTATCTTTCTAATTTTTTACCCCTAATCATGCTAAATTCTACATTATCTCCCGTTTTTTCTCTCCATTTTTTTAGTCTGTTTTTCATATCTTCGAGCATATCTTTATAATCATTTTTATTAATTAAATTTTGTAATTCCCAAGGATCATTTTTTAAATCATAGAGTTCATCCATATATCCTTCATTATAGATATATTTATAGCGGTCAGTAATCACTAATCTTCCCACAATAGTAGTAAAATGGCCATGGGTTTCGACGAAAAGATCTTCCCTCCAGTCAATATCCGCTTTCGTACATAGGGGCAAAAGACTTTTGCCATCGATGGGGTTATCAAATGATGTTTCTGCAATATCTAAAAAAGTGGGTCCGTAATCTACATTGCTTACTAAATTCTCGCAGGGTCCCGGCTCAAATAAATCGGGATATCTCATAGCTAAGGGAACTCGTATTAATTCTTGTGGCATATAAGCATCTTTATCAAAATGTCCTCCATGACATGCAAGCGCATCGCCATGGTCAGCTGCCCATATGACAACTGTATTGTCTGTTAGTCCCAATTCATCTAATGTATTTAAAAGAATACCACCTGCTTCATCAATTAAAGTTTGTTCAGCGTAATTTACTGCTAATACTTTTTGCCATTCTTCCCATGGTAAGGGATTTGGTAAAATAAGTTGTTTATCTTTACTTAAGAGATATCCATTTTGTTTTTTATAGAGTTCTGGCTTACTATCCAAATGATCTATAAAATTAGGGTGCTGAGGGATTTTTTCAGGATCATACATATCTATATATTCTTGAGATGCAACATATGGCTCATGCGGACCCCAAAAATCAATACGCATATGAAATGGTTGCTTATTTCCCTCTTTTGCGATTTTTTTTAAAGTATCACACGCCATACTCACCAAAAAAAAAGCCTCATGAGTTTCTTTTGGCGTGGTCATTACAGAGGAGACATATTCTGAATACGCCGGAAATTTGAAAGAATAGAGATCTCCCTCTTTTATTCCGAGATTTCTCGAAATAGGGTCAATAAAATTCTTTTTAATACGAACTTGAATATATTCCAAATCATTTTCTTTTAAATACTTCTTATATTCGGGAGTGGTGTAGGGATTTCCATATCCAGGTACAGAAAACCCTTTACAATTGAAATCCAAAGCCGTACCTCTTCCCGCATGCCACTTACCAAAATAATAGTTTTCATAGCCTGCATGCGCTAATTTATCAAAATATAATTCATCTTTATAATCTTCATTTGACTCATTTTTTATTTCACCATGATTATGCGGATAAAGCCCCGTTAAAAGGGTTCTTCGAGCAGGTCCACATAGGGGGGATGCAGTATAAGAATTGGTGAACTCAACCCCTTCTTTCGCTACTCTCTCAAAGTTCGGTTTATGAATCTCTGGACCATGACCCATTTGCCCATGCCCATAATATGCCTTATGATCTTCAAAAAGTAGAATAATATTTGGTTTTTTGCTCATATTACTTAATTTAATTTTAAAAAATTATATAGTTTTTTTATTATATTCCTATAGTGAATAAAAAAGTATTAAGGTTTTTAAAAAGAGATTAAATTATACACTAACTCTCATCAGTTTTATAATCAATAGGTACTTGGATTTCAGTTATTTATTCTTCTTGCTTTTTTTCTCTAAGATTAGTTAAAAAAATAAAGTTTTTTAAAATAAAGAAAATAATAGGATTATAGTTTAAAATTCTTATTTATATATTTTTTAATTATATAAAATATATTTTCAATTTTAATATCATATCTTATCAACAGATTTAGTAAAAAATTTGTATTAACCTTCCTTAAAAGGTATAAGAATATAGAAATACTTGAAGAGTATGGATGAATTAATAAAAATATTACGAAATTCGATTGAAGGGGAAAAAGTAGCAAATTTTAAATATGAATTATTTTCAGAACAAGCACTAAAAGAAAATTTGCCAGTGATTGCGTATGTATTTAAGGTAGTAGCATATGCAGAAACCATCCATTTAAGGATTCATATGGATTCCCTTGAACGAATTAAAGAAGATTCTTCGGCAATCGAAAAACAAATACAAATAAATAAAGTAGAATTGAAAAATCAAGTCAATAGGACAATAGTAAACTTATTAAATTCTCGAGTAAGTGAAACTTTTGAATTTTTAGATAAATACAGGAATTTTGCGTTAATAGCAAAAAAATACCAGGAACCGATAATCGAAAAGAATTTTTCAAACGTAAAACGAGCAGAACGTTCTCATGCTGAATTATTTCAAGATTATTTGATTTTTCTGGATGATAATAAAGAAATCGAATTTAAAAAACTCTATGTTTGCGAGAAATGTGGGACTGTTAGAACCGAAATTCCATCAGAAAGATGTCCAGGTTGTGAAAATCTTTCTAATTTCTTTATTGAAATACATAAATAGCTCATTATTTATACGCTCTTTCTATCGTAACATATCAGAATTTAGGACCATTTTATCGAGATTAATAAAATATTATTTCAAGATATAAAAAATATAATAAACATATTTTATTTGAGCTTTTATTATCAAATTGTAATTTATCCCAATATATAGGAGTTTAATAGATGTTGGAATTAAATCAAGAGAAAATTCATGTAAAATCTAAGCCAGAATTAGAAAAAAAGGAGTCATTTATTCCCAGAATGTATAGCCTCACTCATTCTGATATCACTGGTGATTTATTCCTAACGGTTGATATGGAGTATGAGGAGGAGGAGCTTTCCAATTTTTATACTAAAATAATGCGTGATGAAGTGCTAGCACAATGGCAGATCAACAATGGAGTAGATGAATTTCATATATATGTTCATGTAAGTGGAGGATTCGTCATTAGATGGGCGGGAATGAGAGATAGAATCCTCCGGCATTATTTACCTCATACAATAAGAGTTATGAGATATGGTGATGCTCAATTGTTTGATACATTTCCTTTTTTGGATGACGCACCTATCTTCGTTCATTTTAAATCAAATAAAAAAAAATATAATAAAGTTGAGAAATACGGGATATTTAAAGACTATACCTAATTTAGATTAGTTTATAGCGAATAACAGGTTTCATATAATTCTATTTGTATTTAAAAAATATTACAAAAGGTACATAAAAATGATTCATGAAGAGAATACAAAAGTAAGTATTAAATTAGATAAGGATCTGATATTTAAGTCCAAATTTGATTTTGAGAAAACAAATGAAATTTTTATCGACGAAACTTTAGAAAAATCGGGACAATTGATTGGTCCTGATGCTGCAAGCTTATTAGGAATGGCGATTATAAGTTGCTTGAGTGCAAGTTTTTTATTTTGCTTGTATAAGCGAGATCTCTCTCTCGACGATTTAGAAGCGCATGCAGATATTTCATTTTTTAAAAATGATAAGGGATATACTAGAATACATCAAATTAATGTGAAAATCATTCCAAAAACAGATAATCCTAATGTATTAAAGCGAATAAAACAATGTACACGAGAAATGCGAAGCGGAGATATGTTTTTTGAAGAAACATGCATAATTACCCCCTCAGTAAAAGAAGGCATTATGATTAATGTCAATGTGGATATTTAACCTTATTATATTTCCGGTAGAAAATATTATTAAGGGCTTATTGCAGAAATTAATTAATAAATTCATTAAAATGAGGATTATAAGTCCCTAGCCATTATTTATCCTTACATACTTAAATAGGATTATGCCCTTGTATTATTTAATACCTTTTGAGGTAATATTATGAAAGGTCTGGATAATAAAAAAAATAGATTACTAGATAGCCAAAAATTATTATTTGGAAAATTAAAGAAATTAAATCAATTATTTAAAATACATTATACATCATTAGTTTTGTTTTTCTTATTTGCCCTTAGTAATATTATTTTTTGGATGGCTTTATTAATTATAGGACAAGCTAAACCGGAATTATTTCAGAGATATGGCATCTTCGGAATGGTAGTGACTTTTATTCTAATAATCGTTCTTTTTCTTCTATTAATTGTTTTAGCACTACAAATATATTATTATAGTTTTTTTATTATTAGAGGAGATCGCTCTCTTAAACAGTTTAAAGGTGATAAAGAGGCGAAAAATACTCATTATAATGGAATAGTCCCTTATATTAATAATTTCTATGCCTTTTTCAATCGATATTCAAAAGAGAAAACAAATTATAGTCAATTAGTTTTTAGCTTTTTATTAGTCAATTTCTTTTTGGGATTTTTTATATTTTTTATAGCCACGCGATTCATCGATCCTAGTATTACGATGTTATCGGTAAAAATTTGCGGTCCTATATTATTCCTCCTGATGGTAATCTCTTGGATCATGGACATAATAATCTCAATGAAAATTAGAATTAAAATCGTGAAATGGGAAAATCTTTTTCCTAAATTAGAAGAATGGGCTCAAGAATTAGAAAAAAATTTTATAAGAAATTCGAATCATAAAGATAAGGAGGATGCCTTATAATTCTTAGGTTGGTGTTTTTCAATGAGCTCTTCAAGGCGTAGTAAATTCGAAATTTGGTCCGAGATATTAGAATATTGTTTAAGAAAAAAAAGAAGTCAAACATGGCTATTACGAAATACCCGTTTAAATACTAATGCAATAAAAGATAATCTTCAATTTCTCTTATCTCGAAATTTAATTGACCAGATAAATGAGGGTGAGGTAATAAAATATCATATAACATATAAAGGGGAAGAAGCATTACAGAAATTTTATACTCTAATAAATGATTATTTTAATTTAAATCAAGAAAGTAGAAAAAAAAAGAATTATTAAATAAAACATATTTTTAAATTATTTCTTTTTTTTTAAACTTTTAACTACTACATTTATAATAGTTAGAAAAAAAAGGGGATATAAAAAAAATAAGGATTTTGGATCTTAAAAAATCCTATTATTAATGTTGGTTTGGAAATGTGGAAAATGAGAGGGTCTATTTTGGGAGATTACTCCTCGTTTTGAAACTAAGTAAAATTGGACGGGCACATTATCATAGATTAATGTTATTCCACGCCATTCATTATTGCCATTTGAATTAATTTCCACTACATCTCCTAATCCAACTCCTTCTCTTACTGAAAATTCTACTTGTAATTGTTTCAAAGCTTTAATAAATGTCTTATAATAGTTGATCTCCCCTTCTTTAAGGGGTTTATCTCTAAATCTTAATGCTTCAATTGCGAACGCATTTAAAATATCAGCCCCCATATAATTCCAAGCTTTTGGATTTGCATAAAATTCAATTCCAATGAATTCATTATTAATAAAACATGCAATCCCGCATTGATTTTCTATATTTGTAAAATGTTTGACAATCTCTTGCGTTTGATTTTGAGAAGTTTTTGTCATATCAAGATAACTCTGAGTTGGAGCGAGATTTGGAGCGAAATTCATCTCAGATCTATAAGACTGGATCTCTCCCCATACAGCACCTTGTCCTGCGGAAGATATTGCATCAAATGCGATATTGGGATGGAGCCGCATACTTGATGACTTAAATCCGCGTGCCTTCTTATAATTCCATCGTGATTGTTCTATGCATTTTGCAGGTATACTATATTTATGTGGTTGTGGATGAGGGTTTGGTGGTGGTGGAGGATTTGTTCCTATTGGAGGAGTTGATTGTTTGCTGAATACTTGATGTTTTTCACCAGGAGGTAATAAGATAGGTTCCCAAATGGTTCGATCTTGTTTTCCTCCATGAACGGTCATTCCAAACGGGATTAAAATTTGTTTATTACTCTTATTAATTACTTCTAATTGATTTACTGAATTGGTTTCTAATACTTCAATTAATTCTAATTTTTCTGCTTCTTTGATACTAATGAAATCAATAAATTTATTTTCTTGAAGGATAATAGGAATAATTGTCATATTCTTATGAGTTTGAGGAGCTTCAAAACTAAGCAATACGGATGGTTCAATAAAAATAGACTCGGCAATCTGAATACTTTCTGCTTTCACACTTATTTCACCTCTTTTTTATTTTTATTAATATTTTCACTTTCTTTTTTATTAACAGATTTTTCTTCATAAAGTTGGTTTATAAATTTATTAACAATATCTTTTCCATTAGGTGTTAATTCTACCCCATAAGAATATTTGACTTTTCCATTTTCAGTCGCTCCATTAATTCGAATACCACGATCTGAAGGCAATTCTTCTGATTTTCGTATTTCTTGATGAGTTTTTACTAACCCACCTTTTTTTAATTCGTTTAAATGGTAATTAAGCCGTTGTTTTTGAACTCCTATCTCATCGGCAATATCTATGGGCCTTTTCGCTTCTTCTGAGATTTCCTTCAAAATATCAGCTCTTATAGGGTTTCTAAATACAAGACCAACTTTTTCGAATATAGGTTTCTTTTTTTCTTTTCTACCCATATTTTTCACTTATATTTATATATTTTTTTATAGTAAAAATATTTTTTACTGTATAACAAAAACAAAACTATATATTTAAATCTATCGATTTTTTTAAAATCCGTAAAAAGTTCATATATAGTTAATAAGATGAAAATATGAAGTTTGAAATAAAATAGAAATAAAATTTGGTTAATTTATATTCTTTTCTTGCTTATTTTTTATTGATTTAATGCATCTAAGAATTTTAGAATTCAATATTTTCAATAATTAAAAAACATTAATAATACTAACATACAGAAATTATATATTATAGAATTTAAAGCGTATATCAAGCTAATATGAATATTCTTTGTAGCGGATTGAAAGAATTTAAATCGGGAAAAACCACTTTAACCTTAAGTTTAATCAAATATTTAAAAGAAGAAGGAGAATCAGTTTGTGGATTTAAACCAAAAGCAGGGAATAATATATGGTATCACTGGAACGCGGTAATGACTTCCCTAAAAAAGGGAACGATTTATGGAATAGATGTTCAAAAATATTATGATGCTTGCGACAGAACAATTCCTATTACAACCTTAAATCCAATTCATCGTTTATGGGTTCCGGAATCCCGGGATATTGTTTGGGAAGAACTTCCGAGCTTCCTTTTAGATCGTATAACCCTAAAGGAGAAGCAATTTATAATTATCAATACACATTGTAAATTTCCCGTGAATAAGGATTATTTTAACGAAATTTTACGGAATAGTGAACAGATAAAAATATCAGATAGAGAGGATCTAAATCAAATTACTAACCTTTATGAGGAGTCAGATGAATGGGCATTTTCAGTCCTTTCAAATAAATTTGACTCAATAGTTTTTGAGAGTTATGCGGATATTGGATTACCTTGGACGGGATTATCGGAATTAGATTTTGTATTTGTGGTTGAACCTTTTAAAATTTATATTTATGAGGGAAAGCGCTATTTAAATGCATCTAAAATTGTTTCCAGTATTTCTATAGAGCAGAAAACAGAGGAATTAATCGAACTTATAAAACCGATTACATCTATAAGAATCCCTCCTTTTGCTGATAATATTATAGGAAAAATTACGAATTATCTCAGACCTCATTTAAAAGAGTTGTTTTAATAATTTCTTTTTTATTTTTTAGAAAAATATAATAAACTGTCCGTTTTTTATTAGAATTCTAAGATTATGCCCAAAACGTAATATTATGAGTATTTTAACCCATTTTTTCTTGTTTACCAATATATTTATATACAAGTTTTTCTTAAATCTTTATGAGATCTAACTATAAAAAAAGTGGAAATTGTGGTATAAGTCCACATGAAGCCGTCTAAAACAAGATTTCTTCGATGGGCTTTTTTGCCGACTGTGGGCATCTAAGGTAAAACCTTACCAACCATCCAAGACTTTTTGGCATTTCGCCATTATTTTTTTACTTTTTTTTCTATATTTTTTACATTATATTCTTTTAATAACAGTTTTATGGGATATTATATTCAGAATTTTGTGATTAATTTGCTTTTTTTTTATTTTTCTAAGTAAAGAAAATATTCTGTTTCTTTTATGGTGATAATGATGATTTTATATATAATTCTTGGAGTTATTGGTTTTATAATTTTGTTTCTAATAATACTAAGCTTGCCTCGAAAAGAAAATGAAAGAATTCATAATATTGAAGCTATTGATAATCCGGACGTGGTGAAAGGATTTGAAACAATGGCAAAGACACCGGCTTTTGCATGGATTCATAAAAAAATAGTTTCAAAATTAACTGAATTCCTTCCTGAAGGAATTATTGTAGATTTAGGCTGCGGCTCTGGAAATTTAATAGTTAGATTAGCTAAAAAATTTCCAAATTCAGAAATAATTGGGGTAGACAATTCTTCGGAGATGCTTAAAACGGCTAAAGAGAGAGCTGAAAAAAAGATAAAAAGCCGAAAAATAAAGTTTAAAAAAGGTTCAGCCAATAAACTGCCCTTCAATGATAATTCCATAGATTTTGTAGTCAGTTCTTTATCACTTCATCATTGGATAAATCCTACTGAGGCATTGCAGGAGATATATCGTGTTTTAAAGAAGCACGGATATCTTATAATTTTTGATTTCAGGCGTAATTCTCGGAAATTTTTTTATGGACTTCTAAAATTTGCCACGACAATCGTTGTTCCAAAAGCATTAAAAGATATAAATGAACCTTTAGGATCTCTGCTTTCCAGTTATACCGAAAATGAAATGAGGGAAATATTCAACCACACTTCTTTCGATAAGATTGATATTGAGGCTCTAATGGCGTGGGTGTTCATTATCGCAAAAAAAAATAAAGATATTTAATTTTATAATATTATTCGCTCTCATATTTTTTTATTTTGGGAATTAATTTTGGAACATGCTCCTTATATACTCTATATTCCTCTTCAAAAAGATCTTCTAAGATCTCTTCTTCGCGGTTAATCATCCAATTATAAATAATTATCGCAATGATAAAGATCCCAGCACTTAATAGAGAGATTGAGAGGAATATAAATGCCGCATAAAATAATAATATAGCAAGATATAATGGATTTCTCACATGTCCCAAAATGCCGTTGGTAATAAGAGTTTCTGAAGGTTCATGTTCATGGAATAATAGTTTATGGGAGGGAACTCCAAAAATTATAGCTAAAATCACAAAAAAAACAAAGAGAGAAATTCGAATATATATGAGAACATATTGATTTAAAAATGTTGAAAATTGAAGCCAGATAGAATCAATTATCCAAATTGCTGTAAAAACCAATGGAATAATGGCTTGAATAACATGTGAATAAGGAGCTTCTCGCTCTAATCCTTTTTTACGGTTTCTTTTCATGTTAATTTTCACCTTATAGAAAAAAATCCATATATGTCTATATTATTAAATATCTTAATAATCTATTCAATTCTATTTTAAAAAGACGCGAATTTTATCATTGGTAAAGAAATATTTTCTGGTTATAGAGAGAGTTCTATTACTATATTGCTTTCTTTCAAAATCTTGAAATACTAAAATTGATATTTCTCCCCATTTTGTAAAATAACAGTATTATCAAACGAATTCTTAAACCAATCAGGATTTTCCGTGTGAACGGGAATTAGAACCTCTGGATCAATGGTATCAATAGCCCATAATAATCCTGTTGTTGAAGCATGACCAGAAGTATGGAATTTTTTATCAAATACCGGCTTACCTTGTATAATATCAAAACCATAGGTGTTAATATTCAAATGGTTCAACCAATTTTTTAGCCTAATGAAGTCAAATTCTGATTCTTCTTCAAATGCTTCACTTGAAGAATATATATAAGCAGCATCTTCAGGTTTAATATCTAACAAATTATTAATATCATAGAAGGAAAAAGATACGATATAATTTTTAGGATCTTTGGAAACTTCGAAGGGGTCAACATATTCTATTTTTTTTTGGATTTTGAAAATATTTTCTTCCCAATTACGAGGTCTTGTTCTTAGATCCTTATAGACTTTTATATTTTTTAGTCTATCAAGACCATCAGCGTTCTCGAGAGCATATAATAAGTAGGCAGTTTTTGCCGTTATTAGGAGTGTCCTCCCTAATTTTTCTGCAATTTTTTGAAATATTTTTAACCGCTCAAAGTTCCTTCCAGCAAAATCAGCAATAATTAGACCTTTTGTTCTTTCAGCAGCATCTAAACAATTTTCATAAACTTCATCTTCTGTTTTATTATTAGGATCCTCTATAGAAGTCCTCGTCCCTTCGATAATTAAAATAGAAGCATCTTTTGAATTCTGAAAAAATTGTTTACTTTTATATCCTTCTGTTCCATGGAGTCTAAAATCTCCAGTATACGCAAGTGTGATATCTCCTTCCAATTTGTAAGCAGTAGAACCAAGAATAGAATGATCTACTTCGAAGGGATTTATGGCAAATTTAAAGGAGTAATCACATAATTCGCATATATCACCATAATCATAAGGCTTCCAGTTACTTTTATTTTTTCTGAAAAAATCAAAAAATGGTGGAGGAATATCTTCTGCTGTGCAGATAAATTCTCTTCCCTTATACATATTATTTTTTTTTTGATCTGATTTAATACATCTATCATCATTAGTGGGTACTCTCATTGAAAAATATGCTGTTTCCGAATCGAAGGTAGGTCTATAACAATCTCGGATTGCTTTGAGTAAAGCTATTGTTTTTAAGGATGAAATTATGGGAATAGTTGGATCTAATAACCCTATATTACCATAATGGTCTTTATGAGCATGGCTAAGTAATACTCCTTTAACATTTAAAGATGGATATACAGAAATATCCAAATCTGAAGGAATTAGATCTCTACGATAAATATTAAGCTTTGGAATAAGATTAAGGTTAAATAAATCATAAATACCTCTGGAGGTTCTTGCCTTCAAATATTCTTGAAAATATTTTCCATAAGTTTTAAAATTCATTCCAAAATCAAGAAAAATACCTTCTCCCTCCTGTTCTAAATATATTTTAGTACCTCCTATGGTATCTGCTCCATCATAAATAGTTATAGATCCCATTACTTATTCACCATAGATTCTTTTACTATTTAAATAATAATAAAAAGCGTTTTTAATATTATGGGATTTAACAAGATTATTATAATTTAGATTAATCTTTTTCTCTAAAAATAGTTAAGAAAGATTGCAAGAAATTTTTAAAGCAAGATAATATTTCTCTAAATGTGTTAATACCTCCGTTTTTAAGTTTTCTTATTGTTATTATATTAATTTTAGTATTTTCTAAATACGAGCTAAGTATCACGTTAACTATTGGAGCTATCGTGTTCGGAATTTTAGCAGATGTTAATGTGATTGATGCTATCTTAACGGTGGGGTTGGATCCTTCGATTATTTTATTAACAATTGCAATACTCTTTATTCCTATCTTAGGGGGCTTAATGGGTGAATCGGGATTAATGAATGAATTGATTGATAATATGGATGTATCAAAAAAAACCTCATTAATGGTATCCCCCGCTCTTTACGGCTTATTACCAGTTGCCGGAGGTGCTTTAATGTCTGCACCAATTGTAGATAATATTGCGCCTGAGATGAATTCTAGTCGAAAAATATCTATAAACGTGTGGTATCGTCATATCTTTATTCTTATTTACCCCTTATCTTTACTTGTAATAAGCGAAATAGCGAACATAAATCTGTATTTAATCGTGGTAGCAATGATTATTCCATTTATCCTATTAATTCTTATTGGATATTTTTTTCTAATCAAATCCATTCCAGAGGAAAAGGAACAACATGAAAGAAATTTAAAGCGGGTGTTCAGAAACTTGATTCCCATAATTATTGCCCCTATTTTTGATTTTATTGGGAGACTTTTCATTAATTTTTCTTATCCCGAGATCTTTCTGATAATCGGTTTGCTTTTAAGTATTTTTATAAGCTTAAAAATGGGTAATCTTCCCCTTAAAAGTGTTGGAAAAATATCAAAAGGCATGAAAATATGGAGGTTTCCTCTTTTAATTTTTGCTATGTTCCTATTTCTTGAGGTTTTTATAAGGTCCAGCGTACCAGATACAATTGGAAACCTTAACTTGCCTTATATCTTGCTTTTATGCATTGGTTTTTTTTTAGGTGTGGGCACGGGACGCATACAGCTCCCATTATCAATAATGGTACCGATTTATACCATTCAAAATAGTTTAATGGCTATGCCTCTATTAGATTTTTCCTTTCTCTATCTAGCGATATTTTTAGGCTATATTATCACACCTATCCATCCATGTGTGGCTTATAGTATAAATTATTTCAATGATTCCTATAAAAACGTGTTAAAAGATATTTCTCTGCCCACATTTTTAAGTTTTGGAGTTTTATTAGGCGTATATGCGATAATATCATTATTTTAAGAAATTGTCTCTTCTCCTCTTCCAAAAATTTCAAATAGAAATTTATCCTTATTTGATTTGAATGAATAAATATAAAAGAGAAAGAGGAATTTACTATACTCCTCAGAAAATTGCTGCTTATTTAACCAGAAAAGCCCTAATTTATTATTTGTATGATGATAATAATAAAATTATCGATTCTTTCAATCAATTGATTAGTTCTTTTAGGGGAAATCTTTCAAAACTACAGTATTCTATTAATTCTCTAAAAATATTGGATCCCGCATGCGGAACGGGAATATTTTTGAAGTGTGCAGTTGACTTAATAACTGAATTAAAATTGAAAATTAGGAATTTTTTGGGAGAAAATAATCAAAATAATAACTTTACAAAAGCTCATATGGAGCAAGATATAATTTTAAATAATATATATGGGGTAGATATCGATAAAAATGCTATTAGAAAGACCCAGCAATATTTTCTAGCAAAAATTAATATTTTTGATAATATAAGCATAGATCTTATGTCTAAGTTCAATGTGGGCAATAGTATCGTAAACGGGAGTTTTAAGACGATTAAAGGAATTAATTGGTATAATGAATTTAAAAGTATCATGGATGAGGGAGGATTTGATATAATTATTGGAAATCCTCCTTGGGGCGCTGATTTAAGTGGGATACGAGAGTACTTACAAAAAGAATATCCAATTGTCGCAAGGGGACAATTTGATTCATATTCCGTCTTTCTTTATATGGCTCTTAGAGACTTATTAAAAGAAAATGGTGTACTTGGGTTTGTTTTACCGAATGAGTTTTGTTTTTTAGACCAATATAAATCATTTCGGGAATATTTATTAAATTTCGAGATTTGTGAGTTAATTAATTTAGGGTTTAATATTTTCAATGACGTGCAGAAACCGGCCTTATTATTTCTCATTAAGAACTCTAAAAAAGAAGATTTAAATGAAAATAAAAAATCAAAGAAAATTTTTATTTCAGTAGGCATATCCGATGCAGAGAAAAAGATTTTATTAGCAAAACACACCAATCTCCAAGAAATAATAAAGAAAAAATCATATTTTCGATCTCAACAAGATTTTGTAGAAAATAGAAATTATATTTTCGATATCTTTTCAGACCCTATCGATAGGGAAATAATAGAAATTATAAAATCTCAAGATTTTCCTCCCTTGAAGCACTATTTTATTAATGGGCGAGGAATAGATACAAATAGGAAAGGAAAATATTTCATTTGTCCAAAATGTGGCCTTTTAAATCCACCATTCGGGAGAGGCCATTCTGGAAGAATTTCTGAAAAGAAATGTATTGCTGGCAATTGTAATTTTATTTTTCAAAAAAAGAACAAAGAACAATATGAAAAAATTGAATTAATTTCTGAAGAAGACTTTCCTAAAGCAGGCTATACCGCTCCAGGTTATATAGGAGAAGATTTGTATAAACTTCATTTTGCAAGAGCCCCTCGAGCTGTAAAATATTATGGATATAGATTTAATAATTCCGTTGATAAAAATCTTTTTCAGCGCTATTCCGGAATTCAATGGGGTAAACATGAATTATATGATGGTGAAAAATTATTAATGAGAAAAGTTTCCAGCGGGCATAACCTACAAGTTATGGTTCATAATGGTTTTCTCGTGACTAATCAACAAATCTATATTTTCAAAAAGAAAACCATATTCAATTCTCTCTCGATTTATTATTTTCTAGGAGTTCTTGCTTCTCGATTAATCCATTATTACTATCTGAAACAATATGGAGATCCCGATAAAAAAGTATTACCTCATTTTACTCAAGCTAATATTAAATCCCTCCCCATTCCTCTGGTAAGCATTGAAAATGTTGCTTATAAAAATATTGTTAACATTTCAAAAAAACTTACAGTAACGATTTCAAAATATTTCATGAACAACATGCATCCAAGGCTTAATATTAATAAAGAATTTATCCAAAAAATTGAGAGACTTTATGCAACATTAGATGAAAGTGTATTTTCAATCTTTAATATTGAAAATGACTATATAAAGCATGAGATTGTAATTCGAGCGAATAAAAATAGTTTTTCTCTCTTTTAAATATTAACATCAAAATAGTCATAACCTAAAAATTAAATAAAAATCCATTCTATTTTTATTATTATATTTATAATAAAAGTTACCAATTCCTTATAGAAATTTAAATCCTATGTCTCAACAAGAAAAATTGTATAACCTACTCTCTAAAAATGAACAGCTTGAATGTAAAACTAAATTATTAGAAGTGACATTAAATCAAAGAGAGCTTATCATAGAAAATTTAAAGCGCCAACTTCTAAAAATCATGGAAAAGTTGGAAAAAAGGGAATTTATAATTAAATCATTAACCGAAAAATCCAACAAATTGGAGGTTATGATGAGAGAAAAAGACAGTACGATTAAAGATTTGAAACAATCTGTCCAAAATTTAGAGTTATTATATAATAAAGCTCAAAAGACTCTTAAAAAATTGAAAATCAAAAATAAAAAGTAAGATTTCAACGATTTTTTAAAAAAAAACCAATTATTCTATTTACATAAATCTCTCAGCTCTCTTAGTCCCGCGAATATGTTCTTCAAGATCTATCTTAAGAATGTCCTTCACTCTCTTTTGTATTTCTTCTGATAAATCCTCTAGCTTAAAATAATTATGTTCGAAACAATAATGAATCACCCCGATTGTGTCACTATAATCGAAATATTTAGCTTGAGGTAAACGCCCGTGTTCATCACGTTTAATTTTAATTTGTTCTGCTGGATAAAAGATGGCATTCTTTAAACATTTTTGTTTTTTTAGGTTTTTAATAAACACAGATTCCACTTTTCCGGGTAAAATCGTGTCAATCCATAGCACCATTCCATATAATATATTTCCATCAGGTACTTCAATAAGCCTATCTCCGCACTGGATGGATTCTAATAGTATAAAATCCCTCATAATAGTAACTTTTAACCCAAAAGATAATCCAATATATCTAGAGCCATCTAAATAATCCGATATGTTTTTAAAGAAACATAAATATGAAAGCCTTTTCATATATTCATATATATAAAAACCCATTTATATATAAAGGCTGAGGGATCATATTTAAGTAAAAAAAAGAGAAGAAGAGAGTTTAAATCCGAATCTTTTTTGAAGAAAAAGTTTATATTAAACTTATTTTTAATTATTTTTAGTTTAATAGAGGGCGAAATCCAATGTTGGATTCGGATTCATCACTTCCTCAGCTTTAATTTATTAATATTAACATATATTTATATAATTTTATTTTATTTTATATATGTTCTACCATCACGAACAAATAAAAATCTATATATCATTTAGATTAATTATATAGTTAACATTTTGGATTATAATTATGAAAAAAAGATGCAAAAAATGTGGGATGATACGTGCTTTGAAAGACTTAGTTCATTTAGCTGACAATACCTATCTCTGTTTTTCATGTTGGAACAAACAAAATAAAGCTGAAGACGAGAAATAGATTGATATATCTCTTTATTATGGCAAAATATAAGTATATAAATGAACTTAAAGAAAACTTTTTGAAATGGGAAAGCTGTTATTTGAGTTTACATTTTAATAGTCAAGAAGATATGTGTATTTTGGTAAATCAAACGGTTCAATTATAATTTTCTCTTGAGAAGCCTTTTCATCTGGAAGAGGTAGAGGTATTTTAATGACTAATTTCTCATTTTTAAGATAGATATTATCATAAAATATTTCTGTTTTTTTATCCAAGTCAATAAATTTACTTATGTTAATATCCTCTTTCTTTAAAGGTTCTAGGAAAGCCACCTATTTATTTCCTCCCTCTTTTTCGAGCTTAATTAATTTAGGGAACCGAATCATTACATTTTGACTGTTACTCGGCCCTTAATAAAGTCTAGCGCATTAAATTTACGCATTGGACTTGATTTCAAATAGATTTTGGAATAAATTTAAAATCCACATATTATATGAATACTTTAATATTTAAATTTAACCCGAATATTTTATATTTTTAAATGAAATTATTAATAAGTTTTGAAATTTTTATAGGTATAAGATATGGATAAAGGTTATTTTGGTAAGATTTTATGGATAAATCTCTCTCAGGGAGAGATAGAGTTCAAAGACATAAATATTTCCGATGAAACATATCGTCAATATATTGGGGGTTATGGATTAGGTTGTAAAATTTTATTTGAGCATATGAAGCCCAAAATTGATCCATTTAGTGAGAATTCTTTATTAGGATTTTTTCCAGGATTATTAACTGGTACAATGGCTTCATTAACCGGAAGGTATATGGTAGTGGGAAAATCTCCATTAACAGGATCCTGGGGTGATGCAAACAGTGGGGGAACCTTTGGTCCTGAGATTAAGAAATGCGGCTATGATGGAATTATTATAGAAGGGAAAGCAGATACTCCGAAATATGTTTCAATAATAGAAGGACAGAAAGAGATTATAGATGCTTCTGAAATTTGGGGCTCAAATATTGTCACGGCAGAAGAGAGGCTACAAGAAAAGCATGGGAAATATATCAAAACAGCAGGAATAGGACAGGCAGGAGAAAAACTCTCAAAGATATCTGGAATCGTTAACGATCGAGGGCGAATAGCAGCCCGATGTGGTCTAGGCGCGATAATGGGATCGAAAAACCTTAAAGCGTTAATCTTAAAAGGATCTGAAAAAATCCCGATATATGACAAGAAAAGACTTATAGATTTAACAAAAGAATATAATAAGGTGGTAGGCCAAGAAGAACCGGGATTCTTTTCTAAATTAATCTTAAATATTATACCAAACATGGGAAAATTATTGCGTCGATTAGGTGTAAATATGGCTGGATCGGGAGGATTAGTAAGGACTATTTATCATAATTTTGGGACCTCCCTTGCTAATACTTTGAGTGCTGAAATAGGAGACTCACCAGTGAAGAATTGGGGGGGAATAGGTCAGTATGATTTTCCCATGGAAAAATCCAAAGCAATCTCAGCAAATGAAATTATAGAATACAAATTAAAGGAGTATGGGTGTTTTAGTTGTCCAATACAATGCGGGGGGATTTGTAAGGTTCCCGAGCTTGATCTTGAGGAGACACATCAGCCAGAATATGAGACTTGTGCTGCTTTTGGAACGATGCTTCTTAATAATGATTTAATGTCATTATTTAAGATAAATGAGATGTGTAATCGAGCGGGATTAGATACTATTTCTACGGGCACTACTGTTGCATTTGCAATTGAATGTTTTGAGAATGGAATATTAAATTTGGAAGATACTGATGGCTTAGATTTAAGCTGGGGAAATTCAGAAGCCATTGTAGCCATAGTAAAAAAAATTATAGATAGAGAGGGTATCGGGGATCTTTTAGCGGATGGGGTGAAAATTGCTGCTCAAAAGATTGGGAAAGGAAGTGAGAAATATGCTATAGAATCAATGGGTCAAGAAATTGCAATGCACAACCCCAGATTGTTAAACTCATTAGCGTTTTCATATGCATACGATCCCACTCCGGGACGACATACGACAGCAAGCATTGACTATCTTGAGATGGCTAAAATTGATAAGAATAAATATATTGAGGGTTTTTCTTACCCGAAAGGGTGGAAGAAAGAAGATAAAAAGAAAGTTAAAGCACAAAAGCTGACTACAGAACTCCATCAAATTATAAGTTGTGCCGGATTATGCCAATTTACGAGCTTCTTTGGAAAATATCCCTTGGTAGAATTTATTAATGCATATACTGGCTGGGATATTAGCTTGGAAGAATTACTTAGGAGTGGATATAGGATCCAGACTCTTCGCCAAGCTTTCGCAGTAAGAGAGGGAATAAATTTTGGGGAGAATGAATTACCAGGGAGGGTAACTGGACATCCTCCCGATGAGAGGGGTCCTACGAAAGGGATTTCTGTTGAATATAAGCAATTTTATCGTGATTATTGCAAGGAAATGGGATGGAATGAGGAAAATGGATATCCTCTTAAAGAAACCCTTAATAAATTAGATTTAGAATTTGCTATAAAGGATCTCTACTGAAATTTTCTTTTGTTTTATAAAATTTTATCAATCAGAAATCAGAAGAATAAATAGGATGACTAAAAGAGAATTAGATCAATTTATAAAAAATTTAAATAAAAATAAATTAAAATCAGCAAGAAGATTCTCTGCTATTTCGGAAGTTCGAAATAAAGAGAGATTTCGGTTAAAAGTAAAAAATATATATATCCTTAAAGATATCCTTAAAGATACATATTTAATGGTTGTAAAGAACTATAAAAAAGACCCGAAATATAGATATTTCCTCGCCCACTCCTTAGCGTCTGTGAGTTCCGATTTGCTGGTTTATTTAGCTAAGGATTTTGCGGTAGAGCATGACCTTAAATTAATCCAATACAGTTTATATCCAAAACTTTTACGTTTGAACTTATTAAGTCTAAAAGAAATAATAGATATTGAAAATTACTCCAATATACTCACTCTTTTTAAGGAGTTTGACGATATCTTTAAAAAGAGATTAAAAAATATATAAAAGTTGATAATAAAAAACAAATAATTTTTAATGAATCTCTTTCAATAATTATATTAACAAAATTATAAAGATTTTAAGAAATAGTTCGAGACCGATATTATGTCTTTTCGTGAAAATACTATAAAAATAATTGCAACCTTAGGACCTGTGAGTGAAAACGAAGACACAATTAAAGATTTAATTAAAGCAGGAGTTGATATTTTTAGATTAAACTTTTCCCATGGTACTTATGAAGAAAAGGAAACTATTATAAAAAAAATTAGAAAAATTAATAATAATGTTGCTATTATAGCTGATATTCAAGGCCCAAAAATTAGGGTGGGGAATTTTAAGAACGATGAATCCTTTCATTTAACTACAGGAGAAGAGATTAAAATCTATGAAAAAGATATTTTAGGAGATAAAGGGCAATTTTCTATTCCTTTAGAAGGATTCTTGAATTCTATAGATCAAGGAGATGTATTTTTCGTAAACGATGGAATAATTAAAATCAAGGTTAAAGAAAAAAAAGAAGAATATTTGATTGGAGAAATCCTAACAGGAGGAAATATAAGTAGCAATAAAGGTGTAAATATTCCTTCTGGGGAATTAAAGCAGAAAGTTCCCACAGAAAAGGACATCAAAGATCTAGAATTCATTGCTACATTAAATGTGGAATATGTTGCTATCTCATTTGTTTCAGGAGGAGATGACGTATTACGAGTTAAAAAACTTCTTGAAAATCAAGGGAATACTGATATTAAACTTATTTCTAAGATTGAACGTAGCGCAGCATTAGATAATTTTGATCAAATCCTCGAGGTATCTGATGCTATCATGGTGGCTCGAGGTGATTTAGGAGTAGAAATTTCGCCCGATCAAGTCCCACTAAAGCAAAAAGAATTAATTTATAGGTGTAATAGGGAGGGAAAACCAGTTATTGTTGCTACTCAAATGTTGGAGTCCATGACTAACTCTCCCATACCTACTCGAGCAGAGGCTGCTGATGTGTTTAATGCCGTACTGGACGGTACAGATGCTGTAATGCTTTCCGGAGAAACTGCCATAGGAAAATATCCTATAAATGCGGTGCTTTTTATGAATCGTATTGCATATACCGCTAATGAAAACATGCCCATGAGGATCCCGGATGAATATGATTCTGATAGATTAACCCATACTCAGACTTTGGGACATGCGATTCATTCATTAGCAAAAGAAATGCAAGAACTTAATTTTCGTGGCAAGATTCTTGTTATTACTCGTGGTGGTTATGGCGCTCGCATGATCTCTAAATATAGACCTCATTTACCCATCATAGCAATAACACCTTTTAAAAAAACTGCTCGAGAATTAAATCTTGTATATGGAGTCCAACCATATCATATTGCAAATATCGATTTCTTTCAAATGGACGCAGAAAGTATTATTACACATTCGGTAAGATATGCTGTCAATATAGGAGCGGTAGACGAGAATGAACATGTCATTATTTTATTGGTATCGAGGAAATATGAGGAAAGGGGAAACCTCGTTGGGCTTTATTATGTTGGAGAAATCTTAGAAAAATCCAATAAATAAGAATAGAATAAATTAATAGAACAAAGCTATTCTTTTTTATTAAAGGTCGACAAATTTGTAGGCATAAAAGATAAAGATACAACCCTATAGTTATAATTAGATTAAAAAAAGAAAAAAAATTAATTATTCATTTCCAGATATAAAAATATTTCCAGTGATAATAGCGCACAAGAATTCATAATTGTGTTCTGCCGGATGATTTGACGATCTATATTCATTTGTAATTCCTGAAACAGCATAATTTAAGAATTCGGCACTTACATTATTACTTGTATCAGAATACTCTATAAATATATTCCCTGTAACTATTCCTATGATTCCATCTACATTCGAATTCATAGCTTCATGTTGATTAATACTAAAAAAGATATTCCCGGTTATTCCGTAAATATCGAAATTACAATCATATTGATATGTAGAATTAAGGGATGAGACACTTATTAGTCCATTTATTACTCCAATAGACACATCTCCACCCAGAATTGCATTGGTAAGATCAGCTTTAATATTTCCTGTGGTACTGAAGAGTCGTAAATTATTAATTTCATTATTTCCAGGAAAGGAAGTAAAAATATTTCCACTCACCGTTGACAATTGCACCGTTCCTAAAGAAACATTTTCTGGGACGTTCAGTAATATCGAGCCGTTATTGATAAAAATATTCAGATTATATTTTATATCCGTACGTAATTGAACTTTAAGAATTTCTGTTTTTTCAGGAATAAGTATTGTTGATTGATTTTGAGTTTGATAGCTAAATTGAGGGATTCCGATCATATTTTCATAGCCTAATTGTACAATAAGCTTTTCCTCCATTGGCGTGCTATTATAGCCAACAATCACATCACAAACTCCCACGTCAATCAAAAGATCTTCGTAAGATCCCTGTGTTTTTGAATAAATATAATTTTGCGAGGGCTCCGAATTTGCTATTGCAGCATACACAAAATAGGATGACACCAAAATACCAGTCGTGATTAATGCCGCAACGATTAATATTGGGATTGCTATTTTTTTTTTCATTTTTTTTTAGATTTCGAATAAGTAATTTACTTATGTTGAAGATATCTGATTTTATTTTTAAATTAAATTTAAGCCAATCTTTGTCAATTGGTGCATTTTAATTTTTTGGTAAAACCACCATAAAAAAAAAAGATTTAATGATTTTCTTTAAAAAAAGTCATTTATTTCCTATAAGAAATTCTTTCGATCATTTTTTATAGCATAATTAACCATTAAGATATACTTATAGATTCAGAACATAATATTTAAATAGTTGAAATTATTTTGTAATAATAAGGATGATGTAAAGAATCGATTTACATCAAAACCTTTACAAAAAAAAACGATTGATAAAAATGGTATTTGGAAACAAATTCGATAAAATATTCGATCCTCAAAAAAATTTACGTTCAAATGACCGAAAGAATAGCATAACATTAGAAGAATTAGAAAAGCTTAAAGAAAACGCGAAAAAATATATTTCTTGTAAAAATAAAAATGAAGAATTAACCCGAAAAAATAAGGAATTAGAGGAAAAAATTAAAGTTCTGTCAGAAAAAGTCGACGAATTAAAAGATAAAAACGAAAATTATTTACAGCGATTGCAAAGACTTCAAGCTGATTTCGAAAATTATAGAAAACGCATAGATCGAGATAATGCTAATCACAAACGATATGCAACAGAGAGGATTCTTAAAAAGTTAATTAATCATTATGATGATTTGAAAAGGGCAAAGAAAGTAATTAATGCTCTTAAGGTCGAAGATTCGGTGAAGAAAGGATTTGAAATGATTACTAAGAATTTTAAAAAGTTATTAGAGGAAGAAGGAGTAAAAGCTATGAAGTGCGAAGGTGAAAAATTTGATCCGTATAAACATGATGCAATGATGGTAATGCAAAACGAAAGTGTTCCAGAAAATACAGTACTTGAAGAATTAGAAAAGGGATATTATTTTGATAAAGAGGTCTTACGACCAGCAAAAGTAGTGGTTTCCAAAAAATCATGTTAATTTAATTATTTAAATTAAAAATAAAGTAGAAAAACCAAAATATAAAAATTTATAAATAAAAATTAAAAAACTATAAGGAGTGAAAAATTATGGGAAAAATTATTGGTATTGACTTAGGAACTTCTAACTCTGCAGCCGCTGTATTAAGCGGAGGGAGTCCAGAGATTATTCCTAGTAAAGAAGGAGTAACATTATACGGAAAAGCGTTTCCATCGGTAGTTGCATTCACCAAGGATGGACAAAGAATAGTTGGAGAACCTGCAAGACGACAAGCGATATCTAATCCAGAGAGAACAATTACTGGTATTAAAAGGAAGATGGGAACTTCTTATACTGTAGAGATTGACGGTAAAGACTATACACCACAGGAAATTTCAGCAATGATCTTACGAAAAATAAAAGAAGACGCAAGCGATTATTTGGGAGAAGAAGTAACTGACGTGATTATCACCGTTCCTGCGTATTTTAATGATAATCAAAGACAAGCAACCAAGGATGCAGGTAAAATTGCGGGATTTAATGTTCGAAGATTAATCAATGAGCCTACTGCTGCTGCGGTGGCATTTGGATTAGATAAGAAAGGACAACACCTTAACATCGCAGTATTAGACTTAGGAGGTGGTACATTCGATGTTACCATTATGGAAATGGACGATCGAGTCTTTGAAGTTATTTCTACTGCAGGCGACACTCAATTGGGAGGTCGCGATATGGATGATTTGTTAGTGGATTACATTGTCGAGGACTTTAAGAAACAGGAAGGAATCGATTTAAAAGAAGATAAGATGGCTTTACAGAGAGTTAAAGAAGCCGCAGAAAAAGCTAAAATCGAGCTCTCAACAGTTTTAAAGACCGAGATTAACTTACCATACATAACTGCTACAAATACTGGACCAAAACATCTCACTATGGAAATTACAAGAGCGAAGTTAGAGCAATTAATCCAACCAGTTTTAAAAAGATTGGAAGGACCAATTAAGAAAGCAATAAGAGATGCGGGGATGAAGAGTGAAGAAATTGATAAGGTGATCCTTGTTGGCGGACCGACTAGAATGCCTTCTGTACAAGAAAAATTCAAGGAATTTTTAGGTACAAAACCGGAGGGAGGAATTGATCCGATGGAATGTGTCGCGATGGGAGCTGCTATTCAAGGAGGAGTGCTTACCGGCGAAGTTAAAGACTTACTTCTATTAGATGTGACACCTTTATCTTTAGGAGTAGAAACCCTTGGTGGCGTATTTACGAAATTGATTGATCGAAACACCACAATTCCAACGCAAGCGACTGAAACATTTACTACAGCTGCCGACAATCAAACAGCAGTCGAAATCAATGTATTACAAGGAGAACGTCCACAAGCGAAAGATAATATTTCTTTAGGAAAATTTCATTTAACGGGAATTCCACCTGCTCCACGAGGAATACCACAAATTAAAGTGAGTTTTGATATAGATGCTGATGGGATATTGAATGTGACTGCTCAGGATAAAGCGACTGGTAAATCTCAATCTATTACCATTACTGCCTCTACTAAGATGAATGATGACGAGATTGAGCAAAAAGTCAGAGAAGCAGAGCGATATGCTGAAGAAGATAAAAAATTCAAAGAACTTGTTGAAACGAGAAATATGGGTGAATCTTTAGTTTATCAAGCGGAGAAAATCCTAAAAGAAAATGCGGGACTTGTTGGGGATCTCAAAGATAGCATTGAGAAAAAGATTGAAAATCTTAAGGATGTTTTGCAATCTGACAGTAAGCAAAAGATTCAGAGCGCGATTGACGAATTACAGAAAGCTTTACATGAAGTCTCTTCGAGGATGTATGGTCAAGGTCAGCAACCAGGACAATCATATCAAGGCGCACCTCCTGGAGGAATGGGAGGAACTCCAGGATCTACCTATAATACTGGAGGATCAAAAAAAACTCAGGACGAGATAGAAGAAGAGAAGTATAGAAGAGCCACAGGTCAAGACGACGTCGTAGACGCCGATTATGAGTAGAAATAAAAATTTTTTTTATTTTTTTTCAATTTTTTTTTGATTATTAATATCAAGATTATTATCTAACGATTATTATTATCATTATAAGTAAGAGAGTTCAAATTTATGCCAAAAAAAGATTATTATAAAGTATTAGGAGTCGATAAGAGTGCTTCCAAGGATGAGATAAAGCGAGCATTCCGTAAAAAGGCACGAAAATATCATCCAGATGTTAATCCAGATGAACCACGATCGGGAGAAAAATTCAAGGAGATTAATGAGGCATATAGAATATTAAGCGATGATGAAAAAAGAGAAATGTATGATAAATTTGGTGTTGTAGAGGGCGAAATGCCTTCTCAAGATCAGTGGGGAGGATTTGGTGATACTGGTGAGGGAGGCGGAAGAGTGTATCGAACTCCTGATGGGAGAACAGTATATTATTCCACCTCTGGGTCTCCAGGAGGAGGATTTGATTTCAGCGATATTTTCGGAGGTGGAAGAGGTGGTGGAATAGGCGGAGGCTTCGATTTCTTCAGTGATTTAAAAGACATCTTCGATGTGTTTGGTGGAGGATCCAGAGGAGGAAGGAGAACTTCAGGGCAGCGCTATACCTCCCGAACGACTATGCCACGGGAAGGCGAGGATCTTAAATATGATATGTCGATAGATTTTATGGAAGCATATTATGGAGGAAAGAAAAGAATTCAATATCGAAATCCCACCACTGGGACAACTGAAACGCTAACAGTTAAGATTCCGCGAGGAATTATGGAAGGACAAAAATTACGATTAAAAGGCAAGGGAATGCCAGGAAGTGATGGAGGAAAGGCGGGAGATTTATATATAAATATTCATATCAACGACCATCCCGTTTTTGAAAGAAGAGGTGATGATATTTATATAACTGAAGAAATTCCCTTTACCACCGCAGTTCTTGGAGGTAAAGTTTCCGTGCAGGGAATTGATAGAAGCTTAAATGTAACCGTTCCTGCGGGAACAGAAGACTCCACCACATTACGCCTAAAAAACCAAGGATTTCCAAAAGTTAATTCGAACGAAAGGGGAAATTTAATGGTAAAAATTAAAATTAAAGTGCCCAGTAAATTAAATAAAAAACAAAAAGAGTTATTAAGACAATTAAAAGAAACTGGGTTATAGATGAGGTGAATAAAGTATGTTAAAATTTGATAAATTAACAATTAAGGGGCAAGAAGCGCTTGTTTCTGCCCAATCATTAGCAGAGAATAACAATCATCAAAGAATTGAGCCGGTTCATATATTAATTTCATTAATAGAACAACAAGATGGTATTACTCGGCCTTTATTGCAAAAATTAGGGATTAACATTGACCATCTTTTAGATGATTTAAACCTTGAATTGGAAAGATTACCTAAAGTGACGGGTCCAGGAGCCGGTCAATTAGCTATATCTTCACAAACTAAAAAAATGTTTGACGCGGCCTGGGAAGAAGCAGAAAAAATGAGAGACGAATATCTAAGTACCGAGCATCTTTTAATCGCAATGGCCTCCATTGAGTCATTATCCATCTATTCTATCATGAAAAACTTCGGAATTTCAAGAGATAGAATTTTACAAGCTTTAAAAGCTGTACGCGGCAGTAAGCGTATTATAGACCAGAATCCAGAAGCAAAATACCGTGCAATTGATAAATATAGTAGAAATCTTACCCATTTAGCACAGAGAGGGAAAATTGACCCCGTCATCGGGCGCGATCGGGAAATCAGACGATTAATGCATATTTTATGCCGGCGAACCAAAAATAATCCGGTACTCATTGGTGAAGCGGGTGTGGGAAAGACGGCCATTGTAGAGGGTCTTGCTCAGAGAATTGCCAATGAAGATGTACCAGAATCACTTAAAGATAAGCAAATTATTGCATTAGATCTAGCAGCAATGGTAGCTGGAGCAAAATATAGAGGAGAATTCGAGGATCGCTTAAAGGCCTTCTTAAAAGAAGTAGAAGAAGGAGCGGGAAAATATATTTTGTTTATTGATGAACTTCACACACTTGTTGGAGCAGGAGCAGCTGAAGGTGCGATTGATGCATCCAATATGTTGAAGCCGGCACTAGCAAGAGGAGAACTACGAGCTATAGGTGCTACAACTTTAGATGAATATCGAAAATATATTGAAAAAGATGCGGCATTAACCAGACGATTTCAAACGGTTTATGTAGAGGAACCTTCAGTAGAAGACACCATCGCGATTTTGAGAGGATTAAAAGAGAGATACGAAGTCCATCACGGCGTTCGGATATCCGATTCTGCTTTAATCTCGGCAGCAAAGCTTTCTGATAGATATATCTCAGATCGATTCTTGCCTGATAAAGCAATCGATTTGATGGATGAAGCAGCTTCACGATTACGCATAGAAATTGATAGTATGCCCACGGAAATAGATGAGATCGATAGAAAAATCATTCAACTTGAAATTCAAAAAGAAGCATTGAAAAAAGAAACCGGAGAGGCTGCAGAAGAAAGAAAAAAGCGAATCAATGAAGAATTAGAAAATCTAAAGGAAAAAAGTGAACAACTAAAACTACGTTGGAAAAATGAGAAAAAAATAATTTCTCGAATTAGTGAGATCAAAAAGGAAATGGAGCAAACAAAATTACAAGCCGAAAAGGCTGAAAAAAGAGGAGAATTAGAAAAAGCTGCTGAATTGACCTATGGAGTGTTAAATGATTTGAAAAAAGAATTAGAAAAGAATCAAAAAGAATTAGAAGCGATACAAGAAGAATCTCCTATGCTTAAGGAGGAGGTAGGTGAGGAGGATATAGCTGAAGTTGTTTCTTCTTGGACGGGTATTCCTGTATCTAAAATGTTGGAAAGCGAAAGAGAAAAGTTAATAAAGATGGAAGATCGATTAAAAAAGAGAGTTGTGGGACAAGATCAAGCATTACGAACAGTATCCAATGCGATTCGCCGTTCAAGAGCCGGGATTCAAGATCCAAACAGACCAATTGGAGTATTTATATTTTTGGGGCCTACAGGGGTGGGAAAAACGGAAACGGCAAAAGCCTTAGCGGAATTCTTATTTGATGATGAGGATGCAATGGTTCGAATTGATATGTCGGAATTTATGGAAAAGCATAGTGTTGCTCGATTAATTGGGGCGCCTCCTGGATATGTGGGTTTTGAGCAGGGAGGCTACTTAACAGAAGCGATACGTAGACGACCCTATTCAGTTATATTATTTGATGAAATTGAAAAAGCCCATCCGGAAGTGTTTAATATTCTTCTACAAATTATGGACGATGGCAGGCTTACAGATGGTCATGGTAGAACGGTGGACTTTAAAAATACCATTCTTATAATGACTAGCAATATTGGAAGTGAATATATTCTAGAGACTCAAGAAAGAAATGAAGAAATTGATAGAGATTTAATTTTAAAAACAATGCGAAGACATTTCAAACCTGAGTTTTTAAATAGAGTTGATGATATTATCATCTATAATTTCTTAACAAAAGACAATATTAAAGATATCGTTGAGATACAAATAAACCATCTCAATAACACATTAGCGGACCATAAGATTCAAATTAAATTAACTGAAGATGCCAAGGAATTACTCGCGAAAAAGGGATTTGATCCTGAATATGGTGCCCGACCATTAAAAAGAACTATACAAAAACTAATTCAAGACCCATTATCGCTAAAAATATTAGAAGGAAAGTTCATGGAAGGCGACGTAATTGAAATTGATGTAAACAGTCATAATGAATTAGAATTTGAAAAAATTTATAGTAAGAATTTAATATAAGTATTGTATATATTATTATGGGGTTGGTATGAGTTTTGGAAATAAAAATTGAAAAGAATAATATCGCTGGCACATGTCCCGAATGTGGTGGGGAGATTATTTCTTTAGAGGAGAAAAAAGAGCTCGTATGCAGCAACTGTGGGCTTGTTATCAGTGAGAGAGGTATGGATTATGCTCATAGTGGAAAACGGGCTTATACTGAAAGTGAAAAAAATTCCAGAAAGCGAACAGGCTCCCCTATCTCAAATCTCATACCAGATATGGAATTAACCACTATAATTGATAAAAAGAATATTCAAAATCCGGATCTGAAGAGGGCAGCTAAATGGGACACCAGGATGCCCTGGAAAAAGCGCAATCTCTTAATAGCTACCACTGAATTGAAGCGTATAAGTAGCAATCTTAATTTACCTCATCATGTAAAAGAGGAAGCTATTCAACTCTATAAAAAAGCATTTAAAAAGAAATTATTGCGTGGAAGGTCTATTAATGCTATGGTAGCCGCTTCTTTATATTTTTCTTGCAGGAAAAAAAGAATTCCACGAACCCTTCAGGAGATTTTAGATCAGACATCAGAGAGCGGAAAAGATGTGAGGAGAGCTTATAAAGCGCTTATTAGAGAATTAAAATTGAAAGCACCGCTGACAGATCCCAGTACTTTAATACCCCGATATATTGCAAATTTAAATTTACCTATTGAAATAGAACGATTAGCTATTCAAATTGTAAAAGATTTTCGCAGAATATATCCTACCAGTGGTAAAGATCCTAAGGGAATCTGTGCAGGAGCCATATATTTTGCCTGTCGGAAAAAGAATATTAATATTACTCAAAAAGAATTAGCAGATACGGTGGGAGTCACAGAAGTAACTCTTCGCTCTAGATATAAAGAAATGAGAAATCTTTCCAATATTGCAATTGAAAAAGCACATTAATACAATTAAAATATTTTTTTATGAAATATCTGCTCGATCGAATAGTCTTCTTTTCAATTTTAACAAATTTGTGTCTTCATTATAATCTATTAAATCGATATTAGCTAATTCATGAATTGCTCGTAAAACCATAGCGCCAGAAATTCCTGTGGTTTTCTTTATTTCATCTCTCGTCATTTCTTCTTTTTCTCCATGGAGAGTCATTAAAATCCTAAAGTGAGGTTGTCCCTGCCATATTTCCTGTAATAAAACGTTATATATAGACAGCAATGCTTTGATTTTATTAATGTTAAACTCTTCTTCTTCTTTATCAACAACAATTTTAGAAAGATTTTTTAGTTCTTCCTTGAGGGATTCATATTCTTTAAGTAATTTTTTTTGTTCCGTAGTTAAATCACCAATTTTTTGATCTCGTTCTTGCTTCTCTCTCTCCAATTTTTTTGTCTCTTCTTCCAATTGTGTTTTATCTTGTTCTAACTTTATTTTATCATCTTCTAATGCATGTTTTTCTCTCTCTAATTTTTTTGTTTCTTGTTCTAATTGCTGTTTTTCTTTTTCTAAGAGTGCCTTTTCATTACTTAATTGTTCCTTATCTTCTTCTAATTGGTTTAATTCTTCTTTAGCTTTTTGAAGAGAAACTTTTATATCCTCAATAGCGTTTAAAGTGTTATTTATGACTTTGATAGTATTTTTTTCTTCCGTCATTGTATTCACATGATAATTAATACTCTATTTATATATAAAAATGAGTATTATAATATGCTATTAAACTCAATATATCTATGAATAATTATTTCAGTAATTCTAAATGTTTAAAGAGGGATTAGTCTAATCTAAATAATCTATAGAAATTAATTCTCAAATAAATCCTAATTTCTATATTTTTTTAGAATTTATATCTTATTTAAAAAATTTTTAAATAATTACAAAAATATATTTTATTAAGTTTTAAAGAACAATCTAATGAAAAGAACATAATTTACAAAAAAAATATTGACTTTAGCAGTGAAATAAAATGAGTAAAGTAGATAATCTAAATAAATTAAATCAACCTTGGACAAGATCTAAAGAAGAAATCTCAGAACTCTTAAAGGTGGATCCTTCTAGGGGCCTAACAGACATAGAAGCGAAAAAGCGATTGGAAACCTTTGGTCCCAACCAACTTGAAGAGGAGAGAAAGGTGAGTTTTCTAAAAGTATTGGTTCATGAAATATTTGAACCAATGATACTTCTTTTATTTGGAGTAGGGATTCTTTACACGTTATTCGGTATATTCTTTAAGACGGGAGATATTTATGATGCGATTACAATTTTTGTTATCATTGCAGTTCTGGTATTTGTAGAAATCTATAATGAATATCGTGCTAAAAAAACTATAGCATCATTAAAAAAATTAGCAGAACCGGAAGTTAACGTCCTCCGAGATAATAGCATTAAAACTATTAAAACCGAAGAATTAATTCCTGGAGATATTATTTATTTGAATGTGGGAAAAAAAGTCCCTGCAGATGTAAGATTATTAGAAGCATATGGTTTGCAAATAGATGAATCTCCCCTTACAGGAGAATCTACTCCGGTAACTAAACAGGTAGATGATGTTTTGAAAGATGATACAGATCTAATGGAAAGAAATAATATGGCATTTGCTGGAACTACGGCGGTTAAGGGAAAGGGAAAGGGACTCATTGTGGCAACAGCGATGGATACAGAATTAGGAAAAATTGCAGGATTGACAAAAACAATAAAAGAACCAAAAACGCCATTACAGCTCGCTATGAAACAATTATCATTGTGGCTTGTAGGGGTTGCATTATTTTTTGCAATTTTAATCCCGGTGATAGGGATCATTCGTAATCCATCAGAATGGTATGAAATGGTTTTAACAGGATTAAGTCTTTCTTTTGCCACGATTCCAGAAGAATTGCCGATTATTATCACAATTGTGTTAGCATTAGGATCTTATGCTCTAACTAAGAATAATGCATTAGTAAAATATTTGAGGACTGCTGAAACTTTGGGAAGTGTAACGGTAATTGCAACTGATAAAACGGGCACTTTAACTAAAAATGAGATGAAACTGAGTCAGATTTATTCTGATAATGAAATAGTTCAATTAAATGGTAAAAGTTTATCTGAAGGGCAAAAAAAAATATTAGAAATTGGAGCATTGGTAAATGACGTATTAATTGATATACAAGAGGGGAAATATTCCTATAAAGGGGATCCTATGGAAATTGCACTAATTAAAGCGGCTAAGGAAGCTCAATTGTCCTATTCAGACCTCATTAAAAAATATGAACTGAAACGGGAGTTTACTTTTGATAATAAACGAATGATGATGTCACAAATATATAAAATGAACGGTAATTATACATTATTTTTAAAGGGTGCCACTGAAGAAATTCTTACCAGAGCAAATCAAATCTTCTCTAATGGATCGTTAAAACAATTAAATAACGAGATTAAGGAGCAAATATTAGAAAAAGTTGAAACCATGGCAGGAGAAGGCTTACGAGTATTAGGTTTTGCCTATAAAGAACTAGAAAATTCAGAACTCTCTCAAGAAGAAGCGGAGCAAGATCTGATATTTGTGGGTATTGGAGGATTTATAGATCCTCCCAGAGAAGAAGTAAAAGATGCCATTGAAGCATGTAGGAATGCAGGTATTAAAGTTAAAATGATAACAGGAGATTATGAGAAAACAGCACGAATAATAGCTGATCAACTAGGTATCGAGGTGAAAAACGTGCGTCTCGGAAAGGAGATAGACGCAATGGGTGAAGAACTCTTAAAAAACGAAGTTAATCAAGTAAACGTGTTTGCCAGAACAACTCCCGAGCATAAATTAAAGATTGTAACTGCTCTAAAAGAAAATAATGAGCGAGTAGCTGTTACTGGTGATGGAATTAATGATGCTCCAGCTCTTAAGAAAGCAGATATTGGTGTGGCAATGGGAGTGAGTGGTACCGATGTAGCGAGAGAATCTGCCGACATGGTACTATTAGATGATAATTTTGCGACTATCACTCTCGCAGTAAAACAAGGAAGAAAATTATACGATAATTTGCGGAAAGGAGTAAGATATTATCTTTCAGTCAAAATGGCCTTAATATTTATATTTCTCTTACCTATAATTTTTGGAGTTCAATTACCCTTTGCACCGATTCAAATCATTTTATTAGAATTATTTATGGATTTAGCTGCTTCAGCGACCTTCGTTGTTGAACCGAGCGAAACTGATGTGATGAAGTTACCTCCCCGGGATCCTGAAGTGAAATTTATGGATAGGGAGATGAATTTAGGAATACTTATGGGAGGGTTAAGTTTGATTGGAGCTGTATTGATTATCTATTTCGCATCTCTTCCTATAGTTGATGAAGAAACTGCAAGAACAATCGCCTTTGCTACTTGGATGGTAAGTCATGTATTTTTAGCCTTTAATATGAGAACCATGAGAGATCCCTTGATAAAAGTAGGGTTTTTCTCTAATAAATTCATGATCCTTTGGGCAATTGGAGCAATTGGAGTTACTATTCTATTTATCTACGTTCCCGTTTTACAAGATCTATTGCTTGTTACAGAAATTGATCCAATTATTTGGCTTGGCATATTCGGAATTTCGATCGCATTCAGTTTTTGGATGGAAATAGTTAAAATATTATTAAAAAAATAAATTTTTAATTTTTTTTTTCTTTTTTTAAAAATAATCAAAAAATCTTTTCTCGGACTGTCTTTTTTAAGATTTAAGTGATTCTTGTGAATTATCTATAACTTATATTATAAATCTTTTTAAACATCACTAATTTTAATAATATTAAAAATTAATGCTTGAAAAGCTGCAAAACTAGTGTCCATGTCTGAGGCAACATTTTTCTTATTTATTGCGGGTGCAAATGCATTAATATCTAAGAAAGCATTGAAGAATATTAAAAATAAATTCAAGGAGAAGCATTATTCTCTAATGGTTGTTGATATTTTAGAAAATCCTCATGTTGCGGAATCAGTCGGAATTGTGGCGACTCCCTTATTAATGAGGACTTCCCCTGAACCCGTAAGAAGGTTTATAGGGGACTTTACTAATTCTGAACAAGATTTATTCATTTAAATTTTTACTTAAGCTCAATTGGTCTATTCATGAAAAATATAGAAAAGATACCTAGTGGTATTGAAGGATTTGATATCATTTCTATGGGGGGGATTCCTAAAAACAAAATGACCTTAATTTCTGGTACACCAGGGAGTGGTAAAACAATTTTTTGCACGCAATTTCTTGTTGGGGGAATTATCACTTCTAATGAGCCAGCTGTGTTTGTAACTTTTGAAGAATCTCCAGAGGATATCATAATTAATATGGAGCATTTCGGCTGGGATATTCAACACTATTTAGATGCTAGTCTCTGGAAATTTGTAGATGTTTCACCTCGAATAGATGAAGATTTTTTGATTAGGGGAAATTATGACCTCAGCGGCCTGATAGTTCGAATTAAATCCGCAGTGGAAAAGATAAGAGCAAAACGAGTGGTTTTGGACTCTATAAGTGTTCTTTTTAATAAATATCCCGACACAGATATCATAAGAAAGGAAATAATAAGGCTTAAATCTTTATTAAAATCTTTATATGTAACTTCGCTAATAACTTCGGAACGCTACGAAGAACTTGGAGGTGGAAGTTCTCATTATGATGTTCTTGATTTTGTCAGCGATAATGTGATTATCTTCAAAAATTCGATGTTTGAAGAATATCGCCGGCGAACGATCGAGATTATGAAATATCGGGGTGCCGCCCATAAAAAAGGACAACACTCGTTTACCATCAAAAATAATAAAGGAATAATAGTTATTTCTTTTGAAAGGAATCCTAATAAAAAAAAGCTTGAGCGAAAAAGGAAATCAACTGGAATAAAAACTTTAGACGAGATCACGGGTGGTGGATTTTTCGAAGGATCATCCGTTCTTGTTTCAGGTCAGACAGGCACTGGAAAAACCCTTTTAGCGCTTTCAATGCTTGATGGGGCACTCCAACATGGAGAAAAATGCATATTGTTCAATTATGAAGAAAGTCGCGAACAAATCCTCCAGAAAGCTCGTACTTGGGACATAGATTTAATAGATGCTGAAAAAAATGGAAATCTTAAAATAATATGCATATATCCAGAATCACAAGGAATCGAGGATCTTATTGTAGATATGAAATCGATAATACAAACTTTTAAACCAGAACGAATATTTATCGACAGTATTTCTGCTTTAGAACGTATTACCACCAAGCTTACGTTTAGACAATCGCTTATTAATCTCTTTCTCCTTGCGAAAGAAGAAAATATAATTGCAGTTTTTACCACTACGGCTCCCACTTTTTCTGGACCCTTTTTAGAGACAAAAAAACATGTTACTACCCTTTCTGATGCGATTCTCTTGCTAAGATATTTTGAGCGAGAAGGAGAAATGATTCGCGGCATCGCTATCATGAAAATGAGAGATTCTGTCCATTCAAAGCGATTTTTAGAATATTCTATCGATAATAAAGGCTTTCATATCCTTTCGCCTATAGAGGATAATGCAGGAATATGTGATTTTTTTAGAATAGAAAAAATGTAAATTATTCAATATTAGAGATAATAACAAACATAATAAAATAGTAAAAGAAAAAAAAAATAAAGTATAAATTACCAAATTTCGAATTTCTCATCAAGTTTGCCCTTAAATACTATTAAATATGGTATCAGTAAGTCCCATATGGATTGCAGGATATTAAAGACAAATGCAAATAAAATCCATCCACCAATCCCCTCCATTGATCCAGTAATATATGGGTAAACAATAATATTTAATGGAATCATAATCCCTAATCTTAAGAGAATTGAAAGAACTCCTACTATTGCGTATTTTTTAGGATTTTTTAGTTTTTCACTGCCATATCCATCCTTTTTATAAAGTTTTAGAATAATAGTGGGTCCAATAATCATGGGAATGGTAGCTGCGAATTTTAAGAAGGGTCCTAATGGTGCGAAAGGATCAAATGGCATTAATCCTAACATACCAATTATAGAGCATAAAATTCCTGCTAATGGTCCAAATAACTGAAAACATAATACCCATATTATTGAAACTGGATCAAAATATGCAAATCCTAAGGGATGTCGAGGTATAAACGCAGCTATAAAAGAAATAGCTATTGATAATCCTCCGAATATTGCAGCCCCAACTATTTTCAAAGTTAATTGAGACTTAGCGCTCCTTACAGTTTCTATTTCTTGTGTTTCTTCACTCAATTTTTTTCACGTATAATTTTATATGAGATAATAATTTACCTTTTTTAAACATTTTTAGGTAGACTTAATTTATTATTAGCGACTTGTAAACATTTGAGTTCCTAAACATTAAAGGATATAATAATTTTTGGTTTAGAAATATTTCTTACTTTGCTAATATGAATAATATAAAGTTTGATTCGAGTTTTGAAGGTTTTAAATCATAAATCTTCGCTATCCATTTATGAGTAGGATATTAAAAAGGAAGAAAAATAAAGAGTGAATTAGATATTATATATATTTGCAGCGTTTTCTCCTAGGATCATCTCTTTTTCTTCTTTATTTAACTCCGGCAATCCCATTAATTTCAAAGGAGGAGGCAATTTTAATTTTTTAATCCCCTCTACCCACTCCTTTAATGAGACTATTGGCGTAAATAATGGCCAATCTGAACCAAATAGCACTTTTTTAATCCCACATCCTAATTTTGCTTGTGCAAGAGTTTGCATCAGAGCCACAGGAGCAAACTTGAATTGTCCCTCCCAACCTGAAATATCAAAATAAATGTTAAAATTTTTTGTGGCTACGGAAAGTGCTTCACTTATCCAAGGATTTCCTACATGAGCCATTATTATTTTAAGATCTGGAAAGTCTATCGCAACTTTATCGAGGTTAACGGGATGACAATATTTTAAATAAGTTCCAGGAGGGGGTGCTCCGGTATGACACAAAATAATTGCTCCAAGTTCTTGCGCACGTTCATAGAATGGATAATAGGAATAATCATCGGGAAAAAAACCTGTTTGAGGCCATAATTTTACACCTCTCATACCTAATTCATTCATACATCTATCAAGCTCTTGAATACCTTCTTTGCCTCTTCTAGGATCAATCCCTGCCAAACCTATCAACCTATCTGGATATTCTTGTATAAGATTTGCCACATAATCATTATATCCCTTATATGGAACTTTACCTCTAAAAAGAAATCCATAGTCTATTCCAACGATCACAGTTTTATCTATTCCTGCTTCATCCATTTCTCGAATCAATCGCTCCACGGTAGCATTAAATAATTGAGAAGGATCAAAATCTTTTCGAGCGCATATATCTAATATGATTTTCCTTAATTCTTCTGACATTAATTCTTCTTCCCAAATATGACAATGAGCATCTATTATCAATATTCATCACCTAATTTATTAGGAATAATATATTGGATTAAAAGTATGCTATGAAATTAAATATTTAAACTTTCTTTATTATTTTTTAGATTTTGATGTTAAAAATCTTGACTCATAAATCTTAACTATTCATTTTAAATGAATAGATTAAAAAAAAATAAAATAAAACTAATAAATTATTATCTAAACTATGATTTTAAAAATCAATACAATAGATCAACTTGAGGATAATATCTCAAATCATCTTGTCGCCGTGATTTTTTTTATAGAACAGGATTCTGATATGTGCAATGAATTGCTGGGAAGGATAAAGTTGGAATTGCTTCCTTATATAAAAGAGATAGATGGAGTATCCTTAATGAAAATTTCATTAGATTGCGAGATTGATTTTTTTGACCATTTTAATATTAATGAAATACCAAGTACTCTCATTTTTTATAAGGGAAAACAAGTCTTATTTTTCGAGCAAGATAAGGAAGGAATTATGTATAAGACCGATAGATTTATTGGAAATGATCCAGACCTTCCGAATAAATTATTTCGCTTTATCTTACATCTTTATAAGCGATTTGATAAGGAATAGTTTTATAAATTTAAGGATTTAGGAAAGGATTAATAATCTATCCCATTATTCCATGTGCAATACCCGCAGATAGAAGATTTCCACGATATTGTACTAATAAGCCAAAAATAATGCCAAAAATAAAACGAAATCCGATTAAAAATATAATGTTTACCCATGAATTATTAATATCAATTCCAAAATGAGTTATAGAGAACAAAAGAGCTTGGATAAAGAGAGCAAACCACTTCCCTTTTTTTTCAGTGAGTAATCTCTGCAAAAAACCACGAAAAAGAGTTTCTTCTGGAAATGATGCAATTAAAAATCCAAAAAATAATCCTAATAAGAAATTAATTAAAATTTGACCCATATTTAATTCGGCATCCGTTGTATCTGGTAATGATAATCCTAATAACTGTGCAATAAATGAAAAAAAACCTGAAATAATAAATAAAGCAATAATAGCTAAAAAAGCCCACCCAATATCTCCTAAAACTTTACCTTTTTTAAACCAAAGCTCTTTTAAATTGATTTTTAAAATAAATTTAAATCCAAAACCAACTAATAGAACAGATCCTAAAAGAAAACTTATTATAAGAAAGAAAATAAATTCGAATGTAAGGTGATATTCATAATTAAAAAAAATGATCCAAATCTGAGCTATTATGAATCTTAATACAATAAAAATAATAAGAATTATAATTCCTTTTATAATCTGAGATTTTGTTAATTCTTTTTCTTTTTTTTCAGGTTCACCATTTTTTTCTTTAAACATATCTTCCAATTTTCTATACTAATAACTTTTCTTAGTTTAATGAAATTTATACTATTTTATTTTTTGTATTTTTAAATACTGTTAGATTTAAAAATTTAACGTGTAATCGAAAGGAGATATCATACTTTATTTAAGGCAGGGATAAAATTCGCTGAGTATTTCTTATCTAAAATATCCTAAATTATCCTTTTGAATCATTCGAATATCATAAATAGAGTATAATATTTTTTAAAAGAAAAAAAAGTTAAAAATGAAAATGCGATTACTATATGGAAATAATCTTAATGTTTTATTAATATATATTTAAATATTAATTAT
The DNA here is from genome assembly GCA_016839555.1 of Promethearchaeota archaeon. Taxonomy (GTDB): domain Archaea; phylum Asgardarchaeota; class Lokiarchaeia; order Sigyniarchaeales; family SOKP01; genus TEKIR-8. The sequence goes on from JAEOUA010000006.1 coordinate 279,217, forward strand.
GGTTTTAGATTTACAGAATTAAACTATTTTTAATTATTTTTTAAACTATAAAAAAATGAAGGATTCAGCGAAAGTTTTAATAGCTGGGCTCGATTATGCTGGTAAAACTTCTATTATGATCGCATTGAATGAACAGAAGGATTATATAGATAAGGTTCTAAATCTTGCAACAACCATCCGTGTCGACCATATAGAAATTAAGTTTCTTGGAGGATCTGTGATTTTCTGGGATATGGGGGGGCAAAAAGAATATAGAGAGTTATATAAAAAACGAAAAGAATTTTATTTTGGGGATGCTGATATTTTAATTTATGCCATTGATATACAAGATGCTGAACGTTTTTCAGAGTCTCTAGATTATTTAGATACTATTTTTAATTATTTTCGTGAGGATGGAGAAATAATTCCTATAGTCGTTACCTTTCACAAATCAGATCCAGAAGTAATAGAAAATCCAGAAATAAAAAGAAATGTGGATGAATTAACCGAGAAAATTAAGAAAAATTATCCAGATTTCGAGATTCTTTTCCAACAAACCTCCATTTATGATATTGTATCAATTATTAAGATGATTTCCTACGGATTGGCTGTATTAAATGAGGACTTCTTTGAGTTATACAATTTACTTGAAGAATATTCAATGAATTTAGATTGTATAGGGTTATTTTTGCTTGATAGAAATGGAATGATAATTTGTAAGTATTTTAAGAATCAAATTGAGGAAGAAATTTATTCTAGATTAGAAAAATCTCTAAAACAACATATTTATGAACTTAAGGATAAGAAAGAAAAAGGAGAAGCGATTGAGCGTAAGATTTTTGAGGATGAAAATGAGATACGCTCTTATCTCCATCCCATAAAATATCGGGAAGAGGAATATTATGTATCAATTCTTCTTGATTAAGATAATAATATTAAGATCAATTAGAGTCTAATAGGGAGGATAATATAAAAAAGGATACACATAAAAGATTGTTTTATTTTATTTCAACAGATTTTTTTCAACAGACGCAAGCTCTAAAAATTCACTAATTTCTTTTAATTTTCTTCTAGAAGTAGAGCTTAGATATTTTAAAAAAGGAATTAAATCTCGAAATGCTTCATTCTGAGAAATAGGGTAATGTTCTTGAATCTTTTCTATTAATCCTTTTTCAGCATTATTTAGAGACATATAATAAGAGGAAATATATCTTGGAAAGCGGATGGGGCGATATTTTTTAGAAGAACTACTTTTCGCTGCAAGTGCTACTCCCCCCGCAAAAAGATCAAAGAAATAAGGCAATAAGGACCATTCCATATTTTTTCTAATCCGTCCAAAAATAACATCTGCTTTGGAAAGGCGCTCATAGGCAGTTGCTAATTCCGATTTAGAATAGATAAATGAAGGAATATTTTCATTCACCCATTTATAGAGGAAATTATAATCAACATCTGATTTATCCGTCAACTTGCGCGCTTCATTTAAAGAAGAAACTTTTTGAAATAAGTCGCGAAGGAGTCCAAAGATTTCTTCTGTGGTATCCCTATGGAGATTATAGATCATCTCCTCCGTAATTTCTTCACTCTTATCGGAGATAAGGCTAATTGCCTGAAGATCATTAATAACTCCCCTTAAATCTCCTCCATTTTTCTCAATTATTAAATCTATTTCTTCTTTAGAAATATTGGTGATTTTCTCTTTTTTAATAATGTTTTCAACGATATTGATGATTTTATTTTTAGATAGAGGATGAACTTCATATTTTGGAATAGTATTATAGACCGTGCTAAGAGTTGATTTATATTCATTTGCACACATAATAATTGGAAATTGAGTAGTTTTAATCAAATCCATAATGGCGGGTATCGCCCCTCTATCTTGTGTGCCGTAGATTCCATCCACTTCATCAATTAGAATTAGCTTTTTCTTTTTTTCTGTGATAAAGTCCATTATTCCCCTCGATTTCGAGGTTTCTTTCAACCCTGCTTCTATTGCGTCTTTAGTTCTGGTATCAGAAGCATTGGTTTCAATCACTTCCATATTTAGATCATTAGCAAGAGCATAGACAATAGAGGTTTTTCCAATCCCTGGTTGTCCTTCTAATAATACAGCTGCCTTTTCTGGTGGAAGGGTTTGTTCCTCTTTTTGCTCTTTTTCGCTCGCAGTCCTATTATCTGCTCTGATTTGACGGTTTTTTTCGTTGAGTTCTGCTTTTTGTTTAAAAAAATTCTTGATAAACTCTTTTAAGTCTTCTGCTAAATCTACTTTTTTTCGATTTAATTTTGCAGTAGGTAAAGCCATTTCTTTTAAACTTTTTGGCCTATATTTCTCTACCCACGGGGTTTCCGATGTTTTTTCCTCACTCATTTATATCATCTCTCTTATATATTATTTACATATTTTGCGCGAATGAGTTTAATCTTGTCAATAAATAGGAAATCTGAATATCATCGTCCCGCCCATCTATAGCACGAAAATCTGCCTCCGCAATCATATTCATTAATTTTATTTTCGCATATTTTGAAAGTGGAAAGGTATTTAATACCTCCATGAATTCAATAAAAAAATCTTGCACACTATATTTATAATTAGATAATAATTCTCTAAAGTTTTCTCTGATTTCTGAAAAATCTCCTGTAAGGCTTTTCACCAAAAGATCCTTAATTTCTTGGTTTTGATATTTTTTTAAGATATTATATAATTTAGTTAAGTCAATAATATTTCCAGTAACACTACATATTTGTAAGAGGTCTATTGCTTTCGCAATTTTTCCTTCAGAAATTTGATAAAGATAATCAATTACTCCATTTTCTAATTGAAGAGACTCTTGATTTACAATATCTTGAATTAATGTTTTAAAATCTTCATATTTTATTTGAGGAATTAAAAATAATTGACACCTGGATACAATAGGATCTATAATACCTGAAATCTTGGTGGTAATTAATATCATTCTACAATTTGAACCGTAGATTTCCATCAACCTTCTGAAACCTTGCTGGTTTGATTCTAAAGCTTCGAAATTCTTTACTACAAGGATTTTATAAGGCACATCCCCAATCGCTTTTAATTGAACAAATGGTTTGACTTTCACTTGTAAAAACGCAGGAGTTGTGATTCGCCTTCCTGCCATACTGCCTATTTTACTAGTGGAAATATATGCTTCTGAACGGGCTTGGTCCCTTTCTTCAGAGCTGAGAGGTTCATCAGCATATACTAATTTGAAGTTTGCATCATAAAATCTACCTAAGAATTCTCTTGCGAATAATTGCGCAATAAGAGTCTTTCCAATTGCTTCTGACCCGACAAATAATAAATGTGGAAAATTCCTTTTTTTAATAACCTCTTTTAGCCTGGCAATTATTTCCAATCTTCCACATATCTCATCTAACTTTTTTGGGAGATATTTAAAACGCCATATAGGAATTTTATTTGACATTTTTAAGTTTTTTGGCTTTCTTATTTCTTACAAATATTTTAATTAATTAACTGAAAGAGTAAATTTTTTATGCTAGGGGTTAATTAGTTCCGCTAATAAAGCGGTAAGCTGAATTCTCTCATCCGCTCCTTGCGATATCCGAAAATCAACTTTTCCAAAACACTTTAGTAATTGGAAATAATAGAAATTTTTCTGATTTCCTAAATCAGGAACAACTTTCATCAACTGGCGAATAAAATTACGAGAATCTAAAAAATCAATCGAATAAAGCAATTCTCTTGCAGTTTTAAAATTTTTTTCCTCAATACTTCTTTTTAATTGATCTAAAAGGGATTGTTCGACGAATCCCGATATTTTTAGAAGTTCATTAATGTCTAAATCTTCTAATAACTCGAGCGCGACCGCCATTTGCAAGGCATTAATTGCTTTTCGTAAATCACCAGCAGAAATAAAATATAACGCCTCAAAAAATTCTTTTTCTTTTGCCTTTGGAATAGTTATATTTTCTTTCTTTAATATCAATTTTAATCTCTCAATAATTTTTTCTTTCGGGAGGTTAACAAATCTAAAAACAGCACAGCGAGATATAATTGGATCTATTATTTCATTAATATAATTACACATAAGGATAAATTTTACATTATTCGGCGCACTCTCAATTATTCTTCTTAATGTTTGCTGAACGGTTTTTGGAATATTATCCGCTTCATCTAAAATGACCATTTTTAATTCATTTTCGGTCAAAATCATATTCTGAGAGACAAAATCCTTCAATTTCTCTCTGACAAACTTCATTCTAACCGTATCAGAGGCATTTAATTCCATTACATTTCTATAATATTTTTCCCCCCTCAACAGTTTATTGGCAATTATTAACGCACAAGAAGTTTTACCCGTACCCGCTGGCCCAGCGAAGATCATATGAGGCATGTCGAATTTCTTAGATACAAATTTTTTCAAATTATTGATAGCAATATTCTGGCTGACAATCTCCTCGAAATCCTTTGGACGGTATTTTTCGACCCACGGTGTTTCTAAATCTATTGCCATTTTATTGTTCGTATTTTTATTTAATTATGGGGCTAGTCTTTTTCGAGATTTAACTCAAGAACTTCATATTTCTTCTTAAAATTCATTTGTTTATAGAGTTTCGCGGCTTTTCTCGCCTCATCTTCTCTTAAATTAACCTTTACTTTTTCGACCTTTATTTTTTTTAAGTGTTCTAAAGCCTGTTTGAGAAGAGTATATCCTATTCCTTTTTGCCTATATTCTTCCTTTAAGTAAAATTGTTTTATATAACCCTCAGATTTCCCGAACGGATCAATACGTAGCTCAGCAATTATCATTCCAACTACCTCATCATTTGCTTCATCAGTCGCAATAATAATACCATGTCTCTGTAAAGGATCGAATAAGCGCCTACGTATACCCCAATCAAACCGCTTTGGTTCAAACTCTTCATTTAAACTCTCTACTAATAAACGGGTTAATTCCTCGAGAGCATCAATTTGTTCTGGAGACGCCACTTCTATTTTTATATTTTCATTAGTCATACTCGTTCATGAAAAAATGTAATCTTTATTTTATCATTTATGAAAGTTATTATGAAATTTAAATCTTCTTTAAATCTACTTGAATAAATATTAAGGTTTTTGATCATTTTTTTAATTTTCTAATAATCTTTTGATAATTTATTTTACTGATAACAGCATTGCTTGTTAATTCCTCGATTATACACTATTTCAATAAAGAAAATTGAGGAAAAGAATAGAAATAGGAGATACTTTATTGAGGTTCTTATTAACATCTAGTAATCAAAAAAGTATGGGGATTAATAATATTATACATCACGCCCTTAACGTGCCGATACTCCGTCCCATGCCTTCACTTCGGGATCCACATGTCCACAAGAAGGACACTTTTTTGAAACCTCCCACGCTTCTAATGCGGGATGAACCCGTGTATATAAATTTCCGCAGTTTTCACATACAAGGAATTTTGCTCCGCATCCTTCACACATTTTTAAAGTTCCACGTTCAACAAATCTAAAAGTTCTTTTCATCCACTCATCATTCACGATTCTGAATATGGTCCCTCCGCATTCCGAACAACTTTTTCCATTCCAACCTTCTGCCATTTCTACATCAACCCAAGGAAATTTTCAAACTTTTACTATTAATGTTTAATATAGTTATAATAATTTTCTAAGAATTTATAATTTACTTAAAATATTTAAATTAAATTTATGATATATCTTTTTCGTCATTAAATTTCATTTAACTCATCATAAAAGTAATTTTTCCAGAAAAAAACAAAAACTAATATTCTACATTTTTAATTTTTTAGATTTTTTCGTTTTTCGGTCTGGATTGACTTCCTCTAATTCCTTTATTAAGCGCACCACTTTATCATCCGTTAATGCTTCACTAAATTTAACCAGCATTTCGAAATCGCTAACGAATAGCCCCTTTTTTTTCATAGGCGTTCCATCTTGCTTGAGAGGATTGATCTCTAAAAATAACATCGCTGGTCTTGTTTTAGTTTCTGGCACTTTCACTACATATACTCCAGGTATGGGAGTCTCCATTTTCCCCCATTCTTTAGCATTTGCTAGATGATCATTCAATTGTGCTTGAATATCTGCCATATTTTAATCACTCTTAATTTTTATTCTTTAAATCTAAATTATATTGTGTTACACAATACATGTATGCATATATAAATAATCCTATTATAATTTTTTTATGCATTAAAATTAGATCTAAAGGAGCTCTAAATGCGATTCTTTATCATTAATTACCAGTTCTAAGAAATCTTATATTTTATTCATATATTCTTATTATATTGACCCTCTTAGCGATTCGTCGGGCTTCTATGGGCTCATTTCCACTGAATACTTAAATATCACGGAGAGATATATTAGTATATTAAAAAAAAATAAGTAGGTGCAAAAGCATGAAATTAATTTCAGTTAATTTACCTGAATCCTATTTAGAAGTGTTAGAGATTTTAGTTTCGGAAGGAAAATTTCCAAATCGCTCGGAGGCAATTCGTATGGGTATTAGAGACTTAATTAAAACCGAATATTTAATTGATGAGAAAATCAAAACAAAATACGAAACAAAAGTTGAGAACACTCTAACTATGAAGGAGGAAGTAAACGAAAAATTAATAGCATAAAGTATTATTTTTTATTTTTTTATCTTTTTAATTAGAATTCTTAAAATTCTAATTCTCCTAAGTGTTTATTTAAAAAATCATCGCATATTTTTCCGCCATCCCCTTTCAGGATCCATCCTTCTTCTTTTTTTTCTATGAGATTCAATTTTTCAATGTTTTCAAGCATTTGTTTTACTTTTTCTTCAGATTGTTTAATATTAAAATCTGCCCTTAGGCAAAAGAGAATATCATCAATAGAAACTGGTTTAGCTAATTCATCTTCCATAACTCCGATTGCTGCAATTATTTCCTCCTCATCTTCCATTGCTTCATCGATTTCCTCAGAAACCTCTTCTAATAACCATGGATATTCTTCGAGCATTTGTTTAATTTTTTTCTGATCTCCACTTTTGAAAATCTCATCAAAATCTTCCCGTATCTTCTTTTTTTTAAACATCTCTATACATCTTCCTTACACTTAGTTACACATAGTCAATAAGATAATTGATATTTATAATTTTTACTTATTAACTTATGTTTTTGATATGTATAAATATCTCAAATTATAATTAATATTTTTCAATTAATTCGCTTTACACACGAAAAAAAGAGTTATGATAAATTATAAAGATTTAGAATTAAATAAAAATAATTTTCCAGTTATTATTAACTATATCTATTCATTTTTTAATTTATAGGTGGTGTCACAGCGGGCATCTCCATCTGCAACACTGCGATATATTGTTAATTTAATTTTATCGCTTACTGCTGTACGGAAATATTCATAATCAATTTCCATTGCAGCTTCGCATAATTCCCTCGAAGTATTTTCCAAACCAAAGGGACATTTAGTACCTTGAATTCGAAATTTTTCATCGGAAAGAAACATTACTTTCACATTATTCGGATCATAACTTTGTGAAAATGCTTTTGCAACCGTTGAGAGCTTGTTATTAGACAATTTATTTTTTATTTTTAGTCCTAGAGCACGACCTTGCTTACCACATATTTCTTTGATAATGGGTAATGCCTCTTTTCCAAATTTTTCATAAAATGCCTTCATTAACATTCCTTGAGCTTCAATTGGATTTTTTGGTAAATTTTCATTATTTTTCTGTTTCATAGTTTATCATATATCCTTAAAAAGATAATTATATCCAGCTTCTTAATATATGTAATTATCAGTAGAAGATATTTCTACATTAAAAATGAATAAAGAGCAAAATAAATGAGAAAAAATAACTAAGTTATTTAGTTCCACTTAAGAATTGTGCTATTTCATCTTTAGTGGCAACCGTGAATTTTTTATCTTCGATCTTAATATAGACAAGGCGAGTGTTTTCTTTTGTTGCTTCTTCATCAGTTGCGGATTTTAATGCATCTAAGGTTAAATGCACCAAATCGTTAAATCCCAGGCTTTCGCTATAATTTTCACGTAAATATTCTCGTGCAGCGGCTTCACCATTACCCATCGCATACGCTTTAAATGAACGATAAATTCCGCTAGGAGAAACCGTATAGATTTGAGTGCCCATGGAATCAATACCAATGAAAAATAATGCGCAACCCCAGGGTCTAATTCCTCCATATTGGGTATATTGTTGAATGACATCCGCCACATCTTTCACCAGCATACTTAAACGGACAGGCTCATCATATGTTAATCGATATGTTTGCGCTTGGACTCGAGTATAGCCAATAAGAGTGCGAGAATCAGCGTGAAGGCCCGAAATTGCTACGCCTATATGTTCATCTATTTGAAATATTTTGTCTATTTCATCACCATCCATCAATGGTGAAGCAATTTTAATTTGAGCTGCTAAGCATACCGCATTCTTGGATTTTGCTGCTACCGCCAGAGTTCCTCGTCGAACAGCTTCTAATGCATACTCTACTTGATATAACCGACCTTCTGGGCTAAATACCGTTAATGCCCTGTCATATTTAAGTTGACCTCCACCAAACATTATTTAGTCACGTTAAGGTAATTTTTATTTTATAATTACTATGAAAAATGATATGTTTAATTTTAATTTTTAGATTTTCATTTATTAGTGAGTATCTATTCCTTTTAAATTAAGATTCACATACATTTATATATTGATTTTTGCTCACTATTATTATCCCACTTGAGCTAAATAAACCACTTTTTAGAGAAAGAACAATTTAAATCTTACCTAAGCTTTTTAAGATACCTCTTGTAATCTCTTTAAAGATTTTTTCCACGTTTCTCCCGTCTTTTGCGCTAGTTTCATAATAAGAGAGTGAGCCTAATTCTTCTTTAAAAGCCTCTCCTTCTTGTTTGGATACTTCTCGCTCCCCATTCTCAGCTAAGTCCAGCTTATTTCCTACTAAAACGCTTGTTTTTTCTCCGATTACTTTTTGAACTTCATTTTGCCAATTGGTTAGATTTTCAAAGGAGCTTCTTCGAGTTAAATCATGGACATAAATCAAACCAGTGGCACCACGATAAAAAGGAGGACGTACAAATGAGAAGTGTTTTTGACCTGCTAAGTCCCACAATTGGAGTTTAATCTCGTAATTAGGATAATCCTTAAGCCTGACAGTTTTAGTTGAGAAGTTAGAACCAATAGTCATTATATAATTGTCTTTGAACTTATTTTCACAATAACGCAAAACGAGCGATGTCTTCCCAACTCCACCATCTCCTAGAAGACATACTTTATATATGAAGCTTTTCTTCTCAGTGCTAATCTATATTCACCTTTTTGAATATACTTTACTCTCAGTTAAATTTTGAAACGTATAATTTGTAAAAGTGGGGAATTATGATATTTCTTAAGAAAATATATTTCTTATACACTATAATAATAATTCCTAAATTAAAATTTTTTTTTTTTACCTTAAAAAGATATTTATAACAAATCAGTTGGATCTTTTCAAATCCAATATTAATTCCTTTTTAATAGAATTTTATATTAAATGCATCAGATAGAAAAATAAGTAAAGATAGAATCTTTTTACTTTAAAAAAATAATATTAATAATAGCTACTTCATAAAAATTAATTAAACACAGTTTAGTCATTCTATTGAAATAGAGTAAGGAATTGTGATTCCTATGATAAATCTTGAGAAAAAAATAGAACAATTTGCTCAGGTAATACAAGAGGCAGATAATATTGTAGCGTTAACGGGCGCAGGGATGAGTACTGAGTCTGGAATTCCCGATTTTCGCTCTCCTGGCACTGGTTTATGGATCAAGGTGGATCCTGACGAAATCGCCAGTATTCATTCATTTGTTGCAAATCCCGGCAGAAATATAAGCTTTTTATTAGATTTGGGAATGAAAATTTTCAGAGCGAAACCTAACAAAGGCCATAAGGCACTTACCAAACTTCAAAAAATGGGGAAACTTAAGGGTGTAATGACACAAAACATAGATGGCTTACATCAGCGAGCCCATACTGAAAATGTTATTGAATTACATGGGACTGCAAATGAGGCAAAATGTATGCGATGTAATGAAGTTTACCCAATAACGGAATTTGTAAATCAATTCTTAGCGGGAGAAACTCAACCTTCGTGTAAAAAATGTAATGGCTTGTTAAAGCCCAATGCGATATTCTTTGGAGAACCATTAGAAAATGAGGTCCTTCGTAAAGCAGATGAGTTGGTCGGCAATTGTGATTTATTAATTGTGTTAGGTTCTTCCTTATTGGTGTATCCAGTTGCGTTTTATCCTCAGCGAGCAATCGCCTGTGGAGCTAAATTAGGGATCATTAATATACAAGAAACTCCAATGGATCTGCAAGCAGATATAGTAATTCAAGAGAAAATTGGGGAAGTACTCCCAAAAATAGTTGATCTTGTGGAATAGATAAATAAAAAAAAGTTGATCAAAAACTTATAAAATATAAATGCATAAAAACATTTATGAATATAATAAGTGTAAAAAGTGAGATAGTATATGCTTAGTGAAAAATTACAATTAGATGATATTGATAAAAAAATTATCTCTTTAGTACAGGATAATCCCGAGTTAACACATACAGAAATCGCCGAGAAAGTGAACCGTTCGCAACCCACAATTGGTATGAGAATTAAGAAGCTAGAACAGAGTGGTATTCTACACTTTCAACCGGGAATAAATTTCAAAAACGTGAATATTTATTTGGCAACAGTTGAAATTAAGACCAGAAACCCGGAAGAGATTATGGAAATGGCCCGATATTGTCCTTTTATGCTTAATGCGTTTAGGTTGAGCGGCGAGCATAATATATGTATTCTTCTTGCTAGTTCCCAGCTTGAAAAACTCGATAATATCATAAATTACCATTTCAGGAATAAAGAAGACGTACAGAGTGTATCTATGGAAATCGTTACTGAAATTGCAAAAGATTTTGTACTTCCCATTGATTTTGACTTAGAAAATCATGATCCTACGCTTGAAGATGGCTGCGGTCCGATGTGCAAGTGGAAAAAGGCACAGAAGAATAAATCCAAAAAATAATTATCTTTTCAAAATTTAGTTTGAAAAGCACTGCTTTTCTTTATTTAAATTATTAATAAATTTGAAAATAAGAGATAATTCAATTTTTAAATTCTAGCATAAGCTCATATATTGAATATCTTTTTTTAAGAAAAAGAAATATAAGAAGAGTATAAAATAAAAAAAAGTGAAAGACATTTTATTTCAAGAAATCTTGAATATAATCTTAATTAATTTCAAATTAATTATAGATAAATCTCTTTCTTTTATTTAGATATAAAATCGCAATAATTGTGCTCACTGCTATTGGTAAGATGATCAGTGGAGGATATACTGGAATTTGCTCTCCTTCAGGTGAAGGTAAAAATAATAATGCTAATGGCATCTGTAGAGTTAGTGCAGACTCTCCAAAAATCAAGTAAGATTGACCAGCATCTACACCTGCAATATTATCATCTCTATATGCTCCAATTAGTAAATCATCATAACCATCCCCATTCACATCACCCGCTCCTGCTAATGTCTGTCCCGAATAGTCATATGAAGTCTCACCTATAAAAGAAGCACCAGCATTTTCTAAGTTCACATCCATTAACCATCCCGTCTTTTGTCCAAAAATCAAATAGGTTTTCCCTATATCAACATCTGAACTGTGATTATATCTATATGCTCCTATGAGAAAATCTCCATACCCATCACCATCCACATCGCCAGCTCCTGCGACGGCATTTCCTGAATAATCTCCTTCATCCTCTCCTATGAAAGAGGCATTTGCTTGCGAACAGTTCATCCCCGATGACCAACTATTTGTATCGTTACCAAAGAAAAGATATGTCTTTCCTTCCTTATCAATACTTGCCTCATATTGAGGAGCGCCTATGATAAAATCATCATAGTTATCCCCATTCACATCTCCCACACCTGCCACAGCATACCCAGACCTTATACTAAAAATTTCACCTTCAAAAGAAGCATTTGCTTCCGAACAACTCATTCCAGTTGACCATATTGTTTCATTAGTGCCAAAAAAAAGATATGTTTTACCTGCTGCGCTACCCCCATCATCATTTTCAGGAGCTCCGATGAGAAAATCATCATATCCATCTCTGTTTATATCACCAGCTCCTGCTATTGAATGTCCCGAGACATCGCCTGCTGCTTCACCTATAAAAGAAGCGTTTGCTTCCGAACAACTTATCCCCGATGACCAACTATTTGTATCGTTACCAAAGAAAAGATATGTTTTTCCCGCATTATTAGTACTAGCATTATAAGCGCCTATAAGGAAATCATCATATCCATCCCCATTCACATCCCCTGCTCCCGCCACGGATGATCCCGCATGATCACCATTTGCTTCTCCTAAGAACGATGCATTTGCATTTGCTAGATTAATATCTTTTCCCCAGCCATAATCTCGCCCGAATATTAAATATACTTTTCCTGGTTTGTTGAAGTCATCTCCTCCAGAAGCTCCTATAAGAAAGTCATCATATCCATCTTTATTTACATCACCCGCTCCTGCCACCGCACATCCAGCATAATCATCTTCACTCTCTCCTATAAAGGATGCATTTGCTTTGGAACAGCTCATTCCTGTTGACCAACTATTTGTATTATTTCCGAAAAATAGATAGACTTTTCCTTCATTTCCACTACTTACATTATATTGAGAAGCTCCTATAAGAAAATCATCGATGTTGTCTCCATTCACATCTCCAATACCTGCTAAAGAAACGCCAGCTAAGTCATACTCATTTTCACCAATGAAAGAAGCATCGGCATTTGCCAGATACGTATTTATTTGCAATGCTGAGATATTTATTTCTTTTCTCGTATTTATAAATAATTCAGGATTAGTCTGGTTTTCGATAAAGCTTCCTATACTAACAAGACCTGCTAATATGAGTATTAAAATTAATCCTGTTAAGTTTTTCATTTTCATTATTTAAATAATTGTTTTAATTTTATATTTTAAAATTATAAAGAATTATTATAAAATCAAATAAAAGTTTGACTCTTTTATGAAATTCTATTCAAAAAGCTTTTATTAATAGTTTAGATTAATTCTCATTTTTAATGAAATTTTTGAATTTAGAAAAGTTTAAAGAAAAAATTAAACTGGGTAAATAATTACAATCTTTCTAAAAATATATAAAAATTATTTATATCACAGAATTTTGTTAAGAAAAACAAATATAAAAATATTTAACTTTCTGGTCCTGGCTCTGATTCGGATTCTGGTTCTTCTTCTGTATCTATTTCGTCGAATTTAAACTTAGGCATATCGGTTTTCAAGTGGCAATTAGGTCCACAATATCTTCCATCAAAATTCTCAATTTGGAAGTCTACTGGCATAATAAAATCGTGAATACTCTCGATAAGAATATTTGTTTTTACAGAAAGCACATTCGGATCTCGTCGAAAGCATAAATCTACTAATTTTTCAATAGTTTGAAGATCGGTTGCTGCGATAAAACAGAGAAGATTATAATCGCCAGAGATTTTAAATGCATGGTTAATAAAGGGACAATCTTTTATTTTTTCGACAATATCTTCTACGTCCTTAGTGGATGCATATACTATTGCGGTTTTTATGTCCACTTTTTTAATATTAAATCCAACTTGCTTTTTTAAAAGATGTTTTCTCTCTAATTTAATGATTCGAGCGCCTACCGCGGGCTGGCTCTTATCTATTTCTTCAGCAATTTTGCTGTGGGTAATATCGGGATTTTCTTCAATTAATTCGATGATTTTTTTATCATCTTCATCGATACCTAACAATTGATTGAAAGTTTTTTTTTTCATATCCATTTTACAACAAGTTCTTATAGTTTAATAAAATTACCTATAATTTTTAAAAAATTTTGAAATAAAGTTATATTAAAATATTAGCGGTCTTCACATGATTGATTTTAATTTATAAATACTAAATATATAACATATAAAAAAAAAACCTAAAAAAGTTTTAGAAATTAATTTGAACCTTTAAAAATAATTGGTAAGGAAAAAAAAATCTCCCTTTTTAATTTTTAACGCTAATTTAGAAGTGTAGCTAATTGCTTATTAATTGCTGTATTCTTAATTTTTTATGGGAAATAAAGGAAAATAGTAAGAAACAAAATCATAAAATATGAAATCAACTAGTTTTTACCAGAATAAAACATTAAAAAATAATGGACGTAATATTTTTGATTAACTTTCTTCTTTAACAATTGATTTCATATCAACTAATTTTTCTCCAAATTGTTTAAAAGAATCCAAATCGATATTGTCATTAAAATAAATAGGAATCACAAAATCATGAATACTTTCCATTAGAATTTCGGTTTCGACTGCGGTTACGTTTGGGTCTTCTCTAAAATACACATCAACCACGCGTTCTATAGTTTTTAAATCGCTTGCTGAGATAATACAAAGAACGTTGAATTTCCCGGATATTTTAAATGCATAATTTATTAATTTCGTACTTTTGATTCTTTCAACAATTCCCTCTACATTTTTCGTTGAGATAAATACAAACGCGGTTTTAACATCCACTTTTTTAACATTAAATCCAACTTGCTTTGTAAGAAGATTTTTTCTTTCCAATTTGATGATACGAGCACCCACTGCCGGCTGAGATTTGTCGATAAGTTCCGCGATTTCCCGATGTGTTATATCTGGATTTTGTTCTATCATTTCAATGATTCTTTTATCATCATCATCAATTTCTAATAATTCATTAAAATTTTTTTCCATAGACATCCCCACTTAGTTAAAAATCGGTAATCTCTAATATAGTTATTTTTAATAATTAAAAATGAATTTAAACAGAATAGAATTAAAAAATAATATATTTTCCCTTAATTCTTTTATTTCATAAATTCGTCTATGTCAAATTTTAAAGGAGGCTCACAAAAATATTGACGATTATTATAATTATGGTAAAAGCAATGACGCTTAATAAAAAATAAAGAGGTTTTCCTTTCTCTTTTTCTGGTAGGACTTCTCTTACAATAGTATAAAGAATAACACCTGATATAAATGAGAACAAGATATATAGAATTTCTAAATTTATTTGATAAAAAAAATCAAGAAACAAATCAAATCCCATTCCAATTAATACTGCTAAAGCTAATATCAATTTTTTGCTTTTGGTCTCTTCATAATCAACTTCAATATCTATATCAGTAAAGATCTTATATCTATTCAATAATCGCTTTGAAATAATTAATCTAAAAAACGCAAAAACATAAAATAAGATTGCAGGGATTAAATCAATCAGTATTAGGTTATATAGGATAATTCCAATAAGAAAATGGTAAAAAAAGTCCGTAAAGAAGCGCAAATCTTTAAATTCTTCGTTTAGATGATCATGTATTCTTTTTTTTGAATTTGTTATTTCCTCTCTTATTGTTTTTCCTTGAGTATGTAATTCCTTTACCACTCTCGATATATCTCTTAATGCCTCTTCATCCATTTGTTCGTGAGAGAGTTCATCACTAAAAATATCTTCCATATGATCCTCAACTTCTTCTAAATTCATTTCCATTTCCATTAACTTTCTCACTTTTTGTTGTGCCTTAGATTCTACTCGCTGAAGAATTAGTTTTTCAGATACATGAATAAAGACAAATCCCACTAATACAAAAAAATATTCAAAAAGCGTAAGATGGAGCGGATATTCTGGAAGTCTTACTGAGATCTCGGGAAGAACTATCAAAAAAAAATAGGTCACCGATATCCCAGCAATAATAGAGACAGGAATTCGTGGTAATTTTTGCCCATAATAATCTATAATAAAAAAGGTAAAACCCAGTAAAAATGCAATAATCATTAAAAAGAACTGTTGGACTGCTAACATAATCTATTTTTTGAAGTGTTTTTTGATTTTAATAGGGTTTTATTCAAAAAATTAATAGGTTTTAAGCTATTAAAAATTTATGAAGTATTTAACATAATCAACTGATAATTTAATATTTAATTTTTATCCTTCATTATACTCATTAATAAGATATTGAAATTCTATCTTTTAATTAAGGAAAAAGTCTATGACTCAATTTCTAATAATTACATCAACTAAGGATGCTGCTTCGTTAAATATGAGAAATAAGTTTTTAGATTCTCCCCAATACAAATTTGAACATATTTCTGACAAATGGGATAATAATATTCTCTATAAATTGACATCATTCACAGATTCAGATGAGGAAAAAGAACAATTTCTACATGATAATGAAATTTTTTTAGGATTAACAAACCAAAGATTAATTTTTTTAAATAAAGGTAGTTTTAATGAAACAGTAATTGATCCTGATATGATGATTTTTGCGTCTCGTCATGCTTCTAAGACGGGGCGTCCTTCATTTCTGGTTCATACCACAGGGAATTGGAGCGAAGATATTAGATACGGTGGAAATAAAAAAGAATTATCTGTTGGAAGCGCCTTGATGCTTAAGGCGGGATATCAATCTTTTTTAAAATATGCGGAAATGGAAGCAGTAAGTGATTTTTCAATAGATATGGAAGTTTCTCATCACGGTCCGACTAATTTAGAAAAACCCTTAATATTTATGGAATTAGGAAGTACTCTTAGCGAATGGCAGCATAACAGAGCAGGGATTATTGCTGCTAATGCTATTATTGAGACTACCCTTAGATATAAGCATTTGCAAAAAGAAGGATCCCAAAAAGTTGGTGTTGGATTTGGAGGGACTCATTATGCCCCTCAGTTTCAGAAGCTTATAAAAAAAGCAGATATCGCAATCTCTTATATATGTCCTAAGTATTATATTAGTGAGTTAAATAAGGATTTAATTACCCAGATGCTAAATAAGAATTTGGAAAAAGTGGATTACTTCATTTTAGACTGGTCTGGTATTAATTCAAGTGATAAAAAGCATTTATTTCCCCTTTTAAAAGAATATGACCTTCCAATTAAAAAAATTAAGGAATTTTAAGAGCTACTAAGAGAAAGAATTATTTATTACCTTGTGCCACCATTTCAAAATATTTTATTAAATTGGTAAACACGTAATTTGCAGAAGTAAATCCTTGAGTAGATGAATGAGAGAGTATTTTGCTAAGAAATTCGTGATGGGGAATAATTTGAGATGGAGTTATGTTTAATTCTCTAATATTATAAAAACTTTGCCATAAACTTATAGGCCAGGTGATTAATTCGGCAAGAGTTTCATTAAATAATTTTTCTCCTTCTGGACTTAATTCTAATGTGGATTCTAATTTATATGAGAATGTCTCATTTTCCTTAATTATTGAAATTAGACCATCTTTTTGAATCTCTTCCATGATTGAATGGATTTTTTCTAAAGATAAGGGTGTTTTTTTAAAGATTTTATTCATATTTTTCAAAATATCCTCATCCGTTTTTACATTAAATTTTAGTAAGGTATAATTGCGAGCAATAATATTATATTTAAGGGGGATTGTTTCATGATCCATCCTATTATATTGAATCAGATTCCCTAATATCTCTTTTGCTACAATATATTTAATTCTTAATTGATCTTCTTGGGAATAGCTCTTCTTAAAAATTTTAGAGTTAAAATATTCATCGTAAAACGTTTCAAGTAGAGATTTAACAGCATAAAACCCATCAATAAATGCGTTAAAAACTGTTTTCAGAATTTTCAATCGATATTCATTATCTTTCATAAACTTCTCTTTTTCAAAGGGAATTTCTCGGATTAGATGGGGTTTAGAAT
The DNA here is from genome assembly GCA_016839555.1 of Promethearchaeota archaeon. Taxonomy (GTDB): domain Archaea; phylum Asgardarchaeota; class Lokiarchaeia; order Sigyniarchaeales; family SOKP01; genus TEKIR-8. The sequence goes on from JAEOUA010000006.1 coordinate 296,953, forward strand.
CAATTTGGCTAAAATTCTCCTCCCATTTTTGTCGAAAACGATATCTCTGGGTCTTTGCGATATGAGAAAGCCTTCCGATTAAATTAATTAAAAGGTCCAAGAATTGTTTTTCTGTAATTTCACTCATGCTACCAACCATCACTATTAAATTAAAAAAGTATTATATTTGATAATTAATAATAAGTATGTCATATATTTTAGTAATTCTATTAAAGAAAAAGATTATGCATAACTTCTAAGACTTTACTTACTTGGGAATCATTAATTATCAAGGGAGGAAGTATTCTAATTATTGTTAGTCCGGCATTTAATAGGAAAACCTTCATTTCTTGTGCCTTTCTTATAAGATCTTTAACTTTAATACGATATTCCACACCAATCATTAATCCTTTCCCTCTGACCTCACGAATTAATCTTTCTTCTTCGGCGAGTTGGTGTAAATTAGAGAGTATTTTCTTACCTTGCCTTGCGGCATTTTCTACAAGTTTTTCTTCTTTTATTATATCTAATACTGCGTTAGCGGCAGCACAGCCAAGCGGATTACCTCCGTATGTGGTATTATGTTCGCCAACCAACATTCTCTCAAATAATTCTTCCGATGATATCATTGCACCCATTGGAAACCCTCCTGCTATAGCTTTTGCTAAACACATCGCATCAGGAATGATGCCATAATGTTCAAATCCAAACATTTTCCCGGTTCTCCCAAACCCTGTTTGAACTTCATCCACAACCAAAAGGATATCATTTTCAGTACATAATTCTCTTAATTCTTTAACAAAGTCATATGGAGCAGGATAAACTCCTGCTTCTCCTTGAACTAATTCTATGAAAATGGCAATAGTATTTTTGTTAAGTAATTCTTTTACAGATTGTATATCCCCAAAAGATGCAAATTTAACGTTTTGAGTGAGCCAAGGAAGGAATGGTTTCCTATATTTCATATTATGGGTCATAGCTAATGATCCTAGCGTACGACCGTGAAATGCACGTTTAAAAGCGATTATTTCTGGTTTTTTTTTATCCCTATTCGCGGCTAATGCTAATTTTATAGCGGCTTCAACGGCCTCTGTACCGCTATTTGAAAGGAAAGTCTGATTTAATGAGGGAGGTGTGATTTCTGCTAACCTTTTTAGAAGTTTATATCTCACATCAACTGGATAACTGGGCGAGATCATAACTAATTTTTCAAGCTGCTGTTTTACTGCTTCAATATACTTCGGGTGGCTGTGACCTATGTTGACAACCGCATGACCCGCCTCACAGTCAATGTATTCATTACCATTCTCATCATAGAGAAGTGCACCCTTTCCTCTTACTATCCTAACGTCTTTTTTTTGAAATAATTTTGAATGAAAATATTGTTCTGCAGAGATTAAATCAGGAAATTTTTTAGACATAATTTAAGTTCTTTAGTTAGTAAATTATTCATAGATATATAGTTAAAAGTTTTAAATTAATTAATTCTTATGAGTTCATATTGGAGCTCTTTATGATACTATAGATGGTAAATAATAAAATAAAGTAATTAATAAAAAACTCTAAATATCAACCAAAGAGTCAAAAAGATATAATTTTTTATGTTTATTGTATTTATTCAACTAAAAAATATAAGTTAATTCAATTTTTAAGGGAGAGAGAAATTTATGAAATTGGATCATTTTGCTATTTCTTCAAATTCTGAGCAGGAAGCAGAGAATTTTTTTTCAAATCTATTAGGATTGGAAAAAACTAGATCCTTTTCTGTGCCTGCTGATTTAATGGAACAATTTTTTGGTATTAAAAAAGAGCAGAAAATCTTAAGGTTTGAAGGGAGTGATATTGCTGCAGAGGTGTTTATTAATAAAGAAAAAAGCAAAAATACTGATATTTTCACACATATTTGCTTAGTTATAGAAAATAGAGATGAATTAATACAAAACGCTAATAAAATGGGATTCCCAGTCATAAAAGTCCCTCGAAAGAATGCAGATTCCTATTATTTGTTTTTAAAAGATTCTTTTGGCAATATTTATGAGATAAAAGAATAAGAATATATACGTATATTACTATGTTTTTTTTAAAAACCTGTTTCATTACTTCTTAGAAAATATTTTCAAAAAATAGTTTAGAAGGTGAAAATAAATTTCCCACTCGTTTAAATATAAAATATTATTAGGTGGGATAAACGATCCAAAGAAATTTCCTATTTTCGCTGATTCTAAATTTGATAAAAATGATTTTTTTAATATTGGTATCTCTTTAAACTCCTTAGAATGCTACAGTAATTTTGGGGATTTATATTTATTCATTTTTTGGCATATTAACCTTAAAGAAGAGCGATTCAAATTTCTGATACCTTCATTCTTCGTCGGTTCCAAGGCTGCAATCTTATGTATAGATAAATCGAATTATGATTCTTTAGAACAAGTGAATCATTTCATAAAAATCATTAAAGAAAGAGAGGAGGATATTTCAATCTTTATTTTGAGCTTTCAATCGAAACAATCTTATAAAGAAGTCTTTGAACAAGATATATTAGATCTAATTGAAAAATACAATATTAGGAGATATTATTCAAATAAATTTGAAAATGAAAAAGAGAAATTGAACTATATACAAAAAAAGAAATTTTTTACATTTTTAATTAAAGAATTGAGTAGAAATAAAGAATGGCAAGATCGAAATCTTTCAATTATATTTCCTACAGAGGTAGAAGATTATCAAGAATTTAGAAATTCCTACAATATTTGTCCCATTTGTAAAAATAAAAATCATCCTGAAAGTTTAAAAAATTTCTATTTCAGTAAACAACACGACCTAATGATCTTGCGAGATAAATTTTTAAAACTTCAAGAGATATTGAAAGATAAGTTAAAAGATTTAAATATAAATCTTGGAATTCCATGCTGTAATTGTTATAAAATACTTCTTGGTAATAAGAAATCTACATAAATTTTTCTTATTAAAAATAATAAACTACTATAAGATCATTTTTTAATTAGTTTAACTCCTTTTTTTAAGATCTTATAATGGTCAAACGCGTATTTTTTTGAGAATAATTCTTCAATCGATATAATTTCTAAGGAGGCGGCATCATCTTTTGCGAGAGGTTTTTCTTTTTTAGTTGCCGGCTCGCATAAAAAAGCAATACTTACAGTATGCCCTCTTGGATCTCTTTCTGGATCGGAATATACTCCAATTAATTCTTTTATCTTTACCTTTATATTAGTTTCTTCTTTTGCTTCGCGTATACATGCTTGTTCAACTGTTTCACCAATATCAACGAATCCTCCTGGAAGGGCTAATTGTCCCTGAAAGGGGGGGTTCTTTCTTCTTATAAGAACAATTTTAGAATTATATAAGATCACTGCATCTACTGTTAAAAGGGGTGTCTCAGGTTTGCTCAAAGTAAAAGAATAGCTCGTAATTATTTTTTATAATTATATAATAATAAAAGAACCTAAAAATTTAATACTCTATGAAATAATAAAATGAATCTTATAATTTTACTCAAATTATGGTTTTATAACTTTCCTCTTAATATATGCCTTTATCTCCTTAAATTCTATGTCTTTTCTTCCGATAAATCCTTGCCCATAATAATTAGGACCGCCTCCTTTACCATCAAAATGTGTGACACTGTCCTTAATTAAATTTCCAAGATGTAATTTCGATTCTTTTTCAATTTTATTTCCCATCATACCCATTATTAGATATCCTTCATCTGTTTGGTTAATTAAGATACTTATTGCGTTTTCTGCTTTTTTTACGATATTTTGATTAATATTTTTCAGATCCTCTTGGGAAAGAGCATTAAAACTCTCAATTATTAACTTAAAATCGGGAAAAGATTCTGCTTTTGAAATAAGCTTATTAATATAATCATCGCTAAGCAATTTTTTCATTCTATCTAATTTTTCTTTACCCTCAACCCATTCATAATAGAATTGTTTAACCTTTTTTAGGATATTCTCCTTTTTAATATTTAAAAAGTCAGAAAGCTTAGATAAAATATCTCCTTTAAATTCTTCAGTAGAGTCTAAAAATAAATCTTTTTTATCAACCTCTCCTGTTGCTAATGCTTTATTTATATTTTTCCATTTTTCGAATAATTCTTTAACTCTTCCTACTATTTGAGATTTATCTACCTTTAAAAAAGATTCAAGCTTTTCAATAATTTCCTCATTTTTTTTGGCAATTTTCTTGGATGCTTTTCCTGCGGTAAATGTTAATCGTACCACGCCATCTTGAATTTTTTGGGACTTTAGAATATTTATGTAGCCTGCTTCAGAGGTATTATTCAGATGAGTCCCTCCACAGGCTTCTACTTCTATTCCAGGAATTTCTACAATCCGTATTTCAGTTCCTGGAACAGCGCCTCCTTGATAAATATTCATACCAAATTTTTGCTCCGCAACTGCTCGTGGCATGAAACTGAGATTCAAATCAATTTGTGCATTTACTATTTTATTAGCTTTTTCTTCAATTTCTTCTAACTGTTTATTAGTGATTTGTTCATAATGCGTAATATCTAAATGGGAATTCTTAAGCGTTTTTTTTGCTCCAGCTTGATTCACATGATGTCCTAATACTTCTCGAGCTGCAGCATTAACGATATGGGTTGCAGTATGATGTTGAGATAATTGTTTTCTCCAATACTCATCCACTTTAACAATTACAATATCACCCTCTTTAAAGTTTGGTTTCTCGTCTAGAACATGGATAACATAATTACCTTGTTTAAATGCATCGTTGAATTTTTGCCCATTTATAGTTCCTACATCATGTAGCTGACCACCAGAAGTCGGATAAACTACAGATTTGTTTAAAATTACCTTAGAATCAAAAATTTTAAGAACTTTGGCTTTATTTTCCAATTTCGTGTAGTCATTATAATATAATGATTTTGTTTGAGGAATACCTTCTAAATTTAATTGTATTTCTTTTTCCGTAGTATATTGCTGTTCTTGTTGCTCATGACGTTGTACTACCAGATTATAAAAATTATCGGGAATTTTTATATTAAGATTATACTTCTTTGCCGCCTCTTTCACCATATCCGGACTAATTCCATTGGAATCATACATTTCAATTAATGTCTCTGTATCTATCTTGCCTGTTTTTAATTTCTTATCTAATATTTTTGCAGCTTTTTTCTTGGTTTTATAATACTTTTCCCGTTCCACATCTAATATTTTTCGTATTTCATCTAAGTTTTCAGAAACTTCTGGAAATAATTCTTTTAATTCTTCCGCATGCCATTCGCATACATCCGCCATATCAATAGCCCATCCGAATTTATCAAGAAAACCAATGGCTCGCCGAAAAATTACCCTTAAATTATAGCCTCCTCCTACATTTGAAGGAAGTTTTCCGTCATGTATAGCAAACAAAAGACTTCGGGCATGTTCTGCAACAGAATAGAGTCCTGTCATGGGCATAATAATATTTCGTAATCTTTCTACTTCAATATTTAATTCATTTGCAACCCGCTGCCATGCAGCATCCAAATTTTCTACCTCATCGGTATTTAAATACGCAGCATATTTCGAAAATTTATTATATAATTCTAAATCTAATTTAATTTTTGTTATTTCTCGGAGTTTAGATAGGACGTAAGGAAATACCGCCTCATACATATTAGGAGTGCCTTGGGAGACCCACGCAACTCTCTCCTGGCCTAATCCCATATCCAACACTTTTAATTTTAATTCTTGAGGACCTTTTGGAGTTTGCTCAAACATGGTATAGACTTGGTTGAATAACTCAACACCTCTACTGAAAAATTCGAGACTACATCCGAATGACCCCCCACCAGCCCATGAATCCTCATGAATAGTGATTTCATCTTTAGATAACCCCACACCAATCGTAATAAAATCATGCATATCTAAAAAGAGCTGCCCTTGATCCCACTCTTCGGGGGGAACAAAGGTATGTTGCCCGATCATAACAAAACCTGAAGCATGAGAGCCAGTTATACCTACATTTTCCACATCATTGAACCTCAAACAAAATTGTGGAATTAAGAGTTTTTTTGCTGGTGGCTCTTCTTCCCCAGTTATTACATAGGGTTGGAATGCCGATATTGAGGCTATTGTGAATTCAGATGTAGGATTCCATCTCGCAACGCAAGGATAACGATTGATTGGAACATAACCTCTGGGTTCCAGGATTTCTACGATTTTTTTCCATACACCAATATATGATAATTTTTCTTTCGAGGGATTATCAATAACCACTTGAAATCCTCCAGAACACACCGGATCACCGCAAAAATTTCTGTCTTTATGTGTGGTCCAAAAAAAAGTGCCGCAATGTTTACATTGTTTTCTCATATAGCCTAAACTCCTTAGTTCTTTCGTTGGAAAATATTGATCTGGATTTTTAGAGGCAATTTTTTTAAATTTTGTTTTCAATTGCTTATCTGTGCGACTATCTTTGAGTAATTCTATTTCATCTGCAGAGAGCATTTTTAGTGGATCAATAATACTAGTTTAAATCAATTATTTAATAAAAAAAAGGTATGATTTCCTAAAACTTTTTCTTTAAGTTTTTATTAGAAATTTCAAATTATCCAATATTTTCCAAATTTTAGGACTCTTAATCGTTCTTAAAGGTCTATAGATTGAAATCGAGAATACCCTTCTTTAACAAAATCATAATCCAGAAATTCAATTTTTTCAGGGATTATTTTTAAAATTAAGTCTCGCTTTCCTCGTACTATTCTTTGAGCTTTTTGAAATTCAGCATCTCCTTTCTCAAGAAAAATTAATCGTTGGGTACCTGTGGCTGTTATTTGCATACCTTGAATCTTTCCCGTGTCTAATGGAGTATAGATTCCGATGCTAATAATCGGATTTTCTTTAATATTATTGACTTTTCGACCAGGAGATGGTCCCACATAAATATTATAATTAGATGCATTTTTTTCTATATAAAAATCCATAGGAGTTGCTCGGGGAATATTATTTTTATCACTTGTACAGAGCACTAGCACCTTTCTTTTGCTAAGAAATTGCCGAATCTCTTGTTCCAATTTTTCTCTTGGCATCTTTTTTTTCATATTGAATCAATGATATAAATGAAAAACAGAATTAAAAGTTCTATAATCTTTGCCAAAAGGAGAGTATTAGAAAAATAAGTTTTATGAGAAAAATGTAGAATCAAAATATTACTTCTTTATCATTAAATCATTAAATAATTTATCGTCATTATCCAGAGCTGCTCGGATATAAGGCGAGATAGGACCCCTCCCAAGCGCCATTATTCTTATTTTTCGTCCAAATTCAGGATCCATCGCAGCACCTACCTTTAATTGTACTTTAGTAGGGAGTTCATTTGAAATGGATGAAATTATCTTATCCATTTTAAAGAGTGTCAATTTATGACTCCCTGTGACAGAAATTAGGCAATTATCGACTTGTTGGGTGTCTAATTCCAATAATGGATTATGGATGGCCAATTTTGATTTTTTTGTTAAATCTTGTTCATTTCCAAGAGATTCAGTTATTCCAATCAAACCAGAAGGATATTTTTTGTTTTTTTCGAAAATTTTTCTGACATCAGCAAAATCTATATTAATGAGCCCACAATTATTAATTAAATTCACCACTTCCCGGATGCTTCGAATTAAGATTTCATCCATTAATTTAAATCCAATCAATATTGGAATGTTTGGAGCTATTTTCACCAAATTATTATTGGGTAAAGTAATGATACTATCAGAAAATTTTGCGAGATTTTTGAGACCTCCCATCGCCCTCCCGCTTCTTTCAATGCCCTCCGAATTAAAAGGAATAGTACAAAAAGAAACAACAATAGACCCCTTATTTTTAGCTTCTCTAGCAATGATAGGTGCTGCGCCGGTACCTGTGCCCCCGCCTAACCCACATGTTATGAAGGTAATATCAGATTCTAAAGATTGCGCAATTCTTTTTGAATCTTCTTCCGCTGCTTCCGCCCCGACACAAGGATTATTTCCAGACCCAAGACCGTTACAAGTTTCCTTTCCTATTAATATTTTCTTATCAGAATTAGAATAATATAAATCATGAGCATCTGTATTTATATTCAAGGTTTCAGTACCATTCAGCTCCATCTCTTGGAGTCTTGAAACCGTATTATTACCCGAACCCCCTACTCCAATTACTGTGGATTTTATTCTTAACACATTGAGTAGATCTGCTAAATAATCATCATTATCATAGTTTTGATCCTGAGTATTCAACTGTTTATTAGCTTGAGAAAGCTGTTTAAAACGTGATCTCACTGATGAATCAATTTTTAAATGATTTGGAAGTAATTTTATATTATCATCGGGATTAAACATATTAATCACTTTATTTGAAATTTTGAGATATATTCTATATTACCAGAAAGAATATCCTAATAATATTTTCAAATAATATGCTCATAATATGTTTTAATAATTAGTTAGTTTCTAGGATTTAGTTTTTCTTTGATTAATGTTTCGATAGATTTTTAAATATGCGTATCTATTCATTATAATGACTTAAAATACTAAAGGAGAGAAAAATAAATGAATCTTGCTCAAATAAGGGATGACTTAGAGGGTGCTTGGTGGCATTATATCCGAGTTAATGATTTTAGTTTCTTGCAAACGATTCCCGATCTGAGCGATTTACAAATGAACGAGGGAGATATTTTAATCCATAAGCAGATTAAGGAAGGTGAGCGATTTCCTACCATAAGGTATCATCTAATTAAAAACAAAAAATCATTAATCATAGAAAATGAGGAAGTAAAAGAAATATTAGCTAATAAATTAGTAGAGTATGTAAAAAAAAATAAATCATTACCCTTTGCGTGTAAGGTGGTAAAATTTTTTAAGAATGGCAACGCTCAAGTTAATTATTCTCCTACACAATATGATAATTTTGCCCTTAAAATTAACCCGAAAGCACATAAAGTGGAAAATTTGCAAAGCTTTTTTGAGGGATTAAAAAGCGATCCAAATCCTATAAAGCCAATTAAAACCGAAAAGGAACCACCATTATTTAAAGATCAATGGATTATCAGAAGTTCGGCAGATGAGAATAAAACATATATAGTCACTAAAAATAAAGATGGAAGTTTTTCATGTACCTGCCCTCATCATGTTTTTCGTAAAGCTGAATGTAAGCACATAAAGCAAGTTAAGAAGTCTCTTTCTTAAAGTGTTTTCATAAATTTTAAGAAAATTTCTCTGATTATAAAAAGTATTTAGATGATTCTTTCGATCTACTTTCTATATTTGTAAGTATTGTATTATTTGATTCTTGAATAATCCAATAGCAAAATTTACTTTTTTCAAGTGAAAAGAAGGAGAAAAATACATTTATTAAAGTAGATTTAGATCTAAATAATATAACATAATAATATTGAACATATGGAAACAGAAAACCTTCAGCAAGAGAGCGGAACTATTACAAATGAGCTCATAGAGCCTGGAAAAAATATTAAAGTGCGTGCAATTATGAGTTGTCCTAACTGTAGTTATAGAAAGAGCTTTAAAAATACATTTCATCGCAGTGACATAGAAACGATGGTGGTAAGTCTTAAAGTGTTCGATTGGTTAAGTTGCCCCTCTTGTGGGGAAATGCTCAAAATGACTCTAGAATTTGAGATATAACTGCTTTTTTTGCTTCTTATTTAATAAACTTCTAAATTTTCATCTATTTTAATCAAAAATACCCAATATTCAATGAATCTCTAAGTTTTGATAAAAAGAGACAAAAAAAAATATTTTATTAGTTTTTCAAATTTTCCCAATCTAATTTATTCAATTCTATTTGTAATTTATTGAAAACTCGAGAAAAAGAATTCCAAAGATAAGATCAACGATTGTTAATGAGAATGCTATGAATTTAATATCACCTAATAAGAGATATATCAAGAAAATAACAAAAACACCAAATTTCTCCACAACATAAATATTGGCGAGTTTCTGATACTTTTCTATATTTCTACTGGTTAGATAAAAAAGTAAACCAAAGAGAAAGACAAAAAAGAAAAAAGAATAAGCCCATATAAAGCTAGGAGGCAATGCTGTAATGAATAACGTAGCAGAATTTGGTGACACAATCAAAACAAGCACAAATACAATACCTATAATGAGATTCCATAAAGCCGCAATTAAAAACAAGTATTTATAATAAGTGTTTTTTTCCATACATTTTACCTTTTTCTAAATTTTTGTAATAAAGATAAAAATATTACCATGTTATAAAAATTTTTTTATTCAAGATCTAATTCTATATTCCCGTAAGTGCCTCCTCCTCCTGGAGTATATTTTATTTCATTATTTCTAAGTGCCTGAATAACGCTACCGATGCTTTCATTATACTTTTTTATATTCTCTATAGAATGGTTTAATAGAATTTCATATTCTGTTCCTAACTTCTCTATAATCTTATTATAAGCATTCACAACCGTTTTACTATTTTTAGATTTAATACCTTCTATAGAGCGAATGATATCGATTAAAGGAACGGCATTTATATAGGGAGGTCTATGAGGAGGATGTTTCGGTTCTTTATAAGTGGATATATCATCGATACGTTCGCTTACTCCGAGCTTTATCTTATAATTGTTTCCTGTTTTATCTTTACAGGCAGGGCATATCATTTTTTTTTTGGCAACATCTTTTATATAGGCATTTTTAGCACTTATAGGATCTTTTTCAAAAAAGATAATAAAATTTTCGGTGATAGAATATTGACTAAAGTTTATTCCAAAACTTTTTGAAGTCTTTTTAAATAAAACTCTTCTGCGACATTTGCTACAAAACATGTTATAATATTTACCCAATTTTGGATGGAGCCCCACGTTGAGGCTAATTTTTCTTCCGTCTTTTCTTTTTAACGCTAATAAAATTTCTTCAAAGGAGGGGTTTTCAATATAAAATTTATTAAATTCTCTCCCGAGAGAATAAGGTTTTTGCGAATGTGCATCACTATTACTTAAAAAACTAAAATTTTCCAGAGTCTTTAATCTGTCTGCTAAATCTGTATTAGCAGATAATCCTAATTCGACAAAATCAATTTTATCTACTGCACCTTGATAACATTCTTCCATAGTTCTATATCTATTTTGCCGAAAAATTGCCTTAAATGGAGTGAAAGCGTGCGCCGGACCCATTACGCCCCCAATATCAGTTATTATATCTGCTAATTCTGGGGGAGAGAGATTCACCCGTGGTCTTCCTCCCCACTCCCCTAAAATATTTTTTGAATGAGGTTTTAATTTTTCTTGAATTTCTCGTACAACTTCGAAATTTGGAAAAAACACTATATGATGGATGTTTTTTTCATCCTCTATTTCGCTCTGAAGTATAAAAAAAATGTCATTATAAGAATACACACTATTGTTATTCTTTTCTAAATGATCTTCCATATATTTCAACCATTCCGGTTGGAGGATATCACCTGTACCTAAGATATTTAATCCTTTCTTTTTGCAAGTTTTTTCCATAGAATCCAAATTTAATGACTGTGAAACCGCTATCGAATGAGGCGAATGGATATGCAAATCAGCATAATAATACTTCAAGAGTTTTTTCCAATTTCTTAATAATTTATCTTAATAAAGTACATGATTTTATGATTTAATAAATTAATAATTACTAACTTAATAATCACAACTATTAAGATTAAAAGGATTATAATAAGTTTTTTTAAAAGAAGCTAAAAAGGGAATAAAAGAATAAGAAATATAATTTTAAGCTTTAAGAACATAAGAATTAGAAAAATATAAAAACAAAATTAATCATAACTTATCAAATATGTATATTTTGATAAATCAAATTTATCTATTTTAATTGTCTTTCCATTATTTGAATTTAAAGGTATTTTAATTACTATTTCTCCATCAATATAGAGATTATTGTAAAAAATTTCACTTTTTTTATCAAAATCAATAAATTTATTAACACGCTTCATATATAATTTTTCTATATATATTAATAACTTTGCTTATTTCAGCAAAATTACAAATTATTGAAAAAGGTTATTTAAATATAATATATTATATATATAGTCTATATATTCCCGACAAAAAGTATAAATATTCTCCAAATAATTCTTTCTACACACCTTTTATCTGATTTACCGTTTTGGTCTTAAAAATTTCTCTCTGTAATAGTCTTTTGAATCATAATCCTCGTTGAAATCCCTTTGAGTTGTTGTTTTATTATCTAAAAACTCTAGTTTTTTCATCATATAAAAGAAATCATTTTTTATTTTTATTATTTAAAGATCTCATTCAAGTTCGTGATAACAGATCAAACTCACATTCTTTAATAATAGACTTCAATTAAACCATCCCTATTAGAAGATGCGACATTTTTCAAAGAGAGAAATATTAAATATTATGTAGAAAATGTAAAGAAAAATGTAGAATATGAGAATTAGTATTTCACTAATGAAACCAAATTATTTCATTAGATCCTCCTAATATACTAGGAGAGCAATAAAGAATCTTACCAGGTCAATATCCTGATCCGATTACCTCTATTGCTTTTTTTTTCTATAGAGGGTTTTAATATAGCTTTCTAATAATTGCTATACTTCTTAATTAGATAATGATATGGTTTGAATTTAAACTTAATGTATATAAAATGTTGTAAATCTATATCCTATATAGGTCTATATAGAATAGAATAAATTACCCATGCTTTTAGATTTAGATAAATATATAGGTTTATTATTCAAAAAGTGCTATATAATTATCATTTTATCTTGTTGTTGATTTCCGAGCAAAATACGATAATAAATTTCCTCATTCTTGAAATTGACTTTTTCGAGCTTGCCTTCAACCATTACAATTTCTTCCTCTTTCGCATGTTCGCAAAATTTTCCCCGAAAGGAGTTAATCTCTTTAATTTTTTTAATCTCGATATCTTTAGAGAGATCTTTTTCATTTATAATCCTTATTGGATTGATGAGATATGAGCAAGGAGTAAACAGCGAATCGGAGGAATTAATGATCTCTGCTTTTAGTTTAATTCTTCCCAAGTTTGTAAACTTGTAATCATAGTAATTCCCTTTCCACTCTTCTGGACTTTTAAGATATCTAATAAAAAAATCAATTCCTTCATATTTACCTTGATGATTTTTTCTTATTTCACTTTTCATGAAATCATTAAAAGAAATGTCTGCTCCAGCGGCTCGAAAGCGATAATGTTTTTTATAGTCTTCAAAATTATATTTCCTACACTCGTTTTTATCCTGAAAAATATCTAATAGTTTCTTTTGAAAATTTTTAGCAACTTCTGTACCATAGATGATGAGATCAATATCAGAATTTACTTTATTTAGACCTACCATATGGGATCCTGTTATTCCAAGAGATCCTTCTGGCAAATCTCCTTTTTCAATAAATAAATTACAAAGATTTACTGCTATTATTTCACTTTCATTTAGACTCTTTTTCTCCTTTAAATCTTTAAAATATGCTTGTGGGGTAAAAATGTGCTCGATATCTTTCCTTTTAACCCCTTGCAATTCCATATCTAATTGTTTAGAATAAAAAAGATATTGTGGGAAATGTTGTTTAAGAAAGGAATATCTTTCGGAAATATCATAAATTTTCCGGTAATGAATACCCTTTCTAATTCGATCTCCTTCAGAATCTGGATAGAATCTAATAAAACTAATAATACGATCCTTCGGATGAAAAATACCTTTTACATCAAAAAATAAATTGTCTTCTTTTGTTTGAAGATACGCTCCTTCAATGGCTTGGTCAAAACTCATTTTTACTCAAAAAGATATCTATAATAAAAATAAGAGAGAAAAAAAGAAAAGTTCTTTTTTTTTAAAGTTTTTAATAGTTCAATTTTATTGTCTGACCATAGTAGCTCCACAACTGGGACATTTTGTTTGATAGCATGGAACTCCAACTTGATGTGGAACGGTCTTACCACAGTTAGGACAGACACAATTGCCTCCAGGCCCAGCTGCATATGGGCCTCCACCTCTTCCTCTCCCCCCTCCTCCAGGGGGGCCTCTACCTCCACCTCTTCTACTCACAATTTACACCTCCATAAATATTTTAATAATTAAATTGGTTTTCATAATATGAATAATTATTCATAATTAAAAATGTTTACTTTTTAATTTAAATATTGAGTAAAAATAAAGATTATTTCGCAAAAATTCTTCTCAGTTCGCCGATCGTGGTACTATGTTCAGCATACACGTCGTGGGGATGGATACTTTCGTAGCTTTCAACCTTGAAATTTATTTGAAAATCGTCATCGAGATTTGGGAAATCACGTTCAATGAAAATTTTTGCCATTTGTCTTATGATATCCTCAGCGAATAAGGGTTTAAGATGAGCAGTCCTTATTAATTCCGCTTCTTCGGGTCGTTTTAATACAGATTGAATCTTGCCAGACATACTATCTTCAATTACATCAATTAATTGGAGAACATCAATTTTGTGATTTTTTAAATCTTTTATTTGAAGTTGGATAGTTCCTTTCGCACGTTGGTTATGAGATGCGAAGGGAAGAATATTTAATAATTTTTTAAGATCTTCATCAGAAATGTTGATATCCTTTCTTGTTTTCAGTACTTCTTCTGTGAATTCTTGGGACATTTCTTTAGCACATGGACAGCAGCTCATTCCCAGTGCTGTGGCGCCAATAAAATAAGTAAAATCGATCTCTCCCTCTTTATTTTTATTTGCTCTGGTACAGGAACTAATATCGTACGATTTTTGGATATTTCCGTGAGATTCTTCCCTCACTTGCACAATTATTTTACCTTCTAGTTTTACCTCTACTTTTGAGGTATAGGGATGTCTTTTTAATAATTTTCTTGCAATACGGTCTCCTACTAGTTCGATAGTGGGTGTAGGTTTAAAAATAACTTCATTAATTATTTCTTCTATAGTTTCCGCTGTTCGAGACATATGAATTCCTCGCTGTTGAGCTGGGAGAGAAATTAAAGCTGAAATTTGGGGATAGAATGAATATTTTTTATTCTCTTGAACGATTTCTACCTTTTTTTCAACATTTATAATACCAACTTTGTCGATTGGCAATTTAAACTCAACAACTTCCGAATCTTGAAGATCTTTTTTAAATTGATGTATTTTTCATCACCAATTTCTGATATTAAATCACTATTCTAGACTAGAAAAAGATGTATTAATTTTAATATTTCAGATTAATATAAAATGAAATTAATATGATCAATAATTATTGCAAACCAGAATTTTATGAATGGTTTAAAAGAGCCTTTGATTAAAGTAGATAAGATTTATGCATAAATATACATTTGGACTTATTGGGGATAATTTAGAAATCAAAAAAGATATTAGATTTGATATAAATAATAAAGGAAAAATAGCTAATCTTACTTATAAAGAATGTAAAAATGAATTAAATCTTAGAGAGGACATAAATAATTTTTTTCTTTTACCAGGATTAATAAATTCTCATGTTCATATAGGAGATAGTTTTGCTAAGGAAAGAGGCTATAATATGGAATTAATTGATATGGTATCCCCTCCAAATGGCTTAAAACATATCTTACTTGAAAATATATCACCAGAAATTAAAATAAATGGCATTAAACAAGCAGCTTTAGAGATGTTATCTAATGGAATTACATTTTTTATGGATTTTAGAGAAGAAGGGGTAAAGGGCATTACAATTTTAAAGGATGCATTAAATGAAAGTCCAATAAAATATCAGGTCTATGGAAGGTTCAATAGCATAGAGGAAATTAAGCAGATATTTCAACAAGCAGATGGTATAGGATTATCAAGTTATAAAATTATAAATTTAGGGATAAAAAAGGAATTACAAAATAATAAGGAGATATATAAAAAATTAATAGCATGTCATCATGCGGAAGAAAGGAGAAAACCAAAATTATTCAAAGAAATATTAAAGGATAAATTAATCCAAATACTTATTCATGGCACCCAATTGTTAGAAAGCGATTTGGAAGATTTACAAAATAAAAACATCTCTTTAATTTTGTGTCCAAGATGTAATGGATATTTTGGAGTAGGTTTTCCTCCAATTAGAGAGGTTTTAAAATTAAATATTCCTGTTTCTATAGGGACAGATAATATAATGATTAATAGCCCTAATTTATTTGAGGAAATAAGATATTTATCTTTAATTTTTAAAGTTCTAAATAGAGGGAATAAAAAGCCTACTTTATCAGCTAGAGAATTATTAAAAATGATTACCATAAATGCTGCCAGAAATTTTAGAGTTCAAAATCAAGTAGGGTCAATTCAAGAAGGGAAAGATGCCGATTTTTTCTTAATTAATTTAAATGATCCCAATTATTATTCATTTACTTTAACTAAGGATATTATCTATCCCTTAATTGTTCAAAGAACTCAAACATCAAATATTAAAAAAGTATATATAAAGGGTGAGAAAGTATTTGAGAGAAAATGAGAAACCTTACATAATATTAAGCGCCGCAATGACAATAGACGGAAAAATAGCCTCTAAGAGTGGAGATCCAGAGCTTTCGGATGAAGAAGATTGGAAAGAAGTGCACAAATTGAGAACTCAAGTTGATGCAATAATGATTGGCAAAAATACAGTTCTTACAGATGACCCTAAGCTTCATATAAAGTATCATCAACATGATGGATATTATAGAATTATTTTAGATAGTAAATTATTAATTCCACTTTCGTCAAAAGTAATTACTTTTCAACCAGAATTATATCCCACAATTATTTGTACCACTGAAAATGTTTCCCCACAAAGAATAAAAGAATTCCAAGAAAAAAATGTAAAAATAATCCAATCAGGAAAGGGAAAGCGTGTCGATATAGTAAAGTTGATGCCAAAACTCTCCAAGTTAGGAATTAAATCGATTCTTTTAGAAGGGGGAGGTACCATTAATTGGAGCTTTGTTAAGAATAAATTAATTGATGAAGTACGCCTTACGATTGCGCCGTGGATAGTGGGCGGAAAAGAAGCTGTCAGTTTAGTGGAGGGAAAAGGATTCGAATTCATGAAGCATTCATTAAAATTTGAATTAGTTTCGGTTAAACATCGAGCAAATTATGTTATTCTAAAATATAAGAGAAAAAATGACAAATAAGAGAAAAAAAATAGATTATTTCAAAGATATAACTTTAAAACGACTCAGGGAAGAGGTAAAGGAGATTAAAGAAGCTCTTCCAGAAGAGAAGAAGAATATTATTACTTATTCCCGAAATTTTACACTTTCGCTATCAAATTATTGTATAAATAATTGTGGGTACTGCTATTATAATTTTAGGGTTCCTAAATATGGCGCGAATAAAAATGTTATTTTACTTGGCAAAGATGATGTTAAAAAACAAGTCGATGAAGCTATTAAACATAATTGTAAAGAGGGCTTAGTTATGTCCGGGGAAAAACCTGATGAATTTCCAGAAGTTAGAAAAGAGTTAGAAACTCGAGGCTTTAACAATTATATCGATTATGTCCAAAATATATGTCGCTATTTATTAAAGTTTAAAATCCTTCCTCATACAAATATAGGCTTCTTAACATATAAACAAATGAAACTATTAAAAAACTATAATGCTAGTATGGGGTTAATGTTAGAAAGCACCAGCAAGAAACTATTCAATAAGGGAGAAGTACATGAATTTTCACCAGGGAAAACGCCCAAAAGAAGGATAAAACCTTTAATAAATGCAGGAAAATTAAAAATTTCCTTTACGACAGGATTATTATTAGGTATTGGTGAAAATTTCGAGGATCGAGTTAAGGATTTATATTTGATAAAAGATATTTATGACAAATATAAACATATTCAAGAAGTTATTCTCCAGAATTTTGAATATAAAAATGGGATATCGTATAATCCGGCTCAACCCATTTCGATGGAGAAAATGTTGAAAATAACGGGAGTAGCAAAGTTAATATTTAAAAACGATATAGCTATTCAAGTTCCACCAAATCTAATAAAGGGATTTGAAAAAAGCTTCATCGAAATGGGGATAAATGACTTTGGGGGAATCTCACCATTTTCTCAAGATTTTATAAATCCCGAAAAAGAATGGCCCAAAATCGAGTATTTAAGCGAAATATTAAAAAAAAAAAGATATTTCCTCAAAGAAAGGCTTCCAATATATGAGAAATATGTGAATAAGAAAAACTTCTGTC
The DNA here is from genome assembly GCA_016839555.1 of Promethearchaeota archaeon. Classification (GTDB taxonomy): domain Archaea; phylum Asgardarchaeota; class Lokiarchaeia; order Sigyniarchaeales; family SOKP01; genus TEKIR-8. Next base: position 315,080 of record JAEOUA010000006.1, read on the forward strand.
CAAAAAATATTAGAAATATAATTAATTCTGATTTTAAATCCTAAGTTCATTCGATTATTTCTAGGGTACCCTCCGTTCCATTAACCCTAACAATGCTACCATTTTTAATTTTTTCTAATTCCTTGAAATCAATTTGGTCAACTATCGGAAACTGAATTCCAAAGAAAATATCTGCGGCGACTGCGCCCGAGCTCATGAGAGGTTCTCCTCTCTCGCAAACTATCGCTTTTGGTCCAATGCCTCTGTGGATCGTTTCAAGCAATACAAATCCTAAAGTAGTTGTCCCGATTGGATAAGGAAATATCAATATTTTGTCTCCCACGTCCTTTCTATAAAGTTCATGAGTTCTATCTGCGACTTTAAGCTTTCTACTAAATTGAATCAATGGAAAAGTGAACGCTGCGGAAATACTGAATGGCTGTGATGTAATTATCGCTTCGCCTTCCGCAATACCTCCACTTAATCCCCTCCCTTTTAGAATCTTATTCATTATACCATCCCTCCGTAGCTATTCTGATACAATCATCAATATTTCTATAAGTTGCATTACTATAAAAACATGTTTTTGCTGAATTGGTTGTTAATGGTCTTGGCAATGCAGTCAACAGGGGACAAAAGGATGTTAAATGGGCTCCTGAGTCTTCCAAGATTCTATTGTAATCAGAATTAATTATTGAGTTCTTTGCCTCTGGATTAGTGCAAATCCAAAAATTTATCCCTTCACTAATTTTTTTACCTTCTAATTTATTAATTACTTCAATTGCTTCCTTTCTACTCAACTGAGGACACCCAATAGATATATTATTCGGGGACTTATTCCACTCCGTGCTATATTTTTCTCGAACCTGCTTAATATCATTCATGGTAATGTCTATAATTTCTTTTGGTTTGTCGTTTTGAAATGCTTGTTCTAAAGTTTTTCCTTCTGGCGTTTTTCCAATTACATGTATTAAAGCAACAGCACCGGTAGCTGCTGATGCTGCACCTAAGTTTTTTAGATAATCAGATGAGATATTTTCAAGTCCTTCAATTACAGGTACTTGATTTCCCGCTATTTCACCTATTATCAAGCCAATAGATGTTAAATTAAATAAATCATTTTTATCAATATCAGGAGAAAGCCGAAAAAGCAATTCTCCTTTCCTATTTTCTGTTATAAGCAATCCATGATAGGAAGTCTTTCCGAGAATCCCACACGCAATATCCACAAGACCACCCTCCCTATTAGAACGGGCCCCTATTACCGAATTCAAATAAATCACTGCTGAGGACTCAGACCATGCACAATATTCTCTGAATTTAGGTTTATTATCAATAAAATATGGTGTACAAGTAAATCCCCGGATCCCAATTTTATCCAAATCTTCCATCATCTGGTCATGAAGCGTAAACATAGGATATACCACGCTCAATTCTTCGCTATAATCCATATCAATTATAGGATCAGCCGTCGTTCTTACTTTTACTTTCAACCCTGATTCTGCAATTTCGTGTAAAACATTTGCCGCCGCATTAACAAAATTCAATCCAAAGTTTAATACAGTATGGGCAGATACAATATCAATTAATTTTTCCGCTCCAAAAGAGTCTCCCAATTTCACGATAAGTTTCATTAATTTGGAAAGCATTTCTCCTTTATTTCCTGAGAGGATATCCTCTTCTTCCTTAGTTAAATACATTTTTTTCCTCTTCGAATTTTTATTAAATCTAAGTATTTAATATTTAAATAAAAATGTTGTGGTGGGATGATAGAAAAATAATTTTCACCCAGTTAAAATGAAAAATTTTCTAGAATTAAATTTTAAAAAATTGATTTATTATAGTTTTTTAAGCAATTTATAAAGTAGAAAAATAAAAGAGCTTTTCTTGAGATTTTCAAACAAATAATTAAAAAAAGAAGGATATAAACTAGAAGAAAGACTTCTAATATATGAAAATTACAAAATATAAAGTCTTTTTAGAAAGTATTAAAAAATAATTGATAATATAGATTAGTAATGATTATTTCTCAATTGAAAGGAATTGACCCTGTAATAAAAAAAATTTTAAGAAAAAGTCAGACAAATGAGGAAATCACTCCAGATGAAGCTTTAAAACTACTAAAAGTATCTGGAAGAGAATTTTCTGCCTTACAATATGTCGCAAATCAAATTTGTCAAGAAAAAAAAGGGAATGTCGTTACGTTTGTAGTAAATCGAAATATCAATTTTACAAATATTTGTTCCAAACAGTGTCTCTTTTGTTCTTTTAGTCATCTTGAGAATCATGAAGATGCATTCTTACTAACAATGGAAGATATTAGGAATAAGGCAATTGAGGCAAAAGAATTGGACTGTACAGAACTATGCATTCAAGGAGGGATAAATCCTAATCTATCTTTTGATTATTATTTAGATATTCTAAAAACTGTAAAAAAGGTTGATCCAAATATCCATACTCATGCATTTTCTCCTGAAGAAATCTTTTTTATGTCAAGGCTTTATGATGATTATATTGAAGCTACATTAAAACAACTGAAAAAAGCAGGATTAGATTCTATCCCTGGTACCGCTGCTGAAATGTTAGTTGATAAAATCCGAAAAATAATATGCCCAAATAAGATTTCTACCGCTCAATGGATTGAAATTATCACCACATCTCATGAATTGGGTATTCCAACCACCTCCACAATGATGTATGGACATATTGAAGACTTAGAGGATAGAATAACCCATCTTACAATTTTGAGAAACATTCAAAAAAATACCTTTGGAATCACTGAATTTGTCCCCTTACCGTTTGTTAAGGGAAATCCTGCTTTATCAAAATTAAAGAAATACCCTTTAAAACCCAACTATGGTATGAGTGATTTAAAGTTGTTCTGTGTTGCGAGGTTATTTTTAAATAACTATATTGATAATATTCAGACTTCATGGGTTAAATTAGGGCCTAAATTGGCCCAAGTTTCCTTAAATTATGGAGTTAATGATTTTTCAGGCACTTTAATGGAAGAAAATATATCCAGAAGTGCTGGAGCAGAATTTGGACAATATCTATCTCCGAGTGAAATGAAAACAATTATTAGAAACGCAGGTCGGATTCCTGCGCAACGAGATACTTTATATAATATACTTAGAAAATTTTAAAATTCTATAATATGTTATTTTTTATTTAATAAATAAAGATTTAATATAAGAAAATCAAATATAATATATATAAAGGAAGAGGTTCAATGCTTTTATGTTAAAAATTAAAACTCCGCAAGAAATTTTTGGAACGATCATTTATGTGTTAGTTGTAATTGCATGTATTATTACAATCACTGGTATTGTTTGGACGATTTTAGATATTATAATACCTGTAGGAAAAACATCGCTCTTTTTAAGTTTGAATTTAGGATTTCAAATAGCCATTATTGCTTCAGTTCTTGCAGCACTTTTATTTATTATTATCTTATTTTATAGTTTATTTCAAAAAGGGCGTAAGGTAATCATTGAAATGATTTTTAAGAAAAAATTTATCCCAGCGGAATATAAAAACAGGACTGGGATAAAAATTGCTACAGGAGCAGTTATAATATGTATTTTCGCAGTAATTGTGGGGATTATTTATTCATTAATTTTGGAATTAACAGCAGATACATCCTCATCTAAAATTCTTATAAACTTATCGGGAGGAGAAATTGTATTATTTATGGGAATATCTCTCTTTTTCTTGGATGCGTTATTTATATTTTTGATTTTATTATGGACTAATGGCTATTATTATATCCTCAGATTAGTTACAAATTTAGAAAAACAATAAAATTAATTTTTTTCTCTTTTGCACTATTTATAGACCAAATTATTATAATAAAAAATAAAAGATGAATTTAAGATATTTTGATTATCCAACAACCTTTCTAAATACCCTCAGAAAGTTATCACCAGCGATTTTTTGTATATCTTCATCAGAATAACCCCGATTTATTAATCCTTCAATTAAATTAGGAAATTTCGCATAATTTTCGAAACCTTTCATTTTGGTTAAGAAACTTGCTTTATGTTCGGGACGAAAACCTAATATTTCTATGAATTCACCAATCTTTATTGCCAAATTATCGGGAACAGAAAAACCATAATAATCAGTGCCAATTCCGACGTAATCAATCCCAACAAGATTTGCAATGTAATCAATATGGTTTAACCAATGGTCTATTGTTATTTCGGCATCATCTCCAATAAAACCCGGTACCGTCAACACACCAATATAACCGCCCTTATCTGCTATATTTTTTATAATTTCATCCGTTTTCCCTCGATCATGTTCATATAGCTCTTTAGCAAAGGTATGAGAGGCTATTACTGGATATTCGGACATTTCTATGGCGTCAAGAGTAGTTTGAATGCCGCAATGAGATACATCCACAATTGCTCCTAACTCATTCATTTTCTTTACTACATCATTTCCAAATTCAGTTAAACCTCTATCTCTTCTTGCTGTACACCCTGTACCTACGGGATTTTTTGTATTATAAGTTAATTGCATCACTCTGACTCCCTGCATATAATATAATTTCACTAAATCAATATCTTCTCCAATATGTTGCATACTCTGAAAGTTTAAGATAATAGCTTTTTTTCCTTCTTTCTTTGCAGATATAATATCATCAGATTTTAACACTTTCACGAGAAAATCACTTCTATGATCAAAAAGATAGGTCATAAATGAAAAGTTGTGAAAAACTCCTTCAAATGAATAAGGACTGGAATATAAAGGTCCAACAGTCCAACTCACACAATCAACATTTGATTTTTCCCAAGAATCTTTATAAATTTTATAGTAATCATTATCTAAAACCACATTTTCAGCAAATTTTATAACTATTTTAGGAATGATATCCCATGGATTCACACCCTCGGCAATCATATTATCAGAATACTTCACTAAATCCTCAGTCCATGGAATGGGACCATGACTTAAAGTGTCAATTATAGTTAAAGATTCCAGAAGGTTTTTCAATCTTTCATGTTGTTCATTCATATTTAAATAAATCACTATTTAGAATTAATAATTGTTATTTTCTATTATAATACCATAAATATATTATAAAATTTTGTTATATTCAATTTTTAGAAATTTTTTAAATCTTTTTAGATTCATGCATTTAAATTATTAACTATTTTAAGAATTCATAAAATGACTATTAGACCAAAAAAGGTTCTTTTGATTGGCGTAGATCAAGCAATCCCTTGTTTGATAGATAAATTTGTTAATGAGGGAGCAATTCCTAATATTAAAAGCCTTATTGATGGAGGAATTAAAGGCGAGGCTTATTCTTGCCCACCATGTGATACTCCTACGAATTGGAGCACTTTAGCAACGGGAGCCACAACTGCGGTGCATGGAGCGACTAGTTTTTATTTGCATATTCCCGGTGAACCATTAGACTATGGACTAAAAATTCGTTCAAGATCCTCGCTCTCTAAATATTGTGGGGGAGAATATTTTTGGAATGCAGCAGATAAGCATGGATTAAAATCATTTGTATTAAATTATCCAGGTGGGTGGCCGGGTAATCTAAAAAATGGAGCAATCAGCTTGCTTACATGGCCTTTACCTGAATCAATTCCTTTAGAGCTAACTTTAAAGACAAAAAAAAAAATATAAAAAAACTAGCTCAAATTCTTCGCTCAAGATTATTCCAACAGAAAAATTTGAAGAATTTGAGGGAAAGTTCAAGAGTTCATCTCCCTTATTACAAATCTCTATAAAACTTGAACATGAAAAAATTAAAAACTTCCCGGAATTGAAAGCCTATATAATAGATACTGAAGGTTCAGGATATGATGCCTTAGCAATAAAATTGGGAAAGGAAAACAAATGGGAAATTTTAAAAAAAGACCAATGGAGCGATTGGATCTCAAATGACATTATAACAACCGAATATGAGAAATTGCCTTGTTTATTTAAAGTAAATATTAAAGAATTAAAATCTGATGGAAGTGCCCTTCATCTTCAATTTACAAGCATTTATAATACAAAAGGCTGGACTAATCCTGAACATTTAGGAGAAAAAATAATCCGGAACGCCTTAATTTATGATCTTACTAGAGAGCAACAAAAAGTCGATTATATGATTTCGGGAGCCGTGAAATCATATTTGGGAATAGCAAGAAATGAAGCTCTTAATATAGCTAATATCATCAAATATATGAAAAGTTATATGAATTGGGATGTGTGCTTTTTTCATATCCATTTATTAGACAGTGTTAATCATCGCACATTAGGTAATGTCTATGAAGAGTCTCCTCTTTACACTGAACGAAAGGCAGAAAAATCTTGGGAACATATAAGAATTGCTTACCAAATTGTAGATGAATTAGTGAAAAGTTTAATGGATTCTGTCGTTGATGAAGAAACCGTAATAGTTTTTGTTGCGGATCATGGTGCAATACCTACTTGGAGAGTTGTAAATCCTCTTCCAGCTCTCATTAATGCGGATCTTCTAAGCTATAAAAAACCAGATGATAATGGTAACTGCGCTGTGGATTGGAGTAAAACAAAGGCTTTTCCGTATTTAGAACCCCCCTATATCTGGGTTAATCTTAAAGGAAGAGATCCTACTGGTATTGTTGATCAAAGTGAGTACGAAACTGTGAGAGATCAAATCATTGAGGCTCTATATCAGTTGAGAGATCCTGATACAAATGAAAAAATTATAAAACTGGCAATAAAGAAAGAAGAAGCTGAGTATTTGGGACAAAATGGAGAAAGAATTGGAGATGTGATTTATTTTTTAAATCCTTCCTACCAATTATTTGACTATAGATTGGAAAAATTGGATCCTTCTCTTCAGCCAATTGATTTGTTAAAAAAGCCAGCAGCCTATGATGCGCAAGTCAATTGCGCTGCTCATGCTTACTTTCTTCCTGATGCTAAATTGGGGGACTTTTCAATAAGTGTTCCTTTAATAATTAAAGGTCCTGGTATAAAAAAAGGGGTGCAGATGAAAGATATAGTAGATTTAATTGATGTGGTACCAACTCTTGCTCATTTACTGGATATCCCTCAACCATCTACGTTTCAAGGAAAGATTCTACATCAAATAATGGAATAATTAATAAAGAACGTGAAGATTTTCCTTTTTTCGAAATCTGATGATTTTTTATTCCATTTTCTTTTTTACTTTAAAAATTATTATATTCTAAATCCTAATTGACATTATTTTATAAAATTTAGAAAAAAAATATACCTTTAATTTAGATAAACTCTATTTTTAAATATTATAAGGATAAGAAAAAATTGTATAATCAAGCAAAAATAAGTGGTGAGGCAAACTATTAGTTATTATCTCTATTGGGGTGGGGTTTTTTCGGCTATTTTATCCGGAATGTTATCAAATTCGGGAACTATCATACAAAAAAAAGTAGTAAATAGGGTTATCAATAATCTCCCATCAAAAGAAAATATTATGAAATATCTCATCAAAGATAAAATATGGATTCTTGGATTAATAATAAATTTAGGAATTGGGACTATCTTTTATTTACTTGCTCAATCTTTGATCGGACCAGCGCTTATTCCAGGACTTATGGCATCAGGTCTAATAATTCTGGCAATAGGTTCCGTATTCGTTTTAAAAGAGAGTTTGAAGAAGAAGGAAATATTGGGAATTTTTTTAATGATTATTGGAATTACATTCCTAGGTTTTAGCAGACTTTCCATTGAAATTTCCAATAAAACTATTTGGGAATTCACTTTTTTATTTAGAGTCGCAATATTTACCCTAGTTTTATTTATAATATCAGTTTTACTTGACTTATTAAGTAGAAAATCTGAATCGTATCAAGGTATTCCCTTGGCAGTATTTTCAGGAAATATGTTCGCACTATCAAATTTATGGGTTTCTCTGCTTATAGGTACCATCAGTAAAGTTTTTGGAGGCACTTTTATACTGGGAGAATTATTTATATTTATTATCGCTTGCATTATTTTAATAGTCTCAAATATGTATGGCATTATGAAAATTCAGCAGGCATTCACAGTAGGGCAAGCAAGTAATTTAATAGTTATTCAACAAATCCCTATTCAAATAGGTCCTATATTTATTTACTTTTTAGTGTTTTTAATGCCACTGACAGATGTTATTTCTATCATTTTTCTATTTCTCGCTATTTTCTTAATCATTATAAGTGCGTATCTATTAGGCAAGAGACAAGCAAAAATTGAGCAGATTGGATAAAGAATTGGTTTTATTAACGTGAATATAAATTTTCTATAAATTATAAAATATTTTTAAAGACTAAAAAATAAAATTAGTAAAGGTAATTGCCATTTAGGGAGACATGCTGGAGTTTATGATCCACCTCGAAACGTAATTGAAGCTATAAGAAAGAATGACTTCGTAGAAATGCGAAGAAATAGGAATTATGCTTATTGCTGTGGTGCGGGAGGAGGGGTTAAATCTGCTTTTCCGGAATTGGCTTTAGAAATTGCAGAAGATAGGATTAGAGAAGCAGAAGATACGGGAGCAGAATATTTGACCACTACTTGTCCTTTTTATTTAAATAATTTACAACAGGCTGCAAATGAAATAAATTCAAAACTTAAAGTTGTTGACCTTCTTGAATTATTTAATAGAGCAATTTAATTTATTTTTTTACTCTTTTTTTATATATCCGTGATTGCGAAACCATTCAATTTGATCCTTAATAGCAAGTCTAATATTGGTCCTAGGCATATTCAGTTCGTTCCAGGCTTTTGAACAATCAAAGATGCGATACTTTGCAGCAGCGACACTTTCTAACGGAGTTTTTGGCAATTTATGCTTTATATTACATGAATAAAATTCATCGAAAAAAGCAAATGCTTCAGCCAAAATTTTTGGAAAGGAAAAAAATGGAGCTTTTTTACCTCCTACATCCGCAATTAATCTTAAAAAATCCCTGAATGACATATTTCTATTTCCTGCAATATATCGCTCTCCGGATTTTCCATTTTTAATAGCCAGAACATGAGCGGCGGCCACATCCTTTACATGCACAATATTCATTTTTGTATCAACAAACCCGGGCATTTTTCCATTCATAAAATCTTGAATAATTCTACCAGTTGGAGTAGGTTTTACATCATATGGTCCGATAGGAACGGTAGGCAAGATAGAACAAGTGGAAAGGTCTTTTCGATGCCATTTCAACGCTATTAATTCTCCAAGGTACTTCGATCGCTTATAATGTCCCGGTAATTCTTCGTCAGTTGCAAAAAGTTTTTCATCTCCAAGAGAACCATCAGAGGGCATACCAATCGCACTTTCTGAACTAGTAAATATCACTTTTTTTATACCTTTTACTCTGGCAGTTCTCATTAGTCTATCTGTAGCCCATACATTTACTTCATACATTTGTTCTATTTGTTTAGGATCTGCCCAAAACCAAATTGGTAGAAAGATATATAAAGCTCCAGCATGGATGATATACTCGCAACCATCCATTGCCTTAGCCAGTGAATTTATGTCCCTTAAATCGCCATAAGCATATTCTATTGGTAGTCCATTAATAGTTTGAAGATTAGAGGTTTCCCTCACAAAAGCTCTTACTTCATAATCTTCTTCTAAAGCCGCTCGGACAATGTTTGCCCCAATGAACCCATTAGCACCTGTGATTAATACTTTTGACATAATATCTCATGATTTCTCAAGAGTTTTAAATATGATGATAAAAATTTTTGTTTAATTTAAATATTTCAATTATCATTACTATTCAAAATCTTGGATATATGGTTTACCCATTTCTAAACAAAATTCAGCTTTACTAAGTTCTCTCCCCAAATAATTAAGATGTTGAGAATGATCCGTTAATTGTAAATCAATTATACACTTACTTATATCTTCTGCATTTGTTCCAATTATAGTTTTAATTAAATCGTGGGAATTAGAATAAAACAGTATATAAATTTTTTTTTTATAGTGATTGACATAAATTTTAAAATATCCCTTTTTATCAGGCTCATAGGATGGATCTCTTTTATTAATAATGATTGGATTTTCATTTAAATCTATTCTCGGCATTTTCTGACTGGTTTTTCCTTTCGCTTTAAATATTTGAATGCCCTGGTTGATAGGGGGTGATTTTTTATATTTTGAGACATAATTTAATTTTACAGCTTCTTTTAATTCTTTCACGCCACCCATTAATTTTGTACTATGCTCTACTGTAAAAAGAATTCCCATATCTAATTCAACAGCTATACTTGCTAATAATCCATTAATACCTACTGAATCTATATCCATCAATTCAACCACATTTGAAATCCCAAAAAACATCGGTAATTCGAATTTTTTGAATTCGTCTTGCTGAACCTTTTTGCGATATAAGAAATATGTGGTAAGTGAAGGTACGATTCCGGGTGAAATAGGTGTTTCCAATAAGGGATCGGCGATTAATTTAGTAAAGCCTAAGTTAAACATTTTTTCAGTGAGAGTAAATAAATTTTGGACACGAGTCTGAGGATCTTCGGGAAAATAACCCTTATTAATATTGGTTGGTAAAATTACAATCGGAATATCTTTTGGAATACTAATGAATTCTTTATAATTACCAATATCAAGACTTAGTATCATATCTATTTTTTCCTCTACAGCTGAATGGATTTCTTCAGTATTCATAGAATCTATGCTTAGAAGTATATTAAAATTGGATTGTAATAATTTAATAATTTCTTTTACTCGACTGGGTTTGGGTTTATTTGCGATGCATCCAATATCTATTATATCAGCCCCAGAATCTATATAATGTTGTGCTTTCTTAATAATTGATTTATCAGACTTTTTTGTGCAATTTACTATTTCTGCGATTATTGGAGGAGGCAAATCCCTTCCAATCATTATATCGCTAACTTTTTTATTGATATAATAATTTGCTTGATCTATATTTTTTTTGGCATTATTAATTTGATCTTGAACTATTTTTTGATATTCAGTTTCTCCAGTTAATTTGAGTTGTTTATCTGCTGGAAGTTCGGTGGAGAGTTCAATACTCTCTATATTTTCCAAAATTAATGGAAGGTCAGAAGCAAATTCCGGGCCTTTTCTTATGGAAATAGAAAATTGTTCTTCAAGATTTTTAGAACTCCATTGTATAAATCCAGGAAGTAATACTAAATCATAGGATGAAAGATCTATAGACTTTAAAGCTTGTTTCGCTAATTTTTGAGTTATAAATGCCGAAATAGAAATAGGTACTTTATATACATTAATCTGATGTCCTTTAATTGAATTTGAAATTTTTTTTAATATAGAATAACTTTGTTGTCCAGTTAAGATCAATATATTAATAGAAATCACTAACCTTTTTTACTTTTTTTAGATAAGAGATTTAATAATTCATTTTATGTAAGATTACCGTTAAATAAAATCTGATGTTTTTAATATATTCTTCTATTATTATTCAATCTACGATATTGGTAATTATAATCGATTGATTGCAAATATAATCTCGTATGATAAAAATATGAAAAAATAAATGATAAATTTCTCAAACTTGAACTTGATTATCTAATAACTAATAAATAAATAAATAAAAAAATTTTAATATTTACATTTGGACTGCTGCTTTTAGCCCTAATCCTTTAGCGACTCTATCTCCCCAAGTTTCATCAGCTTTATAGAAATAAGTTAGCATCCTTTCTTGGATAAACGTAGGTACGGTTTTAAGACTATTAACCAGATTTTGTATAAGACGATCTTGTTCATCTGCTGGCATTAATCTATAGAGATTTCCAGGCTGTATAAAATCAGCATCTACTCTGGGTTGTCCATATCTATCAGCATCTCCAGAAATTTTTAGTGGAGGTTCTTTAAATTTAGGATCCTCTTTAGGACCTCCGAAGCTATTGGGTTCATACACAGGAGAAGCTCCTGCATTATCGTCAAATCTCATAAAGCCATCACGATGATAGGTATTTACTTTTGCATTCTTTGGTCTATTTACCGGTAATGACTGATAATTTACTCCTAATCGGTAGCGATGAGCATCTGCATACGAGAAGAGTCTTCCTTGTAGCATTTTATCTGGTGAGAACGAAATTCCGGGAACCTTATTAGAAGGATCGAATGCTGCTTGTTCTATTTCTGCAAAATAGTTTTTTGGATTCTTATTTAATTCCATTATTCCTACTTTTATTAATGGATAATCTCCATGGGGCCAAACCTTAGTTAAATCAAAAGGGTTCCATTCATAAGTTTCTGCTTCTAATTCTGGCATTATTTGGACACTAAGTTCCCATTTTGGATAATCTCCACGCTCAATTCTCTCATATAAATCGCGTGTCGCCCAGTCCGGATCAATACCTGCAATTTTATCTGCTTCTTCTTGCATAAAATTTTTAATGCCTTGTAATGTTTTAAAATGAAATTTGACCCAGAAACGCTCATTATCTGCATTTATAAAACTATAGGTATGGCTTCCATATCCATTCATGTGGGTAAATCCATAGGGAATGCCTCGGTCCGAGAAAAGAATAGTGACTTGATGTAGGGACTCGGGAACTAATGACCAGAAATCCCACCACATCGTTTGGGAGCGTAGATTATTTTTAGGCATCCGTTTTTGAGTGTGAATAAAATCACTGAATTTTAAAGGATCTCTGACAAAAAACACAGGTGTGTTATTTCCTACTAAGTCCCAGTTGCCTTCCTCTGTGTAAAATTTAAGCGCAAAACCTCTCACATCTCTTACTGTATCCGCTGAACCTCTTTCTCCTGCTACAGTCGAAAATCTAGCTAATACCTCTGTTTCTTTCCCGACTTCTGAGAATATTTTTGCCTTAGTATATTTTGTTATATCATGTGTCACGGTAAACGTACCATACGCTCCTGCTCCTTTTGCATGAACAACTCGTTCTGGTATTCTTTCTCTAGCAAATGTCGCTAATTTCTCCATTAAATGTACATCTTGCATGAGAATTGGGCCTCTTTCACCAGCAGTTATTGAATTTTGATTATCTTCTATGGGAGCGCCTCCAGCAGTAGTTAGGGTATCTTTACTTTTTTTAGGTTCTTTATATTCCATATATTTCCTCTCTAATTTTAATTATTGGTTCAATGGTGTAAAGGATAACTATGTATTTAAGCAATCTTCTTTTAATTTATTAATTTTAAAAATAAAAACAAGATACAAATAAAAATAAATAATTAATCAAATTATGAAAATAAATTATAATTATAACCTTTATAAGCTTTCAGATAATGCTGTTGATTTTTTTATATTGTAATAAGGTAGTTTTGAACTATCTTTAATCTTTGTTTGTTTTATACTTAATCTGTTTAAATATCAAAATTTAATCTTTTATTTATTGTTCTTACGATTTAAATAGTCTTTTTTGAATGGAATGAAGATATCGTCTAAAATTGATCCTGATGCGTGATTTAATTCTAAATTATTAACAATGGGTTTATATTTCCCTCCTAATAAACCATCAGCTATATAGGCGGCTCCTTGGGCGGCTCTCTTTGCTATTTGACTATAAGTTTTCATTAATCTTACAGGTATAAAATCATTTAAAGCATCATAGATGTTATGTTGAATATAATTAATGTTTGCACCCCTCCCTGCTAATAATATTTCTTTTTTTTTTTCTTTTTCTGAAAATGAGGAGGAAATAGAATATACTGCTTTTTGAACGCTTGAAATGTAAGCTTGGAAGGCAATTCGGGTTTGTTCATCCTTTTCTGCCAAGAGTGAGATTTCTTTCAAGCTTAAATCTGAATACCCTGCAATATAAGCTACACCACCTTTATATATATTTTCCTTCTTGATTTCTTTTATTAAATACGCTAATTCTCCATCTAAACTTCCACAGGCTCTAAATCCCATTATATTTGATCCCCCAATTCCATCAATGATTTTTCCGTTTTCAATCGCTAATACAGCAGTAAATCCATATCCAATTTCAACCATGATGAAATTTGTTCTTTCAGGAGGGAGATTATAGGTTTCCATTTGATCTTTTATTCCCACCACAGCGGTACATAATTTATCTGCAGTCCCCATATCGATTTTATTGATTTTTCGATATCTCGGTACGGTTGAGAGATGTTTTACGCCGGGAACCATGACACCGGGAATATTTTCTTTTTTAATTAATCTTAATATTTCTCCTAATCCTAGTAATTCTTCTTTTTCTTTTTTCTGGAATTTTAATAAGGTTAAGAAAATATCTTTTTCGGTAAGTTCAGAACTTTTTCTTAAAGGTAATCCAAATCCACTAGGAGCAACCATTAAATCAATCTTATGTTTTTTATGTAATGATTTGATAACAGTAATACATTTACGGGGCTCTCGTATTATATCTTTAGTTGGAATAGATGTATCTAATATGATCTGATCATCATTTAAACCGAAAAAATCCCAACTTAGGGAGCCAGGATCGATACCTAAGACGGTTTTAGTCATTTGGAAAAAAATATAATATTATATATATAAAATTCAATTTAAAGTGTAAAAACTTTTTTTGCTTCGGCTATTGCATCTACTAAGTCATTTAATTCTAACTTTTCTAAACCTTCCGGTATATCAAATTTTGGTGGTTTTCCGCCTAATAATTTCATCCATGCTTGACAAGCATATAATGGAATTCCCATACCTTTAGCATGTTTAATTAGGTCGAAAGGGTCTATAGAAACTCCCATTTCAGCTGCATTTTTTTTGATGTCTTCGGAATATGGCTCCAAACCCTCTGGAAACCTGAATTTCTTGTCGATGAGTCCTGCTAATCCTTCTTGCATAAAAACAATTGATATATCGTCGCCTTTCTTCTTTGTATTGATTGCAATTACGAGAGCACTTAAGTAAGAATTAATTTTAGCCTCCTTACATATTATAATTGTATCTACCATTTTATTTCATCTAATAGAGTATATTATTATAATTATTTGTTTTTATTTTCAAATTATCATTATAATTACATGTATTTTAAAAGTTAAATCTTTAGAAATTATTTCGAAAGCTTTTCTCAAAAATTTTTAATATTAAGATTTTTTTCATTCAATGATCTATTCATATTAGATAATAATATATTTAAATTGGAGAAGTTCATTTGCCCCGTATTGCGCCTTTTGAAACATATCCCGACAGATACGAGAGATGGTTTCTGAAACATAAATATGCTTATAAATCAGAATTAATAGCAGTAAAAAATCAACTTCCCGAAGGAAAATTTGGCATTGAAATTGGTGTAGGGAGCGGTAGATTTGCAGCACCTCTAGGGATCAACCTCGGAGTAGAACCCTCCCATGAGATGAGAATGATTGCCAAAAAGAAAAAGATAAATCTTATTGATTCTATCGCTGAATATTTACCTTTTAAGAATAACTTATTTGATTTCGTTTTAATGGTGACTACAATATGCTTTCTTGACGATATAGAAGCATCCTTTAAAGAAGTGTTTAGGATTTTGAAAGAAAATGGCTCTTTTATAATAGGTTTTATTGACCGAAATAGTGCAATTGGAAGAAAATATGAGAATTATAAAGAATCTAATGTTTTCTATAAAGTAGCAGATTTTTACTCCGTGGAAGAGGTTATAGACTTTCTAAAAAAAACTAATTTTAGAAATTTCTCCTTTAATCAAACCATTTTACACCCTTTATCAGCAATTAAAGAAAAAGAAGAAATAAAAAAAGGGTATGGTGAGGGATCTTTTGTGACTATTAAAGCAATAAAATGATGATTGGTAAAGTTGGGAAAATTATCGTATTTTTAAAATTTTGATCTAATTATCTGATGATTTTTTTAATAGTCATGTGGAATTCCTTTAATATGCAGGAGTAAATGTTCATATCCATCTATATCTTTTATCCATCCATAATTTGCATCTTTCTTTGAATCTAAATCTTTAATATAAGGTTTAATATCGAGTAAAGGAGTATCATCAAAAACATCTAATCCTGAAGTAAAGATTTTATTATCTACAATTTTTTTAATTTTTACAATGCTAATTCCTATGGGATTTGGGCGTACAGGAGATCTACTCGCAAAAACTCCAACTTCTAATCCACCAGTCCAAGGGGGAGATACTATATTCTCTGTTTCTCGAGATATACGATGAATATAATAAATTATATAGATATACTTAAATTTCTCAAGTGCGTGAAGTCCCTCAACATATTCAGGATTTAGAATAATTTGAAAATTTCCTTTATCTTTATCGACCGGTTGATAAGGGGCATTATCTGTATAAGGCGTATGAATGATCCCAATCTCTTTGAATTTAAATTTATTTATAGATTTACTCCTTTTAGGTATTGAACTTTCTTTTTCTTTTATTTTTTTATCTAAATTTTTATTTTCATCGCTTTCTAATTTTTCTTTCGCTGATTCAAAACTTTTATTTATTTCCTCAAATAAATGCATTGCTTCTGTTAAATCTTGAGTAATACCTTCAGAAATAGATTTTTTAATTTTTTCTACCCATTTTTCAATTTCTTTTTCATGCTGTTTATTATGGTTAATCCAATAAGAGAAAAGCTTGTTGAGCTCTTCTGGTTTTAAATCATTCATATTTAGTGTTTGCTCTTATCCTCTCTAGTTGAGTCCTTTTGTATTAAAAATTCTAAAAAGATATTTAATAATCCCCATCTAAGCTAATATAAATCTTAAAAATATTTATATGAGAGCTTCGATTTTTTCTAAGGTTTTTTCATTAACTTTTATTTCCCTTAAAAAGTGTCTTTTAATTCTTTTAAGGAATCCTCTCCTTTCTTTTTCTGTTTCATAATTTGTTAATAGTTCTTTAACCCATTTGATGTTATTTTCTACTTCTTCAGGAATTTTTTCACTATCATGTCTGGCGGCATTTTGCGGACATATTTTATGGCATGTGCCACATCTAATACATATATCCATATCTATTTGAGCATTTTCATCAACCATAGTAATCGCTCCAGAAGGACATTCTTCAATGCAAATGCCGCAACCATCACATAAATTTGCATCTATCCAAGGCATTTTATATTCACTTTTAAATTAAATATATAAAATCTATCATTAGTTTTATTAAAATTTTATTAATTAAGAAAAGATACACTATTTTAAAAAAAAGTTCGAATTTTATATATAATTATTTATTTAACAGTTTATATTTCAAATCTTTTAGCTTTTTTTCTCTATTATTACAAAAATATTTGTTTATTTTTCGATAAACCTAATAATATAAACTATTGGCCACTTCATATTGAATATCATCAATGAATTATTCTACCCAACCTATTCCAACTACACAGCCTTGATAATCAATCATTTTATTTTTAGTAAACCCCGCTTTTACCAAATCACTTTTCAATTCTTCCTCCGTAAAAATAGTATCAGAAATAGATTCTTTATAGATTTTTAAAAGTAAATCCGCAGTAACATCGTCAGTAAGAGGAAAGTCTGCTTTTGTTACTACAATAATCATCCCTCCTGGCTGAAGAATCCTATGGAGTTCCTTTAACACTTCAACCTCATTCATTCTAAAAAAATTGGTATTTTTTTTATAGTCCGGTATCGCAACCATTTCAATGAAATCATTAGGCTCTCTAATTGTTTTTTTATATACTTCTGAAATATGAATATCCATCAGTTCTGTTTCAGTATAATTCTCATAGTTTTCTTTCTTAGAGAGAATAAAAACTTCATCAGCTAATGTTTTAAATAAACTTATAAGTCTCAAAAAAATATGCTTGGAGAACCATACTGCCATAATATTTTCTAAATGGTCTTTATTGCTAATTTTTTTTATCCGGTCCGTTAACCCCTCGTCAAACTGTATAACATCTGGAATCACACTGCTATCCATAAAAAATTGTAGCAGATATTTTAATAAATAATTGGTTAGTGGTGTGGCCTCGACTGTTTGAACTCTTCTCTTATGATTAAGGTTAAATTTTACTAAACCTCGTTTTTCGAGGTTAGATAAATTATTATAAAAACTGGAAGTAGAGAGATCTGAATTACTTTTTTCTTTTTTCTCAGTATATTCAAGATATTTGGCTTCATATTCACTTAAATTTATATCTTTGAATTTATTTACGTTTATTTTGTTATTTTGAATTAATTCATTTACAATTACATAAAGAGTGTATCTTACAATTGGCTTTCCATACTCTAACAATAAATTTAGAGTAATGATTTCTATAAGTGATAGATCAATAAGATTTCCAATTCGTAACTTTTTCATAATTCGTTCTTATTTTTAAATAATTAAAATTTATTAATAAGATTTTCAAAATTGAAAATTATTTATACCAAAAAATGAAAATACTTTAATATAAAGTTATAAATTATAATAATTAGAATTAAAAATTTTAAAAATAATCTTTCTATAAAAAATTGAGAAAAATTAGAGAGGTATATCAATAAATGAGTAAAACTTCAGATTCCTCTGAATTTAAGAAACAGCATCCTTTTGAGGTGGCAAAACCTCACGATATGCTTCCACGATCTAAATGGCTTCGTGAATATTATTTTAAAGGAGCTGAAAGAGAATGGAACAATGAATTCTCTCCTTTCACTACTGGAACAGAATGGGACATATTGTTTAATGAATTAAATTTTTACATCGTCCCAGAGGTGTATATGTACATTGGAAACAAAGGAAAGGGGGTATTTGAAACTTCCTTCAGATCAAGCGCAATCCCCATTGATTTACCGGAAAATTTTTGGGATTTATCCATTCCTGAACGAAGAGTTCTTTTTTTTGAAAAAGCAATGGTGGATTATATCCCTTACGAAATTATCTCTGAAAACGATTTAATCGCGGGTGGACGTTATAACACTCAATTAAGTCATTGCTTAGATAATAAAGAAACTAAGAAATTTTGGAAAAAATTAATTAAAACGCGTGAAAAATTCTTCAAATTCCATAAAAGTGGATTCGGTAACACAGGCGCTACCTCAGGGCATATTATTCCCGACTATGAAACGGTTATAAATAAAGGTTTTAAATTTTTGCATGATAAAGCGAAGAGGAGCTATGAAAATCTCAGTGGAAAAGAGAAAAACGGAGCAGAAGGGGCAGAATTGCGAGCAATGATAAGAGCCACTGAAATCCCCAGAAAATTAGCAAAGAGATATGCAGAAGAATGTCGAAGATTAAAGGAAGATGCCACTCCAGAAAGAGCAGAAGAATTAGAACAGATGGCAAAAAGTTTAGAAAGAGTACCATGGGAACCAGCAGAAACCTTCTGGCAGGGTGTTCAAGCAATATGGTTAACGCATATGTTAATTATGGCAGAAGAATCATACCCGGGAGCGGGCACATCTTTTGGCAGAACAGACCAACACCTCTGGCATTTATATAAGAAAGATGTAATTGAAGAGAAAACCATCACCAAAGACTTCGCAAAAGAAATATTGGGAAGCTTTTGGTTTCATTGCAATACTGCATATGATGCGATGATACGAGTAGGGAAACAAGGGATCACATCAGGCTTCGGACAATTAATGACACTTTCAGGCTGTGGTCCAAATGGGGAAGATCTGACGAATGAACTAACGTATACCATTTTAGAAGTCATAGATGAATGGTCTCCGATCCTCGAACCGAAACCAAATATCCGCCTACATCGAAATTCTCCGGATAAATTACTTAATATCATTGTAGACATGGTGTCACGCGCTCAAGGAGCACCATTTCTGTTAAATTTCGATGAAAGAAGTATTGCAGGAATGGTCTTGGAAGGAATTCCCAAAGAGCAGGCATGGGATTATGCATGTGTGGGCTGTTTAGAAAATACAATGCAAGGAAATGATCGCTCTGGAACCGTGAATTGTAATCCAAACTTAGCAAAAAGTATAGAATTAACCTTATGGAACGGCAAAAATATGCCGGGAAATGTAGTTAAAGACTGGACAAAGGAAGGAGAGCAATTTGGACCAAAAACAGGAGATTCAGAAAATTTTGAAACATGGGAAGAGTTTTTTGCCGCATGGAAAAAGCAAATCGAATTTATCATTAGATATCTTGTGGAAGTTAATAATGAAACAGAAGAACTACGTGGAAATTATCTTCCAACTCCTTATTTATCCACTTTTGTAAGAGGATGCATTGAACAAGGCTTAGATGTGAGAAATGGGGGAGCAGAATTAAGTTTTATCACCGTGGAAGGGGTTGGCTATGCCACTACCGTTGATTCTTTATTAGCAATCAAAAAACTGGTGTATGAGGATAAAAAATATACAATTTCGGAAATAAAGGATGCATTAGTTAAAGATTTTCAAGGAAAAGAAAATTCGATCATTCAAACCACTTTAATTCATAAAGCTCCAAAATACGGAAATGATAATGATGAAGCGGATGAATTGGCTCGAATAGTAATGAAAACATGGGCTGATGAAACATGGAAATATAAAACTCCCACCAACTTTCAATATCGACCTGGAATGCTTTCGTGGAATTATTGGGCGGGTGCTGATGCAATGCTTACACCAGCAACTCCCAATGGTCGGAATGCCGCGACCTATTTGTCGAATGCAATTTGTCCTACAGATGGCGTCGATATAAAAGGCCCCACAGCGGTGACTAATTCCGTAGGAATGGCCCTCGGAGGCAAGACTGAGCATGGTGAATATATCAATTACTTACCAAATGGCGCAAGTCACACCATCACCTTTAATCCAAGCATACTACGAGTCCCAGAAAATAAGGAGAAATTTAAATCATATCTTCGTGGATATATTGAAAATGGAGGAACTTCTTTGCAAATTAACATGATTGATGCTGATGTGTTGCGCGATGCTCAAAAGCACCCGGAGAACTATGAAAACCTGCTGGTCAGAATTACTGGCTATAATGCGTATTTTACGGCGATTGGGAAAGAGCTTCAAAACGAGATAATAAAGCGAGAATCTCATCAAATATAAATAATAGTAAGGAGGTAATTATAGTATCATGGCAAGTGCATCTAAAGTATTGATTTTCGAAATACAGAAAATGTCTACAGAAGACGGACCTGGAATTCGAACAACAGTCTTTATGAAGCATTGTCCATTAAAATGTGTATGGTGTCATAATCCAGAATCGATCCCGAAAAAGCCACTATTAGAATGGTTAAAACACAAGTGCATAGGATGTAAAACATGTGTAGAAACATGCAAACAGCATGCGCTCTCTCTTGATAAGGAAGGACTTCACATAGATAGAGAGAAATGTATTAGCTGTGGAGAGTGTGTAGAAGCATGTCCAAGCACAGCACTTCATATGTTTGGCACTTGGTGGGACTTAGAAGACTTATTTCACGAAGTACATAAAGATAGGGTATATTATATAAAATCTGGCGGAGGAATTACGGTCTCTGGTGGAGAGCCCACCCTTCAGCCCGAATTTATAGAACATTTCTTTAAAAAATGTAAGGAAAATGGGCTTTCTACAGCCTTAGATACCTGTGGATATGCATCAAAAGAGACTTTTAAGAAAATATTACCCTATGTCGATTTAATATTGTTAGATATTAAGGAAATAGATCCAGAAAAGCATAAGGAATATACAGGAGTTTCCAATGAAAAAATTCTTGAAAATGCCAAATGGCTTGCCAGCTATGTAAAAGATCATAACAAAAAAATCTGGATAAGAACACCTCTAATTCCAAACTATACTGCGACGAAAGAAAATATTAAGGGAATTGGAACTTTTATCGTCAACGAGTTAGAAAATATTCCCGAGAGGTGGGATCTTCTGGCGTTTAATAACTTATGCGCCGCCAAATATGATCGCCTTGATATCGACTGGCCGCTAAACGGTTTACCATTGATGAGAGAGGAAACAATTGAAAAATTATATAAGCTGGCGAAAGATACTGGCGTTGCCAATGTGCAATGGTCTGGATTAACTAAAAAAAAGGAAAGTGAAGAAGAGATATCTTCTTATGATGATACAGTAAAATTACCTTCTTGTTAATAAAAATTAAATAAAAAAGATGACTGTGTATGGCAAAAAATAAAACGAAAAATAAGACAAAAGGACCTCAATGGTCTAAGACATTATCTCCGGAAGCAATTGAGTTTACCCAACCCGCAATAATGTTAAAAATGGTATCGACAATTGATGATCGTGGGTGGCCTCATATCACCATCATCACAAGTAATCGTGCGTCTGCTAAAGATAAGATTGTATGGGGTGCCTTCACAGATGGGACGAGTAAAGAAAACGTAAAAAAAAATCCCAAGCAAGGGATTCTTTATATGACTGCTGAAATGCCCTTTAAATTCCTTCAAGCGAAAGCGGATTTTGATTATACAACGAAAGAAGGAGATGATTTAGAATTCTTCAACAACACCGAATTAATGCGCTATTTCACTTATGTCAGGGTTCATACTGCATATTATAATAATCTGGTAGCTGCAACCGGAATAAGAGACCTTCCACTGTTGGGAATCGTGTCTGGGATTGTAAAAGATTTAATCGGGAAAGGAGGGTTAAAAACAGGTTTAGATGAAGAGCGGCTGAATCCAATAGGATATAAGCTCTATACTGCTCCTATTGCAGTACGAGCAATCGCATATTTGGATCCGTCCGATGGCTATCCTATAATAATTCCTTGTATTCCACTACAGGCCGCTGATCATAATAGACTCGTTTTTCCCTTGGCATCAAACAGCGATGATTTGCTCAAAATTCCAGAAGGAGCAAAAGTAGCGGTTCATTGTATGAATTTTGATTTTGCTAATCTAGTTGTGAAGGGAACTTATACAGGATTTAAAAAATCACGATTATTCAAATTTGGTGTAATCGAAATCGAGGAAGTCTATAATTCTTGCCCTCCTGTGTTTGGTGTAATATATCCTGAAGAGAGGAGATATGAAAGACCAAAGGTAGTTGATTTTCATCTTTAAAAATAAATTTTATTCTTTTTTTTATATTTATTTTTTTAAACTTTAATTTTACATAAAAATTTTGTACAATGGTATCTTCTTATAGCAGTAGTCAAAAATTTGATTATTGGGATTTTACTCTAATACTATTCACTTAAATCAGAAATTCCAGAAATTAAATTAAAAGGCAAATTATTGCTTGTAGCATTTATATCTACTACTGTCGGAGCGGTTTTAGATACAACTTTACCATTTACAATCATAACTTTACCAATATTCAGGTCCTTAGAGATTTTTGGGTCTATTGCTTTTTATGGCGGATAAATTTTGCCAGATTGGATGAAGAGATTATTTTTAAAAGAAATTAAGTAATTATTTAAATCTCTAAACTTTAGTATTTCTAATAAACCCAACAAGAAATTGAATCGTGAACTTGTTTCGAAAACAATTTGGAATGGAATATAATCATTTATACGAAATTTTAGCCACTTCAATTAGAGATAATCCTTTAAAAAAAAAAATTATTCCAAATACAGCAGCTATGGGTATAAGGTTAGTAGAAAATAATATTATCAAAATCGCTCCCTATCCTACTACCCAAACTTATAAAAATTTAAAAGAGAATGGAGTCATCATATTAAATCTGGTAGATAATGTATATTTATTTGCATTGGCTGCTTTAAAAGAACCCGATTCACCGATAGGATTAAAAAAATTTCCTAAAGAAAAATATCATTACATAAAGGTTCCGAATAAAGAAAATTTAGCTAAAAATATTCCAAGAAATACTGTTGACAATTTAAATGGTATTCCATATATTAAAAGCGCTAATGGGATATTAATTTGTAAAGTTATTGATGAAAATGACAAAATAAAGAAAAATAAATTAGGGGAGATCAAAATCACAGAATTCCAATTAAATTGTATCTTTCATAAAAAATTTAAGGAGAGTGTTAAGCTTTTTAATAGAGCTGATAATCTAGCCCTTGAGAGTATTATTTTAGCAACACGATTAAAGATAGCATATGAAAAACAAGATCAAGAACTATGCTCGGTAATTTATAATCAAATTTTAAATTATAGAAAAGATATAGCTCGATTTTCGAAAAATAAAAACGCTAATGAAACTATGAAATTAATAGATAATTATATTAGAAGATATTCATAAAATTTGTTATTTTTCAATAATTTTCTCGATAAACATTAAAGGGTATTCAAGATCTTTTACCCAATCTATTCTTGCTGTTATTTCTACCTGTTCAAACTGTACAATCACTTTTGCTCGGATAATTTTTCCCGTTATTTCATCGTAATCAAATTCATTGGACTTTTCTCCTTTAATATTATCTCGATCTAAATTTACTTCTACTTTTTTTATAAATGGTTGGCATTTCAGGGATGCTTCTATTCCCTTTTCAATAGAGGAAATTACTTTTTGATCCCGAGAAATAGGGATTCCACATAAAATGTGATAAAGAGCTCCGAGTTTAATACCTGCCTCAAAACATGCCCTTTCTCTTTCAGTTATATCAGAGGCAAAATAAATTTTATCTACAGTTTTTTCTTTCATTTTTCTCAGTCAAGAATTTCAAATTCTGCTCCTGTGTTGTTAGGCTTACATAAATAGAAATGCCCGCCAACATGCTTAATTTGAGTTTTAACGGCTCTTAATAATTTTTTAGCTTCTGAGTGGGACTCTGTGATTCCAATCACGCTGGGACCGAAAGAACTCATCCCATATGCCTTTACACCATATTTTTCCATAAAATTTAAAAGATTCTTAACCACATTATGTTGTAATTGAATTTCCCTTTTTTTAAACCCGATTGATTGGATTTTTTTTAATCCTTCTCCAAAACAAGTTAAATTCTTTTTAAGAATCCCAGGAATTATTTTCATCAAAATTTGATGGGAAACTTCATTAACCTCTTCTCTCGGAATGGGTGTATGAGATTGAAAAATAGATATTTCTTCATCTCCATATGCTCCTTTTTTAACATTTGGGATGGCAAGTACAAAACGCCAATGTTCCGGAATATCATATCTGAGAATTGTTAATGCCGGATCGGCAGAATTAGCGGCAGATGAGGGAAGGAATGTTTCTTTTTCCTCCCCCTTGCCAAAATCATGGCCTCCATCTAAAATGAACCCTCCCATTTCAAATCCTCGCCAACCAATACCAGACGTACCTCCTCTTTCTACTATCTTTGTTAAAGTTTTATGAGAGACATTTAAATTTTTCAATTTCGCGATTGATGTTGCTATAGCCAGGCTTAATTGTGTTTTAGAACCAAGACCAACATGGGAAGGATAATATTGTTTTAAATTGAAATGAAAATTTTTATTATCTATTTTATATGCTTTAAAAACCTTTGAAGCTTTTTCATTGATTACTTCAATTGATTCGCGGTAATAGTGGTTTGCCTCAATTTTAAATTCTTTCGCTGCATTAGTAGCTTCAAATACCACATTCGGGCGGTCAAGCATGAGACCTATTCCCCCATCGACTCTTCCGGTGTATCCATTCTCATCGATTAAAGATAAATGAATTCTGCATGGAGTTGTGACTCTGATTTTCATTGTTAGAATCGCTCACCCGGCGCATAAATAAAAATCTTTTTAATTTCCTTCCATTTTTGGATTATCAAATCTTATTCTTCTCCTTGTACTAAATTTATTTATGCTAAAAATTTCTCATTAATTCAATAAGGTTTAAAATGAATTAATTAAAAAAAATATTCATAAAATTATAAATTCTTTACTAAAGAGCATAAAAAACCATCAAAAGAGTCATTTAAAATCTCAATAAATCTTATTAAATTAATGAATTAGAACAAAATTTTCATAATAAAAAAAATAGAATTATAAATTAGTATACCCAAAAATTTAGAATAATCTATATTTCCTTTTTTAGTTGAGATTTGACTTTTTCAATATCAATAGGGGAATTAATATTAATTAAGGAAAGTAAATTAGAATCCAGTGGTTTTAATTCCTTTTCAACAGAAATGTAATTAATATTCCATGATTTATCAATAAGTTTGTTTAGTCCGTAATTTCTTTTTTCTTCAATAATTTTTTTTGCTTTTTGAAAGGTAGACTCAACCGGATAAATCGCGAATAAAGTTTCCAAAAATCCATTATTCCAACGTGGGATAACGCAATCATATCCTTTAGATTGATTAATTATATGCCTTATTACTTCCGATTTAATTAGGGGGGCATCACCTGATAAAGTGAATGCTTTTCGAAATCCTCTCTTGTTCAGCTCTTTAAAAGCGGAATAGATTCCTAACATTGGAGTAAAAACTTCTTCCAGGTGCGCATAGGACCTATCATCTACTGTAAAAATCACTTTTTTTGGAAAATCAACTCTTTTTTGAATAGCTATGACTTGTTCTTCAGAATTTGCAGCTAAAAAAATATCCTCATCAAATTCTGCTAGTGTTTCAATTTGATAGAGAATTAATGGTTTTTCATTGATTTCAATAGTACCTTTATCATACCCAAATCTAATACTTTTCCCCCCGATTAAAATAACAATAGCAAGATCTTTTTGATTTTCCATATTATTAATATAGTACTTTTTAAATTGTAATTTAAATGATTTAGATATTACATATTTTTATATTTTAAAAATATTATAATTAGTTTATAATAATTAAATATTACACTTTAAAAGTATTTAAAAGTGTATCTATTGTTTTATTAATGGTTTCCATGTTATTTAAATATTAAAAGGTTGTATGAAGAACTATAGTGATCAGAATGAATAATGAAAGTTATGTCGATTTTTATGACCAGATATTGCATTATTTTCATAATAAACCACTTAAAAAGGGAGATGTGGAAATCTGGAAAAATCAGACATATATTAAGCTAATGGAAGTATTAAAAAAAACAAATGATAAACAGAAAATTAGAAATTCCATTATCTTGCTTATATCATTATTCGAAGATCTCCCGCCTGATATTTTAAATAATCGGGGTGATAAAATGGAGAATTTAAAAATAGAAGAAAAAAAAAAGTTAGTTTCACTATTAAAAGAGGAATTCTCCTCAAATTCCAAATGATTTAATTAAATTTTATTCTACTGAAAATACTAGTTTATCTTATTCTTGAAGAAAGAACTCTTGTCGAATATATTAAGAAAAAAGCATTAAATCAGAGATTAGAAAAAAGATAAAATTAAGGTGCTACCCCAATATACCAATGCCCCGATTAATAAAGCAACTAAAATCTCTAATAATGCGATTTTTAATGCGTACTTCCAACTGGTCTCTCGAGCAATTATTATAATGGTAGCGAAACAAGGGATATAAAGCATTGTCACTAAGCTAAACACAAACATTTGAAGGGGCGTTAATAGCATTGGTATAGTCAAGCCAAGTGAATTCGCAAGTTCCTGCAAAAGGACTAATGTTAATTCCTTTCGGATAATTCCATAGAGCAGAAAGATCCCCGTAATAAGTGGAAGTCCCAGTAAAAACGTAATCGGCGATATGAACACATTTATTGGTTCAAGAAGATTAAACATTAAGAGAAGTTCTAATACAATACCTAAGATGATGATGATTGGCATCGCTTTAAAAATAAATTCTTTGCTTCTGAGCCACGTCTGTTTTAGTATTACTTTAATATTTGGTGCTCTATATTCGTGCATCTCCATTATTAATTCCGTAGATTTTCCTGGCATTGTTTTATTTAAAATCTTACCAACAATGATAATTACCACAAAATTAATTAAAAATAACAATGCCACATATAAAGGTCCTAAATATCGTCCTACTAAGCCCATTACCACAGTTAACACAGCTGCGCAAGGAACCAATGAGGTTAAAACTATTGAGATCTTTTTTTCTCTCTGAGTTTCCATAATTCTGCATCCAGCACAAGCAGGTACATTGCAAGCAAATCCAAGAATCATGGGAATAATTGTTTTGCCGTGAACACCAAGAAAGTGCATAAATTTATCTAATAGAAAGGCCGCACGAGGCAGATAACCCGAGTCTTGTAAGATTTCTATAATTAAAAAGAAGGGAACAACAAATACTAAAACACCCCCAACAGCACCGAAAATCCCACCAACAACTCCATCCCATAATATTTTCACCCCTAGTGTATCCTCTCCATATATATCATAAATTTGGCTACTCCAGATGTTATACAGATCCTCTAAATATCCTCCTAATAAATTACCAATTTCAAAGGTGAAAAAATAAGTACCTAGTAGGATTAAAGCTAAGATCACATATCCCCAGAAGGGATGGGTGGTAATTTGATCTAATTTTTCTCTAAATGTTTTTTTCTTTTCTTTTTCTACTTCACTAATCAGAACTAATTCAGTTATTTTATGTATTTTATTATATATTTCTGATGAGATTATGGTATTAATATCTTCTCCATGAAAGTCTTCTAATTCTTTCCGATAATTTTTAGCAATATCAATGATATATCTGGTTTTATCATTGTTCTGAAAGAATTTTTTGATTTCTTTATCATTTTCTAATAATTTTATAGCTATGAATCTCTGAGGATAATTATATTTAGAAAAATAATTATCAAATTTTCGTATTTCACCAATTAAACCTTCAAGTTTATTCTCTACTTCTTTCCCAAGTTTTAAAATAGGCTTAAGATCAGGAAATTGAAATGAATTTTTTGGTTTCAGATCCATATTGAGTTCCTTATTATAGATTTCTCTGGTTCTTCTCGCATGAGATAAATGCTCATGCATTCTTCTACCTCTTCTTGAATAATGAGCATGAGGATGATGATACACAGCTAATTCTATTGCTTCTTCCAATAATTGATGTACACCCCGTCCATGAATTGCAACGCAAGGAATTACTGGAAGTTTGAAAATCTCTTCTAACTTCTTAAAATCGATTGTCATATTCCTTTTATTTAATATATCGCATAGATTAATAGCAAGAATAACGGGTACTTCTAATTCAAGCAATTGAAACGCAAAAAAGAGGTTGCGCTCGAAATTTGTCGCATCTATAACATCAATAATTACATCAACTTCTTCAGAAATAATATATTCCCTACTCACTATTTCTTCTAAGGAATATGTAGATAAGCTATAAATTCCCGGTAAATCAACTATATTAAAATGAAAACCTAAAAATTCTAAATGACCTTCCTTTCTTTCTACGGTTTTTCCTGGCCAGTTTCCTATGGTTTGAGATAATCCAGTTAGTTGATTAAATATAACTGATTTCCCAACATTAGGATTTCCAGCAAGGGCTATGTTTATAGTATTTTTTTCACTTAATCCCTTTTTTACCTTAGCTCTTAATGCATGTTTTTGTATTTGTCTTTTCTTATGAAATTTTCTCATACAAATTACCACGTTTTTAAAATTTTAGATAATAATATTAAAAGATACATCAAACAAAATGTATTATTTTTCTAAAATAAAATTAAATCATTGTATTTATTATTCTATACACTCCTCGCCACATTTCACGAAAATTTTGGACGCGATTCCACGACCAATTATTAAGCTGGAACTTTTTATTTTAATTTCTAAAGGTCCTTTTAATGGCGCAGATCTAGATTTAATGATTTCAACACCAGGAATAATTCCTAAATTCGCTAATCTTTGTCGTGCCTTTTTTCCCACCATTACTTTTGTAACTTTAAGAACTTCATTTTTCTCACATTCTGTTAAACATCTTTTTAATGGTATTCCTTGAAGTCTATTGCGTTGTATATTCTTAATCACAGTTTCACTCATAGATTTAAAACGAAAAAGTTATTTTTCTAAGTAATTATATGAATCATTATATTTAAATATTAGGTAAGTCTAGAATGATCTTTTTTTATAGTTATTTTAGAGCTATTGAATAGCTTTATTTAAGAGAAACTAATGATTTTTAAAGAATTAAATATTTTATCTGCCAATATTACTTAAAGTATTATTGATAATTATATTCTTAAATAAAAGAAGCAAATCTCAAATAAACTCTCAATTTTATAAAAATTTTTGATTTCAGATAATTAAAAGAAATATTTATTAAAACAGTTACATTTACAATATTTTCATTTAACCATAACTTTAGCTGCAAGACCTCGTCCGAGAACAATGTTGCTGCCTCTAACAATTACTTCAACTGGTCCTCTCAAGATAGCTGATCTAGTTTTTTTAATTTTGACACCGGGAACGATTCCCAGGTCCGCCAATCTCTGTTTAGCCCCTCGACCGGCATTAACAGATACAACCTTAACCTCAGCACCATTGGGACATTCCGTTAAACATTTTAAGATGGACCTCGTGCCTTGAGTTTTTTTCTCAGTATTATCTTCAGCACCCAGAGTCATATTTGCTTCCAATTTAGTATGTTTTATTTTAAGAAAATGAATAAATATTCATATAGTGAAAACTATGCTTAATTCTAATTAATATTATTTTGTAAATTATTTAAATTTCTAGATTTAACTAGGGATTATTTTTTTTTTGAATATATTTTGAGCTCAAAACTATATTTTCTCCATTTAAATCATATTCTTCATTATAATTAAATACTTAAATTACTCAAGTTTTATTTAAACTAACTTATTTTATTTGATTCCTAATTTAAAGTGTTCTTTTATTATTTTTTAATTTTCAATAAAGGTTATAAAATAAAAAATTCAAATTTTTTCCTTTCTTATCTAAATTAATTTAAAGAAAAGTAATTTGAAGTGAGAGATATTGAGCGATTTAGAAGGATTAGCGAGAAATTTAATGAAAAAAGGATATAAAGATGAGCAAATTATTGATCGCCTCGTTCAAGAATATCTTGATTATAAAGAGATTAACAAAGAATTAGCTTATAAACTTTCTGCGGGTGTTCTTGAAGAGTGTAAAAAAAGTGATATTTCTAAGCTTAGTGATCCATTTATAAAAAGTCTTCTTAATTTTGATAGGGCAAATATTACTGTTGGGAGGCAGGGAGTGGGATGTCGTGGAGCGGGTGATTTTTTTGTACATAAATTAATAACTGAATTTTGTGAGACCAGCACAGAGGCATATTTATCCCCTAAATCCTTGGATGATGCTGGAGCCGTTCGATTACAAGATATTGAATCATTATATAATAATATAGATAAAAAAGATATAATTATCGTATCAAAAATGGAAGGAATTCATTCTCGATTGAGTGATTTCCCTTTCATATGTGGATTTCATGTAACCCGAGCTGCACTCCGGGATTTATATGTAAAAGGGGCGCAACCCATCTCTATTTTGGTTGATGTGCACTTAGGAGATGATAGTGATGTCGGAAAATTATTTGATTTCATGGCGGGGATTTCTACTGTCTGTGAAATAGCAAAAGTTCCTCTTACTGCTGGTTCCACATTGAGAATTGGGGGTGATATGGTTATCGGAAATCGCTTAGTTGGCGGAATAGGAGGTGTGGGTATCGCAAGCACTAATTTATTTGCTAGGAGAAATATTAAACCAGGAGATAGAATATTAATGACTGAGGGTGCGGGAGGAGGCACTATTTCAACAACAGCAATTTATTCCGGAAACCATCATGTTGTAAAAGAAACAATGAATATAAAATTCTTAAAGGCCTGCGAAATAATATTGAATTCAGATTATAAAGATAATATCCATGCTATGTGTGATGTAACTAATGGAGGATTGCGTGGGGATCTTTATGAGATAAATTATGAAGCAAATTGCGGAGTGACTGTCTTTGAAGAAAAAATTAGAAAATTAGTCAATCCTATAGTTTTAAAATTATTAGAACAAACAGGAGTAGACTATTTAGGTGTTTCATTAGATGCACTATTAATTTATTGCACTGAAGATACTTCAAAAAAAATAATCTCTGATTTAAGAAAACAAAATATTAATTGCGCTGAAATCGGATATGTGGATGAATCTAAAAAGATTTCTATAGTGTTTCAGGATAAACAAGTCAAGAAGATATTTCCTAAATTTCGAGAATCTGCATATACCAAAATTAAAAAGGTAATAGGAGAAAAAACTCCTGAAGAAAAAGAAGTTATGGAAAAATCAATAGAAGAAACGGCTAAGAAAGCGTTAATCAAAAGGAAAAAGATGATTGAGTATATAAAAAATTTAACATAAAGAATTTTATATGAGAAATACTTCTATATTCACGCAATATAACTTGACTTTACTTATAAATTCTTTAATATAATTCAAATACAATGAAATGCAATTTTTGTGGTGCAGATATACCACCCGGAATTTTGTATTGTCCCAATTGTGGGAAAAGAATAACAAAATCAAGTAGAACGATTGATATAAACTCTGGAAGTCAATTATTTTTCCCTTCTTCTTATGAAGAAATGAGTAAATATATGTTATATTTATTTAATTTAGTAAATCTTCATATTTTTGATGAAAACTATAACGAAATTGGGATAATAAAGGTCCGTAACAAATTTTTAAAAATAATTGGCGAAATATATGATATTCATGAAGGATTGATACTTTCTGTGACTCCTATTTTCTTTTCTTTTAAAACTGCATTTAAAATAAAAGATTCTCAAGAGATAGAAATCGCGAGAATAAAAAAAATAGTTTTTTCTGCAATAATTAAAAATTTCTATATTCAATCACCTTCCAATGAGAAATGGTTTAGCATCATTAAATCGCGCCGTTCAAACTACAAGATAAAGAGCTTTTCAACAAATAAAGTAGTGGCTGAATTTGGTCATATTAATCAGTTGGAAGAGATGATAATAGATTTTTCTTTAGAAAATCTAAATAATTTTTATTTCTTAAAAGTTTATGATGAAAGGGTAAATAGATTGTTACTTCTTGGGAGCTTTCTAACGATTTATTTGAATAATTATCTTTTATGAAGTGTGATAAATTAATAAGCAGATCTATTAATATACTTTATTTATTTCTATTTTATTAAAATAAAGAAATTATATTTGAAATATTAAAAACAAAAAATAATATGCTCAATAATAACTAAGTTAATTAAAATTAAATTAATAAAGGAAAATGATTAATGGCCGTAAAAAAATATATAAAAAGGTTTGTACAATTTAGTGGAATAATACTTATAATCATGGGGATTATATTAATTATTATTGGGTTTTCAAGGTTTTTTTCAACAATATTTAATATATCACCGTTTAGTTTTAATTTGAGTTTTATGGGTTCTAATAGGATATACTTTTTGATAGGAGGTCTAATGATTCCAGTGGGTTTTTTTATAACAATTTTTAGTTCTATTTTTATTAAGATTTCTAGCATAGATCAAGTATCTACGATTAATTAT
The DNA here is from genome assembly GCA_016839555.1 of Promethearchaeota archaeon. Taxonomy (GTDB): domain Archaea; phylum Asgardarchaeota; class Lokiarchaeia; order Sigyniarchaeales; family SOKP01; genus TEKIR-8. Next base: position 348,151 of record JAEOUA010000006.1, read on the forward strand.
GAACAAAATATTTATAAAAAACCTCCTGAAACACCAATAGAAGACAAAAAAGAAAAGACTTTAATATGTATTTATTGCGGGCAAGAAGTTAAAAATGACCAAGAAATATGTTCTTATTGTGGAGCAAAATTAAAATAGATCAACCCGCTCCTCCTATATCCTTCAATATCAATAGTTATATAGGAAAATCCCAATTTTTTTAGTTTATTCTTAATACGTTCTATATTATTTCTGTTAAAAATTTTGAAAAGATCTTCTGCTAAAAATTCAATCCTTATGAGATTTTCTTTATGATATCTAACCCTTAATTGCTTAAGGTCAAATTCTGTTTTGAGAAATTCCTCAGCTAGTTTTATTTTATTTACTAATTCTTCATCAATACAAATTCCATAAGAGATCCTGGTGGCAAAACATGCATTGGGGGGTTTATTTTTCACTTCTAAATCAAAGAATTCACTCAATTGAATAATATCTTCTTTATCAATATTGATATCTATATAGGGAGTAGCTATTCCTAATTCTTTTATAGCTTTATAACCAGGGCGATAATCATTCAAATCAGAGAGATTGCTACCTTCAACGATTAGATCATATTGCAGCTCATTTTTAATTTGCAAAAATTTTGAATAAATAAGGTGCTTGCAAATATAACAACGATTTTTGGGATTATCTCGAAATTCCTTTATTTTTACTGGGTCAAACTCTATAACTCTCTGTGGGATATTATGATTTTGCGCGAATTGAGCAGCATCGTGGAGTTCTTTCTCTGAAAAAATTATTGATGATGCAGTGAATAATAAGGTTTCTTTTGAATATAAATTTGAAAGATAGGCCAACAAGGAGCTGTCTATTCCTCCTGAAAAAGCAACTATAATTTTTTTATTTTGCATAGATGCTTTTAACTTGTTGAGTTTGCTTTGAAGCTTCTTAGATAATTCCATTGCTATCTACTTTGAATAATAATGATTAATAAATAAATAATTCAGCTTCAAAGTAAAAAAAGAAATAAGAAAATAATAAAGATTTAATGGTTATAGATCTAAATTTTTCTTAATCGTTATTGATGTAGGCATAATCCATGCAAATACGCTGAACAACATCATCCATTCCATAAATTGCCTTGGTAGCAGGGGAGGTATTATAAGAAATAATATACTAACGGGTACATTTATAAAAAGCATACAAACTCCAATTGTTCGAGGATAGATGAGTTGAAAGTTTTGATTCTGAGCAAGGAGTACTATTCCATTGAAAATGGAAGAGAAGGCAAAGGAACCGAATACTATATAAGAGAAAAAATTGTGGAGTCCAAGAGCAGTTGTCCTATCTTCCGAAAAGAGCCCAATTCCAAAAAAGCCCACACCAGCAGAGGCCAATAAGATAAATCCGATGATAGTAAAAATTTTCATTACGATAAAAAATGCTTTCCATTTCCCTTCCGCATTCTTTTTAGTTTCTTTATAGAGACTCCATGAAAAGTACACATTAACCGGGAAAAGTAAAACCGAAGTAATCATCGCAATTATATCTAAGATGAATGGAGCAGGAGTATATCTAATGGATCCGAGATCGGAAATATAATTTTCCCATAAGTTATATCCTGTGGCGAAGGCCGCAATTATATAACCTATTATCAACCCACTAAGAAAAATTATAAAGCTCAATTCTATACAGATATTAATTAAACGTGGCTGGGTTAATTTTTCTATTACTTTGTGGATTTTACTTAGAAATGAATTATTTTGATCTTTTTGGGTACTATTTTGCATTTTTTAACCCCTATTATGTTTTTTTAAATAATTCTTTTTTCAGAAAAAAAAGAATAGGTTTAATATAAAGATTATGTAATATAAAAAAAATATTTTAGAATAGAATTAGATAATTAAATACTGGCAAACACGAACGCGATTAATCCTAAGAATGCCCCTATTTTTAACAATAAGCTAATCCTTTTGAACTCTTTTCGTTCTAATTTACTAATTATAGACAAAATAATTGCCACGGAGACGCCAACAAGACCAAAAATCATAGAAATAAGAAATGCCAGAGGATTAATAATATCTGTAAAAATTGGAAGAATAAAAAATATAATGGCAAAAATATCGAATATTATTGAAATGATCAATGCCTTCTTTATTCCAAGTTTTATTGCTAAAGTTTTTACTCCTTCTAGTTTATCGCCTTCAATATCTTCACATCCTTTTACCACTTCTCTCGCTAATAAGAGAAAAAAAGCTGTGAGAAAGAAGAAATAAATATAGAGTGGAATAGAAATTCCATTTAAAATAGCTCCGTAGATTAATCCAATAGAAAAAGATACACTGACTATTATATTTCCTAATAATCCGCTTTTTTTACCCCATTTAGCGTATACAAACCCTATAAAGCCAAAAAACGCGGCAATAATTACATTAATAAAATATAGCTCTATTATAAGACTATGAATGATGGATATAGCAATACCGATACCTAAAGTAATTCCAAATAAATATTTCGCTTCTTTTAATGAGATGGCTCCTCGGGGGATTGGTCGTTCAGGTCGGTTAATTCGGTCAATTTCAACATCGTATATGTCATTAATAATCATCCCAGAAGAAGCAACAAAGAAATAGGTTAATATCCCCAATATAATGTTTATAATTAAATCATTTAAAGGGATGCCCGTTCTGGTATTTAAAATTCCTATAATAACTGTCAAGCAGCCCATTAAATCATTGATGGGCCTCATTATCTCGATAGATGCTTTTAACTTCATTTGAAATTTTAAAATTTTTTCTGATATATTTTATAAAATAATGAATGTTTAAAAATTATAAAAATTTTTACAATTCTCCTCTTTTTCAAAATGATGCTCGATGAGATTATAATATGAAAGCCTTTTAAAACTTTAAATTTGATTAATTAATTTATTTTCTTTGTCTTTTATTTAAATAATATTTCAATCAGTTCATATTTTTAGAGTTTTAAATACTATGAAAAAGAATATATATCTTAGAAAAAATAAAATAGAATGATTAATTTGGGAAGAAAAACTCGAGTAAAAAGTCATAAGAGGAAGGCACATGAAAGAAGAGTATCTCCAACAAAAACCACGCACGTAAAAGCATCAAAAGTAAAATCTCATAAGCGAAAAAAAACGAAAAAATAAATATTTTCAAAAAAAATAATTATTAGATTTCGATAATAGCGGACCTATGCAAGGAAAAAATCGAAAATTTTTCATAATCAAGAAACTTATACATAATTATAGTTGGATTTATTTGTTTGAATTAGCTTCTTTAATTTAACAGGGGTGGTTTGAGAATTTTCTTTGCTTATGAATTGGAAGATAACGGTGATGTAAAAGAATTATTTTTCCCAGAGAAGCATCTGGCACAATTCCTTAATCCAGAGAAGGTATTATTTTTAATTCGGGAAGATATAAGGAGATTATTTATTTGGAAAGGTGCGAAATCACCAGTTAAAAAGAGATTTATCAGTACAGGTGTAGCACGAGATATACAAAAAGAACTTATAAAAGATGAGCGATATCATCGATGTAAAATTATATCTGTTGATCAAGGAGATGAAATACAAGAATTTCTTGATGTATTCAATCTTGAATCTATGAAAGTTGAAGAAAGATTAGCGGATATTAATTATATCTTTAATAGTGAAAAGAAGAAGGATAAAAAAGAAAAAAGATATCCAGAGGATAGAGAGTATAGAATTAATGATCATTTGACTTTAAAATTAATTCGGGGAAAAACGGTTATTTTTGTTGATAATAAACCCTTTCATCAATGTAAATATCTTCTTCTCAATCTTTCTGAGAAAGATTTCCGTAAGTTTGATCATATTGATTCAATAGATGAAGCATTTGAGGTTTATAGCAATCTAGAAAAAAGTCATGAGAAAAAAAAGGATCTGATTGATCCCGAAACTGAATTCATCGGTCACTGCTCAAACCTCCAAGCGTGGTATGAATATGATTACGATCTAAGAATTTTACATAGCAGCTTGTCAATTCCTTTACTCAAAAAAATGGCATTCCTGGGAGATAAAAAGGCAATTATTAAATTGAAAGAAAGTATTGCAACTAGAATAGCCTCAGGAAATTATAATACGATTATCTTCTACCTAAATGAGAAATACCTAGAACTATTTACTAATGAAGAATTGGAGGTAATTTTTGAAGAATGGCTAGAAACTAATACGAATTTCAGCCCTATGGAAAAAAGAAGATTATGGTATCCTCTACTTAAAGAATTGATTGAAAGAAAAGTCTCTAAAGCTCAAAAAATCATTATGGAAGAAATAATTTCATCTTTAGAGGAGAAAAATTTTGAAACATTTCGCTATTTATTAACAAATAATTACTTAAAGCTACTTAGCTTGGATGAACTTGAAGAAATTTATGATCTTATTCCTAAAAACGAAAAGGTTGCGCTAAAAAAAATCGAAAATCTAATTCTCAAAGCTACTATTAAAAATAGAAGAAATTTAGAAATTGAAGACTAATAAAAATGCCAAGAATTTTCAATCTATTTTATTGAATAATTTTTTTTCTGTTTCTTTCCAGCAATTTTGATCTCATCGATGATTTCCTTGAGAGAGGATCCATTATCTTTCAAAATATTTTCTTCAAGATAACTCCCCATAACAATAATATCTGCTCCTGCTTCCACAAAACTCTTCGCATCTTCTTTTGTATTTACTCCCCCTCCTGCAATAATTGGAATCGATAATACCTGGGAACATAATGAGATATGTTTTGGGGGAATCCGATCACCACCAGAACCCGCTTCTAAATATACCATTCGAAATCCGTACATTTCAGCAGCCAACGCATATGCGGCAGTTAATTTTGGTTTATCCCTTGGTAAAAGTTTAGCTTTTCCAACCCATCCCGCTGTTGCGCCAGGTTCAATTATTAAATACGCCATAGAAATATGTTCAAGTCCAGAGATTTTTATAGGGTAAGAAGCTAAAGCTTGTTGACCAATAATAAAGTAGGGATCTTCTGAATTTAATAAAGACATAAATAAGATAGCATCTGCTTCACAACAAAAATTTGAAATTCCTCCAGGAAAGATAATAACTGGTACTTCTATCTTTTCTTTAATATTACATATTGTTTTTTCTACAAATCCTTGATCAATGATAGTACTTCCCCCTACTAAAATGGCATCTGTACCCGCTTCTTGAGCATATTTCGCTATTTTAGCAGCCACATTAGGGCTTTGATTAAAGGGATCGGGATCAATTAGGCTGAAGTGTAAAGCACCCTCTTCATTAATTTTTTTAATTAAATATGAATAAGTACTATTTTTTTCTGTTTTATTTATAGAAATATCTCCCATTTTTATCACTCTTTGATTATTCTCATTTATTAGTTTTTATACTAATAATCATTTTTTGAATTTTATTATAAATTTCTTCTACTTTTGTTTTCCATTCGTCAAAATTTGTAGAAATTTTTGGAAAATTTCTATATCTTTTAGAGATTTCATTCATTCTGAGTCGTAAATAATTAAGATCTAACAATAGATCAGGACGCATTATCCCCTTAAAGGCTTTGAAAGCCATATCAATTAAGGATAATGTAAGATCTCCGGTTTCTGCAATTTGTAAAATTTCTGACGCTGTTAAAAGATCTTTTTCTAATCCAAAATTTAAATCCGAATTTGTTAAGGATTGAAGAACTCTTCGTAACAAATCTAATGCCGCAAATTCCGCTCCAAAAGAGGTCATTACTTTTATATTATAATCCCATAATTTCTCTAGGGAATAATCTCCACTATCTATTGCTCCGGAAGCGGTCAAAGCGGCATAATATCCCCCTCTCATTGATGGATCTATTCCCCCACCATGCAAAGGATTTACTTGAAAGGCAGCATCTCCAACGAACATAATACCATTTTCAGCACAGGACCAGAGCGGGCGCCTAATTGGAGCAACCCCCCCACCAGAGGATAAAACTTCTATAGTTGGAGTAGTAATAAATTCTTTAAATACGTGTGTTTTGTAAAGTTCTTTTACTTTTCCACCATAATTCATGTATACTCCTATACCAAGATTTAGGGAATAGTTGCCCTTGGGAAAATACCACATATACCCACCTGGAGCTTTATCTTGATCCAAAATTATAGATATATAGGTAGGATCTTTTACTTCTTGATCTTTTTTCGGAAACTTAATAATTTCCCGATAGCATAATATAGCATCCTTCTCAGAAATCTCGTTCTCAATCAAATCGCTCTCAATCTTTTTACGTAAAGGAGAATAAAGACCACTCGCATCAATCACTATTTTTGATTTGAGGTCTGCTTTTTCTCCGTTCTTTAACTTGACTTTTATTCCAGAAACATGATTATTTCTATAGAGTAGGTCTATAGCCTTAGTATTATCTAAGAATTGATTGACTCCTGCGTCTAATGCCTCATTTAATAATCGTTGTCCAAATTTTACGCGATCAACTATATAGCCCGTTTGTTTTGGGTCTTTCATCTCAATACATTTCTTTCGATTTGGAGAGTATAATTTTGCTCCTACTATTGGACATGATAATTCCTCTCCTACTGGTGGTGCTATATCAAGTAGGTTAAAAATTTCTCTTCCCACTGCATCTCCGCATATTTTGGTCCCTATTTTGTTTTTGGCTTTACTATCAATTAAACATACATCTAAGCCATTTTTCGCGGCAAACCGTGCCGCAGTGGTGCCACCAGTGCCAGCTCCAACGACAATAACATCAAATATTTGATCCAAAGAATCCATGAAAATCGTCTAGATTTATAAACTTATTTTAACCTAAGTTTTAATTATTTTTTATTATTTATTATTTTTTACCAAAATCACTATTCAATCTATCTCAAAATACCTAATGGTTCAATCATGTGAATCTAAAATTGTTAAATTTTCCGTAAAATAATTTAGAAAATAAAAATGTTTTAAATTTTTTATATCTTCAATCAAAACATCGAACTGAAATACACAATTAGAAATATAATTAAGGTCGTACCTATTGTAATGGTAAGATCATCCCAAGTTGAGGGACTGATTAATTCTATAAAGGTGGCTACAAGACTCGTGAGCAAGGAATATAAAATAACTTCTCCAATAGATAATGTTAATTGAGTAGTCCCTATATTCAAAAATCCAAAAATAAAAAATGCTCCGAAACTTAAGATGAATGCACTTATTAACAAGATTAAAGAGCCTTCTACACTTCTTGTAGTTTTTGTCCACGAAAAGTTAATAAAATGCTTACCATATTTTTTTCCAAACAGAGAAGCAAGGGTATCTGAAACGATCATAATCAATATTCCCGCAATGGCAAAATAAATTTGTTCTGGAAAGAAGATTGCCGCGATAGTGATAATGAGAGTAATTGCTAAACAATAATGAAAGGGACCTTGTAGATAGGGTCTCTCTAGCTCCTCTTCTGCCTCTTCGCCAATTGTATCGTATAATTCTTTGAGTTTTTTAACTTTACTTTTTTTAGAACTAAGGAGAGTGACAATGGTTAACAGTCCAGCAATTATTGTGCCAAATAATTTCCACGTGAAAAATGGTGTGGCCAATACGGCAAGTCCAGCAAATAAATGAACAACCTTCCTCGCTTGGAATTTCGAAACCTTTTCTTTCTTATATAATTCCAACGGAACTATTATTGTTATTCCAATGTAAACAAACGCTATGAGAACTACAATTAAGTCAATAAGAAGAGTTGATAAATTATAATTTGAAGGAAATAATTCCATTTTAAATACCTATTCTTTGTGATTATCGGTAAGAAATTTTTTTTTTTTATAAACTCTTTCCGATTTAGAAGAGTATTATATGTGACAAAATCATAATTAATTATAATCTAATCAATATTAGTCATTTTATTATTAAAATAAATGTGATTAAGAATATCATAATAAGAAATTTAGATGTTATATAATTATAAAATGCATATATAAAGTTGGTTAAATATTTTTAATTTCTTAATTCATCTAAGTAGGGATAACAAATATGGGAGTTAAGAACCAAAAATTGGATGCTCTAAGAGCATATGAGAGGGCGTTATTCAGAGGTTGTGGGTTTTCATATGAAGATCTGCAAAAACCTAGAATTGCGATAGTTAATTCATGGAATGAAGTGAATCCTGGACATATCCATCTTAGAAATTTAAGTGCTTTCGTAAAAGAAGCTATTAGAAAGCATGGCGGCACGCCAATGGAATTTAATACAATAGGCGCATGTGATGGCATAGCAAATTCTGGAAATTTCTCAAAATATGTTTTGCCTTCAAGGGAAGTAATCGCAAATTCAGTTGAATGCATGATAAAAGCCTATAATTTTAATGGAATGGTAATGTTATGCTCATGTGATAAAATCATTCCCGGAATGCTGTTAGCTGCTGTAAGGTGTGATATCCCCACTATTTTCCTAACAGGAGGGATAATGGAGGCTAAAACATTTACAGAAGGCCCTTTAAAAGGAAAAACTTTTGTCACCAGCGATATTAAGGAAGCAATTGGCATGTATAAAGCGGGAAAATTAACTTCGGAAGAGTTTTTTCAAATAGAATCTGAAACATGCACATCTCCTGGGGCTTGTAATATGATGGGTACCGCTAATACAATGGCTTGCATCGTAGAAGCAATCGGCTTATCTTTAGCTGGATGCGCTACTGCTGGTGCTCTTAGTAAAGAACGAGAAAAATTATGTCTTGAGACTGGGAAAGTAATATTAGAACTAATTGAGAAGAAAATCACCGCACGAGATATAATCACTCCAATCTCAATGGAAAATGCTATAAAAACCGCCCTATCATTTGGAGGATCTTCAAACATGGTATTACATATGTGTGCTCTTTCTCATGAAATAGGAGGAAATTTGAATCATTTTGATTTTGAAAGTTTGAGTAGATCAGTTCCATTATTGGCAAAATTTAAACCCGCTTCAGACTATACTCTTACCGATTTTCATAAAGTGGGAGGTGTGAAAAGAATAATGAAACATCTTTCACCTTTATTAGATTTATCAGCGATAAATGTAAGGGGCAAAACTTTGAAAAAACATTTAGAAGATATACAAATCAAGGGGAGCCCCATAGTGAGAACTTTGGAAAATCCCTTAGAAGAGCAAGGGGGAATTGCAGTTTTAAAAGGAAACTTGGCACCAGAGGGGGCGATAGTAAAGCAGAGTGCCTTAAGCCCAAATATGAGATACCATAAAGGAGTCGCAAGAATATTTAATTCCGAGGAGGAAATAAAAGATGCGTTATATGCGGGAGAAATAAAGGAAGGTTCTATATTAGTTATACGATATGAAGGTCCAAAAGGTTCTCCTGGAATGCGAGAATTATCTATTCCCGCAGCAATGTTAATTGGGATGGGATTAGGAGAATCGGTTTCTATGATAACAGATGGTCGTTATTCTGGAGCTACAAAAGGCCCTTGTATCGGTCATGTCTGTCCAGAAGCAATGGAAGGAGGTCCTATTGCGATAGTAGAGAATGGAGATATCATAGAAATTGATATTAATAATAGAGAGCTGAATCTGTTAGTTTCTAAAGAAGAGATTAAAAAAAGATTTAACAAGTGGACTCCTTTAAAACCTAAAATAACAGAAGGATATCTAAATATCTATCGAAAACATGTAGGTTCAGCTAAATATGGAGCTTACTTGAAATGATGGATAGCAAAAAAATAAAAAAAAATTTGGAAATGATTGCTTTTCCAAGACTTGCCGGAACAATATATGAACAACAGGCAAATCAATTAATTAAAGCTGAAATTGAAAAATTAGGATTGAATCCAGAATCTCAAAAATTCACATTTTCCACATTTTATCCAAGAATTTATAAAAAGTTGGCTTTTACCTCAATATCTTGGTTGCTTATTGTATTTTTTATCTATATCAATACCATATTCATACTTATCAATATTATTATTCTTAGTCTTCTTTTTATCCCTCTAATACTTCTCACGCGAAATCCCGAAGATATAAGAATTGGAAAAAATTTTGAATCTGAAAATATATTTGTAAAAATTAACGCAAAAAATCAAGGTTCCAGGGAAAGATTCGACAAAAAATTTGAATTTTTATTATTATGTCATAAAGATTCAAAATCCCAAAGATTAACTATAACGATTCGGAGTATCAATATAAAAATATGGATTTATTCCCTCATTATAGCCGTAATTTGCTTGTTGTTAAAATATTTCTTTTTATCGAATATTTTTTTTAACATATTTGTTATATGTGTAATTGGAATAAATTGTTTAAATACATTCTTAATAAATATAAATACTACAGGCAATAAATCTCCTGGGGCAATCGATAATGCATCAGGAGTGGCCATAGTATTAGAGCTATTAACTTACTTCTCTGAACCGAAAAATAGGCTTAAAAATATTGATCTCTGGTTTATCTTTACGGGAGCCGAAGAAAATGGTACAATGGGAATTAGAAACTTTTATAAAAAGCATATAAAGCAATATCCTCATAAAGAATTAAGATATTTAAATTTTGATTCACTCGGATCTCATTTGGATACTTTTGCCGTGAAAAATAAATTACAACACACGCAATTTTTTAAACTATTTGTTGAACTCTCTAAAGAATTAAATCCAACTTATCATATAAAATATTTTGTTTTTGCAGTGAATAGAAGCGATGGATATTATTTAAAGAATAAAAATTTTAAAGGATTAGGTTTTGCAGATAAAAAAGTATATAAATATATTCATTCATCCCAAGATACCGTAGATAAGGTCGATTCAGATTTTCTTGAGGCTTTTTGTAAGGTAATTGCTAAATTTCTCGAAGAATATGATAATAATATGGATAAAAACCTTATTTGAAAAAAATTTTGAAAGATATGTAAATAAAAATGATATAAAAGAGTACATAAAGATTAATCAAAAAAATTGAAATAAGATTAAATTATGGAAAAAGATAAAAGAAGAAATAAAAGAAGTTTTATTAGAGAGACCGATTGGTTTTTACAATAGTTGTTTACTAGAATTCCTGCACCATATTTTGGTGTAATTGGATACTCCATATTTGGCTTTTTCATATCCTTTGCCTTAATATTATACATTTTTGAGGATCCTACATTTAGTATTTTTCAGAACTGGATTAGTCAATTAAGCGTGGGGACTAATGGCTCAAATATCTTTTTCTTCTTAGGAATAAGTATAGCAAGTCCATTTATGCTACTATTTCATTATTCGATAGTAAACTCATTTTATTATAAAACTAATAAAATTAATACTTTATTATTCTTATATATCACAGCATCTATACAATCATTAGGAAGTTTTTTAGCAGGCATATTTCCATTAAACTTAAATAAAATACATGGATTTGTAGGTGAGATGTGTTTTTTTGGAGCAATGTTTTTTTATTCAGGGCTTTTATATTTATATATTAAAATCAAGGGTGAGGGGGGCCAAAAACTAATTTGGGTTGGTATTTGTTCTTTAGTAGTTATTATATTTAATGCGGCAAAGATATACACCGCAATCACAGGAAAGCTTTTTCCGGTGTTTCCTAATTATTTCTTAGAATGGATTGTATATCTCACATTTCTAATTTCAAATTATAGATTAGCTTTTATTTTTTTAGAAGAGCAAGGATCAAAAAAAGTTGAATAAAGAGTCTCATATTTCAATAAATCTATAATTGTTAATCTTTAAATAAGAATTCCACAAAGTATTGTAATACAGAGACTGCTATTCTGCTTGCCGTAGTAGCAGGACCTTTCGCTTTAGCGGCCATCCTATCATTATTTTTAAGACCTTATATAATGAAAATTATTCGTAAAAAGGAGCTAAGAGAGATTGAAATCCCCTTTGTAGATAATAAGAAATATTGTAGCAATTGCGGTGAAGAAACTTATTTACAAGATGTATATTGTAATAATTGTGGTGAAAAATTGATATTCGAAAATAAAATGGGTGTGTACAGAGGAAACTGTCCAAATTGTAATGAGTTATATTATGAAGGTGCGAAATATTGTACAAGATGCGGTTATAAATTATAATTATAATAAATTTTTTTTCTTTTAATTATAATTCTTCTAATTCTTTTTCTTTTACCATTAATTTATTTATAAATTTTTCAAAATCTTTTAATTCAGAAGATTTATTTACTCTTTCAGTTGTAGAATTATTGATATTTAAATCCGAAGAAAATATCTCATCTTCTTTGATTATAGGTTTTTTATTTTTATCTATTTTAAGTAAATCTTTCCCATTTTCTAATATGGGAGGTTTCTTAAGTTTTTGTTCTTCAACACCAGGTTCTTTTATATTTGTTTTGATGGGTATTTCTTCTTTAATTAAGTTTTTATTTAAAATTCTTTTATTATTCTCATTTATTTCGAAGTTAGTTAAAGATTCTCTTGGTATAAAAGGATTCCACAATAAAAATGGTCTTTTAAAAGAATTCACACGAATAAGACAACGCCCTTTTTCTAAAATTGATAGATAATGCTCATCTATTTCATTTAAATTTAATAATTGACATTGAAATTCTTTTTCCATATGATTTTTGAATATTACCAATATTCCACAATTTGCTAATATTTCCTCGCTTACTTGAGGTCGTGTTGCGATTGAAATCAAACATTCCCCCGTACCTCTTTGAAGCAATGCGATATCTTCGAGGTAAGTGGTTAATTTTGTCTGGTTAGTTAAATCTTTGGGAGCAAAATATTGCGCATCTTCGACAATGGTAATGTGTTTTATTCCTTTATATTCTCTGCTTCCTTTCGTGAGATTTTCATCCCATAAATATTTCAAAATCATATTAAGAAAAAATAAAGCATCTTCCTTTTCCCCACCAAGCCGTATAATTGAACTTAAATCAATAATAATATTCTTTTTAAACAGTTCTTTTATTTTAAATTCGGTTTTTGTGCCAAAAATCGCTTTTAATGGGCCTATTGAGAAGCGTCTAATTCTATTTCTGATGCTTATTAATGTTTGCGCCAGCATGGGCACCTTATTTCGCTCTTTTTTCAGGTAAATTCCACATTGCTTATAGAATCCCTCCCAATTCTGCAGACTTTTATTTTTACATACTTCTGTTAGCACATCGACCAATGCTTTTTGCATTTGAGGGGAGTACTCCGCAGTTTCATCCAAGAATTGCCCACTTTTTAAAATATCAAAAATCCTTTCTGCATGAATTTCAGGATGAGCTCCTTCAGGATCAAATATATTTATAGAAAAATTTTCTCCCGGTCTAAAAACCAATACATCTTCAATTATATTTTGCAAAAAAATATACTCTGCTTTAAATTCAATAAGTAAAAAGGGAATTTCATACTTTTTTTTAAAATTTATTAAAAAATTTTGGACAAAATTACTTTTACCCATCCCAGTAGAACCACATATAAACACATGTTTTTCAAGATCATCAAGAGACAGATTAAATCTATGTTTTTTTACATTCTGGTTCATAATTTTACCAATAAAAATTTTACCTTTTCGAGCTCTTAATCTTGAAGGATATTCTAGATTTATAATATCATCGTCAGAATACGTTATAGAGATAATATAGATTCCAGAAGAAATGAATAGAAGAAACTGAGAAAGAAATACCATTATTGTATCATATGGTTGAGAAGGAAGTTCAGAAGGTACATATCGAGTAAAATTGATAAGAAAATCTAAAAAAAGAACGAAAATCATAAGTGGTATGATATAATTTAAATACTTTAGGTTGAATTCTCTAACTTTTGAAATATAATATATAATAGTTACTATATTCAAAATTATAGTAAAAATGAGATTGAGTTGAATAAAGTACATTTAGAATATTTTCTGAACTAATGTTTTAAACTGCACTATTATTTTTGAGTAATCCTTTTGAAATGAGTTTAAATATTTTAAATTGGAATAAAAAATGGATGTTAATGAGTTTTATTTTTCAATTATTTTTCTCCGAAAATTCAACTTTATATACTGGCATTCCGGATATTGTAAATGGATTAGAAGAGTTATGTATGTCTATAAATGAATTTTTACTCCTTTTATTTGGCTATATGAAGTATATTTTTGCCCTGATATTGATAATACTTGGAATAATGACTCTTTTAAGATATCGAGGGATTTATATTCTCCAAAGATATAGTCAAAATTCCTATGATAAAAAGGAAAAAATTACTGAAAAATTAAAAAAAACTCACGTGATTCTTGGAATTGTATATATTTTCACAGGATTCGGAATTATCTTTAATTATTTAATATATATCTTAATATGGGTCTTAGATCCACTCCCTGATGGACTTTTTTTTCAATTTCTTGATATTGGTGGTATGATTGAACCTCAATATATTCTCAGGATTTCAAATATAGATTTTGCAATTCAGCCTCATGAAAAAACAATTTATATTTGTGTGGCTTATTTTTCTTTACTTTCTTTGATCCAAATTTCAACAAGTATCTGGTTTATCTCAAAAGGAGGACAGCTTTTAACCCATCCCAACATGACCTACTCAATTTTAATTTCAGGAGTAATGGAAGGAATTTTAGCAGGATTTACCACATGTCTTCCATTTATGATATAAAATTAGGTAAAATTAGATTAAATAATGATTATATAATTTCTTTGAATATTTCTTTTGCAATTTGATAAGTGGGATTAGAATCTGGTAATTCTAAAAGACTTTTTCCATTAAAGTTATATTCAAGAATTTGATTATCATCTGGAAAAAATCCTAATAGTTTAACATTGTTTTTTTTTAAGTTTTCAACTTCTTTTTCTAAAACTTCTTTTAAAGAATCTGGAAATCGATTTCCAAGAATCCATATATTTTCAAATTTTAAACTTACTTCATCTATTAACTCGATAATTCTTTTCATAGTATGAAACCCCATTTTTGAGGGATCAGTCACAATTATTAAATCTGTTACGTCTCTACCCGTTTTCCGTGAAAAATGTTCTAATCCCGCCGGAGAATCAATTAATGTGAATTGATAATTTTTGGATAAGGTATCTACTACATTCTTTAAAACATTATTAATGAAGCAATAGCAACCACTCCCTTCTTGTCTTCCCATCTCCAAGATGTCAAAGTCGTCCATTTCAATTATCGAGCTAAACACATCCCCTTCGATGATTTGATTTTTAGGCATGTCAAGTGGTAGCAACTGTTTTTCTATTTTGCGTTTTAATTCTTGCATTTTGGATGCTAATGTATCAGAAAAATCAACTTTTCTTCCAATTACATCTCCGACATTCGCGTCAGGATCGGAATCTATAACTAAAATATCAGCAGAGTCGTTTTCTGTCAAGAATTTAAGAAAGAGAGCTAAAGATGTGGTCTTTCCCACTCCTCCTTTTCCGGCAAAGGCTATAACTTTTTTCATTTTCTTACAAGTTTTACTACCTTATATATTCTATATTAAAAAATGGAGAGAATATTAAAAATTTAATAGTGATATTTTAAAAATAATTTGGAAATTAAAAAAGAATTTAAAATGACTTCTTAAGATATAATTAATAAATAATTAAGGATAAAGAATAAGAAATCTACATACTATTGCTGTTGTTTGTAGAGCGGAATAATATTTGAGGTAAAGTCTTCAAGGGTGTATGGGAAATCATCTTCACTAGCAATTTTTCCAAGTTCTAACGAGATTTCTCTCGCAAGCAACCAAAACGCTAAACCTAATGCTTTTTTACCGCGATTATTTGCGGGGACTGCTAAATCAATTCCAGAAAGTGTGTCGTCGGTATCAAATAAAGAGACTACGGGAATTCTCGCATGTTTAGCTTCTTCAAGAATTACTTTATCTGCATGGGGATCAACGATAAATACGACACTAGCATCCTTAATATATGTGTCAATATTTGGATTCGTAAGGGTACCAGGTATGAAGCGGTCTACAATGGCTCGACAACTAAGCGCTTCAGAGAATTTTCTGACGGGCTCCTTCCCATATCTTCGTACGGAAGATACAATTACCTTATCACTATCTTCTTCAATATATTTACTAAGAAATTTTGCAGCGATTTTTATTCGTTCTTCGGTTTTTGTGAGGTCTATTACATATAGTCCATAATTAGTTTGACGGTAAATAAACCTGCGGGCATCTCCAGTTAAAAGTTTGGTTCCTATATGAATTCCACAACTTAGAAAGAGATTTTTCTTTTCTTCATCTTTATCTATTATTTTTTCTTCTTCCTCAAGGGCGCTAATATCCTCAGTATCAAGTAAATCTAGTTCTTCTTCTAAATCTAAATCATCTTCAAAATCTTCTTCAAATGTTTCTATAAAATCTTCTTCAAAATCTACCAGAGGTTCTTCATCCTCATTCTCAATTTCTTCAGACTTTTTCTTCTTTTTAGCCACGATATAAACCTAGATATGATTAAAAAATTGTTATTAATAATTTGTTAATAAATAGAATGTAATATAGTTTTAATAATTTATTGAATCTCTTTATTCTTTAAATGAGTTCTTTTAAGGAATACTTATTGTTAAAACAATTTGATTATTGCTATGAAATTTTTTTTAAAAGAGATTGATGGATTTAGGAATTTCATAAAATTCTCGTTATAAAATATACAAATAGTCGGTTTAAAATAAATTAATATAAATCTAAACTATGATTAGTGGAGTACTTTAAAATCTCAATTTTTTTGAATAATTGTCAAAATTAAAATATTAATATTATTTCATTTCTTTAAAAAATCAATAAGAAATTTAAAAAAATTAAAAGTTGATAATATGGTTAGATTGGCTATAGGGGTTGGTGTGGGTATAATTTTAAGTTTTTTCAGCGTATCTCTTTTCAATGAATGGGAAACTTTTCGCACATCTTTACAATTTTCCCAATATAGTGTATTGCAGGCAATCGGAAATTTGATCGGAGATATATTTGATTTTGATATTATTCATTTTTTCTCATCAGGACCTTATAATATTGATAATTTCTTTCAACCAGCCCTTTTGGCATGCTTATTAATGGGACTTATTTCAGGGGCTATTGCGAGGGGTCTTAGAAGGGGCTTTATTGCTGGTGTGTTAGTTATCGTTCTTTCCTTATTAATATGGATTTGTTTGAGTATTTTTGCAGGAACTGATCTCATTTCATTATTTCAAGGACCACAGCTTATCGAGACGATTGGAGGGATCTTAGGTGCCCTTACAGGAGGAATTCTGGGAGGATTAGCAGGAGGATTTATTTCTAGAATACGGGAAACTGATTAAATTCAATTTTTTCTTTTGTACATCTTAAAATTTTTCATTCAAATCTACAAAACATTAAAAAGATCAAATCATCGTTAATTTAATTTTAAAATTTGTTTCTTTGTTAAAAATACAATGAGCACCAAAAAAAATAAACCTCATGAAAACAAAGGAAATAATAGAATACCCACTCGAGATTTTGCATTTGAATTATTAAGGAAAGTGAAACTGCCATTTAATATTAGACGGCATTCAATTAATGTAGCAAATAAAGCATTAAAAATAGCTAATAAAATTAAAAAAATTCAAGTAAATAAAAATTTAGTGGAAATCGGCGCATTATTACATGATATTGGGAGATGCATAAGTCATGGTTTCGACCATGGGCTCTTAGGGGGAGAGATTTTACTAAGTTATGGTCTTTCAGAACGATTAGCAAGAATATGTGAAACTCATCTTCTAGGAGGGTTAGATAAGGAAGATGCAAAAAAAGTGGGGTTACCTATTAAGGATTATCTACCAAATACATTGGAAGAAAAGATTGTATGTTTAGCAGATAAGCATATGAAGGGAAGGCATGAAGTATCTATTGAAGATCGCTTCCAAATATGGTTCAAAAAATATGGAAAAACTAAAATATTATTAAAATCAAAAAGAAGAGTGGAGCGAATTCAAAAAGAAATTAAAGCTCTTTTTTAATTTTATTTAATATCCCGTTTTCTTCAATTATGTTAAATAAAAATTCTGGTAATTTATTAAAATTGATTGCTCTACCTGTTGAAAGATTTTTTATCAATCCCTCTTGTAATATTATTTCTATATGATCTCCTTCAGAAAAATCCTCATCTTTCCAATTATAAGTGATTCCAGGGATACCTTGATTTATTAAGTTCCTAAAATATATTCTTGCAAAAGATTTTGCGATGATCGCTTGTATCCCAAGAATTTTAAACACATTAACAGCCTCTTCACGAGAGCTCCCACAGCCAAAATTTTCTCCGGCAACGATGATATTTAATTTTTCTACTTTTTGAGGAAAGTCTGAATCAATTTCTTCGCAAGTATATTGAGCCATCTCATAAGAATCTCTAAGGGTCAAACAATGACTTGGAACAATATCATCAGTATTTATATTATTTCCCATAATATATACGAAACCTTCTATTTTTTTCATATTTATAACACTTCTCTTGGATCAGTTATTTTTCCTTTAATAGCCGAAGCTGCTACCGTAGCTGGTGAAGCTAAATATACTTTAGAAGTTGGGTCTCCCATTCGACCTGCAAAATTTCTGTTCGTGCTACTAATACACACTTCTTCTTTACCCAAAACTCCTAAATGGCCTCCAATACAAGGCCCACAAGTGCTATTGCCTAAAACAGCACCTGCTTTAATAAAAACTTCAATAAGACCTTCTTCAAGAGCTTCTAAATATATTTTTTTAGATGCAGGGATAATAATCAACCTTGTTTGTTTATTAACTTGGTTTCCATTTAAAATAGTTGCAGCAATTCTGAGATCTTCTATTCTACCATTTGTACAACTTCCAAGAAATGCTTGATCGATATTAATTCCCTCAACATCATTAATTTCTGCAATATTTCCTGGACTATGAGGTTTAGCTACAACTGGGATAAGATCAGACAAGTTATATTCAAATTCTTTTTCATAAGATGCATCTTCATCCGGAATTACAAAGTTGTATGGTTTTTTCGTGATTTTATTTAACCAATCTTTTAATTTTTTATCTGGGAGAAAAATTCCAAATTTTGCTCCAGCTTCAACTACCATATTCGAGATGGTCATTCTCCCATCAATTGAAAGCGACTCAGCTCCTGTTCCATGAAATTCTAATGACTTGTAAAGTGCACCTTTTGTAGAAATATCACCTATGAATTTAAGAATGAAATCTTTTGCCATTACTGCTTTAGGTAATTCTCCAGATAAATTGATTTTATACGAGTTTGGGACTTTGAACCAGAGTTTTCCAGTCGCAAAAACAACTGATACATCTGTTGCTCCAATACCAGTAGAGAGGCAATTAAAAGCGCCATATGTAGTAGTATGACTATCACTTCCAACAATTAACATTCCAGGTCTAGCGAATCCTTTCTCTGGTAATACTTGATGACATATGCCTTCATTCATTCCCATATTGTGGACAAATTTGTACTTTTTAGCAAATTGTCTACAAACTTGATGCATTTGTGCGGCGGAGATTGTTGGGGCGGGTACCCAATGATCCAGAATAAAAAATATTTTATTGGGATCCCACACATAATCTAAGTCTAATTTTTTATATTCTTCATGGATCCTACCCCCTAATTGCTCATGAATCATGACCATATCAATTTCTGCCTCAATAAATTGCCCAGGAGTTATCTCATCTATTTCCGAATGTTCTAAGAGAATTTTTTCGCAGATTGTATAAGCCATTTTTTATTTTTTATTTTTTAATTTTATTTTTTAATTTTTGAAAATCGGCGTCTATTTCTAATAGGGCATTTTTTAATAATACACAAGTGTCTTTTAGGATTTTAGGATCAACTTTGTCAGCACTATCTTCCGGAGTATGTGCCCATTTTGAGGCTGAAATCGAGCCTAAATCAATTGCATTAAATTTTCGTGCATGAAATGGTAGAGAATCCGTATGAGCACCAGTTAAGAAGTGAATTCCATATATATCTATATTTCTTTTCCTAGCTGCTTTTTCCAAATATTTGCTTAATAAAGATGTTAATTCTTTTTTGGGGATTATTCCATATGATTCAATATATTCTATTCTATTGTGTTTGCAATTTTTACAGGAAATCATATCTAGATTAAATTGAAATACTTTTTCTTTTGAAAAAAGATGTTCATGCTTATTAAGAAATATCCTTGATCCCATAGTACCAAGTTCCTCAGCAGAAAATTGGCAAAACCATAAATAAAAATTATTCAAAGGATGTTTTCTAAAATATGAACTTAATTCAAATACAATAGCCATGCCCGAGGCATTATCTAGTGCGCCAGGAGATTTATTATGGGTACTCAGAAACATTAAAAAAAGATTAGCGGTTATTACGAATCCTGCTGAAAGCCATAGACCAAAATCTAATATAAATCCCGCCAAAATCCAAGAGCGGATATTAACTGAAAAAAATAGAGCCATAAATAGCAAATACCAAAATGCTTTTGCAATCATAATGAGACAAAATGAAATCCCCCCGAAAAGGAATATCCGATAAATATTGACTCTCCATTGAGTTTTTAAATTTTGAGACTTTGAGTCCAGATGAGCGGATATAACAAGATTACCTGCTTTATTATTAGTTAAAAGTTTTGCGGGTACTTTTACAAATACATTTGTAGCATCAAATATCTCTCCATAATATTTTCCCCAAAAACCTGGATTTTCCGGAGATTTTAATCCTCTGAGAATTAATAAGACAATGAGGCTTAACACACCTAATATAAAGAGAGAAATCAGAATTTCTATATAACTAAATAAGAGAAATGCCAATAAAAATACACATGTTATCATAGCAATTAATTTAATTAAGGTTGTGGAATAGAAATCTGAAAATTGAAACAATTCTTTTTTAATTTCTTTCCTATTAAAACCTAATTCTTTGAATTTTTTTACAGTCAGCTCTACGGCTTTCTCCTCTCCTTCCGTCCCAGCTAAACGTGGAAAACTGAATTCTTTAACATATTCAAATAATCGCTTTTCATTAAATGACTGGTCTTCGAACACTTTACTATTTGCTTTTATTACCATTTCAATTTATTTCAATAATTTTTTTAGAATTGAATTTTTTTTAATTCATTCATAACGATTTTTTGGATTTGCTTTTGCACTGTTTCTATTTTATCATCAGAATTGATGACATAATAGTTATTTTCTTCCGCTCTCTTAAGATACAATTCCCTCACTTTTCTTAAAAAAGTAATATTCTCAAATTTTTCTAATTTTTGTTCTTTTTTTCTTTGAAGGGAAAGTTCTGGAGGAATATCAAGAATAATAGTGATATTAGGCTCTTCCACAAACTTATTTAAAGTTTTAATCCATTCTATAGATAATAATTCGGATTGAGAGGATTGATATACTACAGAAGATTCTAAGAATCTATCTGAAATTACAATATAATTGCGCTCTATTTTCTGTTTTATTTCATTAAAGAAATGATGAGACCTGTCAGCAGCAAATAAAAGAGCATCAGTAGAAGGATGAACATCGTTATTCTTTAAATATTTTCGTAAAAGTAGCCCTATTTCATTATTAGAAGGTTCTTTTGTGAGATGAATTTTATAACCTTTCGCAATTAAAAATTCAGAAAGCAAGCTACAGTGAGTTGTGGTACCACATCCGTCAATTCCTTCAAAACATATATGCAAGTTTTTCTTACTCCACTAATTGTGAGTATCAAAAATATAAATAGAACTATATAAATTAAAACTAAATCTTCTATTTAAAATATTCATAAAGAGAAATTAAAATTTTCCATATAGTCATTTTCTAAAAAGATTTAAATAACTTTAATTAAATGTTATTATATATTATTCTAAACGGTTGGAATAATCATAAACTATCCGAATCGTTTTTAGAATTTTTATTAGCAAAATAATAACAATTACTGGATAGTCTTATATAAAATGTTAGGAAAAAAATATGCGTATTGCCCAAATTGTAGAACAAGAATTAAAAATCCAAAAAGAAAAAAGCTAACATCTTATAATTATCAAATATTAATTATCGCTTCGATTGCCACATTAGGAGTTGGTCTAGTAGCATTTATTCTTTATAGGTTAATATTTCAGAAGAAGAAATACTGTCCTGAATGCCAAAGTATTGTGGAATTTTATAAGTCCCCGGAGGAGTTTCCAAAAAAGGTAGCAGTTAAAAATCTGCTTGAACGGCTTGAAATAGAGAGAGTAAAAGAAAAATCTAAAGACGAAATTAAAAAAGAAGAGGATAAAGTTCTCTTAGAAGATACCTATATTATATGTTCTTTTTGTGGTGAAAAAATTGAGGCGGGTTTAGACGTATGCCCTTTTTGCGGAAAGGAACAAAAACCTTCTTAAATTATGTTTATAGGCATATTGGGAAAAAATATTAAAGAACCTAAATATTTACATCTTAATAATAAAATAAAAAATTAATTATTTGCTTATTAAAAATTGGTCTAAATATCTTTTTAATAACATTTATATATTTAAATATTTAGAGCTTATTAATAAAATGAAAACTTACCGAAAATAAATTGGAGGAATATAGAGATGGAACGAGGATATTGTCCGCATTGCAATAAGATCGTGAAGGCGAAACGAGAGGATCTAGATCTCCTACTAATTATAATTCTGGCCATCTTTACAGCAGGAATTGGGGTGGCGATTTATTTAGCCATTTTTTATTCAAAATATGAGAAAAACCTGTGTATCAATTGCAATCATAAATTAAAACCCATAACAGGAGAAGAAGCATTATCTCAAGAAGAGATGATACCAATAGTAAATCCCTATAAGCTTAGTTCAAAAGAGGAGATTTCCGAAACGGATAATTTTTATACAGGAAAACAACTAACTTTATGCCCTTATTGTGGACAGAGAATTGAACCTGGAATAAAAATTTGTCCTAATTGTAATAGTTTAATTGAACCGGGAGAATAGATGTTTTTCCTTCCTTATTTATAAAAAATCTTACCTTTTAAAAAATAAGTATTAAAAGAAATTATTAAATTAATACAAGTTTATTTTACACAATCAAAATTATTTTTGACAAATAATGCTTAAGGTGGTTAAAAGTGGTAAGTAAAGGAATGCGTAGAGTTTTAAAATTCCTCGAAAAAAGAAATGAACTTGAAGTGAAGCAGAAAGTTGCTGAATCCAGGGAAAGTTTAGAGAGCTTGGCAACCCTTGTTGAGCTTCCTGATGATGTGGAACTAAACCATATCGAAATAAATGGAATTAAAGCTGTTTGGATTGATACTCCTCAATCAAATTCTGAAAATATTATCCTTTATCTACACGGGGGAGGATATATGGAAGGATCTTTGACAACTCATCAAGACTTAGCGATGAGAATTGGAAGGGCTTCAAAAGCACGTGTACTCTTAATTGACTATAGGTTAGCACCTGAAAAACCTTTCCCTGCCGCTTTGAATGATACTATTTCATGGTATGAATGGTTAATTGGCAGTCAAAAAATACCCTCCTCAAATATTATATTAGCAGGCGACTCAGCTGGAGGTGGTTTAGTTTTAGCTACACTATTAAAACTCAAACAATTAGAAATTCAATTACCATCTGCAGCAATATGTCTTTCTCCATGGACAGATTTAGCAATGGAAGGGGAATCTATCAAAACCAAGGCAGATATCGATAAATTTTTAAAAATATGGGACTTATTTTTTATGGCTTCTTTATATATTCAAGATAATGATCCTAAAAATCCCTTTATCTCTCCTCTATATGGAGATTTGGGTGGACTTCCACCATTACTTATTCATGTGGGAAACTCGGAAATTCTTTTAGATGATTCAGTACGCCTAGCTAAAAAGGCTGAAAAAGCCGGTATTGAAGTGGAATTAAGTATTTGGGAAGATATGATTCATGTATTTCAAGCGTTCGCTGATTGGGCACCCGAGGGAAAAGAAGCTATTGACAAAATCGGGCAATTCGCACAATCACATTTTAAATAAAGTTTAAATAAGTATTGTGGTGTCCGCCCTTTTAAAAGTCAGGATTTAATTTTTTTTTTAATCTTAATCGATCTTTAATAATGCTTAGAATTGTAGATTCTACAGGGGTACAGCCTTTAATAAAAATTCCTTTTTTGTAATCTTTAACTTTTGAAGTACAATTTCCAATTAAATATGTTTCATCATAAAGATCAGAGTAGGTTACTCCCTTTCCAATTGCAAGATGTAAGGGATTATCTTCCGTAAAATTTTGATCAATAAATTCTTTATTATTTTTCAATAAATTAAAAATGGTAGAAAGACAAGCAGAACAAGAATTAATATCTATTAATCTTACATTTTTATATTTGATTGAAATAGTTTCAGGAGAAGGTTTTAAAGGGTGAATAAAAGCTTTAATGTTTTCTGGTATTGTTATAATATCCTTCTGTGATTTGGGGCTATTTGGCAGAAGTTCTGAGATTAATTTTAAATGAGGGACCTCTTTTAATCTCCATTTAGGTTGAGTAATTGCTAAAGCGATGATATCAGCAGCTAAAAAATTAGTGGATGCAATAATAGTATCGAGTTTTATTGGTTCTCCAGAGGAGGGCCCCATCCCTTCGTGAGCATAGGAAGCATCAATTATCGATAAATCTGCAGAAAAAACATGCGCAAGGTCCGAAATCGCGATATCGAGTTCTTTCACCTTTTTCATATCTTTTTGGTATTTTTTAATTAATTCAGGAGCTTCTTTATGATGGAGTGTTATTTTCTCCCGCTTATAAATTAATCCTTTTAAATTTTTAAAACTAAGGGACGCTCCACAGTGCATATGCATTTTTAACACAGGAATAGAGATTATATGATCTATATCCTCCCAAAATCCTGTTACTTTTATTTTTTTTAAGATTTTACCGTGAGGTATTTTTAATTCAATAGGCGGTTTTTTATCTAAATCAATAAATTGTAAATCTTCATTTTTAAGTAACTCAGAATATCCAGATTGTTCAAAAGCTTTTTTTGTATCCGTATTAATAATTGGAGAATCTCCAATAAAATAGTTTGCTTTATATCTGCGTTTTAGATAATCAAAAACAGCACTCACAACTTCAGCATTTGTATTAATCCCTAAATGAGGATCAGTTTCTCTTCCAACATTGGGTTTTAATAATATATTTTTACCGAAAAAATCAGGTATTTCTATATTATCTAGTGAAAATTTAACTGCAAGAGCAATATCTTTATTTTGAGCGAGAGAGACAACCGCTTTTTTCCTACCCATCATTTAATCCCGAGAAAGTCAATTATTTTTGTTTTCATTAATTCGGCATTAGGAGATTTTCCCGTCCACCATTCAAAGGCGATCACACCCTGATTTACTAACATATCTAATCCGCTTAATGTTTCACATCCTATTTCAGACGCTTCTTTAAGAAGTTTAGTTATTAATGGATTATAAACCACATCAAATACAAATAAATCTGGATGGAGAAAATTTTTTGGCACTGGAGTTGCATCAGTCTTAGGATGCATTCCTATTGGTGTGGCATTTATTAATATATCAGCAGATTTTATTTCCTCCTCTATTGTTGACTCATTACTTAATTTCCCTATAATATCAGCATTCATCTTTTCTTTTACTTCATTAGCTAGCTTACGGGCTTTTTCTTCTATAATATCTAAGAGAACAATTTTTTCTGCTTCTTCTGATAGCATATAGCATAAAGCTCTAGCCACCCCTCCAGCACCAATCATTAGAACTTTTTTATTCGAGATAATACAACCAGCATCTAAGAGGGATTTTTTGGCACCATCGGCATCCGTATTTCTTGCTTTAAGGTATCCATCCTCATTTTTTATAGTATTGATCGCGCCTAATTTCTGAGCAAAAGGATCAATTTCGTCTAAAAAACTCATAACTTTTTCTTTATGAGGAATGGTTACATTGACCCCTTTGATACCTAATGCTCTAATTCCATTAATCGCCTCTTTTAATTGATCTGGATGGACATCAAATGCAATATATATAAAATCTAATCCTAATTCTTGTAACGCAGGGTTCCACATAGTCGGACTCATACTATGTTCTACAGGTTGGCCGATTAAACAGAAGGTTTGAGTTTTTCCTGTAAAAGTCATATTTCATTCCTATTTTAATGTATAATATGTTTTATCATTAAATTATAATATTTTTTATCATTTAACCAATTTAATTTATTTTACAATTCATTAATCATTTATTTTATCAGAAAATTTAGTATTAATTCAATCTTGAAATGACAAATTTAAAAAAAGATTCAATTGCGTTGATTGGTTTTATGGCGACAGGAAAGACTATTGTCGGTCAGAAACTTGCCCAAGTTCTTAGTAAAGATTATAAATTTATTGAAACCGATCAAATGATCATAGATGATGCGGGCAAGTCTATTCCAGAAATATTTGAACAAGATGGAGAAATCCGGTTTAGAGAATATGAGATCCAAGCGTGCAAAAAAGCTTCCCAGCTGCATCATATGGTAATCTCATGCGGTGGCGGAGTGGTTCTAAATAAAATTAATATAGATTATCTCAAACAAAATTGCCATATTGTCTTGCTGACGGCTACTGCTGAAGAAATTTATAATAGAGCTATGAAGGATGGGCAGGAAACGAGACCAGTCATCGATAAAGATGATCCTAAAGCTGAAATTAAGAATGTTTTAGATTTTCGAGAACCTTTTTATAACGCCGCTGCAGAGATTGTCGTTAATACCACGAATAAGAGTTTGGAGGAAATTGTAGCTGAAATTATTACTAAAACAAAAATTACGGAAAATAATAAATGATAACTTTAAATCTTTTAATGTTTAAAGTTAAATCAAATCAATAAAAGCACAAACATGTTAATAGAAAATTATACTTTTATCTATTTATCAATAAATGTATATAAATTATATTTAAGAAGATGCCTATAGCAAAATACTATGTCTATCATAGAAGATTTCATTCAGCTCATAAGTTCTCTTGAGCGAACTTTTGAAGTTCCTAAGATTGAGCAAATATTTTTTCCTTCTATGGAAATGAATCTTGCAGATCAAAATTATAATAATTTTGGGGCTATAAAACTCCAAGATGATTCAATTGGCATAATTTACATAGGATTAAACTATGATATAAAACGAAAAGCCCAAGATTATAAAACTGAAACATTAGAGAGAATAAATCCATATTATCTTGCAAAAGAAGTTGAATCAAAAGATCTTTTTAGGAAGACTCTTGCTTTTGGAGCAATTAATGCCATCTGTCAATCTTTTCTAAAACAAATTAACTATTCCTTCGATTTTACGACTGACAGTTTGGGATTACTTTCCCTTCAAGAAGGAGATTTAGTGGGAATGGTGGGATTATTCCCTCCATTGTTGAAAAGGATCGAGAAGATGAATATTCCTTTATATATCATCGAAAAAAAAGAGCATTTTGTTCAGAAACATAAAAAATGGGAAGTCTCATTAGATCCGAGCCTATTAAATAAATGTAATAAAGTGCTGTGTACAAGCACTACCGTATTAAATGATTCTATAGATGAAATACTTTCTCATTGTCAAAATGCTGAAAGAATTTCTATAATTGGCCCAACAGCCGGTTTTTTACCTGATCCATTATTTAAAAGAGGAATTGATGTGATTGGAGGGACTTATGTATCTTATCCTTCATTATTTATGGAGAGGATTAATCAAAATAAAAAATGGGGTAATTCAACAAAAAAATATTGTATTCAAGCTAAAAATTATGTTGGACTTACGTCATTATTAAAAAATTTAGAAAAATCATAATTTATCATTACTCCATCTCTTTTAAACTATTTTCTAGTTTCTTAAAAATAACTTTTATATAGTTTTTAGAAATAAAAAAATTCCTATAAGCGTAGATTTAAATGTCTATACTTTACTTTTTATATAGTATATCAATAATATACGGGGTTTTGGTAGTGGTAGAATATAAGCGGATTAAATGCCCAGAATGCGGCAATGAAGACCCAAGGAAATTATTTGAGCAAGCCGATAAAACTACAGTGTTATATTACAGTATGCAGGGAACTCCTGTATACCGTAAGCAAATGAAATGCGGAAATTGTGGTAATATCTTTGATAAAAATAATAGTTAATTCTTATTAATTTCATTAAGTTTTACCTTTTTTTTATTATAGCATTCCATTAGAGAAATTATTCTAAAGTGATAAGATTATTTTATTTTGAGCTTTAAGCATTCCTTCCATGATTAAAACCATCGCATCTTGAATATAAGGCAAATTTGCAGGGACACTTCGTTTTGCATCCACGCTTGCCATTAAGACTTCATTTAACCCCCTAAGGATCATGTCGGTATCATACCAGGGTCGTTTGGATGCCCACCACTGAGCACATGAATGGATCCCCCGATCAAGCAAATTTCGGGCATTATCAAAAATCTTTCTCTTTTCATAATCCATGCTTTCGTAATATTTAGCAGATAAATGAACAATGGTTAAGGCAAACATTAAAAATCTATGCTGTTCGATATGTATTTCGTTCTCTGGATTAAACCAGAGGGGGTAAGGCACATCCATTGCAAGATCATACGGCATAGTAGACCAAGAGGAATCTCTGGGTTTTTGTTTCTCGCCTAAAGGAAAAATGTCTACGATTTCTGAGATTGTGCATATTCTAATATCTTGTTGATTAGGTAATGCTTTAAATAAAGGAATTAAAAAGTCTGATATGGCAAGTTTGACATGATGGCCAAATGTTTCTCCATCCATAGCAAGAATTAGATAAGTATCTTCATTGGTGTTCGTATATTTTAGGCGGTTGATGAAGGTATCTACATTATTTATTTTATTAAAAGCACAATCGATTGAGATATAATCGTCCCGGAAAATCAGCTTTAAACCGTTAGGATGTTGAGAGATAAAATTTATTGGAAAATTCGGGAGAGAATTTGCGATTCCGCTCATGATAATCCATTCAAAACCCATTTTATTCACTACATCAAGGACTTCTTCGGAAATGGCCATTTCAGGTGGGAAAAATCCTCTTGGTTTGTAAACTTTGCCAAAAAAATGTTTATTGGTCTGATTATTTAATTTTATCTGGCGTTTAATCTCTGGTTCTGGAATTAATGGCAGTAAAGGGTGGAATTTTCCAGAACTTGTAAATTCGATTTGCCCCCGTGATGCCAAGGTTATTATACCTTCGATTAGATCAGAATAGCCAAAATCATCTAATTGCTCTGTGAGAGTTCCATTAATATTTAGAGTTATTTTTGTATCTGGATATTGTTTTAACGCATTAATAAGTGGGAAGTAGGATTCTCTTACAATTTGTTTAATAACAGGTGCTATCTGAGTAGGAGGTTGATAGATATGGAAAAGAAAGCTAAAATAGACAACCATAATTAATTTCTTTAATCCTATAAAGTAATTAAACTCTTGTTAAATATCGTATATAATCAGAAATAATTTCCAAAGATATGATATAGCTTTTTGAAGCAAAATTAATTTATGAGTTATAATTTCTTTAAAGTATAAGTTTATAATAATCAAATGCTCTAATCTATGAGAATTCCTAAAACTCCGATAATTATTTCTTGTTCTCAGTATACCCAGCGAAAAGATTCTGATGCTCATTTGGATCCTCTCAGTTTAATGATAAAGACTGGACGGAACGCAATAAAGAATGCGGGAGTAGAAGAAATAAAGGAATATATTGATGCTATTTATATGATGAATATCAATAGCTGGTCTTACAAAGATGCTCCGGCAGCATTAGGGAGTGCGCTCAATATAATCCCCAAAGAGAAAGTATATTTACCAGATGGTGGAAATACTCCCCAAATGTTAGTCAATCGGGCAGCTAGAAAAATTTCAACACATAATCTTAGAGGAATTTTAATTATCGGAGCTGAATCGTCCTATTCTCTATTTCTTGAAAGAAAAGGAAAAATAAAATTAGATTGGCCCAAGAGGAGAAACCCAGATTATATGGAAGGCGAACTATGGGATGGTATAAATCAATTCGAAAATAAATATAAGTTTAAATTTCCTCCATTAAGTTATGCCGTCCTTGAAAATGCGGTAAGAAATGCTGCGGGAAGGAGTATAGAAGAACATAGAGCGTATATAGGGAACTTATTCCAGCATTTCTCTGAAATAGCAGCTAAAAATCCATATGCATTTTCTCAGAAGGTTTATACCGCCGAAGAAATTATTAATCCCACTAGAAATAATCGAATGATTTGTTTTCCTTATACAAAGAGTATGTGTTCGAATATGTTTGTGGATCAATCGGCGGCAGTTTTGATAATAAATAAACCTATTGCAGAAGAGTTAGGGATTAGTAAAACCCATTGGGTTTATATAATGGGAGGAAGTGATTTAAAAAATATTCATGAGATTACTCGCCGCCCACATCTCCATACATCTCCAGCAGCTCGCGAGGGAGTAAAATTAGCTTTAAATCAAGCAGGTTTAGAATTAGAGGAGATAGATGCATTTGACTTGTATAGTTGCTTTCCATCTATCGTAGAAATAATGAAGAAAGAAATAGGAATCTCAGAAAATGATCCCAGAGATTTAACATTAACGGGAGGGCTTCCCTATTCTGGAGGCCCATGGAGTAATTATTCGCTTCACGCAATTGCGACCGCTGTCGAAAAAATACAGAAAAATCCAAAATTAAAAATTATGGTGGTTGCAAATGGCGGATATAATACCAAGCAATCTTTTGGCATTTATGGGAAAAATCCAGCGGCAATTCCTTGGAATGTTGAAAATTCCTCCACCATTCAAGATGAGATCTTAAAGAATTCCTTGAAAGATCCAATTAAAAAAGCAAACGGAATGTTGATGATAGAGGGATATACAATTACCTATAATCGAGATCAACAACCAATAGAAGGCATTGTAATTGGAAAGATAGAGGAAAATAGAAGAACGCTTGCTTATATTAAAGTGAATCAAGATAAATTAATCGAGCTTGAGCATATAGAATTGTTAGGGAAAAGCTTTCCTGTCTATTATGATAACAAATTACAATATAACATTATTGAAATAAAATATTAAAGAAGGGAAAGGAAATTCCTCATTGTGGTAATATTAAGTTGCCCAGGCGCAGTGGTCTCTTCTAAGGCAGCATAGGTGAAAAAGGAGCCCTCCTTTATACACATTATTCTTGAAAAGATACCCAATTCTCCCATACAAAATGAGATAATTTTATACCCTTGCGAATTAAAGTTAGCGCATAGCTTCAAAGGGATGAGATTGTCTTCAAATTGAGTTGCTGTGAAAATTATTTTAAATATAAAGGATTCAAAGATAATTTCATCAGCTTGAATTAATTTTTTTAACTTACTCATATAATTCTCAATAAGTTGTAGAGCCTCTTGAAGCGGTTCTGTAGTTTGGAAATTATGATAAGAAGAAATTATTTTAACTCCTTTTTTCATACATAAATCAACAATCTCTTGTATAAGATTAATTGGAGATCGTATTTCAATATCAAGATAATCTGGTTTTGCTTCAATTAATCTCTTAAGTATAGAAAGTCTCTGAGAAGATTTAAGTTCGAGATGTCCTCCTTCAAGATTACTTCTGAGCGTAAAAATAAGAGGTATATTAGTTAAGCTTAGAAGTTGTTCCAAAAAAGACCTGCTAATTAGATTTACATCGTCGATATAATCAAATCGTAATTCAATAAAATCAGGCTTTTCTTTTATGATCTGCTTTAATATTGTTGTATTTATATCAATATTAGACGTTTTAATTGGGACGGCAATACAAAATTTATCGCTCATAATTTAAATAAAAAAATTAAAATATTTACTAAACTTCCAAAATATCTTTGATTTCGTCTTCGGTAAGTTCCAAAGTGTTTTGAGCATCGACCTTTTTTAATTTTCCCT
Organism: Promethearchaeota archaeon; assembly: GCA_016839555.1. Classification (GTDB taxonomy): domain Archaea; phylum Asgardarchaeota; class Lokiarchaeia; order Sigyniarchaeales; family SOKP01; genus TEKIR-8. Next base: position 379,918 of record JAEOUA010000006.1, read on the forward strand.
TTTTCCTATAATGTTCAATTATTGGTTTTGCATTTTTTTCATATACATCTAATCGCTTCTCTAAGGTTTCTTCAGAGTCATCACTCCTTTGTTGAAATTCTATTTCTGCTCCACACTGATCACAAATCCATTTATTTTCCCCTATTTGTTTTTTAGGTTGAAGAGTATATTTATTATAAATTTCTCCACATTCAAGACAGCTGAATCTCCCTAAAATTCGTTTCTTAATAATATCTCGAGGGACATCAAGTAAAAGAAATGAATCTACATCTGCATTTTCATCTAAAAATTCTACTTGATTCATATTTCTAGGATATCCATCTAAAATCCAAGATTGTTTTTCAATCTTAGATAATTTATCTTTAACCAATTCATTTGTCAAGCTATCTGGAACTAATTCTCCCGCTTCCATATATTCTTTAGCTTTTTTACCTAAAAGTGTTTCATTTTTAAGATTTTCTCGAAATATATCGCCGGTACTTATATGTTTAAATTCAGGAACAATTTCCATAATTCTTGAGGAGAACGTCCCTTTACCCGCGCCTGGAGGTCCAAATATCAATATATGTTTAGCCATTTTATTTTTTTCTATATTCTTTTTTTATATGATATATTAACGTGATTTATTAAGTTTAAAAATATTAAAAAAACTTTAGGTTTAAAGTTTTTTAAAATATAAGAATTGGATATTTATCATTTTATATTAATTTTCATTAAAAAAGCATTATTCTCAATCATCAATTTATTGAACTACAAAAGAAAAATATGTAATAAATTATTTTTGGTATAATCTATTTTAATAAATTAAACTTAATTTAATTAAAACTAATTAATAATAATTTCCAATCTTTTTTATTCTGATTAATTTGATGAAATTTAAAAAGCATAAAATAATTAGATAGTAAATTAAGTTTTTGGGTAAAATAATTTGAAAATTCTTTATATCAATCCAGCAAGAATACGAGCGGGCTTAGATTTCGTGATTAAGGGACAGCCTTTAAATTTAATGTCAATAGCGGCGATGGTCCCAGAGCATGATGCGAAATTAATTGATTTTAAGGTTCAAAAATATGATGAAAATCAATTAAAGAGAGAATGTAATCGACATGATGTTGTTGCTCTAACAAGCATGACTCCACAAATATATGGGGCATTAGAAAATGCGAAAATAGCAAAAGAGCAAGGATGTACAACCATTATAGGGGGGTATCATCCAACTTTAGATCCCGAATTTGTAACGAAAAATTCTTCCATTGATTATGTGATAAGAGGAGAAGGGGAACATACCTTTCGGGAATTAATTGATTTTCTTGACGGGGATAAGGAAAACATTTCATTGAAGGAGATAAAAGGAGTATCATATAAAAATGACCAAGAAAAAATCATACATAATGAAAAACGCCCGTTAGAACCTAATTTAGATAATTTCCCCATGCCAAGACGGGACCTTATAAATTATAAGGATTATTTATATTTAGGGGCGAGAGTAGCCTCAGTAGAGAGTTCAAGAGGATGTCCACATTCATGTAAATTTTGCTGTATCCATAAAATGTGGAATGACCATAAGCTTTCTTATAGAACAAAGAGCATAAAGAGGATTATGCAAGAGATATATGACGTGAATTGGAACAACGATTTTATATTCTTCTGCGAGGATAATTTCACAATTAACGTAAAGCGAACTAAAAAGATTCTTAATACCATTATTAGGTCTGGTATTCACCATAAGATGTTATTTAGCTGCCAATCTAGAGTGGATACCCTCTATAGGCATCCAGAAATTATTGATTTAATGGATAAAGCAGAAATAAGGCAGGTATTTCTTGGTATTGAATCTGTTCATCAACAAAGCTTAGATGCCATGAATAAAAGAAATACTAATCCAAAAATGACTCGTAAAGTGGTAAATATGCTTCAAGATCGGGGGATTTCTATATTCGGTGGAGTGATTATAGGTTATCCAGGAGAAACTAAGAAAATGGTCCGACAAACTATCCAATATACGAAATCTCTGAATTTAACCTGTGTACAATTTACACCAATTACAGCCTTTCCAGGAACGGAATTTTATGAAGAAATGAAAGCACAAGGAAAAATTGTAAGTAATAATTATAGAAGATACAATCTATTTCACTCCATGATGAGAACAGATGAATTAACCGCAGAAGAAATGTATAACTTAGTAGTTGAAGCATATGCATCTTATTATTTAAGCGGAGAATGGTTAAGATTAGTCACTCTTAGATATGCGAATCCACTTGGTAAATTTAATTGGATGGGACATAATGTTCCTAGATTTGTAAAACAGACGATGAAGAACGGATGGGCAATGCTTCGCACACAGGGAATAGAAACTTCAAAAGTCTCACCAGAATTAAGGCAAATCGAAAAGAACGCAAAAAGTGCAAAAAAGAAGACAGGTGAAATCTTCAAAATTGAAAATCAAATAGAGCCCTTAGTCATTGAAAAACAAATTTAATTTAATATATTTAATTTTTTTAAGAAAATATTATTACTTGCCGAAAAATTATTAAAATTTACCAAAATTGATAAAAAGAAGAAACTTATTTTGGATTTAAGAGATTATTTCAAATCTTCAATAATTAATTGAGCAACCTTCTCTCCGGATAAAAGCATCCCACCAAATATAGGTCCCATACGCTGTCCTCCAGACGCAGCATTCGCAGCCATACCCGCAACGTACACTCCCGGATATATTTCTTTAGTTGTATCTAATAACATCTTTTCTCCAATTTCCGCATTCATAGACCGCTCTCCTTCAATTGTTCCAGAAGGAGTATTAAGCTTTGCATTCGGGACCTTTTTTAACACCACATTCACCACGTCGAGATCATGCCCTGTCGCGTCCAATACACATTTACTTTCAAATGTCAAGGGATCGATATGCAGTCCCGCTATCTCCACGGCTTTCCAATTCACTACTGCCCCAATAACTTTATTATTATTATCTATTTTAACATCTTCAACGCAAATTAAGTTGAAGATTTTTACTCCAGAATCAATAGCTTTAGCTGTTAGTTTACCCACGGATTCTATGGCATCTGCGACATAATAATTTGGCTCAAATTCTGTGGTTTTTATATTATATGAGTCCAAAATTCTTTTTGCTTCGCTCTGTACCACGATTTTATTAAACATCATGCCTCCTCCAAGCATCCCACCGCCTATAGAAAGTTTACTTTCAAAAATAATTGTTTTTAGCCCAGATTCTGCTAAATAATTGGAGGCAACTAAGCCTGCAGGACCTGCTCCCGCAATAATGACGTCTGTACGGAGATTATCAATAAATTCTTCCATATATGTTTTAACAATAGCTTTCGTTATGAGCGTTTCATCTAAAGGCATACTAAAATCACATTTTTTTTTCTACTTTAATTTATTGAAATAATTCTTACATTAAATAATAAAGAAAGCTAAAAAAAGAGAGTTATTAAAAAAGTATAAAACATATATTTTTAAAATAAAAATTTTTTTCTTTAATAATGAACTCAAAGCAATCGGAACCAACTATAAGTGAAGAAACTAAAAAAACCATATTCGAACTAATCTCTACACCAGGAATAGAGATTGAAGATATCGTAGAAAAAGTGGGACTTGATTACGAAACCATAATGGATTTTTTATCAAATGAATATTTAAAAAACGATTTAGCTCACGGTAGACGGCTCTGTTGTAGATTTTCATAATCTTATTTTTATTTATACTTTTTTAATCATCTATGCGAAATTTTGAATTAAAGATTATATTATAGGTCTTTATAAAAAGTTATGAGTGTAGATTTTCCTAAACTTTTAAGATCTAAAATTTTTATCATCTAAAAAATTAGATAATTTACTTAAACACGAATCACAGTATTCTACTGGTTTTTCATCAGTTTCCCCTAAATGGTTCGAAAACCTCATGATACAATAATTTTTACAATGTCTCAACCCAAAAGTATGCCCCAATTCATGAACAGCTTCCTTTAGTGTTCTTGATTTAAATAATTCTTCATTGCTTTCATAATTATAAAATTCTTGTCTTAAGCGAGTTACTGAAATAATACATGTGCCATAAAATTTTAATAATTTATTTTCTGGAGCAGTTGCTATTCCGAACACAAAATTTAATCCTGCAGAGTAAATATCCACATCCAATATTCCCAATGTACGAAAGAATTGTTTGTTGATTGAATATTGAAAAAGGCGATTTAAAATAGGATCAGCAAAATATTGTTGTCTTGCTTTATTATAATCTGATTGCTTTAAAGGCATTTCATCATTTAAAATTTTAATCGAAAGATTGAATTTATTGAATATTTTATTTAACCCATCCTTTAATTCTTCCAGAATTGTATTATTTATATCCCCAATTTTTCGAATATAGATTTTTTTTTCGGTCTTAAACATTTCAAATTACATAAAATTTTTTTATTAAAAAGAATTTTAGTAAATACTAAGTCAAATCAAAACATCTTCTAAAGGGCTTAGTACGTAAACACGGTTTCAATATGGTGTGATCAATATATTGGAATGTGAATCTTTAGAATTATTCAAATCTTAGATTATGTTTTGGTTGAAATTTAAGAAAAAAGTTGAACATCATGAGTGAAACTGAAAGAGTTGTTGTGAAAGCTCTAGTGACTGGAGGAAAAGCGTCAGGTGGACCTCCTATTGGTCCTGCCGTAGGGCCGACAGGGATAAATATCAAAGATGTGGTGGATGCGGTGAACGAGAAGACTCAAATGTTTAAAGGACTCTCCGTCCCCGTCCGAATTGAATGCGATCCCGAAACTAAACAATTTGAAATATTCGTTGAGACACCTTCAACTTCGAGTCTCTTGTTGAAAGAATTGGGAGCATCAAAAGGAAGCTCTTCGAGGATAGAAGAAAAAATCGGTGATTTAACCTTAGACCAAGTGAAAGAGGTTGTAAAAGCAAAAAAAGATATTTTTTTGGATAAAACATTTAAGGCAGCTGTGAAATCTGTGTTAGGTACGGCATTATCTATAGGGGCCACCGTTGAAGGAGAAAATCCTCGTGTAATTCAAAAAAGGATCGATAATGGAGAGTATGACGACCAACTAACGGAGGAAATATAATGAAGGTAAGTGAAAAATTATTAAAAAAATCTTTAGATGCTGCGATAGACTTATCGGTGAGAAGAAAGAAGGGATTCGAGCCTAAAAAAAGAAAGTTTGATGAAAGCATTGATTTAATCATAAATTTAAAAGATATTGATTTACAAGATCCTAAGCAAAGAATCGATAAAGAATTAATTCTTCCACATCCCATTTCAAAAAGTCGAAAGGAACAACTTTGCGTTATCGCAGATGGAGAATTCTTAGTACAAGCCAAAAATCTTAATGTAGATACAATGAGTCAAGAAGATTTGGAAAAACTAAATACCCAAGAGAAAAAGGAAAAGAAAAAGTTCGTTAAAAAATATGATTTTTTCATAGTGGAATCTCGGTTCATGCCGACTCTGGCTCGTTATTTAGCTCGATTTCTGGGTCCTCAAGGAAAGATGCCAAAACCATTCCCTGCAGGGTATGGAATTGTATCCTCACCAGAAGAACTTGAAAATGCTATTGATCGATATAAGAGAATAATTCAAGTTCGAATAAAGAAAAATCCTATAGTTCAGGTTAAAGTAGGAAAGAAATCAATGGAAATGCAAAAGCTCTTCGAAAACATTAAAACAGTTGTAGATTATGTAGTTGATCAAATGCCACATAAGTTTAATAATATCAATTCTATATATATAAAAACAACAATGGGAAGACCTGTGAAAGTAGAAGAGGAATTCCTGGAGGATATTGGTGAATAAATATGATAACTGAAAAAAAAGTTCCTCAATGGAAAAAGAATGAAATTGAGTACTTAGTTAATCTAATGAAAGAATATAAGAATATCATTGTAATTAACGTATCAAATGTTAATGATAAACAGATACAAGAAATGAGGAAGTTATTACGTGGAGATGCAGTTATTCGAATGTCAAAAAAATCCTTGCAAAAACGGGCGATTAAAAGATATGAAGAAGAAAGTGGAAAAGAAAATTTAGATCTCCTCAAAAAAAAAATTCCAGGGCAATCAGCATTAGTTTTTACAGACTTAGATCCATTTGAACTAAAACGCATATTTTTAGAGAATAAATGGATGGTTGCTGCAAAGCCAGGACAAATTGCGCCCGTAGATATTGTTGTTCCTAAAGGAGATACGGGATTGCCCACAGGACAAGTCATAAGTGAACTTAATATGATTTTGAAACTTCCTACTATGTTAAAAAATGATACTATTCATATCCGAGAAGATACCGTGACACATAAAAAAGGTGATATTGTATCTATGAAAGAAGCCTCAGTATTAAAAAAATTAGGTATTGAGCCAATTGAATCTATCATTAGAATCCATAGTACATGGTCAGATGGGGATCTTATACCAGCTGATATATTATATATGGATATAGAACAATTCAGAGAAGATATTATAGAAGCACATCTCACAGCAACAACAATAGCTATTGAATTGGGAATTCTAGATAAGGAAACTATTCGTCCGCTATTACAAAAAGCATATAGAGAAGCCTTATCTGTATTATTTGAGTTATCAATAGTAGATATGAATTTCATAGAAGAATATATCAAAAAAGCAGAAATGAATGCAAAATTACTAAGTGAAATTGCATTTAGAGGGGTCCCTGCTCCGGATATACAAGACCAACATGGAAAAAAGCAAGAGAAAAGCGATACTGAGAAAAAAAAATAAGAGAAAGAATCTGACGACGAGCTTACTGGAATTGGCTCGTTATTTTGAGCAATATGATTATAAAAAAATTACTAAAATAAAAAATAACAAGAGGTTGTTAATATAAGATGGAAAGTGTATATGCTGCTCTTTTACTTCATAAAGCTTCCAAAGATATTACAGAAGAAAGTATTGAGAAAGTATTAAAGGCTGCAGATGTGAAGCCAAATAAGGAACAGATTACAAAGTTAGTATTGGGTTTAAAAGAAATGAATATAGAAGAAATTCTTAAGTCTGCTGCTATTACTCCGGTAGCTTCGGTTCCTTCGGGAAAAGCGGCACCAGTAAAAGAGGAAAAGAAGAAAGAAAAGAAAGCGAAGGAAGAAGAGGAAGAAGAAGAGCCTACTGGTATAGGAAGCTTATTTTAAAATATTTAAAACATTGACTAAAAATTGTAAGTATAAAATATAAATACATTCAATTTTTTTAATTCTTTTTTATTAGTAAGCATTTATCATACATCATAATTATTGCTATCATAATATATTTGTTCGAATTCTAAAAGAACTAAGAAATTTTAAAATCAATTTTATTTAGGGGGTTTCTTAAAATACAAAACTTTTTTTAAAATTTTGATTTATTTTCTTTAGAAACTAGATATACCTAAATAAATACTTCTGTATTATCCTAACGAGAATAAAATAAAAATGGCTGGAAAATTTTTAAAACTCTTTTCTCCACTGGTCAAAATAATGCCTGAGGTTCGGCAGCCACAGCGTGAAGTAACTTTCAAACAGAAATTTATATGGACAATGGTGGCATTAGTCATCTACATTGTAATGAGCAATATTCCTTTGTATGGTGTAAATATTGCGGAGTCCCAAGATTATTTTTATTGGTTAAGAGTCATCCTAGCCAGTCATCGAGGAATGCTTACAGAGCTTGGGATCGGTCCAATAGTAACTGCGGGATTAATTATGCAGCTTTTAAATGGTTCAAAACTTATTAATGTGAATATGGCAGATCCGTATGATCGGGCGATGTTCAGTGGTACCCAAAAAGTCTTGTCTATGATATTAACTGTATTCAATGCTATTGCATATTTATTTGGGGGTGCATTCGGACCTGTCGAGGATATAGGTCTCATAAATGGAACTCTTATTTTTATCCAATTATTCGTTGCTGGAATAATTATTATCTTATTAGATGAATTGCTGCAAAAAGGCTGGGGGATAGGAAGTGGAGTTTCATTATTTATCGCCGCAGGAGTCGCTGGGCAAATATTTTGGAACATATTCAACTTTATCGAAGCTGATGAGGGAATTCCAAGAGGCATCTTAATTGCATTTTTTAGCGTATTATTTGATGGGAATCCAGAAACTACCTTAGCTGATATTTTTGTGAGGGAACAATTGCCCTCGATTATAGGAGGTATTACTACCCTAATTATTTTTGTTATCGTGATTTGGTTTGAAAGCGCTCGGATTGAGATTCCACTTCAATATAAAGGATACAGTGGATTTAAGGGAAAATATCCTATCAAATTATTGTATGTGTCCAATATTCCCGTTATATTAGTAAATGCTTTATATGCAAATTTCCTCTTTTTTGGTCAAATGCTTGCTGGACCGGATTCAGTTCTCCGAGGAGGCGGAGCTGATTTTTGGATTGATCTAATTGGGACGTTTACCACTGAGCAGGCTCAGACTGGAGGTGGAGGCACTCGATTAATACCCACGGGAGGACTTATATATTTCTTTACACCACCTCAAGGATTAGGCCAATTAATTGGAGATCCGGTCCGGGCTATAATATATTTAGCCATATTCATCGTTTTATGTGTCTATCTAGGTCGTGTATGGGTGGAGGTTAGTGGATTAGCTCCCAGAGATGTGGCAGCTCAAATACTTGATTCGGGAATGCAAATTCCAGGATTTAGAAGTTCCGAAAAAATAATCCGGAGAATTTTAAAACGATATATTCCTGTCCTCGTCGTTTTAAATGGTATTATAATTGCACTTTTAAGTTTCTTCGCGGACAGTCTCGGTGCACTTACTTCTGGAACGGGATTGCTCATAGCGATTGGCATAACGCATCAATATGCAGAAACAATCTCTAAGGAGCTCGCTGCAGCCCAATACCCCGGGATGCGAGGATTATTAGGAATGGACTGATGATAGATAGAAATTAGCAATCTATTCAACAATAAATCATCTAAAATTAAATGTTTAATTTCTAAAATTTAATACTATAGCTTTTTTGGTTATTCAGTTAGTTTAAATATAATTTATTTAGAATTTTAGACATATAAAAAAATCATTTCGAATATTAACTTTAGTCGAGTTAAATCAAACTAAACTATTTGGCTAAAATTTTAAATTAATGCTAATTTAATTATATGTATAGTTATGTTATTTCAAATATTTCAAACAGGTACAATTAAGGAGATTTTATTAACCCCTCCAGGTTCTATGTTTTTTATATTATTGTTAGCAGCGGGTATCGCATTAATTTCTTCGGGACTGACGAAATGGTTAACTGACACAGAGGAGATGGAGAGAAAGCAGCGACAAATTAAGGAACATGAGGAGGAAAAAGAAAAGATTATTGAATTAGCCGAAAATAATCCAATTAAATACAGAAAAGAGCGAAAACGATGGGAACGCAAGGATGAAATGTTTAAAAAAAGTCAGCAAGGAATGGCAATGCAACGAATTAAACCCACATGTATTACCTTGCTTCCGATGATCATTTTTTTCCTCATAATCCGGGCATTATTTAGTAATGAGCCAATTGCTCTTTCGCCGATGAATGCAAATGATATCCCGCTTATTGGGGGGATCCTTCAAGGGGTAACTGGAACATTGAGCGAGGCAAAATTAGCAGATAACCTTGCTTCATTGGTTAAAATTGGTCTTTCTAATCCCGAGATTTTTGAACAATATCAAGAATTAATTTTAAATGCATATATTCTGCTAAAAGTGGTAGCTGAGCCTTGGACAGAACTTTTTTATGAGTTGCCGGCGATTATTGGTCCGTATGATGGTTGGATTAATTTCACCACATGGTATTTTTTGGCGAGTTTTGGGGTGAATACATTAATTCAGAGACTTCTGGGAATTCAAACCCAAACAACAGGTGGCATGTCTCAAATGATGGGTGGTTCAAAAGCGAAAACTCTCGAATTTCCTGATGTGTAATTTTTCTAATAATTTTAAGTGTTTCGATTTTTCTGGTAATTTTTATTTTTTTAATCATAATTTCTGAAAAAAATTTTTCCCCTCAATTTGTAAAAGGGGTGCAAAAAACAATATTCCTCCACTTAAGGAAATGGTTAAAAATTATTATGAATTGAGGGTCTTTAATAAGTATAAAATTCTATCTTAATCTTTTCTTTTATAATTATGCTAAAATTGATATTAAAAAAAAAAAAGAGATTTTTTATAGAGTGTGTTCATAGTCTTTCGGATCTAATAACAAGAAGCCAATAAGACCCAGATTTGAAATCACTGCCACAAAGATAAAAACATATATGTATGATGCTGTGAGTTCTAGGACAAATCCTGATAATGAAAGCCCTAATATACCTCCTAAGTTTGCAAATGCATTGCAGAGTGAATAATATGTGCTGTCCATTTCAAGATGTTGTTTACTGATTTCTGTTACGACCGCAGCATAACTAGAATGCCTCCAGCCTATAGCGACTCCTACAAAAGACGAAAAAATAAGTAAAATAGGCCAAGCAATTGGGATAATCATTAAAAATAAAGCAATTGTGGTGATTATGAATGCTAAAAACACACTAAGCCTTCTCGTTTTCTTATCTGCAATTTGACCTGCGATAAGGGCTCCAGCTACAACTCCCAAAGAGACAATCATTGTGATGAAAGCATTATAAAGATATACATCAACATCACCGCTCGGTAAAGATAATTCCGTTCCAACAGAGGTTAAAACGCCCATTTCAACTAACACAAAAATGGAAATGATCAGTACGCCCACACTTTCTACCATAGCTGAAAATAAAGAAAATCCATAGGCTTTCCAATCTCTTGAATTATTAAACATATTTTTGAGATGTAATCCTAATTTTACTTCTGGATATTCTTTTGGTTCTTTTATAAATATTGTTGAAAAAGACGATAAGATTGTAAGGATACCCACTATGATAAACAGCATCGATACATTAAGTAGACCTGAAACTAAAAGGATGGCAAATGCTGGACCTCCAGCAATCGCACCTATAGATCGCATCCCCCAAGTATATCCGGAGATTCTGCCCAATTTTTCTTTTGGTGTAATATCTATAAATAATCCATCAATAATTGTGTCTCCAAACGCCATACCGAGAAAAATCAAGAACCCCATTATGGTAAACGCTGTAATTGCATTTGATGCGGTATAAAAATTAGGAATTCCCATGATTATCCACAAAATTCCAGCAAACGACACCATTCCAATTATCCAAGGACGTCGTCTTCCAAATCTTTTTGATCCAAACTTATCTCCAATCATACCATAAAGTATTTTAAGAATCCACGGTATCCCTATGATAGAACCTAAAAAGGCAATCGCAGACGCATCTAAAACACCTATAATTGAAATCAAATAGATTGGAATAATAATCGCAAATAGAGATTGATCAATCCCTTGAAAAAGGTAATTAACCGAGAATACTGCGATATAATAGTTTTTAAATTCTAAAATTTTTTCTCCCATTGTTTTCCCACTAATGTAATATGTTTTGTTATAAAATCTTAATTAATTTATAAAGGTATAGAATTTCAGTTCATAAGTAAATTTAATATTCAGTTAAAATCGTGAAATCAATGTTTCACGAAGAATTTTATATAACACACAAAAAACCAAAAATGAGTTTCTCCTTTTATTCTGATATAAATTTATTGATTAAGAAAAACAAGAATAAGCGCAGCGGATGGGATTCGAACCCATGCACGTATAAACGCACTGGCTTTTTGGCATAATAACCAGAATAGCTCCAAGCCAGCGCCCTACCAGGCTAGGCGACCGCTGCTCAAATACTAGTCAAATCTTTAGATAAGCTACTTTTTTAAAAGCAACGGACTTAATTAATTTTTTCATTATATATCAGGTAAAAGGCTGGATAAAAATTCATTAATAAATTACTATTCCCATTTACTAATTTGATTATCTTTTATTGTTAATTTCAGAGGAATGCCTTAAAATAAAGTTATATAAGAGATAAAACAAAAAAAAAGATAGTAAAAAAATTATGCTGTGGGAATTTCAACCATTTTGCTCATTAAATCCTCAAGTTTGGCAGATTTAATAGCTGCGAGTACATCTTTATGAGAGGCTCCTTTCTTTATATCTATGGTTTTATCAATAGGCTCAAGATGCTTATAATTACATCTTCTTCGCTTGATTTTTGTACCATCAATAAGAAGATAATTTTTATCAATGATGTCAACGATTACACAATATCGTGCGGCTTCTCTTCCCATAGTTTTTATGCACAATCTACCAATATCGTATACACTCATTATAATTCGTCACCAAATTATTATTGTTCAATTAGCATACTAGTTTTTCACCAGTATGATAATTCTTTTATTATTAAATCAATAAATCTAAAAAAAATAAAATCTTTATGATTTAATTCATAATTTATTATGTTTATTTCTTTTTTGTAATTTCTGAATAATTTTATTAACAACCTGCTCAATGGATAGGTCTTTTGTATCAATGATTATATCGAATATTTCTTTTTTTAGTTCTTCATTAGTTATATCGATTCCATACAAATCTTTAAAGCGCGAAATTTCCGAATTTTCTCTGAGTTTCGTCTCTTTTAGTTTTTTTTGATAATCTTCCTCATCTCGAGCCATCATTCGTCGTACTCGTGTTTCTAATGGTGCTTCAAGCAAGACAGTGCAATCTGCGCTATCTTTAAGGAGGTAACCACTTAAAAGGCTATCTATAACAAGATCCTTCTTTTCAGTAGCAATTTTTAGAATTTTTTGATCTAATTCTTTATCGATTTGCGGATTTTTTTCAACATACATAGAGAATTGCTCTAAAGACATATTTTTTTCAGATGCTAAACTTCTAAACGCATCACCCGTAGAATAATAGTCGAGTTGCAATTTTTCTGCCAATAAACGTCCGATAGTACTTTTGCCTATGCCATGAAGGCCCGAGATGGTTATGAGCATGATAATTATTAGTAATTTTTTAAAACATGAATTAATTATCCATAAAAATTGGAGATAATATAATTATTTTATTGCTTTTATTCTAAATATTAGAGCTCTTTTTGAAGGGAATTAAAGGGTGTTAATTTAAAAAATAAGTAAATACATCATTTCAAAATGAATTTATAAACTTCTTACTTTCTCTTGTAGAAGAGTTTGAAGGCACTTGGCGCAATACCTCCCACTTTCTGGCCTTGTCGCCCTCCTTGCGGTCTTATTCGTTTTTTTCATATCAACAGGGCGAAGTCGAGGGATTGATTGTAAAGGTCTCTTGCAAATTGCACAATGCGCCCTTTTTGGCTTTCTCCGCCAATAATGCGTCGTATTTTCATTTCCAGGCGTTCTTATTGTTTTTCTCTTTTGAGTTTTACTTCTTAAACCGGGTCGAGGCATTTTAATCGTATTATTTTATTTATTTTTTCTTTAATTTGCTCATAAATTATGTCTTTTATAATATTATGAACTTAATTAACTTAACTAAACTGATTATAGCTTAAAAGGAGAGAAAAATAGTATTTAATTCTCGTTGAACATGGTAATATCTAAAAAAGATTCCTTGTCTGAATACTTAGCGGGTTTTTCCGATACTTAATTAGATCAGGCTATTCACGAGTACGGATTGAAGGGATCAAGTTTTGCCGTAAATCTATTTTTTTATTTCCATTTCATAAAAAATAAAAATAGTATTAAATTATTAACTGAATTATTTCTTATTTGAAATTACAATTTTGAATTATATTTAAAAAAAATATGAAATATTAATAAATTTGAAGGGAGATATGAAAATGCCAAAATATATTGTGATTCATCCATATAAGGAGCGATCTTTAAAGGCAATGATAGACTTTCCTCCTGAGAAAAATGTGATATTCAAAACTTTAAAATCAAATTGTACAAGCGATGCTGATTGGGTGAGAAGCTGGGCAGTACTTGAACAGGAAAAGTTATATTGCGAATGGAATGCAAAAGATCCTGAATCTATTCGTGCTGTATTTGAGAAGATTGGAGGAAATGTTCCAATAGAATCAATTGATGAGCTGCACGTAATAGAAGGAGATGATTATAAATAGTAGCTAATATGTGAAGTAATTCAACCCTATGACTTCAAAAATCAATTATTTAATTATTTTTTTTTTCTTTATCTTTATTTATTCTATTTTTAGAATTAACTTGTACTTAGTGAGGAATAATTTATATAAATGAAAATATTAAAAATTCAATTAATAAAATCTTAACTAATATCCAAATATTGTAGGTCTTAATAAATAGAAAAAAATACCGACTAATATCCCAATTATAAGAGAAGAGATTAATACACGCAGTGTTGAAGAATTGGATAATTCTCTAATAGCTATTGTGATTAATATTGGCACCCAAAAACTCATTGTAATAAATTCTATTATATGAACAGTAGCCCAAACCGGAGAATTTGGACTTAACAGCGAGAAAAATGTTTCATCAATTTGTGAACTACTGGCAATACTGACATCTGGTAAACCAATCCAGAGTATGATAGCATTTAAAATATTGATTAATAATAGGGGAGCAAAAGCGCACAGCATCATTTTTGTTTTATATGCTTTTTGTTTTTGGAGTAAAGTTCCCCCCTTATAAATACTGAAAGGACTTAATTCTCTTTCTTTAAGTTGCTGCTTTTCTATAGATTCCCTTCCAAATCTCTGCTCTAATCTTTCACTAAAATTTACGGAGTAGTTAGCTCCTTTTCCATATAACCATATTAAAAAAAGATATAGAAAAGATTGAAAGACGGATCCAAAAATAAAAAATGTGAGGAAAACAACTAATGATAATAATATAGGAAATCGCATAGTTTGGATAATTTCTTCGACATAAATATGAGAAAAAATTGTTAATCCTTGTATACCGAATGCTAATGAATTAAATAAGAGAATAAGATATCCAGGGCTTTTCTTTCGAAGATGATTTATATCCCAAAATGCTCTAGCAGGATTAATAAATAAATATATTATGGTCTTGATAAAACCCAAGGGAGCTACCCATTCTTCTTCTATTCTGCGTAAAAGAGGAAAGCTTTCTATTTTTTCAGTTCTTAACCTTTTACCGCAAAATGTACAAGTAAAATAATTTGCTCTATTTTCATTACCGCAGCGGGGGCAACGCAGAGTTGCTATTGTCGACATTTTTGAAAAGATCAAATAAGTAGATTATGATATATATAAAAATAATAGTTTAAAAATTTCATTTCAATTTAATTATTGAGAAATTTGTTGATTTTTCAATATTATAGTCTCTGTTCGTGAACTGCTTTATAAGGTCTAAATTAGTTTTTGCATGATTCGTGACTTTTAATACCTTAATTTTAGATGGCGCATTAACAGAGGCCATCAACGGAAGTAATTGATCACTCAAATAATTATCAACAGGAATATGATTTTGAATATAGGGAATAATATTACTAGCTGCCATTTTTCCAACTTGTTCTGAGGTGGTATGTTTTTCTCCTAAAATCGTTCCGCTTGAAATTATTGCTCCAGTATCTCCATTAGCCCATAAAGAAAGTCCTACTCCAGTACTTAAAGATTTAACATATTCAAATTTAATAACCGTTTTAAGTCCTAATTCTTTATATATTGTCTTTTCAGCGGAAGATTTTATTCGCTCTGCTACATGGGCATTTGATAAGTTGGTAGTACAAACAATTTTGCCCGCAATAAGATCCACAGTTCCTAATTTTGTGAGATTAATAGGTTTTAAACCCATTTTTGGTGGAAAAATTTCACATATAGTAAGAGCACCTCCTTTTGGATAAAATCCATACTTTTGGATTTGTAGATTAATTGTAAATCCTAAGTCTTTGAAAATTTGATATGTTACATGATTTAGATAATTTAATCCAGGTGCCCATTTACCCAATGTACCTCCTCCATTAAGATTAATAAGAACTTTTTCTGGTTGAGTAAAACCTAAACAAGCAATTTGGATTGGTTGTAATAAGAGGCCAATACTCGCCGCCGTTCCTATATTTATATCTAACTTCTGTTTTAATCTTTTTGATTTTGGTTCAAATTTTACTTCTGTAGTTCCTACTTCACATTCACTAAGCTTACTATTAGTTAATTCTGCAAGGCACCTTAAGCCCAAAAGATGCTGGAGTCTCAAGCCAGGACGGGAACGATTTGCTCTAATATTATAGATATAAATTGGCTGATTAAATAATACAGAAAAGCCAGCACTTAATCTTAAAATAGCCCCTCCTCCCTCCCCCATTGATCCATCTATTTCAAGAATATCTATATCCTTATTATTCATTGTTATTCTTCATGTTCTTTATATAATGTCTTGATCCTTTCAATTCCATTGAAATCCTCGAATCTATTAATGACTTCATTAGGAACCAATGATCTCCACTTCTTATTGTTTTGATTTATTAAATTTCTAATATGGGTTCCATTATATTTATTCTGAAAAATAGTTATTTTTTTTGAAATCTTATAGCCTTTTTTTTTGAAGAGTTCTCGTACCCAATCGCTATTAGAAAATAAAATATCAAAATCTCCAATAATGGAAACCACATGTTCAACCCATTTGCTTGCATCGAAAATATCTGGGATATAATAAATGGAATATCTACTCTCAGGAATCTCTCTTTTTTTTAGAGCTGCCCTAATAAACTCTTTCCTTTCTTCTTTAGTAAAGGGATTATATTTAGTGTGTGATATTTGGGAGCTTCCAATCCCAATCTTCAAATAGTTATGGCTTTCAAGAATGCGATAAATTACATGAATATGACCATGGTGGAGAGGTTGAAACCGTCCAATAAAAAGTGCAATATCTTTAATTTCTCTTTTTTTTTCAGATTTTTGTTCAGTAGTAAAAAAAGATTCTAAATTAGTGTCTAATAATTCATTCCAAATTTCTTTAGAATAATCTACTAAATTATCTTTCTTTAATAAGTCTATTAATTCCTCTCTTGTATAAAACCTACTCTCTTTTGGTTCTAATTCTTCTGGATTGGGTTTTAATTTTACCCCGGGATTGACAATTCCTAGAAAAATATAGGCCACTTCTTTTGTAAATTTATCCTCTTCAGCATTTAGGTCATAGAAAGTTAATTTTTGGACTTCTTTTGGATGAATACCGAGTTCTTCTTCAAGTTCTCTAAGAGCGTTAGTTTTTATCGCATCCAAATTGAGATGTTCTTGATATTCAACATGTCCGCTCGCACTATCTGTGAAGTATCCTGGATATGATTTTTTATTTTTAGATCTCTTTTGGACTAGAAATAGTATGTTACCATCTTTATTTTTTGTGATAATAAATACCCGAATAATTAAATGGGGAATTTTATTTTTGTGAGCCTTTTTCCTTTCCATAGGAAAAATATGTTTTGATATTTGCCCCGATTGAAGATATTTTATTTCCTCTTTTTTAATACAAGCTAAAGTTTCATTTTCCGTAAATAATTCAACCCTTTATGATAATTGAATTTTAATTATATCTCCTGAAGCAATATTTAATTTTTTTGCGGCATTTTTTTGGTTTAAAGATATTTCAAGATATCCTGTAGAACCCTTCATAAATAGCAAAGTATTTATGGGAACATCTGCAAAATGAGAGACATATTGTCCCTTATATGTTTTATTATTAACTTGTAATAAAAGATTTTGATTTTTATTCAGAAAGAGATTGAGTCCCGGATCCATAGTTTGAATTTGATTATTATCGTGTATTTTAATTGTGGTCGTGATATTTCCGAAATTATCAATATATTGTACGGTACATTTCATTACACCTGTCTTTGAGCTTATTTCATTTAAAATAGGGATTTTAATTAAATCATTTTTATCTATACTTGAACCAAAATTATTTAGGGAAACATTATTAGAAATATAAGCACCAACGGGAGCCATAATATCTCTTCCATGAAATGTTTTTGATACTGGCTTGTGGAAATATTTCTCGTTTTCAACAATATAACATTCCATAATATTATCTTCTAACGCATTAGGAAAAATACCATTATCGGGCCCTACAAAATAATATTTATTTTTAGTTTTTATGACTAAGATCTTTCTTTTACTACCTACTCCTGGATCGACTACACAAATAAATACGCTTCCTTCGGGAAAATACCTATAAGTTGATTTTATAAGATATGAGGCTTCAATAATAGAAAATTTCGTGATAGAATGGGATAAATCTATAATTTTTATTGAGGGATTAATTTTAAGTATTATAGCTTTCATCGATGCAACATAATGGGACCCTCTTAATCCAAAATCTGTTAATAGTGCAATTACTCTCTTTTGTAGCTCATTATTTCTATTAAATTTATACATGATTTGATTATACAATTAATTTGTGAATAAATTAGTCTAAAAAATAAAGAATAACCTCAAAGATGTTTTTTGAGAATTAAAATATCTAATTTTGTTAACTTAATTATTTTTTTAACTGTTTCAAATAAGTAGATAGGTTTTTAATAATAGTTAGGAGTTGCGCATAATAGAGATTATCGCTCACTGCTTTTTCAGTTTTTTTTATAGTATTAATTTCTTTTTTTGTTTCTTGTAAATATTTTTGAATCTGATCCTCATCTAAGATTTCCTTAACTTTGGTATTTAATTCTTTGGATAATTCATTTACACTTTTGTTTGACTGGATTCGAAATTGCTTTAACGCCTCTACAATAAGTCTCACGTTTTCTGTTAAAGAAACTGTTTCCTTGGAAAACGTTTTACTCATTTGGTTAATTGCTTTATTCATCTTCTCCACTTGTGCTATTGTTCCATCCAAGCTTTCGGTAATTTGGTTTATTTTATTAATCATCTCATCAAGAAGTTGTTCCATATTTTCACTCATGCTATTTTCATCTCCTATATAAATTTATTTTTAATTTTTAATTACTTTTTTTCCGCTTCTTTTTCTATAATACCTAATTGCTGCTTTTTTATATATTTAACCGTGGAAATCGCTTCAGATAAGAGCATTTCTACCGTCTCTTGATTTAATATCTCTTCTGACAATTTAGAAAAATTTTCTAATTCATTAGTTAATTTTTTAATTGAGGTGAGACCGGTTCTATCTTTTATTTTTTCAATTTCATCAGTTGCAGAGGTACCTATCTTTTTAAGAACTTCTATATGTTTGGTCTGAGTTAAAGCGATCTCATTTGAGAATTCATTTAATTTTTTATTTAACGTACTCACCTTGTCCTCGATGCTCTTATTAAGACCATCTAAACTAGTTTTTAATTCTTGAATTGTTTTTCCTAATTGGGAAATTCTATTATATATATTTTGAAGTAAATCTGTTAACATTTCAGCCATTTTGCTATACCTCTTTCATAAGTTCATATTATAAGCTCTTTCTTTATTCAGAGTTCTTATAAATATTATAAAAATCTTAATTTATATAATTATTTAAACATTTTTTAAAATTTTAAGAAACCCTTTGTTATATTCTCATTAAGAATAAAATTTTTATTTTTTCTATTATATTATTTATTAAGGTTTATGCTCCGCATTAAGCGCCAAGCCTGTGGTCCATTAGCTCAGCCTGGTTTAAAGGTTTCTTACAAGCTTGACTACAAGCGCAGGTCTTATAAATGACCGATGGACATACAAAGAAAAAAGTGTCCATTCTCAATAAAAACCTGAGATCCGGGGTTCGAAATGAATCTCTGATTAAGAAATTTCATGAAAATCCCCGATGGACCACTCTTTTTTTCTAAATCTTTAAAATATTATAACAAAGGAACTTTAAAAATTTTTAAATTAAAAATTCCCTCATTTTTGAAAATAAGGAGAAGATTGAAATATAAACAAACCAGAACGAATTATTTCGCGTCTCTATCTAAGTGAGAATCTATTAATTTCAATAACCATCGTTTTATCTGCATAAGGTTTTTAAGTAATCCTGGGACGCGTGTTTCTGGAAAGGTTTTTTCGGGTTGGAGATTCTGAGCCGTGACCATCCATTTATTCAATGCCAACTGAACTAAATTGGCACCTTCCGCTTGCATAAATAGGGGAACAACAGCCGCAGATTCTCTGGCATCTCCAATAGCAAAATATATCTTTCGATTAATATCTTTTGTCATTGTTAAATTGGCGCATTCGTCTATTTTACGCTCTACTAATATCGTTTTTAAAATTTGAGTTTTAAGATCTTTGTCCTTCTTATTAAACCTCACTTTTCTCTTTAATAGCAGTGGGAGAGAGCAATTTTTTAATCGGTCAGAATTTTTATCATCGTTATAATAGTTTTGAATCTTTATTGTGTTATCCTCAAAAATTTCTATTGAGGTAAACGTTTTATTATTTGAATAGAGAATTGCTTTAGAGCCCTCGTTAAAATCTTGAATTAATTTTAACCAGATACATCGAGTTTGCACGCTATTCTCTGTATGATATGCCAATTCAAAAAATTCTCGTTTGGTTAAGGGCTCAATGGGTTCGATGATCTCTTCCTTAAACCATTCCCGTGAAATCACATCATTGAATTGAGATAAGAGTCTATTGTTCAAATTATATCTCCCAATTATTAATTTTTATATTAATTAAAATTATTATAAAATTTCAAGTTATTTAATAGTATATTCTTTTTTTAAATTAATTAATTTTCTTATTTATTTATTATCTTGTTAGCTATACAATAAGAAGAGAGTAAAAAATGGGGAAATGATATTGAACGAAATTAAATAATATTAAAAATAAACAGAGTTAAGATTTAACCTAAAACCTTATCATAAGAACTAACTACCAAAACGGTAAAAAACGGAATAATGAGGTTTTAAAATATTGGTTTTTAAATTCTTTTTATGAAAATCTCCCACAAAAAAGAAAATAAGTTAAGAATTTATTTGAAAATAGGCTTTTTCTAATCTTTCAACAGCCAAAATAATATCCTTTTTAGTAGATCCAATAGCTGCATTCATGACGATATATGGGATTGGATAATTTTCAATACAGTTGCCAAAGGTTTTTTGATTTGGGTCATACACTCTTGGACCTGTAACTCTGAGGTTATAGAGAGCCCCTCCAAGTTCAAACAATTTTTTTTGTGTAAGATTTTGTAAGCTCATTGCTACTGCCACAGGATTAAAAATATCTAATACTCTTTCATTAATTTTTTTAGCAAAGTTATATAATAGATCTTCCAATAATTTCCGATTTTTTTGTTGCTTTTTAATAAGCTTGTTATATCCTTCAATACCAAGTGATAAAATTGAAATTAAGAAATTCACTACTGGCGATGCGGAAGCTCTTCCTGGATAGGCTCTACTAATTTTTTCGATGGTTTCTTCATGTGGGGAGGCGATCAAAGCACCACCTACAGGAGTAAGAAAGTTTTTATCTGTTGATTGAATAATAGCATCTACCCTTCCCGCATCGATAGCAGAACGGATCAATCTCATCCATTCAATACTTTGTACTCCATAGGCATTAACAACAATATGAACAAGATTTTTTCTTTCTGCAAGTTTACTAATTGCCTTTACATCATCAGCTTCCCTTGGAGGAAAAAAACTCGTAAAAGACACTATGGCGAAACAATTTTCATTTAATCCACTTTCAATATCTTCAATGGGTATTCTGACAGCATCCCCGAAAAGTTTTCCCTCCACAATTTTTGGGTAAAGCCCAACAAAATCTATAGATTTTAAAATCGAGTTGTGATCTAGCCGTGGAATTAAAACCGTTCTTTTCGTATTCGAATCATTTTTGTTTCTATTTGGTTTTAAAGCAGTTAAAGCTAACGCTAAGGACATACCGGTAGCAACTGGAGTGATAATCGCGGCTTTAATATTAGGTAATCCAAAGTTTCTCATAATATCTCTTGCTAAGTAATTCGTGATTTCGTACATGATTGAGCCCCCAGGAGCTTTAGGCTGTGGAGCCGTTAAAAAACCACTCCTTCCTACTCCATGGCAGAAACCACCTGAGATTTTTAAATGCAAGGGAGATGCGATCCTTGCCTCTCGTTCGCCAACTTGAGACGCATTCATATCCTTATCTGTATCCATCTGAGAGAGCACATTTAATAAAAATTCAATTTGTTCATCGGTCCATGGATTAGTTGGTACATTTTTTTGCTCAAATAAAATTTTGATTGGTTTTAAATAATTTTTTAATACTAATTGTCCTCTATTAAGTATATTTTCGGGAATTTTCGAATGTTTGAAATATTTCATAATTTTATTTAGATTTACCATAAGTATCACTCACTTTTGAGCTTTAATTAATTATTCAAATAATAATTGCTATTACCTAAATTAAATTTTATTCTCAAATATTTTTATTGAAGATCTTATCAACCCAAAATATCGAGTTAAAGAAGAAGAAAAATATTTTGGCGGCCCTCGAGGGGAATCGAACCCCTACCCCTTCGCAGGGTAACTGGATTTGAAGTCCAGCGTCAGAGACCACTTATCTTTCGCAAGCGAAGCGCTTCCAAAATCCGACCGTCAAGGGCCATTTTATTTACAAATGAGAAAAATAGAAAACAATCTCTATGTGAGAGATATTAATTATTTTTATTGAAATTTCTGCTTTTAAATTATTATAAAGATTCAAAAATTTCTATTATTTAGTTTTTTAAAAAAAATATAAAGAATATAATTATAAGTGTTTAAAACAATAATACAAAATGTAAAATGTAATTTAAAAAAAGGTGATTAAAAAAATATGGTAAAAGTGAATGGGGCACAATTGATTGTACGCGCCTTAAATAATCAAGGGGTTGAAGTGATCTGGACTTTATGCGGAGATAATGATATGATATATAATTATTGTCATGATAAAGAATGTACGGAAACAGGTATCGATTTAATCGATTTTCGCCATGAGCAAGCAACCGGTCATGCTGCAATGGGCTATTATCTAGCTACAGGAAAGGTTGGTGTCTGTTCTGTTCAGTCAGGTCCCGGGATTACAGATCTATTTCCCTCCATTCCAATTGCTTGGGATGCAAGTATCCCTGTAGTTGCGTTATGTACAGCTACTCCATTAATGGAGTTTGAAAAGCTTGCCTCCAATGAAATAGATGTAGTGCCTGCTTTTCGCCCTGTGACAAAATGGGCGGGATATTGTTATGAAACCGCACGATTACCTGAATACATCAATATGGCTTTTCGAATTGCATCTACGGGTCGTCCTGGACCAGTACTCTTATTAGTCCCGGTTGATGTTTTGGTTAAAGAATGTGATGATGAGCTTGAGATTGTCAAACAAGCTTTTAAGCCAGTAGAAACACTTCGAGCTTTTGAAGGGCCTTATGGAAACGAAAAACAAGTTAAAAAAGCACTTGATTTATTATTGGAGGCTAAACGTCCACTAATATTCGCAGGTACGGGAGTTAATTTTTCGGGAGCTGCTGAAGAACTTCTAAAGTTTGCTGAAATGACACAGATCCCCGTAGGAATGTGGGGTTTTGGTCTTGGATGTTTTCCTCCGGATCATCCTTTGTATTTCGGTTTAGCAAGTCCATTAGATGGTCCTGGGACAACATTACTTAGTACAGTGGACGTCGTTTTAATATTAGGATCAAGAATTACTGGAATGATGAATTTTGGTTATATGCCGTGTTTTAATGATGATGCTAAACTTATCCAGGTTGATATTAAAGCAGAAGAGATAGGTAGAAATCGTGCTATTAATGTACCTATAGTAGGCGATATTAAAGGTGTTCTTACTCAATTAAATAGATTTGCCGCAGAAAAATTAGAAAATTTCTCGATAAACCATAATTCTTGGATTAAAGAAGTGCAAGAACAACTTAATAAATTTTATGAACGTGTGGAGAAAGAAGGGTCCTCTGATAAGATACCAATTCAGCCTCAACGCTTAGTAAAGGAGATCGGTGAGTTTATGCCTGAGGATAGTTATATTATTTTAGATGGTGGGGATACTACAGTGTGGGGATTGACTGCTTTAAAATCGTTTTTCCCGAAGTCTATT
Organism: Promethearchaeota archaeon; assembly: GCA_016839555.1. Classification (GTDB taxonomy): domain Archaea; phylum Asgardarchaeota; class Lokiarchaeia; order Sigyniarchaeales; family SOKP01; genus TEKIR-8. The sequence goes on from JAEOUA010000006.1 coordinate 403,846, forward strand.
TACTTTTCAGGTGCCCTAGGAATTCAACATCTGGGGGGGGGAGTACCTTGTGCGATTGCTACAAAATATGCTCATCCTAACAAGAAAATACTTGTTCTTACGGGTGATGGTTCGTTTTTATTAAATGGAAAAGAGCTAGATACCGCTAGAAGACATGATTTACCTTTTGTTGTGGTGATTAATAATGACCGCTTATGGGGAATGGTTGCTAGAGGGCAAAAAATTGCGCACGGAAGAAAAGCTTTCGGATTGGCATCAAGTCTTAGTGATGAAACTAGATATGATAAATATGCTGAAGCCTTTAATTGTTATGGGGAATTAGTCACTGATCCAAATGAAATTAAGGCAGCATTACAGAGAGCTTTCAATTCTGGCGTCCCTGCTGTAATAGATGTACGGGTCAATCCAAAAGTGAATACTGTAATGGATTATTTAGCAAAAGAAACTTACAACCCAGCAACATGGAAGCGAGAGGTGAAAGAAAAAGAAGAAGCAGAGGAAATAATTTTAGAAGTTAAAGATTAAGTAGATTTTAACCAATACTCAAATTATTTTTTCATAATTATTTTATTTTTTTTTAATCATTTTTTACTTGATTAAAATTTCTAAATTTAAGAATACATCAATTTTAATACATCAAAAGTGAATTATTTTGCCAGAGATTTATAAATCCTAATCGCTCCAAATTACAATATAAAAGAAATTATGGGTATGACGAGTTGATCTTACTTTCATTCTTTTTATTTAAGTCATCGCAGTCTAATCTTCGATATCCTGGTTTCATTAATTGCAGATCATAAATTCTTTGTAAAAATGACACGATTATATGGGAAGTAGCTCCGAATATGGTGTATTTTTTATCATTTGAGGGACGATAGACATATTTTCCAACTGCAATCTTATTTTCACCCAAATGATATTGTCTTTCTTTATAGTTTCTTTTATTGGCGAAAAAAGTAATGGGTATTTTGACAATTTCCCTGACTTCACTCTCTTGTTTTATCATTGGTTGGTCATAATTAATATATGCTATAATTGGGGTTATGATAAAGAATTTAGGAGTAATATGGTCATTAAGGGCACCCAATATTTTTATTTTTTCTCTGGGAATTCCTAATTCCTCTTCTGTTTCTCTTAAGGCAGTATCTAAATAATCATTATCTTTTTCTTTTTCAAATTTTCCTCCCGGAAAGGACATTTCACCGGAATGTTTGTCTTCTTTTCTATGGGTTCTTTTTATTAATACTAAATAGTAGGGTTTAGTTTTATTTTTATGTGGAAGAATAAGAAATGAGACCGCCCCATGTGTAAAAGCTTTATCTTGAAAACATAATCGGGAGGATGAATTTAGTTTTAATGCCTTCTTTAAAATTAAATCTCTATTAAAACAAAAATCTTTTAAGTCCATTAGTCTAAGTTTTGTGTGATTTTATTTTTATGTTTTAGATATTCTTTAAGTGAAAGTATTTTGTTAAGGGTGAACCGTTTAAGCCCTGATTTGGATAATTGATATCCATATACTCTTTCGATAAACGTGGCAATCATAAACGCGGTTGCTCCCCATATAAGATAATTTTTATTTGTTTCTTTATCAGAATAATTAAAATAAAAGATGGGAAATCGTTTTTCTTCTATTAGGAATGCTTGCTCCTTAAAGTTTTTTGTATTGGTGAAAAATTCAATTGGAATTTTAACAATTTCTTTTACTTCTTTATCATCTTTAACTAATTTATTATTTGAATCAATTTTTCCCACTATAGGTGTTATTATGTATTTAGTCATTGTTGGAAAATCATTCAAGCACCCAAGAATTTCAATCTTTTCTCTTGAAACTCCTATTTCTTCCTCAGCTTCTCTTAAGGCGGTGTCTATTAAAGTGATATCTTTGCTAGGCTCAAATTTTCCTCCTGGAAAGGACATTTCACCTCTATGATTTCTGCCTTTATTTGTTCGCTGAATTAAAATCAAATCATATGATTTATTTTCGTAGGGGATAATCGAAAAAAGCACAGCTGAAGTTACAAAAAAGTTATCATTTAATCTAATTCTTAGAGGATCATCAAAAGCATATAATTTAGCTCGAATTAGATCCTCATTATATATAAAATTCATAAAAGGCAAATTTGCAAAAAATTTTAAGATTATCCTTAATTATTAATAATCAAAATATTTAATTTTTTAAATTTTTTAGCAGATGATGAATGAAGCATGAAATTACCGAAGGAGATTCAAGAGAAGCAATATCTTAAGACGGCGGGAGGTATGAAAAGAACTTGTTCGGTAAAAGGATGTAATAATGAAGCCGTTAGAAGTCTTTCAGAAGAAACATGGGAAGGATATTTAAGATTGGCGGATTTAGATTATGTTGAGAATCGCAATAAAAAGATTTTTTTATGTAAAAAGCATTATAATGAAGCTAAAAAAGTAAAGAAAGAAGAAGATAAATATAATTTGAAAAAGGGTTTTCTCCAAGATTCTCGGTATTCAGGGAGGGAGCCTCTTTAAGTCAGAAGTTTATTGAACTAACTATATCTTCAAAAGGGATAAAGGATGTTTCTGCTATCATTTGAGCATAAAATCCATTTATCAAATTATATTGAGCTAATATTAGCCCATACGTGAAAAATATAAGCGCAAGAAGTAATATAATGATACTTATAATTTTTTTTCTCATATCTGATTGTGAAATAATTTATAAAAATAGATAAATATTTGGAAATAAATGACCCAATCATTAAAAATTTAGAAAGAAGAAATTAAAAATTAGCCTTCAATTAATTTCTCTACCGTTTTTATCTTTGCTTCTACTTTTTTGAGTTTATATTGTAATTCATTATCGGTGTCTTTATAGTCTTCTTCATCAATTTCTTTTGAAGAGTATCTTCCTTTATTGAGCCTGATTTCTCCAATTAAATCATTTTTCTCTAAAATTAAGTCTTGAAGCCATAATCCTAGCCCACCTTTTAATTCTTCACGCTCTTCTTCTAAGTCTTGCTTTTCGCCTTTATATCTGTCTTTTAATTTATTAAATATATTTTCGTCCACTTTTTTTAATCGATATTCTCTGGTGAGATTTTTAAGCTGATAAATTTTAGCATCAATTTTATTACTTAAATCTTGTATTATGAATACATCATCCATTTTTTTCGTTAATTCATTTTCTCTTTCTTTTAATTCTTTTATGAGGGTTTTAACAGCTTTTAGTTTGATATTGACATTCTGTTTATAGTCAAAATCGGTCTCATATCTATCATCCTTCATCATATTTGAGACTTCATCTAATTTTTCAAGCAATTTTTCTTTCTCAAATTGTAGGTCGGAATATTCAGCATACAATTCGACTTGATATTTTACCTCTTCTGGCAGTGGTTTAATCTCCTTTTCCTTTTCTTTTTCCTTTTTCTTCTTTTCTTCTTCCTTTTCTGCTTCTTCTTTCTCTTCCTCTTTTATTTTCTTATCTTTCTTTTTTGTGATTGTTTTACTTATAATTTTTGCCTCTTTAATATCATCTTGAACCTTGCTTTCTGCTTCTTTATTTGCTTTTGTTGGCAAGTCTGAAAGTAAAGGCTTGCCACAAATTATGCAGTATTTATCCTTTGGGCGAATAGGATTGCCACAATAAGGGCAAAACTGCCTCTCTGACATCGTAAGATTACCTTTAATTATTTTTTTGTTTTATTGATTGTATTATTAAAAGAATTAAAATTATTATAAATAAATCTGATGGAGTTCAATATTTAATATTTAAATGAATAATTAAAGAAATTGACTTTGATTAATAATCTATTTAATTTAGTTTTATAGCATTTTCAGATTATGATATATGATAATAATAAAGATTAGAGAGATAGAGTTAATAAGATTATTTTGGATTAAAAGACTTTAGAAATGTAGAATTAGGTAAATTTTATATAAAGATGAATATAGAAGATAAAATTCCTATTAATATGGGCCTGCTTGGGCATATTGATTCTGGAAAGACTGAAATCGCAAAATGTTTGTCAGAAATAATTTCTACTGCAGGGATCGATGCCCATCCGCAAAGTAAGGAAAGAGGGATCACAATAGATTTGGGATTTACCAGCTTCATGTTAAATAATTATTTAGTAACCTTAGTTGATGCTCCAGGACACGCAGACTTGATAAAAATTAGCGCCTCTTCATTAGAAATCATAGATTTAGCCTTAATGGTCATTGATATTAATAAAGGGCCACAAATCCAAACTGGAGAACATTTAATTATGATTGACTCGTTAGGTATTACAGATATTGTGGTTCTTTTAAATAAAACCGATTTATTTGAGGGGAATATCAAAGATCAAATCAAAAAGACAAGAAAATTTTTCGCAACAACATCATTTGGCTCAAATGTTCCAATCTATCCAGTATCCGCAAAAGAAGGAACGGGTTTTGAAGAATTAAAAAAAGGGTTACTTGAAATTATAAAGGATTTAACTATCAAGAGGGATTATAAAGGAGATATAATAATTCCCATAGATCATCATTTTATAATTAAAGGGAGAGGCGCGGTGATAACGGGGACTTTAGTGTCTGGAAAGTTATCAATAAACCAGCAATTAACAATCCTTCCTATTAACTCTACTACTCGGGTTAAAAATATCCAAATATTTCATCAAAATGTTGAGTCCGCACGTGCGGGACATAGAGTGGGCATAAATTTAAAAAATATTGAGATCAAAAATATATTTCGCGGATGCTATGCGACTGATAATGTTAATGCTTTTGATATAAGTAGAATATTCGAAATTGTGGGTGAGAAAACTGATCTTTTTAAGCATGAAACGAAGTTTGGCACCCAATTGCATGTTACAATTGGAATGGACACCACTATTGGAAAAATATACCCCTTTAAAGAATTAGATGGAAAAAAACTTAAATCCTCAATTAAAGCTCATGAGAATGGATTTAAAGCCATTTTAATTTTAAATGAAAGAACTTTGATTAGAAAAGGGCGAAATATTATGCTCTTAAGCAGATTAGATTTGCCCCCTAACACATTACGTATATTAGGATCCGCGAAACTCACAAGGACTTATGATGCACCTCCATTATTCTATAAATATAAAATTAAAAAGGGTAAAATTGATAATCTCGATCATCCTCAAGGAATTATCTGTACAGGGTTGGCTCAGAGTATTGAAGGAGCAAGAAAAATAGTTGGCAGAGAATTAGAATCCCCCTTTTCTCAAGTTATTGATACATTTGGAACTAAAGGAGCAGTTATTATAGGAATTGAGGATAAAACTCTCAATATACAAAGAAATGAGCAAGTAGTTCTCAAAGAACTCAGGAGTTTTCGATTAAAATTCCATTAAATAATATTTAAATTTTTATTAAGATATTATATTAATAAGTAAGTTTAATATGGTAAGCTGAATATGGCAAGTTCACATTTTTCAGAACTAAATAATATAGATAAAGAAGTCCTTTCCGAATTAATGCGGAATTTAGAGTGGTTAGAAAGTTCCACTGATTTAGAGGGTACTGCTATTATCTCAAAGACAGGCTTGCGAATTGCTAGTTCTGAAACGGCTGATCTAACAGCAGACATCTATAGTGCCAGTCCCGCTACATTAATTTCATTGGGGGAGAAAATAAGTAGTGGATTAGAACAAGGTGAGCTGCGAGATATTGTTATTCGAGGAGAGGATGGCTATACTATTATAGTAGTTGGCTCGAAAGAGAATAATTTCATGCTCTTTACAAATTGTAAAAAAGCCTATAAGCTTGGGTACTATTTCCATAAGATTCGTAAAGCTTTCAAATCTATGGAATCGCTGCTTAACAAAATAGAAGCTGAATAATCTAATTTTATTTTAAATAAGAAATTAAGTTGTTATTTTTAATTTAGACATGTTTCCAAATAATAAAATCATTATTTTTTAAATTGTAAAAATTACACGCAAAACTCGGCGAAAAACCATTTACTTTATAAATCCATCCTTCTCCAATGCCATTAATACCTTTTACATAAATTTGCGGTCCATAAAATGCTATATCTACAACACAACGACTAATTAAAGCATGATACACAGTAGTTAGGCCATTTGTAAGAGTAATATTTTGATGGATTTCATTTGTTTTTAATCCCGAATAATCAATAATTAAGGTAATATTATACACTTCAGGAACTCTGACACCATAAAAATATGGAATGGAATTAGTACTTGAATCCTCAGATTTAGGAGGATCGAGATAGGGAAGAATGTAATAATTAAAATAAATTAAGGAGCCAAAACTAACGATTCCTATTATTGCAATAACTATATATTTAATGTATTTTTTTTCCATTGTTTAAAAATAAAATAAAGTGGATTATAAATTATATTGTTCAAATAAAATTAAAAGCACTATTAGTACTTGAGTATCATCGAGTTCATAATTAGTTTTTAAGAAATCGTATATAATTTTTAATGATGTTAATATCTCAATGGTATTAACGTTTGGTTTTAGTGTGTAATCACCACGGAGCATTTCGAGATAATATGTTCCAAAGGCATTTATCTTTGCATAGATTAAAATCCCAGTTATTCTACTATAAATGAGTTCTGTTGACTGAATTCCAGTTTGTTTAATATTAAATTGAATAAATTGAAAATCTTCCTGAATATTTAATATATAATTATTTTCAGTCGCAGTCTCGATTGCTAATTGCTTTACATATTTCAGATTTTTAGGAATTAAAATCCCAGAATCAAATACATAATGTCCTAAATACATATTATAATAAATTTCGCCATTTGAACAATTATTACGAGTTAGATTCACTGAGCCTCTCGGTTTAGTAATGATTATGTCCATATAAGGCATATTTGTATTTGGAAATTTATTATAAAATCCCCAAGTGTCATTTACATGCCGGTCATAAAAGCCAGTAAAATTAACCTTAACTTTTCCTCCTGGACCTGTTGCCCACTGTTGCCAAACATCTTGCCAATTGTCTGTTGAATTCTTATCAAAGTTATACCAAGGATAAGTAACACCAAATCCTATAACATTATAAATATATTCAGTACTCATATTTATTTTACTTGAATACTCATCTGGAATACTAGATTGTGTATGTGGGTTAGGAGAATTTTTTACGGCGGTAAATGCATTGAAATCAACATTTTGACTATTTGGTTGGATTTTAAGAAATGCCAATGGAAAAAAAATTCCTATAAGTAAGATAGTTGCAATTATGATAATCTTATTTTTCATTTTTTCATATCTATTTTTATTTTTAGATTAACTTAATATATAATAGGTTAACTTTCCTATAAAAATTTTTCCTTTTTGATTGATTATCTAAGGTTCATGGTTTAATATCATATAAATTGTAAAAATTTATTAGTAGGATAAATTACCTATAGTTTATAAGAAAGAAAAAATTAGTAAACATGAATAAATGATGAATAAAAAACCAAATATGAATGATAATAAAATTATTAAAACATTCAAGGATAATGAATCTAGCTATACTGAAACGGAAATAAATTCTGATAATGAAATTCTCTTAAAAAAACAATCAGAGTTAAAAGGTAAGGAAGAAAATTATATTCAATCTGTGTGGTTACAAAAATTTTCATTCAGAATCGCCCTTATTAGTATGTTTAGTGCGCTTGCAGTAGTTTTAGGGTATACTTTAGCTCCTATCCCTAATGTAGAACTCTTTACCTTAATGATATTCCTTGGAGGCTTCATAATGGGCTATAAAGAAGGAGTAATAATAGGGCTTTTAAGTTCTTTTATATTTGTATTTTTTAATCCTTATGGAATATCACCTTTACCCCTTTTAACATATCAAATTATACATTATGGATTAGTAGGATTAGCGGGAGCCTTAACCTACAAATTTCTGAAAGGGAAAGATTTTTTTAAACCAAAAGATGATTTATATGTATTTAAAATTATACTTTTATTCGGATTTATTGGGGCAATTATCACAGTTACTTACGATTTAATTACAACACTTATTGGCGCAATTATGATATATAGTACTTTTGATGCTTTCGTACCTTATTTTCTTTCAGGTGTATTTTTCACTACTGTTCATGAGATCGGGAACACGCTCGGTTTTGTTTTTATCTTACCTGGATTAATCCAACTGTTATATAAAATCTTGTATTAGGAGTTTATTTTAAAAAAATTAGTATTAAAGATATAGATTTATATCTGTTGTTAAGATCCTTTTTTATTAAATTATTCAATCTGATTAGATTTTATAAACAAATAGAATTAGGAATGAGCTAAAATTCCGATTAAATTAATTTTGATCTTCCAGATATAGAAAATTTAGTTCTCCACCCGCTTCTTCGATTTTTTCAATCGCTTTTTTACTCGCTTTTTCTACAGTTATGTTTACTTTTTTGTTTATTTCTCCTCTTCCCAGAAGTTTTTGAATATTAATCTCATCCAAATTTATAGTATACATATCTCCCGATTTTGAAGCTTTTTTCTGTTGTACATATTTATTAAGATTTAAATCCAAATCTTTTACATTTAGAGAATTGATGTGGGAGAGTCGAACCATATCTTGAGGGCGTTTAAAGCCCTTTTTACCCAATTTCCAATCGGGATCTGGAAAGCCAAGTTCCTTTTGTTTGAGATAATAACTTTTCATACTTTTTTTCAATTGTGTCGTTTTACCCCGTCCTGCGCGTTGTCCAGTTTTTCGATGTTGGCCAACCCGACCATAGCCCATGGTCCTATTTCCTCTTTTTTTCTGAGACTTCTTTTTATATTTTCGTGTCATTTTTCATTCCTCTTTACATCATTTTATGAATTAGTTGATTGATATACACGCCAACATAACCAAGAGTACCTCCTTCATTGAAATGTTTTTTTATGGATCCTAAATGTCCTCCTTTAGGCGGATGTAATCTGAAGACAGGTTTAATTTTATGGATGTATTTATTATGATATTTAATTTTACCTTCAATTAAATTATTCGCTAAATCTTTAATATTTTTATAATCAGTATATTTACGAAGATATTCATCTGTGAGTGGTTTATTACCCTCAACTTTTCCTCGAGTCCTTAAAAGTCTAACGAGTGTTTTTTTATCAACTTCACCAAAACAAATATAACTATTAACTTTTAGAAGCATTCCTAATTGACTTTTTACACCCCATACGAGCACTGCATGGTTTACTTTATGCATTCGTAGCATTTTAAGTGTATCTTCATTTTTCTTACTCATTCTTGGGGCACCTCTAATACGAATTGCCATATATAGCTGGGGAGCTTCTATCTGGTTTAAGTTAATTTTTAGCTTCTTCCTACTTATTATGTCATTAGCCATCATATTCTCCACTCTATGTAAATATTATACATTAAAATTGTATTTATGAGCGTTTTTTAAAGCATTAAAAGTCGCTTTAACTAGGTTTTCACTTGTTCGTGTATCACCGAAAGTTTTAGACCAAATATCTTCAATTCCCGCTAGTTTCAAAACTTGCTTTACTTTATCTGCACAAGCGAGACCAATACCTGCAGGAGCAGGAATTAATTGAACTTTTACAGAACCACATTTTCCTTCCGTTTTAAATGGAATACTATGATTTCCTCCACAGCCACACTCAATACTGCCACAACCTCTTAATACGGGAACAACAGCTAATTTCGCTCTATCTATTGCCTTACGGATGGCGGGTCCAACTTCCTTATTTTTTGCGCTACCATAACCTAAAAATCCATCAGCTCCTACAATAACAACCGCTTTAAATCGTGATTTTTGTCCACTAGCAGTCATTTGCTGAACCATTTTAATAGTAATAACATCTTCCTCGAGTTGTGGTAGAAGTTGGTCAATAACTTCCTTTTCCTTCACAACTAAATTATTTTGAAATATTTTATCAATTGTGATTAAACCTTGTTGGACAAGCTCGCCTAATTTTGTTTTAGGGATCCACAGATCCTCAGCTTCTTTTCGACGTCTGCTCATTTTTTTATTAATTGTTTGATTTTATACTTTCAAATGTAGTTTTAAAAATTTTTGTAAAATTTTCAGGATTAATATCTTTTTTCTTTAGATATCCTGAGAACACCTCTTGGTATTTTTCTGGTTGTTGTTTTTTTAATAATTTAGCATAATCTTCTATATGAGAACCATTATACCTATTTTCTAAACTTTCTGGAAAAAATTTCTCACGATAAGGGATATTCATCCCAGTATCAATTATCCCTTTAAAAGCGGCAAGCACGCGGTTTTTATGATAAAAAATACCTAAATCAAGGATAGCTTCTTTTATTCCCGCTTTTTTAGCACGTATACCTGCTAAATATCCTGTTAAATATGATGCGGGTATATTACCTGTATTAGCTTGCCAATTAAAATTATTAGATAGTTCTTTTGAGTTTGCAGAGCTAATAACTTCGTCTCCTCCAAATTTTGACTTGATAAATTGAACTTCAATATGATTTAAAGAAGCTCTAATAATTGCTCTTAATTTTTTTGATTTTATTAATTTTAATCTCTTTTTATAATTTGTATTTCCCTCAATTCTTCTGCGTAAAGGTAGACGGTGTCTGGGACCTTTTGCCATATAATTATCGACCTCTCCTTATTAAATCATGTTCATTAATATATCGATTTAAATGGGCAACATTATTAAACATCCCACCTTTTGCTTTTTTATAGAGCTCACGATAAGTAGTTTTAGTAATAATCTTTCTATCCCGCAATTTTTTTAAGGTCCTACGAAGTGGACGGATACGCTTCATCCATGCTTGCTTTTTTGGAGTTCTTGCTTTTTTAGCACCCTTTCTTTTTCCTAATCCTGTACCAAGACCCTTCTTCTTTCGTTTATGTTGTAATTTTTGTCTATAATTAGAAGTGCCTTTTTTGTATTCTTTTCTAATAATTCCTTCCTTTATTAAATTGCGTATATCTTCTCTCGTGATAGCCATCTTAATTTCATCTAGGAAATATGGATCGAAATACACTCGATTTTCTCCGCAGTTTAAAATTTCTGCAGCCATCCTTTTTTGCGCACTTACATTCATTTCAATTCAGTTTTAATAATATTGTATAGTTTTAATTAAAATATTATTTTTTATGATGTATTCTTATTAATCTTCTTCCACTAATTCTTCTTCATCTATATCAGGAATCTCTCCCTCTATAATTGCTTCCAACTCTTCAAGTTCTCTTTGTGAGATTCCAACATTCAATATTTTAAATCCTTTATTTCGTGCAAAATCTATTAGAGGAATTCTCTTTCGAGCCCCTATTCTCCTCGATATTTTTATAGCATGGCGTTTCGGATTCAAATCTTCTAAATCTTGTTTGGTAATCACTCTTACTTCCTCATATCCAGAAGGATGAATACCTCTTATTTCTTTAGGAGTTCGATATCCTATATTAGGTGATTTCACTCCGGATTTTGTTTTTTTCCTCGTTTTAGAATCAATACCTCTGGCTTTTCTCCATGAATCTTTAACCCTCTTATATCTCCAAGATTCAACTCTTCTAAATTCTGGTCGTTTCTTTTTCATTTTTTTTCGCAGTTCCAATAATTTCTCTTTAGAACGATTCATAATTTTACACCTTTTAATGGTTTTATCTTATCTCCCATAAAACTTGATCTCCATGCAATATTTTATAAAGATATACTCCATCTTGATAAATTCTTGGGTCTTTTTTGCGAATCCTACATATTTTTTTAATATTTGCTGCGGTTTGACCTAATATTTCTTTGTCAGGACCAATTAAATGGACATCTTCTCCTTTTACTTCAACATCCAATTTTGTTGGATCATATTTAACTTTTCTCGGCGCACGTTCCCCTAAAAAATTAATAATCCGGATTTCTTTTTTCTGAGGGTCTGCTTCAACAGAACAGGGGAAATGAGAATAGCAGACTTTAGAAATATAATGATAATTTGTTGTGATTCCTTTCATTAAATTTTGAATAATATTGATAATAGTGTTAGCTAATGCAACTGTTGAGCTTTTCGGGAAATGAGCTTTAAAAATTAATTTATTCTTTTCTTTTTCAATAGAAATACCTCTAATATGGGAAAAATCTTTTGAGACGGAACCATTGGGGCCTTCTATTTCTATATAATGATTTTCACCTAATTTTACTTGTACCCCTTCCGGTATTTCTATTTCCTCCTTAAATAATGCTTGTTTTACCATAGTCATTCATCATTTCATTTTAATAAATTACCGCTAGAGTTTGGCCCCCGATGTGCTTTTCTTCTGCCTCTTTCATAGTCATTATACCTTGATTGGTACTTAAAATAATGATACCTAATCCAGGTGCAGGAAGAAGTTCCCGTTCTAACGATTCATACTGTTCTAATCTATAATTTAATCGTAATAGCGCCTTACACTCATTAACTCTTCCCAGTAAGGCAATTTTAAATTTTCCTTGCCTCCCATCATCATACCGTTCAAATTCCCCAATATACGCATATTGTTGTAATATTCGGAGGATACGTTGAACCAATTTAGAGGCAGGATAAACGATCACCTCCTTATGACGTGCACTTTCAGCATTTTTTATCTGAACAAGGCAATTTGCCAGAGTGCGATTTCCCATTCAAATCATCTCAGTTTTTCTTATTTTTTTGATTTTTTTATCTCTAACTATACCGCTTAAATCCTATTTCACTAGCGATTTCATAGAAGCATCTTCGGCATATGTTTATCCCATATCTTCGAATGATGCCTTGATGAGAACCACATCGCCTACATACCCGCTGACCTTTTCCTTGTTTACCTCCTTGCGGCATTTTTAAATCTTCTCAGTTTATTTTTTATTATTAGTTTTCTTAATATTCCCTTTCAATCTTTTCAACTACTTGTAAATTAAAGAATTTTTGTAAAAAGTATTGTGTTTCTTCCCGAGAAACGTAATGTTCTCTTGGAATTTTTGCTTTATGGGCCTTTCTATATCTTACACGCATACCTGGTCGGACTACGCGTCCCATTACATCGAGTCCCCATATCCCGACAAGATTATCATATTCCACGCCTGGAATAGAAATATGCTCTTTAATACCAAAACCAAAATTACCGTAATCATCAAAACTGCTTCTCTTTATTCGATTATTATTAATAATCAATAATCTTTTAAAAAGTTCTACTGCCTCTTCATTTCTAACTGTAACTTTCACTCCAATAGGTCTTCCTTTTCTTAAATTGAATTCTTTTATATTTTTCCGAGAAAGTGTTTTTTTCGGCGTCCTCCCTGTAATAGTTTCTAATACCGTAGCAGCACGTTCCAGTTCCTCACCACCGCTACCAACTCCTATATTTAACACCACCTTTTCTAAATATGGTTTTCTCATAGGATTATTCCACTTTTTGTCATAATCATTTAATTCTGGTTGTTTCTTTTTTTTTGTTTTTGAGGACATTTATTATATTCCCTTTTTTTGGTTTTAATCATTAATTCTTTGTGGTAAATCAATTTCTGGTTGATCTTCACCCACAACAAAAGTGTAATCATACAGAGTTTCTGTATGTGTACCATCTCTCTCAATTGAAACGAGAGAAGCTTTTGGTCCAAATCGTTTTTCTATTTTCGTAATTTTCCCCAATATTCCGATATTTTTACCGGCCATAATTAAGGCTAAATTATTTTCTTTAAATTCAAGTTTTTTTAGGATATCTTGATCGGGTAGGGAAATTTTTAATACATCCATACACTTATACATATCTTCTTCCGGTTCTTTAGGATCTTTTACATGAATTAAGATATTTCTTCCATCATGAAGGTTTAATTGAATATTCCCCCCTTTTACCGTAGTTTTATGATCTATTCGACAAAGTTTAGTCAGACTCTCCTCTTCTGGAATCTTGTGTAATATTAATCCATAATGAGAATCCGGAACGATTCGATAATGGGTGTTTGTCTCATCAATAGATAAGACATCCATTAGTCCAACCGGAAATCTTCCCTCTGTTACTTTTTTTCTGTCGATCTTAAAATAACCTAAACCAATAAGTTTCTTCGCTTCTCTATGATTATCTACTATTTCTAAAAGATCTCTTACAATATGAAGCAATGGTAAGCAAAACCGTTTTGGATGAGGCCCAGGTAATGGATTTACAAGAAATTTTCCGTGCTTTCGCTCGATTTGAAGATATTTGGGGGTATTTAGCCTTTTTAAGTGCTTAGATCCGCCATGACGAGTCATTTTTTTAATTTCACCTTAATTTTATAATTATTTTTTCGGTCCCTCTAGTGCTTCTTTCCATTTAAATCCGAAAACAGACTTTCTATCAATCATATGCGCACGCCAAGGGTCCATGTTCTTCTCTTCTTTAAATTTAGTTATAATTACATTTGAAACATGAATAGAAGGATTCCATTCAGTTCCATCAGCTTTTTCAAACGCAGCTTCCTTAATTTTTACGCGAAGATTTTTAGTTATCTCGGTAATCTCCCCCTCAAACGCTTTAAATTCGCCTTTGACAATTCTCACATGGTCGCCAACTCTTACTGGAAGCGTTCTTACACCATAATCTTCTTGAAGAAAGTCAGCTAATCTTGCCCTTAAAAGCTTCGAGCGCTGATGATTTTTATAATTAAAAAGCGCTTTTCTTTGCTTCTTTGGTTTTTTTGAGGTTACTTTCAATTTGGACACTTGCGTATGTTTATATTATTATTTCATTTTATAAACGGAATAGTGAAGAAAACCACATTCCAATTTATTTTAAAGTTTTGTAAACACTATAATTAATATTACTATGTATCTAATTTAGTTTATAATTAAATTTTAATTTTATGGATAAAGATTGTAAAAAAGAGTTCTAAACGATAAACTTTATAAGGGAATATTTGAAAAATTGAGTTTATAAGATTTACTCTTTATTTTTTGTCGATAAAAGAGAAATCTTTAGAGGGGATATGAAGAACTACTAAAACCTTATTTTAATTTGGATTAAATAATAAGTGAGCTAATGCTAGCTAATCGAGGAAAAGTTTCTGCCGCCTCTCGAGCTATAGGACCTCTAATTTCCGTCCCCTTGGGCTCTCCTTCTTTTGATACAATTACTCCTGCATTATCTTCGAAACAGAGGCGTGTTCCATCAATTCTTCTATAAATCCTACGCTGTCGAACGATTACGCATTTCAGGATGTTACCTCTCAGCTCGGGTTTTCCTTTCCTAATTGTGACCGTACAAATGTCCCCAACTGTAGCTGCGGGGAGTCTTCTCTGTCGTGTTTTTTTATGATCTACATTAATTATTTTTGCAATTTTGGCACCAGAGTTATCGGTAATAAATACTTTAGAACCGTTCATGAGACCGTAGCTAGTTTTTGGCTTAACGATCTTCTTTCTTCCCAATTTTCGTCTTGTTCCTATTTTAACCACCTACTTTTTGGACCTTGTTTAATACTACAAATGCTTTTGTTTTGGATATTTTTCTGCTTTCTCCTACAATTACTGTATCTCCGACTTCAATCATATCTTCTAAACACGAAGGTAAATGACACGCTAATCTTGAGTTTCTACGTTCATAGCGTTGATATTTTGGTACAAATTGTACATAATCAAATCTAATAATTACTGAATTATGAGACTTTTTGGAAACTACTAATCCTTTTGTGATTTTTCCTCTAATTCTGATAGTTCCGTGAAAGGGGCAGTTTGGATCATTACAGTCTTCTGCCTTTACATTGGGAGGAGTCACATTTGGAATACCAATATTTCTACTCATTTTCTAAACCTTTTTTTCTTTTTCAAATGTCTTAATCGATTTTCAGGACGTCCAACAATTTTAGAACCATCAACTTCTAACAGATGGGTTTTGGTATCCTGATTTATATTCGGAATTTTAATTCGAAATATGTAATTTTTTTTTATGAATTTTTTAATATTATTATTGAGAGTTTTTATATATAAGAGGTTTTCTGTATCGTTAATGATTATTCCGCTATATTTAAAGTTTTTGCTTTCTTTTTTTTTTGATTTTAGTTTCACATAAGCTTCAAAACCAATTAAATCATGATAGATTAAATATTTTGGATTTACATTAAGGTTCATTTTTTAATTTTTCTTGTTTTTCCTCATTAATAACTGTCAAGATCCTCGCGATTTGCTTTCGCAACATTTTTGCTTTGGCGGGATTATCTGAAACACCTCCGCCGGTTTGAGTGCTATATAACATCATCAACTCTTCCCGCAAATCTACTAATGCTCTTCTTTTTTCTCGATAATCCATTTTTCTGATTTCTGATGTTTTTAGAACCATTTTAAATCATTCTATCAGTAATATAATTAATAATTATTATGGTTTTTTTTTATTTTTTATTTCTTCTTCCATATCTTCATTCTCTTCGGGAGATTCAATTGAAACTTCTGAAATATCCTCTTCATCAACTTCATCCAGTAATTCTTGATCTTCTAAACTCAGTTCTTCTTCAATCTCCTCCACTAAATATTCACCAGCCCTTAGTTTTTCCGCTTTTGTTTTTGGTTTCTTAGCTTCAATTTCTTGTTGCTTTTTCTTTAGTAATTCCTCTTTAATTTTTACTTCATCACCAGTATCATAATCGGCATTGAAAATCTTTACAATAATCCCTAATGTTCCTGATTTTTGAATACATTGTGCAACACCTTTATCTACAGCAATTTGAGCTGGATAACCACTTTTTTTCATTGTTCCCGACCGAAATATTTGCGTTCGGGCTCTTTGAGAAGTTACTTTTCCAGAGATTCTGATTTCTACTCCTTTCGCACCCGCATCTATTATTCTGCGAAGGATATAATATCCTGCCCTTCTATAATGTCTTCCTCTGTCTAATGAATATGCTAATCGTTCAGCCATGATTTGCGCATCTAAACTGGGATTTTCGATTTCTTCGACCTCAATCTGGGGTCGTTCAAGGTTAAATTTATTTTCAAGCGTTTCCGTTATTTCTTGAATACGTTTCCCCCCCTTTCCTATAACTAAACCCGGGCGGGAGGTTTTTAACGTAATACGTACTCCAAGAGGTGTTTTCTGGAAGTCGATACCGGAAAATCCTGCTCTTACAAGTTCAGAACGCAGATACTCATTTATTTGCATTAATTTTATACCTTGCTCGATAAAATGTTTGGCGAGGGGCATTAGCATTCACCGATTTTTTTTATACTCATTTTAATAAATCTTTTTGATAAATTTTTAATTTTATTTTTGGATTAAGAAGGAAATTCATACACTACTATTTCTACATGAGAAAGATGCTTGTAACTTGCAGTAGACCGACCATAAGCGCGCTCTATATATCTTTTTATTATTCTTCCTCGTTGCGTTGCGGCATGAATTATGCGACAGTAATCTATATCCAAACCTTTAAATTCTGCATTTGATTCTACTTGAGTCAAGATTTCATAAATTCTTGCAGCTGCTTTTTTGGGATATCTTCCCGCATACCAATTGAATTTTTTTAAGTCTTTTTTATGAGCGACCTTTTTTTTATGGCGTCGAAATGGCACCGATTGCTTTAATCGAATTACTTTTTCTAAAAATGTTTTTGCTTCATCGATATACATTCCTTTAATAACATCGCATATTTCTCTTGCATGTTTTGGCTTAATACGTAAATCTCTTCCGCTAGCTTTTGCTAATCGTTCTGAATCATATTTCTCTTCTGCAAAAGAGTATCCCCAGTTTGGCATTGATTTAATCCACTTTTATTTTTTATTATTAATAATTGATTATTTTAACGGAACATATTTAGAACTTCGAGTAGCTCCAATTCCAGGAGTACCATGTTCTACTCTCTTCCTGGTGGGTGAAAATTCTCCTAAAAAATGTCCTATCATATCAGGTTTAATTTCTACTACATTATAATCAAGTCCATTGTAAACACCAATCGTAAGGCCCACCATTTCGGGAAAGACTAACATATCTCTGACGTGGGTTCGAGTAAGTAAATCCTTTCCATGCTTTTTGGCGCGATAGGCTCTTCTTAATCGTTCAAGAAGCTTTTTCTGTCTGGGTGGGAGTCCTCGCTTTAGAGAGCGTCTTGCTCTTGCTGGCAATAATTGTATAAAGGTATCCATATTCATTTTCTTTAATTCTTCTAAGGTATATCCACGATAATGAAATTTTAATCTCTCTAGTTCCTTTTCGGCATCCAGATCCTCTTTTTCTGAGGGTTCCTTTCCCTCCGGTTCTTCTTCAAGGTCTTCTTCGGAATCCTCTAGTTCCTCTTCGTTAATCTCTTCATCTGGAGTCATTTTCTCATCAAATTGTGTTATCTCAATAAAGATCGTTCCATTAATTGTTTGTTAAATATAATAATCTGTGTATTAATAATTCAATTAAATTTTTTAATTTAATTGATTTTGATAAAAAAAGAACTTCTAGAATGTTTAAAATCATAAAATTTTTATAGTATTATTAAATCCTTTTTTATTTTCCCAATTAAACATTTTTAAATGGTTCTAGTGATAATGATTTGGATTAAATACCCTTGTAATATCTTCCTCATCAAAATGTCCGCTCCAACGCTCCTTAATCACGACAAATTTTTCTTTTTGAGTATTTGCATTTATAATTGAATGGTAGCTGCCAACCGGATTTTTAATATGAGTTCCGGATTCAACAAAATAATAGACTCGATGACCAGTCAAAACGATGGGTTTTCCTTTTAGTATTTCCCAGTATTCGCTGCGCTCTCTATGAATTTGGAAGGAAATCCCCATCTCAGGTTTAATAAAAATGAGATTATATTCTGGATACGTGAATTTAATACTGTACCATTTGGATAAAATATCAATATATCCATCTGGAACCTCATGAGATTTTTTGAATTCAATTGGATCTATTTTGATTTTTTGAGCCTTTTCGTATTTGTATGGATTATAAATAATTTGATGCTGAGAAACATCCAGATTATATTTGATATGGATTTCTTTATCAGATCTATTAATTATCATATAATATCCATTAGGAGGAATTATTAAATCTTGCGAGCTAATATCCTCTGTGAAAAATATATTACCATTAATTAAAAAAATATCCTTTAAATACTTCACCTTAATGTCGATAAGTAATAATTTTGAATCATTTTTCCGCAATAAAGTCCCTCTATTTGATCCTAATTTTTCACTATACATCTTTCACTTATTTCCTCTAAAAAAGATTCTTATTTCATCTTATTATACTCTTTTACGCGATTTATAATTTCCTCTTGATAGGGAATTGAGCTTTGAGCGCCCTCTCGGGTCACCGCAATCGATGCGGCACACGTTGCAAATTTTACAGCTTCTCTTATATCTTTTCCCTTACATAATTGGCTTGCGAGTACCCCATTGAAACAATCACCTGCTCCCACCGTATCAACTGCCTTAACTTTAAAAGCAGGCATCTTGGTTGCTACATTTTCTTTTCCATCATATATAATACAACCATCAGGACCTATTGTAGTAATAATATTATGAATTCCTAATTCAGAAATGTTTTTTGAGATAGCAATAATCTTTTGGATTAAATTTGCTCTTTTTTCGAAGTTTTCCTCAAATCCTAAGAGTGAATGCAATCTGAAGAGTTCTCCTTCATTTGGCACGAGGATATCAATATTTTTCAATAGTTCCTTGGGTATTGCTTTTAATGGAGCAGGATTAAGGATTTTTATACATTCTCCTTCTGATGCAATTGAATAAATTTGTTGGATTGTTTCAATTGGGATTTCCATTTGTACTATTAAAGATTTCGCATTCCGTATAATATCTCCTTTATTTCGTATTTCTTCTGGGCTTAATAAAAAATTAGCGCCAGGTGCTACACTTATCATATTCTCTCCATTCTCATCGATCATTATAAATGCAACTCCACTATGCTCTTCTGGATCTCTTATAATATTTGTAGTATCAATCTCTTCCTTTTGTAGTTGTTCCAGCATTTGGTCTCCAAAAGCGTCTTTCCCAATTTTTCCAATAAAAATCGTAGTGCTTCCATCTCTCGCTGACGCAACAGCTTGATTAGCTCCTTTTCCTCCAAACGATTGTCTGAAAATGCCACCAGTCACCGTTTCTCCTGGTTTTGGAAGTCGCTTAGAATAAATATTCAAATCCATATTACAGGAACCAATTATCAAGACATACTCGTTTTTAGTATTATTCATATTACTTAAAGATAACCTAATTATAATATTCAAAATGGCTGTTTTTTATACAATTCTCTATTGATTGAAAAATGATCTCTTATTTTTAATTAATTGATATAAAAATCTTAAACCTTCAATAATTCAAATGGTTTTTATTTTATTTGATTTTATAATATAACATATATATTAAACTAAATAATTTAGTATCTAAAAAAAAATTAAATAAAAAAAGGTAATAACAAATGGGCGTAAGTAAAGATAAGATTATCGGAGCAATAGTCATTATATTAGGCATACTCATTGCTGTCATCTATACCCTTGGATCTATTGTCGACTTAATTTGGGAAGAGGTAGATCCCTTTTCACATGGCGTCGATTTAACCTCCTCATGGCTGAGCGAGATTGATTTATTTAACTGGAGATACTTTGTTGTTGGTCCAATGTGGTTAGTCGTCATGCTTATCGCTATCATCGCAATTTGGATCGGATATAGTATGCTCACAACACCTGCTCCAGTTCCGCTTGAAGAACTTGAAGAAGAGCTTGCAGCAGAAGAGGAAGAAATCGCTAAAGAAGATGAATAGTAAGTCCTAATCTATTTTATTTTTTTCTTATTTCTTATTTTCTTTTTTAAACTCTTTGTTTTTTTTTAGAAATATTAAATGTAATGATTTATTGTTTAAGACTCTTAAAGCCTATTTGAATACTAGACTTACTCCTCTGAATCAAGAAGTTTTTATTATATTATTATTTTTTCTAAATATAATTGAAAATTTAATTCTAATTGCTTTCAATAAAGCTTTAAATAAATATTAAGGAGAAAAATAGAAAATGAGTTTCGAAATTGAAATCGACATGGATGCTTGCACGGGATGCGGTACATGCTATGAGGTCTGCCCATCAGAGTGTTTTGGCGAACCAGAAGGTGGAAAAGTTAATGTGATCGAGGATATGAGAGATGAATGCGTTGGATGCCGTGCATGCGAAACGCAGTGCCCAGAAGAGGCAATTACAATTACAGAAGTCTAAAACAAATGTACTAGAATTTTTTATTCTTTTTTTTTCTTTTTTAACTATTTTCTTTTTCTATTTATATTTTCAATATATAAATTCAAGTTTCATAAATCCCAGAGAATTTCTGGTGCTCGATAATGAAAAAAAGAAATGAGATTAACAAAAATTTTAAATAATAAGAAATTATAAGAAGTAGATATAAAAAAAAATAATGATGATTAATTTTCAGTGGGTGGTAATTAATCCTTAACTATTTTTTCTTGTTTTAGTTAATTTATCACCTTTGATTAGGTAATTAAAATTCTGGTCCAAAAAATTGGACACAATAATAAAATGGTTTATTAATTATATAAATGTTTTGTTTATCAAATATGTTCAGTATTACTAGGAGATTTCTAAAATTTGTTTATTTTTTCAAAAAAATTTTAAAATATCATTAAACTTTTTTTAGAAAAGTAAACAAACTTCATAATATAAAAAATTTATTGAACACAATCGAGAAAAAAAACAGAATTTTCATTACCACAATAGAATTCTACCGCATTGTTTACACGTCCCTTGATTAACTTGCTGATGAATACAGTTTTCATGGTAAAGAGCTCCACATTCTTTACATTGATATATTTTTTTTGTACTTTTTTCAAACCCATATCCGCAATAGGCGCATTTATTTGTTAAAGCAGTGTCTAGGTCATTTGGGCTAACTTCTATGATTTGAGAGGTCGTTGTTAAGCCGATTCCCTCGTTTCCAGTAATATTAGAGGGAGTAACATACTCTTTTTGAGGGTCAGGGGTTATCCATTGTTCTTCTAAAGGAATTTGAGGAGTTGGTGTTTGGGTTTGAATCTTTCTACCAGGTTGTTTTATCCCCATTTTTTGAGAGATTTTTTCATCTAGAATATTAGTTAAGATAAGTGCGGAAGTATATCTCCCTCTTTTTCCTCCTTTTTGAAGGTGAACATGTGAAATAAAATGAATAACTCGGCCACCCTTTTTTCCAAAATCAAAATAAACTAGTACGGGTCCATTTTCCCATTTTTTCTTGAGTTCATTCGAACTGATGAGCACATGGACGTCATTTACACTCAGCAGTTCAATTGGAAAACTTTTGGTTTCTAACCACCATTTAAATTCATCGCTTTTAGATTTTTTTGAATTCCATTTACTCTGTTGTATCTCTCCTAAAACACTATCAAGAAAAGGATGATCTGGTTGTTGGATTTGGCATTTTATGACGACATCACCAGTCCGTCTTCGATTCCAACGAATATAGCCCGGAAAGATATTTTCCACAATATAAAGTAATGCCCAGTCTGTGGTAATTAGCCACCCTCCATTAAGTACGTAGTCCTTTATTTTCGAGTATACAGACTTAGGAATCTCTTTTCCAGGACATCCAATTAATACGACATCAAATCGATTCAAATTTAAATCTTTTAATTCTTTATCGATATCCTTTCTCTTAATAAAAACTTTCTCAGAAGCGTACATATGTTGGATAACTTTCTTAGGTTTCTCGTATTGACCCTCAATTGCCAGGATTTTTCCGTGTTTTTCGACTGCTTGTACAATTTCCTTTTTATTAAGCGCTTCCATCTTGCGCTTTCTCACTTCAGAATAAAGATCTTTAAAAGAAATTTCTCTCACCTTTAAAATTTTTAATTTTCTTAATGTATTATCATATAATAAGAGAATAAAATAAATGTTTCTTATTTACTATAAGAGAATCAAGAGGAAAACCTTATGGATTTTACGATAAAGAACATAGGATATCCTTCGGAATTTTGGATCTATTTTGAAGAGATCTCTAAAATACCGCGCTGTTCCGGAAAAGAAGAGAAAATAAGATCTTATATAGAAGAAGTTGCTAGATCTTTTCATTATAAGACCAAAATAGATAAAGCAGGAAATTTATTAGTATTTAAGGAGTCTAATAGAAATCCTCTAAAGAAAAAGAAGAGAAAAACAATTATCTTCCAGGCGCATTTGGATATGGTCTGTGAGAAAAATAGGGAAGTTTACCATGATTTTAGCAAAGATCCTTTATCATTAAAAGTTATTAAGAAGGAGGGCGAAGAATGGTTAACTGCGGATTGTACAACTTTAGGAGCGGATAATGGGGTTGGAATCGCCTATTGCTTGACATTAATGAATTATTTAAATAATAAAAAACTCGATTTTACCAATATTTTTATAGATTTCCTTTTTACTGTGGAAGAGGAGGTGGGGCTTAATGGAGCATTTAATATCAACCAAGATTTTATTGAAGGCAATTTTTTAATCAACTTAGATTCCGAAGAAGATAATAAATTTACCATTGGATGTGCTGGCGGTATAAATACCATTGGAACTTTAAAATTAACATTCAAAAAAGTAAACGAATATCCTAAGGAATTGATTCCGATAAAATTAACTATAAAGGGTCTGCTTGGTGGACATTCAGGAAGAGATATTAATAAAGGGCGGGCGAATGCTATTAAAATCATATCAAAAATTTTATGGAAAGTAAATAATAAATATGGGTTATATTTAAGTTCATTAAATGGTGGGAATTTATCAAATGCGATTCCCAGAGAGGCAGAAGCAAGATTTTATTGCAAGAAAGATGATAAATCGGCAGTATTTAATTTTATTGATCATATTAAATCCGAAATAGAACTAGGGATTTCCAAAATTGAACCGGATATGGAAATTATTTCGAAACCTATTGAAGAATCCGATGAATATATTATTTTTCCAAAAGAAATAGGGGATAAATTAATTCATTTACTTTATGTAATGCCGAATGGTCCTATTTCCATTCATCCCAAAGATCCTGATTTAGTCTACACCTCAACAAATTTAGCATCAATAAAAATGTCCGATGAGCAATTAGAAATGGTTACTAGTCAGAGGAGCTTACATGAAATTTCTAAAACAATTATTTATGAAAAGATTGAAGCGTTATTTAAGTTAGCGGATCTTCATATTGAAATCTCTCATAAAGGAGATTATCCTAGTTGGGAACCTAATTATGATTCAACACTTCTTAAAATCGCTGAAAAAAGTTATGAGGATTTATTTCAGAGCGCCCCCGATATTCAAACAATTCATGCGGGATTGGAAACGGGTATTTTGAATAAAAAATTTCCGGAAATAGAAATGATTTCACTGGGGCCTAATATCCAAGGTGGACATTCGCCTGATGAGAAACTTCATGTGAAAAGCGTCGAGAAAATATGGAAACTTTTATGTGAGCTCTTAAAAAATTTAGATACATCAAATTAGGCAATAAACTATTTATTAAGAAAAGTTTAAAAAAAGATATAACAAAAATATTTTAATTAAATCTAAATTTATTTATTTAATAATAATCAATAAAATGAGACTTATTATTGTGTTATGAGAAAGAAATCGAGAAAAACCAAGGATATAAAAAGAAGTGAGATGAATGGGTCTGAGACCGTTCTAGAAAAGCTTAAGGATAAGACCCCTTGGATATTTGGAAGCAAAATTAGAAAGCCTAAGATTAAATTTCCTTCTCTTAGCACTCGACGGAGAATTTCGGTGCCTTCTCCATCAAAAACGTTTGTTTTAATTATTATATACATTATTCTTTTTGTTTTACAATGTGGGACAATCTATATTGTATATCGAGAAACTATCGCCTTAGGTGCAACTGATAGTGGTGAGCCCTTATTTCTTTACCCAAGTATTTCGGAACAATTTATCCTTGAAGGTATAGTTGCATCGGTCCTGTTTTTAATTGGCAGTCTGGGGTTTATTTTAATCTATCAAGCAAGTAGGTATGTGTATAACCGCAGTACAGTCATTAAAATATTGGCTATTGGGCTTATTTTTATTTTAGTAGCATTTATTATTCTACAGATAATGCTTTCGATTAAAACGGCGAGCTTCAGGCAATTCTTGTCAGATTTAATCTCACAATATTAAACCTAAATTTTTAAATAAAAAACAATAAAATCATTAATTTTAAAATAATTATTAATCTTATTTTACTTCACATATTTTTAATTCGTCATAATCTACAATTACACGATATAGCCCTTTCATTTCCTTGTCTAATTGAGGATCTCTAGTATCAATTCTTAAGATTTGATTTGGTATTTTCATAAGTTTATATTTTGTAGCGATAATTATTAAGTTTTTAGAGGTAATTTTTTTAAGAATTTTGGGGGTAAATTGAAGATTTCCTCGCCCAAAGATGAATCCTTGCCTCCCAATAGGAGAAATAATAATTTTTAAGGGATTGTTATTAATTTTAGTTAATATCTCTTGCTCATTTAAATCTAAGGCGATAATTTTTTTATTTAGAAGTAAATCGACCCCTAATACTGTTTTTTTCTGATTTAAAGCATCAGTAATAGCTTTAGTTGTAGTTCCAGGACCAAGTAGATAATATATATCATTTTTAAGATCTTCGACTATTTTTTTAGCTATTCTTTCTTGATTCGTTAAATCAGAATCGGGAGTACCCATTTTAGATTGTTGAGAGAAGTCAGGATTAAACGGCGTGAGCATATATCCATAGAGTTTTGAAACTAATTTTCCCTCTCTAAATGCTTCTTCATCAATATCTAAAACTTCTGATTTTTTTAACGGAATTTCATCCCATAGAAATTGCATAACCAACGAGCCCGCAATTCGTGGATTTAATGCAAACACGCTTGAATAGATTTTTACTCCTGCGGGAATTCCTAAACAGGGTTTCTTTTCATTTACGATGCTTTGAATATCCTGGGCCGTCCCATCCCCTCCTACAAAGATCAGCAACTTTAACTTTTGATTCTTCCTTAAAATCTCTGCTACTATTTTGGTGTGATCTGCGGTGGTATCATAGATATTTTCATATTCTTGAAATATTGGATGATCAATTTCTTCATATTGGAATCCTAATCCATTCAAAATATATGCCCCCATAAATTTAGGGCACGTGATGAATTTTAATTTGCTTTTTACTGATTCGAGTTCTTTTAATAATTCTTTTGTTCGTTCTTCAGCATTTGGCGTTGCACCTAAATTAATGGCTCTCTTCAAAATAGATTTTCCATCTGTACCTTTTAATCCTACCGATCCCCCCATCCCTGCGATAGGATTAATTATTAAACCTAATATAAACTTGGATTCTGACATACTTATAGGTAAAAATAAAAAAAAAAATTCAAAAAATTAATGATATTTTCGAAATACTTATTCTAAACCGGCAATAAAATCTTTATAGGCTGCTGCATCAAGTAAATTTCCCTTCTCTCCATCAAAATCGGAAGCATCAACTGCAAATAACCAACCGGCTCCATAAGGATCTTCATTAACCCTTTCAGGATAATCTAATAAATCACTATTTACATCTGTGACAGTTCCAGATACCGGACTATAAATATCTCCAATTGCTTTACTTGACTCGACAGCAGCATCTAATGGATCGCTTGCTGGCTCATCGCCGCTCATCTCAACCTGACTTACATCTAGCCCATTCACTGGGTCCACGTCAACGAACGTTATTTCACCAAGCTGATCCGCAGCAAACGCAGTAATCCCTACTTTTCCAGATGCAGGGTCGTACCATTGATGAGTCTTCGTATAATATAATCCATCTTTTACTTCAGACATTTTTCTTTAACAACTCGTTTTTAATTTTAATACTTGATATTAAGGATATTTACAATTAATTTTTAGAAAAATAAAAAATTTTTTATCGAAAATCATGAATTGAGGTTTTTTTTTTAAAAATAAAATCGTGCAAGATTTAATATCTCTTAATTGTTTATAAAAACAAAATAGATGATGGTTTAATCTTTGAACAATGATCAAAATAAAGAGACTATAAATTTTTTTCAAGGGTTTCAAAAATGGTACATTCGAATCATAAATGAGTTTAATTACGACGAGAATAAAGATCGTGAGGCAAGAGATGTTTTATTAAGGATCTTGGATGAAAAGGATCGGGATTGGAGTAGTAAAGATATATTAAGAGAATTTAAAGAGAGATTAAATGAAAAGCAAAATTTATTAATTTTTGGATGTGGTCCAAGTTTAGAAAGTTCTATTAATTCAATTATTAAAAAGAAGGGTGCAAATTTCTTTAATAATTTTATTAATTTAACCGCAAATGGGGCATCTGTATTATTAAGGGAAGAAAAATTACCTATTGATGGACTTTTTTCAGATCTGGATGGGATTACAAAACAAGAATTTAATTATGCCAAATTTGTTATAGTGCATGCGCATGGTGATAATATAGAAAAGCTTTTGCATTTCAAGAAGGAAATTATTCATAAAAGAAATATTATTCCTACAACACAAGTTAAACCCAAAAACGGTATATATAATCCAGGGGGATTCACGGATGGAGACAGAATAGTATATTTCATAAAAAATCTTATTCTTCCTCATCAAAAGTTGTATCTAATTGGAATGGATTTTAAGGAAACCGTTGGTAGATTTTCTAAAACTTATATGAAACAAGATGCCCTTGCAACTCCCATAAAGATTAAGAAATTGGAATTTGCAGTCAAATTAATCGAAGAAATATACAAAGAGTTAAAAAATGAGTTATATTTTGTGAATTCAAAGAAAGTCTCTAAAAAATTTACTTATCTTTCTTTATCACAATTTCTTAAAGAAGAAGGAAATTAATGTGTCAGCGAGCTTAAATTTTATAATCAACCAAACCTTTTGGAGTTATTTCATATAGTAATTTTTTTTCAGGAAGAAACGAGGAATTAACACGATGAATATAACAGAGGTTCTTTTCAACATCATTCTTGTGGGATAAATAAAACATTTCTGAAAAAAAGTGGTTTAAATAGTGGAGTCCCACTGGATATTCTTGTATAATAGCATCTTCGATAAAATTAGGAGTAATTTGAGCAGTTAAAATCGTGATTAAATTAAATGTTTTGGTTAATTCATATATTTTTTGTAAAACACTTAGAAAGGTATTTTTTAGTTGAGAGAAGGAAATTGCTGGATTACCTTTTTCAGAGCGGTAATAGTTATTAATTGTATCGATAATTAGCAACTGGATTGGGTTCTTTTTAATTTCCTTTTCCAGGCTCTTTAGAGAGATTAATAAGGCATAATTACTCATAATTTTTGAAACCAAAATCGTG
Source organism: Promethearchaeota archaeon (assembly GCA_016839555.1). GTDB lineage: Archaea > Asgardarchaeota > Lokiarchaeia > Sigyniarchaeales > SOKP01 > TEKIR-8. Next base: position 432,036 of record JAEOUA010000006.1, read on the forward strand.
TTTAACACTTTATTATAATTTAATTGTCTTAATTTTGATATCTCCTCTATTCTTTCAGAGCGAAAGGTGTTCTCCGTATCATAATAAAGGCAATATTTCGCATTTTTTTTCGAATGTTTATGAGATGATTGTTTAAATACTTGAATACACATTTGATGGCATAATTGTGTTTTCCCTGTCCTATTAGCTCCAAAAAATAAATATATAGATCCTTTTTTAAAGCCTCTTCCTAATATTTTATCAAGACTTTTCGCCCCAGAGGAAAGTATAATATCTTTCTTTACTTTCTTTTGGAGGAGTAATTTTAAATTAGTAATTTGATTTTTATTTATCTTGAGTGCGTCGTTTATATTCATTGTAATACATTAATTTATTAAGACAAGAATTATTTAAAAAATGAAAAAAATACAAAAATTATTATTAGTTTTTTAAAATTTTTTGCATTATGAGATTATATAAGAATAAACTACTTAAATGTTCAACTACCTAAAAATGGCAAAAAAAGCTAAAGAAGTTTGCCCGTATTGTGGAAAAGAGTTCACTTACCTCAGCAGACATAAATGTAAAGTTAAAGAGCGCATGGAAAGTAAAGAGGATGAATCTACTCAGAAGGAAATAAGGCAGGAAAGGGTTAAGGAAAGAAAAAAGGAATTAACCCGAAAATTAAATAAAGATGAACAGGAAGTTCTTGATATTATTAATAAAGAAAAGGATTTAATATTTGAAGAGTTAATAGATATGGTGGATATTGAAAGAAATAAGTTAGATGAAATAATTGATTTATTAGAATTACAATCAAAAATTAAAGTAAGAAGAGAACTTATAAATGCCTCTTGGAGTAAACATATTTTTTCAATAGAAGAATTAGAGGAAGATCTTAAGGTAGAAAAAATTGAAATTGATAAAAGTAAACCAGATTGGTTGTGGAGAGAATTTTTAAAGCAACCATGTTTTATTTGTCCATTCACAGAACAATGTAGCGATGATAATCCAGATATTTATAATCCAAATCATTGTCCATGGTTAACTGAATGGATAGAAGCATCTCTTTCCGGGGAGGAATATACAGCTAATTTTGATATTTACAAAGAAGAATATTTTGGGGAAGAATAATTATGAAAATTATTAAGTTTATTTATTCATAACATCATATTTTTTTAAGACAAATAACATATATTTCATTACTTTTATTTTTAGACGCTTTTGGTTTATAGACTTTTACAAACCTAAAATATTTTTTTAAATCTTCTTTTATTACCTTCATATCGGGACCTTGGAAGAGTTTAATTACTAGGTTTCCCTCTACTCTAAGGAATCGTTTAGCGATATCAAGCACCTTATAGCATAACTTAATTTGTTGAATATGATCACTAAAATGATTACCCGATTTCTTAATAGACGCATCAGAAAGAATTAAATCCAATTTTTTATTATTAAAAAACTCACTAATTTGATCTTTAAATTCAGGATTTCTAAAATCCACTCTTACTACTTTTACGCCTTCTATTGGAGAAATATGTTTTAGATCTGCACCCATTATTTTAAAATGGTCTCTAGAGTAATGACTATCATTATTTTTTTCCATATTTCTTTCAGCATATTGTTTCGCAACTTGAAGCCAGGAACCTGGAGCACTTCCTATATCTAATATATAAAACGCTCGTTTGAAAATCTTAAACCTTTTATGAATGTTTAATAATTTATATGCCGATCTTGCCCGATATCCCTCTTTTTTAGCCTTAATATAATGAGGATCTCGTTTATGTCTATAAGAATCATTATCAGTCAATTTAATCTACCCCATTCTCTAATTTTTTTAATAGATTTTTTAAAGAGATGATATCCATAGTAGTTTTTATGGATGTGAAATCAAAATGTGTTCGGGATGCTTTATAGCCTTCTTTCTGTATTTTGTTGATTAAGACATCCATGGTTGGAATAGATTTATTAGCAATTTGATGGCAAAGAGTATGAACATTATAATATCCTATTGGCATATTTATCTCATCTAAACAAAATTTCAATATATTAGCAATTCTTTGATTGTTTTTTATGACGAATTCCGATTTTTTATTTAAATCATTAATTTTTTTGATAAAATTAAAGTAATGGAGTTTGCCAATCCATAAAGGACCCGCATAATCTAGATTTTCTGCTCCGCATAGTTTACATTTAATGGTTTTATTCAAAATATTAAAATTGATGGCGAAATGGTGTCCACAATCTCTACAATAAATAATATAGCCATAATTGCCCATTGATTTAAAAATTTCTGTTTTAGATTTAAATGTTATTAAAAAGAGCCGAATGAAATGATTAGAATAAAAAGTTAATATAGGAATAATTCCAAGATTGTTAATATTTGCAATTCTTGAGATGAAATAAATCAAAATTCGCGCGCCTATTTCCTTACAGAAGTTATTATGTAGTGGCTTCGCTATATATTTCCTTAAGCAAGCTTTTGGTCTAACACCAAAAAGTACTGGAGTATCGGTAGCGGTAATACATAATAGTCCATGGTCTTGATTTATAGCTTTAAACAAACTATCAATATATAGATTTGGAGTCCCAAAAGGATCGATTGATATAATATCTGGTTTCTTATAACTTGATGATTCTTCATTAAAGCTTTTTTGAGCTATTTCATTAAAGAGAAGATTAGCATCTTTTCTTGAGATGTTAATTTCTATAGGTCTATCCAATAAATTATTTAATTCAAGGTTTTTTTCGATTAATCTTGTTGCAGAAGGATTTATATCATTTATAACCATTTTTTGTATATTTGCACAATTTTTTAAAAGCCTAATAGCTCCTATTCCTGACCCTGCCATGGAATCAATAAAAGTTAATTCTTTTTTATCATAAAGTTCGCTATAGCCTTGAACAGCCAGAACTGTTATATCTCGATTTAATTCCATTTTTTTATTATAGAAAACATTCATAGATTTGGAGGGAGTGGAGTCTATATCTTCAGCGAAAATGAAAAATTGTGCTGTGCTTTCCTTTAATTTTTTGAGGTTCTTCTCTTTAAATGACCTATTATTCTTGCTCATAGTCTTTATTTAAGATTTATTTCATTTGCTAAGGTCTTTAATGCCCTTAAACTGAATAAAACATTTCAACAGCGTCTTTACTTCCAATTAGACCTCCACAAGTTTTATCATGGATCTCCTTCACATTATTTAGATTTAAAAGGCTGACATCCTCAATTTTTTTCACAACTTCGGGCTCTTTCTCATCACCAATTATAAGAAATTCTCCTCCTAAAGTTTTAGCAATGAATGCTAAGGGGAGCCATTCATAATAAAGGCGGATCTTTGGTTTCGGTGATAAGAAATAAGAATAAACTCCCCCATATTTAAGCACCGCATGAAAATCACCTACAAAACTTCCACTGTATCTATCTTTAAATTCTTGTTCTATTAAGAGATCTTGATATTTTTGACATTGTTGGTACCATTTATTTGGATTCCCTCCTAAACATTTAATACCTCCTTTTTTTGGATTTGGAAGTAATAATTCTTCCAAAAAAACATAATGATAAAATGTGGTGCTATAAGGAGTCGTATCAAGAATGAATTCAGCAACTTTCCCATTAATAGAGATAATTAAATTGGTAAAAATTCCATATAATACATAGAAACTACAAATAATTTTTCCCTCCTTATTAAAAATACCTACAATCGTGCCGACAGTTCTATTTACTGCTACGTTTGAGGACCCATCTACAGGATCGATTGTTATACCAAAATGTCCATCACCAAGAACAGGTTCCGCCTCCTCCGAAGCTATAAAAGCAAAATCAGCATCTCCATCCTGAATGGCTTTTAAAATTATGGAATGAGTTAATATATCTTCATGAATTTGTTCCTCATCATAAATATTTATGGAAATTTGTTGAGGGTCTGTAATATTCAATCGATAATGTAGTTCGTTTGAAGTTATTCCACGTTCAAGAAGACCACGTATGGGAACAGTTGCTTCTGCGATGGTGTTGATTATATCAATTAATTCACCGCGATAGGGTGCATAAGATGAGACGTTTTCTTCTAAATATTTTGAGAGTTTTATATTCTGTTTAAATTGTTGTTTTTTTGAAGAATCTTTCATATCTCTTCACTATTCATTGATTCTTAAATTTAACAATGATTCCTTATTGAAAACTTTTTATATTTCTTATATTCTTAAAGCGTTTCAATTAAAAATTGGAAAAAGAAATTTTTTTAAGGCAAATACATACGATAGTGAGAAAAATAAGAAATGGACTATTGAAATAATTAATTTTTATATTTTTTTATAATATAAAAAATTTGGATGTGACTGTAACTAAATTAGAGCTTATAGATTTTGTTCCGTCAGAGCGCGCTTCTGAAGTTTCTGATATTGCGCTTTCACCATTAGAATTAGAAAAGTTTGGAATTTATCTATGCAGATTATGGAAAAGGATAATTGATAAAGATTTTCCACTCTCTTTATCATATAGAAATCCCACATTTACAAGAATACTTGCTCAAAAGTTTCCAAATGTGAGGGCTGTTCCTTTATTTAAAGCCATTTTTCCAAGAAACACCTTAAAATTTTTTAATTTTAATGAAAGCTTAGAGAGAGGAATGTGGGGCTCTCAAACACCCTTTTCTCCATTTATTACTGGATGTAAACCGGGTTTTTATGTATTTCATATCAAAACAAATGGAGATATAACCCCTTGCCCCTTAAATCCTGCTTATCTTGGAAATGTTAAAACGCACCGGATTAAGGAGGTATGGCAAAATTCAAAAATATTAAATATCTATAGGAATTTAAAGTTTGATAAACACTGTGGGAAATGTATCTACAAAATAATCTGCGGAGGCTGTCGGGCTAAAGCATATATAGAATTTGGAGATCACTCGGCTTCGGATTACTCTTGTCTATATAATAAGAGATGTTAAGCATCTATTAATTTAAAAAAACTCAAACTTCTTTTTTAATTTTTTACAGATATTACTTATTACATATAATAATTTTAATAAATCCAAATAAAAATTTTAAAAAAATGCTAAAATTGAAAGAACTAAAATGAGAAAAAAACCAATTAAATTTATATTAACCAAAATCAATATGCTTATACGACAGAATCTGGGAGCGTTTTTAATCGTATTTGTATGGTTTTTAGCGAATTATTGTTATTTTCTATATGAAACATCATTTAATTTTCTTGAAAGTATCCATATACTTTTATATTTCAAAGAAAGTTCTACTTTATGGGGTAATTTCTATGCTAATTTTACAGAATTCATTATTTTTGGATTAATCTTTGGACTTATCACGATTGATTTATTTCGAAAATATAATCCCGTTGAAACATGTCGAAAATATGCCTCCTTCTTAGACAATCATATAATAATAATAGGGTATAATAATATTGGTCGCAGGCTTGCTGATTATTTTCGTTCAATAGAAAAAGATTTTATTATTATTGATAAGGATCCTGAAGTAGTTGCAGATTTAATTGACAGAGAGGAACCTGTTATTGTTGATGATAGTCTCTCTTTAAAAGCACTTCTTGATGCGGGAGTGAAGAATGCAGCTGCCGTGTTCATAATGTCAGATCATCTCGACTTATTAATGGTAGTATCTGCTAATGTGAGACACTATAATAAGAAATGCTTGCTTGTGTGTAGGGTGTTTGAAGATGATATCGCAGAGGTTATTGCAAATACTTATAATGCGATTACAATATCGACTTCAAAATTTGCTGCGGATGTTATATTTAATGAGATAGAAAAAAACAATCCTCAAAACATTCTGCTTATTGGAATGAATCATATAAATATAAGATTATTAGATAAGATAAAAAAGAATTTCAAGGATGTAAATTATTGTTTAATAGAGGAAAACGAGGAATTAGTTGAGGAACTTTTAGAAGAAAAGGATACTAAAGTGATTATCGGAGATCCAAAGGAATATATTACTTTACAAAAAATACCTATTAATAAGGTGACCCTAGTAATTAACACCTTACCTGATGCTGCAAAATCGATACTAATAACAAAGCGTATCAGAGATCTTAACCAGAATTGCAAAATAATCTCAAGATTTTTCTTAGAAAATGTGGCCGAAGTTATGATGGAACCTCCCTTTAATGCTGAAGTAATTAGTTCTTCAAAGTTTACTATAGAATTTCTGAAAAAAAAAGGAATCCTTAATATTTAATTTTAGTTATCTTAGAAGGGAATTTATACTCTATAGGAACTAATCTTTATTTTATTATTTAATCTCTTCAAACCCATATTTAGTTATATCAAGTTCGAATTCTAATGGTATTTTTTGATTAGATTGAATTAATACTAATTTCCTCCTATTTAAAATCTCGGTTCGTTCAATTTTAAGCGAATAAGAAATCCAATAGTCCATAACAGCACCTCCGCTGGAAACATCTTCAACTACTCCATCCTTGGTATCTTTACTGCTTTCATTGATAAGCAATATTTCTACATCATATTTCTTATTTAAATACTTTAAATTTGCTAAAATTTGATGCAATTGATAATTTAGCTTAACATTTTGCTCTTTTTTTGTTGGATTTAAGTTTAATTTATATAAATCTGTAAGAGAGTCAATAATAATTAAATTAATAGATTTATTTTCAATTTTTTTACCCTCCAATAATAAGAATTCAAAATTAAAGCTCGCTTTAAATAACTCATTAAAGTTAATAATATTTATTAATTTTAGATTTTCCATTACTTTTGGAGACAAAGAATGGATTTTTGGTTCAGAAATAGTTTTAACTTTTTCTATAGGTAATTCTGGTTTAGTATAAATATATAAGATGCTGTAGTGAGGAGTTAACGAATTAAGTGCGGTCTGAATCGCGAAGGTGGTTTTTCCCACACCAAAATCTCCAAAACAACTGAGCAATCCTTTAATTATGGAAACATTTTTAAAAACTTTGTTTAGCTTTGATGCGGGGAAAATCATTATTCTAGTTTAAAAATTTTTAATTTTATGATTAATTTAATTATTATGAATTGAGTAATAAAACTAAAACTAAAGTCTTTGTCATTAGTAATGATTATAAATATTTCTACAAATTAAATCGGGCCCTTAAACGTTTAAGAATCCTATTTAAAATTGTTAATTTTAATGATAGATTACCCAATACTCCCGCTCTTTTGCTCACCACAGAAAATGAGCTAGAAAAATTAAAATCCAAGAATAAAAATCACGTAATTCTGCCTTATGATAGAAAAGAGGATTTTGAAAAATATGTTTTTGATATTTTAAAGATTCATAATTGTGGACCAGATTTGCATTCTGAATTATTATTTTCAATTGATCCGGGTGATACTATCGGCTTAGCTGTGTTCTTAGATGGAACTTTTTTCTACTCTCACACGTTTTATAGTAAAAAAACTCTAATAGTGAATATTAAAAAGTGTGTTGAAAAAATAGAAGAAGGAGAAGATCAGAAAAACGGAATAAAAATAATATTTAAAGTGGGAAGAGGGGTATTTCCATTAACTTTGGATCTTATAGAGACTATTTATGAAATGTTTTGCAAAAAAAATGAGCTTGCGATATATATGGTAAATGAATCAAAATCTTCTAAAATAAAGTTCCATAAATATTTTAATAACCTTTCAAAACACGAATTATCAGCTTTAATTCTTGCGCTTAGAAAAGGTATAAAAGCTGACCAAAATAATTATGTTAAATTTTTTGAGCTTAAAAAGGGAAATAAAGAAATAAAAGAAAAATTAGAAAAAGAATTAATGGATATCTCCTTTTTAACTAAGGAGCGTGAGTTACTTAAGAAATTAATTTCTGATTTAATAAATTGTAGGATATGTATTGATGAAGCTTTTAAAATAATAGAGCAGAAAAAAGCTATTTCTACGTTTACTTAAAAATTCTTAGTTCATATTTTTTAAGTTAATAAATATAAATTATAGATTTATAAACTCTACTTCTTTAAACATTTGTAATATCAGAAAATTCATTTAGTTTATTAGGTATATTCAAAATTTAAAAAAATCATTAAAAAAAAAAGCAGTGTTGATATATCTAAAGGATTTGGAAGCGAAAGAGTTAATATTAAACTTTTTATTAATAACGAAACAAATATAACATTATTAACATAGGATCGGTTTAATTTGATTTTAGTTTCTATATCTCGGATATATAAAGCATCATCTATTCCTTTAGAAAATCAATAATTAATTGATTAACTTTTGGTGCCTCCTCAATAAAAACATGATGACCTGCATTATTTATAAGTTCCAATTTACTATGGGGTAATGCCTCATGCATTTCATCTAAGACCAATTTTGGAGACATTTTATCATTAGCTCCACCAATAATAATGGTAGGCTGTTTTATTTCAGATAAACGATCTAAGAGGTTATGCATAGACCCAGCTTTTTCAAATCTATCGTAATCTTCAGGAGTCATTTTATTACCGGTAAATTCCTTAATTAGATCTTCAGCTGACCATAAATCATAGAATTTCTTTTTTGGATTTTCTTTCATTTCTTTTAAAAATCTTCGATGGTGCATTAATTTCGCATATTTCCAAAAGGCTTCTTCTTTATCTGTTTTAGCCAGCTCATAAAGATCAATAAGAGTATTTTTCAGAATTGTCAATCCAGCCCCTTTGTGATTTGTTCCTATCAATATCAGCTTATTCACTTTATTCGGATATTTTAATGTGAAATTCTGAGATACCCATCCCCCCATAGACTGCCCCATCAGATGAGCTTTATCCACTTTTAAAAAGTCCATTAATCCTTTTAAATCTTCCACCAACGTATCTAGTGTATAATCTTCATTAGGATGATCTGATTCACCAGAGCTTCGCTGATCATAAACAATTACCTTAAAATGGGCTGAGAGAGCATCAATCTGTCCAATCCAAACCTTACTTGTCGCTCCATATCCATGAAGCATAAATAAAGGATATCCATCGCCATGGATTTCATAATATAATTGAATTCCATTAACTTCTGCAAATGCCATAATAATAAATATATATCTTAATTAATTTATAAGTTTTTAATTAGGTTTTATTTCTTATACTTGAAGTATTAAATATAAATTACAGAATCTTATAATTCATTTCGCTTAGATTATTTAATAACAGAACTTTCATTTGGGTAAATTAATATATATTCAAAATTTAAAAAAATAATAAGGAAAAAAATGAGTATTGATATATCTGAAGGAATTGAAAGTGGGAAAGTTACCATCAAAGTGCTCACAACTAATACAACAAGTATTACATTATTGACTGAAGATAAATTCAAAGGAAAGGTCATACACCCTCAGACTGCAGCGAATAGATTGGTGGGAGAACATGGATTATCATTGAGTTTTCATATAGAAGAAAATGGTGTGTCACATCTTTTTTTAATGGATACAGGCGGTCTAGGTCAAAATATAGTAGAAAATAGCGAACAATTGAGGGTAAATCTAAATGAAGCGGAAAAGTTAATATTAACTCACGGCCATACAGATCATTGGGGTGGCCTAACAGCTGTTTTACCTCTACTTAAAGAAGGGACTGAATTTATTCTAAATCCCAAAGTTTATCAGCAAAATTATATCGTGGTTACTAAATCGGGAGAGGAGATACCTGCCGAAGAATTAGGATCTAATTTTAAAAGATTAGATAAAGCGGGAAAGTTTAGATGGACTTTAAAAGTACCATTATTGAACAAAAAGTTAGTTACTAACTATGTGGAACAAAATAAAATAAATATTATTGAAACAAATGAACCCATGAAACTATACGAGGGAATAACCACAAGTGGCGAAATCGAATTATTTAATGAAGATGAGGTTACCAAGGGATTTTATATTCAAAAAAGTAGAAATGAATTTGAAAAAAATTGGTTTAGGGATGAAACCTCTATTTATATTAATGTAAAGGATAAGGGTCTTGTCGTTATTACTGGATGTGGACATTGTGGAATTATTAATACCATAGAACATGGTAAGAAATTGACTGGGATTGATAAAATTTATGCTGTAATTGGTGGATTCCACGAAGAATGGAATTCGAGAGAAAGGATTAAGGAAAAAGTGAAATATTTCGAGGAGATTAATCCAGAAATCATTGCGGGATTTCATTGCACGGGATTTGAGTTTAATAAGTTAATGTCTCATCATCCTGCGCACACTTTGGCTGTCTCTGGAACAGAATTTCATTTATAATTAATTTCTCTTTTTTATTTTTCTAAATTATTTGTATCGAATATTTTTAAATATAATTTGATTAAATTTCTCTCTTGAAAAATATCTAAATCAAATAAAGTAGGATTTTCAGATGAAATCTTTAAATATTTAAAAATTTAATCTTAAAATGATACATCATGAATCAAAAAAATGATGCTGAAAAAGGAAAATTAAAAAGAGAATTAGGTTTAATATCCGTAATCTTTTTCTTGTTTGGATATATAGTAGGAGCAGGTATTCTTCTACAAACAGGAACCGCTGCTGCCATTACAGGCCCTGGCCTTTGGTTGGCATTCATTATTGCTGGGATACCTAATATGGTAAGTGCTATTATCATCTATTATATCGCCTCAGCTTTTCCCGTATCTGGAGGTGCATGGGTTTATTCTTCTAGATTACTTTCACCCTTTATTGGTTTTTTAGTATTAACTTCGGTAATGATACATATTATTGGTGCATTATCATTCATTTCCATTGGATTTGGAAAATATTTTGAGCCCTTTATACCTGGTTCTACCTATTATATTGCATTAATAATATTAGCGATTTTTTATGGTTTGAACATTTTTGGAGTAAAATTTACAGGCTCGGTTCAAGTTGTTTTAGCAATCTTAGGAGATTTTCTTATTTTAATTCTCTTTATAGTAATAGGACTTCCTAATGTTGAAATTGCAAAACTGGCTGGCACGGAACAAACTATTTTTGGAAGTGCAGAGGGGATATTTCCTCAAGGTCTCGGAGGTGTATTCGTAGGGGCCGTTATATTATCTTTCTCCTATGCTGGATTTACAGCAATCGTGGAAATTGGAGGCGAGATTAAAAACCCGAAGCGAACGGTTCCTTTAGGATTATTTATAAGTTTAATAATGATTATGATTTTATATATTCTCATCTCCATAGTATTTGCTGGAAATTTGAGCTATTTCGAAATAGAAACAGGGAATAAAACACTTATCAGCGTTTTTGAAAAAATAGGGATTTCTGGTTGGTTCTTAGTTTTTTTAAATATTCTGGTATTGATTGCGATTGGGTCCACGCTACATGGAATCATTCTGGCATATTCTAGAAACCTTTTTTCTGCCGCAAGGGATAAAGTACTCCCTGATTTTTTAGCTAAGGTAAATAAAAGGTTTAGCACCCCCCATTGGGCAGTAACGTTTTTCTGCATTTCCTCCCTTGTTTTGTTAGTTTTTCGTCCTTCATATACAGATCTACAGTATTATTGTTCTTTAACTATAGCTATACCAACAGTTATTCTAGCATTTGTTCCCTATTTACTTGGAAAGAAATATCCTGAACTTCTCGAAAAATCAAAATTCAAGATTAAAAAAAGATACCTCCTTATCTTGATTATATTTAACGTAGGGTATTCAATGTTGTCGATACTTGCGATTATAGGAATTAAGCTTTATCTTGTCCTCATAGTTGCGGGTTTATATGGCATCGCAATAATCTACTATGTTCTTAGAAAAAAATGGTTAAAAAAGAAAGGATTTGATCTTGACGAGATCTGTAGGCAAATCCCAGAAGAAACAAAGGAAGTAATATAAAAAAATATTTTTAATCTTTCATTTCTTTTTTATTTTTCTTTTAAGCTAAATGACATTACTAGGACTAATCGAAAAAAGAAAAGGAATTGAGTAATTATTTAAACTTAAAACATATTCAAATCATAGATATTTCCTTCAGAATAAGTTTGAAATACTTGCCCCCACTCTGTCTTCATGAACTTTTTAATTCTTTTTTTGCCAACGGTGGGGTACCAAATCGCATCATGATAAATGAGTGATGCCATAATAGGAAATGCAAAAAAGATTTTATTATGTAATAAAGGCTCAAGAAAGCTCAATCTCCCCTTTCGCACAATTTGATCCACCCATATTATCAAACTTCTTTTAGCGGTGAAATCCCAATTTATTTCTGAGACATTTTCGCCTATTATTTCAATTTGTTCAAAATCGCCACATCCAAGTCCCTCATCATGTGCCATTTTAATTGCGGGTAATTTCATGGGCTCAAAGCCGAGCATTTTCGACACCACAGTATCCACCGCTACTTGGTCATATCCTGCCAAGAGAAAATTTTTAATGCGAGGGATCATAATTCGCGGTCCAGCGCCATCTCCACAAACAGTGCCATCTACTATAGCCATAATTTCTGGATGAATTTGTTTCTGAATTATCAATAAATCTACAAGTACTTCGGACATAAATTGATGGCTGAAATGCCTCCGTTTAGTTAATAATCCGCCAAAAGCATTCTTCATCGCGCATGTAATACCTCCGTTTTTCATTTGACCTTTTGTGTATTTTAAAGAACCTCCCTCCTGTCCTGTATGACCATGGGTTTTCATTGTGGGCAAGTGGATTATAGGTTTATTCAAATAGAATTTTGGAATTCTAAACCCTTTTGGAAAGATTTTTGAATCTAATACATGGAGTTGTTTATCTTTATATTTTATGAATTTATCCCGAAGAGATTCATATGGAACAAAGGGGATTCGTGTTAAGGGAACAAACCACGCGCCATATTTTTTAATGAGAGGGGCCCATCGATTCCCTTGAAGACCTTTTGCAATATTAGTAACCACCGTTTTGTTTTCTGCTGTAAAAAGTTTCTTAGGATTATATCCATCCTCAGTCATAGTTTTCAATACACCTTCTACTTGCCAGGGAGGGCTGCTACAAGCGGGAAAGAATTTAGACCAACTAAGATTGAGTTTAAGAATTATTTTCTGCTTTTTATTTAATTTTTTCTCATACCCCGCCATATGCATTAATTTTGCATAATCTTCCAACACTGTTTTTGGCGAAGTTTTAATAACGAATATTTGGGAGTTTTCTTTAGACATCTCTATTATTTTAAAAATATATTTCTTTTTTTATTTTATTTATTATAGTCAAAAAGTGAACAAACGGAGAGGAGAGATGCCCTTGGCTTTTAGCATTATTGCTTAAAAGTTCATTTTTAATATTTTCTTGAGAAATATTTAAGTTCGTTTGAATTAAGGTATATCCATTGCCTATTTCTTTAATTGTATGTGCATCTGAACCTCCTGTTTCAAATAGATTATATTTATTTTTAAATTTCTCTGCTTTTTTTAAACAAAATTTAAAAATAGTACGGGAATTCATAATTTCTACCCCATCAATATACTTATCAATCATATTTTTGGTTAAGAATTTTGTTTTTAAATGATTATCTCTTAGAAAATCAAAGGGGTGAGGGATTACTATTAATCCATTATTCTCTTTAATATTCTGTATTATCGTGAAAAAATCATTATCCTTACAATCTATCTCATTGTCGATAAAGAGGGCTAACACTTCTCCTATATTTGTTTCAATTTCCATCCCAGGAATGATTAAAAGATCTTTCGATTCTGGGTATTTTTTCAATATTTTATATGCTTTCAAACTATTATGGTCTGTGATTGCAAAGCCATCTAGCCCAATTTTCTTAGAATAAATAAGCAGATCCCTTGGTTTTATTAAAGAATCGCCGGAATATATGGTATGTACATGCATATCTAATTTTATTTCCTTCATGATATTCAAATTCTAAAGAGCATTAGAGAAATAGATTAAATAAATTATTAATAATGTTCATTATTTGGTCATAATAAAAAGAATATAATAATACAGCACCAAATATTAAGCCTGCAATTATTATTCCCTTATCGAGAAAAACTTTTTCAGTGTTGCGGGCTATCTCTGGTCGTATTGAGGTTAGATACATATATCTCATAAGTATGTATAAAACAATTGGAATTGTAAGAATAGTAATATATTCATTTATATGTACCCGCGTAGCACTAAATAGATCAAATTTGAGGATAAGATAAAGACTATAGGTGATAAATATTGATCCAGCCATTAAAATATGGAGATGGTCTAAAAGTTTCAAGGAATAGGCATTATAGACTTTTTTATGTTTAATAGCATCCTCTTGGTTTCCCAAAGCACTTAAATCACCTTTTCGTTTAGCGATAACCAGAAATAATGCAATTTCATAGATTGATAAGATTAACCACGCAGAGATAAATTGATTAATAAGAAAACAGCCCGCTAATGCCCTCCACACATATCCTAAAGACAATATTAAAATATCAATAAAAACATAGTTCTTTAACAAATGAGAATATAATTGACCCGTAATTAGCATTAATAATAATATTATCGCAAATTCAAGGTTTGGAACGATAAAAATAAGACATAATGCTATTATAGCACCTAGAATTATTATTATAATAATTGCAGTAGGAATCGATAAATCACCAGAAGCCAGAGGTTTCTTTTTGAATTTTTCGGAATGTTGTTTATCATACTCTATATCAACTATATCATTGATTATATAATTAATTGAAGATGTGAGGCCCAACAAGATGAATCCAATGATTAAAGAGATATAATATGAATAATTGAATAAATTTTCACTAAAAAAAATTCCAAGAAAAATTAATAAATTCTTATAATATTGGCGAAAGCGTAATAGCTTAATAATACTCTTAATATTTCTTAACATATGTTAAAAAGTAAAAAAATTGTTAAAATTAAAATTTATTGAAATATAATCATTTCTGGTCTTAATCTCTGAAATAATTTGTAAAAACCTTTAGAAAAGATTGACAATTCTGATTTTTTTTGAATCATTCCCGTTTTACATTTGAAGTTAATAAAATCAAGCTGATTTAATGTAAGTTGTTTAATTTGATTAAAAATTGTATTAATTGTAATTTCTATTGCTGGTTCATCTTTCTCAGAATTTTTTCCTTTACCCCCAGAAGGTGCCGTGTTATAAACAAGATTTTTAATAAATCCTATTTCCATATTATTAACAGGTTTTTTGAGATAAAAATTAGCCTTAACATGATGGTTTTTTAACCATTCTAATAATTTTAGATCCGTATCTTTTAATTTTCCGTGTTTATTTATTGCTAATTGAACTCTTTCAGGAAAAATGATTACATCTTTAATACATATTGATAAAGTATCTTTTTCTTGTTCTGGTTCGGAATCTGCCTTTAATTCAAGAATTATATGATTGCTACCAGAAGATTTAACATTTATACATTTAAAAATGTGTATTGTTCCTTTTATTTTAAGAAAAATAGATCGCCCCTTAAATGATTCTATGAATTCTATCGGATAAGGAATTTTAGTTTTATTAATAGGTTTTCTAATAATTTTCCCATTACAATCAGAAAAAATATAATTTCCTTCTGTTCCATAAGACCTTAATTCGATATCATTCAATAATAGCGTTTTATCATCGATATAATAAGAACTATTTAAACTAATTTTCGTTCTTGAATAGAGAGAGGTACTTAGTAATTCAATTTTTCCAGTTTTTAAATTTTGTATTAAATAATATTCGGGATCGCATACATTATCTTGGAATTTAATATCTATTAATTTACCGATAATAATTTCCTTAGTTATTAGATTTCGGAAAATAAATTCTCTTCCTAAAGCTAATTTGTAATTCTCTTTTATTTTGAGATCTTCAGATAATTGAGCAACACTTTCGATCTTAAAATATTCTTTGAATTTTTTTGTTGCTATCTTTTGAATTATGTCTCGAACTTCTGAAAATTTTTTACCATATTTTCTCTGTTTAGATCTTCTTAGACATATAAAAGGTAATATGGCTTCTTTTGCTGGTTTTATACTATTATTATTATCCAATATCGCAGCCAAGCGATGGAATGTTAAGGGATGAGAGTTTAAAAAATTGCTGAGGAGTGAAATGCGTGAGGGTTTTATCATTGAGTTATTTAGATATTTAGCAGTGTCTATGTAATCTAACATTTGATTTTCTTTTGTTATTTTTTCTTCACATAATAGCATGGTATTTAATCCAAATTCCCTTCCTGTAGCATAAAAGCTTTCTAAATTATACAATGCCTTTGCTAATTCAACTTTATACCCCGATCGTTTTGCCCTTAAATCAGCAAGTCCCTCTAAAATTCTTACGATGAAATAAAGAATCATATAAATGCCAATGTTAATTAAGATGAAATAAATAAAAGGTAATCTTGGATCTCCAAAAGTATAGTCATACATCGTTGCAGGTAGCCCTATAAACATTCTAAATAATAAGTCTCCAATAGTTATTAAGGCTAATATTAAGGTATGATTTCCCTTCGTATGAGCTAGTTCATGTGCGACAATTCCCTTTAGCTCGTCCTCAGGAATATTTTTGATATCTTCTGCAATAATGGCAATTCTTTTATCAAAAAAAGGACCATAAGCCATGGCATTAAGGATAGGGTATTTCCCATAACCAATTTTAACCTTTCCGTCAATTGCAATTTTTTTTTTTACCTCATTTACAATTGTATTTAATTCATTATTACGAGGTTTTTTAATTCCTAATAATTTGTCCAGAAAAACTCCAGAGGAAAAATATACCAAGATATTTACAACTATTAGTACGATATAAATATAATCAAGAAAATTAATAGGTGTATATTGGTTAATAAAAACCACTACTAACCATCCAATAATATATAGAAATAATGTGAGATATTGCGGGCTCATAAATCGCCATACTATGATATATTTCCTTCCAAAAATTAAAAAACCCAGAATAAGGATGATCCAAAATGAAAATGCGAATGCGGTGTTAAGGAAAAACGGTTCCTCTAGATAAAAGGATATTATCCCAGCAATAAAGATAATGGTATATGTTATTAAGGATATAATCAAGATTTTATTAATAACGGGATATTCTTTCAATTCCCAAACACCAACCCATAAATAAATGCTAAAAGCTCCCATTATAGATGTTAAGAATTCTTTTGTGACAAAAAAAATGAAGAAAAAGAAGAACAATATAAAAACCAAATCGCTGAATTCGCTTCTCTCACCATTTTTGGCCCAGACGAAAATTTCTTCTAAATTAAGAAAAATAAAAGGGATTAAAACCAAAAAGGTCCAATCTTTAAAAATAGTAAAAAGTGTTAAATTCAAATAAATAGAGATAAAAACTAAAGTAAATATTTCAAATATAAAGCAAATAAAAAAGATTAAATATCTATAAGTTTTTTTCAAAATGAATCCCAATTTTTTTTTATCTATTTTTTCCAATTATCAATAAAAATTCCGCTATTTATTCTTTAATTTTTGAATTTATCCTTTTTATCTGATTTTGTTTAGCAATTTGTTTCCAAAAATACTTGATTGTCAATATCCACCATGTGATAAGAATTGGCACCGTTAATAACAATGAGAGTATAACATTTAAAGGAATCTTTATGATTATTAGGTTTATAGATCCTGGAAAATTAGGAATAATTAGAAGTTCAATAATAATTAAAATAACAATTAGCATGAAATATAATAAAATCATATGTACCGCCATATCGAAAATTCTTTTAAAATAATATAAACTCACGATTAATGAAATGAAACTTATTATTATTATCGAAATAATAATTATAATATCTAAATTTCCTACGGTCAATAGATTTAATAAAGTAGTTATTATTGCTAAAGATCCACAAAATAAAGAAAGCCCATAAAAATTTTTAACTAATTCAACTTCTTTTAACGGACCTTTAGATAAAAGCAGTCTTGGTAAAGTTAATAAAGCATTCTTTTGTTCAGAAGCTTTTATCTTATCATCTCTGAGAAGAATGATATCATCTCGAAATTGATGAATCTCTTCACTTTCAAAGAATCCCCCAACTGAGGAAATATAATAAAAACTATTGCATATTTGCTGTAAAAGAGCACAAAAAGCTGCTGCTAATAATCCTCCAAATAATGCGATACTAGCAACCATAACACCCATTGTAAGAGTACCTACATCACCCGGAAAGATTTTTGCTGGATATTTATTAAAAAGGAAAAAGCCTAAGATTACTGGAAAAGTAATAATTGTCAAAAATAATCCTTCAGCAGAATTCCAGATAATACTACAGAACATTAAAAATCCCACCGCAATTAAACATGTTCCAGAACCTTCCCCATTATAACCTTCTAACATATTCACAGTATTTGCGAAGATACTAACGATTATTGGGAGGACTATAGGAAAAATAAGCGTTAATCGCAATTGTCCAAGAATAGGTAATATGGGATCCCTTATTCTTATATAACCAAAATAATTCGCAATAAAAATAAAGAGACCAATAAGTAGTGTTAAGAATATTTTATATCGGGAGCGTAATTTAATTCTATCATCAATATGACCAATTAACGCAGCTAATAAAATTGTTAAAATAATGATTATTATTTCATTTATAAATATTGGGAAAAAAGGTAATAGAAAAATTAAAGCGATGACCCAACCAAGAACCATCCCTAACCCTCCTGATTCCGAAACTTCTGGTTTGGCGTTTTTATGAATATCTATACCCACATGACCTTTTTTTTTCATATGTGTGATAATGATTGGCATTATCAAGTATGTTATAATAAATCCAATCCCTCCCGCTAAAATAATAAAAAAGATTTCTAATATTCCCCAATTTAAAACTGTTATAGTGTGCATTTATAATATTCTTAATTTTTTTAGCTTTTTAATTTGTGTTTATATAAGATAAAATATTAAAATTTAGAATTTAGAGTTAAATAATTGAAACAGATTTCATTAGGATTTTCAAATTGTTTAATTTTGTCTTTATAACTCTTGGTAAATCTGCCTTTAGAGGGCTCTTTATCGAGAACTTGAATTGAATGTTTTATTATTTGATCAAGATTTCTCAAATGTTCTAATGGAAAACCGTTATTTTTGAGAAAATGCTCTTGAGGGGCAGTTTCTCCCGGAAAAAATTCAATACTAGGTACATTTAATAAAGAACTTTCGCGGACTATCGTTCCGCCTCCGCTAACAACTAAGCTACTATAAAAACAGAGATCATCCAAATTCGGTAGATATTGAGTTATGATTAAATTTTCGTTTCCTACATATTTTTTAAATTTTTGTTGTAAATAATGCTCTTGTAATTGATTTCTAACTATTATGAGATATTTATGATTGGGAAATTCTTTAAACAATGGTGGGAAGATCTTACTTAACAAGGTCTCATTTGGTTTAAGTTCATTTATGAAATAGCATGCAGCTGTAGGTTCACTTCTCATTATTACATATTTACCTTTATCTAAATCATAAGAATTTAATATCTCCGGATTGGGAGTAAATTCCGAAAGCCAACCTATTTCATCAATTCCATCATAACGGATGATTTTTTTGGGATCTGCATAAAGATGAACATAAGTTTCTTTAGGAATACATCGTGGAGTAATTATTTTATCAATTAATGGAAATATTAATTTACAAACAGGTATATTTCGCGGCTCGTCATTATATCCTATAGATGGTATTTGCAGTCCATAAGCAATTCGGACACCTTCTACGGAAATAAAATTCACAAAATAATCGGGAAGAAATTCATTCACTAACGGAAATAAACCTTTTAATCTATCTATATGAGTTTCTAATTTATCGGCTAATTTTGCTCCACCATGTTTTCCAACTTTATGATATTCTATGGGTAGTTCAGCATTATCAAGAATCTTATAAGTGGGGCCATAATCTCGAGCGGTGATTAACAATTCGAACCCTTCCTTATCAAACTTATTAATTAATGATTGAAACAGTACGGCTGTTTTAGGCTGCTCTATATCTATCCAAATCTTCATATTTTTATTTGTTTTTAACTGCTTAATCAAATTATTATTATTATACTAATTAAATTAAAATATATAATTAATTTTATAGAAATCCATAATCTTTAACATGAAGAAAAAAATTTATTAAATTTCAAGTATTGATATAAATACAAGTTAAGTTATTGTAGAAAAGCCCAGTGGTGTAGCGGCCAAAATTATGGGGTCCGTCCCTCGTGGCTTCGCATCTGGGGCCTTGAACCCCGTGACCGGATTGATTAGCTCGATTTAATCCCGCGAAAACGGTTCGAATCCGTTCTGGGCTATTTCTTTTTTTCCTTTGTTAAGAAATAATAATATTTCAATATTTTTCGAAGGAATATCCTAAAAATATTTATTTGAGAGAAATTTAATATTAAGAAAAACGCAATATATAAAAATATTTAATTAATTTAAAAATCAAGAACCATTTTGTTTCTAATTTAATTTGAAAGGTTTAAGATCTTTACTAAGAAATTCTTTATCAAGTAATTTTTCATTATTAATGAGAAATTGAAGTTCCTCATCTTTTTCGCGATATTCATCGGGTAACATACGAGGAATACTGTCAATAATTGGATACCACCTATTGCATTCATTGCAGAAAAGTAAGCCAGATTCGATCTCAATTTCAATCTTTATTTTATTTATTAAATTTAATTCTGGCAATAATTCCTCAATATTTTTATTTTCAGATTTCTCTCTAAAGTTTTGTATTTTTTCTTTTACGGTCCCTTTTAATAAATCTAAACATTGTTTACTGGTTTTATAGGAAGTTTTATCTATAACATAATTCAACTCCTCTATGCTTGAAATTATTTTATCAGAATATTCCTCAATTGGAGTTTCCTTTATGACAATATTATCTTTTATTTTTTCTTTTTCACCCTTAATAATTTCAGGGATTTGTTCCTTTCTATGGAACTCCATCTTTTTTTCATTATAGGAGTGAATA
Organism: Promethearchaeota archaeon; assembly: GCA_016839555.1. Taxonomy (GTDB): domain Archaea; phylum Asgardarchaeota; class Lokiarchaeia; order Sigyniarchaeales; family SOKP01; genus TEKIR-8. The sequence continues at coordinate 452,865 of JAEOUA010000006.1, forward strand.
TATTTTTCAAAGAGATCTTCTTGATTTTCATACGAAAATATGAATAATTTTAAAGGAAAATACTTGCAAATTGGACAAGCTAAGATATCAAAAAGCCAGAGTTTCATTTTTTTTTTAAGGATTATTAATTAGTTCATCAAATATTTAAAGTAATTAATAGCTATTTAAAATTTAATGTATTAAGCTTTAAACCTTCCTATATATACTTTTTCTAGGCTTTTTTATAAACTAAAAATTAAAATTTGAGATAAGAAAAACAATTATATTAGTTTTAAAGAAATCTTATATTATATAGCTTCTAAGTTGTTGTACTGATTTATCTATTGATTTTTCCACCTTATTGAGCCGTTTGATAAAATCATTCGTCAAAGAAGCATACGCAGATCGGCTAGGTATTTTTCCTCTTTTATATCTTGCTTCTAATAATTTCAATCCATCTTCAATAGTCTGTCTTTCAGTTTCTAAGAGATCTATTGTATTTATGATATTGTTGAATGTCTCATTTGTTTCCATTAAGGTTTCTTTGAAAGGTTCTATTTCCTCTTCAATAGTTTTTATTTTAGCCTCATTTCTTTTAGTAATTACCCGATATTTTTTCTTTGGTAGTTTTTTATTTTTCAAATCTTCTTCTGCTTTTGTAATTTCTAACATTAAAGCATGCTTTTCGGCGTACAATGAGCAAAACTCACGTATTTCTTTTACTGGAAGTTCTTCTTTTTCATACTCTGAAATAATTTCAGGTTCTTTTCTCTTTTTAACAAGAATAACAAAAATTGAGCATAAGCTAGCAATAACAATTAAATAAAGGAGTGGCCATGAAAGGAGTTTAAAAACATCTAAATTATAATTAAATGCTACTAGTTTTAGTGGCATTTCCAGGGGAACGATATATTCCTCAAAATAAGTTAATGTAATTTCTCCTTGAGAATTGATTATTCCATAGGGTGATCTTGATACTGAATTTATACCAGAAGCCCCATCAATCGTAATTTTTGTTATTTGATTTCTTCCTAGATATTCGAAATAAGAGGGAAATATATTAATTTGAAATGATTGTTGAAACCAGTTGAATGACATATAATCATATAAATCCAATTGATATTCTAATGTAAATTGATAGGTTGATCCTGGTTGAATATTTCCTCTAAATTGTGATATACTGAAAGTCCCTTTTTGAAAACCGGGAATAAATGGATTTGGTGTAAAGTAAATACCCGAAATGGCTTGCTGTTGCGTAACTTCTGTTTCTCCGAGTTTAAGATCTCCTAGAAAATCATAAACTTCGAGATTTTTTGCTGTCTCTGGAATATTTATTTCAAATTCTTCTACAGGGATTGTTCCATTATTTTTAATGAAATAATTTTCCTTAACCTTTATAATTCCCCAAGGAGATATTGTTATGGTTCTTAATAATTGATTAATTTCTAATTTTGTAGTAGATTTATCTTTTACTTCGACTGTAATAATTTTTTTAGATCCCATATTTTCTAAAAAAGGTTCTAAAAAACCCTGAGTCCATTCAAATTCTATTTTATTTCCTCCAATTTCAGTACCCCAATCGCGATTGACAATTTCATATTGCCCTTCAGGTAATATGAACTCTGTGGAAATATCTCCCTCTACTTTATAAGGTAAAAGGGGAAATATATATCCTGTGAACGAAACTTTTTCATCAGGGTCACTTATAGTCCCAATAGATTCAAAATCGATATTATCTTTATAATATTGGACAAAATTTAGCGTTGTTGTCTGATTTGATTGAATTGGGCGAAATAAATTAATTAATATCGTGTAAAAGTTTTCTTTCATAATAAAATCTGTCTTTTGTGAAGTATGTGGTATTAATCCTGTTCTAGCTTGATAAAATATTAAATTTTCTGAGTTATTGGAAGGAATTCCTATAAGTATGGATGATATTGAAAAATTATTTTCGTTTTTAATAGTTAATTTATCTTCAACAGAGAGTAACCCAGTTCCTTTCATATTCATAGTTCGAGTCAATTGAGTAATTTTAATATTATCTATTCCCTCTAAAGAGATTGAAGATGTCTGAATATCATTAGAATTACTATATAAAGAGGATTTAGAAATATAAAAAAGATCTTCGTTTGGAGGGTCATTTCTTGTGGTAAAGCAAAGAATATTTTTACTTATTAGAGGGATTGCTAAACTAATTATAAAGATCATTAATAGAAGGGTTAAAAATAAATCAAGTTTTCTTTTTCTTAACATGTAATACTTTAACCACTCTAAAATTTATCTTAATTTAATTAAAATAATATATTAAAATTTTGTAAAAATAAAAATTATGCAGAAGGCAAGATTAACCACATTGACAGGGATTATGTCCACATTTAGGACATATATTTGGATATTTATTGAAGAGTGCTTTTTCAAGATCGATATTTAATAAATTTGATAATGAGCACACCCATGCAATGATATCTGCTATTTCCTCAGCTATTTTTCTTTTATCTAACTTTTCTTGTTTTAAAGCCCTAGATAATTCTCCGACTTCTTCTACCAACCACATAAAAGTTTTAAAAAGTCCTCTTTTATTATCTTGATGAAAATAGAGATTGTACATCATTTCTTGAAGTTCTTTAATCTTCATAGTTTTTTATCCCGCTGGTGAAAATATAAACCCAAAAACACCAAGATGTGCTAATAGGACGATTAAAATTAGGGCAGCAGCAAAAATAACGGCAGCAACAGGGGATATTTTTACCCCAATAGAAGAGTCTTCAAAAAATCGAATTAATCCAGCTCCTGATGCGGGCATTGGTGCGCTTCCAGAACGCCTTCTGCTTCTTCGTGATCTTCTTGACATATATCTTAATTTAATATAATATGAATTAATTTAATATAAATAAATGAATATTTTGAGCTTAAAAAATTCTTAGGTAGAATGAAAAGCATCTTTTATTAAAAAATAATTCCTATTTTCTTTATATTCTTATGTTAGCTAATATAATAATTAAATATTTTATTCATTAATTATACAACAAAATAGAATAACTAGTTTTTTTATAGAAAATATGGAAATAAAAGAGAAGTTAAAAGATTTTTTTTTAATATTAGGTAAAAATTACAAATTAATTTCACCCTTTTACATAAGAAAAGCATTCAGTGTCCTATTTTATTCGATTCTAGCTTGTAAAAAAGCCTCAGACTTTGGTCCAATAAGATTACAAATTGAAATAACAGATAAATGTAACTTTGACTGCATCATGTGTGATCGTCATAATCTTAGAAAAATAAGAAATCTAAATAATGATATTTCTTATAGCAAATTCAAGGAATTGATTGAGGAAATAAGACCATTATATGTGACTCTTAATGGTTTAGGGGAACCTTTACTTAACAAAGAATTATACAAGTTCTTAAAATTATGTAATAAAAAGAAAATCACAACTTCTATGCCTACAAATATGTCTTTTATGAATGAGATAAATATCAAAAAATTGATTAAAAATCCGCCCTCTATATTAACTTTTTCGTTTCATGGAACAAATGCTTCAATATTTAATAAAATAACCCAATCTAGAAGCTTTAAAAAGTGTATAGAAAATTTTGAGAAATTATTATCGAAAATTGAGAGTATTAAAACTGATATTCGAGTATTATGTGTACTTCAATCAGAAAATTTGGAAGAATATAATGCTATGTTCACTTTTCTTAAAAATTGGAATTTATTAAATAGTTTTAGATTAGAACCTGTTTTTGATTTTGTCCCAAATCATAATGTGGTTCCCGCCAAAAGTCAAATAAAGCAAGTTTTATTTAAATTAAATTCAGAAATGAAAATTATTAATGATAAAGAAAAAAAAGCTTTTTTAAATAATTGGAGAGAAAAATTGTTAGAATTATATAATAGAAAAGATTTAAAGATGAAAGTTCCTTGCTTAACTCCTTGGATTTCAACTTATATTACTGCTACTGGTAAAGTTCTTCCCTGTTGCTATTTGACTAATGAAAAGTATGTAATGGGAAATATAAATGAAATTTCATTTATGAAAATCTGGAATGGTGAAAAATATCAAAATTTCAGGAGTTTATTAATAAATTCTAGAAGAAATATTAAAGAGTGTTATAGATGTTTCTGGAATGATCAAGATAGAGTAAATCTTTATCGCCTGATGCTCTTTGGGTATTCTGGATGGATTAAAAATCTTTAAAGAGCAAGGGTTTATGGATTGTTCTAAAAATATTAGAAAAAAAATATTTTTCAATATATTTTAAAAAAACGAGCTTCTTATAGGATAAGCTATAAATAAATTTTCTAATTCCGTTTTTAACGACGTGAAATTAATTTCCTTGATAAAATTTGTTATAAATTTTCTCCAATCTTTTCCCTACTGCCTGCCAAGTATATTTTCTTAAAATTTTTTGACCTTTTTGAATTTTTTTCTGCTTAATATCATTATTTTCCAAGAGATATATAATTTGTTTAGAAAGAAGATCTGGTCTTTTAGGTGGAACATAAATAGCACTATCATCTAAAATTTCCTTATATACTTCTAGATCGGAGCAAATTACCGGGCTATCGCATGCCAGCGCCTCTAAAGGTGTGTTTCCAAATCCCTCACCCCCAGAGGAATATGCAATAAGTATATCGGCCATTGAATAATAAATAGGTACTAGATTATCGGAAATAAAACCTGTAAAATAAATATCTTTAAAGTTTTGTTTCCAGGTCTCATAAATTTTCTCCATCTCGAAATCAGGTTCTCCAGCAATAATTAGATTAACGTTAGGTATTTTTTTTTTAGTTACGTTATACGCCTCAATGATATCATTCACTCCTTTATATTTGGCAATTCTCCCCAGATATAATAAAATAGGACCTCGAATATTCAGTTTTTCTTTAAGTTTTTTAGCTTCATATGGATAAGGATGAAATTTCCTATCAATACCATTATAAATTACTTCGATTTTATTTGAAGAAATATTCGGAACAACTTTTTTCAACCCTTTTTTTGTGTGATATGATGGTACTGTAATTAAGGTTGATTTTTTTACAACTTGAGAAAGAAATATCCTTTGAATAGAGCCTAAAGTATAATATGTTTCAAATGGACCAAGATCATGAATTGTAGAAATAAATCGTTTTTTATTTGAAGCCAAAATAGGTAAACAACCTTTTGGTTTATTTCCGTGAATTATATCAAAATGATGTGAGCGAAGATACTTCGCTACTCTTAAAATAAATTCTGGAGCCCATAAATAGCGATTTCGTAGAATATTATATTGCATTATGTTAGAATCAGCAAGTTCATAGTTCCATTTTCCCGTTAATAGTTTTACATCGTATCCACTATTAATTAAATACTCATAAATTCCCTCAAACCCAGTTCTTTCACAATCAGGGGCAATTTTTATAGAAATTAAACAAATTTTTAAATTAAACAAATTTTTAAATTTTTTAATTTTTTAATTTTATAGAAATTAAACAAATTTTTAAATAATCTAGCTAAGTTAATTGCTCATATCCGTTTTCAGTTACTAAAACAGTTTGTTCCGATTGAGCAACATAAGCATTAGATTCTTCAGATAGAACGTAATGAGTTTCGATTTTTCCTTGTCTAATCAATTCTTGAAGACCAAATGCTACACCAATCTGAAATTCATCTGCTAGCCACCGTTCGGCAAATGGCAAGCTTCTGTAAGTTTTATTGATAAATCCTAAAATTTTTTTTGAACTTTTTCTACGTAGTGGAACGCGTCCCGCAAATGGATTGAGACTATATATGTGGCAACTATTTGTGCTATGAACAGATCCTGTGCCTGTTGATGAGAAAATTTCAATAGCAAATACATCTCCTTGTTCTATTTCATCACCTCCTTGAGAACCTAATTCTGGCAACTTTTTTGTCCCATGAACAAGCCATCTTTCAATTTGATGCCCCCCTAATTCTTTTATTGGTCTAAAGTTAAAGCCCTTTATAATACTCTCAATTTTTTTTCCAATCTCACGTGTATTGACTCCTGGTTTTATCATCATTTTTGCTGCTTCTAAAGCCGTTTCAGTGGCTGTTATTATATTTTCTAACTCTTCTTTTTCATTAAATTTTATAGTGAATGCAGTATCAACGATATATCCATCAATATGCACACCTAAATCCAATTTTACGATATCGTTTTCCTTTATTTTTAGTCCATCATCTTTTATTGGTGAGGTGTAATGAGCAGCAATATTATTTATACTTAAATTTACGGGAAAAGCACAAAAACCTCCTAATTCTTTAATCTTTTTTTCCGCATCCGTTATTATTTCGAGAGCCATACTTCCAACTTTTATTTTGGGTTTTATATATTTCTTAACCTTTTTAGCAATATCACCCGCTTTCCTTAGAGACTCTAATTTCTTTTCTTCTTCATCACTTTTTTCATTCATTTGTTCTGGTTTCTTCTTAGTTTCATTTTTTGAGTTTTGTTTCTCTTTCTCATTCATATTTATTATTAATGAAAAAGGAATAATAATTTTTTTTAATGATTTAAACTCCTCGGAAAGAGCTTAATAGTAATATTTTGATAAAATTTTCAACTATGATTAAATTTTAAAAAGTGAAATTTATTAGAAATTTTGTTGAGTTAGTATCTTATTTTGTAAAAGAAAATTTAATAAAACCTAAAAATATAAAAAATTAATTAATTTATAACCTATTAAGAATTATTATATTACATATTATTATAAATTAAAATTTTTATAATAATAATTTTTTTATACTATTAATTAAATTAAATCGGTCGATCGAAAATTACTGAGAACATAAGCGAATTAACTGAAATACTTAGAAATTTAGAAGCTGTTAATTCAGATATCCAAGGAAGTGCGATCGTTTCAATTCAAGGGTTACCAATATGTTCTGCTCTTTCTAAAAATGTAAATGACGGCATCGTCTCTGCAATGTCCGCGGCTATACTTTCTGTTTCAGAGCGTGCCGTCCAAGAGCTTGCACGAGGAGAATTAAAGCGAATATTAATAGAAGGTATAGATGGATTAATTATTCTCTCGCAAGCAGGTCAAAATGCTATTCTTGCCACTTTAACGGCACCCAATCCTTCATTAGGGATGGTTTTTTTAAATATCGAAAGTGTGACTAAGAAGATAGCAAAAATACTGGATTAAATTGAATAAATTAATTAATAAATCCTCTTACTATAGATTTTTATAAATAATTTTATTATCTAATTTGTTTTATTTTTATAGTAAAGAATCATGTCTCTACTCTCTGAGAAATTTTTTAAAAATTTACAATCCCTACTTTTAAAAAACATTAAAAAAAACATATTTGATCTTGAAGAAATAAGAAAGTTTATTGCTAGTCAGGATATAAAGCGTTCAGAGAAACTCCAAAAATTGTATTATAAATTTGACCCCCTCACTATCGATAAAAAAAGTGAATTTTTCGAGGATCTATTTAAAAAAATAGCAGAAGATATTTTATCTTTAAAAAATCGAGATATAGCACGAGAGAAATTATTATATAAATCAAATATTTATGATGTTTTAAAAGGATTAGTAGATAAACTGCTTTTTGAAAAAATTTGCATAGAATGTAGCTCAAATCAAATTTCAGAGAGTCGTTATGCTTTCAATGAGAATCGAATAATACATTTTTGTAATAATTGTCAAAGGAATGTTCAGGTCATTTATAAATCAAAATATTTATTGAAATTCCTTATTTATTTACAATATTGGACGCAGAGAAGTAATCTTAAAAAAATGACTAATACCTATGTGAATTCAAAAGCCTTTTTAAGTTATTTATTCTCAGATTGCTTTAATTATTTTCTAGAGAAAGGTAACTTAAAGTTAGTTATTATGTTTTATAATATTTTAGAGGAGAATAATATATCTAAGCCAAATGATACGAAAAACAAGAAAGATATTCAATCTATTATAGTTCAAACCATTATTAAATCATTAAATTCGGGAGATTTCCAAAAAATAACGTATTCTATAGAGCATTTAATTAATGAGAAAAACAAAATAAATTTACCAGAAATTCTTTCAAATCCAGAATATAAGAAAAAAATTGAAGCTACTTTTTACAAAGTGTTATCTAAAGATCTCAGCTCGAGGAAATTTGATCATTTTAGACAATTATTAGAGCATTCAGATGTACTTGATATTTTTATTGATGTGGGAAAAATACCAAATCGTCAAAAAATCATTGTAAAATTGATAATAAACTGTATAGAGGATGTAGCGGTCGGTTATCAGACATCGTCCCTTGGGAAAGTTATTGAGATCATTAGTTTCTTTAATGAAAATAACTTATTACAAAGAGAGTTAAGTGATAAGAATTTGGAAGAATTGAGGAGTTTATGGAAAGATAAGATTCTCATTAGCAATTTAAAAGATCTTTTTGGACAAGTAAATAATTATCTATTATATTTTATCTATAAAGTAGTCCCTAAAGAATTATATAAATTTTTCGTAAGTTCTCCTAACGCCTATAGCTTTTATACCGATATAGATCAATTAATTTATTATATTAAAAATTCATTTTTTAACAACTACTCCATCTATGGATTAAGTGTAAGAAAGTTAGGGTCTCTCGATAAATTTATTAATGAATTTAAAAAGCAATGGGAAAAAACAGGAAAAAATACTTCTAAAAAAGATTCCTTGATTTCTAACGATGATGAAGAATTCTTTGAATTTAATACAGAATATGTATATAGAATAAGTTATTACGGAACGCTTCAAGGGCGAGTTGAAAAAGTTGTAAAAAGGCATTTAGTCTCTCCAGAAAATATATTACACAATCTTGAATCTATTTTATCTCTCGATAAATATAAGTTCCATAGTTTATCCATGGTCTTATTGGGAGGATTAGGACCACAGGGACATGGTTTCACCTATGCTACCCCAAAAGGGGAAGTAGTTGAAATATGCTCCGATATAAGGGAAAATGAAGCGATAATTATCAAATATAAGCAGTTCCTTAAGAGACAATTTATCTCGAAATTACATAAAAAAATGAAGTCATTTACGATAAATCCCTCAATCATAGAAGAAGTCTGTGAGTTTTTAGAGAATGTTCTCAGTAAAAAAGAATTAATTAAATATAAAAATAAAGAGGAAATCGTCCAAAAAATTGAAACATTTTTAAGAAATAAATATCCTCCACATATCATCATAGAAAAAAAACTTAAAATAATAATAAATTCAATAGCAAAAGCAATTAATGTCATTTTAGCCCCTATTAATATGGTAGATCAATTCAAAGCAAGGATGGATTTAGTAAAAAGAAAAAAAATTAGTGCTGGAGATATTGCAAAATTGACGTCTCTGAAATCCAAATCTCATTATGATGTGTTAAGAGAGCGAACCCTCTATCAATACATCATAAAATGGTTCTATGAATTATATCTACAGAATAAATAGCAAAACTTTTTTCTAATTTTAAGCTGTATAGGTTTAAAAGAAATTAATTATTTTGAAAATGTGCTTTTTAGAAAAGGGGGGATTCAAATTACTTCTTTTAATATTCGTATTCCTCAGTAAAAAGTTTATAAATGTTTTAAGATAATTATAACAATATAGAAAAAGTTTTCACATGAACTTTTCCTAATTATAATATTACGAGTTGTGAAAGTAATGGAAATAATCGGATTTTTAGATGGATTAACTGCAGCAGTGATTATTACTACTGGTGTAGTATTTGGTCTTTTATCATTTTTTTCTGCCAGAAAATTAGGAGCAAAACTACTCTACATTGCTGGGGGATTAGTCGTATTAGTAGGCTTGCTTTGGCTTGGTCCGTTTACAGAATTCTTGTTGGTATTAATAACTGGAATTAATTTGCCCGGAGAACTATATGGGTTTTTAAGTTATATTTGGGTCGCACCTGCGGTTGTTTTAGCCTTTTACCTTGGCGGCGAACTCATAGCACCTGAAAAAAAAAAAATAATTGTAGCAATTTATACAATATTGGGGATTGTATTTGAAATTTTTATGTTTGCCCTTCCGAACGGTAATATAAACGCTTTAGGTACTTTTACTTGGGATGAACCAGCGGAAGGATTTTTGATAAATACTAGTTTTAATATGAGTTCTCCAACTTTTTGGATAGTGGCGATATTCTTGATATCAGTATTAATTTTCTTAGGTATTGGATTTGCAATTAAAGCTAAACAAGCTACTGGAGACTTAAGAAGAAAGTTTACATATTTATCTATAGCATTCATAATTTTTGTTATTTGCGGTGCATTGGATTCTGTTTTAGATCCTGGCATAGCGATTGGTTTTATAAGGCTCGTGATGGCCACATTCGCAATATGGACTTACCTTGGTCTAAAGACCTAAGCTAACAAAAATTTATTTTAAATTTTCTCTCTCTTTTTTTTATTTTTTCCTATTCTTTGAAATTATATTAATTCTTTACATTAAACCAAAAAAATGATAGTTTTTAGAAAAAATCAAAAAAGAGAGAGATTTCAATAAAATTCTCATACCTAATAACTATTGTCTGAGTTCTTGAATATTGTCGAAGATTGTATCAAATCTATTTCTAATAGAACCCGCTAAACCTTCCTCCTCTGAAACAACAGAATTTACCGCGGTTTTTAACCCATAATGACCTTCTGAAATAAGTACTCTTATTGGAAGCGTTAAGATTTCATTTATAAGCATCACAATTTCTTGTAATATTTTAACTAATTTCGGAAATCTTTCTTGGGTTTTATCGACTAGGGATTGTTCAGCTGGAACTAAACCATTTTCTCTTTGTCGCTTTAATTCTTCCCAAATATTATCTTCTAATTCTGAGAAATTGATACCCAAATCTTCTAAAGCAATTTGGGCTCCTTCAAACACAAAATTGATGTCATCTCTTCCAGTATATAGTCTAACATTTTCTACCATTTCTTCGGGTGCTAAACCATCCAAAAAATTGACCAACAATTCATGATAATCGTTGATGACATCTAAAGGAATAAAGAGTAATACTAATTCTTTTAATTGTTTATACAAATAACCAAATGCTTTTGCCATGGTTTCATTTTTCAATAATTTCTCCACAAATCCTCCGTATTCGTTTAAAAGATGGATAGTTAAAAAGCCTATTATTCGGATTAGATCGTCCTCATAGTTGCGAAAATAGTCAAAAAATTTAGCAGGTTCCATATGTAATTTATCTTGAATAATTTTGGCAACTCTTTCTTTTACTGCTTCGAACGGCTCATCAATTATATCCTCTATTTTATCGAGTGAGAATGCATCCTGTAATTTATCAAAAATATCTAATTTACTTGTCTGGATAAATTCTTCTTCTGTTTCTTCAAGATGTAGTTTTGACAATATTTTTTTTTCTTTTTCAGCACTTTTAAGCTCTTTCCATTGATTATAATCATAAACTTTACATAATAATTGTAGGCACTCATCTCCCTTTGCTTTGCATTTCTGTTCGGTGATGCTTATACGATAATTATTTTCCTTTACTTGCAATATAAAATTGGCAACACTTTGAAGCATCCCACATAACCCACAAGCCATGCCTTCTGTATTTTGCTTTACCTTAGAGAGATCAAAAGTATCTTCCGAAGATAGTCCATAATCTGCGCAGATGGGACAATTATCGATTTTTAAAAGATAATCATTATAAGGGGAGTCTTGTTTTGGAATTTCTTCATAAGTTAAATCTTCCAACTCTTTTCCAAAAACTACCACCCATAGAATCTCAAAATAATCTAAAACTTTATCGGGACTTCCCGGCATAAATTTAAATATAGTAGAATGGCGTTCACAGGATTCATACGCAGCTCTTTTACCAATTTCCCGCATTACTAGCAAACTGAGGTCCTCATCGTGAGTTATGTTATTAATCTCTTTTAATATTTCTCTGTAAAGTAATGAATAAAAAAGAGATGATGTGTTCTGCCCAAAAGCCTTTGTTATTTTTTTCATCAACCACTTAACTGCTCCCATTTTTATTTTTCACCTGTTTTGTATTTAAAGACTTGAACACAAGATTTATTACCAAGTGCTTTCGATTTTTGAACGCTTACTGGCTCAATCATTACGCCTGATTTTTGATTTGAATTCATATTAATCCGATTAATATATTCTGGGATCAATCCTAAAAGGATTTCACATCCTGCAATTTCTATATCATCATAATGATATTTACATAATGCACAATTAGAATCGCTTACAATAATTAATTGTTCCAGATCATTAATTTCCACAGAAACGGAGCTTTTCAACACCTCTTTGTAAATAGTAGCAATAACTTCCCTTAAATTAGTGAGCGAAACTATGTCAACTGGATTCCAATAATCATAATAGGTTTTAGCTATATTTCTCCCCATTTGCCTTAATCTTTGTTTTAAATCCGTAACTCCATTATTTATCATAAATCTTATGATATGATAAATTGCATTACGCAATTGATTCATTGTAGCGTCTGCAAGTCTTAAATCGTTTCTTGAGTAATTCATTGTTAAATTCTTCAATTTGATGAATTTGATAAGTATTATTTTTAAGTACTATATGAAAAAATAGATGATATTTAAAATTTTTAATTAAATTAAAAGTATTATTGGTATTGGTTTAATTTAATTTATGGAAGAGTTGAATTTAGTAAATTATTATAAAAATAAAAAGTGAATAAAAGGAGATATTATTTAAGGTCTTGTGTGTGATTAATAACCATCTAAATTTATTTTTTGATAAACAAATTACATCTTGTTTACGATCATACGCATAATCTCTTCGCCAGCTGCTCCAATCATGATACCATTCCTTACAAATACACGCCCATCTAATTCTATATTATTGGATAAAAGTTCCCCATCCTTAAAGAATAAGAGCGTAGGAATAGCAGTAATTCCGAACATTTCCCCCAGTGGTCGATTTTGATCAAGATCGACACGGATTAATTGGATTAATCCTTCTTCTTGAAACTTATGCAAGATTGGTGCAATAAATTTGCACGGACCACACCATTCAGTGTAGATATCAATAACTACCTTTCCTTCTTGCATAGAATCAGGTACTTCTATATTTATTTCTTCTAATTTTTGAATATTCATTATTATCTCAGTGTTTAATAAGTAAATGTTTAATTAACTATATATACTACTTCTGTTTGTAAAAATTTATTATTTTATTTAATTCTTGTATTTTCAAAATATAAATATAATAATGATTCATCCTCTAAAAAGTTTAATATATAGGGAGATTTTCTTATATTAAATAAAATTTTCATTATAAAAGGTCGTGTGAGAAGACTCATTACTTTTCAGCAGATTAATGGTAATATTATTAATTTAAATTCTTTTTCGCAAAAGAGTTTATTCTTAAATATCTTCTAATTTAATGATAATAATAATTTTTTAATATAAACTATCTCTATATTAAATAAGAATAAGAAATAACCCTCTCGAGATTAACATAAAATGGCTACAATAGATTTTGAATTTAGAAACCAAATTCTTAAAAATGAAATAGGAAATACGCTTGCTTATTGTTATCAATGTGCTACGTGCTCTGGAGCCTGTCCCGTGGCACAAGTTACTAATGGGAGATATAATCCTAGAAGATTAATTTTAGATTCTCTGTTGGGATTAAAAGAAAAGATTTTTGGAGCTGAAAATTCCTTCGATATATGGGGATGTACAATTTGTGATACTTGCGATGAGGTTTGTCCCCAAAAAGTAGAACTCACAGAAATTTTTACTATTTTGAAAAATGAAAGTGTAAAGAGAGGAGAGGCACCCGAATATTTTATTAGTCAAGCCAGCACAATTTTAGAATATGGGAAGGCAATTCCAATGCAAACAGCAATAGAAAGGAGGCGTGAGCAATTTAATCTTCCTGAAATATTAGCTCCAAATGTTGAGGAAATTCAAAAGCTCTTAAAAGCTACAAAACTAGCTGAAAAACTTCCTAAGAAGAAAGAATAAGTTTCATTTTCTTTTTTGTCTATATTTTATATATAAAACCTAATTTTATAATATTCTTGGTATATTATCATATTATTATAAAACACTTTAATTAAATAAGAATCATTTATAGAATTCAAAAATTTAGAAAAAACCTATTAGATAAATTGTTGAAATATTATTCTTAATTATATATATACCTTATTTGTATAAAAAAAAGAGGGAAATAATTTGAGAAAAAAGATCATAGGCGGTAATTGGAAAATGAATCGAGGAGCACCTCAAGATGCTAAAGATATGTTGGAAAAATTAATACCGCTAGTAAAAGATATTGATAATGTTGATATTGTTATAGCTCCTCCATTTACATCTCTTACAGCAGCAAATATTTTACTTAATACAAACATCAAAATAGGAGCTCAGAATATGTATTTTGAAGATAAAGGAGCCTTCACCGGCGAGATATCTCCAAAATTTTTAAAGGCTTTAAATATTGAATATGTGATATTGGGACATAGCGAAAGAAGGAATATTTTTAATGAAACAGATGATCTTATAAATAAAAAGCTTAAAAAAGCACTACAAGAGGGGTTAAATCCAATAGTTTGTATTGGGGAACATCTAGAAGAAAGGGAGGCAGGAAAGACGAAAGATATTATTAAAACTCAAATGGATAAAACCTTTTTCGGTTTGAACAAAAAACAAATGCTTGATACTGTCATAGCATATGAACCTATATGGGCGATAGGAACAGGAAAAACTGCCACACCAGAACAAGCGGATGAGGTCCATGAGTATATTAGAAAGTTATTAAATGGAAAATATGACGCTGAAACCGCAAATAGTGTAAGAATTCAATATGGAGGATCTATTAAACCTGATAATGCCCTCGAGCTTTTTCAGAAAGAGAATATTGATGGAGGATTAGTAGGAGGGGCTTCATTAGAAGCAGAATCGTTATATGCTATAATTAAGGCTGCCGTAAAGAGTAAATAAATAAGTTCAATTCTTTTATTTTTATTAAAAAGAGCATATAATCGATATTAACTTAATATATCGTTAAATTCCGAGGTTAATTTGGCGGGAAATTCGCCTAAATATGAATTGGGTTCTGTTACTAACAAATAATAGTAAGATTCAAAAAGCTTTTCGACCGTTATTCCAATTCCACTATTAATTAAAAAAACCCAACATTGTTTATTCTCAATAAAAGATTGCCGATATTTCCATTCAAAAGGATCGATTCTTGGAATATTACCAATATTTCTGAGAATTTGATTGATATTCTCTAAAAAGTATTCATCTTTATTTGAATAGCAGATTAAAGGAGAGAGATCTATAGAAGTAACAATAATTGCCTTTAAACCATATGTGTCCATTTCACTTAGAAATCTGTTTGCAGTTTTTTCTATTTCCTTCTTATATTTCATTAAATGATTCTTTGCTTCTACATCTGTTAAAATGTTAACAATTTCTGTCTCTTCAAAATAATCTATTTCATCCGCAGAATCTAAAGGAATTTTTGGATAAATAAAATTGTGGTAAATTAAATTTATTTTTTTGGCGATTTGTTCGTGAAAAAGATAGGATTCCGTGGTAGTTGTTATTAGTACATCTGCTTTATCAACGCTTAAATTACTTCCCTCTTCATTTTTTTTTGTTACAAATTCTAGTATGTCTATTTTTTTATCTATGCTATTTGAGAAATTAAATAATGCTGACACTAATCCCGCTCTGAGTTCAAATTTTGTTTCTGTTTGTTCAGGTATTTTTTTAGTATCTGAAAAATCGAAAAATCTTAAAAAAACTTTTACTCCTTTAGGAACTGGTTTAATTTCATGATTATAATAAGGAAAACCATGCGTAGAGATTATTGAAAAATCATAATATGTCAAGTTTATTTTTCTCTCAAAGTATCACTTGATATAAAATAATTATATTAATTTATATAAAAAAATACATAGGTTTCGAATTAACACGAAATTTTTTTCATAAAAAGGGTTTCAAAATGTATAAAATCAGATAAAAAATTAATATGATACACTCACTAATTGAGTACCACGAATTTTATATTGTTTATCAATATAAATCAATAGGGCATGGCCCGAATGAACGTAAACGAGAGGGGTTGTAGGTGTGAGTAATTTTTCAATAAGAGATTTTTTTATAATTATCTGAAAAGTTTTATTACACCCTTTACAAGTAACTAAAGATGCTTTTATTAAATCGAGATTTTTGAAATTTTTTAAAGAATCTAGAAATACCTCATTAAATCCGTTAAAGATAGTACATGAGGAATCCCCATAGCTATAACAAGAAGTTAAGAGTGATTCATCATACATATCGAAAAAAGTTTCTATTAGATATTCTAATAGTGCTTCTAAAATCTGTGATTGTATTGTCGGTTGAGCCCCTAAAGTAAAGATTGTATCTTTATGAATAAAATAGACAATAGTTATATCTGGATTTGGAATTGAACAAAAAATGTCCTTATGAGGAGCATTTCTAATGAGTTTAATTTGAAAATATGCGGATTTATGGTAATTTTCAGAGGCCCAATAGAAATAACTATCATCGCTTTTATAAGATGAGATATTAAAGAAAAGAGTGTTTTCAAAAAGGTCTATATTTCGCAACTTTGTCATAATATATTTCTATGAATAATTATAATATAATTAGTATTTATATTTAGAGTAAAGTAATTTTATTAATAATTAATCTGTCGATTAATAAAATACTATAATATTAATATAGAGGGTCTCCCCGGAAAGGCTTTAGCTGCCTTTTCTTCTTTTGCTTTATTTTCAAAAGATATAATCACAGTTGAATTAAATTTATCTTCGATAATTGATTTAATATCTTTAAAAAAATTAAATTCCTTTTCAGAAGTTAAGCAATATTCCGGATATTTTCCAATATTATTTAACACATCCTTTACGTTCTGACTAATAAACTTAGCATACGGTTTAAATTCAGAATTCTTCATCAATTCTTTCATTATTTTACCTTGGTTTCTTGTTTTTTCTAAGAGCTTCATTAATTTACTATAAAATTTATATTTCCAATCAGCAGCAATAAAAATATTTATTTCTTTAATAGAATCCTTGTTTAATACCTGCTTAATATTCTTTATATCATCTATAGTATTATTCATTAAATTCCATTTAAAATTATTCTCCTCTGTAAGTAGATTTTTATTATAGGTGGGCCATTTCTTTAAGCTCACATATGGCTTTTTTCCAAGGAAATTCCAAATTTCCTCCGTCATGTGGGGTACGATAGGATGGAAGAGTAAGGTGAGCGTTTCTCTACATTCATTAAAGATTTTTAAATTTATCCCTTCTTCCTTATATTTCTTCAGTTCTGAGGTAAACTGTATTATGTTATTTACAGCATCCCTTATTTTCAAGTTTCTTAAACTTTTGGTTATTTCTTGGATGGTTTTATTTAAATAGTATTTCATTAATGTATCTCTCACATTTTCTGTCTTTCTTAGTTTAGGTGGATCTTCTGCCAACAAATGATAATTACTTTTAATAAACTTCGAAGCAAAACCCACTCCTTCTTCAGACCATTCTAGACTTGATTTCGGACTCGCTCCGAATAAGATAAAAAATCTTGCAGCATCAGCACCATAATGTTCAATAATTTCATTTGGATCCACTGTGTTGCCATAACTTTTAGACATTTTAACGCTTTTTAAAATATATTTAGTATTACAAATCTTACATTTTTTATCGTGCATTTCTGCTTTCATTGCAAATCTATCACATTTTTGACAATAGGGATGGAGTTTATTGATCATACCCTGGGTTAAAAGTCTTTGAAATGGCTCATCATGATTATGAAGCCCTAGATCTCTTGATACTTTCGTAAAGAACCTCGCATAGATAAGATGCATTACCGCATGCTCAATGCCCCCAATATATTGATCTACATTTCCCCAATAATTTACAATCTCTTTATCATAAGGTAAATCACTTTCAAGAGAAGGGGGATCACAGAAAGCAAAAAAATACCAAGAGCTATCTATAAATGTATCCATAGTATCCGTTTCTCTTTTGGCTGGTTTACTACATCTTGGACATTTTTTATTAATAAAACTCTCACTTGTTTCTAAAGGATTTCCAGATCCCGTAAAAACAACATCTTTTGGCAAATGAACCGGTAGATCTTCATAGGGTACGGGAACTATACCGCATTTATCACAATATATTATAGGAATGGGACATCCCCAATATCTTTGACGAGAAATCCCCCAATCTCTTAATTTATAATTTATAGTAGCTTCTCCCATCCCTTTTTTCTCTAATTTTTCTGTGATAGCATCAACAGCGTTGCGATTTTCCATACCATTGAATTCTCCGGAATTCACTAAAGTTCCATCTCCTTCATACGCTCGTGTCATTTTCTCGGCATTTATTTCATAATCGTAAGGTTGTATCACGACTTTTATGGGAATATTATATTCTTTTGCAAATTCGAAATCTCGCTGATCATGAGCAGGCACAGCCATAACAGCCCCCGCTCCATATTCATAGATTACAAAATTTCCTATATAAACTGGAACCTTTTCTTCCGTCATCGGATTGATTGCATATTTTCCTATGAACATCCCTTTTTTTTCTATTTCAATATCTGTTCTTTCGAATTTATTTTGCATCATTACTTCTTTATATAAAGATTTAAATTGATCTTCATATTTCTTCCCTTTTACCCATTCAGAAACCCAGGGGTGTTCTGGGGCGAACACCATAAAGGTCACACCATATAGAGTGTCAGGTCTTGTCGTAAAAATATCAATTGTTCTTTTTTCTCCGATAATGGGAAATTTAATGATGGTACCTTCAGAGCGCCCTATCCAGTTCCTTTGCATACTTTTCACTTTTTCCGGCCACTCTACAATATTTAGTCCTTCTAACAGTTCATCTGCGTAATCTCTAATTTTTAAAAACCATTGTGATAAAAATTTCTGTTCTACATCGGAATTGCAACGCCAACATTTTCCTCCTTGCGCTTGCTCATTTGCTAATACAGTTTCACATTTTGGACACCAGTTTACATATGAATCCTCTTTATAGGCAAGCCCTTTTTCCAACATTTTTAGAAAGAACCATTGATCCCATTTATAATAATTAGGATTGTGGCTATAAACCTCTCGTGTCCAATCATAAGAAAGACCGATTTGTTTTTGCTGTTCCTTCATTGTTTTAATATTTTTATCTGTCCATTGCTCTGGATTTGCTCCATGATCTATTGCCGCATTTTCTGCAGGCATCCCGAATGAATCGTAGCCCATAGGATATAACACATTAAATCCATTCATTCGTTTAAATCGAGCAAAACAATCGCCGATCGTATAATTACGAAGATGACCCATATGTAATTTTCCAGAAGGATATGGATACATTTCTAATACATAATATTTTTCTTTATTAGAATCCATATTCACTTCGAATATTTTATCCTTCTCCCATTTTTTTTGCCATTTCTTTTCTATTTTTTGCGCATTATATTCAATATCATTCATTTTTATCATTAAATTTCTCATTAGTTATATAAGAGCGTATCTTTAATGAAGAAATATAAAATAGAATAAATTTTTTTCTAAATAGCTTGTTTATTATAGAAAAAATTAAAAGTAAGAGTAAATGGAAAAAATTTCTTTCATTTTTTAATTAAGTTTTTTATTTTCAGAGATATTATAAATTCAATTTTTTATTCAATTTTATATTAAATTTGAAGTCTCTTGTTTTTTTTCTAACCAAGAAAATTAATTTATATTATGTTAAGAGATTACGAAATAACTAAATTTTTGGACTCAAAGGAAGAGCAAAATAAAGAGATTTCAAAAGAATCTTTAAAAAAATATGACAATATCAAAACATATAAAAATCAAGTTTATATGGGAATGAAGGTTGGTGGAGAACATTATTGGAATTATGATGATGGAAAATGGTATGAAATTAAAAATTCTCCGAATAAATGGAAATTTACATTCAATTGTGTAAAAAATAGAATTAATTATGCTCCTCCAAATAGTGGGGCACATGTTGGAACAAAATATCATTGGTTCATAATTGCTGATCAAATTGCAGAAAAATTAAATGCTAATTCCTATATGACCACTATGAAAGGAGTAAAATATAAAATCGGCCATAAAAGAGAATATTGGAAGAAATTTAGTTATGAATATTCTGAACAGAAGAGTTATAAAGAGCAGGTCATTCAGGTCTTAGAAGAAACTTTAGCTTTACTAAAAAAAGAATAATCAAATGGGATTAATCTTATAATAATTGATTTCTCTTTTTTAGATTTTACTATCCCATATTCTTTTAATTTGAAGTGCTTTTTTAAAATATTTTTCGATGGTATCTACCGTATCATTGAAGTCATGTAATTCTCTGGCTTTTTTATTAGCATTTTTTATTAATTTTTCTCGATACTTTGAATCTGATAAAAGTAATTTAATTCCTTTAATAAAATCTTCTGCATTCTTTCCTTTATATGCAGAATAATCATGTTCTAACCAATTAAATACCTCGATATCTCTCGCCACAATGGGCAAATTGGATAAAGAAGCTTCTATAAGGGGCAAACATAGATTTTCTTCATCCGATGTACATAAAAAGATATCAGCGCCATAATAAGGTTCTCTAATATCGTCATAGTAACCAGTAAATATCATATTATTTATTTTAGACACATCCTCTATATCCGGATCATTTTCTAATGGTCCTACCCAGACAAAATAATATTCTGGAAACACTTTTGCAACTTCTCCAAAAGTATCTACCCTTTTTCTTTTCCATATAAGACCCACATTTAAAATGATTACTGCATTCAGTGGAACTCCGAAATTTCTATTAAGGTATTTTCGAAAATTAGGTCTATATTCTTTCTTTTCCTCAAATTTATCAATAATCATTCCACTGCTTACAGACCATATGGGATATGTCCTTGTTTTTTGAACTGCTTCTAAGAGCTTTTTAGCATAATCACTAGGAGTCATTAATAAATGGGCTTGACTATATAGGATTTTTATCCAATATTTTAAGATTTTATTAATGATAGGATTATCTGGCAAAATATTGCCTTTCAGATCTTCATAGGTTGTATGGGCGTGCTGAACTACGGCAGCTGTCTCTTTGAATTTGCTTTTATATCTATATAATTGATAAAAAGTAAGCGGATCAAAACTAGAAGAACAAATAATATCCACTTCACCATCATCAACCCAACCCGGTTTTTTCTGCTCTGAAGGAACCCAAACATTATGACCCCTGTTTCTCAATTCTTCTATGATCCAATTGGTTGTAACTTCAATCCCGCCTATTATTTTGATGTTAGAAAACATCTTGTAAATATAGAAATTTTTAATATATATAATATTCAATCAATTCAACTCTTTCGAGAAATTTATTACTAATTCAACTATATTGATTTTTATGTAATTAGTAAATAATAATAGTTTTATATGAATCTTATGAATTCTGTGAAAAAAATTTAACTTCTCTGAGAAATTATTTAAAATAATGGGTATTGAGAAAATAAGAGTCTCATTCGGAAGTGCAGTAAAATTAGGATTAATTTCAAATAAAAAAATAGATGAATATCCAACAACTTGTTATTTAATGACCTATATACCTGGAAAATGCGCAGCTAATTGTGGTTTTTGTCCACAAGCTAGAGGTTCCCATAGTTCTATTGATAAACTTTCCAGAATTATATGGCCTGTATTTGATTTAAAAGAAGTATTAACAAAATTAAGATATCTTATATCTTCAGACCGCTTTGAAAGGATCTGCACACAAACGCTAAAGTATCCTAAAAATTTTGATGATCTAGTAGAAATAATTTCGAAATTAAAAGAGAGTACTTCCACCCCTATTTCAATAGCAATTCCCCCTATGTCTAATGAAGAATTATTTCAACTGAAGTCTTTAGGAGTGGAGAGGGTTGGAATTGCTTTTGATGCTGCAACCCCAGAAATTTTCAATAAAATAAAAGGGAAGGAAATAAATGGACCATATGACTGGAACACTCACTATGAATGCATAAAAGAAGCCTTAAAAATATTCTCTAAAGGGTTCGTTTCAACACATATAATTGTTGGATTGGGAGAAACACAAGAAGAAATAATTAACTTAATTGATGAATTAAATAAATTAGAGGTATTGCCCGCATTATTTGCATTTATGCCCATAAGAGGGACACAATTAGAAAATTTGGAACGCCCAAAGATAATAGATTTCAGAAAAATTCAGCTCGCACGATATTTACTCATCCATAATAAGAAATCAATAAAGGATGTAACATTTAATCGGAAAGGAGAAATAATTAATTTTAACATAAATAAACGAGAATTATCAAACATAATAGATGAAAGTGTGGCATTTATGACTACCGGTTGTCCAAGTTGCAACAGGCCTTATTACACCTCAAGACCTTCTGGTCCTATCTATAATTACCCTCGAATCTTACAAGAATCAGAAAAGAAGAAGATTTTTGAACAATTAAAATTGTTTGTTAAACTATAGGTTTTATTTATGGAAGAATGGAGATTTTTGCCATTAGAAATAAGAGATGGTTTTTGGAATATGGCGTTAGATGAAACTATCTTGAGAGCAGTAATTGAGAAAAAATCGCTAAATACCATACGCTTATATAAATGGAACCCCTCCACTGCGTCTATTGGCAGAAATCAAAGTTTGAATGATGAAGTGGATACAAAATTTTGTGAAAGGAAGGGATTTAATGTAGTGAGAAGGATTACTGGTGGAGGGGCTGTATTCCATGATAAAACGGGTGAAATAACATATTCTATAGTATGCCCATTAAGCTTTTTGAAAAATTTAAATGCTATTAAAGTATTAGATCAGTATGAAATAATAACCCAAGGCATCATTTCTGGCTTAAATCTTTATGGAATAAAAACTGAAACAGGACAAATTCATTGCCCAGCACTGTTTTTCAAAGGGAAAAAGTTTTCGGGGAATGCTCAAGTAAGAAAGAAGGGGCATCTTTTACAGCATGGTACTATATTATTAGAAATTGATTCAAATTTAATGTATTCCGTATTAAAAACCCCTCCAAATATTTCAAAGAATAGAATGATACGATCTGTAAGAGCAAAATGTATAGGAATTAAAGAAAATCTTAAGAATTTTGATGAAAAACACTTCATATATGCATTGAAAAAAGGTTTTGAAAAAACTTTAAGAATTAAATTAAGTATAGGGCAATTCTCTCAATTAGAATTAGATTTGGCAAAAAAACTAGTAGAAGAGAAATATAAAAGAGATTCGTGGCTAAAAAGATATGAATAAAAGTAATGAGATTAATGAAATTCTAGAAAAATTTAATGCAAATAGAGCTTCTTGGGAAGATTTCTCTAAATTTATCGAATTTGATTTTGATAATCTGGAAAGATTTTTTGAAATCACTCAAAAAGTAAAATTAGAAAATTTTAATAATGAATTAAAGATTTATGTACCTGGAGAGAGATTTCCTGCGATAAGTATTACAGGAAATGAATGTGAATTACATTGTGAGCATTGTGATGGAAAATATTTAAAGGGCATGATATCCATTCGAGATAATAAAAAATTAGAGAAGTTTTTGATTAATCATAATAAGAATGGCGGAGTAGGTATCCTTATTTCTGGAGGGTGTTTATCAGATGGTTCAGTTCCTATATTTAATTATTTAGAAACCATTAAAAAAATAAAAAAAAGAACAAATTTAATTATTAATGCGCATACAGGGCTATTGAATAAGGAAACAGCAAAAAAACTAATAGAAGCAAAAGTTGATATAATATCTTTTGATGTCAATTTAGATTCAGAGATCATCAGAAATATTTATCATTTAAAAAAAGAATTAGAGGATTATAAAAAAGCTATTGATTTATTAAGATCATATAATTTGAATATCGTCCCTCATGTCTGTATAGGGTTATATTATGGAAATCTTCACAAGGAATTAGATTCCATAAAATTCATAAAAGAATCAGGATTACATCCTTCTCTGATTGTTTTTATTGCTTTAATCCCCCCAAATAAGAATGAATTTAAAACACCTACTTCTCTTGATATCTCAAAAATTATTGGAATTACTAGGATAATTTTTCCTAAAACTGAAATTTCCTTGGGATGCATGCGTCCACGAAAGAAATTTAGGGAACAAATTGAATTAAATTCATTCAAAGCAGGGATAAATAGAATTGAAATGCCCTCCGCAAAAACTTTACAAAAGATAAAGAAAATTTATCCTGAGATCAAATTTAAATATTTTTCTGCATGCTGTGCACTTCCTATAAAACATGAATCCTTGGCAAAAACGAATAAATCAGAAATAAAAAGATATATGAGAATTTAAGAATTTAATTATTATTATTCCTTATATTACTCAAATTGATTTGAAGAATTTTAATAATTATATGAAATAATTGAAATTATGGAAAATTTAGAGCTCATTAAAGAGAAATTTAAGCAGGATAATTTTGCTAAAAATTTTGGGATTGTTTTAGATGATATAACAGAAGATTCCGTAAAAATGCACATGAAACTTACTCCTAAGATGAATAATTTTGATGGCAGACCACATGGGGGCGCTATCTATGGTTTAGCGGATGCTGCTTTTTCTGTTATTGGTAATAATAGAAATAATATTTGTGTGGCTTTAGATTGTAATATAAATTATTATGCAAGTCCTGATCCCGGAAAAATTTTGTATATTGATGGAGAACTAATAAAACAAACCAAAAGAATAGGAACATATATCTTTTCTTTATATACTAAAGAAAATAATAGCAAAAAAAAGATAGCAACGATGATTAGTTCTTTATACTGCACAGGAAAACCTCATAATCCTAATTTAAAAGTAGGATAATAATTTAATGACTAAAAAAATTAAACTATTTGGACTTACCAGTATACCCCATATAAAAAAAGGGGATGATATAGTTCAAATCATTTGTGATTCATGTCAGAAAGAAGATTTTACATTGCAAAATGGAGATATCATATTAATCGCCCAAACAATTATCACTAAAAGCTTAGGAAGAATAAAAGACTTAAAAGAAATTACTCCGAGTCCAGAAGCTTATGAAATATATAATAAAATAAAGCCATTAGCTAAAGCAGAAAATATTCCCTTAAAATCTCCAGAATTAATCCAAGTAATTTTAGAGGAAAGTAAAAAGATACTAAAAGCGGAGCATGTTATTATCACCGAAACAAACCAAGGTTTTATATGTGCAAATGCGGGTATTGATAAATCAAATATAGAAGGAGAAACAAAAATTGGACTTTTACCTAAAAATTGTGATTTAGAGGCTCAAAAAATTTGTAAAAGAATCCAAGATATTACGGGAAAAAAAATTGCAGTTATCATAACCGATTCATTTGGTCGACCATTTAGAATTGGTTCTGTTGGAGTTGCTCTGGGTACAGCTGGAATTAGCCCACTTAAAGATCAAAGAGGTAAGAAAGATCTTTATGGAAAAACGCTACAAAGTACAATCATTGGACAAGTTGACAATCTTGCATCTTCGGCTCAATTGCTTATGGGTGAGACTAATGAAGGTCTCCCTATAATAATTATTAGAGGATATGAATTTGAGTATGAAAAATATGCAAATATTTCTTCAATAATTAGAAAGGCAGAAACTGATCTTTTTCAAGAAAATTATGAACAATCCTTTGTAAAATTGTTAAAAAGTCGTAGAAGTTATAAATTAAAATATTCTAAGAGGAAAGTAGATAAGAAGATCATAGAAAAATGTATAGAAATTGCCAATTGGGCCCCTAGTGCTCATAATGCCCAACCATGGCGATATATTATCTTAGAAAGAGGAATATTAAGAAAAAAACTCATAGATAAGATGAATGAAAAGTATAAATCCGATTTAAAAAAAGATGGAAAAAATAAGAGTCAGATAAAAAAAAGGATTCAAAAGACAAGAATTCAATTTCTCGACTGTCCAGTCTTAATTTTATTATGTTTAGATAAACATGACCTTGATAAATATCCGGATAAAGAGCGCAATAAAAAGGAACATATTTTAGGAGTACAAGGGATTTCAGCATCAGCGACATATTTATTAATAAGTTTTGAAATAATGGGTCTTTCAGCCTGCTGGTATTGTGCTCCTTTATTTGTTAAGAATATAGTAAGAGAAGTATTAAATTTGCCAAAAAATATAGAACCTTTGGCTTTTTTCACAGTGGGATATGGTAAAAAAACTAAAATAAAAGCACCAATTAGGAAAAGACTTAAAGATATAATTCTCGAAATATAAAATTATAAATAAAAAAATGACAAAAGAACCATACTTAATTTTAGCAGGAGGAGTTGGAGCTGCAAAACTTATTGAGGGGTTAGCATATGCTACCAATCCTAAAAATTTAAAGATTATTATCAATACAGGGGATGATATCGAATTATTTGGACTTCAGATTTGTCCGGATTTGGATATTATTACTTATACTTTAGCAAATTTAGTTGATAAGAAGAAAGGGTGGGGTTTTAAAGATGATACCTTTAATTGTTTGAGTATTTTAAAAAAATATTATAATTTTAATTGGTTTAATGCGGGAGATAAGGATTTGGCAACACATATTTATCGAACAGATTTATTTAAAAAAGGACTTAAAAAATCTGAAATCACTAAACAAATATGTCAAAAACTTGGGATAAAATCTGAACTGATTCCGATGTGTGATGAACCATTTGAAACCTTAATAAAAACACCGCAAGGAATAATGCATTTTGAAGAATTTTATATTAAAAATCAATGTAAAGCCGAAATTATAGATGTCATTTTTAAAGGAAAAAACACAGCTAAGCCTGTTGATGGAATATTAAAACATATTTTAAACGCGAATAAAATTATCATTTGTCCCTCAAATCCTATAGTTTCAATTGGAACTATTTTATCATTGCCACGTATTAGAGAAACTTTAGAAAAAGTTAAAGAAAAAGTAATGGCGATTAGTCCAATAATTAAGGGGAAGACTGTCAAGGGTCCAGCCGATAAATTAATGAAATGGAAGGGGTTGGAAGTATCTTGTTTTGGAGTTGCCCAATATTACAAAGATATAATTAAACATTATATAATTGATATTAGAGATTGTAAATATAAACCAATAATAGAAAAAAAATTAGATATTATAACATATTGTCATGATACATTAATGACAGATTTAGAAAAAAAAATTGATTTAGCCAAGTTTTTATTGAGTTTATAAAGAATAATAGGGGGGATACAAAATTATGGTTGTTCTGAGGGTGCTTCTTCTTCAATCCCTAAATCCGGTTGATCTTCAAGAGACTGAGCATCTTGAGGTTCTTCTTTCTTTACATAATCCCCAACTGTAGCAAGGATTTCTTGTACCTTTTTTTCTTGTTGTAATCTCATAACTAAATTTCTATGTTTAATATACGCAATTACTTTAGCGATTATTGGGAAGATTAAAAGAAGGGGCACAAGAAGAAGTAATACTATTTCTGGAGAAATCATTGCGACACTTTCAGATATTGAGGGTGGAAGGTCTTGAAGAATCCATTTCGTGTGAATGATAATGTAGCTAATTATAATCAACATCAATATTCTGATGAGAGAATTTATAATAGTAGATTTTGCTATGTTTCTTGGTTTTGGAACAGAAGAACTTGCCGTTAAAGTGCTTTCTGCTTCAATATCTTCCCTAAACAATCGATCTATATATCTTCCAAGTCTTCTTGTTTTTGAGGCTGCCCGGACAAGTTTTTTTTCTTCTTCCTCCAATTTTTTCTTTTCAATCATCTCTTTAACATAAGAAAACTTTTCTTCTTTTTTTCTTAAAAATTTCATAACAGATTCTTTTTCGAGTGCCATTTCTTCCATTTTCGTTTTTGCTTCTTTTTTAATTTTATCAATATTTGCTGTGATACTTAAAGATTCTTTTTGTAGGAGATATAATTGTGTCTCTAATCTCTCACTTCTCTCCAAAGAGGGGCGAGTTACAAGATCTATATAGTTAATTTGAAAAGTTATTTCTAAAAAAACATAGCTTAATATTGCGAATAATGTTACTGGGCTCCCAAAAAAGGCGAAAAAGTCGTCTATTGGTAATTGAGTAAGTAATAGGCTTGAAGGATTTGCTATTTCATACAATATAGTAATATCAATAGAATTAAAGAATTGATCTAAACTAATAATAGTTGTAATATCACTATTTAATAGAAATATAACGATTTCTGGATAATTGAGAGGGTCTAATAAGCTAAAAAGAGCTAAAATATCTCTATATCGAAGAAAAATAATTTTTTCCAAATAATCAGGAGTTTCAACTAAACCAAAAAGTGCTAAAACTTCTCGAAACCCAAAAATCATTAAAGGGAAGATAAACATTAAAATTAAACAAACTATTGATCTTATATTATTTTTTGGCTTACTTTCAAATATTCCTCTTATAACATAATATGCAGCAAGTACGAATAAGAGTTGAAATAAAAATAAATATAACGTACCTAATAGGAGGAATAATTGATCTATCATTAATCCAGGTATTTCTAATAATTCTGGAGCTGTTCCTAAAGGAAATGAGAACCATAAATCCAGAAGTTCTTTAAAAAAGGAATTAATTGTATTGAAGAGTGTCCATTTTATATGAAAAAGGGAAATAATGATAACTATAAAGGTTATACCAATGCAAATAAGATATAATACAAAAAAGAGGGCATAACTTAATAATTCCTTTAATTTTATAATAACATCAATAAATACCACATTACCTTCCGGAGTAATAAGTATCTCATTAAAGTCAAATAATTGCATAAAAATAGAAATAATTCCAATAAATAATAAGCCATTCAAAGCTCTTAAAATATATAAATAATACCTAGTTATTTTATACACCTCATTAGTATTAGTAGGCTCTCCCTTTCTTTTTTACATCAATATACTGCTTAATTAATTGCTCCATCAAATCATCAGGACCCGCATTTATTACATTTACCCCCATTCGTCTTACTGCTTGAGTAATTCTTAAAATATGTTCCATCATCTCCTCAGCAATTGCTTCTGCTAATGCTTTATCAGTAGCTGATAAATCTACTTCATGAATTTCAAACCATGGACTAAAAGGATTTATAATATATATATTATGATCGAATGGAATTAATTTTTTAATTGCTTTAACTATTTCATTAACATCAGTTTCTAAATCGGAAATTAAAAAAATTAGACTTCGTTTTTGGAATCTCCTTATAAAAAAATCCATCGCTTCAAATATTTTGCATTTCCCTTCAGGTTTAACTTTAGCTACAAAATCAAGTACCTGATAAAAATAATCATCGCCCCTTCCTGGTTCTAAAAATCTGAAATTTTTTTTATCAGAAAAAGTAAATATACCCACATTATCTTTACGGGTTAATGCTATCTTTGTTAATAGCATAGCTGATCTAATTGCATATTCGAATTTAGTATTATCAATCGCCCCACCAGCCATAGAATTTGAGGAATCAATTAAAATCATTACTGTGATATCACGTTCAGTTTCAAATTCCCTAGTTATTAATTTTTGTAAACGAGCACTCGCCTTCCAGTCTATTAATCTAAATTGATCACCAAACACATATTTTCTCACCCCGTAAAATTCTGAGCCAAGTCCTTTTAGTTTGGATCTTTGGATTCCATAATTTAATTGCAATGATCTTTTAGAACCTAAAATTTCAATTTTTTTAATATCTTCATAAGGGGGATACACTAAAATATCTGTTATACTATTGGGAATGATTCTTTCAACGGAGTTAAACCCTAATCTATCTTTCAATGTTATGGATAAAGGACCAAGAGGATATTCCCCGCGAACTTTTGGTTCAAGCACATAGGAAAATTTTATCGTTTCTTTTCCCCCAATCTGAGTACTGATAAAATTTTCGCCTAAGGTTAATTTAAATAATTCGGGATTATAAGAATCTTTTACTTCCACAAAATCGAAATTGTTTTTTCCGATATTCTCGATTATTACTTTTATGTGAACAAAATCATCTTTAAATACTTTCTCTTTCTCAAGTTCTCTATGCACCTTTAACTCTTCAATATTCATTTGATAATAGAAAAAGGGAAGTGATATTACTGTGCTAAACAGCAAAATAACTCCAAAAAATACGAGGAAATAATTTTCAAACGCAAAACCTGAGGCTAAAAAAAATATTCCCAGGATAAGTAATGTTCTTCCTCGTCCTCCGAACAATCCTATTTCACCTTTTTATTTTTCCTTTATTAGATAGGAACTGGAATCTCTTCAATTATATTATTAATAACCGTTTTCACATCAAGCCCTTCCAGCTCAGCTTCAGGGTTTAGTAAGATTCGATGATTAAGTGTGGGAATAGTTAGCGATCTCACATCATCGGGAGTAACATATTTTCGACCGAGAATTGCAGCTCGAGCTTTTGAACATTTCATTAAAACCAGTGATCCTCGAGGACCTGCACCCATTTGAACTTGTGGATGATTTCTGGTTTTAAGAATAATATCTTTAATATATTTTAGAATTCTTTCATCGATATAGATTTGATTTATTATTTGTTGAGCGGCAATTATATTTTCTGCAGAAATAACTTTCTGGACTGAAGGATTATCACCTGATAATTGGCGCCTCATAATTTCCACTTCTTCCTCTTGTTCTGGATAGTCAAGCCATAATTTAAATAGAAATCTATCAACTTGAGCCTCGGGTAAAGGATATGTGCCTTCCATTTCTACAGGATTTTCTGTTGCTACTACGATAAAGGGTTTATCTAGGCTTAGCGTTTGTCCTTCAATAGTTACTTGCCTCTCTGCCATAGCCTCTAATAGAGCGGCTTGAGTCTTCGGTGCACTTCTATTGATTTCATCTGCTAGTACCATATTTGCAAATAATGGGCCTTTTTGAAGGATAAAACTTCCTTTTTCTTGAGAAAAGATTTTTGTCCCCGTAATATCGGCGGGAAGAAGGTCGGGAGTGAATTGTATACGACTAAATGATACCCCCAGAGTCTTAGCAAATGTTTTTGCAAGGACTGTCTTACCCAATCCTGGTACGCCTTCTAAAAGTACGTGCCCATTAACAAGGAGAGCAATAAATACTTTTTGAAGGATATCTCCATACCCTACAATCACTCTACTAACTTCTGAAAGAACTTCTTGAGCAATTTGTCGGATGGGTGTCACATCAAATTGTTCTTGTTCAGTATCCCTCGGAAGTTTACTTGGAACTGTCATATTATTTCATTTCCTTATTTAGTTTTTATATTTTTATTTTAAAATTTTAGTTTTTTTGATATTATAATTCGTTAATGGTAATTTAATTATATATAGTTTTTATAAATTTGAGTTAACCCACGTCAACTCAAAATAGATTTTTTCAAAATTCTCTTTATCGTTTACATTCTTTTTACCCAATTTTAATTGGGATATTAATATTATAAATTTGGCAATCCTTTGCAATTTATTTTTATTTACATTGGGATCTTTTGCTTGAACTAACTCAACCACATTTGTTGGAGTGATTTCTTTAGTTCCTAATTGTGCGTGAAGTTTTCGTTCTAATCTTCGATAAAGTAATAAAACTGCTTCTCTATATCTACTTTTTTTATGATACATATTGATTTTTTTTGCAAAAAATGAAGAAGTTCGAAATCTAAGTTTATCTTCCTTTCTTTCTTGTTTTTCTATTTCTTTCTTCTCTTCTTCTTTCGCTTTTTTAGGTAAAAATTTTCTAAGAAGAATAACTGCGAGTAAAGGATAAATCCATGCAGTTATAGGATTCGTGCTTAATTGTATGATATATCTCATTACGAAACCAAATATTCCTGCAGACGTCATATCATTAGTATCTTCTGGACGAATATGTGCTTCATCAATCGCAATGACCCATTGGGAAGGTATTTCCCCCTGATCTTGTCGTGTTAACCAGCTTATAACATTTATAGCAAATTGTAAGTTATCATATTTTGGATTAATGATTAGTTGATTATTCCATAAACTTGCATCAGAAGAGATAAAAATACGAAAATTTCCGGTGTCTTTTGAAAGGAAAACCGCTGGCGTAAAAGGATATCCTAAAGGGAGATGTCCTTGAGTCAGATTCCAAAATTCTACTATCTCTGTAGGCATAGCGCTTCCTTGTAAACTATAATATTGCAGCATAGTTTCATAAAGGAAATTTATATCTATGGCATCGTTATAATAGGTTAAATTTCCTACGGTGAATTTATAATCATATCTTCCATCGAAATTTTTGTCTACAAAACTATGTACATCACTACTACGAGCAACGACATTCCACCCAAAAAAATCAATAAGAGGGCCTCCAGCTACCGCTGTAGCTTTTGAAAGAATAACTCTATCGACCCCTCTAGTAAATACATTTGCAGGATCATTGAATTGATCCTTTGTTATTACAGGGAAAAGGGGATTTGTGTCAAAAGATTTATTATCCAATAAATATCCTTCTGCAAAAATGGTAACTGGTGTATTATTAATCGCACTTAAATCCATTTGATTAGCAGCAAATATTTCCCAAAGTAGTTCATAGGTAGATCCATGATCGTGGCATAATAAAAGAGAATTTTTTCCTTTGAAGAAGTTGATAAAAAAGGGAATTTCATATATTGGGTTGTAAAATTTGTTTGGTCCGAGCATTACTAATAAAACTGATTTACCTAATAAATTCAAAGTTTTGATTTGTTCTATTCTTTCAGTTGCACTTAGGCTCGATTGAATCGGCATAACTTCATACCCCATTAATTCCATTGTTTCTTTGAAAGTTGAGCAGCCATTCCAATCTTCATTATAAATCGAAAAATTTTGATCATTTTTTCCTTGATCAATTATAGGAGATAAGAAAGGGATTAAAGTGAAAATTAATACAATTGTTAAAAGTGCGGGTTGATAAATAGAGCCAAACGTTAATTTTTTAGTTTTTTTTGTTCGGTTTTTTTCTTGTATATTTCTTATAAGAAAAATAATGAAAAATAATCCAATAACTCCTGCAGCAAAATAACACACAAATGGTATAACATTTAAATAAGGAGGAAGGGTGAATTGCGTTTCAAATTTTGATTGAATCAAGACTTTTAAACCGATATTAAGGGGATTAGGAGGAGGAAAACTTAAATCAATAAAGTTAAAAAACCTGAGTAAAAAATCTATTGAAAGATATTCAATATTTTCCTGAATCAGTGTTTGAACATTTTCATCACTGCTAATATAATTACTTAGAAAATCTGTTAATAAGACACCAATCATTATTAAAACAATGATAATAGTAACATATAAAATACTTTTAACTACTGTTTTACTTTTTCTTGATACCATTTTATTTAAAAAATACTATTCATTTTATTTTAATCCCAATTTAAAAAAGGAATTATTTATAAATTTAAAGTAAAATCTTTCTTCTCAATTTCATTATAAATTCGAGAAAACAAATTTAAGGTGGTTCCAAATTGTTCTCGTGTTGGTTCTAAACCTCCGTAAATGATATCTTCAATCTGCTTCACGAAAGGATATACAATTTCCGGTTTTTGTTCTAATTCGTTTACACATAAGATGGCATATTCTCTAATAGTCTGATGCGGAAGCCGAGGTTTATCATATCTTTCTTTAATTAGATCAGCGTAAATAAGATACACATATGCTATAGCTTCTTTCAATCTTCCAGAGTTTATGAGAATTTTAAGATTTTGCTTTTTCTTTTTTTCATCAAATTTCCTTTCCGGTTCTTTTTTAGTCAAGAATCCCATTTTTTCTTACCTACAAGAGTTATTTATGTTATTTTTTTATATTATTTCTATTTGTTAATTGTTTAATTGATTTATTTATAATGATAATATAATAAATCTTATTTAAAAATTTAAAATAAAATTATATCCCGTTAAGAGATAATATATAGGCGAAAATAATTCAATAGAATTATAAAAATCTTCATCCGATAATGGAGTTGGGCGAGAATAGATAATTGCTTCAATATTTTGAATAAATGGATATATTTTTGTGGGATCTAATCCGAATTCTTTCACTGATATTATTCCAAAATCCCTAATAGTTTCATTCGGATTCCGTTTCCTTCCAAATTTCCCTCCAACTAATTCCATATAAATAGCACTAAATAAGTAAGTAAGTGCCTCCTCAATTCTGCCAGACTCTTTAAGAATTTTTAAGTTTTCAATTTTTCCTTCAAGCGGGATGGTAATTACTTTCGATGAGATAACATTTTTTCTATAATAAAGATATCCCATAATTGCTACTATGACAGCCGCCACGATGATGCTCGGAATACCAATTATTAAAAACCATTGAAATGGTGTTATTGTTATTCCCGATTCAGGGGTTCGAATAAGTAAAAAAAGTAGTAAATTAATTGGGTTAACTGTTAAATTAATATTTGATTCAATATTAGTGTTGCCTTTTAATTCAATCTTAATAGTTTTGGAACCCACTCCTGAAGGAATTAAGTAATTATGACCAAAATTTCCTGAATCATCAGTTGTAATAGTACTAATAAGTCGAGTATCAAAATAGAGATTAAATTCTCTGTTAGAAATTTTTAATGAATTATTTCCAACTGCAGAGATTTCCCCTCTTATTTGAAGGATTTGCCCTTCATTGATCTTATTAGGGGTATTCCAAACTACTGTAATATTAGTAAAAATATTTATATTTTTAATCTTAGTTTCTGAAGATTTTACTTTATTCGAAATATTTGGAAATTGTAATGTAAGATTTAATTGTCCTAAAATTGCATTGCTAGGAACTGGAATATTTGGTAGAGACCCATCTACATTTGAATATATTGAATTATTAGGCCATGTAAATGAGGAGTTTTCCCATTGATAATAGATTTGTTCATTTGAAATTCCAGTTCCATTCTCATATCTAATAAATCCGTTAATATTAAAAGATTCTCCTGGTGAATAAGGCTCATCTGGTTTTGTTATTTGAAAATATGATGTCGTATTAACGTAAATAGTAAAATTATTTTTACAAATAATTAAATCTCCCCCAATGTCAGATATTACTTGAGCTTTTACTGTATGATTGGTATATACGTTTAAACTATCTGAAACAATATAATTAATCTGAAAAGTACCATTCTCATCTGTAGTGGCATTATATAGTTTATTGACATGATTATCAATTTTGATAGCAACTATATAACCAGATTCACTCACATTTCCAAATAACTTTAAATCTCCTTCTAATGTAAAATTAGAGTTGTGAGAAAACATTTTATTATCAATCCAATAACTCGTGAGGTTAATCTCTCCAATAAGAGCAGATGGGTTTATATATTTTTTATTTTTATAATTCTTGTAATTAATTTGGCTAACGTTATTTGTATTTAAAAAGAGGATTGATAATGAAAGAATTATTACTAAAATCAGAAAAATACTAAATAAATTCTTTTTTCTTAGGTTTTTCACTTTGAATAATTCTCTCATTTTTCATCAAAATTTGTTGAAATTTTTATCAAACTAAGTAAATTGCTTATTTGAAGGATTAACATAATCTAAATCATTATCAGTGGGATTAAAATAAACCCAAATTTCGGAATCAGACCTATAATTAGGCCATGGATCTGACGGATGAATATAAATTGACACATTAAATCCTCCAAATTGATCTGTTTGAACAGTATCATTATATGCAATTATATTTCCAGCAAGATCTTTAACGGTGACATTTATATACATATCAGCAATTCCAGTATTATTGTCCCAAGTGAGATTTCCAATAACTATTAAAGTATCTGTATCTACCCAATATTCTGGATATTCAGTTTCCCATTTAAGAGTATAATAATCTTGTTGGATTATTTGAGTACCAGCAGTTAGGTTTATGTTTAAAGAACTACTAAAATTAACCATATAATTAGATAAATAAATGCCTGAGTCAGATATAGTTCCATTAAAATCTATTATAATAATATATCGGCCTTGTTGAAGGGTATCATTATCTATTGAATTAATTAAAAATGTAAATTCTCCATTCGCATCTGTAAAAGTATATTGGGAATAACCAGGGGCAAAGTTAAGGTATTGAGAAAGATCTTGATTTTCGGAATTTAACAAATAAATTCCCATTTCAAGACTTCTTAATGGAGAACTTCCATTCAAAACATTACCTGAAATTTCAAACCCATCGACAACCCTTTGTACACTAAATTCTGATTGAAAAATATTTATTGTGGCAGTTTCATTTATTACTATATACGTGGAATTATATGTGTCATAATATGGTGCACCATCTTCTCCATACCTTACATTGATTTTATGTAAACCAGAATGTAAAGTATTTATAGGAATAGAAAAATTCCAATATCCTTTATCAATAACTTCAAATTTATGTCTATCTAATTCAGTATTCGTATATACATCTATTAAATATACTATTGAATCAGCAGGAGCATAAGTATCGCTCTTATTAATCCATACCTCAAAAAGTGCATTCTCCCCATTTTGATAAGTTTCTGGAGGATCTATATTATTATAATTGGTTCTTGTATGATTCCCCTCGATCTTAAAAATAATACTTATCTCATCTAGATCATATACTTTTAGATCGTTAGTAGAATTAAAATTATCAGCAAAATTAGTAATATAATTAAGATTAAAAATATAATCTGGATAGAAAAAATTTCCGTTGAATTCTAAGGAAAGTTTATAATTTTTTGTAGGGGTTCCCCCGTTCACAGTATACTCCAAATATATATCTCCATTATCATTTGAACCTTCAAAGCTTCCTAGAAAATTTAAATAAGACACAGAAACTTCATTAGTTCCGTCATATATTTTTAAGGAAACTCCCCCAAATCGAATAGGATTTGATTCGGAATCTTCAAGAGTACCAATTATCCTAAAGATTCTATCTGTAGTCCCGCTTCTGCTAACATTCAAATTATCAGGGCAAGATGTCAGATTCAAATTGATCTTATCATCCAAAATAAAATAAGAACTATTTTCAAAACTACCATACCGAGCATAAATTTTATTTGGGCCTGCTGGAATATTATCATTTATATTGTAGGTGTAGAGAGCAATTCCATTCGAGTTGGTGGTATTTTGTCCAATCAACAAACCAGTATAACTAAAGAAAGAGATATCTTGTCCCGAAACAGATTCTCCCGTTTCATTTAACAATTTTGCTTTTAGGTCAACTGTAGATGGTCTTGCAACAACAGGCGCAGTATTATTACTCGCTTCAATATCATTTATATAGAACCATATTGAATATATCTGCTCTTTTGTAATATTTAAATCTAACCTATTTGAGGAATCATTAATAAATGGATAAGTATCAATAGAAAAATTAATACCTGTATAAAAAATCCAAGTTCCGTTGAAATCTGCTTGTATTTCATATTCTCCACTTGGTAGAGAATTATCTGGAGTTAATGATATATCAAATTCGCCGTTATCATCTGTTATGTTTCCAAATGGTATTAAGGCATTAGGAATAGCTAATGGAGAGCCTTTATTGAAAAGTAGGAATGAGATATAAGCATGACTAACCCTATATCCATTGAGGGGATCTTCTAAATATCCTTGAACATTAACGGTTTCGCCATTGGAAATATTAACTGTGGAGGGCGAAACATCAGTTAAATTCAAATTTATATTCGTAGTAGGTCCCGTTATTGTATAATTTGTATAATCAACGGCTGATGAATAGGTTGCAGAAATATAATGTACTCCGATAGTCTGGCTGTTATTAATATCAACAGTGGTCCATGCGTTGCCATTTTGGTCTGTACTGACCGCATATATGATTTTATTCATGGATAAATCTCGGAAGGTAATTATTCTATTTGCAACAGATTGATTTATAGAAGTTAATGTTGCAGAAATATTAGCTACATTTCCAACGTTCCTATATCCTTCAGTAAAATTAGTAGAAATAGAAATATTAAAACCACCTGTTGTAGCGTTAAAAGGAGAAATATTCTCACATACATCAAATTGAACCCAATTACCGCTTCCGTCTGTAGATGTTGGTACATATATTTCTGCCCAATTATAAATATTTGATTGCATAATGGGAATCACATTCTTTACCTCTGCTGGGTCATAAATCTCTTGTAAATTTCGAGTATTATATCCATCAACATACCGGCAGGCAAGGCCGAAAGCTCTTGAAAATGCACAGAAAGCAGATACAAAATCGGACCATACTCCTTCTTGATACTGGCAGAACCATTCAACAATATCATCACCAGAAGCAGGAGGATTACTAAAAATTGCAGATGCGCTAAAAACAAAATTATTTTCTAAATAATTCTGTATTTTCGCTGCTATTGTTGCAGCATTATCCCCATCTTGAATAATCCCATCTAAGTTATTATAATGATTTTCGAAATATGGATGAGCATTAATATAGGTATTAATATCAGGGGGTAATTGGAGATAACGATTTTTAATCGGGTTCGGAGTATAACTTTCATCTACTGCTGAATTATTTATTTCTGTAAAAGTGGGGAGATCTAAGCCAAATAGTTCATAGGTCATATTAACATCTCCAGTGGAAGTGAAATCAAGTGTTAATATAGTTGAATTAAATTCGGTTTTTGATAATCTTGTTTCTAATTCGTCTATATTATTGGCATGTACACTATTTTCCATAATAAAAGGAATAGGAAATAGATTAGGTATTACAAAGGAACTATAACCTGTTTGATTTGGAGATAATGGCATTGAGATATTAAGTATATCTAGTCCTGGATATTTTGAGATATAAGCGCTATACGGATAAAAATTATAAGTGCTTTGAGTAGAAGTGCTTTGCCATGTTGTCCCAGTAAACTCATCAAAACATTCATATTTCCACAAGCTACCTAGAACACTATCAATATTATCGTAATCATATATTCTAAATGCTTCAGAATTTGATAATAAAAAGGCCCCAATTAATCCTGCAAACAAGGAAAGATCTAAATCATCAATATTTCCATCGATCATATCAGAATATTGATCTAAGAGATCATCTAAAAGATTGTCTAATTGATCAGGTGTTAAAGTTATATTAAGATCATTAAGCCAATCTGCAAGATCTTGTGGATCTAATATATTTGCTAAAGCATTTGGATCCCAAGGTAATGGAGGGACTGTAAGGATAGGTTGATAGGGAATCGTACTTAATAAATTCTCATTAGGTTCAAGACGCTTTGAATCAGTTAACCAATTAAAAAGAGTCACAGAAAATGTTAACGCTGCGATTAAAAGCCCAACAAGCAGTATAACCCCCACAACTCTCTTTTTAGAGATACCAGAACTTAAAAGTTCTTCTTCTAGCTCAATCATGAATAAAAACTTATTTTAAAATCTACTCTAATTTTATTTAGATATTAATCTAAATTTAGATATAAAAAGTTTATTCTAATAGTAAAAAAATAAGGAGAAAAGGGCCTAAAAACAATCCCAATAAGGAGATAAATTGTCTTTCAAATAAGGAATAAGTTTTACATTTATGTATTGTAATAACTCTGGATTAGATTCTCTTGAGGATTCTTTTATTAAAGTCTCCTCGGGTTCCTCATTTAATACCATCAGGCAATTATGAACTGCTTTAGCTTGTTTATCTAATTGATAACCTCCCTCTAAAGTTATCAAGATTCTTCCTTCAGCATATTTATCGGCAATTTTTTTTATTTTTTTCAGATATTCTGCCGGTCCTTGGTATGTCCATCCCATATTCGTAAGGCGGTCCGTGTGATGGGTATCAAATCCCGCCGAAATAAGAATAAATTCAGGAACAAATTCATTCAATACAGGTTCAATAATTTCCTCAAAAAATATCATTATGATATCCTCAGCTGCTCGCGGGGGCATAGGATAATTTATTATTTTTCCTTTTCCCCTTCCTGAACCGATTTCATCTGGGAATCCACTTCCAGGATAAAGAGTTCTTCCATCTTGATGAGATCCAAAAAGAACAACCTCTCCCTTTTCTGAAGGACTTCCGCTAAAAAAGATGTCTTGCGTGCCATTTCCATGATGGCAATCCCAATCAATAATAGCAATTCGTTTAAAACCTTTTTCTCTAATAAGATATTCGGTACCAATAGCGATATTATTAAATATGCAGAAGCCAGCACATCTATACGCGTTTGTATGGTGCCCTGGAGGTCTTACAAGCGCAAAACCGTTATTAACATCCTTAGATAAGATTTGATCAATCCCCTCTAAATTTCCCCCTACGGAATAAAGTGATGCTTCATAGGTCTTTGGAGATACTAAAGTATCCATATCTAGACTCTGAACGTGACCTGTTGAGGCTGCTCGTTCGCTAATTTTTTTAACTTGAGTAATTAATTGATCCGTATGGACATATTTAATTTGCTCTAATGTTGCTTCTCTCGGAGTAATAATTTTAAAATCTGGACTCTCCAGAATTCCTTTTTCTTTAAGAAGATCCATGATAGCTATTAATCTTTCATGACTTTCCACATGGGTACCTATCCGATGTTCTAAATAGATATCATCATAAACAATGCCCGTTGTCATAATATATTCAGCTATTTTAGATTAGATTTTTAATAATTTCTTTTATATTAATATATTTTCGTACCTTATAATAAAGATTTAGATTTTTAAATTAAATCTTTTTCTTTTTATAGGAGAAGAATTTCAAATCATTTATGAGCTTTAAAAGCAATTTTCGGTAAACTGATTCAAAAATTAGTAGGTTTTTCAATTCATAAAAGACAGAGTTTAATTTATTCCTATTAAATGAATTTGGATCAAAATTAGTTAAACTTTTTCTTTCATTATTAAATATGTAGATATATAATTTATAGAAAAATACTAACTCTTAATTTTAGGAATTAATAGGTTCATAAGGTCATGAGTGAAGATAATAACATAATTAAACTAAAAATAATTATTGTGGGCGAGCCAGCTGTAGGTAAGACTAGTTTAGTAATGAGATTTATCTCCGATAGATTTTCCAAGGATTATAGGAGCACGATTGGAACAAATATATTTATGAAAAATATTGAATTAGAAAACGGGATAACAAAACTTACATTATGGGATATAGCGGGCCAGGAAAAATGGTTAAATATGCGCCATAAATATTATAGAGGTGCTCAAGGCGCAATAATAGTGGGCGATTTAACAAGAGAAAATACATTTAATCAAATAGAGGAATTTTGGTATAAAGATTTAAAAAAATATTTAAAAAATATTCCAATTTTCTTAATTGGAAATAAAAATGACCTAGAATCTCAAATATCAGAAGATTATATTAAGAGTTTGGAAAAGCGGATTAAAGCTGAAGCATCGATTATAACATCAGCGAAAACAGGTGATAATGTAAATGAGGTTTTTATAAAATTATCAAAAAAAATTATAGAATATAATAAGAATAAAAATTAAGCTGTAAGATCGATCACCATTTTTATAAATTTTCTTTCTCCAGGCTCTAAATAGGAATTAAATAAATTTTGGAGATTTTCTAGTTTTACTGTCTTGGAAATAAATTTGTCTAAAGGAATATCATTATTTCTAATCAAATCTATGGCTGCCAAAATATCTTCTCTATCATGTCCTAGACAACCTTTGATGCCTAACTCTTTTGAATTAATCAAGAATGAGGGAAATTCTATAGTGCCTTTATGAATTCCTTCCAATAAGATAGTTCCTCCACGCATTATTATATCGATTCCTAGTAAAATAGTTTCTTGATTCGCCACACAATCAAAAATAAAAGTTGGCTCTCCCTTTTCTTTGAAATATTTTTTGATTTTTGCTTTTCGAGGGGGTATTGCCTCATCTGCGCCAAACTCTAATGCTTTTTCCCGTAGGAAAGTGTGTGGTTCAATAACAATGATATATTCAGGGTTTTTTTCCACTAGCAATGCCTTTAAGAAACATAATCCGATATTTCCTCCTCCAATAATCATAATTTTCTCATTATCTTGAACCCGCGATAATTTCATAGCTCTGGTAATATTAGCAAACGATTCAATCATTATTGCTTCTTTAAGTGGGATATTTTTAGGTATATGAAATAAATATTTCTGAGGTACCTTTACAAATTCCGCATAACCACCATTTTGAAAGATACCTAATCCCCCTAATTCTCCCCCGCTTATATCCAATTTTACATTGATGGCACATACTCTATCTCCTGGACTGAAATTTTCAATATTTTTTCCTACTTCTTCAATAACACCAGATATTTCATGGCCCATTATGAGTGGTGTTTGATATATTTTATTTTTAAAATTGTGGACATCAGAGCCACATATACCACAATAAGCGGTCTTAAGTAAAACATCGTCAAATCCTATGGTAGGCATTGGATAGTCTTCATAATATACAATTTTCTTTTTCTCCTCAAATACGGCAGCTTTTATTGTTTATCACTTTTCTATAATATTTAAATTAAAATTTAATTCTTTATAATTTAATATTTGATTTGAATTAATTAAGATTTCTAATTAAAAGAAGGAGTTAAAAATTTAAATCATAAGTTTTAATCTAATCGCTATATTTAATTAATCATACGAGATTATTAATAAAAAATTTTATCTAAATACACACAATAGGGATTTTTATTGGTTTTTGGTTTTATAGGAAAAATACTCAAAATAGATTTAACTAAACTTATTTTTAGATTTGAATCGATTAATTTAGAGTATAAGAATAAGTTTTTAGGAGGAGCTGGATATTCTTGTCGTTATTTAATAGAGAGACTGAATGGGAATACCGATCCTTTATCTAAGGATAATATTTTAATGATAATGACGGGCCCTCTATGTGGAACTGCCGCACCATCCTCAAGCAGATTTGTTTTATGTAGTAAATCTCCTTATACAAAATTATGGGGGGAGTCTAATTGTGGAGGATATTTTGGACCAGAATTGAAAAAGGCAGGATATGATGGAATAATTATAGAAGGGAAAGCAAAAGATCCTGTTTATATAAATATAGATGATGATATAGTTGAAATAATTACAGATAAAACCCTTTGGGGAAAATCTATAAGGGAAACTCGGGATATATTATTAAATAAAACACATAATTCAAAAGCGAAAACACTCTGCATAGGACAAGGTGGGGAAAACTTAGTAAAATTTGCCACTATCA
Organism: Promethearchaeota archaeon; assembly: GCA_016839555.1. GTDB lineage: Archaea > Asgardarchaeota > Lokiarchaeia > Sigyniarchaeales > SOKP01 > TEKIR-8. Next base: position 495,891 of record JAEOUA010000006.1, read on the forward strand.
ATTCGGATGGAAGAAGTGCAGGACGTACTGGAATGGGTGCAGTAATGGGATCTAAAAATTTAAAGGCAATTATCGTGAAAGGAAAAACTTCAAAAACAAAAATAGGAAATCCGAAAAAGTTTAAAGAAGCCAATAAGAAAATTTTAAAATTCATCTTAAACACTGATACTATTGATATACTGCGATCCTACGGGACAAGTTCAGGAGTTTTAAATACATATGCTTTAGGTGATTTACCGATTAAATATTGGTCATTAGGTAAATGGAAAGATGTAATGGATATTTCGGCTGAAAACTATAAGGAAAATCTTTTCATTAAAAAGAGTGCATGTTATGGATGTCCTATAGCTTGTGGGAGAATTATAGATATTAATAATGAATATTATAATGCGGAGGCGATAGAAGGTCCGGAGTATGAAACCATCGCAGGATTTGGATCCATGATTTTAAATAATAATTTAGAATCAATAGCAATTGCGAATGATCTATGTAATGAATACGGATTAGATACTATAAGTACAAGCAGTATCATAGCTTTATTATTTAAGCTCTATAATGAAAAAAAAATTAATAAAAATGATATTGATGGCTTAAAGCTGGAATGGGGAAATTATGAAGTATTATATCCCCTTATAAAAAAAATAGCCTTTCGAGAAGGGATTGGAAATCTCTTAGCGGAAGGTTCAGATGCTGTAGGAAAACATTTTGGAATTTCTAAAGAAGAAATTGCCACAGTCAATTCATTGGAAGTGCCTTATCATGATATGAGATCGTGCTATGGAATGGCTATAACATATTTATTTAGTCCTAGAGGGGCATGCCATACTACCGCTGATGCATATAAGGCGTTAAGAAAAGCTAATGAGATTGATTTCTCCTCTCTTAACATAGGAAAGACTGATATTCATTCCAATACAAAAGAATTGGTAAAATATACTGCAAATCTCCAGGATTATAGAGCATTATATTCAAGTTTAATTTCATGTGTATTTTTTAATCCTCCACCTTCTTATCTGGCAGAAATGATTAATTCCTTACTCGGGTATGAATATAATTTAAATGATTTCAAAATCTTAGGAGAGCGGATCTTTACAATAAAACGATTATTTAATTTACGAATGGGGCTTACTCCAAAAGATGAAAAAATTCCTCAAGTTCTTCTTAAACCTAAGAAAGAAGGTGTTGTAAGAGGTAAATATCCAAATTATAAAAAATTGAAAATTTACTATTATGAAACTAGAAAATGGGATAAAAAGACTGGATATCCCAGTGAAGAAAAACTGAAGTTTCTAGGATTAAAAGATTTAGTTTACTTTTTTTAGACTTTTTATTCATTTATTTTCTATACCATTCATTTCTCTTCTATATTATTCACTTCTTGTCTTTTTTTCAATCGAAATAATGCATATCAAATTCTAAAGCTATAAATTAAAAGAATTAAATTTAGATAAAATCAATTTTTAAATAATAAATAAAACAAATTTTGGATGACTCACAATGGAAGAATTTGTAGGCAGTGAAGAGCATATCGAAGGAGGAGGGAAAATTCGGAGCATTATCTTAGGATTTAATGATGGGCTTATCTCTGTATTCACTCTATTAGTTGGAGTCGCCGCGGCAACTTTAAATGAAGGGAATACTGTTGTTATTCTTACAGGGGTTGCCGCGATGGTATCAGGTGCCATAAGTATGGGGCTGGGGGAATATATTTCCAGTAAGAGTGAAATAAAGTATATCAAAAATGAATTAAAACGAGAAAGAGCAGAAATAAAACTATTTCCGGATGAAGAAAAAGAAGAAGTAAGACAAATAATGAAAAAATGGGGTTTTAAAGGCCAACAATTAGATGATTCTGTTGAGACTATTATTTCTGATGAAGAGACATGGGTTGATTTTCTTACTAAAAGCGAATTAGGGCTTGAAGAACCCGGTAATCCACTAATAGGTGGAATAATAACGTTCTTCTCATTTATTTTGGGATCCATAATCAGTTTATTTCCATATTTCATAAATTTAGGAATAATTTCTCTTATCTTGAGCTCAATAATTTCATTTAGTATGCTTTTTGTTGTTGGAGCCGTTAAAGTGAAAATAACTGGAGAAAATCCATGGAAAAGCGGAATAGAAATGCTAGTTATAGGGATTATCGCATTTATAGCTTCATATGGGATTGGAACATGGTTAGATATAATCCTCCCCTCAAGCCAAGGGGCATAGTAATAAAAACTATTAGATACCCAAAATCTTTATCTTTCCTTTTTTATTAATCACTCCAACCACAGTAGAAACTCTTTTAGAATAAGACCGAGAAGAGAAGATACTTATTAATTTATCATCAAAATATTTTTTATAACCATTTTTTTGTTTTTCATGGGATCGGATTATATAATTTATTTTATTGTTTTCGATGAAATTGAAAAATGCGTCTTCCCCAAAACGCTTTACTCCCGGCCCTCGACTACTCCATTTGAATTCTTTAACCCTTTTATGCGGGTCATTCCATAATAATTATCATTTAATAATGTGATTAAAGTGGATTGTTCATGGAGTTATCATAAAAAGTGCGAAGTTCTTAATTCAAAAGATGAACGGATTTTCTTTTTTAAACATGTAAGAGAATATTACTTTTCTGAGATATTAGGACTTCATTTAACTCATTACTTTTTTGATCCTGAATTATTTACTTCCTCATATCTCACAGAAATATATATAAAAAAGGGAAAGTTAAAAACAAGTGAGGTTCCATACTTCTTTACTAGCTTTGTAAAGGGGAGAGAGATAGCGCACTATGATATAAATGAATATAAATTCCCTTTAGGGAGACAATTTTATTTACATGAAATTCTTTCTCTTTATGATGTATATGACCGCTATTTTATCGATAAGGACAAAAATTTATCGTAAGGATTGATTTTGGTCGCTCATTTGAAAATACTCATAAAAAATATTTAGGATTTAATGATTATTTAGAAGATAAAGGAATAAATCTCTCTGATGAGGAATTACAGAGAGGGTATGCAAAGAGAAAGAGATCATTAAGAAGAACTTATAAGGGAAAAAAAATGAATTAGCTCAATTTGTGAGAAAAGTTAAAATGCTTAATATGGATAGTGAATTGATTTTTTTTCCCATAGAGAGGTTTGTGAATAGATTAATAGATCATTGGAGTAGGATCGGATTTTTAAATGATATGAATTTAACAAAAATCAATTGGATATAAAAATATCAAATTAATCAAAAGTAATTTCTTTGTAGAAGTCCTTAGAGTGATCGCAAATAGGACAAATTTCGGGAGGTTCTAAAAATTCAACATTTCCACAAATTTGGCACACATAAATCTTTTGTTTTTTAACACTCTTCCCTTTTTTAAGTTTTTTAAGATATTTAGAGAAGAGATCAGCATGTACCCTTTCAGCATCTCGAGCTAAAGAGAAGGATAATTCTGGGATGTCTTTACCTTCAGAAGATGCGTTTTTCTCAAATTGTTTATACATTTTTTTTGTCTCATATATTTCACCTTCAATGGCATCTTGCAGATTTGAAATCGTATCTTTTACTATTTGTTTTAATTCTTCCTCATTTATAGTCACAATATCATTTATTTTTACTTCTGAACCTTGCAAGACTGATAATGCTCTCAAATGATTCTTTATATGTATACTTTCGGCAAATGAAACTGCTTTGAAGAGATGAGCGATTTCGGGATGATTTTTTTCTTTCGCTTTTTGAGCATACAGTTCATATTTGCGTTTTGCATTGCTCTCTCCATTTAATGCTTCCTTTAAATTTTCTATAACTAGTGACATATCTTATTTTTCAAAAATTATTTTTCTTTTTTATCTTAATTTTTATTTTTTATAAATCTTAATAATTAGAAAAAGAAAATTGTAAAAATTTGGGGATAAAATCTTATAAACTAAAAAATCGTCCATTTCAGAGTTCTTTTTTAGTAAATTTAATATGACCTACTTTAGGGCTATATAAAGTGCCCTCTTCTAATAATTCATCAATAGCATTTTTGATAAATTCTTTATCGAGATTTGCTTCTAAGTCAAGGATTTGAATTACGCTTTTTTTCTCAAGCATCTTCCATTTGTTTTCCTCGAAAATTTCCTTAAGTCTTGTCATTAAGGTATCAAGTTTATTTAATTTACTACGAGATTCCCCAACAAATATTCTATCCATATCAATCTTACCGGTGCTTTCATCGTAACCTGTATCTTTCAAATAGCGTTTAAATAATTTAATAATTTCTTCCACATCTTCTTTTATTACTTTCTCTCTAAGAGCCATTTTGGCATATGCTTCGCTTAATCTCACTAATCCATCTAAATTTCTTGCCAATATTGAGATAATCGCATCTTCACTTTCATATTTTCCGCGCAACTCCAAATAAAAACCTTTAATACGTTCTTTAGCTTCATTTGTTAAAATAGGTTTACAATTTCTCTTTGCATATTTTATATATTTTTTTAATAATTCATGAGGGATAGGAGCTATTAATTTTTCCTGTTCATCTTGATTAATTTCGCTCTCAACATTCGACATCGCAGTCTGCAATATAAATTCTGCCATTTGTGCATCATCTGCTCTATTTGGTCTGTCAATAACTACAAAGATCAAATCAAATCTCGATAATAAAGAAGGGGGTAATCTAATGTTCTGAGTGGGAGTTTTATAAATATCATATCTCCCAGAGTAGGGGTTTGCCGCTGCTATTATAGCAGTTTCCGCTTTGAGAGTTGCTACAATGCCTGCTTTGGCTATACTAATTGTTTGTTGTTCCATTGCTTCGTGCAGAGCAGATCTATCAGCGGAATCCATCTTATCAAATTCATCAATCGCCGCAACTCCTCCATTAGCTAAGACCATTGCGCCTGCTTCAAGATTCATCTGACCGGTATCTGCATCTTTAATAACTGCCGCAGTTAATCCCACAGCCGTGGAACCTTTACCTGACGTATATAATCCTCGTGGAGATTTTTCTACGGCATCCTTCAGAATTTCACTCTTTCCGGTCCCAGGATCCCCTACAAATAACACATGGATGTCTCCTCTTTTATATCCTCCTCCTGGTTTTCTTTTTTTAGTACCCCCAAATAAGCTTAAAGCGCAAGCTATTTTGAGATCATCTCTGCCATAAATCGTTGGGGCTATAGATCGTGCAATTTTTTTCTGAATCATAGGTTCTTTTGCCAGTTTTAATATTTCCTCTTTTTCTTCTTTGGTTATATCAATATCTTGGTCGCTCTTTTCTTCGGGATCAATATAATTAACTTCAATATACGTTTTAAAAAGCGTAGAATTTTGATTTCGCATAGAAGTGGCGAGCACTGATTTAAAGATACCAATTACATTGACCCTATCTCCTGGTTTTACATAATCTACCAAATCATGCTTTAAGATAGCCTGAACAGATCGTGGCATTCTTCCGGGTGGTAAATCCTCCGGAATTTCTTGAATAGTAATACTTTGCCAATCAACAAATTCTGACATTTTAGTAATAAGGCGAAAATCAGATTTAGCTTTAGCCTTACAAGATTTATTAATACAAAAACGAGGCCATTTAATACTTGATGTTAATTGAATTATTTCAAATGTGGCCCCGCACATTAGGCATTCGAAAGTTGCAATTTTCAATCGAGGCCTAACTGCAGAGCTCCTGATTGTTATCCCGTTTAACCATACTAACTTATCAATATTTTTTGCTCGTAGCCCCCTAATTGGTATTCCTAACGTACTTTTTTCATCTTTTGTTGAAACTCGTACAAAATAATTCTCGTAACTTAATTTTTTTCCAGAATAAAATTTAAGAACTTTTTTATAAGCTTCTACAGCGTCATCTAAATAAGATTCAGGATCCCTTCTCAATTTTTCTGCTATTTTTGGGTCAAACGCAAGTAGATCTTCATATAATATGTGTAAGGTATTGCCTCCTTTCGCATCAATATCTTTAATTTGATCTTGATACTTAAATTCTCCTGGGGTATCCTCAAACAACCGATAAAAATCCTCAAACCTCTGAACGGGATTAATAGGTGTTGTTGGAGATGAAACTGGTGTTGTCATAAAAAATCAATATTTTTTCAATTATATGTAAGAAATTATTTACAATCCTATTTTAAATCTAATATTAAAAGGATAATTTATTAAACAGATAATAGGCTTTATATAAAAAATATGAGAGAGCAGAAATTTAGTGAATAATTAAAACTAACTAGATTAAGATTAGAACTGAAAATCAAAAATCAAAATAGTATTTTTCAACAAGATTAATAAAATAGCTTATAAGTAATTTTTAAGATTATGAAGAGCCTTACATACTATTTGGTCTTGGGACATCTTGCATCTTATTTCAAGTACTGAAATGATACGCTTTTTAATATCCTCCTCTTCATATTTAGCAACACGGTCTAAAAGTTTGGCGATAGATTGTTGAAGCGCAATACTATATTCATCGCTAAGATATTTCAACAAATCCGAGAGTAAATTTTTCAGTCCTTTCGCCCTAATAATAGAAACCATACTGGCGATCATTTTATTTCTCACATTTTCAGAGGGATCTTCCAATAAGGAAATAATTTCATCAAAAATTGGTTCAATGGGTTCTTTATCATATTTTTGTAATAATTTTGCGGTTGCCTCTCTTACTTCATCACTTTTATGGTCTATATTCTCTTTAATTTTATCTATGGGTAAATCTGATATTTTAATTTCTTCGATTTCAGATAAAAGGTTTAAAACAGATCTTCTTACCCAAGGTTTCCTATCATCAAGCAGAGTTTTTAATTTTTCTATTATAAATGTTTTGTTTTTTATTTGGTGGATTATTTTACCTAAGCTTTCAACTGCTGCTTCTCTTACAATCCATTCTTCATCGGTTAGAGCTTTATTTAATAATGAATCCACTATTTCTTTATAATTATCAATCTCCATTCCGATTTGTCCTAATATTTTTGTAGCGGTTTCCCTGATAAAGGGATCTTTCTCAGAGAATAGCCCAATAATAACTTCTTTATTAATAAGATGTGGAGATTCTTGTACAATTTGAAATAAAGATTTTATTAAAGTAATTTTTACAGAAGTTTCTTGATCCTCAAAAAGAGCGGATATCTCAGGAATAATGGGTTGAATTGCTTTTGGATTGATTTTTGCAACTTTAGTTAAAATTTTTGAACTTTGGTTTTTTATTATGGGGTCTGTAGATTGCTTTAAAACAGAAACAAAAGTTTCTAAATTAATATATTTAGGGAACTTTTCCACTATTTCTTCTAAAGCAGATAATGCATTTAATTGAGCTTCCTTTTTGTCAAAGCTTCTGAAATCATTTAATCTTGGGATAACATCCTCGGGATATTTTTCCGCGATATTTATTAATGTTCTTGAAATAATTCCTTTTAATAAATACTTAGAAGTATCAGGTATATTGATTAGCTTTTCAAAGATAATATCCGGATTTAACTCATATTTTCTTAAAATAATATTTGAGACTGTCTCTTTTACTTTATTATTATCGAATTTTAAATATTCAAATAAAGTATTAAGAATTTTTTCTGGATCCTTATTCCAAAAGCTTCCCTTTTTATTCCAAAAATCTCCTAATAAATTTAAAATATCTATTAAATTATGTATCTTTTCATAATCAATCCTTTTAATAATCTGATCTACATCAATAATACTCGATTTTTCATCATAATATTTTCTTAATACTGAGATTGAAGCTCTTCTTAGATCATCATTGGTATCTTCTAAAGCATTATAGAAGGGAATTAAAGGTAGAGAATATTTTTTCAAATTTTCAAGCTTAGAAAAAGTCTCAAATACAGATGTTCTGACTATATTCGAAGGATCTTTCATATGTGAAATTAGACTTTCTATTAATTTATTTTTCTGTTCAATATCTTGAATATTTTTGAGGTTCTTGATGGCTGAAGCTCTTATATATTTATTACTATGATCTATTTTATCAATTAAAATCTCTGTTGGAATTGAATATGAAGATTCCCCTAGAATTTTCAGAGTTTGGACTTGTACATTAACATCAGGATCCTCTAACAGATTCTCAAAATTTAGATTTTTAATAAAATTTTTATCATATTTAAGCACTCTTGATAAGATTTTTAAGGAAATCAATCTTAATCTCCATTCAGAATCATTAGTTAATTTAATTAATATATTGTATGGAATTTTCCTTATTAGTTCTATTTTTGAGGCTAACAACGATCTACCTATTGAAAGATTTTTTTCATAATTAGGCGAACTTAAAGATTCAATAATCCACGATAATATCTTCTCGGGTATTTCTCTTTCCAGATGATTTAAAATTTTCAAACTAATCTTCCTCGCATTTTGATTTGGATCACTTAAACCATCTAATAAAGGATATTTGTATTTTATTTCATTGATATCAACATCGATTTTAATGGGTATTCTTTCATACATATTAATTAAAGTTTGCTCAGCATGGTTCCTTAGTTGGGGATTATTACTTTTTATTAAATTAAATAATGGAATTGGGTCAAAAGATCGTCCGCATTCTTCAATTTTAGAATGCATGAAATTGATATTAAAAGTGCTTTTTCTTGCTAAAAAATAGTAAGAAGTAAAAATAATTAATAATATTTCCTCTATTATCGCGGGAATTGCAAATAATAAAAAATTAGTAGAAATTGGCGCGGTTAATGACCATGAATTAAAGGTGGGTTTCAATTTATTAATATTTACAATTAAAAAATTAACAAAAACATTAATCCCGACCGCAGCCATAAGATAGGCAGCAAAATTGATATCGATCGCTCTATACTGGATTTTTCTACCCCAAAATCGCGTGAAATACCCAATAACCCCAAAAAGAAGAGTTATAAATACCATTCCAGAATATGAATATGGCGAAATCGCCATCTCCCCTTTAAATAAAAAGATAAGAGTCTGAAACGAGGAGATCCATTGCCAGATAAATACAAATAACATCATACCAATAAGTATTCTTGAGATCGGGTCATTAAAGAACTCTTTTGTGGCTCTTTGACTATCTTCTAATCCAACAAAAAGAGATCTATTCATATCAGGAATATGTAGATACGCATTAGATATTCCCGCTATATATCCTTTTGCTCCATAATAAGTTAAAATCATCAAAGGGTAGACTAAAAACCATATACACCACATTAATATAAGAGGTATCCCTGTCAATGAAAGTAAAAAAGGAGGAAATAAAAAAACTCCAAAATAGAATCCTAGTGCGATTAATACTGATAAAATTTTTGAATTATATCTATTGATGATTTTTTTCCCTAAAATTTTATGAAAGATTGTTAAGCCCTCTTTTGATTCTGAACTTAATGCCAAATATAAGAAATCTATTAATGGATAAATTGTAATATAAATTAAGCATACCGTAAGGGGAATAAGTAAAGAAAAGGGATGTATCTCTTTAGGTGGTTCGACATTGCTAGCCTCCCATAAATCGGGAGATTTCACAGCAAAGATAAATGCCATTGCCATTACAACCATCACGGCGAAAGAAAAAATCATTCCATAGAAGATACATTTTAAAATATCTATTATTGAAAATTCTCCTTTTTTAATTAATGCCACTTGCCTGTATATAATATAAAACCCTATAATCCACACTATTATAAAAATAATGAATAATGAGAGTTCGGCAATCAAATATAATCACAGAAAATAATAATTCAATAATAATTAAATAATTAAATCATTAAATAATTAAATCATTTAGAATATTAAATTTATTTTAATTATAAAAATCTATTGAGTTCAAGATTTGAAATTAAGCAAAGATATAAGAGAAGATCTTAATAGAATTAATTTTTTATATAAAAATCAGACTATTTTAACGGAATGTTTACAAGATTATAAGGGTTTTTCAATACTAAATAAAAAATTTGGGCCTTTTATAAAAAGCAAGAATTATAGATTAAAGTACTTTTTAGCTCTTCCTTTTATCGCAAAAAATATCTTACAAATCGTTCCAGAGGAAAAGTGCGATAATATGGATGTACAGAGATTTGCAATAAAAGAAAGAGACGATCATCAGTTAACAGAAGTAGAGAATCCACTTTTTTTAAATAAGATTAAACAATTTAAATTCTTCATGGAAAAATCTATTGAACAAGCCAAAAAACCAAAACAAATGATGGATCTTTATAATTCTTATATGGCAAATATAGTAGATACTAGATTATTAAAACTATTAAGATTATCTCAAACAGAATTAACAGAGCTTACCGAAAAAAGGTTAACTACTTCTGAAAAAATATTATATAAAGAAATCTATAAAATTATAAATTCTTGGCGAGAATTCTTTTTATCAAACGATTAAAGAGAAATTATTCAAGTAAATTCAAGCGATTCACTCCATATTCTTCGAAATATTTTTCAACTTTTCTAGCAATCGATTTATCAATATTAAATTTTTCGTAAACTCTAGGTAACAGTTCTAGTGCATCACTCATCGCATAGTAGGAAATTTCTCTCTGGTTTAATATTTCCTCAATGGTTTTTCCATCTGGTCTTAATTCATTCCTATTAGTCAAACTGATCGTTGCTTTTATTTTTATATTTAATTCTACGAGTTGATTTATTAGTTTTAATAATGATTCTCCTGTTGTTGTCACATCTTCAAGAATAATAATATTACCTTCTGGAATCCCAATATATACTTTATCCTTTGGATCTCCGTGTTTTTTTATTTTCCCACGCGCCATTGATAGTATATAATTTCTTGTTTCAAAGTCTTTTTGCCTTCTTGCCCATTTATATTGAGTTATAATTCCCAATTTTGTAGCCCCTTCGGCTACCCCAATAATGCAATCAAATTTTAATTTCAATTCTTCAACAAAGGATATTACATATTCCGTTAATTTATCTATAAGAAAAACATTAGAGGAAATATCGCGCCAATTTACATAAAAATAGGATAATCTTCCAGATTTTAATTTAATTGGTTCGTTAAAGAATCCAATCACATCATTATCTATAATAAATTGATAAAAATCCTCTTTACACTTATAAGATAATGTCATCTTTCTTTATAAATCACCTATTATCGCGAAATGTTAGGTATTCTTTTCTGACTTTTGCGTATTCTTCTGCAGTAATTTTACCTTCTAAAAACAAGTCTTCTTTTTCTTTCATAATTTTTCTCCTTTTATTTAATTCTTTTCTCCTTTCTTCTTTTCTGAAAAGATCTAAAATATTATCAGCAAGCTCCTTTATCTCCTTATTTTTATTATTCATAAGATCTTCCAAATAGGGCTTAATAGGACGTGTCATATCCAGATTGTCATTAGCTATTTTCTCTATTCTTTTTAAAGCCTCGATAATTTCTTCTTTATTTTCACCTTCTAATACTTCAATTAATCGAGGAATGGCCACTTCTTCCAGTACTTCATCAAGATATTTACTAATTTCTTTTTCTACTTTCGTATCATTATAGCTTTCAAGCTTATTATTCCTAATATATTCAATAAAAATAAGTGGAAGTTCTACAGGCCAATCCATCATTTTGTTTTTATCTATTAATTGAACAATTGATCCGTCTTTTTTACGAAATAATCTCATTTAATCACCTTGTCTAATTATATCCAATCTCCAGTTGTTAATTTCTCTGGGAGATATTTCTCAGTTAAAAATTCAAATCCATGAGAAGAAAGTGCTTGAATCTCTGCTTTTTTCTTATATTTTAGTGCTAATTTTAAATCTTTCTCCCATTCTGGATTATTTCTAATATATTCTTCTCTTAATAATTCTTCTGTTCTTTTAATATCGTTTTTTGTCATTGGTATACGGCAATCATCTGGAACCTTATATTTATCAAGATCCCTCGTTAATACCCCTAAAAGTTTAATATCAGGGGTCGCAAGGAAGGGAGATTCATAAGATAATCTTTTAGAGCCCCGCATATATACTGAATGTATGTAATGTCCATAAGGGTCACTATCCACTAAACTAAAGACTGGTAATTTTAATTCATTTCTTAATCTTTTTAAGAACATTCGAACAGCTACGTTTCCTACACCTTGAGAAGTTAAAATAATACAAGGATATTGTCTCCAGAATCTAGATTCTGCTAATCTCATCATTGCAGCATCTTTTTCAACTACTAGGATAAATTCTGCATCAGATTCGATAATTTCGATGTCATCAAGCATTGGACTAATACCCCATCCCCCACTACCTAGCCCTTCTAGATCTATTATATCATTTCTGTCTCTAATACGTAATCTGCCAACACAAGAGCCTCTTGCAGAGGCAACCACATGAGTGGAATTTCTAGTAGTATATAGCATTGTAGATGCGTCTTCAATACTTTTATCACTATTCTTTTGGTCCTTAAATAATTTTACATCAGTATAAAAGATTTCACGCTTAGTTGCATGAATGTTTTTTTTTAATAATTCATTTATAATTTCCATAACACGCATTAATCTCGTGATGTCTGCTACGCTTGTTAATGAATGAAATTGCTTTTTTTGAATTTGTTTTCCAAGAAGAAGGAGGTCGGATTTATCGTCCCATATAATATTTGAATTCGATCTTGAAGGCAATTCAATAACCGGTTCGCCTGTTGCATATATTTCTTCAATCATTTCATCTACTAAATCATATAAGCGTTCTAAAGCTTCTTTTCTTTTTAAATCATCGATTTTTATTGAGTCTTCTGGCAATTCTATTGCTAAAAATTTTTGTTCTTCTTTTAAAATTTCATTCATTAAATCTCTTGTTGCTTTTAGATCCCATTCTTTCGCTTTTTCTTTATTTGACATCTATTACCACCTATTTTTAATTTATTTTAATTTCCAATACTTTTTACCTTTTTTAGTTTGAAGGATTATTTCTCCTTTTCTTTCTAATTCTTTTAATTTTACTTGCAGCAATCTCGCATCAAGCATATCTTTTATTCTCATTTTAAAGATTAATTGTTTGATTGTTTGCCACTCTTTGTTATCTAATGCCTTTAAAATTCCATCTGTAGTAATAATTGGCAATTTTGTTTGCATTGTTGTAGGATATTTTGGTATGACTTTTGGTTTGATTTTTTCTTTTTTAACTTTTTCAATTCTTTTAACCATTTTTTTCTTTTCTTCAGCCTTTTCTCGCTTCTGTTCTTTTTCGACTTTACCAACCGATTGTTGGATTAAGTCCATTATTTCTGCTTTCCTTACCTTTGATGGTACTTCTATCTTATTCTCTTTTGCAATATGTTTTAATTCTTTTATAGTATAATTCTCAAGGTTATGATAGTCTATTTCCTTTAGTTCTTCTTTCTCTTCTATTTTCTCTTCTTTTTTCTTTTCTTTTACTATCTCTATTTTTTCTTCCTTTATTTTTTTTTCTTCTTTTAATTTCTTTTCATCGTCCTCTATTTTTGCTTTCTGCGGTATAACTTTTGCTTCAATAGTTTTTAAGGAAATTTCTTCAGTCAAACCATGGATAACCTTTCCTATTGGAGCTTTTATTAATTTTTCTAATTCTTCTTTTTTTATTTGATCTTTATACTTACTACCTTCTATTGCAATATTATAGAGACTTTCAACAAATTTAGGAATATATCTCTCAATTAAATTAGCTCTTTTTTCCTTTCTACGAATTTTTGCTCTTCTATTTAGATAAACTCTTAGTCTTCTTCCAATGGCTTCTAAACAATATTTTATTTCATCCATTAAATTTTCGTCTTCTGCCAATGAATTTTTAGACTGAGATTTAAACATCAAATGAACATATGGTCCAGAAACATTAACCAAAATTTTAATAGGTCCTTTAGGTAATCCATTATCGAAGGTGTCTAATTTATAATTTTTCCAATTGACATTCTTAACTGCGTTTGTTATAGCACAGCCTGCAGTATCTCTTAATTTAGGAGTTCTATTTACAAATCTTGATAATACATCCCTCGATCTTTTGGGGACTTCTAAATTATTACTATATGCTAAAACTGCCTCTACAATATAAGCTAATCCTTTTCCACTTACGGGATCTCGTGTTTCAGCCCCTACAAAATCATCATCTGTAGTGAAATTTTCGACAAAATATTCAAAAATCTGTTTATACTCAATTTTTTCTGAAGCTTCAGCATTAGCTAAAGTATTATTAAACTCATCTTCAAACCCTTCTGGTTCAAAATTTCCATCTTCGAATATTAGTGAGGAAAGAACTTTAGAATTAGTAGTTATAATCTCACTTTTATCGATTTGAATATTTTTTAAACTATCACTTACCTCCTCAGACCCTTCTAATACTCTCTGTTTCTTTTTTCTCCTTATTAATTTTTCTCGCATCGGTGTTAGATTTATTTCAGGAGTCCCGAAATCATCTAGATTTTCCGATACTTTTAAACCTAATTCTTTTATTAAAGTATTCTCTAATACAACATCTCCTACAGGTACTACTGTATCAGTAGGAGGAGCCATATATTTCATTGATTTGAATGCAAAAAAAAGTGAATTAAACTGATTATTTGTTAATTCACTCGGTTTCGTATCTGAAATTTTAACAGCTTTTGCTTTATCCGTATATTCATTTACAATTTTTTTTGTCTTTATTTCATTTAATCCGTCATGTATATCCTTAAAAATTTTAGTAAGATTATTTCTAATTTTATCCTTTTTTTTTTGAAACTCATCTATTTCCTCTCGAGATGCTCGGACATCTCGTTTAATATTTTTCTGTTCTTTTTTAGTATTAGCATCTTGGATATCTGCTTTTAATTTTTTTATTTTTTTATTAATATTATCAATCTTTTTATTATATTTTTGGAAATTTTTAATCTCATTCCAATATTTTTCTCTTAATTCGTTTGAGATAACTTCATAGAGAATTAATTTTTTTCTTGGTTTATTGGATTTTCCATATATCCTATTCTCATATCGTAAGTAATATATTTTATCCTCTTGTTTTTTCGCTTTAGCTATGAAGCTATCTTCAAGAATAAGTAGATCTAATTGATCTTGTAAATCTTTCTCTGCTAAATCAACTACCTCTTTTGCGGTATTATAACTCATTCTCACAAAATTATCTTGAAGAAATGAGGTAAAAGCAAGATGATCTGATTTTGCTAATAAATCTTGAAGATCTCCAATATTAGTTGATGATGGATGAGGTTTTGCATATTTAGGTTCAGCTGGAAAAGGAGAAACTTTTCTTGGATAAATATGTTCTTCGTTATAAGGATCTATATAAATTATTGTGACATGAGGATTCATTAAAGCTGTTTCTTTAACATATACATCTACATATCCTCTATTATATTTAACATTAAGATAGTTGAGCTTAGTATAAGTTCCATGTAGAAAAGAAACGTCAATTTCTGTGGGATTCACTACATATCTTTTTTCATTTTTTGAAGTAGTAAAGAATTCTGAAGCTGTCGCATATAAATTATCTGAGGTTTTTGAAACTGTCACAATTGGTTTTCCCGTGGTGTTTTGAGCATCGCTAAAAGCACTAGGAGCTCCAAATCCTTGACTCCCTCGTGTTTGTTTTAATTCCATACTTTTAGAAGAAGCAAGATATTTTCCAAATTTTTCTAAATCTGAAGGACCCATTCCGAGACCATTATCAAATACTTCAAATTTATAACTCATTATATTTTTAGCGTCTATTTCTCCAGTTAATAATGAATGTGCTTCTGATTCTGTAATTCTTATAATAACAAGTGGTTCTTTATCAATGATATTAATATGATCTACAGGTTTTATAAGACTCTCCATATCTTCAACAATTTTTTTAACCTCTATTTCTTCAATCTCTTCTTTCTTTTTAGGCAGAGCTTTTTCTGTTTTTGATAGGGTATCCCGACTTTCAGAATCTTGTGGTTTTTGAGAAGGAGCTATTATTTCATCCATTAGAGTGCGTTTAAGTGTATCACTTAATGTTTTAGGGCCCTTTTGCTCTCCCTCGCCCTGTAAGATTGAAAAATTTTCTAGAAATAGTTCTTGATCTAAGGTGTATTTTATCTGAGAGTCTTCTTTTTTTAATTCATTCCATTGGAATGATTCTATAGCGTCAAGGGCATTATCTAAGAATTCGGCACAATATTGATTCCATAGCCTCAGGAGATCTGAGGGATTCTTGTATGTTTCCAAAAGCCGAACTCAAAACCGACCAATTGAGTCCTTTTACGCATGAACTGGGCTATAGTTCCTTGTTTAATGCGCCCATCTTCCTCTGTTGTCATTATTTATTACATTTCTCTTTGTAGTTGATTATCTATTTTTATATATATCAAATGATCTTTATTATACAAATTATATTAGATGTATGAGTAAATACTTATAAACCCAACTTTCTTCTTACTTTGCTACATGTATAAAATCTTTCAATTTTTTAGAAAATCGAGAAGATATTTAAATTTTTTTATTCCAAATGTTTATAAGAAATGATCTTGAAAAATCTGATATTTAGAAATTGTTTATAAAGATTTTATAAGTTATTAATTCTGAAATTTTCTAAGCCTTTATAATTCTTTTTAGAAACTAAATAATATGAAGTAAATTCTAAAATAAATTTAATACGTGATTAAATTTTATACAATTAATAATTTTTAACAATTTACTTTTTTAATCTTTTTAGCTGGAAATGTAATTCTATTCTAATACAAAATAATAAATTTTTACTAAAAAAAGTTTTCAATTGATTTTAATTATTGAAATTTTCTCTTCTCTAAAATTTTTAAATTTGATAGGAATAATAAGGAAATTATGAAAAAATTTCATGAATGAACATAATAGATAAACTGAAAGGAAATTATTGTATCTTATTAGATTTTTTTAATGGTAAATATTCATTTCTAATATCAAATTAAAAATAAAATTAATATATTAACCTTTAAAATAAACCAAACAAAAGAAGTAGATTTTAAGATCAAAGAGAATGAAATTTAAAGATCCTTTATTCTGTAATTCTCTAATGCGTTATCTATAATTTTTGCGGCTATATAACGCTTAGTATGCCTGGGTATATGTTGTATATGCTTTTCTTTATCGATAATATATACTTCATTTTCTGAGCTTTCAAAGCCTAATTCTCCCCCAACATCATTAGCAACTATTAAATCTATATCCGATTTTTTTAAACGTGCAAAAGCTCTGTCTATTAATTCGGTTTTAGAAACATTCGTCTCAGCCTTGAACGCCACAATAAATACCTTATTATTTACTTTACGAGCTTCATCTATAATTTTTGGTGTTAAATGCATATTCACTTGCAGTTCTTTTACTTCATCTGATGATATTTTTCCTTGCAAGCATTCTTTTGGGGAATAGTCGCTAATAGCAGCAGCACAGATAAACATATCATAATCCTTTTTAGACAATTCATTCTTAACCGTGTTAATGAAATCGCTTGTAGAAATCACATTTACGACATTTAAATAATCGGGTGTTGGATAAGAGCTTTTTCCATTGATAAGTAAAACTTCCCCGCCTCTGGCTGAAGCTTCTTTGGCAATTTCTATACCCATTCGTCCTGAAGATTCATTAGAAACAAATCTGATTTCATCTATATATTCTCGAGTAGGGCCCGCAGTGACGAGAATTTTCATTCCATGGAGATCTTTTTTGGATACTAAAAGATCAATTACTCGATCAATTATATCATCAATTTTTGCGATTTTTGCCTTACCTTCGGAGATACGAGGACCTAATATTTCAACTCCATATTTCCGTAATTTTATAATATTTTCCTTCAATATCGGATGGTTAAACATTGATTCATGCATTGCAGGTACCACGATGATTGGAGTTCCAGACCCAAAGGCTGTTGTCACAATTGTAGTAACTGCAGTATCATCAATTCCATTTGCTATTTTTGAAATGGTATTGGCAGTTGCAGGACATACTAATATTAAGTCTGCTTTTCCCAAACCTCTTGGTCGTTCACCCGCCAAATATACATGCTCAACCGCTCCTGTTAATTTAGTAATTACATTATTACCTGTTGCCCAATGCATCATTGTGGGAGAAATAAGTTCAGTTGCAGCTTTAGTCATTACTGCAATGACCTCTGCTCCAAACCTCATAAGTTCTCTAGCAATAATTGGCGCACTTATAATAGCAACACTTCCAGTTAAACACATACATATCGTTTTACCTCTTAAAATAGTTCCTTCTGATTCTTGAATATCTTTGGAAGGGTGACTCATTTTTTTTCTCACTTTGAAGGGTTTCTGTATGACATACTATTTAAAGGAAAAGGAACTTCAATAATAAAATTTTCTATGTTTATAATAAATATAAGAATTAGTATTTTTATCTTTAAGTTTCTAATGCTTTTTCCCATTTATTAAAATAGTTTTTCCAATTAATTAATGGTTCGAACGGACTCAACTTAAATTTTGTTAATAAATGTATATATTGATCTTTATAATCCTTTATTAATTGTGCTTTAGTATAATTTTTTGAAGGTTTTGGTAAAACTGAGTTTTTTAATGGATCCGATTGTATATTCCACCATTCTTTTTTAAATTTTGTCCCATATTTTTCTTCAAAATAGGACATATTATTATAAACAGGAGTTATTGGATCATTAATAAATAAAGAGGGACTTATTTGAATATTCTCGTGAAAACCATAAGTCTCCAAAAAATTTATAGTATCTTGAAAAGATTGAGCATTTTCTCCTGGAAATCCTGCAAGAGTATTGATTCTACAATATGGTTCAGTAATTGTTTTATAAAATTCAAGAATTTTTTTCATTTTTTTAAAATAATTCCCAGGATTTCTTGTTTTATTCATTTCTATTAACAGATTTTCATTAGCACTTTCAAAACCAAAACCAGCTACCATTCCTGCCTTTTTAAAAAAATACAATATTTCTTTATGATTATAAACAATTTCTATTCTTGTTTGGCATGTAAATTTAAATATCTCTTGTAGGTTATTTTTAATAATATATTTCAATATTTTATTACTCAAAATTGCACTATTAAATGACTGGTCCAAAAAACCAATTTTTGGAAGCTTATTATTGTATTTTAAAACAATTCTTTGCAATTTTTCGAATCTTTTTATAAATTGGATGAATGAAAAATTCCGAAAATTAGTTCTCATTATTTTGCAAAAACTACAATTAAATGGACAGCCTCTTGATAAATGAATTGTAAAATTGAATTTGTTCTTGTAATTGTATTTATTGAGATAGCTAAGATAATCCGGAAAAGGTAATAAATTTAAATCAAAATCATTTCTTGATTCAATAATTTGAGGTTGCTTACTATTTTTAGCTTTATTCAAATAATTTGATTTTATTAGATCTAACATAACACTTTCAGGTTCACCAACAATTACAATATTAAAATTTGATCCCTTATTTGTAAAATCGCTAGCAATAGCGGTTGGATGTTGTCCTCCAACGATAATTTTAGCTTTAGGGAACTCCTCTTTAAATATTTCTGATATATAGTTAGTTTGAAGGTATTGATAACTTGAATCTAAAAAAAATGAAACATTTTCAAATTTTTCTATAGAGTTATGTTCAAGTACTTTAATTACTTTCTCTTTAAATTTTAAAAAATCTATCTCATTTTTTGAGAATAAGGGGCTTAATTCTTCTTCAAATCTTAGATCTAAAAAGTCTATTGATATATTTTCCTTTTTTTTTAATAGAGCAGATATTTGAAGTGATTTAAGTGGCAATTCTGAATAAAATAAATCTTTATGGTATACATCCTGGAAAAAAAAAGTAGGATATATGATTAATAAATTAGATTTTTTATTTCTCATGATAAATTACAATAAATTTTACACATAAACTTGAATTTTTTATTAGTAATTTAAATTAATTTAATATGTAATATTTAGATACTTAAATTATAAGCGAGATAATTAAAACTAAACGAAAACTTTTCTTATCATTTAAAGGGAATTTAAAAGCCATAATAAAATGAAGATTGGAATACTAATTAATAGAGTAACTTGGGAAGTAAAGCAATTAATTACTGAATTTGAAAAAAGAAAAATTAATTATAATTTAATAAACAATCAAAAACTATTCTTTAGATTAAATAAAGAAAAGGAGTTTGAAGGTCGATATGATGTAATTTTAGAAAGATCTCTTAGCTATTTAAGAGGTTTATATACCACAGCAATATTAGAAACAAAAGGATATAATATTGTTAATAATTATAATTGTTTAAATATAACCGGAAATAAATTATTAACAACATTAAAACTGATTGAAAAAAACATCCCTACACCCAAAACTTGCGTTTCATTTAAACCAGAACCAGCTATTGGGGCTATAAAAGAGGAAATAAAGTATCCTGCTATTTTAAAACCCATTATTGGCTCATGGGGTAGACTTATCGCAAAACTAGATGATTATACTAGTGCAATGGGAAATCTTGAATGCAGAGAAGTAATGGGTAATGTTCTTCAGAAGATATACTATATACAAGAATATTTAGGGCACCAAGATTCAAATATGCCTACAGATTTAAGAGTTTTTGTAATTGGAAAAGAATGTATAGCGGCAATGGGTCGATTTAAACCGGAGGATGATTTTAGAAGTAATATTGCAATAGGTGGTACCGCAAAAAAAATAGATATTAATAAAGATATAGCAAAAATTAGTTTGAGCGCATCAAATGCTGTAAATGGAGAGATAGTTGGTGTAGATTTGATGAGAAAGCAAAACGAATTGAAAGTTATAGAAATTAATGGAACACCTCAATTTAGAGCGATAGCAACCTCCACAAAGATGAATATTGCTGGGAAGATTGTAGATTTCTTAGAAAATACATATGGATAAATATATAAAAACTATTTGAAAAATGAGTATTATTGTTGTCAAAATAGGCGGGGCATTAATAGCCGAAAATTTTGAGAATGTTGTAAGTGATATTTCTAAGATTTATCTTAATTTAAAAAATAAATATAGTTTAGTATTGTTGCATGGGGGAGGTCCACAAATAGATACAATACTTAAACAAATGAATAAAAAACCTAAATATTTTAAGACCCCCTCGGGATTTACAACGAGGTATACTGACCAAGAAACGATTGAAATCGCAATAATGGCGTTAGCAGGAATTAATAATAAGAGATTAGTTGAGGCTTTGCAAAAACAAGGTGTAAATGCTTTTGGTTTTACAGGTATTGATGGAGGATGCATTAATGCTAAAAGGAAAGAAAAAATATTAGTCTTAATTAATGGGAAAAGGATATTAAAGAGGGGAGAATTTTCTGGTAAAGTAGATAATGTTAATACTGAGATATTAAACTTTTTAATAAAAAAGGATTATATCCCCGTTATTGGTTCTTTAGCGAAGAGTGAAGAGGGAGATATTGTAAACGTTGATGGAGACAGAGCAGCAGGATATGTTGCTGATGCTTTAAATGCCGATATTTTGATCAGTTTAACCGATGTGGAAGGTATTTATAAAAATTTCGATAATAAAAATTCTCTTATTAAAGAAATTAAATCATTTCAATTAGAGAATTTATTAGAAGATTTAAAAGGTGGGATGAAAAAGAAAGCCTATGCTGCCTTAGAAGCTTTAAAAATGAATGTAAAAAAAGTTATTATTTCAAGCGGATTATCAAAAAATCCAATATCAAATGCATTAGAAAAACTAGCAGGAACAGTGATAACTAAATGAATAAAGATGCTGTAAAATTTCTTAGGAATTGTATTGAAATTTATAGCCCCTCAGGAAAGGAAGAAAAATATTCCCAATTTCTCGCTAAATTCTTAAATTCCCATAATTTTACAATGAGATTTGATTCTATAGGAAATTTAATCGCCGAGAAAGGTAAAGGTGCCCCAATTATATTGCTTTCCTCACATATGGATACTATACCAGGGGAATTGCCAATTAAAGAGAAAAATGGAAAAATATTTGGAAGAGGGGCTGTTGATTGTAAATCATCATTGGCCGCAATAGTTTATTCAATTTCTAAATATGATTTCAAACCTTATAATAAAGGCACAATTATTTTTGCGGGAATTGTTCAAGAGGAAAGTAGTCTTTTAGGTATTAAAGAATTTATTAAATCAAATATAAAACCTGATTTCGCGATTTTTGGAGAACCAACTAAAATTGATCAACTCTGTATTGGGTATAAAGGCAGATTATGTATTAAGTATTCAGCATCCACTAAAATAGGTCATGTAGCCAGCTCTTGGTTATACATAAATGCTATAGATATTTGTCTTAAAATATGGAATATTATAAAAAAATCATGCAAAATATTAACCGAAAAATATTGTAAGAATAATAAAAATACTAAATATTTTAATCAAATAATTCCAAATTTGACGGTTATTTCTGGAGGGAATTTAACAAATTGTATTCCTTCAAATGCATTTATACAAGTTGATATTAGATTTCCTCCATCAATCAATTCACAAAAAATATTAGATTTTTTAGAGAATAAAATTACTAAACTTGTGCAAGATTATCAGAACCCAAAAAAAATTAAAATTATAGTTCAGAAAAGTATATCTAGTCAAGTGGAAGGATTTGAAATTAAGGGTAATGATATAATAACAAGTGCTTTAAGATGGGCAATCTTCAACACAATTAATAAAAAACCAAAATTGATAAAAAAAACCGGCACAACTTTTATAAATGAGATTGGATCTCATTTTAACATTCCTTCCATCACATATGGGCCAGGAGATCCAAAATTGGAGCATACAGATAAAGAGTATATTGAAATCGAGGAATATTTAAATTCGATTGAAATATATAAGAAATTCTTCTTCAAATTTTTTGAACTTTATCAAAAAAAATATCAAAATTGAGGAATTTTAAAATAATTAATTTCTAATTAAATTAATCTTTAGATTCAATTTTTCTACTAATTGGTTAAATTTGCGAAATTCCTTCAATGAAATTTTATCCTTATCGCCAAATTTTAATATATTATTGATTTTATTTCCATAATATGTTTTTTTAACTTCAGAAATATCATACAAATTACCTATTTTATAAACAGGCATTTTTTTAAATTCTTCCTTGCGAATAGTTAAAATCGCATTAGAATATTTAATAAAGGGAGTATTCTTCATTTTTTTTAAATTAAAAATATTGGTGGATCCAATTGATCTTTCCTTTAATAGATTATTAATATATATATGAATTTCTTTCATTAGATCTTCCTTAAAATCATCTAAATTGGAGTCTTCTTTAATGATATTCTTAATTATATCAGAATATGGTAAATCCATTCCATTTAGATTATTGGAGAGATTTAAAAGAATGATAATTTGGTCTGCTTTGTCTTGGGGATCTTTTTTTATTTCTTCAAAAATATATTCACGTTCTTCTTTGATATAACTGAATAAAAATTTACGAAATTCTTTTACAAATTTACTATAATTAGGGATAAATTTTTTATTAGGATTAGTAGTAACTAATCTATTTGCTTTGAAAGGATCAATTTCTCTATTTTTTACTGCTCTAATTAAAGAGATTGGATAATATCCTTCAATAAATTCCATGTTCTGTGCAATACTTTTAATGGAATCTTTGAATGAACATTTTGTAATAACATTAACGATTTTGATTAAGTTTGCTTCTATTTTTATAGGTGTTTTTATACAATAACATAGATCAAATGGTTTCAAATCGTGAAATAATGGATTATTTTGATCTGGGATGATAATTTGAGCACTAGACGCATTTATTAGATTCCCTTTGATCGGTTTCTTTGCTAAATCCCATTCTATTATCATAACATTTTCATTTGAATATTCTTGTTCAATATCATAAGAATAATCTATATCTTGTCTCAATAAGGGAATCCCATCATTTATATTAATTTGGTAATCCTCATCCCCCCAAAATTGATTTTTATAATAAAAAATATCGGGAAATTGTGTTAAATCATCAAGAAAAAGATCACGGATTATGAAATAATTTATACCTAAATCAGATGACTTTATAGCAGAAGTTTTATCACCAAAAAATCCTAATTTTTTAATAATATATAAATATGTTTCATTTTGTAAATTTTCCTTATCATGATCTACTACGTAAACATTTCTTTTTTTTCTAAAACCAACTTTTGTTCTTATAACATCATATTTTTCCATTAACAGCTTAAGAAATGAGAATTTTTTTAAATAGACTTTTTTCTCCAATTCTTTAATTTCATTTTTATATGTTTCATAAATTTCTTTATAGTCTTCTTCAGGAATTTCTATAACATCAAATTGACTTTTCATTAATTTTAATTTATCTAATACACAAAAATCTTCAATTTCTTCAACAAAATGTTCTATTAAATCTTTTTTTAGTTCGTTTAATTTACTTTGAGAGAAAATTTTGTTGAATTCCTCATTTATTTTAATTAAGGTTTCATGATTTTTTTTTACAAAATAAATTGAAAAATATCTTTGATTTAAATTACTACTTTCAACCATTTTTTTAAATTTTGTAAGAAATTTAGATAAAAAAGTCAGATCCTTATGCTTAGTTATTTCATTTAAATAATGAATAACCCTTAAAAGATTATAAAAGGAATATTGATGTACAGAATTTATTAATTTTTTAAACCCAGATTCTATTAACTCTTCATATTTTTCTAAATACTTACCTAAATCATTCTGATAACCATTTTTTAGGAATTCAAACAATTCGATTAATAAATCATTCTTTATAGCTATTTCTAGATATTTCTTTATGGTTGGTTCGCAATTAAATTCACTTATTATTGCTTTGTTTAAATAATTCAATCCTTCAATAATATTATTTTTCTCTTGAAAACACTTATTAGCAATAATTTGAAAATTCCTTCTTTTTTTCTCGGAACCAAAATCCTCAGAAGTCAAATTATATTGATTTAGGTTTTTTATTATTTCCAAAGATTTTTCTTTTTTTAGGATTAAAAATAATTTTAATAGATGTTTACATATTTTTTTTTCTATACTTGAATATATGAGAAATGATGGACAATCGTGGAAAATTTCTTTTTTTTCTTCATCCACAATAATATGAAATTCTCTCTCATTGTCGAAAAAAAGCGCTCGAACAAAAAGGGGATCATTCTGAATAGAAATTATTTTTATATTATTATTTGGGAAATCTTTTGCCTTTTTAAATAAAGGCTCCCCCACTCTTTTAATTATATTTGCTTTAAGTTCTGTTTTTAATTCAGACAATTTTTAATTTTAAATGATTTTAAAACTTTTCTCTCAATATATCACTAATAATTTGTGGGAATTCATCCCATTTTTTTATTGTGAGAAGCTGTCCGCCTGCAATTTTTACCATCTTTTTAGCATCTTCTAAATTAAAGGAGCTCTCTGGACAAACTAAGATAAAATCTACTCCAATAGACCGAAATATTCTTAGCTCATTCATAGCATTTTCAAGATCATAAATTTCGGCATCGGTAAATAAAATATTTAATTTTTCCCGAGAACCAGACTTTTCTTTAAACTGTCTTCTTGACCATTCTAACGCTTTCTGTAGCTTTGTTCCACCTTTTGCGGTAATTGTTAATAATTCTTCAGCTATCTCTTCCAAATCTGCCTTTTTATCCATCTCTTTTAATATATGTGTATCTGATTCAAAAAAACAAACTGCTAATTCGTCTTTTTTTAGGGAGTATACAAGCATAGTTGTGCAGATTGCCATATAAGCTAGCTTTTCTCCCGTCATACTTCCCGAGATATCCAACTCAATACATGCACTTCTTAATCCTTTAGCGGTCTCATAAACATAAAAGTCATCATAATCAATGTGCGACAATTCCTTTCCTTTTTCAAGAATATTATAAATTGTTTCCTCAAGATCAATATTCTCAATGTCATCTCCAATTATATAAGGTCTAACCACATTAATTGGTATAGGCCCTGTGGTAGCCGTTCCTAGCCTAGCTCGAGAATAATAAATTCCAAGTTCAATGAGCATCTTTTTTGCTAACTCTTTAACCTTTTGTTTTGCGCCTTGAGGAATATTTTTTCTATGAATAAACCATTGCTTTAACATATTTTCTCCACTTCCCGCAGAAAGACATGATATAACTTTATTAACTCCTTCCTCTCCAGCCATCTCTTGAGCACCCCTCAGCGCCTGTTCAAGATTGAAATGCCCTAAAGCGCCCAATGCTTCTCTATTATCCGATGCTAATCCCGAATTAAGAAGTTCCCTTAGTCGATCATTGTTTAATTCGTTTTTTAACCGATTGATTAAATTTTGCAATCTTTCAAAATCTCCTTGATTCTTCTCTACTAATTTTTTCAATAACTGATAATTTGGTTCGATTAATTCGAATATTTCATCTTCATGCATTCCCAGAGCTTTTCCTTGTTCCTTAATAATGTCTGGATTTGGTTTTAAGCCGATTTTTCGGAGGAATTCAACCGCATCTCTTAATTCAGAAGGATTTTTAGCTGATTCTAAGGTTTTTTTTAAGATATCAGGCAAGGCTTGTGAAATTTTTTGACTGCAGTGATTGTTCTGGCAAGAATTTTTTAGTTGCTCTAATTGATGTGAGAGTGATTTAAAACCCTCTACTTGTCGTTTTTGATTTAATATGTCTTCTACCGCATTTTCTAGGGCTTTTTTGAAAAGGCTATTCCATGCCTTATTTGCCATAGCGTTTTTAGTTAAAGTTTCTAACGACAAATTCATTTGGGATTGATCTTTCATTTTATTAAATTTGTTTAGCAGATCCTTTCTTAAATTAGTCCCATAATATTGATCTAGTGCGTTCGCTAAATTAAAATTTCGTTCGAAAGAAGAACTGTTAATGGAATTATTTAAAACTTGTTCTTTATTAAAGTTAGGTGTTTCTCCTAAATTTTTTGCTGCATTAAACAATTGTTCAAGATTTTTAATTTGATTTTGAAGATTTCTTTTCATTGCTTGAAATTGTTCATGATTAATTGCATCAGTGTTTTTTAAGAATTTCATAGATTGGATTAAATCTTCAAAATTACCTTTTTGCATTAAATCATTTAATTCTTTGGAAATATCTTCGTTATTCAATGCTTTACTAGCTAATTTTTCCCAAATTCTTTTAGAATTTTCTTCAACTAAATCGTTTAAATTCAGGTTAGAGGCCGCTTTTAAATCTTTAGGATCGAGTGAGTTTATTTTATCCATAAATCGTTTTTTAGCTTCTTCTATTAGCTCTTCGAATGAAGATATTTCTTCTTTATATAATTCTGAATCGTCATTGAAAAACTCTAAAGCCGATTTATAAGGTTCTTGATTCCTTTTTTTATTTAATTCTTCAATAAATTGCTCTAACTCTTGAATTTTTTCATTATCTACGGACATTTCAATTTCTTCAATTACATCCTGAATTTCATCTAACTCAGATTGTTCTTGTGGAGTTAGAAAATCATCTTCATTCTCATATTCTGCTTTTTCATCCCCAAAAAATTCAGAGACGATATCTTTTTTATAATTTGGAAATAAGATTTGAAATGCAACATCCTTTGCTAATTCTTGGTTATCAGGAAATGAGGTCACTTTACTAATTTCAATGAAATCATTTGGATTAACTGAGCCATTACGATAATAGCGAGATAGAATTAACCGAGGAATCGAAAGAACTTGTCTAGAAGAGGGCATTTGAACTATATCAGGATGTCTCCTCATTCGATTTATAAACTCCACAGCGAACTCGCATGGGTTCTCGGGGAAAACTGCGATTAGAAAGTCACCCTCCTAAAGTTTTATTTATAATTCCTTCGATAATGTTTTCTACTTTCACTCCTGGTTTCGGTTTAATACTGCCTAAAAGAACATGCTTAGAAATATCAGCTAAATAATTATATATGGAATCTTCATCTTTTAAAATCCCCTTTTCTTCAAGATATCGTCTCCGTCCCAATAATTTTGCGATAGCAATTCCTGCACGGATTGAAGCGGGAACTTCAATATCTATCTTATTCTTCCTAGTTTCATCAATAATAGAATAAATTATTTCCAATTCTGATTCTTCAACCATAAATTGCTCGGGAAGATTTATTCTAATTATATCTAATTCGGTCGCTTTTTCAGGATATGTTAGTTTTATCCAGACTTTTATTCTATCTTTTAATGCTTCTGATAATCTATGGGTTCCCGATAATTCTTCAGGATTCATTGCGCAAATAAAAAAAAAGTCTTTATCCGCTTTAATTCGGCCAAGATGAGGTATACCTATCGAAGCTTCTTCTAATGGTTCTAATAAAGTGTTTTGAGAATATTCGGTAGCACGATTTATTTCATTAGCTAAAAAGGTTCCTCCCTCAAGCATGGCACTTAATAAAGGTCCTGGGTTAAATGCCTCTAAAGTAAAGCCTTGCTTCAACGTAATTGCAGGGTCGAAACTTCCCACAAAGTGCGAGGGCTTAATGGACTCATCCATCGTTAACCAGTAAAAGCTTCTCCTCTTATTTTCTTTTGCTCTTAAGCTGGCAAAATAGCGGCAAAGAATAGTTTTTCCAACACCAGGAGGTCCCACTAACGCAGGAAATAATCCTGTCGCTTCAGCATCTCTTAATAATTCAAGAGCTTTGCCATACTGCCCTGATAAGACGATATCAATCTTTTCTTGAGCTATATCTTTTATTAAATTCTTCGTAAAAAGCTGTTCAAATCTATCTTTATCCATATTTAAAAACTTAATTTTTTATATTAATACGATACTTCACTAGGTATTAATTAATTAAATAAATTAATTAATTTTCTCTATTATATTAAATAAAAAATGATTCAACCTTATTTTGAAGATAATAACTTCATTTTATTTCATGGAAATTCAATCGAACTCTTAAATCAATGGCAAAACGAAAAATTTGATTTAATTTTTGCTGATCCCCCCTATTTCCTTTCGAATGATGGGATTACTTGCTCCTCTGGAAAAATGGTTTCGGTGAACAAGGGAGAATGGGATAGATCTCAAGGTTTTGAACAAGATATATCATTTAGTGAGCAATGGCTTAGAGCATGTAGAAAAGTTTTAAAAAAAAATGGAACGATATGGATTTCAGGTACTTTACATATAATTTATAAAATAGGATATTTATTAGAAAAACTTGATTATGATATTATTAATGATATAGTCTGGTTCAAACCCAATGCCCCACCTAATCTTTCTTGTAGATACTTTACTCATAGCCATGAAATTATCTTGTGGGCGCGAAAATCAGAAGATTCAGATCATTCGTTTAATTATGATGCAATGAAATATTGGAATAATTCAAAGGATAGATTAAAAAACCCAGATAAACAGATGAGAAGCGTATGGTCCATTCCTCTTCTCTCAAAATCTGAAAAAAAATATGGAAAACATCCTACTCAGAAACCTATAGAACTTTTAAACAGAATTATAACGGCTTCATCAAATGAAGGTGATATCGTATTGGATCCATTTATTGGTTCGGGAACAACCGGAATTGTATGTAGTGTGTTGAATCGTAAATTTATTGGAATTGATATTAATAAGGATTATCTTGATTTGACTATAAAAAGATATAATGATAATACAAAAAAGAGCTTATTTTATTTTCCTGAAAAGGATGAAGATAACAAGATTACAAAATATTTTTAATTAGTAAAAACATATATTCCCCTTAAATGCCAATCCTATTAAATTATATATTAAAAAAATAGAAAATTAAGAATTTAATAGTTATTTACATTAAAATTTTTGAATTTATCGTAATAAAGCATTTATTACTTTTTTAGATAAAAGAATAAATTATTTTTAGTTAAATAGATTAAATATTATATATCTTGTATCTCAAAACGGGCCTGTAGATCAGCGGAAGATCTTTTCTTTGCGTATGGCAATTTAATCTTAAGCTTGATTCGCATTCGAGAGGTCACGGGTTCAATTCCCGTCAGGTCCACTAAATTAAAAAAAAAGAAATAAAAATTCATATAGCCTAAAAATTTCAAAAAAACGCAAAAAGATATAATATGGGGCAAAAAACGCCTTTCCCAAAACGATTTAACCATAAAAAAATTCAAGAAAAATGGATTAAATATTGGAAGGAAAATAACATTTTTAAATTCGATTTAAATAAAAACGGAAAAATATTTTCAATCGATACCCCACCTCCGTTTGTATCAGGCACTTTACATTTAGGACATGTCTTAAATCATTCTTGGATAGATTTTGTTGCACGATATCATAATATGAGAGGTGATAACGTATATTTTCCTCAAGGATTTGATTGTCATGGGCTGCCTGTAGAATTAGCTGTTGAAAAAAACTATGGTATCTCAAAAGATGATCGTGAGAAATTTTTAGAGAAATGTGTAGAATGGGTAGAAGATAATATCAAAAATATGAGAGAACAATTTGATGACCTAGCATATTCAACAGATTGGGATTATACCTATCGCACAATGGACGATAATTACAAATATAAAGTCCAAAAATCTTTACTATTTTTCTATAAAAAAGGATGGCTTTATAGGGAAAAATTTCCAACTCATTTCTGCGTAAATTGTGAAACCTCCGTGGCAAAAGCCGAAGTAGGATATACTGAAGAGGAAGGGAAACTTTGGTATATTAAACTACCAATCGAAGGACACGAAGGGGAAACAGTGACTATCGCAACAACTCGTCCTGAAATGATGGAAAGTTGCGTTGGCATTTTTGTTCATCCAAAAGATGATAGATATTATCATCTTTCTGCCGCAGAAGTGAGATTACCAATTGCAGATCGAGTAGTGAGGATTAGAGCAGATAAAGATGTTGATATGAATTTCGGAACAGGAGTTGTCTACTGCTGTACATATGGTGATGAATTAGATATCAAGTGGAAATTAAATTACGACCTTGATGAAATTCAGCTGTTTACTAAAAATGGTAAGATGAATAAAAACTCAAAATATAAAGGATTAACTATCGAAGAAGCTCGTGAAAAAATAGTAGATGATTTAAAAAAAATGGGACTTCTAGAAAAAATTGAACCTTATGAACATAATATAATCATTCATTCAGAGCGTTCTTCTTGTCGACAACCAATAGAATACTTACCTGTTTATCAGTGGTTTATCAATATTAAAGACTTTACTGACGAAATTATAAAAGCAGGTGAGTCTATGGAATGGTATCCTGAAAAACATAAACAAAGACTTATAGATTGGGCAGAGGGACTAGATTGGAATTGGGTTATATCTCGCCAAAGAGTTTTTGGTACTCCGATACCTTTCTGGTATTGTGAAGATTGTGGAGAAATTATCCCCCCAAATGAAGATGATTTACCGCTCGATCCCATACAAGAACTACCTACAGTTAAAATATGTCCTAATTGTAAAAGCAGTAAAATAAGTCCTGAAAGGGATGTGTGCGATTGTTGGATTGACTCAAGTATAACTCCTTTAGCAATTTCTAAATGGTTGGAAGATGAGGACTTTTTTGAAAAAACATACATAAATGCGCGAGTTCATCGTCCTCAAGGATATGAAATAATACGCACTTGGTTGTTTTATACTTTATTCCGATGCAAAAAACTTACTGGAAAAGCACCTTTTGATGAAGTCATGATAAATGGCATGGTAGCGGGGCCTGATTCAAGAAAAATGTCTAAGAGTTTTGGAAATATCGTTTCCCCCGATGAGGTTATGCCCGAATTTGGGGCGGATGCCATCAGACAATGGGCTGCTATGGGTTCCTTAGGCGATGATTATCCATTTGAATATACATGGATAAACATACATAATAAGCAACCTGTTCCTGTAGAAAAGATCCAAAATGAAAGAGCAAAATTACCTGAAGAGAAATTTAATAAAAAATATCAGAGAAGATATGAGCAATTAATTGCCGCATCAAGATTTCTTACTAAGGTTTGGAACGCATATAGATTTATATATATTAATTTAGATAAAATTGAACTATCTAATATTGATGTTGATATAAATACCCTCACGAATATAGAGAATTATTTCTTTTCAGAGTATAATAAAAATTTAAAAAAAATTACTTATTATTTTGATAATTATAATTGGCATGAAGCCTTCATGGTTTTGCGAACCTTTTTCTGGAATGAACTATGTGATAATTATATTGAAGCAATTAAATATCGTTTTTATTCTGAGAATGAAAATTCTGGAAGCCTCGCATTAAAAAATGCATTAAATCTTTTCTTTCAAATACTTAAAATTTTTTCAATAATCATCCCTTATATTTCTGAAGAAATACATTTTATAATTTTTAAAAGATTTACTGGGTTAAATTCAGTTTATAAAATAAAATACCCGAAACCCTATAGAGATCTAAATGATGAGAAGATTAAAGAGGGCGAATTAGGGATTAAATTAATCAAAAAGATTAGAAAAACTAAATCAGAATTGCAAATTCCTTTAAATCAAGAATTGGAAAAAGTAATTTTATTAACTAATAACAATCAACTTAATTTACTAAACAATCTCAAGGAAGATATTATGAATACCTTACGAATAAACGATTTACAAATAATAGAAAACTCAAAAAAAGATATTATTACTGGAAGACCAGATTTTGAGGAAAATTTTGAGGATATTGGAATATCATTATTAGTTTTTAAATAAAATGTTATTCCTCTGGTTGAATTCCCAATTGAGTGATCATTGCTTTTTTCATTTCTTCTATATTTCTAGGGAGCCCAAACATTTCGGCATATTTCTCTGTTGTTGTTAATTCAGAAGTTCTACCTTTTTTATTAGCATCAATAAGTCCATTTTCTTTAAGATATTTCACATGCTCATAAGCACCGCTTCCTCTTATTTTTATCAATTTTGATTTCAAAATTGGTTGTTTTAAAGCGATAATTGTTAGGGTTCTCAAATATTTTTCTGCGATCGCGCCTCCTTGAGCAAACGGATATAATTTTTCGGAATATTCTGGTTTAATCTGCATTTGATATTTTAATCCTATTTTTATAATCGCAAGAGAAGTCAATCTTTTTTCATAAATATCAATTAATTCATTTAATAATTCTTCTACTTTTTCTTTTGGAAGTTCTAGTTTCATGGAAATTTCTTCTACGGTGAGAGATTTATCTGATGCATAGAGGGCACCTTCTATTAAATTTCTATTGTAATACATTAATTCAGAATCAGACATTTTGGTTTCATCCTCATCTCCCTCACCTTCAAATATACTTTTTTCATTAATAACTATTAAATCTTTTTTATCTTCAGTCTTCTCTTGAGTGGACTTTAAATCATTATTATCTTTTTCTATCATCTTATAGATTTTTTTTAAATTCAAAATTTATGTAAAAAGAAAAATCAAAATTTATATTTCGATTTCTATATCCTTAAATTCTTCATCTTGTATTAATGATATCCTTTTATTATTACTAAGAAACATTAAAGCTAAGAACATTCTCACTAATTCATATTTTCTACCCAAAATATTCTCTTCATCTTCACTAATTAATTTTATTAATTCAAAGAAACTAGTTTTTACTTTTCCTTCAAGATTAATATTTGCTTTGATTTTATTATACCAGCTTTCATGTAATTCCTCAATAGACATTTCTCTTCCACTAATATGTTTGAGTAATTCTTTCGGAAGTGTTGCCTCAGATTTTTGCTGCTTTTTTTTATTTAATTCTTGCTCTCGCTTAAGACGCCTTCTTTTTAATTTTTCTTTTTTCTGCATAGTTTCTATGATCCCCGCCCTCATGGCTTCAAATAATTCCTCTTGACTAGAAGTTTTTAATTTAGGTCTAATGGGTTGCGTAAGTGTTTTTGGAATTCTTCGCTGGGTTGTTCTCCTTAATTTTTCAATCATTTCTTGCTTCTGTATTTCTTCCTCTTCCTTAATAACACTTTTTATTTTATAACGATGTAGTGAAGCGGAGTTTTTTAAGGCAATACCTGAAACTTTATAATTTATAAAATCCTCTGAAAGCATTTTACTAAAGAATTTGTCTACTAAACTTGAAAGATCGTAGAATGCAACATCTGATTCTTTTGCTAATTCAAAATTTAAAAGAACACTAAATGGGGGTTTTTGCCAGAACTTTAATCCTATTTCTTTTTTCTTATATAGAGGCTCTTGTTCATCCGTTTCAAAGCCAACTATTAGCTCTTCATCCAGATTTTCTTGTTTTGTCCGATCCACAAATTCCGGATGAGAAACAACTTTAGTTAATAATTTAATAATATCTTCTTTTTTTAATCCAGATGGGATCGAAATATTATTAATTGAAGCAAATTCCCTTAAATCTTTTACCGTCCTGCCAGTAAAATTATATTCTTGATTTATTTCTTTTTTTTTCGTCATAATTCTTTGATTTTAAAAATTTATTATGTTTCAGAGGGTATATCCTCTTTTTCAAGCAATTTTTTAGCTTCCTCTTGTAAATCTATGCTAAAAATATCTGTTATTCCACTCTGTGGCATGGATACACCATAAATTCTGTCCGCATTCACAATATTCTCTTCTCTATGGCTTATTATTAAAAATTGTGCTTGAGAGGCAAACTCCTTTATTAACATAGATACACGGTGTACATTTGGACCATCTAAGGCCGCATCAATCTCGTCCATTATGTAAAATGGTGCTGGGAGGAATTCCTGTACAGCAAATATAAATGAAAGTGCCACCAACGTTTTTTCTCCTCCACTTAATATTTCTAAACTTGAAATCTTCTTTCCTCTGGGACGAGCTTCAATGCTAACACCCCCCTCAAATGGTGAGTCTGGGCGATCTAAAATCATTTTTGCTGATCCTCCTGGAGAAAGCTTTTGAAAAATGCCGGAAAATTCTCTATTTATTTCATGATAAGATTTCATAAAAGTTTGGGTTTTTTCTAATTCAATTTTATCGATAGCATCTAAAATTGATTTTCTTTCTCTCTGAATTGTTTGTCTTCTCATATCAATTTCATCAAATCTTTCTTTAACTGTATCATATTCTTTAATCGCCTTTAGGTTTACCGGTTCTAATGCTTTTTTACGATTTATTGCTTCTTTAATATCTTCTTCTAGTTTTTTTTCCGTAATTTCGCTAGTTATTCGAGGAAGCGCCCCAAAATCCTTTGATCGTTGATATAAAGTTTCAATTTGATCATTAATAATAATTTTTTTCGACTCCAAGTTATTTATCTTTGAATTTTCCATTGACAGATCAGATTTTAAATCCGTATAGACTTTTTGATAGGATTTTTGTTTTTCCCAAGACTCATCTTTATTGTGTATTAATTCATCAATTTCTACTTCCTTTTCTTCCTTTTTAGATTTTACTTGTTCAATACCTTTTAAATTTTCATTAATTTCTTTATTTAAATCTTGAATTTGAGTTTGGGTTTGTTCAATCTCTTTAGTAAGAGAAATTATTTTTTCTTCTCTTTCTTGATTTTTTTTAAGGTTGTTTATCTCATTTTGGATATTTTGAAGGTCAATATTAAACTTATTTAAGCTCTCTTGAGCATTTTTTTGGGTTTCAATTTCCTTTTTCTTGTCTTTCCTTATCTCATCAATTTCTTTTTGCTTTCTATTTACATCTTCTTCAAGAGTTTGTACTTTTTGTCTTAAATTCTTAATAATATTTTCGCTTTCCGCAATCTTTTCCTCAGAATTAAGATTTTCTTTTTCTAATTCTTCTACTGAATTAATTATTCTCTGAATATTTTGTAAAGATCTCAATTTATCCAAAATTTTTTCTAAGTCCTTGTTTTTTTCATCAATTTGAGTTTGCAATATATCATTTATTTCCCAGAACTTCTCTTTTTCAGTATTTAAATCTTCTATTTTTTGTTCTATTTCTTCTTTTTGAGTCTTAAGAGTATTTATTTTCTCCTCTGTATCATTTATAAGCCCTTTTTTATTTTCAATTGAATCCTTAAAATTTTGTATACTTTGATCTAGTTCTTCAATATTTTCAAATAAATTTTGGATACCTTTTAAATCCTGCAATTTGATTTGAATGTTTTGTAATATATTTTGTTTATCTTCTATTTTCTTCTGAATCTCTGAAATATTATTCCAATTTTGGTCTTTTAACTCTTTTAATTCTGCAATTGCTTGGTTTTTTTCTTCTTTCTCCTTTTGTTTTTGATTAATTAATTCATTTCTGTTATTTATCTCAATCTGATATTTCTTAATTTTTTCTTTTAACTCATTAATTTTATTCTCAATGTCTTCTAAATTATTCTTTTTTACCGTGAGATCTGTAGAGTGGTGATCCATTTTAATATTTAATTCAGATATTTGTTTCTCAACATCATTTATTTCATTCTCCTGAGTTTTTACATTTTCATTAATCTCATCTAATTGTCCATAGAGATCTTGACTTTTTGACATAGTTAATTTTCTTAAGGAGATATGAATATTTTCTAGTATTTCCATTAGGTCTTGTACGAAATTATCAAAATTTGAAGTAGAATCTTGAATAGCAATGTCAACAGAATCTTTAACCCTATAAATCAATTGTTCTATTGTTTGATCAGCATTTTCAGTAAATAGAGATAATGTTTTTAGTATGGAATCTAATTTTTCTCTCATCTCTCTTATTTCATCACCTTCTTCACTCACTTCTTCAATTGATTTCATCATCTCGATAACGTCTAACAAAAAATTTTCAAAATTTTCTGCAGACATTTCAATTGCTTCTGAATTTGATTGTTGAATATTACTTTTTATTGATTCAACAGAAATATTTATGTTTTGAGTTAGCATGTTTAAAATTTGGAGTATACCTTTTATATCTTCTTTGTCTCTATCATATTCTTGCTCAGCTCTCTCTATTCGAGCCTTTGTTCTTTCTTTTTCAGAATTTAAGCTCTCAAGGCGGTTAAGAACATTATCTTTTCTATTATTAAAATTTAGTGTTTTTTCTTCAATAGTTCGAATATTTTTTTCTAAATCTTCTATACTTAATGCTAAATGGTTTTTATTTCGATTTAAATCAGTTAATTCTTTAGAAAAGAGATTTATTTTAGTATTTATGTTACTAATTTTTGCCTCGTTATCTTTAATTTCAGACAAAATTGTATTTTGCTGCATTTTAAGAAGCTCTAAATTTTTTTCATTTTCTTTATACTTAAAATTCGCATCATTCACATTTTTTCTAAGTTCTTCGATCTTATTGTTGATTTCATTCCTCTCTTCAATTAAGTTTTTAATAGTGGTTTCAACTTTTTTTCCTTCGACTAAATCTTTAATTTTTTGTTCAATTTGTTCTCTTTTTATTTTATTTTTTTCGATATTTTCCTTATATAATTTAATTTCTGTATTAATTGAAGATAAAGTGGATTGTAGTTCGGCGATTGTTGCATTTAGTTGATTTTTTCTTTCTTGTTGTGAATTTATATTATTTTCAAGTGTTTTTCTTTTAGAATTCTCCTCAGATAATGAAGTTTTAATTTCTTCGATTTCTTTTCTGATTTTATTTTCTATTTCTTTAGTTTTGTTAATGGCATCCTCGATACTCTCTGATTCTCCTTTTAACTTATTTAATTCTTCTTCTAGTTTTCGCTTTTTATTTTGATTATTTTCTATATTTTCTCTCAAAACATTGATACTTGCTTCTTGGGAAGATATCTCTTGTTTTAGATTAGATATTTCATTTAAAATGTTTGCTTTTTTCTCTTCTTCAAAATTAATTTTTTCATCTAATTGTGCTTGATTCTTTTGTGTATTTTCAATTTCTTTTTTCAATTCTTCTATTTTTAGTTCAATAGACTCACTTTTTTTCTTTGCCTCTTCAATAAGAGTTTCATATGTTTGATTTTGTTCTAATTTCATCTGAAGAGCTTCTGCTTTTTCTTTTTCCTTTTCTAATTTATTCACAGTTTTATTAGCAAGATCAAGTTTAGTTTCATTAGCAGATAATTCCGTCTTAATTTGAGTAATTTTATTGTTTATTTCATCTCTTTCTTTTTCTTTTTCATTAACTAAACCCTGAATCTTCTCCATTATTATAGATTCTTGATCCAAGAGCGCTTTTTGATGTTTAATTTTTTCTTCTAATTCTTCAATGATTTTTTTAGAATCCTCAATATTTTTTCCTAAATCATCTTCTTCTTCTCTTAATTTTGATATTTTTAATGCAATTAATTTTGCATTCAAATCTGAAATCGTTTTCTCTAAATCTTTCCAAGCTAATGCATCATTTTTTTCTTTTTCAACTTTTTTTAATTGAGAAGAGACTTCTTTAAAAATTGCTTGAAATTGTCCTAATTCTCTTTCAGCTTTTTCTAACTCCTTCAATGTCTCATCTTTCATATCATCATATTTCTGCAGACCAATTAATTCTTCAATAAACTGTCTTCTTTCTTCAGTATTCATATGGGTTAATTCCACAATTTTCCCTTGTAAAACAAATTGATTTGAGCCATCGGGATCAATATTTGCTGACGCTAAAACATCAAGAATTTGTTGTCTGGTAGCCATTTTCCCATTCATTTTATATTTATTCCCCTTATCTCTTCTTACCACTCTAGTTATTTGAAATTCATCAGTCCCTCCTGGAAAAATCCCTTCACTATTGTCAAAATAAAGGGTTACAGAAGCTTTATTTACAGGTTTATAACCTTTTGACCCAGCGAAAATTAAATCTGCGAGTTTTTCTGCCCTCATAGTTTTTTTTGAAAGCCTCCCTAAAGCAAAACATAAAGCATCTATAATATTGCTTTTCCCAGCACCATTAGGTCCAACAATACAAGTAAATCCCGGTGAAAGTTTTATCGTAACTGTTCTATCTCCGAAAGATTTAAAGCCGGTCATACTTATCCGCTTGATATATGTCAAATTAATCTCCTTGGTAAAATAATTTATTACACTTTATAAATAAAAAAAACTATAAATTTTTTTATATTATTAAATCGGATTTAACAATTTTTAACTATCCATTATAAAAAATAAAATGGCTATTAAAAAAATTAATTATAATCCTCTGAGAGTTTTCTGCTTAATACTCTTCAAATCAATTAAATTTACCAAAAGCAGCATCCAAAACTATTTTTAATTTTTTAGGATCTATCGCCATAAAATACAAATTATTAAGAAATTCAGTTTCTAATATAATATTTTGAGTTTTTAAATCATGTTTTTTAGAGGGACAAATGATTCCCAGCCCTATAAGTTTAGAAATTAATTGGACAAATTCCTCCAATTTTTTATCATATTCTAATGATTCACAAGAAATAAAATAAATTTCTCGTAACTCCTTTAAAGAGATATAATAATTATAATTTTTATTTATGAAATAATTTGAGAGATTATCTAAAAAGAGTTTGGTTAAAATATCCTCCTCCTCCACATAATTAAGTAGATTAAATTCATCAACATTTTTAATTGAATCAAAATGATTCTCACAAATTTCTAACATCATATTATATTGAATAGAATCTTTTTTTTGAAGAAGGGGGTAAAGATCTCTCAAAATATTTATTCCAGGTCCAGGTATAGGCACATAATTATCTAAAATTAAATCTGTCATAAAATAAATTAGATCATTGTCAATTTGATGAGTGAAAGTTAAATGAACACGCTGTTGAAATATAGCTAAAAGCTGTTTATAGGTAAAATAATTTAATTTTCGTTTAATATCATAATTTGAAATTAGATCTAAAGCGGAAGATCGTAAAACTTTATTAAAAGTTGAGATAATGCTTATATTTGATTCTTTCCCGAAAGTAAGAAATTTTTTTTGAGTTAATGGTTCTAAATATTCTGAATTATTAAAAATTAAGAGGATATTTTTATCAATTTTTTTGCATATTAACTTAAAAACACTCCATAATCGTGAAATTTCTGAATGAATAAGACTATCAATACTTAAATTAGTTTCTAAGTCAATAATTAAAGTTGTGATCAAAGAAAAAATAAGCTCTTCAGGGGTTTTATCTTTACAATCAATATTTATTTTAAAAAAATCATTTACATGATTCTCCTTTTGAATAAGATCTTCTAATACTTTATTAACGATTGTTTTTTTGCCAATTCCCTCTATTCCTTGATACAATATATTAATACTATATTGATCTGAAAATGAATCATTTAGAATTGAAAAAAGAGAATTTTGTTCTTTTTTACGAAATAATATTTTTGGAGGAACATAGAGAGGATTAAATAGAGCTGCGGGTCCAACATAATCTTGATTATATTTCTTTTTAAGAATCATATTTTATAATTTTTTATTTTTAATATCATCTCCAAAAAAAAGTATTTAAATCACACGGAGAGAGGGGGGTGATTGGAAGTAAAAATATCTTTTGTCATGAAATTCTTATGAGTTAAATAATGAAAAATAATGGTTTTTAGCAGACTTTTGAAATTTTAATATTTTCTTTGTCTATTTTTTCTTTTAATCGAAATTTTCTGAGTTTTCTAGGAAAAAATAAATCTATATTATCATAAACATAACCACTATGTGGTGGGCCTTCTTTAATAATTAGTTTAGATGGTGTAATTGCCCCATTCTCAAATGATATTATTTTACTTTGACCAAGAAATTTTCTAATATTTTGGATCTTAATAGTTCCAACAGTATTACATGCCATAACAGGTATTCTATTTTCAAGAGCTCTCGCTTGAAGATAAATATTCCAATTATATAGCCCCTCTTCTCTTATTTGTGTAGGAGAGATTAGAATGTCGGCACCATTTTCAGCCGCAAGTCGGGGGGTTTCATAAAATGCCATATCAAAGCATATCAGAATTGCGAAAGAAAAATTTTTAAATTTAAATATTTTTAATTCTTTTCCTGGCTGAAAATATTTTAATTCATAAGTATAAAGATGAATTTTATCTTGTCTTCCAATTTCTTCCCCTTTAGAATCAAAAATATAACATGTTATATATTTTTTTTCGCCTTCTTTCTCATTTCTCTTTTCCCATATCGCTCCTGATAAAAGATTAATTCTATATTTTTTGGCTAATTTTTTTATTAGTAAATAATCAGGTCCTCTTTCCAATTGAAAATTATTTACGAAATTCATATCTAAAGGAACCCATCTTTCTGGTAAACAAATTATATCTGGTTTTTGATCCTCTTCTAATAATTCTTGAATTAGATCCTCAACATGAAGATAGCATTCCTCTCTGGTAGGCAAAATTTTTGGTTGAACGCATGCAACATTCATATTTTTATCGCACTATTTCTTATTTAATTCCTCAATTATTGAAAATATTTCATTTAGATTTTTTATTTCAAAATCAGGTTTAAGATCTATAGGTTTTTCTATTTCTGGTTTTAAATAATCGTATTTGCCTCCTCTATGAATATAAACGGTATTGATCCTATTTTTTCGAGCGGGAACGATATCTTTTTCTAATCTATCACCGATGTATAATGTTTCTTGTCCTTTTACTCCAAACTTTCTTAAACAAAATTCAAATAATTTTGGATTAGGTTTTCGAATGCCGAATTGATCAGAAATAACAACCAAATCAATTAAATCATCTATATTTAGTCTTAAAATCTTTTCATATTGTTTTTTTGGGAGTCCATCAGAAATTATGGCCGTTTTAATATCGTATTCCTTTAATTTCATCAAACAAGGTTTTACATCATCATATAACTTAATTGAATCAATTTTTTCTTTATGATATGCCATAACTGCAGCAGCTACATATTTATCACTTAGATTATAAGATATATTAAATCCTTCTTCTACTTCATTTAATCTGCGAATAAAAAGGTCATAGTGAAATGGAAAATTAGAACCATATTCCAAGCAAATTTCCATTAAAATTTGTATTGCTTTCTCTCTATCTATTTCTAAACCAAGATTTCTCATAGCATCAATTCCCTTAATCCTCGCTCTCTTAGATAATCCTGTGGAATCGAAGAGACAATCATCCAAATCAAAACCAACTAGCTTTATCATTTTAATATGAATTTCTTAATATAAATTCTTAATTTTTAAAATTAAGAAAATAGACTTATATAAGATAAATTTAATTATTTACGTTTATATATAATCTTTAAGGTTTAATAATCTTTAAAATATATAATCTTAAGATTAAAAAATATAGAGAGAAAGATTATAAAAATTAAATAAAAATTGGCGATATTTATTAAAAACATCTGTGCCCTTTCCTATTTTCATAGAAAGATTGGTCCATTAGTATTTTATTCTTATCCCGAAAATATGTTAGATGATGAATTATCCTGTAGAATTGCCAATATAATGGATCAACAATTTATAGAAGGATTTTTTACTCATTCTTTTAAGGAGACAATAACTATGAATTATTATTTTGAAATTCAATCTGATTGGGCACGGGGAAACAGAGATATGTTAATGGTGTCTATTATTTTTAACCAGCAACCTAAGACAGATACAGAAGAAAAAGTTAAAAGCCTCTGCGTAAATTTTTCCCAAAGATTAAAATCAAATGAAGAGATTTACACAGCATTTCATATTAGCGATATTAATAATTTTGAAGAGGATGAACAGGAATTAATTATTAAGAACAACGAATTGGTAAAATTATGGGTTAAGGAATTATATTGGGCAACTGTGGAAGTCACGAGGGAAAAGACAGAGGAAGAGAGATTAGCAAGTATTTTAAGTAAACGTCATATATTTTTAATTATAAAAAAGCTTACAAAAGGTCCTTTACCCTTAGAATGGTTAAAAGATTGGTTTCAAGAACATTTTCCAGATGAAGATTTTGACAAAATGATCGATACTTTGGTAGAAAGACAGCTCATTTTCATAAATCAAATAGGAATTGTGGAAAAATATGTATTATTATTGAAGGAAGTTAATGCAGAACGTATTCCTCCTGATAATATTATTGAATATATAGATGAAATTCCAGAATTAATCGGCTTAATTCTTCCTAAAGTTCAAAAATATTTTAGTAATTATGAACAAAAAAGTGAAGATGATTTAAAAGAAGATGCTTTTCTGCTTTTTCAAATTATTTCTGAT
The DNA here is from genome assembly GCA_016839555.1 of Promethearchaeota archaeon. Taxonomy (GTDB): domain Archaea; phylum Asgardarchaeota; class Lokiarchaeia; order Sigyniarchaeales; family SOKP01; genus TEKIR-8. The sequence goes on from JAEOUA010000006.1 coordinate 538,695, forward strand.
CCAAAAATGTATAATGTTCTCTCTGAATTGAGAAATAGCCTTATTCCCAGAGATAAATTACCTAAATTGATTTCTAAAAGAGATCTCACTGCATTAAGCAGAGTATTAGATCATTTGAAAAATAATGATATAATTGAAGAATTAAAATTTAAAGATGAAAGATATATTATCTTAAAAACTAATTTGCAAATAACTACTGCCTTTCCAGAATATTTAAGAAAACTATTGCCCAAAGAAACTATTCCCGTAATTGCAAATCCTTTTAGCACAAAAATAGAAGAAAAAGAAAGACAAAAGGAAATTGCTGAAATACTAAAAGATGCGAGAAAAGAAAAAAAAAATACGAAAGAAGAAAGGATTACCCACTTTCTAGAAAATTTGGCATCTAAATCAAAAGACGCTAAAGAATATACAAATTCGGGACAAAGTAAAAAAGAACATAAATAATAGACTAACATAAAGAAAATGTTATTCTATTGCTCATTGAGATGTCAGAAAAAGGATTAGAAAAAGACAATAATCATTTTAAAAATAAATGACATCAGTTTGGGGCAACACATTCATTGTTATGAGCAATAACTCTTTTATATTGTCACAAGCTCATCATCTGTCATCTGTCAAAATCAATTAATATTTATTAACTTTTTGTTAAAATTTAAAAAAGAGTGTTTATTTTTCTCCTTTCTGTTGGTTATTAAAATATTCTATGGATTTTTCTCTATTTTTGAGCCTTTTCTTTTAAAATAATATTTTCTGAGATAATGTCCTGGTCTCTTGAAGCCCCCATATTCTTCAATTAGGTCTTTTAAGCCATTTCTTTTTGATATTTTTTTCTTAAACTTTTCGTATTCTTCTTTGGAAAGTTCTTCTTCGTTCAATAAAAAATTTAAAATTTCTATAGCTTGTTCCTTATGAGAACATCTTCTTATAAAGTCAATGACTGTAGGATTTGTTAATTCTTTTATATTAGAATTCATCTCATTTTCATTAGTTTCTTCACCTATAGATTCTACATCATAATCAATAGAATCTATTTTTAACATCTTCTTTTCTTCTTGCATTTCGTTCATTAGATGGGGTAAATATTTACTTAATTCGTTTTTATCATAATCCACATTTAAACCATTTTCCCTATTAATTTTTGGTTTTTTAAAGTTATTTTTATTATTTTCTTTTTTATTCATCGATTTTCACTTCATATCAATATTTGTATCGATTCTAATATTGTCCTTAATTTTTTAAATGAAGAGTAAAAAATAAATTTATAGCTTTGAAAAATAATATAAAATCTAATTTATATAAACCACAAAATTGTTCATTTCTAATAATTTAAAGAAGAAAACTATAATTCTCGAAAAATTGAAATAGTTTCAAATATTTAAATCACTACTAAAATTAAGCATGTAATTATAGGTAAATCATGAAAATTCTCATTTCTGATAAAATACATCAAAAGGGTATCAAAATTTTAGAGGAAAATGGGTTTGAAGTAAGTAAGAAGTTTTCAATAAGCCAGGAAGATCTTAGAGAAGAGATTGCGAATTATGATGGAATTATTATTCGATCTAATACAAAATTATTCAGTGAGGAGCTTAAAAGATCAAAGAATTTAAAGGTTATAGGGAGGGCGGGCGTAGGATTGGATAATATTGATGTAGAAGAGGCGGAAAAATTAGGAATAAAAGTATTTAATACATCGAAAGCACCTTCCATTTCCGTCGCGGAATTAACGATGGGACTTATAATTAGTTTATTAAGAAATATAACGAAAGCAGATAAAACAATGCATTGTGGAGATTGGTTTAAAAGGGATTATATGGGTTTTGAACTTAAGGGTAAAAAAATAGGTTTAATTGGTTTTGGGAATATAGGAACGGAAGTAGCTAAAAGAGCAGCAGCATTTGATATGATAATTGGGATATACGATGTAGATAAGAAAGCTAAGCAGAAAGCAAAAGATTTAGGATATATTGTGTATCCCTCTGTTGATGTGCTAATAAAAGAATCACAAATTATTTCACTTCATATTCCCTCCACAGTAAAGACGGAAAATACAATAAATGAACGAAGATTAAATTTGATGGATAAAGATAATTTGATCATTAATACTGCTAGAGGAAATCTTGTTGATGAAGTGGCCTTATTAAAAGCTTTAAAGGAAAACAAGATAAAAGGTGCTGCTTTAGATGTATTTCGAAGAGAACCTATAGATAATATGGATTTATGTAATTTTGAAGGCAATTTAATACTAACTCCTCATATTGGAAGCCAAACAGTTGAAACTCAAGTAAACGCGAGCGTGAGTATAGCAAAAAAAGTTTCGAATTATTTAAAAAATTTATAAGAATTATCTTAGTAATAAAATTATAAAACTGCTTTTAATTTATTACATTATAATTCAAACAAGAATATGATGAATTATGAAATCTGGATACAAATATCTAAAAGAAACATTTGAAAAGCATGAAAAGTCCTACGAGACACCAGAGTGGTATAGGGCAATAAAATATAGAAAAGGAAGATCAATCCAGAGGATTGATAAGCCAACAAAAATATACAGAGCAAGAGAGCTCGGATATAAAGCAAAACAGGGTTATATTGTAGTAAGAGCTCGGATTCGAAAAGGAGGTATGCACAAAATTCGCCCCAAGGGAGGCAGAAAAAATAGAGCCATGGGAGTTTCAAAATATACGACGGGGAAAAATTTGCAATGGGTTGCTGAAGAGAGAGCACAGAAAAAATTTCCAAATTTAGAAGTGTTAAATAGTTATAAAATTTACTCTGATGGAAAACACCATTATTATGAAGTCATTTTAGTGGATCCTTATCATCCTGTAATAAAATCCGATCCAAAGATAAATTGGATTTGTGCCCCCTCACATAAAAGAAGAGTAAACAGGGGTAAGACATCTGCTGGTAAAAAATCCAGAGGATTATATAAAAAAGGATGGGGTTCGGAAAAAACACGTACAAGTATTAAAGCAAAAAAGAGTCGTAGAAATTAAGTTATTTTTCATAAAAGTATTGGAGCCTTTTTTTATCTTTTACTAAAAATCTTAAATTTCCATAATATTAAACTTATTGATTAATGATTTATATTATTTCTTAAAATATATTTATATAATAAACTAAATCATTAAATTAAGATAATAAAAATGAAAGAATTTGAGCCGAAAATATTGAGTAAAGAAGAATTGAGAAGAATTTCTTCTGGGATAAATGAAGAGGAAATATTAGAATTTCAAAAGCATTCTTTAAATAATTTTGTAGAACCTTTAACAGTCATGGAGGCTAAGGAACCGGGCTCTCCATGGGTCAAGGTTATGGATCAGAAAGGGCAATTTAAAGAAATACTCGACTGCACCTCAATGAATTGGACACTAGCTTTAGGTTTTGCTCATCCTGATGTTAACTACGCTGCTTTAGAGCAAATGAAAAGATTAACGCATGTTAGATATAATTGTTTAACTCCCGCGAGAGCAAAATTTTGTAATAAACTGGCAGAAATTGTACCTGGAAAACTAAAGGGAGGAAAAGTAATATTAAATAATGAAGGTGGAGGTCTTGCCAATGAGGCGGCGATGAAATTAGCGATGATTGCTTCAAGAGGGGCTGATCATTTTGGAACCTTTTGGCATGGGTATCACGGAAGTTCTCTAATTACAGCAACGTTATCTCAGCCCCTTCATGCGGTTACAAGATTTGATTCTTTTGGCATAGGGCATTTCACAAGAATGCCTTATCCCTACTGCTATCGATGCATGTGGAATTATAAGAATGGATTATATGGTGAGAAAGATCCAGACTGTAATATGGAGTGCTTTCAAATTGTCGAGAAATACTTAAAGGGTATGGCCCCAAAGAAAATGGCCGGCGTCATTTTAGAACCAATTCAAGGGGCGGGAGGACAGGTTCCAGCGCCTCCAAAATGGTTAAGAAAATTGAAAGAATTATGTGAAGAAGAAAACATTTATTTGATCTATGATGAATGTCAAACGTGTATGTGGCGCACTGGTAAGTATTTCACGGTATCTGAGCGATATGAAAAAGAAAGAGGAATAGATGTATCCCCAGATATGATGACATTTACTAAAGCAATTGGAGGTGGATTTCCGCTTGGTGCCATGATTGCTACTCCAAAAATAAGGAAAACTTTTACGCCCACAGAAGAGCACACCACTTTCAGCTCAAGCCCATTAAGCTGCGCAACAGGTTTAGCCGCAATTAAAGTTATCCAAAAGGAGAATCTTGGAGAAAATTGTGAAAAGATGGGAAATAAAATCACAAAACGAATGAAAGAGCTTCAGGAGATATATGAAGTTATTGGCGATATTAGGGGACCAGGATTATTTATAGGTGTTGAGATGGTAAAAGATAGAGAAACAAAAGACCCGTTTACAGAATTAGTTGAGGAAATGATTCTTTTAGCCCCAGAATATAATTTATATTTGGGAGAATCAATGCCCATTTTATCTGCTCGAGGAGAATTGCTTATGAGAAATGTGTTGAAAATCAAGCCTCCTTTAGTGATAACAGAAGAAGATACAGAATTTATCATGGAAAATTTCGAGAAAGTGCTCAAAGAAGCTTTAAACAAGGTTGAAAAATAAATAATCCTTTGTAAATACTTTTTCTTTTTTTCTTTAATTATAAGATTTATAGAAAGTAAAAATAGGATAAAAAAAAGGAATTAAAATTTATTTATTGAGATTGTCATTCCCCCATCAAGAATGATATTTTGCCCTGTAATATAATTTGCTTGCGGAGATGCTAAAAATAATGCAATATCTGCGACCCAATCAGGATCACCTATTTTATCAATGGGTAATTTCACATTTCGACTATCTAAAAATTGCCGAATTAGTTTTGGGTCATTATTATAAATCGGCGTTAAAAACACACCAGGAGAGATTGCGTTCACTGTAATATCGCTAGAACCTAGTTCAAGAGCCCAGAGTTTTGTGAATGCTATCAAGCCTGCCTTACTCGCACTATATATCCCAATGAGTGGATTTAGACCATTTTGAGTCCCGGCACAAGAAGCAATATTGATTATTTTTCCTCTAACTGGTTTAAACTGTCTTTGTCTCTTCATATTTCTAAAGAAAGATTTTGTGACATTCCAAGCACCTTTTAAATTTACCCCCATAACACTATCATATACCTTCTCTTTTGCTTTTAATGAACTATAGAGCCCACCATCAATTCCCGCATTATTAATCAAAAGAAATATATTATCAAAGGTATCAAAAACTTCTTTTGCCATGTTTTTAACTTGACCTGAATCAGAGATATCTGCTTTAATTGTTTTAATCTTCACATTATATTGTTGTTGAATTATTTTTTTCGACTCCTTAAGTCCCTCTTCATTAATGTCATTAAGAACTAAGTCGGAACCTTTTGAGGCAAAAGCCTTAGCCATACGACGTCCAAAACCATCACTTCCAGCTCCCGTGATTAACGCAACTTTTCCTTCTAAAAATTTTTGTTCAGACATAAGTATTTCCTCTTTTTTTATTTAATTAAAATATCATTTTCTATAAAAAAATTTTAATTATTTCTTTTATTCAACTATAAAAATATAATAAAAAAATGAAAAATTTAAGGATTTTTGAATAATCCCTTACTTTTCTTGTAGAGCCCGATAATTTTCATAGCGGGGGGAGTCTCGAAGGCCACATCCACATCGATAACTGTTGGATTTCCAGACTCCTTCGCTCTTTGTAATGCAGGTTTTATTTGATCGGGATCTTCGATTTTTTCCCCATAACAGCCAAACCCTTTTGCGATTTCCGCATAATTCGTAGAAGGGAAGTCAACATCACAATATCTTTTTCCTAAATTATTTTTTTGATTCGATTTAATCATTCCCCAGCAAGAATTATTTGCTACCACAACAATAATGGGTAAATTTAAGCGAACAGCAGTATCAAGATCCTGGACATTAAACATGAAGCTCCCATCTCCAGAAAGACAGACCACATCTTTATCAGGCTTAGCAATTTGAGCCCCAATAGCATGAGGGATCCCTGTCCCTAAGTGTCCCATAGTTATTGGATAATAGGTACATCGTGGTTGCCTTGGAAAATTACTTAATAACCCGAATGTAAATACAGCAATATCTCCTCCATCTAAAACAAATTGAGTATCTGGTTTTATAAAGTCCAAAACTTCATATGCCAGTCTCTGTGGCTTCATTGGACGTTTATCTGATTTTAGTATTTTTTGGATCAATATTCGATCTTCTTGCTTAAGTTCTGTAAGATATTGATTCCACTCGTTCCAAGTTGTTATTTTATCCTTAGATAGTGCCTCCTCCATTTCTAATAGGAGCTGATCAATGATTATTTTAGCATCCCCAATAAGCGAAACATCTACAGGTCTGTTTTTACCAATTTTTTCTGGATCAATATCATTTTGAACTAATTTTTGATTTTGATTCCAAATAGGTGGTGCTCCATAAAGCAAAGTATAATCCCATTTTGCCCCAAAAGAGATCACCAAATCTGCTTGAGAAGCTGCTGTTCTAAATGCATTATTTGTTAAGTATGACCCAATATATGTGTCTTTATCGGTGGAGATCGCTCCAATGCCATTAATTGTGGTAGCACCGGGAATTCTATATTTTTGAGATAGTTTTATAACATTTTCAGAGGCTCCAGAAGCTATAGCCCCTCCTCCCGCGATAATTATCGGTTTTTCTGCATTTTTTAAGAGTTCCACTGTTTCTTTAATTAAGCTAGGATTTCCTGACGGCCTATATAAGGGTCTATATTTTTCTGGTGGAACAATGTCCTTAAAATATTGTTCTTTTGCATCCCTCACGAGAGCTGTTTCTCGTAATTCTAAGAATACGGGTCCTCTTCTCCCAGACATGGCAGCTTTCATTGCTCTCTGAACGGCTTTCGGGATTTCATAAGGATCTTCGACAGAAATTTGTTCTTTAGTGATTGGTTCCATTAATTTCATCTGATCTAATCCTCCTTGTAAAATTCCACTATCATCGAACATACGGGCAATTTGAGCACCAATCACTAATAATGGAATTGAGTCTGCCCAAGCTGCAGCTACTGCGGGAACTAAATGAGTTACCCCTGGTCCTGCGGTGCCCATGCAAACTCCAATCTCTCCAGTGGCGCGCGCCCAAGCATCTGCAGCATGCCCTCCTGCTTGTTCATGCCGCATCATTACAGTATCGATTCCTTCTTCACGACCCCATCTTTTTATCGCGTCATAAATCCTTAAGAGTTCCCCTCCAACAATCCCAAAAATTTTTGTAATACCTTCATTTAGAAGGCATTCTACAAAAAGGTCTCCTCCTTTATTTTTTTCTTCAGTATATACCATATGTATAATTAGAAGAAATGAAAAATAAACTTTCACTTAATATATAATTTAGAGGGTAAATTATAGAAAAAGATAAAGAAAAAAATCTTTAAAACTCAATAAGTTCGATATAATAACCTAAAGTATTTTTGGTATCTAAATATCTGAATGTTAATTTCCCCACTTTTCCAGTTTGAATGACATCAATATTGAATTGGTTTTTAAACTCATTAATAAATTTCTCACTATCTTTCACGTATATTCCTAAATGATGTAATCCCTCCCTATTTTCTTCTAAAAATTCAGTATAGAGATTTGGTCCTGTGGCTTCAATAACTTCAACAATTTCTAATTGTTTGCCTCCAAAAAAATCCATAATTTTTTTCATTTTATAGGTTCCTTCTTGACCTCGACAAACCACAGAAGCATCTTGTTCAACGATATTACATCCTCCTTTAAAATTGAAAAGATCTCCATATAATTTAGCAGATGCTTCAATGTCTCGAACCAGAATTCCGATCTGGTCAAATTTTTCTAATTTTATATCTTTATTACTCATAATTTTCACATTTTAATAATTAATATACTTTTGGATAAAACTCTAATTTTCCAGTTGGTTCTTTTAATATAAACTCTCTATTTAAAATCATCTTTTTTAATTTGTTGGCTAATTGAATTGCTCCATGTCTGTCAGATTGCCTAAGAACCACAGGAATTTTTTTTTTCTCTTTCATTCCCTTTAATTTCACATCCACACTTTTCAAATCCGCTTTAAACGCATCTTCAGGACAAACCACAAAACATGTGCCACAATTAAAACACCTACTTCTGTCTATGCCTTTTTTTAAGTCAAATGCATTTGTCGGGCATTTTTCCTCAGAAGGGCAATAATCGCAATCGATACATTTTTCCGGATCAAATTCTACAACAAAATTATTATCCCATACATCTCCATATGTTATTTCCCCTACATCAAATCTTCCAACTACATTTAAAACTCTAAGAGGTACTTGTTTATCAGATTTCCTGATATTATTCCATATTCTTTCATTTAAAATAGGAATAGGCACTGCAATTGAACAAATACTTTCTAACCCATAAGACGTCCTAAAAGCACCCATAAAATTTGGATCCATTCCTCTAAAATCACAGATTGTTTGCATATTTGGTTTTAATCTATCATTTCTTGTTCCCGGACCAATAACATATCCAATTTGTCCGTTTACCAGGATGTTTGTACCCATTCCGATTATGTCTGCATTTGGATCATTTTGAAAAGGATTTAATGCACCACAACCAGAAAAAGTTAATTGAGAAAAATTTCCCTTGAGTGGGAGCACAGAAAAAATAGTTTCTACGTCATTATCCGTTGGATTTACCATTGCAAAATAGTTTTTTATAGATTGTCTAGTCCCCATTAGTCTAGCAAATTGAAAATCATCAAGAGCTAACTGTTTTTCAATTACTAAACCCTCTACACTTTTTGCGATTACTTTTACAGATTTACCTTCAACTAAATCTCGAAAAAGCATGCCACCAGAGTAGTTTTTGCGGGTTGTACTGTGCGCGGTCCCATATAAGATCAAATCAATAATTCCTAGAAATTCATTTGGACAAGGTCCGGGATATCCCGGAATACCATTCATACTTACATCAATAAACTTTCTAACTTTCTTAGGAGGAGTTATTCTAAAAGAAAAGATACCCGAGATTCCAGACATTAAAGCTTTAGTAGCTGTTGTCACTATATCGACATCCTCAAATTTAACTTTTTCTCCATCGTCTAATTTATCAATTAGTTCTTGCACAGTTAATACTTTTGCATTCCCTTTTTTAATACGTGAATTAATTTCATCCAGTGTTCTTTTTTTAGGCAAGGCTATCCATCAACTAATAAAAAAACTCTAAATTTTTTATAAATAAATATTATAAATTGATAATTAAAAGAAAATAGGAAAAAATAAAAATTTTTTAAAAATTTTTAAAAGAATTGAAAATAAAATTGAGGTTTTAAATAATTGTCATATTTTGAATCAAGATTAAAAGTGAATTTTAAAAACTTAGATGAGATTAATGAAAAGCTTAAATTATGTGAGCAATTAAGGATAAGAAATTTGATATTAGAACCTAAAAATAATTTATTAGAGATTAATCCAAAGATTAAAGATTCTCTACAAAAATTAACAGAGATTAATCTATTTTATCGAATCACATTATTAGATAAAAATTTAAAAGAGCTCAAAAAGCATATAAAATTATGTAAAAACAATCCTGAAATAATATCCATTGAATCTACTAGTCAAGATATACAGAAATATGCTGCAACGGATACCAGAATAGATTTAATATCATTTAGTGATTATAATGTGTTAAAAACATTTTCAAAAGGTGTTTTATCCTTGGCAAATCAAAATAATAAATTTATAGAATTCAGCTTAACTCCAATTATGAGTAATTATCGATCATATCAATCGAAAGCATTCAGAAAATTGCATCGCTCAATAAAATTGGCCATAAATTCTCATGCAAAATTTATTATAAGCGGAAATTTTAATAATTTATATGATCTAAGGAACCCTAGAGCTCTCATAAGTATATGCCATACATTACTTGGAATACCTTTAGGAGAAGCTAAAAAAGCATTTAGCAATAATGTTAAAGCATTATTAAAAAAAGCGGAACAAAGAAGTAATAAATTCATATTTGAAAATGGTGTTGAGTTAATATGATTAAAAAAGAAAAGCAAAGATATATCTTATTCAAAATCATAACAGAACCCGAAACGAAACTAACTATATTGAACAAGAAAGATTTTCTCGAAATCTTATGGAGTGTGATTTGGAATTATTTTGGAATGAATACAGCAAATAAAATGGGATTATGGTTAGCAGAATTTGATTGGAATAAAAGATATGGAATTATTAGGTGCTCTCATATCACCAAAGAGATAACCATCTCTGCGCTCAGTTTGATTAAGAAAATAAATAATGAAAGAATTGTTATAACACCCATTAAAACTTCAGGAGTTATCAATAAAATTCAAAAGATGGTAGATAATTTGTAAATAAATATATTACTAAAATCAAAAAATATCAAAAAATTAGTTAAATATATAAAAATCATAAAAAAAGATTCATAAAAAGCAAATAAAATTTTAAAATGGCAATAAGATTCACATTCTGGGATTAATTCTTAAAATAATAAACTTCATAATGAATTTTATATTAATATTTAACTAATTATTAAAAAGGATAAATTATATAATGAATTAAAAAATATATCAAAAAATATTAAATTTGAAAAATAGGGTAAAAATATTTGAAGAAATGGCAGATAACTTTAAAATATGAGAAAAAAAAGGAAAAAACTTTAGAATTATTTGATGCGCGACGATATTTTGATGGTTATTTAAGAATAAAAAGAAGCTATTTTAATGGATTATTAAAGACAATAAATAAAACTAGGAATTATTTTAGCGGTAGGGCTATTGAAAAAGTAGTTTCTCCTAAAAATGAGGATTGGACTTTAAATCCATGGATCTTATTAATAATTAAAGATAAAGAGAAGCAAAAGCGTTTTTGGTTTTTGATCAAAAGAGAAGAGGATTTATCAGGCCTCTTAATTGCAATAGGTCCCAAAGAATTTGCAGATTATAATTATACCAATTCTGAAGCAAAAAGGGAAATAATGAGGATCTTTAATTATATTGTTGCTTATCTAAATAAATTTAATTGCATTATTCTCCTGCCTAATTATCTCTCATAACTTTTCAATATTTATCCTTATTCTAAATCTAATTAGCTAATTTTTTGTAATTTTACTCGAATTATCAGAAATTTTACTAATAATTGAAAGATAGATTTCAAGAAAAAAATTTTAAATTAAAACACTATTATTCCTTAATAATATAATTCTGCTTAATATGAAAAAAAATAAAGAAGAAAAAAGTAAAGAAAGTGCATAAAAGATTTGAGTGAAAAGGGCTCTAAAATTTTAATTATATTTCTATTAACTAATATTTTTCTAATATCAATGTTGTTTCCCACGACTGTAAAGGCCCAGGAGAAAGAAATTGCACCTGGTTTTGGATTCCCTCCGTTTATTAATGGCAAAGTGGATAGCTATATAGGTGAATGGAGTTGGGCAAGTTCTCAAACAGTCCCTATAAAAACAAATCCAAGTGATAAAGGTCTAAATATAACTGTGAAGGCCCTCCAATTTTTAGATAATCTATACATTTTATGTCAATATGAGTTAGAGCCCAATAGTATTGAAAAGAATGAATTTTTAGGACTTCTGATTTCTGAAACAGATTCAGATGATATTAATAATTTAACAGATGGAAAAATAATAAAGATTTCTAATTCTCAAGATTCTTTTAGTGATTATTATATTGATGATTTTAATTTTACTGAGGAATCACCTCAAGAAGTAGATGGAATAGGTGCTGGAACTAATAAAACGAGCAAAGAGGGATATATTCTAATGACTTATGAATTTAAGATACCTTTAAATCCTAAAAATCAAAAGAATCAAAAATTAGAATATGGAAATAATTATTCTTTTACAATATGTCAAGGTAATAATTTCACACTAATGGAAGGAGTTCCGGAAGGTATTATAAGAAATAATAGCATTATAGTAAAAATAGAAAAGCCATCAATAATTTTTTATATATTATTATATAATCTTTTTAATCCCCCAACTGAAATAAATTATAATGAAGTAGTAACTATCGTTTTAAAGATTATCATTTTTGGTATCGTTTATCTTGCTTTTTTTAGCTATGTTTTTAAAATTATATTTTCATTTAGAAAACAGATTCGGAGGATTAAAAAAATATAATGCCTAAACTTAAAAAAATAGAAAAAAAAGCAAAGAAAGATCGGCCTAGAGATGTTGAAGATTATGCTTTTAAATCTATAATTATTTCAGCACTCTTTTCACTATTATGTTTAATAATTTCTCTATTTTTTAATGGAGAGTTAATCTCCATAACTATTAATGATAATGTTATCTGGCAACTTATTGAAATATTGATTAGAGTATTCTCAATTTTATTCTTTTTTCTTTTTATGATAGTAATCATAGGAAATTATAAAGAATTAACTGGTAAGCCAATATCATGGAAAACCTTAACGTTTGTTTTCATTTTATCAATAATTCAATCATTTTTAGATTTAAAAGTTTTTATCATCACATTAATCGGATTAATTTTCTTAACAATTTATCTTTATTTAATCCAGTAAAAAATTAAAGAGAGTGTTTAAGATAATCTATATAGGTCATAGAGGTACTAGAGAATTCTTTGATGAAAATACAATTCCTGCATTTAGAGCCGCTAAAAAAGCAGGGGCAGATATCATTGAACTAGATGTTCGTAAAACTAAAGATAATCAATTAATCGTCTTTCATGATAAAACAATAGATAGGATGACAAATTATTCAGGTATAATAAATGAGCTCTCCTATAACCAACTTAAAAAAATAAAAACTAAACTAAGAAATGAAAAAATCCCATTATTATCTGAGGTACTTAAAAAATTTAAAGACAAAATAGATTTTATGATTGAATTAAAAGCTCAAAATGTACAAAGTGAAATAATTGATTTAATCGCCAGAATGAAATTACAAGATCGGAGTGTCATTAGTGGGAGGGAATTTGATGCGTTATTAGAAATTAAACGCAATTTTCCTCAAATATCAGTTTGCTATAATATTACAAAAGGAGACTTTACATTAGACAATTTTTTGGAACAAGGTAAAATTAGGAATTTATCTTTTAATCCTGACATGATTAGTTTAAGGTCAAAATTAGTAAATAAAGAATTTATAAGTATCTGTACCAGTAATAAGATTCTTCCACTTGCATGGGATTTTATGAAGTATTCAAATCCATTAAACAAGATTAAAGAATTAATAAGAATTGGTATTAAAGGGATTCTTTTTGATAATTATAAAAACATTCCAATTATTAAAAAATGGAACGCAACCCAAACATAATTAATTATTTGTAGATTTTATTTTCGATAAGCCGTTCGGAAGCATTAAAATCAGATCATCTAACGATAATAGTGAAATCCATTTATTAATATTATTATCTGTTTGATTTAGGAAAGCTGAAATAATTTCTTTTGCCATTTTTCCTTTTGAAAAACCATTAGGGTGGGGAATAATTTTAATATATATTTTAGCTTGCTCCATAATTGGTTTTTCTGGACCAGCTAGGAGTTTAGGATAAAGAATATAATCCAATTCTTTACTCTCGCTTTTTCTTTTGATGAGTTTTAGACCAATAACCAATTCTGTCTTCGCATTTCTAATAAAATTTTTCTTGCCCTCAATCATAAATGATCCTTTTGGGAGATATTCTCCAGAAGGTGGTGATTTAGAAACTTGTTCCGGACTAACATAAAACACATCAACTATTCCCCAATTATCTTTCCATGCTTGAGAATAACTGGCGACAAAATCTGCAGTTTCGTTTAGAGTTTGTTGGGAGACATGCCTTTTTTCTGGATTTTTAATAACCACAAGAGGAGAACCTGGAAAGGTTGTATGAAAGACTATATCTTGAGGTTCTAAATATTTGCTAAATATTACTTCGTTTGATGAAGCATCTCTTCCACCAATAATTAAAAAATCATCAGAAGATTTAAACCATCTATACTTCTCGTACCATTTTTTTTCTGGTTTCTTTATGAGAAAATCTATTTCCTCTTCTGAGCTTTCCTTTTCTTTCTCCAAATTAGCTATTTTCTTTTTTGTTTTTTCTATTGCTTCTTTTGTCCCTTTAAGTTTATTTCTTGCCTTTTTGCCTCTAGAATAGATCATAGTAGCATTTTCTCCGATACTTTTATTGAAATCAAGAAATATTTCCTCTCCATTTATATTTAAAACAATTTCTTGAGTTGTTGGTATCACTCTTTTAAAAGATTTAGCACTTCGCATATTTTGTTGCTTTGCTTTTTGAAGTTTCTCGTTTATTTCATCCCAAGAATAACCTTTTGATTTAGCATCTTTAATTACATTTAACAATTTTTCTAAAGGTTTAAAATTCGCATATATAAAATCTCCATATTCATAGTATTTTTCAAAATTTTCTTTTAAAGTATCTAAATATTCTTTTTGATTTTTTAATATTTTTTTTTGTGCTTCTATTTTTCGATCGAAATCGGAATCTGTACTTTCAATTAATTGTTCTGAATCTATTTTCGAATAATAATTATCAACGGCCTCATTAAATGATGAGAAATATTTTTTTTTTTGGTCACTATAGATCTTCAATTCAAAAGGAAGAACGGAGAGCTCATTTCCATCATTATCATAAACAACATGAGCGTTTATTTCGGAAAACATTAATTCGTTTCTAAGATTTTTAAACGCTTTATATAAATTGTTTAATTCTTTTTTTTCTAATTCATTTCCCATTGAGGTTTTACTAATATTAGATCTTTCACAGATTTCTTCACTATAAACTCCTGAGATATTTATTTTTCGAGCAAGAGTTCTAACAACCTCTGTATCTATATCAATTAAATCTTCGAATTCATCATGATTAATTTCTAAAAAATTTTTACCATAAGATTTAGGAAATTCATATTTTTTATTAGCTAATATATTTCTTTCTTTTAATTTTATATATTTTTTAGCTATTTTTACTATTTGATTTTCATCAACAAGAATATAATTTCCTTTACTGAAGAGTTCGATTATAAAACTCCATGGCTTACCTTCTTGATTACTTAATTCGATAATTATTATTCTATCGAAATTATATTGATAAATTCTGATAATCTTTCGATTTTTTAAAAATTTTCTTAAAGACATGACATATTGGCTAGGGTATTTTGGAATTGGGTAATCATATTGCGTCAAATTGACTCTTAAATTTCGTTTAATGATAAGATTTTTGTTTCCATCAAAAGTATTTATTTTAAGAATTAATAGATCTTTCACTTCATAAATATTTGTTATGTTCCCTTGGGATAAAATTTCATCTAATTCTCGTACTATGGCATATACATCAATATTTGAGAAGGTTTTCTTCATTCTTATTCAAATTACTTTGAGATACTTTAAGATTTAATAATTATTATTAATAATAATAATTATGGTTAAAAAAGATAAATTAGAAAAGTTAGATATTCGGAAAAAAAGAAAAAAATTAATTAAATTAAGAAAACAAAAATTAGAGGAATATAAAATAAAGGAAGAAAAGGGAAAAAAGAAAGAAATAGATATACGATTAGAAAAAGAAACAAAATTATATTGGACGAGAGTTATAATTGGGTTCGTAAGTGCATTTATAGGACGTCTGATGGGCTTTGTTGGATGGTTATTGCTAATATGGATGATATTATTTATGCTACTTTTTCCTTTTTTAGCTAACTTCATAATTTTTCGCTTTCCATATGATAAAGAAGAATGGAATTGGAAAAATATTTTATCTCCTGGATTAGGGATCTTTTTCTTTCTGTTTATGATTACCGCAACAGTACTACACACAATGCTTATTTATTTTGGATATCCCATTAAGATTACTATATTTGGGATAATTTAGTTTCTTATTTATTAAAATAATCCAAATATATTAAAAAACTTATAATTGAATTATTTGTTTGACTTTTTTACCACTTTTCTTTCTTCTCGGTTTAAACTTAATCTCATCTAACCGATAAATACGATCGCAAAAAACACACTGGATTTTAAGAGGATTCTTCTCTAGCACCAAGAATTCGGTGTCAATGGGCTCCTTTTTTGAATTACTTATACAGGTCTTAGTTTCACAAACAATTAATTTTTTAATTATTTTAGGCATTTCGACTTTCTTTTTTTCTATTACTTCAAAATTTTCGATTAATGAGATTGTGGCATTTGATGATAATATTGAAATTTGTTGCATTTGAACTTCATCTAAAAATACATTCTCTATTTTTATTATATCTTTTTTTCCATATTTTTTAGAAGATACATTAACTCCGATAGTTATTAAACTGTTGGTTTCATCTAATCCAGTAAGGTTTAAAATCGTTAATGCATATCCCGCGTCAATATGGTCTATTACGGTACCCCTTTGGATTTTATCAATCTTTAATTTTTGTTCTAACATTATTATTAAATAATAAGCTTTTAATATGATTTAAAGCTATTTTTTAAATTTAATTAACACTTTTTCTTTAAATAATTTTATATAAAATCTATTTAAGGCCTTTTAGAATTATATAATAAGCATTATATAAAAAGAAATGATAAAAAA
This sequence comes from Promethearchaeota archaeon, assembly GCA_016839555.1. Classification (GTDB taxonomy): domain Archaea; phylum Asgardarchaeota; class Lokiarchaeia; order Sigyniarchaeales; family SOKP01; genus TEKIR-8. The sequence goes on from JAEOUA010000006.1 coordinate 555,280, forward strand.
AATAAAATTGTTGATAAAATAAAAGGATAAGTTAAATTATCATCAATTTCTAAATCAAAATAGTCTAAAATACCAATAATAAGAGCCCCGCTTAGAGGGAGAATGATAAATGCTACCATATTAAAAAAATAATATGCTTTTAAAATTAATAAAATCAATACACCAGAAAAAAATGAAATGAATATTCCAGCAAAAAGTCCTATATATGTTTTATTACTCTTTTTTTTACCTAAAGGTTGGATTTTTTTTTTCCCCAATGTTCTTCCAATTAAATTGGAAGCGATATCTCCAAAGATTGACATAACCATTGAAGTGGATATAACTATTGGTCCAAGAGGGTGATATAATCCATATAGGATAATAATTGAAAAGCATCCAATTGCCATTGAAATTTGGGGGCCTAATCTCATATATAATTCTTTCTTTCTTAATATTTGATTAACAGGTTTTAATGGATATAATTTAGGTTTTAAGATTCTAATGAGATCTGCAGTTAATAATCCAAATAAAGAAATTGCAACGAGAAAGATAACAAGGTATTGATTAAAAATCATATTCTGATGTTCATTTAAAAAAAGAGAATAAAACAAGTCTGAAAAACCCGAAGGTAAAAATTGTATCAAATCTATAATAAGATCTTTAATCCAAGATCCGAGTGTAAAATAAAAAAGAATAATGCCTATAACAACCAAGTGAGAGATTTTTCTATAAATTTCATATTTTAGAGGTAATACATTAGATGCAGTTTGGAAAGCAGGTTCCATCTGGTCATTAGTCTTACTCAACAATTTCTTTTCTCGCAAAACTAAAAGAGAGAAAATGATAAGAAAAAAAGGGAAGAAAAAAATCATAGAAACATCAAAAGGAAACACAATAAATTGAGCTCTCGATAAATTAAAAATATTTACTAGTATTAAATTAACGGTAATTGAAATAAAGAGTATTAAGAAATTCACAAAATTATTTATAAAACTTCCTTTCATTCCCTTCTTTTTTGCCAAGATGGTAACATATAATATTAAGAAGCAATAGAAATAAAATACGCAAATAATGATAATTAGAGGGAAATTCAATAAAGTTAAACACTCAAACTTTTAATATAAAGAATTTTCTTTAAAATTTTAAAGTTATTATTCAAAAAGAAAAAAAAAAATGATAAAAAATCTAAAATTGTGTTTCATCTATAACGGGCATGTCTGAGTCGTTAATTGATTCTTGTATTTTTTCATCAGATAATTCATAGTTTTTCAAGTCTCCTGTCATATATTCCTTATAGGCTAATAGGTCAAAAAATCCGTGTCCACTGAAGTTAAATAAAATAATTTTTTCTTCGTTATTTTCCTTCGCCTTTAGAGCTTGATCGATTGCCTCTTTAATTGCATGATCTGTTTCAGGAGCAGGTAAGATACCCTCAGCTCTCGCAAATAAAAGCCCTGCTTTAATAACATCTAACTGATGATGCATTGATGCTTCCATAATATTATTATTATAGAGATTAGAAATAATAGGTGCTATTCCATGATATCTTAACCCTCCGGCATGAATAGGACTCGGAATAAAATTATGGCCCAGTGTATGCATTTTTATTATGGGGGCTTTTTTGGCAGTATCTCCATAATCCCAAGTATATTTTCCTTTACATACGCTTGGACATGCTGTTGGTTCAACTCCTATTATTTGTATATCAGGAGAAACTTCTCTTATTTTATCCCGAGCAAAAGGAAGCATTAATCCAGAAAAATTCGAACCTCCACCCATGCATCCAATTACGATATCTGGTGCCTCTATACCTGCTTTTTTAAGCTGAACTTGAGCTTCTTGGCCTACGATGGTTTGATGAAGACAAACAAAGTTAACAACACTTCCTAATGAATATCTAATTTTATCACTTCTTAAGCTATGCTCCACTGCTTCCGATATTGCGAGACCTAAACTTCCTGGATGATTCGGGTCTTTTTCATAATATACCTTTCCCGATTCCGTGAATTTTGAGGGGGATGCGTGCACATCAGCCTTAAAAGATCTCATAAGAATTTTTCTTCCTGGTTTTTGCTGAAAGCTTATCCTAACCATATAAACTGTACATTTTATGTCAAAGAGAGAACAGCCATATGAGAGACCAGATCCCCATTGGCCAGCTCCAGTTTCAGTTACCAATTCTTCAATTCCATCCATTTTAGCAAAATATGCTTGGGCAATTGCAGTATTAGGTTTATGTGAGCCTGTTGGAGAAACAGATTCATTCTTATAAAAGATTTTAATCTTATCTCCCTGCAATCCTAATTCTTTTTCCAAGTTTAATGCTCGATGGAGAGGAGTAGGTCTATAAATTTTTGCATATATTTCCCTTAACTGTTTTGGAATAGGAATAGTTGGTTCTTGTGAAACTTCCTGAATAACACATTCTTTGGGAAAAATAGCTGCCGCCATTTCAAATGGTGCTGGTTTTCCCGTCATAGGATTAATTAAGGGCGTCATTGGAGTGGGTAAATCTGGTAAAATATTTACCCATTCTTTCGGCACTTCATTAGGATCTAATAAGATCCTTGCTTTAGAAAGATCCGTCATATTATTTAACTCTTTTTTTTTATATATGTATCATTATATAATTGGAATTCAATTCTATTAATGCATTTAAAAAGTTATTTGGATAAAAAAAAAGTGTTTAACCCAAAAATATTAATAAGAATAGTCCAATGCATTAGCGATTTTGCCAACGCCACGGCCACTGAGCATTCCAAAAAGATATTTTATTAATTGCCATAATCTTATTTTTAAGGACTATTTAGTACCATTATTTTTCAAAATATAAAAAGTTAATTATTTCTTAGAAAATTGTAAAAGGAGAGATTCAATATAAATCAAAATGAACCTTGGGATTCATTATGGATAAAACACTAAAAAATCTTATAACTAACTTGAATTATAAAGACTCTTAAGAATTTGGCCAAAAAAAAAAGATTACTCAAAAATTTTCATGATTTTTTTAGCAGCTACTCTCATAACTTTTACGGTTTTCATCAAGGTCTCAATTTCAGTTCCAGCACAAACAATAACTAATCTCTCTGCATTAGTTATTACAATATAACCATCACGCCCCCTTACTATTACCTCATTAAGATGTTCTTGAAAAAGTTGTTCAATTGTAGATCTTCCAGTCATGAGAAGAGCTGAGGCTAGTCCACAGAATTGATCTCCATCAACATGATATTGGGGAAGAGCAGAAAAGGCGATTTGATATCCCTCTCTAGAAACAAGAGCTAATGCCTCAATATCTGCATTTGAAGTTATAAAAGTTATTTGAGGGCTTATTTTTTCAATATCCTCATCAGTTAAATTTAGATCAGTCCCAAATTCCATGATTTGGACCACCCTCCATTTTATAAATTATATTTATTAATTTCATTTTAATAATATTTTCTAATTATAATCTTATAAAAAATAATCTTATAAAAAAGTTAAATATTTTATTTTCTATATTGTTATTAATTATTTAATGCCCAAAAAAGAAATTATATAAAAAAATGATTACTACAAGAGAGTCTATTAATTATCAATATTCTTTAGTATTCGGTTATCAGAGCCCGAATGATAAAAATATCTCTGTCGGTGACATCATTAGCCCGGGAGTATTAACAGGGAATCTAGTAAAAGAACTTTCAGTAGATGTTGTTAATTTTTTCACTCAATATAATGCGATGTTAAGAGATTACAGTGGTTCAGAATTATTTTTTGTTGAATTTGAACTAAAAGATATCAGTTTTAGGAAAAATTTAACAATGATTTACCCAAAATCTATGATATTAGTTCCGGGAAATTATAAGGAATGTGAAAGCTTAATGCTCGCATTGAAACCAGAAAGAGGTTATTTGAATATTCATAAATCTAATAAAGCTATCAATAAAATAAGTCGCTTATTTTTTGAAGTAGAAGATTTTGCTAATCGTCCAGAATTAAATCAAAAAGAAAAAGAAAAATTGTTTAACAAATTTGCTTCAAGATTCAGTAAAAAATTATATGGGGGACTTATTGAAAGTAAGTGGAATAAAAAATTAATTGGAATCTCAGAATCACTTCCTACAGAAAAAGAATTTTTAAAACAATATGGAAAATTAAAATCAAAAATTGATGTTTCTTGGTATAAAAAACCTCTTGAAATATCTTTATCAGATATAAAATATGGAAAACTTAAAGATCCATATGAAGGAAAAACTGGTTTTGAACACATTAAGTTTAATATAGCAACACCAACAGCAGGATTTATTACTGCTAAAACTCTAAAATTAGGTTCTAATCTCTTAAATTTAGCTAATATCGGTACAATTGATAAATTCCAAGAACAATTGGTTAAATTTATTATTAAAAAAATTAAAAAGGAGGATCTCTCTACTATAAATGAAGAGAAATCAGAGAAGTGGTTAATTTCAAGAATAGAAAACTATTTGAATCATTTTGAAGAGAAAATGAAGGAATATTTCGACTATTTTGAGGAATATTTAATTAGTGGAATTAAAGGTAATATAGACTATGTTTTAGAAGAATTTAAAAAATTTATTTTAAAGAAACAATCTTCATCTAAAAACGATTTTTCTGAACTCCATAAAATAACAGTTCAATTTATAAAACAAATAATTTTAAAAAAGGAAGATGTAATTGCCAATGATTTAAGATCCGCATACAATTATTTTTCTGAACTATTTACACAAAATATACAAATTATCATTAAAACTCTTCCTAAATTTTTAATCATAAGACATTTAAAAAATAAAACGAAATTATTAATTGAAAATTTAAGAATTGCATTTGAGAAAGAGGAGGATCCAGCAAAAAGAGTGGGCAATAAATTTATTGATACATTTTATGAATTTATACTAAAAAAGATGAAGGATTTTCCTCCAATATACTCAAATAATTTAAATATCAATGAAGAACAACTTTCTCTTGAATTTTTTATTTTAGTGAAAGAAAAATTAGATAAATTTTTTGAAAAAATACAGATTGAAGGAAGCGATATCCTATCATTTGCAGAATTTGAAATAAAGAATGATGAAAAAATTATAAAAAATTATAGTAGTAAATTTAAAAAATTTACAGAAGAGATTCATTTTCTATTAAGTTATATCTTAAGATATTCCACAATTAATAGATTTATAAAAGAAAAAAATGATAAAGATATTTCTGATCCAATTTCGTTTTCCTCAAAATTTCACAGATTTTTGGAGAAGAGATTAGCCGGTATCAATCTCATTTGCAAATCTTATATCTTAGAGTGGATAAATGAATATTCAGAACTCTTTTCTAAGAGGACGGAAGATAAAAAATGGACCTTAAATGATATTTATAATGATTTTATTACTTATCTTCAAGAAAAAGAATCATTAGCTCATGATCCCGAAAAATTTTTTACAATTTTAGATACTAATTTAGCTAAAGAAGCAGAAGAGAGCGAAAAAATTTCATTATTAAAGTTTTTAGATAAATATCTTTATTATAAAGATGTAGCAGGGCAATTCCCTGAATATTTAAGAAAGAAATTTAATAAAGAGATTCAAAACTTGATTCATTCCTCGGAAAAATCAAAGCCTCTAGCTTATCTTACAAAAAATGGAGAAAAAAATTTTTTTAATTATATAAGAGAAACTGAACTTAAATATTATTCAAAATTAATACCGATTCCTAAAACACTAATCCTAAAGCATTTATTAACCCATGAAGAAAAAGAACAATTTAAAGGGGATTTATTTCAAGTATTTGAATTTAATTTAATGGGAGAGGATAAATTCATTATAAATTTAAAAGATAATTTTAAAGAAATTTTTAGAGAGTGGATTAAAGCATTATGATAACAGGCATAAGTAGAAGAGCTACAGCAATAGAAAGCACTTCTAGATTTTTCCAAACTGTTGATTTAATTATTTCCCATTTTAAAAGGGAAGCAGATAAGGAAAAAATATTCGAAATAGTTGAGGAAAAATTCACATTAGAAGATATATTAATAGCTACTGCCTCTGTTCATTTATATCATAATATTGGAATAAGAGTAAGTGAAGCATTAGATCTTAGCAAAGGAACAATTGAATCAACCAGAGAATTGGAGCTATTGCAGAAAAGAATTCTCTATAATGAGATTAAAGTACTTTTAAAAGATTCCTTTAGATCGGAAATTAATATGCTTAAAAGATTAATCGATTTAGAGAATAAATTCATAGATTTACTAATTAATTTGCGGCAGAAAGGATATTTTGATGAAGAGAAGGAAACTTTATTTAATGATCTAGAAAAATATATCGAAAAAGAGTTATTAGAAATAGTTTTAGATTATAGGCCAAGCAGCTTTTATGATTTGATTGGAGACTTAATTGGATTAACAAATAATATTAAAGATGATATTTTGAAAAGAGGAGCTGAATTTAAAGATTTATCAGTAGAATTGGAAAAGAGATTATTAATTGAGGAAAAAGAAGATAAATACTTAGAATTATCCTCATTGACTAAAACAATTAAGAAATTAAAAGAGGATTTTGAATTTAAATCATATAAAGAATTGAAAATGGAAGCCATGCCTATTAGAATGATAAAAAAGAAAATAATTGACTATGAATTCAATAAATTTCCTGTATCTGTCCTTGGTTTGAAGGCGTTTAAAAGAGCAAACGATTTGAAGAAAAATATAATAGAGAAAATAGAATCGGGATTAGAACAAGAAATTAAATACGATCAATTTGAAGAAAAAATGTTAGATTACTTGAAAGAGGAAATAATTAAGGAACTAAGTACAAATGCTAATGATTTTATTTATTTCCTACAAAATTTAAATGAAGAAAAATTTAAAGAAATATCCTACCTATTGAATAAATACGGAATCCATAATATTTTGAATATGATTAATATAAACGAGGAAAAAGCTTCAGAAGTTAAAAAAAATATGATTAGATATAATATAGAAAAATTTGAGATCATACAATTAAGTGATCAGAAGAAAAATCCATTAAATATCGCAAAGAAAGCATTGAATAAGATAAAATTTTCATATATCAATCAGATGGATCTCGATATGAATTTAAAATTTCTATTAAATAAGGAAAGAGAAGAATTTTCTGATTTATGGGATGCCATTGAAGAGGACATTGAATATTCATATTTTGATTTAAAAGATCTGATTAGAAAAAAAGAAACAATTGATAAGGTTTTTTTAAATCAATTAAATTTGAAAAATTATTCTCAAATATTATTTCTTTTAGAATTTGATAAAATTTTGGATGCTTTAATGAAAGAGTCCTTTTTTTATATTTTGTCTAAAATTTTAAGGCAATTAAGTAGAATTATTGAATCGTATTTGAAGATTTCAAATGAAAAGGGATTATATTTATTAGCTTTAAAAAAAATTGAAAATACAACAGAATCAGAAGAATGGGTTCAAATAAAAATAGAGGAGTTAGTTATTAATCGTTTAATTGAGCGACAAAAAGAATTAGTAGAAATTTTTGATGCGCAAAATAAACCATTTCTTATCAATGGATTCATATTAGCCAGATTAACGGATAATTCATTAGAAAATGCGATAGAAATTCTTCAAAATAAAGTAAGCCCTCTGTATGAAGATATTAAAGATTTAAAATTAAAAGAAGATTTAATTTCTCCCATATCTTATTGTATAGGATATGATCTAATTAAAAGATTTGAAAAATCTACTGCTATAAGAAAAGAAAAAGTAGAAGAGGCCAAAAAAGTTAAGGAAATAGAAAGAAAAGAAATAAAACAAGAAATTAGAAAAAAGCAGGAAATCAGCACCTTAAATTGGGTTGAAAGGAAAATAACATACTCCTTAATGAGAGTAAATAGTCCTGGTATAAATCCAAATCAATTATATTGGCAAGAAAAGGATACTAAAACTGCAACAGATAGCATAAAAATACATAGTGAGTTAGAGGGAAATTCTATTGAATTAATTTCAGAATATTTTCTTTTTTGCATTAATAAAATAAACTCCATGACTTCAGAAGTTAAATTACCAAATAAGGATAATATAAAGCAATTTGTTCAAAATATAATTGAAAGAACCTTAGAAAAAAGATTAAATCATTCACCAAGCTTGGAAGAAATAAACGATATGTATGAAGGAGAGCGCTTAGAAATTTCACAAATAGTCGCCAACAGAATTGGTAAAATTTTGAATAAAGCGATATATGCTAAATTTAAATCTAAAAAATTAGGATCTTAATTATAATGAATATTTAGTAGATTTATGAGATAATCCCTTCAATTAAGTCTAAAAAAACTAAATTTCACTTATTTTTATTGAATTATTATTATTTTTATTAATTAATATCTTGATTAATATTGAATAAGATAATTAATGCTATTTAATCCCTCGATTATTTAATTTTTAAGAAAAATTTAATTGCAAAATAAGATATGACTAAAATATAATAATAAATTAAGAGATTGATAGATTTGTCTTTGATTTTAGATAAAATAAAAAATTATTTACGTTTTCTTCAAAAATCACTTAGAGAAATAATTAAAGGGTTTGTTTTATTTATATTTGCTACTTTAGGGTTAATCTCGGCAGTAATTTTTAGATCGCTTGATTTTAATGGAGTAATAATAAGTATTATTAGTATAATTGTAGAAATATTTGGGATTCTATTTTGTTTTTTGGCTTGTAGATCTTATTTAGAACAAATAGAAGAGGAAACGGAAATAAAATCAAAGAAAAAAATCAAATAATTTAAAACCATTTTTCCCATTCAGAAAAATGAGCAAAATTATGATTTTTTAAATAGGATTTTAAATCTTTTATTAAAATATTAGGGTCATAAATCCATGCTTCATCTTTATTAAATGATACACTCTTTATATTATCGTAGTTAAAAATTGATTTGAAAATAAGACCATATGTAGCGACCTGAGGTAAAGAATATAAAAAATTACCTTCAGGTTTATAATCTATTATTTTTATGGAATTATTTATTATTTGAATTAAATCAATATGTCCTGTTATATATTCTCCATGAATTTCTTTCCAAATGGGAAGTTCAATGCAGATAGAATTTTTATCCCTTATCAAAATATTTTTAAGAATTGGATCATGTCCAGGTATTTTATTAATATTATTCTTACTATAATTCTTATAAACCTCTTCGACATATTGGGATAGTGGATAATTTGAATCAAGTTTTTCAATTTTACCAGAACGTATTAATTTTTTACTATAACTTCTCAAGAATGCTTTTTTAATTCCCTTTAATTTAAATCGAGAGATTCTTGGAATGTTTTTCGTGTTAAAAATATCATTGGGAATTTTTCCTTCATAAACTTTTTTAATATAGCTTTCTAGCCTTTTGTATTCCCTTCCACCATTGCTTATTTGGGAGATTCGGTTTTGATGATAATGGAAACTATAACGAATGTTTTGATGATAGAAATCTCTTTTTCTTAGCCACATATTATAACCTTTCTGCTTATATATAGAATAAGAAGGAACTCAATTAAATTAATAATATTAAGCAATTATTATGATTTTTATTATGAATTTATTTATTTTAAATAGTATTTTGAAAGAAAAGCGGACCCGGCAGGATTCGAACCTGCGACTTTCGGATTAGAAGTCCGACGCCCTATCCGGGCTAGGCTACGGGTCCATGCAAAGCTATTTCCAAAAAAAGAAAACAAAAAGATTTATAAAAATAAAAGGAATAAAAATCTTTAAATTTTATTATGAAGATTAAAGTTAGATTCTAATATTAGCCCTTTTTTTTATAAAAATTAATTGATAAATATACCCTTTATTCATTATTCGACTTTATTATAAGAGCATCAATCACAATCATATCAGATTTAGGAGAATATGATTTTACAACCTTGGCGTGTTTTATGCTATCTAATCTCCATCTATTTTTATGTAATTCTGTTTGTAACTTATCTATAGCTTTTTTAACAGAATTAGGTTTCTCGCTGAATTGATAATTATGCAAAATACATCCGGTTTTTTTAGAAATATGACACACTACGTCTATATGATCTAAAGATTTTTCTGGCAAATTCATAACTACTCGATCTACATTGTTTTTTAACAAATCACTAACCTTATCTTTTGAATTTAAAAGATTTTTGACATTCATTTTAATTGGAATAATCTTTCCTTTCAAATTATTAAGTTTTATATTTTTTTCTAGCAACTTAATAGCAAACGGATTGATATCAAAAGCATAAATGTTTACATCATGATTTTTTGCTATTATTATTGAGAAGGCCCCCACACCTGCAAATAAGTCAACAATTAATTCGTTTTTTTTAATATTTCGTAAAGATATCCTTTTCCTCTCATGATTTAATCTGGGAGAAAAAAATACTTTTTCTAAATCAATCTTAAATACGCAATGATTTTCTTTATGAATGGTTTGAGGTTTTTTTATTCCAGCAAGATATTTTAATTTTCTTAAGCGATAAGTCCCCGTAATCTTACTCTGTTTTTCGTAAACGCTTTTTATATTTTTATTGACTTTTATAATTGCATTTGCTATTTTTTTTTTTACTATTTTAGGATAATTTATAGAATTATATTGATCTAACTCTACAATAACAATATCTCCAATAATATCATAAGATTGTGGAATTAATTCAAGCAATTCATCGGGTAATTTATTTTCCAATTCTTCCTCTAAAGATTGAGCTTTATAATTCAGTCTCTTTTTCCCTTCAATAAATATTATTTTAAAGGGAATTTGTTCTTTTAATTTGAGTGCTAATTTTTTTATATTGAGATGTGGGTTTAAAGGAAAATAAAGATTCTCCTCTTTTTCAATTACTTCATATTTTTTATTAAAAATTGATTTATTTTTAAAATGTTTTTTAATTAATTTTATCAAACCTTGAGCGTTAACTTTTTTAACTTTTATATGTGGAATTTTTATCAATTTATATCTCTATTTTTTTCCTAATTTTTTAAAAATAATGTAGAACTCTTTTTTTGATGATCTGATCTCATTAATTAATTTTCGTGATAAATCTTTTGAAGATTTCGAACAGTTTATCAGAACTGTCCTATTAGAAATGTAATCACTTTTTCGGAAAACTATATCATTTTTATGGGTTAATGTAAGATTCTTATCTCCAAAACCGATGAATGAATCTATATAATTTTCTGATTGGATAGCAACCTTAATTTTTTTACCTTTTCGAATACATTGTTTTAAATTTTTATTCAAATCATTACAGGCTTTTGAGGCATTTATTCCTAAAATGCAATTTCCTTTTCTTGTTAAATTTTTTTCTTTTGTTATTTCTATTGTTGTTTCATGGGTACATAAAATATTTTCATGCCCATAGGCTTTAATTTTGTCTAAAACCATTTTAAAATTTCCCTTGGCATAGATGCTTTAAAAATTGGTATTTTAATGTTTTTTTTAACTATCTGAAAGATTTTTTCATAACTTTCATTATCAAATTTTACAATTTCGTCATATTGATTAATATATTGATTTGGGATTAAGAAACCACATTTTTTGTAAATTCTTGAATTATTTTTGATAAATTTTATAATTTCTTTTGCTAGACTTTTATATATTATTTTAGAAAAATCATCATATCTGATTGCTTCGTATTGTCCCATTGGATAAGTATCTATTAATTCTAAAGGAATTACACCAAAAAATTCAGAAAGAAACACAATATGAATTTTATCCCTTGGAGTAATTCTGTTATTATTGATAATATCAAACCAATTGGTTGTAGTGGGGGAATTTTTACCTATAAGATCTAACTCTGGTAAAATAAGTAAATATTTTACCTTATCGGGGACTCGATATTTATTTTCAAATCTATTTTTATACCGATAAATTATTGGTCTATTTTTACTCTCTAAAGAACTTAAGAACCTTCCATGATCTTTATAAATTTTTTCATGTTTTTCAAAAAAAGGATGATTATTTTTTAGAAGAACAAGAGCATTTAAAAGACTAGGGTGAGATCTTACTCTTTTTTCAACTAATTCCCATAAATTTCCTTCTCTTATTGCTTGGCGAATAGTTTTTAATTCTGAAAGGGAGATATATAAATTATGTTTTGCCAATAGTTTAGTTCTGAATTCTTTTTCAAATTTTTTTAACTCTGCTGGTTCATATGTAATACACACGGGGCAATTACAAGGAAATTCTTTTAAATCTTCAAGCTTTTCAGTTCCAGTTGCAAGTGAAAAATATCTATCATCCTTAGCATACAAGATATATGCTGCTGAATCCATTAAATCACATCCAAATGCAATAGCTAATGAGAAGAATTGAGGTAAACCTAGCCCAAACATATGAATTGGTTTATTTGGAATGATATTCTGCTTTACGGTATTAAGAATTTGAAGGACATTTTTAAATTGATAATTTAAAAAAAATTTTACTAAGCCCCCTATTGCATAAACTGCAAAATCTAAATTAGACATTTCCAATGTACTTTTTTTTAATAAATTTAGATAAATTGATCCATGAATTGGTCCAATCCAGCAACCATCCTTTGTTCTCCTTTTGATATTACCTTTTGCTCTTTTTATACTTAAATCTACTTTATTTTTTGCTGTTTCATAATCGTCATCCGGCTGAACAGGCACATCTAAAATAACAAGAAGATCTGATCCAATTTCTTCTTGAAAACTCTCGATCTCACTTGCCTCGATCACTATATCTTCTTTTTGGTACATATATTGTTGAAATGCACCGCTATCTGTCGCAATTAAACCATCAAAATCTAAATAATTATTTATTTTTTTTTGAAGAGCTTTTTCTTTTTCTATTTCATTCTGATAAAGAATATAAGCATTAGTAAAAATACTATTAAATCCAATATCTTTTATTTCTTTAGGCTTTAATAAGTTATGATAAGGATGGATTACGGGTAATAGAGTAGGGGTAATAATTTTTTTATTATTAACTTTAAAGAGACATACTCTAGCTAAAGCATCCGTATCTAAAATTTCAAACTCCATAAGAATTTTAAATAGATAAATTTTTATCTCTTTTAATCAAAAAATTCATTTAAACGATCTTGATTAGAAAGCTCCTCTAACCAATCTATATTCCCAACCTTATACTTCTCAATAAAGCCATCTTTTTGAATCATATCTATTATTATTTCTGAAATCTGCCTTATAGTCTTATATGAAGTATCTATTTCATAGAGTGGACATTTAAGATTTTTTTGTAAGATATAATTTGTACTATTCCCCAGAATTTCTGCTTGCATATTTTCCTTAATTTTTTTTTCATTATAATTCCTATTTTTTAATCTCTCTTTTAAAATATCTGGATGGCATCTTAGAATTATACTGAGAGTAATATATTTATTTGGAACAACGTCAGCAAAATGACCTTCAATTATACAAAAATTAATGCCCTCATTCTTAGAATTTTTTATTAATTCTTTCAGAAATTTCTTTAATTTAACAAAATCGGCCACATATGTTTCTCTTTCTTCATCATACTTTTGAACAAAATTTTTTGATATAACTAATGTGTTCAATGAAACTAATTTTGCATTTAAATAATCTGATATTAATTTCGATATAGAAGTTTTTCCAGTTCCAGGTGTCCCAGTAATAATTATGATTCTCATTTTAACACTTAATAATGAATATAATACAAAATGATTAAAAATTTTTTAATAAAAATTAAAAAAAAAATAAGAAAAATTAATTAATTACTTTCTATGTATCGTAAACTAATAAAGTAAAGTTAGAATAAATCAATTGTTTTCTATTTTTCTATAAAAAGCGAATTTAAGATATTAATTTACCGTTATGATAAAAAAAATTTTTTAAATATCTACAATTAAAATAAAATAATAAGAAAATCAGAGAAAATTTTTTGCGAGGATGGCTTAGCTTGGTAGAGCGCACGGCTGATAACCGTGAGGTCGAGGGTTCGAAGCCCTCTCTTCGCATTATTTTTATTATATAAATTCATTTTTTTAGATTTTATAAACTTAATTAAAATCTTTGAAATTATAACAAATTCATTTATATGTAAAAAATTTTCAATTAAGATTTTCCAATAAAACAAATTAAAGAATTTGAATTCAAATGACAAATCCTTTGAATTTTTCGATAATCGGATTACAAGAGTTTAGTATATCTTTCGATAAATATTGCACGGATTGTCAAATCCAACAATACTGTGAATATGGGAGAAAAAAACCATTTACAATTGAAATTAATTGTAAGGATATAAATCAAGCGAAAGAAAAGATAAAGTACGATGAATTAAGAAGTTTACAAAAAACTGAAAATATCACGAACTCTTATGATGATTTACTTAAAAAAGTAAAGATAAATCTTCAAAGCATTTTCTCACAGATTTGGAAAAAAAAAATTAAAAATCAAAAAGAAGTAATTAGATGCTTAGACTCAAAAAAAGTTGATCCTATTTTAGTGACTCAACAAGGACAAGATTGGTGGCAAGATTTTAACCAAACCATGAAACTTATAAATGAAGAGTGCGAAAAAATAATTTAAAGAGACCTTTATACTTCAATTTGATATTCATTTAAAAACTTTAAAAAATTATTTTGTTTTTCATCTAGATATTTATTATCTTGTTTAATTCTTAAAATTTTTTGAATAGAGTTAAATGATTGTTCCTTTACTTTAATTCTTGCAATATTTAAATCGTTAAATCTCTTATAATATTTGGTCCAAAGTGTAATACCTTCTCTTATAGATAAATCATTCGAGGGCCTTACACAATATTCACCATGTTTTTGAGCAAATAAATCTTGATAGACCCACCATTTCATAGAAATAGGATATGCTTTAGAGCCGTATTTCTCAGTAAAATATTTCATATTATTAAATATAAATGTTCCTGGATAATTATGAAATCTTCGTATATTTAAAGCAATTTTATCAAAATCATTATTTAGGAATATTTTTTCTAAATCTTGAAATAATTGAAATAATGATTCTCTCGTTTCACCAGGATGTAATAAGAGTAGATTGATTTGACAGAGATAATTTAATTTTTTATGTATGTCTAAAATTTTTATAAATTTATCAATGAATTTCTCTGGATTATTGGTTTTATTCATAATTTTTAACATTTCATAATTTGTATGCTCTAAACCGTACCAATTGAAAAAATTTTTTTTTTGAAGTCTTTTTAATATATTTTCACTTAATATATCTAGTCTAGTTTCAACCCAAAATGAACAAGAATCTTGAGGGGTATATTGATTAAGGAAGGAATTTAACCATTTTTGACTAAATCCAAAGATGCTATCGACAAACCCATAATTTTTTATATTATGTTGCAAACCAAACTCCACCATATTTTCAACTTCTTTTGCTGCCCTTGATGGAGAATAAGATCTCCATTTTTTTATTTTATCAATTCCGTTTATTAATGTTTTTTCAATACAGAAATGACAATTAAAAGGGCATCCTCGTGAAAGATTAATGGCGAGTTCTGAAAAATCATCTAGATATTTTTTAACAGAGAGAGATGAAAAATCTAACTGGGGAAGACTATTTAAATCTTCAATAAAGCTTTTTTTTAATATTATTGGGGTATTATTTTTTTTAGGATTGTTAATAATAAGATTATATAGAGAGTATTCACCCTCTCCTTGAATTAAATAATCAATAGAATGATTATTCTTGAAATCCTCTTTACAAGCTGAAATATGAGTACCTCCAACAACTATTGGACTGCTTTTATAAAATTTTTTGAAATATTTTGCTAAAATTTTAGTAGGCAGATACAAATGACTAAAAGAACATGAAATGCATATTAACGTAGATTCATCAATCTCAAAATCTAAAGTATCTATAAGATGATTCATTTGAGAATAAAATCGCTTAATTTCTTCCCTGCTAAAATCATTTAATATAATTTTATTTTTCTTTTGTTCAATAGGTAAATATAAGATATCAAATTTTAAACTCCTTAATTTTGATTTTAAAAAATTTTCCAAATAAAATGGCCAAGCGAGTAGAATAGTTGATAAATGCTTTTCTAACAATGAGAAAGGTTGTATGAATAAAACTTTTTTAATCATATTTCGCAATTGATTTCTAAAAAATATTATAAAAAGTAAACGAGAATTTTTTCTTTAAAAAATACGATTTTAAATATTTAAATTTAAAGTTATAGAGAGAGATTAATAATAAAAATGGAGCAAAAATGCTAAATAAAGACAAACTAATTAAAAATATAATCTCATACTTAAAATCAAAAGGAAAAATAAGAGCTGCGCTTCTTTCTAAATTAATTAAAGATTTTTGTTATAGAAAATCTGCTATTAATATTCAGAAATCTGAAAATGAGCTAATAGAAATACTTCTGAAAATGTTGAGATATAGGATTATTGATATAATTATTCCTGAACTTTTTGATAAATTCTGGGAGAAAAAATCTATTAAAAATTTGAAATATTTTAAGGATGGAATTTATTATTTGAGTGAATATAGAGGAATAAAAAAAGAGAATTTTCCTCAAATTAATAATGAATATTTTAACTCAAAAAAAATGAATTTTAATAACTTAGCAATACTAAAAAATCAAATACTCCAATTAAAAAAACTAATAACAAAGAATCCAAATTTACATAAAAAAACAATTATATATTACCCAAAAAATAGTGATCCTTTAACTATATACGATAATAATTCTAAAATAAATTATAAATTGAATAATCTAGATTTTAAATTAAATAACTCTGATTTTAAAATACAAGAAAAATTAATTTATCCCTTGAAAGAACAGAGATTTAATTTGAGTATAATGGGGAAATATAGAAATAGCTATATGTGTTTTTATATCCCTTTAATAGAATCGATTCAAAAAAGAATAATGGATCTTCAAAATTTTCGAAATGTAAAAAATAAAAGTCTAATTGACTCATTTACTCAAAAATTTGCTTATTACTGTCAAATGTATGTAAACAGTGATTGGGTAGATATATCTGAACCGAATTCATCAAGATGGGAATCCTTCTTTAGATATTTTAAAATTCCAATTAAGATATTATCTTTTAAATTCCAATTATTGAAATTTCATGGAGGAGTTTTTGAAGTTGGAGCAGAATTAAAATTAAGGTCCCTTTTTAAAAAAAAAAAGACCAATTGCATGGATGATATCAAAGCAACTGGATTAAAACTTCTAAAAAACTCTAACAAAAATATCGAAATTGGATTGGATATTGATTTTTTTTTACCTTGCCCTTCTATAGAATATTTCTATTTTATCACAAAATATTTTTATTTTTATCATTTATTTCTTTTATTTCATTATACAGTTCCCTATATTAATGGAAAGAATAAATTTAGCATAAAAGAACAGAATTTATATGAAATTTTTTTACCTGTTCTTAATGATTTATTTATTATGAATAAAAGAAAATTCAATGAAAAATTAATATTCAAATATTATACTTTCAATCCAAATGAATTAGAATTAATCTATAACAAATTTTTATTAGAGAAAATAAAGTTTATAGAGAAAAAATTATATACTTATTTCATAATTCGTAGTTCTAGTTGATAATAATTTTGAAAAAAACCGAAAGATTTAAATATATAAATTACATATTATAAATTTGCATCGGGTAGTTTTTCATCAGTCACTGGGTAAATTATAAAATTTTTAAATATTGGGTTAAAAATCATTTATTAAGGAGAACTTCTTGTCTTTCAATAGTATTTCTAATAAATTAAGAGGTTAATATAATTTGAGAACAAAATTAGAAATTAATATTAATTCAAGTTTATGTCCAGAATGTGGAGGAAAAATAATTCCAATTCAAGAAAAGGGTGAGAATGTATGTTCTCGCTGTGGATTGGTAATAAATGAGAGAATATTAGATATTTCACATACTGGAAAAAGAGCTTTCACAAAACAGGAAAAAGAAAAAAGGGAGAGGACGGGATCTCCTATATCAATTCTTCTTCCTGATATGGGACTCAGCACAGTTATAGATAAATCAAATATTAAAAATCCTGATCTTAAGAGAGCTGCAAAATGGAATTCTAGAATGACTTGGGATAAAAGGAATATGTTAATTGCGACAACTGAATTAAAAAGGATCGCAAGTAACTTAAATTTGCCTTCCCATGTTAAAAAAGCAGCTATTAGATTATATATTGAAGCTTTTAAGAAAAAATTATTAAGAGGTCGATCAATTAATGGTATGGTTGCCGCATGCCTTTATTTTTCTTGTAGAAAAAGGAAAATTCCTCGAACTTTACAAGAAATTCTGGAAGAGACCTCAGTATCAGCAAAAAATGTAAGAAGATGTTATAGAACAATTATAAGAGAATTAAATTTAAAAGCCCCCTCTACAGATCCCATATCACTTGTTCCACGTTTTATAGCAGAATTAAGATTAGATGTAAATGCTGAGAAAAAAGCAATAAAAATTTTAAAAGCATATATATCCACCTATTCTATTAGTGGAAAAGATCCTAAAGGATTATGTGCAGGTGCTTTATATTTAGTATGCAAAATTCAAAATAGAAAAATTTCCCAAAAAGAAATTGCAAATTTAGTAGGAGTGACGGAGGTTACTTTAAGATCAAGATATAAAGATATTATTAAAAGATTAAATATAAAATTAAAAAAATAAAATTCCTATTATAAATTTTCTTTTTTCATCATAATTTTTAAAAAATCCGGAAGAGTTAAAAGATAACTTTGGGCGTTGGGTAGATGACTTTTAATTTTAATAAATAGGTCTGAATAATAATGGGCTCTTTCTTTTTGTTCTAACACGTCATTTCTGGTTTGTTCCCTTTTTTTTTCAATGGGAATTCCTTTCATGACTGCTCTAGCAGGAACAACAAAACCAGGAGGTACTTCACTTTTATTTAAAATTATCGCCCCTTCTCCCACAGATGTTTCCTCATATAAAATACTTCCTTCCATGATTTGAACATAATCTTCCAAAAAACTCCCTAAAATAGTCACACCCGTTTCAACTATACAATATCTCCCGATGTGAATTGAACTTTTAGCGAATCGAGTGTAAAAAACTACTCCATCAAATATCGTGGAATATTCACCAATATTAATTTGAGATTTATCTGCACGTATTATAGATCCAGGCCAAATTATAGCATTATCATTAACTTTTACATCTCCAATCAGCGTTGCTTGTGGTGAAACATAAGCATTTTCACTAATATCTGGCTTTTTACCTTCAAATTCAATTAGAGTCATTTTATTTTGTAATTATTTTTAATTTAAGATAATTGAACGAATATTATTAACTCTTTTAAATTTAAGTTAATTTATATATTTTAATAAAAATTAGGAAGAAAACACACCATAATTAGCAAACAAAAATCTAATTATATTTTAAATAATCTCTCTCTGATAATATTTAAACGGATTTTTAGATTCGTATATTATAAATTCATCAAAAGGAAATTCAAGGCTTAGATAATTATAAAGCTTTTTTAAGGTATAAAATTCTGCACCATAATGAGGTATATTTATTAAAGCCAATCCAAGATCACTTGCATATATAGCTTTCTCATAATTTATATATGAGGAAATATAACAATCGCAATTATATTTTAAAGCATTTTTTAGATAGATTATATTCTCTGAATCTCCTCCCACAATACAAATTTGTTTGATTTCTTTTTCTAAATTCCCAACATATTCAATAATTTCTAAATTAAAATTCATAATAATTCTTCTCAGAAGGTCTTTTAGATGAAATTGTTTTTTTTCTTCTTGATAATTTTTTGGACTACATATTCTTCCGATTGGAACATTAATCCCATTATTATTTTTTATTTCAAAAAGTTTTTCTGTTTTTAAATATAATATATCTGCTATTGTTTGTGAAATACCATTTTCAGCAGCTATAAAAGATGAATTTAAAATATAAATAGAGATGGGATATTTTGAAAGTAAATTTAACTGATTAATTAACTTTTTATCAAAATTAAAAGCTGGTTTCTTTAGTAATGGATGATGAGATATTATTAAATTAACTTTATTTTTTATAGCATGATATATAGCTTTTAGACTTGGATCTATGGTTATCATTATTTTTTTAATAAATTTTTCATCATATATATCCCCATATTGAATTCCATAAAATTCAGATGTTTTTTTAAATATTTTTGGCGCTATTTTGTTTTCTAAGATTTTTCTCAATTCTTTATATTGCATAAAAACACCTATTTTGCAATTGAATAAAAAAAATTCATTCAAATATTAAAAAATGATCTCTCTTCTAATTTTTTTAAAATTTAATGATTGAAAAGATGTGTGTAGTTTAAAAAGATATTAATTAAAATATAATAGAAAAAATGAATATTAAAAAAATCTATAAAATAATAATTAAGAAGATAAAAAGCTTTTTCATAGATGAAAATGGAGGAAGTTTTGTCGAATATGCGCTATTACTTGGATTTGGTTTATTTATATTCTTTATAATTTTTTCCATAATATCAAACATCTTGAATTGGACAATAGGGTTATCTCAAGATTTTTTTAATCTTTTTACATTACAAGGATAACATATTTTTCTTAAATTATTTTTACTTTATCATAATCTAATTCAAGATTAAATTTATCTCTCCATTCTCTAAGCATTTCAAAAAAGTATTCTTTATTTATTTTTAAATATTCCAAAAAATCATTTAATTGAATAGATTTAGCTCCTTTAAATAAATCTACAATTTTTTTTTCAATAAGAATATTATCTGGTTTAATTTTCTTTCTTGATCTTAATTCTCTTAATAAAGCAAAATTATTACTGTTATTGAAAAAATGATGAACTATATTTGTTATTACGGCAGCTTGAGTTCTTCCAAAAACACCTACCAATTCATTTATCATATCCATGTAAATTTTGCTTAAAGTAACAGTCGTTCTTTCTGTATCTGTCATATAAAATTATAACAAAATTTCAACTAATTTTTCTAAATAAAATTATATTTTTATGCTTATTTATGTATTATTATCATAAATTAACATCATTTAAATATAAATATGTTTTATTATTAATTAAAGAATTAAAAAAAAGATTCAAAAATTAAAATGTCGAATAAATGTCGAATAATTTTTGGATTGGAATATTAAGTGGAGGATAAATTATGGCAAATAAAGCATTTTCTGGGAATTTTTTGGATCAAAATGAAATTATATCCCCTTTACAATATAACTTGATTAAGACACTTAAAAATAATGGACCATTAACCAGAAGAGAACTTGTTAATAAATTGAATACACCAAGAACTACTATTTACGATAATTTAGTAAAATTACTAAAAGAAAATGTAATCAAAAAATTTTCCAGGAATAATGGTAAAAGAGGAAGACCCAAGATATACTGGGAAATTAATAAATAATTCATCTTTTTTTTATTTTTTAATAAATTATTATTAAAATCAGATATATATAGTTATATTTCCACTGGAAAATATTTAAAAATTGATCAAAATAAATATAAATAATATAATATAAAAATGGATCTCAAGTAAAATAATCTTAACTTATTATAAAATTATCTATTAACTATTTATTAATATCTATCTCTATTTCATTTTTAATACTACTTATGGAGTGGAAATTTAACTCTCTAAAAATAGAAAACATGAATTATAATACCTAATTCATAATTAATCTAAATTTCATTATACAAAATCAGAAAAATACCTATTTATTTTCAATTTAATCTACTTATTGGGGGATATAATAATATTCATTAATGCTCTTTTGATAGGTATCTTTATTACTACCGATTTTATTTACCCTTGGTCTTTTTGTTCGATTGTCTCTCCTAAAAGTTATACCCATCATTTTTAAAAATGTATTAAATCCATCTCTAAGGTTTTGTGGAGATAATGCTATTCCTTTAATACCTGGTTTTCCTTTGAAAACTAAAATTGAATCAGCTATAAAATCTTGAGTAATAATATCATGTTCTACAACAAATGCTGCTTTTTTGACTTCTTCAATAGATTTTCTTATTAATTGTGCAACTTTAAGTCGCATTTCCACATCTAAAAAAGCAGAAGGCTCATCAAGCAAATAAATATCAGCTTCCATTCCCAAACATTTTCCAATGGCCAATCTTTGTAATTCTCCGCCGCTCAATTCAGAAATAAGTTGATCTTTGATAGTATTCAATTTAAGATAATTTATTAAACGTTTTTTATAAGATTGGCTTATATGAGTGGCCAATTTAATATTAGAAATATATTTAGAGACAGGTTCTTTTTCATCAAAATTTATATATTGGGGTTTAATAGATACATTTAGTTTATTTCTATTATTTAAATCATCTTGAGCTTTATTATTTGAGTTAATATTCTGAGCAATTAAATTAATAAATGTGGTTTTACCAATACCATTTGGTCCTAAAATCCCTATAATTTCTCCTGAATGTATTTCACTTCCGGAAATTCGAAGATGAAAATCTCCTAATTCTGTTTCCATTTCGTCATATGAGTAAATAACATTTCCTAAATCGAAAAGTGATTCTTGAGGTGGTTTTTCATGAAATTGAATAGGTTCTTCCCTAAATCGAACATTTTCATCTTTAATATATCCATTTAAATAAATATTTATTCCGACTCTTACACCTTGCGGATTAGATATAATCCCATATGCACCAGGTTGTCCATATAATAGCGAGACATAATCACTTAAATAATCTAAAATTGCCAAATCATGCTCAACAACTATAATTGTTTTATTGTCTTCTTTTAATGTTCTTATTAATTTTGCCATATTTATTCTTTCACTAACATCTAAGTATGAGCTCGGTTCATCTATTAAGTAGACATCTCCATCCTTTAAATAGGCAGCAGCAATTGCAACTCTTTGTAATTCACCACCAGATAAAACTGAAATTTTTCTTTCTAATATTTCTTCTAAATTTAATTGCTCCGTAATTTTATGTAATTGTTCTTTAGTATCATTCTTTTTTAAAAGTTCTTCCACTTTTCCTTTGATAAATTTTGGTATAACTGTAATATTTTGAGGTTTTAAAACAATTTCTCTTTTATTATCTTTTAAATCAGTGAAGTATTGCTGCAATTCTGAACCTTTGAAAAAATCAATTATTTCCTTCCAATTTGGTGCTGCTTCTCCAAATTTTCCAAAGTTTATTTTAAAATCTCCTGATAAAATTTTCAATAAGGTACTTTTTCCAATTCCATTTTGACCGATAATACCCAATACTTTACCTTTCTTGGGAACTGCCATTCTAAACAGAGAAAATTGGTCTGGTCCATATCTATATGTTAGTTCGCTTTCTAAGGGGTCTGGAAGATTTATGATACTTATTGCATTAAAAGGACATTTTTTAATACAAATACCACAGCCAGAACATAAACTTTCCGTAATTTCAATCTTATTAATTTTTTCATTAAGAACAATTGTTTTATCTCCAGTTCTCACTCTCGGACAATATTTAATACAAGGTTTTTCACCAAAGGGACTACATTTATCTGGTTTACATTTATCTCTGTTAACGACAGCAATTCGCATTTTAAATTCACTATAAATTTAAATCAAAAATGATAAATAAATATATTCATTTAAAAAACTAACGAAATAGGATAAATTAATAAGAATATGAGTACTGAATATCCCGTACATTGGCTAGAAGATATTATTGATAGAATCTTAAAAAAAGGTCAAGATAGAATTACTTTAGCTACTGGAAAAACCCCCTCTGGTCATATCCATATTGGAATTTTACGAGAAATTATAATATGTGATTCTATTAGAAGAGTTCTTGAAAAAAAGGGGAAAAAGAGAGTAGGATTTTTTTTATTTCTTGATGATTTTGATGCAGCCAAACGTTTTCCAGAATATATTAAAAAAGATTTTCAAAAGAAACATATAGGGAAACCATTTTTTTTAATACCATGTCCTTTCGAAGATTGCCAATGTAAAAGTTATGCTTATCATTTTGGAAATGAATTAATTTCCACTTTTAAAGATTTTGGAATCAAGACTGAAATAATATGGACTCATGAATTATATAAGATTGAAGAAATGCAAAAAAGAATTAAAATTGCTCTTGAAAATACAGAAAAGATTAAAAAAATCTTGAGAAAATTTATATTACCTACTTTAGATAATACTAAGAAAAAAGATTTTCTCGAAATGCAAAAAAATTGGTTACCTGTTATGGCTATATGTAATAACTGTAAAAGGATTCAAACTCAAACAAAAGATGGTTCTATTATTCCAAATCGTATTATTTCATATAATAGAGAAAAAGAAACAGTAAAATATAAATGCCCTGCGTGCAATTTTGAAGAAGAATTATCCATATATAGTGGTAATCTAAAATTAAATTGGAGGGTTGATTGGCCAGCTAAATGGGATATTTTTAAAACTACATGTGAACCAGCCGGTAAGGATCACTGCGTAAAAGGAGGATCTTATGATACTGGGTTAGAAATTTCTCAAAAGGTTTATAAATATGAAGGTCCTATCAAAGTACCATATGAATGGGTTAGATTAGGAGAAAGAGATATGAAAACATCAAAAGGTATCGTTTTTACACCTAAAAAATATTTGGATATTGCTGATCCCGAAATATTCAGAATGCTAATATTAAAAACCGATCCTATAAAACATATCTCTTTTAGAATCGAAGAACTCCCGCAATATTATAATTATTTTAAAAAAATGAAAGATATTTACTTCTCTCATCAAGTTCCAAAATCAGAGAAAAAAAAAGATTTTTTTAATTATTTGTATCCTCTTGTTAAAATTGGGGATATTAAAGAAGATAAATCAAAAGATATTCCATTGAATTATTTAATTTTTTTATCTCAAATTCAAAATATTTTAAGTACAAAAAAGTTATATAAAAAAGTGAAAGAAATAATGAATGATCCTGCTTTTGAGTCACAAATTACATTATCAAAATTTAAAAATCTTTTAGATAGAACTAATAATTGGATTGATGAAATTAAAAAACTCATCAAAGAGGAGAAAGATCAGAAAACAAAAAGAAATATTTTAAACAATATTTCTATTTTTTCTATTCCAGAAAAAATACCTGAGGATATAAAAAAGAAATTAAATGAAGCTCAAATTGAGGGTATGAGGATTTTAAGAAATTATTTAATGAATGGTGAAAAATTGGAATCAGATAAAATACAAAATAAGATATTTTCAATCGCAAAAGAAGATTTAAAAATTTCTCCTAAAAAATTTTTTCAAGCAATATATCAGATAATCTTTGGGAAAAATTATGGACCGCGGTTAGGACCATTTTTAGAATTATTAGATAAAAAATGGCTTCTAAATCGATTAAAAATTTAAATTTAATTCAATTTTCCTTTTTTCTGGAAAAAAGGCGCTTAATTTTATTTAGAGCTCCTTTATTCTTTTGTTTTTCTTTAATATATTCATAACATTCACGACAATATGTATATGATTCTTCTATCATCGTCCCACATCTCTGACAATGTTTATGAGGATATATCTCATTTTCTTTATCTTTTTTATATCTTTCAAATTTGCTAATTTTTATATCACCTCAATCTTCTATTCATAATATTATAAAATATAGATTGATTAAATGCTTTTCACTCCTGTTTTATTAATTTTTATTTGAAAAAATTGTGCTTTTTTAAGTTTATTTCTAATCTCCAGTGGAAAATCTGGAAATTTTTGTTTAAAAAATGCGGGATTTTTAATCAATTTATTTAACCTATTTTTCCAATAATTTAGAACATTAATAATTTTTTTTGGATTAACTAAAGCAAAAACAGATCCACCGCCCCCCGCTCCAGTTAATTTTGCTGCATAAACATCATTATGTTCTTCGATTAATTTAATTAAAATATTATTGGCCAAACCGATCCCATATTTAAATTCAGCTATTTGCATTATTTCGTTCATAATATTGGTATTTTTTTTGAAATAAATGCCCAATTGTTCCCAGTCTTTCATCATTAAAGAAAAGCGAGACTTCCAAGCTATTTCAGCTAATTCTTTATATTTTTCGAGAATTTCTGGATTTTTATTTAAATATAATTCTCGTAATTTTTTATGAACATTCCCACTTTCATGAGTAGAACCAGAAAAACATACAATTATAGGTAATTCATTAATATCATATAATTCATCTATTCTATCATACACTGCTAATGGCTCTTGGGTAATTTCTTTATGATATAATTTTCCTTGATAGGAACAAAAGGATAATCCTCCCCTTGCAATTACATATCGATCACTATAACCTGCAGTTATATTTAAATCCTTATCTTCAATCTTAGTACACATTTCGGCTATAATATCTTTATTGATTGGAAGATCTGTACTATTTAAATTGGAAGTATTATTTATAAATCCAAAATAATCAGCTAAACCATATAAAAGGGCTAAAATAATTGAAGAGCTTCCACCTAAACCACTTTGACGAGGAATAGTTGATAAAATTCCAATTTCAAAATTGGATTTTTCTATCTTTTTCCAAAGTGTGTTATTTGTTAAATAAAGTCTATATAGACTAGCATAAATTAATTTATATTCACCAAGAAATTGAGATTTTACTTCATTTATACTTTTGGTCAATATTTTCTCTTCTATCAATTTAATATTAGCATTACCATTATTATCATAATCAAGTTGAAAAATTTTTATCTTGCTTCTATTACGTATCTCTTTAATATAGACAAAAACAGATAAGGGATAATCTTCTCCTTCAATTGCCACAGCGGGCATCCAAAAATCAGCTTCAACCGCATCTAATGGATTAATTAAATTAATCCTGGAGGGAGAATGCACTAAGATGTCAGGTTTTAATTTATTAAAATAGTTCTTAATGTATTCAACAATCATTCTTTTATTTTGAAAAAATATTGAAATTTTTAAATATATAGATATAAATAAATTGTGTTTAAAAAAACTAATTTTAAGAAAAATATCTCTTTTATAATATTTCTCTTTACTATTTCAATGGGACTAGTACTCCCTATTTTTTTATTTAATGAAAATCTAATTGTCATTACAAGCCCTTCAATGAAACCGACTTTAAACATTGGAGACTTAATTATAAAAAATGATAAAGATCCAAATAAAATAATAGCAAATGAAAAATATGGTGATATTTTAGTTTTAAAAGGTCCACAATATTTTTATTTAAAAGGATTTAATCCAATATTCTGGGATAATTTACCAATTAATACTATAATAGTACACCGAGCGATTGATAAAAAATTAATTAATAATACATGGTATTTTTTAACTAAAGGAGATAATAATTTATTTCCTGATGGAGCTTATAGAATATTAAATATCTCAGTAAATAATATTTTAGTTGAAATAAATACCTCTCAAGGTATTTATATTCCACAATCAGAAATATTAGGGGTTGTTGCCTTTAAAATTCCATTTATTGGATATTTAAATATCTATTTTATATCTATTGTGCTAATAGCTTTGTTTATTTTATTTTTATATTTATTTTTAAAACTACTGAAATATCGGATAAAAATAGAAAAAGTAATTTGATTCTATAGCTAACGATAAAAGCTCTAAGTTTAAATAATTCATATATAATTAATGATTATGACTAAAAAGGGGAAGTTTAAATTACTTTCTTATTTTATTGATGGGTATTTGATCTATTATAAAAGTTTTAATAAAAATGAGAAAATAATTGCTTTTTCCATTGGTATAATTGACTCAATTTCCTCAATTTTTTCAAATCTCAAACATTTTTTGAGTTTAAGATTTATAAATTATTTTTCTTTCCAATTTCAATACCTTAATAAAACTTTATTAATACTTTGTTTCGAAGATTATAGTCAAACGAAAATTTTAAGGTATTTCAATACGATTTATGAAGAATGTGCGTCACTGAACAATTTAGAATTTTTAAAAAATAAAGAATTAGAAAAAGAATTTTTAAATTCCTTAATAAAAGATTTTAATTCTAAAATTAGTTTAAAGGAAGTTTCTAATTCTTTATTATTAAAAAGTAAAAAAGTTTCAAGAGAATTATATCTTTATAATATAAATTTAGATTTATTAAATAAAAAAAAATTTTTTCTTAAGAGTATTTTAAGTTTTTCTAAAAATTTAGATTACCAAGGAATTTTTATTTTTCATTTCAATATGGATAAAAAAAATCAAATTATATTTTATCCTTATGTAATCGAAATATTAAATGAAGAAAAAAACAAACCTATTTATGAAGTGGAGATTAATAATTTCTATAATTATGAATTATTGGAAAAAGAGTCTTTAACATGCAAAAATTTTGGTTTTATTCTATGGAGATTACCCATAAATCCTAATTATTATTATTTAAAAGATTATTCTGTTATTTTTGATAAAAATAATAAGTCTATTGATTTTGATGGTTTGATTAAAAGAACTTTTGTAAAAAATAACATAAAGTTTTTAGAAATTAATAACAAGATGTTAGTTATAAAAAATAACATATTATTTATTTATCTTTTAGATGTAAATCTTTTATTTATAAAGAAAATAATTGAAAAATATTATAAAAACTACAAAATTTTTATTCTAATCATAAATTCATATGAGTTTGAAAAATTAAACAAGAATATAAAAAATCTAAACTCTTTGAAGAATTTAAAAATTATAAATCTTGGGCAATTTAAAAAAATGGTAAACGAACTTTCTAAAGAGAATGAAAATATTAAAAAATGCCAAGATCAATTGCAATATCTTGAGCAGAATAATCCGGATGTAGTTTAATAAACGCCTTTTTTTTACCTTCTGCCGTAATTAAAGTATTAATTTTTAATGTCTTTACATTATAAATTTTTTCAATTGCTCTTTTTATTTCACTTTTATTTGCAGATTTATCCACAATCAACACTAATTTATTTTCTCTCTCAATAAGATCAAATGTTTTTTCTGTTATAAGTGGTTTTTTAATAATTTTATAGTAATTTTCCATTTTAAACAGATACCTCATATTTATGTAATTCATTAAAAGCCGACTGGGTCCAAATTACGACTCTTCCCGCTTGACCTCCTGGTGCTAATTCATTGATTGATAAGGTTACTAATTTTACGATATCAACACCTGGAATGTTTCTCACTGCTTTAAGGATCCCAAAATCCTCCTTTATAACAATTAAAAGACTCTTGGATTTTTTATATTTCCTCCCTCTTCTTTTCCCTTTTCCGGATCGAATTTTTTTATAATTTTTTTTAATTTTTTTTAATTCCTCTTTAAATCCTAAATTACACAATATAGAATACATTTTTGAAGTTTTTTTAATAGTCTGTACTTTATCATCAATAATTAAAGGGATTTGAGGAACCTTATCAATTAAATGGCCCCTTTTTTTAATCCAATCTGATTTTGCTGAGGCTGAAATTGCTGATATAATTGCAAGTTTTTTTGTTTTCTTATTTATTTTTTTTTTGATATTTTTTTCTACTTTTATAGGATGTGTTAGACGCCCTCCTCTGGCAAAAGGTACTCTACCCACATTTCTAGCTGTTGGAAAACCAGATCCTTTAATTCTTGGTGCTCTAGAAAGGGCATGACCAGTCCCCCATCCCTCTGCTGTGGTTCTTAAACCAGCATTAATATCTCTACCTTGCACTTGGACTTTTTGACTTTGCGCAACCTCGATAGATTTTTTAATTAAATCTTCTCTAGGATCTACATTAAAAATTTTAGGTATTTCTATTGATCCTATTTTATTTCCATCTAAATTATATACGCTTGCTTTTTGCATAATCTCAAGTTAATTTTTTTTTATTTTCTTTGTTGACTTTCTCGATTAACAAATGTAATCTCCGGGGTTTTTACGTTAAATGATTTTGCAGGCCGAATTGTTTTTCTAATTCTAATTAATCTTTTTTTAGGACCAGGAACAGACCCTAAAACCAATAAATAATCCCCGCTTATTTTACCATAATTTATAAAATCTCCCTTTGGATTTATTTCTTCTTCATTCTCTCCTATTTTCATAATTCTTTTATGATATTCTGTTCTCTGATGAAAACCTAGCTGACCCGCTCTTGGGATTGTATATCGAACTCTTGCTGGGTGCCAAGCTCCTATGCAAGCGACAGCTCTCCTTATTTTATTATTCTTCCTACTTAATATCTTAATTCCATATCTTCTTACTGGTCCTTGAAATCCTTTGCCTTTAGACACCGCTATTACATCAACTAATTCTCCTTCGAATAAAACATCTCGCGCTCGAACCTCCTTTCCTAATAGACTAATAGCAAAATTAAATTCTTCAATTGGGTTATCCACTGAATTAACTTTAATTTCTAAAATATCTGGTTTTTTCCGAGGTAATGATATTTTATATGGTTGAGTTTGAAAAATACCTCTAACTTCACAAAATTCATCAATTTTTTGAAGAAGATCCTTTTTTTTACTATCTAAATCATAATTTTCAGAATTTGGAGATTTTATTTTTCTAAGTAAATTTGGATTAATATCAAGAGAAAAACACTCTCCTAAAATAAACTTACCATATTCATCTTTACTATATACCTTAACACCAATCAGTATTAAGGGAGGGACTTCGATCACGGTAACTGCTTTCATAAGTTCTTTACCAAAGTAAGGACTGTTTTCCTGATCTTCAATATAAGTTAGATGTGTCATACCCGCTTTAAACCCTGCAAATCCAAGAAAATTAATTTCTTCATTAGTATCTAACCAGTTTCTAATTCTCCCTTTTATGATTGAAGCTCTTTTCCTTGGTAAATAGGCCAATGATCCATGTCTAGGTGCATGCTTTTTCCGATGTGCCATTGTTATCACTTAGACTTTAAAAATGAAAATATATTAAATTAATTAAATTTTTTTATTCTCTCGAACATTCTCGAGTTATTTTTCACAATGTTAAATAAAAGGATAAAAATTTTTCAATTCTTATATTTCTTAATTATTTTAAAAGTTTTTTTAAATCTAAATAGATTCATAAGTGGTGTTTAAAGTCTTTTATGTAAATTAGATTATATGATTCGGAATATAAATAATATAGAGAAACTGAAACAAGATAAAAATATTATAATAAAAAATAATAACTTGATAATTAAATGTGGTGGATGTCCTAATTTTAAAGAAAATTTCTATAAAAATGAGTGCATTTCTTGCATATCTTTTAATTTATTCAAAAATAAAAAAAATATCATTTCTAATCTCATTTTAAAATCTCATAATTCTACTCTAAATGATAAAAAAATATCGCTTTTCTTAGATTACCATTCACATTTAAAGGAAATAAACTTTTTTCTGGAAAAAATTGAAAATCTAAGAAGAAAATGTATTTATTCCGATTTTTCATGTAAAATATTAAATGATTCAATGCTTAATTTAAATAAAAAAATTGAACTTTATAATCCAATTCTACTTTATAAAATTATAAAAAATCAATATTCAAAACTAACAGCTATTCAAAATGAATATGCTTGCAAAAATTGCATAAAAAAAATTGATTTAAATATAAAAGATATATTAAAAATTATTGATTCGATTAAAATTATTCAAAAATTCAAAAATTTTAAAGAAAAAAGAGATTTATTTAAGTATTATTCTAATTTCTATGAATTTTTATTATCAAATGTAGTTTTTCACCCAAAAAAAAACATTCAATCAAAATTAAAGAAAAAAAAAAAAATTAATTGAAAGATATTCTATTGGTAAAAACAAAATCTATGATATTTTCATATATGATATTGAGAATGAAATAGAAAAAAATTATAGTTTAAGTACTTTTTTTAAAAACTCCTCAGATGAAGATTTTTTTCAGAGAATTATAAATTTTATTTCAAATAAAATAGAATTAATTAAAATTGATAAGCTTATTTCTATTGAAAAATTAATTGAATCATATCAATTAAGGGCAATACAGGAAATAGACCTAAAATTTGATGTAGATAATTTAAATAAAAAAAGAATCGGATTATTAATTGCACTCAAGATTGTAAAACTTGAAAAATTTTTTCCATTTTTAATAGATAATAATATTGAAGAAATCTTTTTGGATTCACCTTTAGATAATATTTATCTTAACCACCGTAAATATGGAAGATGTAGAACCCAAATTAGATTTAATAAAAAAGAAATTGAGAGAATAATTACAATGCTTAGGCTTTACAGTGGAGAGAGACTTGATCATTCTAACCCTAATCTTAAAATGATTTTAAAAAATAAATTTTTTTATTGCAGATTTGCAATTGACATCGCTCCCATCAATTTTAATGAATTTTCATTAGATATTAGAAAATTAAATAAAAACATATATACCATGCAAGATTTATTACAGAACAAGACCTTAAGTCCAAAAATAGCGGCCTTTTTATATTTTTGCATATTAAAAAGAATAAATTTTACAGTGACGGGAAAAACTGATTCAGGAAAAACTACATTGATTAATGCTTTAGATTTATTGACACCAAAAGAGTTTAGAAAAATATATGTAGAAAATGTTGTTGAATCACTCAATGAGATTAAATTTGAAAAGCATCAATTGAAATTTAAAGTGGATTCATTAGATGATTTAAAAGATAAAAAATATTTTACAAAAAGTAATCAAATCAAAACTTTACTTCACAGAACCCCTGATATAATCTTTCTGGGAGAGATACTCACAAAAGAGGAATGTGAAGCCTTATTTCATTGCCTATCAGCAGGCTTGAAAGGCTTTCAGACTATTCATGCTAATACTATAAAATCTTTAATTAACCGTTTTCTTTATCATTTTAATATAAATAAATCTTGTTTAAATGATTTAGATTTAATTATTCTAATGAGAAAAAATCACAATTTTAAGCGTCAAATTTATTCTATAAATGAAATCTTCCTTAATAAGGAAAATCAAATAATTATACAAACCATATTTAAATATAATCCTAGATTAAACAATTGGGAACTATTAATTCCGCTTTATGAAAGTAAGATAGTTAAAAATATATGTAACTATGAATATTTGAGTCGAGATGATTTTAATATTTTATTAAATATTTATGACGATATATTTAAACAGCTGTTAAATAAAGAAAAGTTAAAAACCTTGAAATTAATTGATTTCTTTCATAAATTATCCTTTTTATCTTTAACATCTATTAGTAATCTAAAAGATTATTATAAAAATGCTGGTGATATTATTTTCTAAGAATTATTGGATTTTATATTAATAAATCTAAAATATAGATTATATGACAAATTTAGTTGAGAAAGTATTACTAATAGGCTTTGGAATATTAATGATTTTTTCATTCTTCTCTATTATTAATCCTTTAATTATCACATTCAACGAGTCAAATGAATATCAAAAAGATTTTGAGAAAATTATTATAAATATTGAGCAAATAGATAAGGGAATAAATTATGTAGCCAATAATAATGATACTTATTTCAGTAATATCTTTATTTTTGAAAATTTAAAGATCTCTATTAATCAATTTAGAGTTGATTATATTTTTCTCTTAGATGGAATAAAAATAATAACTAAATATTATCCCCTAAAGTTACAAAATCAAGAATATAATTTAATTTCTCAATGCTTTTATAAGTTTAATATCTCTTACAGTGGTAATAACTCATATTTAATTAAATTTTATATATGAAAGTTATAATATGAATGATAAAACAAATATTTATTTAGGATTTTGTAAAAAATTCAATCGTACAAAAATCCCAGAACTTAAGTTTAAAAAATTAAATAGTAATTACATAAAGATTTATAAAAAAAAATACAAAATTGAAGAAGAAGCTATAAATAAAGCGACAATGTTTATTTTTATCTTTCTCTTCATGGTAATTACTATTTTTTCAATTCTTTCAATAAAAATAAATATTTTAATAATATTTTTTTATACAACGATTTTTTCATTAATCATCTCTTATGAATTTAATTTGTATATATATAGGCAAATCAGGAAAGTTGAACAATTATTAAATTCTATTCTTTATTTTATTAAAATTGATTTTTCACTCATTCAAAAAACTTCTAAAAATAATTCTGATCTCTATATAAAATTTATAAATCTAATTGCAAATTATAACCTCTCTATATCAAAAGATTTTAAAAATTTTTTATCAAAAATACATTGCGGAATGACTCCTGAAAAAGCATTAAGAAAATATATCTCGCCTTCTCTTGATTTTGATAAGTATTTAAAAAATTTATTATTAAATGATTTTGATGAATTTAATTCTTTAGAAGAAAATAATCTAAATAGTTTGGAAGAGGATTTTAAAATTTATTTAAAAGATATAACTTCAAAATTAAGCATTCTTTTCTTTATAGGAATATTCATTCCAATTGGGCTCTGCTTTGCTTTCTTTTTTATTTCTGTATCAAAATTTATAATATTATTTTTTCTTCCCTTTTTTTTAGCTTTTTTGAATTATCTCTTTAAAAAATTTATAAAAAAAAACCATTTTTTAATTGGGATGATAAGAAATGATTCTAAAATTGAACAAAAAAAGTTAAATGAATTTCTTTTTTTAATTGAAAAATTCGCTAAAAATCTTAATAATTATTTATCTCCTGAAAAAGCTTTCCTAAATGCATATTTAGAAGAGAAACACAATTTTCCTATTATATCACGATTATTAGAAGAGGAAATCTATAGGTTTTCAAATGGGCTATACACATTTTTAGAAACCTTAATAGTTATAAAAAAGAAATTAAAATCTTCCCGATATTCAATATTCATTAATTCAACAATCAATATGATTGAAGAAAGTGCCTACACTTCCGCTTCTAAAATAATTGAAATCATAAATGTTTTTAAAAAACATCAAAAATTACAAAAAAAAATTAATATATTAATTAAAGGAGAGCGTTTTAAAACATTTATCTTTTTAATTTTATTACCTTTAATTATTGGATCTATTGGTGCATTAATCCCTTTTCTACCAAATATTATTAACAACCTTTTTGAATTTGATGAGTTAAATATTACGACTTTTAATAAATCATCTTTAAATATGGTTGATATTATATCCATTTTTATAACATTCTTAATTACTAATTCAATATCTTCTTATTATTTCTTATCTATTATAAATTATCCTAATAAAGTCTTTATTATATTAATTTCTGGTATTATATTTATCTTAACCTACTTATTATCTATTTTCAATATTATGAATTTTATTATGTAATCTCTAAGAAAATAAAAATAGATATATTATTTGAATAAATAATAATAATCCAATTAGAAAATTGATATATAATAAAATTTCCATCATAGAATTATAATAAGACATGTTATAATCAATATAAATTATTGAAGATTTAAAATTTTCTAAAATTAATAAAAAAGGTGTTAATAAAATTAAATAAATCGATAAACCAATCATCGTGGCTAATTGATCTGAAGCTATTAATGAATAAATTAAAATTATAATATTAATAAATAAAATAGAAATAGCTTCCAAAAAGATATATTCCAACATACTTATAACTTTTTATTTTAATTTAATTTATAAAAAATCCTCTAATATTATTAAGATCTTTAATTTCTTTAATCTAGAATCAATTTAATTTAAATTAAAATTTAAATTCCTTATTCAGAAATATTTATTATGGTGAATTTACTATTGAGAATTAAAAATCTTATTAATAAAAAATTTTAATAATAATGAGAAGTATCAAATTAAAAGGTTTGAAATATAGTAAAGGTAAATATAACTTATATAACGATAGATTCGTTTTTTTTCCTCCAAAATTAATAAATATCTTATCTTCAATATATGGGGAGGGGGTTAAATCTCTATTAGTATGGTTAGGTAAAAAAGCAGGATGGACATTAATTCAAAAATGGGAGGAACAATTAAAAATTAAAAATCTAGAAGATTTGGTAGAACAATTCATAGATATATTAAATAACCAAGGATGGGGCAGATTTATTATAAAAAAAGTCTCTGAGAATTCAATTATCATTAACCTCCAACATAATATAAGTTCTAACCTTGAAAGTGATTCGAAATTCATATGTTATTTTATTACCGGTATTTTAACAGGTTTTGGAGAATTTGCATTATACAAAGTTAAAACATATGAAAATAAATGTTGTCTTGAAGAACCAGAAACTGATTATTGTCAATTCATTATTGAAAAAATTGAATAATTAATTATCTATTTTCTACCATGGATCCCAATCTTTTGGATCTAATTTTTCCTTTTGAGAATTTTCATAATTCTTTTCAGTACTTTTAGAATCTATCTTAGAAATTTCTAGTTGTTTCTTTTCATTATTTAAATCAATGCTTAATTGATCTTTACTCAAAAAAGATGGCTCTCCAATTACAACATCCTTAAAAGCAGAAATAAGAGAAAGGAAATTAAAAAATTCTTCATTATTCATCTCAACTTCAACCTTTTTACCTTTATTTATAACTGCCAACTTAATAGATCTAACCTCTCCACTTATTTCTACTGAGGTCAATTCTATCTGATTTTCATCTTCTTTTAATTGGATCTTCCATGAAGTTTCTCTTTTTTTTTCAATTTCCATATAAAATCACATCTATAAACTACTAATTTAGAGAAAATGAATAAATTTAAAATTTTATTATTTGTAAAAATACCTCAAATATATTCTAATAATTTGATCTTAAAAGATTATATTATTAATATATAAAAATATAAAAATTAGAATTAAAATTTTCTTTTTTATTTTAGGTATTAAAAATTAAATTAATTTCTCAAGAAAAAAGTCCTGAAGCCAATTGGTTAGTTTTTCATCTTTTATTAAATATTCTAATAATAAATTTAAATCTTTTATTTGAGATTTTTTAATTAAATCTCTCATAATATCTTTAAGGCTTTCATTATCTCTAAGATTTTCCAAAAATGTCATTTGTTTATTTATTAAAGCTCTGATCTTAGGATCTTTTAACTTTTTTTCAAATTTTTTAAAAATAAGAGAAATATCCTCATTATTTAAATCTATTTCATCAAAAAATTTAATAGATTTATTTAAATTTTCCTTATCAATCATTTTTTTTATTAATCGATTTTTAATATTATTTTAGAATAAAATATTTAAAATCCCATAAAAAAAAATATAATAAAATAGCATATTGAAATTATAATTATTACCGGAGGTTTATAATACCCTAAGAACTGAAGTGTTTTTTTATTGAAATTAAAAAAGACATAATTTACCTCAAGCTTATTTTTATTTATTTTATTAAGTTCTGAATAATCAATTAAGCTTAAAAAAGTTTTAATGAATAATATTTTTAAATGAGATATATTTGAAATATCTTCTATTACGAAATTTAATATAATTTTATTCTCTAAAAACAGATTTTTAAATAAATGATATAAATTATAGATAGAAAAAATACAAAAAAATATTAAAAAAAAAAAGGGAATCATATTTGGGTTAAAATTTCTGGCAGGAATAAGTAGAAATATAAAAATTATTATTTTTCCGTCAGCGCCTCCAATAATTTTTAATAAAAAAAGAAGGAAAGACAAAAGAAATAAAATTGTGAAAATTAGAAATTTTATAGTAAAAAATCTTAAAAGATCATGAAAAAAAAATAAATATTCTACAAAATTAATTATAATAACAATAAAGAAACCAAATTTAAATACATATAAAGGAATTATTCTATATTTTATATCTAAATAAGAGCAATAAATTAAAATTATAGAATTTAAGCATAGATAAATTAAATACATTTATTAATAATTCTCCCAAATCTTTATAAAATGTTTAAAACTTTTTGCCTTTAGATTTTCTTTTTTATATCTAAATATTTTGATTCTTCCAAAATTTTTTTGTTGGACTAAGTTTACTTGCTTTAGGTATTTAAGATGTTTAATCACATTTTTATGATTTAAATGGGCTTTCTTTATAATTGAAGAAATATTTAATTCATTACTATTAGCTAAAATCTTTAATATCTTTACCCTTGCCCGGGATCCTAATAAGTCTTCAATTAGAGGTTTATTGTCTTTTTCTTTCATAATTTAATTCCTTTATTCTGAAGTATTTTATAAATTAACCTTTCTAATTCTTCTAAAGGAATATCCAAGACTTTAATTAATGATTTCCTGCCTCTAATATTTTTACTTTGAATATTTACTGAAATGATCCCGTCTTTTTTAAAATCATTTAAATAATTCCATAATTGTGAATAAGACTTTTTTTTTTTCTGAAGACTCTCACAAATTATTTCATACTGTTCTAATATTTTGGAGAATGAAATAGATGGCTTTATAGAATTTTTAAGACTAAGGGTTATAGCTAGTAGAAATAGGATCTTATTATAACTTAAATATTTTAAAAAGTCTTGTATGGAGTAGGGTACTAAAGTTTCGTTTGCAAGTCTTAAAGATTCACTTGATATATAATTCAGGTCCTTACTTTCTGCTATTTTACATGCTTTCCATAAAATGTTTAGACCATATCTTATGTCACCTCTATTGAGTACTATTTCAGATAGCATTTTAATCAAATCGTTAGAAATGACATTTTTTTTTAAACTCAGTTGTATTCGATAACTCAATATGTCATAGATTTCTTTTAGTGTGTATTTATTAAATTTAATAATATTTCTTTGTAGGGTACTTAGAGTGCTAGAATCTAAATTGTGCAAACAGGAAATATCTCGAACAATTCCTATTAAAGAAATTTGCTGAGGTTGATTAAATGAATCATCATACAATCGAGTTAATGAGTATATTATGTCTTTATCATTATCAATTAAATAATTCAATTCATCTAATATTAATAAGATATGTAAATTTTTATTTCTAACAGTCTCTAAAATTATTTCTAACAGATCTTGAGGAGAATACCCTCTTTTAGGAAAATTTTTATGTAAATATTGCACTATTTTTATTAAGATTTTATATGATGTTCTTTCTTTTCTGCAATTTATATGAATATAAGCGATATTAATATCTCTTTTGTTTGCAACTTCTGTTAACATTTTTCCAAAAATTTTGACTGTGGCTGTTTTTCCAATACCCGTTCCACCAGTTATTAATATTTTTCTTGATATTGAATTCGGATTTGTTATTAAAGAAATAAATAATTGAGATAATAAGGAAAGTTCTTTTTCTCTATGTGGAAGCTTTTCGGGAACGTAATCTATACTTAGAGTTTCTTCTGATTTAAATAATGTGGGTTTTCTTAATAAATCCTCAATATAATTTTTTGAAATAGAACTCATCTCAATTTATTTAATATTAAAAGAATAGAATTATTTTTTATAAGAAATATGAGTGTAATAGTTTTTTAATTTTGAATTAAATTAGCTATTAAAAATGTTTTATTTCTTAAAATTTGCTAATTTTAAAATTCTGTCGGTATCTAAAAGTATTGTTAATGAATTTAATTTGGAAAATTAAGAAAGATTCAATATTCTATTGTCATATCTTCTAATATTTTTCTTTTTTTAGTTAGTAATAATATCACTATAATTGAGGTGAAAGGTAAAACGGAAATTAATAATATAATAATGCTGTAATTAGTTGTTTTAATTTCTTTTGAAATTTTGTTAAAATTAAACATAAATGGTAATAAATTATTCTTTTTGTAAATGATAAAACTAGTATTTAGATAGCTCTCTGTTATCTCAAAAGTTATAATTGAAGAATTGAAATAATAATCGATATAAATATAATAGGAGTCATATAAATTATTATTACTAATATTTAATTTCGAAATCTTTAAATTAAAATTTTTCTCGCATATATTTCTATCATAAAATTTGGAGGAATTCCAAATTAAATTATTTAAAGAGTTAAATATTTTAATTTGCACAAAGCAATTTTCATATACTGGATTATATAATAATTCCCAAGAGGCTACTATTTCGATATTTTCGTCAGGATAAAAAAATTCTTTATTCAAATCCAATTTAATAGCATTAAATAGTCCTTTTTTAATAATTTCTATTGTTGTGTTACAAAAATATCCTTGCTTTTCAATTGAACTTATTAATGATTTATAATAATAATATATTGTAATTTTTAAGGATAAAGAACTATTAAAATCATAATTAATAAAGGATTGAACTGGAATAGTTAAATTTTTTTCAATATTAACCCCCTCTTGATAAAATTTGGAAGAATTCCATAAAAGTTCATTAGTAGTATTAAATAACCTAAATTCGATGTAGCTAGTTTCATATTCCAAATCATATAATAACCCATAAGTCATATTAATCTCGAGAAACTCATCCGGATAAAATATATTTCTATTAAAATTCAGTTCTGCTATGGAAAAATTACCTTCTCTAAGTATTTTGATTGTTTTATTATTATAATGCCCTTCTATAGGGGGGTCACTACAGAAATAGAATAAACATACTGTTAAGTAAATAGATTGTCCCTCGATTATTAAATCCAAATCGTTCTCTATAGAAAGTGTAAAATTTTTCTCAATATCATCTCCATTTTCATAAAATCTTGATGAATTCCATAAGATATCATAGCTATAGTTAAGAATCTGAATCTGAAAAAAGGATTCCTCGTTTGGAGGGTCGTCTGGAATTTGTTCTTTATCCCATGAAGCATTAATCTTAATACTCTCATCTAAATAATAAACTTCTCTGTCAGTATTAAGATAATTTATCTTAAAAAAAGTATAAGCGGTTTCAATCGGCTCGCTACGATTAAACAATTGAGAATAAGAATATAAATCTTCTCTTATAGTAATAAAACAAAATGTAGTAGTTAATATAATGAAAAAAGCGACAGAAAAACTAATAATATGAGGTTTTTTCTTCATTTATATATAGATTAAAAAAAAATATATTAAAACTCATACAAAATTCTCTGGATTTATCCTCTTTAATTGAAGTTAATTGAATATTTTAAAATTTTATAAAAATATTCTGTCAATTATATGCTAGTGTTATTAATTTCAAAAAAAACTAATTAAGATATAATAATTAATAAATTTATAATCTTATCTATATTTTTTCAAAACCATAAATTGGTTTCTGATTCAATAAATTAAACCCCGTATGAAAAGCGTTTCAAAAATAGGATTTTTTATTTGATATTAATAATGAAAAAGCATTTATTTTATATATGATTAATTAAGAAAAGAAGTGTATTTTAAGAAATAATTAGAAATGTTTGATTGAATTTAAATGGGAAAAGTTAGAACTATTTTAATAAAAAACATCTCAAAAGAATTAATAGATAAATATCCAGATGTATTCACAAAGGATTTTGAAAAAAATAAAAAATTATTAAACAAATATCTTGATATTAATTCTAAACATTTAAGGAATAGAATCTCTGGATATATTATAAGTCTCTTAAAAAATAAAGAAAGAGAAGAATAGATTTAAAATAATTTATCATTATAACAGATTTTTAAAAATATGGATAAAATTAATATTGAAAAAATGGCTGAATTATTAAGATCTGGAAATACAATGCTTAACAAATCTTGTCCTGAATGTAATAGTCCTATTTTTAAAAATAGAAAAGGAGAACTATTTTGTCCATCTTGTAATAGAAAAATCTTAATTATTAATAAAACAACTCAACAAGAAATTAAAAAGATACAAAAAAATCAAATAAAGAAAAAAACCCAAATATTAAATAATGATAAAGACGATTTGATAAATCAAACTATCAATAGTTTAAAAGAGAAATTAATTTGGATTTTAAAAATAATGAAAAAAGAAGAACAAGCTGAACAAATAAAAAAATATATCAAACTTTTAAAAGAGATATATGAATTAATATTTTTACTATCAGATAAAAAACTTTAAAAAAATTTTTTTCAAATTTTTCTTTTTTATAATTTTAGAGTAATATAATGCTTCTGCCGGGATTTGAACCCGGGTCACGAGGGTGAGAGCCTCATATGCTTAATCCAAAAAAATGACTATTTTTTGATTGACCGAACTACACTACAGAAGCATAAAAAAAGGGTCTATTTATAAATAAAATTAAATAAGTTAAAAAATTTAACTTTGTAATCTTCTAATAATATCTTTTTAAATCTTTAATTCAACTTTGTCTTAAAAAGAGGTTTTAATAAATTAACATAATGGTCTCTTATCGAATATTCTGCTATCCCTGTTGCATCAGAGACTAATTTTTGAGTTAAAATTGATTTTAAATCATTTTCATTTGCTAGTAATTTATCAGCTAAATATATGACTGCTCCTGTCAGAATAAAGGGATTTCTCCCCCCTCGCTCCCATATTGATAAACTTTCTAAGATTTCTTGACATTTTCTTGTTAATTTAATTTGAAATTCATTTATTGACCATGGAGAACCTTTATCAATCAAACGCTTTTGTAAACTCTTATGGTTAATAACTTGGTATACTAATCGAATTAAATAGTTCTCACTTTTATGTGGTTTTGTTTTGACTTCCAATAGTTTTTTATATTTTAAACCATCTCTTAAGATTAATCGGGGGTTAACTCTATGACCGAATTTTTGAAAGGCGGAAGAAATTTCATTAATGGTTATCGGAGATTTGAAATTTTCTTCTCTCCCAGCGATAAAAATGCAAAATGCTATTAATGAAATATTATTGATAATCTCTTTTTCTTTTTTCTTAATTTTTTTGTAATAAAATGCTGCATTGTTTCTTATATTTATATTCAAATTAAGATAAATAGATACTTTTTTTAGAATTTTAAATATACGATATTCTGTCTCATGATTTTTAATTCTTAAAAATTTTGAGTAATTCTTTTTTAATCTTCTATATAATTTTTGTTCATTGGGAGATAAGAGATTACCTTTTTTATCTTTTAAATATTTTGAATTTTCATAACCAATATAGGTTCCTAGACCCCCAACAAAATCGGTTCTGTTCCCT
The DNA here is from genome assembly GCA_016839555.1 of Promethearchaeota archaeon. Lineage (GTDB taxonomy): Archaea > Asgardarchaeota > Lokiarchaeia > Sigyniarchaeales > SOKP01 > TEKIR-8. The sequence goes on from JAEOUA010000006.1 coordinate 598,048, forward strand.
AAAGCAACGTATTGTTTATTGGAACTACTCATACAGTTATCTTCTCCAAAACTATAAGAAGAATCTTCAAAAATTTTGTTAATAACTAATCCACAATTTTTACATACCCTTTCATAGGTATTACAAATAATATTACCACCACATTCAGGACAAAAATCTTCATAATATTCATATAATTTTTCAATTTTCATAATATCATCTCTTAAATTTGAATCTTATTCAAAAAAAGTCTTGATAATTTTAATTGAATTTTCTAGAAATACGGTATTATTCAATGCAATCTTTTTTTAATTAAACAAAACTATATTATTTGGTCAGAGAAGGAGGTCATTAAAAGTAAATCTATAAAGAAAATTTTATCAATGCCTCTAAATTTAGAAGAATTATTGTAAATTTAAAAAAAAATAATGAAAAGATAATAAAAAAGGGGAATTAAAATATTTATGTTAAAGTATGGATATATAATACTAAATAATGTTTAGACTAAAACCCTAATTCAAATTATAAAAAATAGTTTTAATTTTTAGTAAAAACTTTCTTTTCAAATAAGATTTATATGAAAATTATAACTCTTTTAGTAGCTTATATTAATAATATTAGCATTTTAATAAAAAGCAAAATAGCAAAAAATTTCTGAAAATACTTAATTATAATAATATTTAATGATTTAGATTTAATAAAAATAAAAATTGATTTAGTATTTCATAAATAATATATATAAAAATAGTATTAAATATAGAAATATTTATTATCACGAAGGTAGGTTTCTAAATGGTTCGATTTACAACAGATCAAAAGGTATACATTAAACTTTTATATTGGGGGATGGGGGGTTCAGGAAAAACTACCATTGTTGACACATTATATAGACTTACCAATGAGAATGAAAAAGATATTAAACCAACTGGGGAATTAACTAAAATCTCAATGGAAAGTGGATCCACATTATATTTCGACAGAGGAATTTTCCAATCCACTAAACAAAGAAAAGTTTTTTATCATGTTTATACCGTAGCAGGTCAAAGTAGGTTTTCCCCTTTACGAAAAAAAATTTTCAAAGGAACAGATGGGGTAATATTTACTATTGATTCTCAAACACATTTTTTTGAGGATAATATTGAATCTTTAAAAGAATTAAAAAATGTGACAAGAGGTAAATTAATTAAGGAAATCCCTCTTATAGTTATGCTAAATAAACAAGATCTCACAGAAGTAATAGGAGAAGAAGATATTAAACAAGTATTAAAAGATGAAAAACTTTGGTATGAGCCAGATAATGAATATTATATTTGGAATCCTCTCCTCTATAAAACTTGTGCTCTCTGGGATAAAAAAAGAAATATCTATAGAAGTTTTAATGAATGTGCCAGGAGAACAGTACTTTATCAAATTTATGGTGATGGAAGTGCGCCTATTGGTGTCGATTATAGTCAATTCTCAGAAGATCTTCAAAAAATTTAAAATTAGCTATTCAAAAAAATAAAAAATCAAAATTTCTCTCTTTTGTAGAATTTAAAAATTTCAAACATAAGACAAATACCATTAATTTTATTTCATTAAATGGATTATATTTTAACAAAACATATGGAATTACCACGGTTATAATAATTCAATGAAAGGATTAGACAAGATTGACCTATTTCATATAGGAATGAAAAATTATAGTTACTTTGAGGATTATAAAAACCTATAATTCTGAAAATAAATAAATTAATTATCATAATTGATATAAAGTGATTTAAAATGGGATTATATAATAGAATTGAAGAAAAGCTTACTAAACAATTTTCAATATTTCAAATAATGACATTACTAGGTATTGGAGCCTCAGATGTGAGAATTGCGCGAAATCTTCTTAAACAATTTCATCAACAAGGATATATTAAAAGAGTTAGTAAAAACATGTATAAAAAAATGGAAAAGGTTAAAGAATCAAAACCCTCTAAAATAAAGGGAAAAATAAAACCTGATACTTTAAAAAAGAAAAAGATCCCGAAAACTAAAATAGATAAAAAGCAATTAAATCAGAATCAAATTTCCTTAACAAAATTACATAGATTAGGATCCAAAACTGAACAAAAATTCATTGCTCTTGGTATTAGCTCGGTAAATGAGTTAATTAAGGAAAATGCTTCAGATTTAGCCAAATTAATAAACGGGGTTTCAGAAGATTCTATTAAAGAATGGATTGAAGAAGGAAAAGCTTTACTCAAAAAATAATTTTTTTATACTTCTTTATTAAAAGTAATCACTTAATTTTTTTTGAATCATAAGGTTAAATAAGTTAAGTTAAAAAATAAGATTTTATGATCAATTCTAAATTCATCTTTAAAAATAATTAATAATTATAATTTTTCCTTTATCATTTAATTATTTGAATTTCACACAATAATAGTTATATTTGGAAAAATAGATTTAATTAACATTTTAAATGAATCTAAAACGCCTTCACCCGTAGTAGCAATTGTTTTATTAATATGTATTTCTTTAAATCTGTCAAAGTTTATAATTGCATTCAAATCCATTTTATCAATTTTCTCCCCATTATTTAAATCATACTTATTTAGGGCAATTACAATTGGAATTTGATATAATTCTTCACTAAAATAGTATTTTAATTCTTTCCAAGAACGAAAATTATGATTTAAACAATCCCTTTTTGAATCTACAACAAATATTATTCCATCAACACCTTTTAGTGTAGCAGGTCTCGTACTAGCATAAAAATCTTGCCCAGTTGCAGAATAAATAAGAAATTTTAGTTCCCATTGAGATCCCTTAAATTGTAGTACTCCAAAATCAAAAAATAAAGTTCTACCCACAGTATTTTCAATTGAATTGAGTTGATCTCCTTTATTAAAAAAGTTAAAGAGAAACTTAATTGATGTCGTCTTACCGGACATAGCAGGGCCATAATAAACAATCTTAACTTGAATTATTTTTGACTCATAATTTAATATCATTTTTTAACCCCAAAAAGATTGTATTTTATCACCAATAAAGCTTAATTTATTGTTTTCAATTAAATCTGAAAAATTTTCGCCCCATTCTTTCTTAATAAATGAAAGTATCCTTTCAATAGGGACCTCTTTATAATCAATGGTTTCTAATAAGGTTTTGCTCCCTATTTTTGAATCAACTTGCATAGTATTTAATAGATTCAATTTTGATAAAATAAAAAAAGCTCTTTTAGATCCCGAATAAAAATTTTGAATTTCTTTTTTAAAAATATTCTTTTTTATTTCTTTTTTTTCAATTTCAAAATCCAATAATGATTCTATTAGATCTTTATTTATTTCATTTTTATTAATTTTTTCATACAATACTCTTTTCATCTTATTTATTGAATTTTCTGTATGCTCTGAAATTTTTATAAGAATTTCTCCTTCTAAATTGAGATTAATTAATTTATCATCAAATCCAATTGCTTTTATACTGATAGTATTTTCCTTTAGAAATATTTCGAGAAATTTATTTAATTTTTTTTTTATACTTTTCTCAATTGAATTTATATTATTTTCTGGTGGGATTATGATACCAATAACCATCGAAATAAAATTATCGAATTGTTCTATTGCTTTTATTCCCGTATTTGCGGGGCACCGAATTTGGATTCTCACTGAATTATAATCATTAGATTCATTTTGGATCATACTTTCTAACTCACTTTTTGAAACAAAATCAGTATAGTAAATAAATTCCTTTCTGAAATTTATTAAATTTAGTAATTCAATAATGAAATCATCAATTACTTCAGAAGATTGTCCAAATACTATAATTGGAATTCTGTCTAATAAACAATAAAGAAGAAAACATTGCTCTTTTTTTTTTAACTGTTTAAATGATTTAAAAATATTCATCTTATATGATTTAATTTATTTGATTAACATTTCTCCTAATAAATTCTTAATATCAAAAGAACTGGGTTTTTCTTCTTTCTCAGTTCTTTTTAATACCTCAGATATTTTTCTCAAAAATGGTGGTAAATAAAGTCTTATTAAACCCAATTTTTGTTTATTTTTTCCAATTTCAGAACAAAATATACCATCTTTGATTCTATTTATAAACTGAAAAGAATGATTACATTCTAATAAAATATCTTCTGCATTCATTTTTTTTAATAACCATGCACATCTATTTGCTACATGAAAAAGCGAATAACTCATTGCAGAGATATTATCAATTGTTCTATCTGATAATTTTAAATTCTTTAAGATTTTTGATAATATGAAACCTCCTTCTACAGATAAAAAAGCATAATTAAGATCTAAAACGGTTAATGAAAAATTATTTAATATTTTATTTAGTTCCCAAGATAATTCTTCAGAAATATTAAATAGAAGTGAGGAAAAATTATAATTTTCTTCATCAGACTCTTTTATTTTAAATCTATTTAAGATCTCTTGCAATTTTATTTCATCATATTCAATTAGAGGAGGTTTGAATGTTTGCCTTGAACTTAATAGAGTTGTTTTAATAGTTTTTAAACAATTATTAGTTTGCAAAAAAATACCTCCTAAATTCACATTTGGTTGGGCAGTTATTCCAATAAAAAATTCATTCATATTCTTGAGAATGTCTTGCTGCTCCAAAATTTTATTTAGCGATTCATGAACGGGATTATTCAAAGGAGCGATAAGAATCTTTGCTTTCTTACCCTCGATAAGAATGTATTTTAAATTTTTTGGATGTAATTTTATACCTACATTATAAATAGCACTTGCTGCGGAACTTACATTAAATATTTCGTCCTTACTAAGCCATACTCCAGAGGATTGAATTGGATTACCGTCTCTCTGTGTTAAAACAACATTTTCCACTCCTTTCAAATTTTTTATTTGATCTAAATATATTTTAATTTTATCTTTAAGATCCATTTTAAGTTGTAGTATTTTTAAGTAATATTGTATGTTTATTTTGCAAAAAATCTTTTTAAACTCCTCCTATTTTAATTTTAAAGATTGTTTATCTAAAAAATAAGAAAAATTTATAACAAAGCATTACTTTATAATTATTGCAATTATTCGCATTTTTACCGGTGTAAGCTTTGATTACGGTTAAAATTCCGTTAAATGAAAAGTCCATTCAAAGATGCGAAATAAAAAATGTGGTTATAACTTTTAAAAGTTTTAACTGAAAAAAACTTATAATTTCCCCTTTAAGAAATTGCGAATACTTCAATATTAATTCCGGTTGATCCTGCCGGACCCGACTGCTATTTGGGTGGGGTTAAGCCATGCAAGTTGAATGAGACACCTAATTGTCTCATAGCAAACTGCTCAGTAACACATGATCAACCTACCCTATGAAGGGAACTAACCTCGGGAAACTGAGGATAATGTCCCATATTTGATTCGGCTTGGAAAAGTGTTTCATTGAAAGGGACATAGAAAATGGTCTATGTCTGTCATAGGATGGGATTGTGGTCGATTAGGTAGTTGGTGAGGTAATGGCTCACCAAGCCGATAATCGATAGGGGCCGTGAGAGCGGGAGCCTCGAGATGGGTACTTAGACAGCGACCCAGGCCCTACGGGGCGCAGCAGGCGCGAAACCTCCGCAATACACGCAAGTGTGACGGGGCTACCCAAAGTGCTCCACATAGGAGCTGTGGTAGATGACTAATGTTCTCTACTAGAAAGGAGAGGGCAAGGCTGGTGCCAGCCGCCGCGGTAAAACCAGCTCTTCAAGTGGTCGGGATAATTATTGGGCTTAAAGTGTCCGTAGCCGGTTTGGTAAGTTCTTGGTAAAATGTGGCAGCTTAACTGTCATTATGCTAGGAATACTGCTTTACTAGAGGGCGGGAGAGGTCTGAGGTACTCCAGGGGTAGGGGTGAAATCCAATAATCCTTGGGGGACCACCAGT
>JAEOUA010000007.1 GCA_016839555.1 Promethearchaeota archaeon
AAAAGATAGCAAAGAATGTAGCTTCAACAAGAAGATTGAAATTTTTGTCAGTTTTAGCGTGGATTTATCGCGAAATACATAGCAAAGAATGTAGCTTCAACAAGAAGATTGAAATTAGGCAATAACAGGCGCGAGAATCGTTCCCATTGCCATAGCAAAGAATGTAGCTTCAACAAGAAGATTGAAATCTTGTGTGGCGTAGTATTGCTCGGAAAGGGATTTACAGAATAGCAAAGAATGTAGCTTCAACAAGAAGATTGAAATTTGGGAGTGGGAGACATCAAGTAATCACTTAGTGATATAGCAAAGAATGTAGCTTCAACAAGAAGATTGAAATACATCTTGGGGCGGGTTTAGAGAATTTAATGATAATAATAGCAAAGAATGTAGCTTCAACAAGAAGATTGAAATTTAAGGCAATTTGTAAATGCTCTTAAAAGAGCATTTCCATAGCAAAGAATGTAGCTTCAACAAGAAGATTGAAATAAAAGAAACGCGATAATTAGTATTGAACACTTAGCCGATAGCAAAGAATGTAGCTTCAACAAGAAGATTGAAATTCATTATGGACTCACCCTTTCGCGTTCTTTATCTATTAAATAGCAAAGAATGTAGCTTCAACAAGAAGATTGAAATCTATAATTCCCACCAATTGATCCTATATGTGTCCAAATAGCAAAGAATGTAGCTTCAACAAGAAGATTGAAATAAAGGAGGTTCGATAATTAGCATTGAACATTTACACAATAGCAAAGAATGTAGCTTCAACAAGAAGATTGAAATTTAAAAGAGGTTTATACTATTGTAGAATTATGGAAATTATAGCAAAGAATGTAGCTTCAACAAGAAGATTGAAATTCAGAGGGAGCATTTGTGGGAGGGGTTAAAGCAGCAATAGCAAAGAATGTAGCTTCAACAAGAAGATTGAAATTTAACATTATGATTAGTATCATAAGGCTTAAATTGATATAGCAAAGAATGTAGCTTCAACAAGAAGATTGAAATTCCTTATTGTCTCGGGTTTATATTGCATTGCCATTTTTTTTATAGCAAAGAATGTAGCTTCAACAAGAAGATTGAAATTCAAGAAAAGGAACTTCTATCAGCATTAAAAAAAACAGATAGCAAAGAATGTAGCTTCAACAAGAAGATTGAAATCTTAAAGAAATTTATACTACTGTAGAATTGTGGAAATATAGCAAAGAATGTAGCTTCAACAAGAAGATTGAAATCCAATCAGAGTTATCTACATTATATAACATTATTTTATAGCAAAGAATGTAGCTTCAACAAGAAGATTGAAATAGAGGAGGAGGTGAAAAATAAAAAATGAGTCAAGCAATAGCATAGAACGTAGCTTCAACAAGAAGATTGAAATTCAATTGTTTCGAAAATTGCTTTTAAATCATCTTTATATAGAAGAGAATATAACTTCAAGAAGACTCGGTTATCTTTTTTCTATCCTACAAATAAAATTTACCTTTAGAATATAGATCTTTTTACCAAATATTTGAGCAATACTATTATGTCTTTTCATAATTTAAAACCACTAAAAATTTTATTTTTAGAAATATACCTTTCAAATATTTAAAAATCTTAATAATCCAGAATTACAATTTTCTTAACTTTTATGCAAGAGATTAAAATTTTTTCACATTTTTTGCCTGGGGGCCTTTTTTGCCTTTCTCAATCTCGAACTCTACCTTATCTCCATCTTTCAAAGTTTTAAATCCATCTTTGTCTCCTTCTATTGCTGAATAGTGAATAAAAATATCTTCTTTTATTTCGTCTTTATCGGGCTCAATAAACCCATAGCCTTTTTGATTATTAAACCATTTTATTTTTCCGGTAACTCTTTTTTCTTTCCATCTATTAAATTCGTTTTTCCTTAATTGCTTCTACCCTGTTTTATAAATTTTCTTCTTTTTAGACGGTCCATATTTATACAAATAAAATTCCTTTGTTAAAATATTCAATGGGTCTAAATTCTGAACGATTAATGGTTTGAACGCACTTGCCTCCTCATTTACTTCTCTATTTTGCTTGAACCATTCAAAAATATCATCAGAATTAGTATTATTTGGGTATTCTATAGCAATATTAGGTTCAATATTTTCTTTTATTTGAAAATTATTTATTTTTTTATAGATTTCCACAACTTTTTCATTAAATTTTAATTTCTGAAGAAAATTTTTAGTAATATTTTTAACCTTCTGTATAATTTCGGTATTTTCTTGAATAATATAGTTTAGGTTAGAATTTTCATGATTTTTAAAATCCAAAAATATTTTTCTTAAAAATAAATTTTGAACTGAAATTTGAACGCTTCCAAGTCCCAGGGGTTTGCCCATTCCTAATTTATGACCGCATTCCTTATTTCCTCCAATTTCTAAAGTCCAGATCAACTGTTTTAGTTCTAGTTTAGATATGTTTTTAAAATACACATAAAATTCGAATTCAATACCTTTTTCTAAAGGTCTTACGTAAATATTCCGGTCAGAAACATTTTCTATTGATTCATAATTATCTTGATTAAAATCACTGTGCCAATAGAATTTTCTACCGTTAATTCTAGGATTATATTCTCTTAATAATTCATAATTATTATATCCTCTCCACTTTTTGATCGCAAAATCGTAAGTCCATAGAGCGATATTATTTTCGGGCTTTTTAAGATAAAACTCGAAACTTGAAATTTTTGGAGTAGAAAGTTCAGGTAAGTATCCTGGTGGAAGATAATAGGAATCATCTAATTTCTTAATAGATTTTGCATCAGTAAATCTAATTCGTGATGAGACTGAATATTCGTTAATTCCATCCTTTCCTATATTTCCGAACAAAAAACATCCGGAACATAAATTATTCGGAGAATCACAAGGGTGATAATCTTTTATAACATCTTTTATTTTGTTTCTAAAGATGATTCTCCCGATTTGAGCAAAATCTAAATAATAATGATTACCAATTTTTTGATAATATATTAGTATGCGTTCTTTATTTTTCCATGATTCAAAATCTTTCGAAGACAAATCTATTTTTTCGTATCCTTGATGAAATGAATTTAAGCCATTATTGATTCTTGAATCTCGATAATACTGAAGATTATTATATAAATTATAAACATATAATTCGTTAACGCAAATAGGGTTTTCATTTATTTCATAAAAAGCGTACTCATAATTTTTTCCGTTATCCTCACCAAAGGGTTCTCCATGGTGTAAATATCCAGTTTCCCCTTGATAATTAATACTTTCACCTTCTTCTAAATCTTTGAAATGCCTTTCATAATCCTCCAAATCGACTTTAAAATAATTGCAAGGTTGGATATACCATTTGTTATTATTATTATAATATAGAATGCCTGGTTTTTTAGGTTTTGGAAATCTATAATAGGTTATTTTATCTATATCCGTTGTAGAAAGGCAAGAATTTGTCAAAGCTTCATACGAATTTCTAATAACCCCTCTAATTTCGCAACCTGGAATAATAGGTTCTTCTGGAGGGAGCGGATCTTTTTTATCGACAAGGTTTTCATACGAAAAAAAATCATAACTATTACTATCCCTTATATTTGTGAAAGTTTTATTGTTTGAAGAATTAGGTATAAAAATTGGTGTCATTGTCTTTAAAGAACATCTTATCTTTCCTGTGTATTTATATTTATTAATATCCTTTTCTAAATCTTTTTTATTAAATCCTCTGGAACATCCCTCCTCTATTAAGGGTATAAAATGATAGGGATTTATGAATTTCTCCTCAGTTTTTATGTATTTATTTCCCATTATATTTCCTCTCCATTTTGATCAAAAATATTGCATAATCTTGCATCAAAAAATTTGATTAAACCTAATTTATTATATAAGAAATAATTGTGAATTTGATATTTTAATGGTAAATTTGAATTGGTAATTAAATCAAGAAAATTGATTTCAATCTGAGCTCCTTTTTTATTAGAAAGATAGTAAGCATCTAAACCTTCGATATTTTCTTTTTTTACTCTTTTTCCTTGAATATAATGGAATTCTTCATAAACATTTTGATCTTTCCATTGAAGATCATCTTTCTCTATATTCTCCTCTACACTTTGATCTTGCCTATATCTCCAATAAAATCTATTATCAATCCGCCATATATGGATTTCTTTATTTTTATTAAAAAAGCGAGCTTCAAGAAGATAATTTGGCATTAACACTTCATGGAGTTTCTTTTTTTTCCTAATTTCGTCCAAATAAAAGGTGAATAACTTGACTTTGTGATAGAAATACATTAAAAAATAATTTCTTGAATTATTTTTATCGACTAGATCTATAAGATCTTTTGTAATATTTGCTTCTAATTCACTAATTTTACAATTTTGTTTATTTAAAATACAAGATTTTACTGTTTTCACTTTGTTAAATTTAAATGTTTTTAAATTTGCTTCTTTATTATTCATATCGATCCCTCCTATTATTATCTTTTCCATCAGATTTTAATCTCCGAAAGATCTCATTCATGAATTTATTACAGTAATCTTCGAATTTCGCTTCAGTGAGTATTTTGTGGTTAATGCTCATTTCTTTTGATTCTAGAATCCCTCGTCCTACAGATGTAGTTCCACCAATCGATTGGAATCCATTCATTAGCTCTTTTATCCCAAGAAGGATCATTCCTACTTCATACTTTTTATAGTCCTTTATAGTAATGTGTAAATCTGTGGATCCCCCATATGAAGCGCAATCGGTAAAGAGAGCACCATCGACTGCTCCACCTGTAAAACGATCTATTTTATTGTGAGTGTATTTCATTAGAACTCTTCTATTATTTATTTTGGAGTGTTCTATATATATTCTTGATTTTCTTGATTGATTAGCTGATTGTTGAGTATCTATTGCGACAAAACCAAATAGCGATTCAATAAGATCGTTAAACACTTTATTATAGGTTTTATCCTCAATGATATCTTTGAAATTCCCATCTTTCAATAGCTCTCTCTTAATATCTCTAAAAATTTGGTAGATAGCACTTCTTAGAGCCCCATTCCAAGATGTACCCGGAATTATACTTTCTTCATTTTCTTGAATGTGCACAATGTCAACTTCGCCAGGATCTGAAAAATATTTGCCAATTAAGAGAGAATAAGGAATTCGAAAATTTACATGTAAAGTAAATAAATTTAAATCTTTAATATTTAATTTTTCAGCATTTAATTCATTTAATTTAGTATTTCCTTCAAAGTTCTCCCAATTTAAATTGATCCACTTCTCTAAGTCGTTTTTATCTGATAGATTTAATTTAAGAATCTCAACATCTTCTAATTTAATTTTTCCAAAGCCTCGTGTGGTCTTCGCGCCAAACTGCAATTCCCCATTTTTTAGAACAGAGAGAACTATAAACAATAAATTTTCCAATTTGGATAATATTTTTTGCTGATTCCGCCACAAGTTAGCTTCAAGTTTAAATTGAAATTTTGCTCCAGAATCTATAATTTCATAATCATATTTACCCATTTTCTGAGCACTTTTATATAAATATTCATTATCTTTGGTTCCAATTTTAATACCGTCCCTTATAGAGATATTGTAATTCTTATCAAAAGGTTCTACGTCATAAAAAATTAAATTACTTTGACACCCGTTTCCATTTTCTTGAAATCCAAATATTTCATTTAAAAAATCTTCATTTTCTTCATCCAAAATATGTGTTAGATAAGATCGAATTGTTCCAGCAACACTTGTCCCTGGAATTATAACCTCATTTAATCCATTTCGTATAAGATCATTATCTGTAAATATGCCATTTCCTGATCCTAAAGATAGGGGTGATATTAGGGATAATATCCCTTTGACAAATATTTTATGGGAAAGTGGATTTGTGTTCGTTTTATACATTATTTTATTGTTTTTACTATTAATTTAAATCACCTTTTTTTAAGATTCCATTCTAATATTTTTAAAACCTTTAAGTAATAATTTTTATAATATTTAAAGAGATTAAATGTAAAAAGTTCATTTTCAATAAGGTCCGAAAATCGATTATTTAAGGTATTTAGTATGTCGTTAGTTACTATTTTCTTGATCTCAACATTGAATGTAATATCTTCTATATTTTGATTACTTGATTTCAAATAGAGAAGATTATGAAAAGGTTTAAATTTTTTAAATCCGTTCTTAGATAATGCGTTAAATTTATTTTTTAAAGCACTATCATCATCTAAATCTATAATAAGTGTTTTTAATCTTGTTAATTCTGAAATTGAATAATTTCTCTTATATTTACTAGACTTTGTATAGGCTAATTCATTAACCCTGTCGATTATATAATTATCAAAGATAGAAATAAGAAAATCTTTAATTTCTTGAAGTCGAAATTCATCTTTAGATTGATCTTTGAGCTTTGAAATATTTAATTTTAAACCAGAATCATCCGAAAGTTGACTTAATTGAATCTTACCAAATCCTTCATTTGTTTTAATACCTAAATGTAGTTCCTTAATCTTTGAGATTTCAATTTTTTGTTTTGATTCAATTAATAAAATACTACCTTTTTTTAAAGCTGGATACTGAATCTTCGGTAGTCCCCAGATGCCTGAAAATCCTCCTACATCTATTTTATCAATATATTGTTTATGAATTTCAAGCGAATTTTTTTCGATGCCTATTTTATCTTCAACTGTTTCAGTTAATATTTTTGGATTGGGTTCTGGATGTCCATAGGAGTTAAGCAAAATCATATCAGATTCAAGATATATTATGAATCTATTCACTTTCTGGTCTTTTCTATTCTCCCGATTATTCTTAACAAAGTAATTTTTTATTTGTAAGATACAATTTCCATATTGAGCACTTCGTGATTTGCCAAGTTGAATTTTAACTAATGTTGAATTTTTTTCTTCAAAAATTTCAAGTAATTTTTTAATGTAATAAGATTTTCCATAGATCTTACCACTGAAATGATAACCAGGATCGATAGATTCGTATTGAAAAAAATTTTGTTCTCCCTCTAGAGCGGATCCTATACTTTTATCCTTAGAACTTTGAAAATGATAGTTTACTGAGGTGTTCAAATTAACTAAATCACTCTTATTTACCTCGAAAATTTTATTATTATAGCAAAAACCTTCCAGATCACTAAAATTTTTATCGAGAGGTAAATCTTGATTAATCAAGTTAAGAAACTCATCCCCATATTTTAGTTTACATAAGGATTTTGGTATTGGTAAAGATCTATTTTTTATTTCTTTAAATGAATCGATAGGATAAAAATTGGAAAAGATTACATTATCCTCGAGAAAAATTTCTTTAAAATCTTGATTTTCATGAGCATTTTTTTTTAAACGATTAATTTTAATGAATTTATAGGCTAACACACCAAGTATCATAGTTCCTGGTATAAAGAAGGCTGTTTTATTTTTAAGCCCAACGTAAGGAGTAATAATTAGAGGTTCGGTGTTAAATAAATCAAAATTTAATTCAACATAATTCTGGTCATTCAAATTCAAAATTTCTTCAATTAAAGAAGAAGATTTTTTTTCTTGTATGTCTGGTTTGTTTGTGTTGCTATCAGGTTTTTTTTCTATTTTCAGATTTATGTTTCCAAAACCTCTATTCCTATTTGATCCAAAATGTCGCGAAACACTACATATCTTTTTTAAATCTTCAAAGAAATCATTATCATCTTCAATCTTTTCGTCAGATATATTAATAGTAAACATAAATCTTAACCCTTTTTTTAATAATCTGCTCGTTCTTAACGATTTCTCATCAGCAACACCTGTCATATAATTCTCTATTTTGGTCTGCGTTCTGATAATGGTGAAAAGATCAATTATTCTCTCCCTACTGAATATTATATTTAATTTTTGCTTAGATTCTAAGTCAATATTATTAGATTTAATTGATTGTAATAAATTTCTTATCTTCCAGTAATTTTTAATATAACCATTTGATATTCTAAAAAACTCTTGGTACATTCCAACTTTACCAAATATCTCATCAACATCGAAATTGAGATAGAGTTTAAGATAAAAAGCATTTTTCCTTAAGATTCCTTTAATTCTCCGAGCGGGAATATAAGGAATACCAAATTTATCTGTAGTGATTTCTTTACTAATATAACGTCCATACGATTCTGCTTGTCCTGGAAGCGTATCGGATTTTAGTTCCATCTCTAAAGTAAAATCCATATTTAAATCTCCTCCGTTGTGAGGGGTATTTTATTATAATAGTCGATTAATTCAATTATATCATAATAGGGGGTTTGAGTCCATTCTTTAGATTCTAGTCCTAAGGCATCCTCAAGCTCTCTATTTCTCCTTTTATTTTCCAATATAACTTCTCTTACTTTATCTTTTGAAATATGAAAGCTTTTTTGTAAGTTTTTTAATTGAGATCTAGGCCATTTTGAAGAATAGGATTTTAGATGGTTTATTTTTTTTTCGAAATAGACCCATTCAAATCTTGAATATGTTTCGTTCTTTCCCCATTTTCCTAAAATAGCCCATGGTCTATAAAGTAAATTATATTGTTCCATTCGTATATAATTATTATTTATTATTTTCTCTAATGCAACTGGTTTTAAACAGCCAGGGCAATTGTATTGTTGTCTTCTCATTGTCTCTAGATCAGAGGAAATACCACTGTTTAGGATTTGAAAGTCTAACCATGAAAATAGATTATCGTTGTTTTTAGTATTAGGGTTACAAATTTTTCCTTTTAATTTTGCTGATTTTGTTAATTCTTCTAAGAGAGGGTAAGATCTAGCAAAAGGAAATTTATAATTTGTCACTAAAACACCTCCAGAAATAGATATATTATTTTTTAACAAATCTATTTTATATTTCTCTTCTTGTCTCTCTTTATTTAAATTCTTGATAAAATTTTCCGCTAGCCCAACCCCCAATAATCCATGAGAAATAAAAGTTATATCATCACCACTTAAAATTATCGGTCTAATTGGAAGTAAGGATTTATAATTCTTTTTATTTTTTTCTTGCTTAATTATCTCTTCTTTTTCTAAGTCATTTATATTATATATCAAATCAGCAATTGTCCTTCTCATCGCATTAAGAATAATAAATTCCAATTCGGTTGAAAATTTTCTGTATATGTATAAACCTCTAGCATAATCACTTTCATTTTTAATTAAATTCTTCACTAATTCCCCCATACTATTTCCATCAAGATGAACTAAAGCAATATGGTGTTCTCCTTTATGGAACCCTAACTTATCTAAATTCCTTGGAAATTCCCAATTTTTGTTCCCTTTTAGATAATTATTATTTTCAATAAGGCGATTCTCGTAATAATTTTTAGATTTTTCTTCATATTTTCTTTTTATGTATGTTGGAAAGGACAAATATTTTTGTTCACTATGAAATTGGGCCGGCAATTCTGTTTGGTTTTCCAATCTTGTAATACCAATTCCTCCTTGAGGTTTATATTGTATAAATTGAGCTTTATTTTTATGCATTCTTCTATTTAATTTTTCTATATCCTTAGATAATTCTTTAAATAATATATCTTGCGTTGCAACCATTATGGCTAATTCATTTCCCGTTTTTTCTAATATGTATTGCGAAAAAGTTTGTGTTACTTCTTTTTCTAATTCTTTATTTTTATATAAAATTAACGCATTTCCTCCAGCAATATATATTGGTAATATTTCTATATCGATTTGGTTTATATCAATAACATCTGAAAAATTAATATAATTTTCTCCAACCTTTTCTAATTTTCTCTTAAGGATTACCTTAAAATCCTCAAGGATCGATTCAATTAGAAAAGAACCACCAACATTTTCCTTTAATTTATTAGTGTTGAAGATAAAATTTTGGATACCTCTTATATCATATAAAGCTAAAGTATATTGTTCTTGATTCATTGTAAACCACTCTCTTGCATTTTTTATTAATACGCTTTAATCAGCTTACTTTTCCTTATTAAAATCTGTAATCTTTTGGATTTTTATAATTAATTTTAAAATCTTATATCTAATTATTCTGATTCCTTGAAATAAGAATAAATAAGATTATTATTATAATCTTACTAATTTGTTTTTATTATTTAAGAATATTTTATATTTTTTTCTTTATATATAATAAATTTAGATATGTTCCCTTTTAAAATTATTCTTGAATCCTTAATATATAATATTTTGAACTAATTCTTTTTGATAAATTTTATTCCTTTTTTCATATTATGCCTCTAACTTTATATATTTTTCCACATTACACAGCTTTTTGAGGTTCCTATTCGAGATGCTTGCTCGTTTTAATGCCCTGGTTAAGGCACCTCTAAATTCTTCAAGTGTGCCATAAAAGGTATTATATACCACCTCTCTCTTAATTTCTCGCCACAACTCTTCAATTTTGCTTAGATCGGGACAATAAGGAGGTAAAAATACTAAATCGAGTTTATCTTCATGGCGCTCTAAAAGTGGTTGCAACAATTTTGCATGATGAGAGCGGGCATTATCAAGAAAGAGGTAAAGTTTTCCAGAACTCGGATATTCTTTGACAAGGGCTTGGAGAAATCCCCCAAAATTTTTCGCATTTAAATTGCCAATTTAAGAAAAAAAGCCCTGATCATTAATGGGATCAATTGCTCCGATAACATTTAATCATTCTCGTGAGCTGTGTGTGGGAAGGATCGGCGTTGTCCCTTTTATTGCCCATGTTTTATGAGGTGCTCACGAAAGATAAAAGTAATTTTTATCTTCAATTAAAATCGTATCGTAAGCTCCGAGATTATTAATTATGTCGATTTTCCGAGCTAAAATTTTTTTTTCTCGGGGGTCCGCTTTCGCGGGCATGGGACAAGGGACTAATTTCGATAAGTTATTGCGTTTAAGTAAACGATAAATTCCGCTTATCGACAATTCCTTGTCGTATTCCCGCTCCAAATGACCAGAGATTGCCTTTAGTGTCTATGTATTAAAATCATAGCCCAGTTCTCTCGGGGGGTTGTAACACTTTAAATAATTTAAAACAGATTGAAACAGTCACTCTCGCGCAAAACTATTTTAATAGATGTTGGTTAAAATATCAATAAAGAGGATATTGAAGTAAATAAAAAAATTGATATTAAAGTAATTAAAAAAAAATAAAGAGGTTCATTATAAGTCCCAGAAATTTAAAATCCCCCCATGATATATGGATTCACAAGTAGAAGTGATAGAATATGAAGTCCAAATCGAGATATATTTTAAAGAACAACTTATAACAAACCATTCCTATAATGTACCTAAAATTAGTAAGAAAATCACGAAAAATAAGTACTAACGGATCGTTCATTTATAAGGGAATATACTATTATATCGATTATAAACTGGCAGTTAAGACCATAGAGGTTCAGGAAATCAATGACGGAAAGAACCTCTTGGTCTAACTTTAAAATGTATTTCTACCCATATTAAATCTTTAGAATTGATTAATAATAATACTTTTTTTTATATTTTAATTCTTATAATATATACAAATTACTTTAATGAGAATAAAGTGAAGAATGACAAAAAGCGACAAAAATAAAGTGCTGATTTACTGACATTTATATAATACTACTAACCAAAAAAAAAGAGATTAAAGATTTATTAAAAATGCCAAAGAAGGATAATGTTTTAATAATTTCATTGGGGCGCTCACCTGCAGTTATTCCGGAGACGCTTGATGCATTATTAGAAAAGGATATTTATATAAAAAGAACCTACATAGTCACTACATCCGATGAAATTATTTACGAAAAGTGTATTCCCCTAATTCAAGAAGATTTTAGGAAGCATTATACACCAAAAAATATGGAATTACATCCATTTCAGTGTATTTTATCGAGTGATGATATATATAATGAGAGAGATAATCTTGAATTGATGATCAATGTTGCTAAAATATTTAAAAAAGAGCAGAGAAATAATATATTCATCAGTATGGCAGGCGGAAGAAAAACGATGTCTGCTGCTATGGCATTACTAGCACAAATTTATAATGCTAGAGCGATAACCCATGTATTAGTCTCACCCGAAATAGAAAAAAAGGGCTCGATTTATAAATTAATGGAATTACAAAATAATGAAATTGAACAAATATTTCATCCGAGAGATAAGCGTTTAATTTTTTTTCCTGTTATCGGTATTTCCTGGATGCTTTCTGATATGATAAATGCGTTAAGAGGGACTGAAAATGAGATCATAAGAAAAGAAGTTAGAGAGATTCTTTTTGAAAATGGATTATTGGATGAAAATAAGAAACCAACCATTTTAGGAAAACAATTATTAAAGCTGCTTAATGATATTGAAAAATATCCTGAGCCAACTCTGGAAGAACCACTAATGAAATTCAAAAAAGATGAATCTCCCCATGCTCCCACAGGATATAATAAATTTGCAGCTCAATTAGCTAATATCCCTTATATTGAAAAAATAATAGGTGTAAAATTTATTAATTCTCCGGAAACGAGAGTAAATGATGTTACTTCTGATGGTGTTATTAAATGCCAATATTCTGATGGAGATAAAGCATATGTAATGAAAATATTAACGACAGCAAAAACAAAGGGCGAGAATGAAATGGTAAAAAAGCTTATCAATCGATATTTCATAAGATAGATTTTTATAGAGCGACCCTCTTTTAAATCTTAAGAAATATTAAAGAGCTTAAAATTTTCAATGTTATAAGAATTAATTATAACTTTTAACTTTAAATAGTAAATATTAATATGAGAGATTTTTTTTTAAAAAAAGATCTAATCCTATAAATATCTAATCTAATATTTTGAGTGTGAAAATTTCATGAAAGATGTTTATTTAATGTCCTCTTTGGGTATGTCGCCTGGGGTTGTCACTGGAGTAATTGACTGCCTCCAATATGAGGATCTAAAGGAGAGATATAATCCGAAGTATATTGCCGTTATTACGACTGATAATGAATTAACGAGATTATCATTAGATGTTATAGAAATAGATGTGCAGAAATATAATCCGCATATAGTTATTATCCCATATATTATGAATGGACTTTCTGACATATTTAATGAAAAGGATAATGAACGAGTTATGAAAACTTTTGTTGATGCTATAAAAGAAGGCGAGCGCTTTAGATCAAAGGGGGAAATAGATGAGATTCATGTGAATATAGCAGGTGGAAGAAAAACGATGTCGGGAGTCTTCACTTCCTTATCGAATATTTTTCCAGTGGATAAGGTTTATCATTTATTGACAACGCCTGAGATGGAGCGAAAGGGGTTTATAAAAAATTTTCTGAAATCTGATGGAACTGTAGATAAGGAAAAAATTAGTTCGGATGATTTAAAAGTAAATCTTCATCCAAAAGTGGCGAATGCACCATCAACCTTAGTAGAGATTCCAATTTTACATGCCTTTAACTTTGAACGATTATTGAATTTAACAAGGGAAATAGAAAAACAGAATAAGATTAGTGAGTATAATCTTGTTAAAATAATGGTAAGGGAGGAATTTTTAATTAGAGAGGGCAAAAATAGTTATAGTTTTACAAATAAGGGGCGTTTACTTTTTAACTTAATTAAATATTATATATCTAAGTAGATATTGAAAAATAAAGAAGATTTTTAGAATATAATAATGGTATATAGAATATGAATTAATAGAAAAAATTGAATTTTTCTACTCACAAATTTTCCAACTCTCAATAAATAGAAGTAGAAATTTCTCATAATCAAAAAATTAAAATATATTAAAAATATTTTAAAACTGAAATATTAATAGCGCAAAAAATTAATAATCGAAATTGTATTAGTTAACTTCAATATATCTAAAGCAAGGCTTAATTTTCTGGGTTCAACAGCCATTTTTTTACTGTTTCAAAATATTCTTCTTTATAATATAGTTCTAATTCATCTTCTTCATTTTTTTTTAATTGGATATAATCTCTCTGAAGTCCACTATGTGCGAAAAAATTCCTTTTTTCATCTGAAAATGGTGTATTAATCTCTATTTTTTGGTCTTTATTAGTATTTATTAAGTTCCTTAACTCTATTAATTCACCCTCTTTAATTTTAGATTTATATTTTTCGATATGTTTTAAATCTCTTTCTAAAAACCGTAAGTTTGAGCCCATATCAATTTTCTTATATAATCCTTGGAAAGTATTTCTAATGTTAGATATTGTAGGATTTTTCATCATAATTTCTTCATAAAAGTGTTTAAAAGATTGATATAATCCTAGTGTAAACAAGAGATTAACTATACTTGTTTTTAAACATTTTAATCTATGAATAAAAATTTTATCATCAAATTTTTCTATTTTAGCAGTTTTTTCGATAAATTTATGGACATTCTTTATTTTCTCTAACTCTTGGTTTATATTTTCCTTATTAGAGTTAAATTCTATTAATTCTTTTGAAAAAAATGCCAATGGAACATTATATTTAATGGCATTAAAGGAGAGTAATGTGGTATTTATTATACACCGTGAATTCAAATCTAATTTTGGTGAATTTTTAGCAAGTTTCTCTAAATTATTATTGAAAGCATCTCCATTTGAAAATGATATAAGATTATTATTTATATTTAGATTTTTATAAGGAATATCAAAAAAGACCTTAGCTTTATAATCATATATTTCTATAGGAAAAACTTGATCTGGAATCTGTCCTATTACAGGAGGCACAATCATACATTTCACCTTAAATTCATTTTTATTTTGTAATATATTTTTTAATTTCTTATATACAATTAAGCTTCTAACCGCTTCGATAAGGGCATGTATATAAATATTGAATCCTGTGGAAATATCTATGATTAATTCTTTTTTAATATCTATTAGATCAATTAAGAATTTTATTATGATATTTTCAATAAAATTATGAAAAGCTAAAATATTATTTGAATTAATTGCACCTTTTTTAATTTCATAGAATCCAATAGATGGTATTATTTTAACTTTAAATTCAACGTCTTCTCCTATAATCTTCCTCAATTTTGCCTCGTAAATTTTAATTATTTCTTCTGGAGATTGGTGCAATTTTTTAATGACTGATAAATCCTTAATTATTAAGCTTTCAGGTATGAAGAAAAGTATTTTTATTTTTTCATTTTTTAATTTACCATAAGCAACAGAACTAAATTTACAACGAATAATTTGATCTCCCCCTCTTAACTTATAATTTACATCAGAATAAGTTTGAAAGAGTCCTAATATTTGAACAATAGTTATTTGAGTCATTTAATTAAATATAGTTATTTTCTTTTTAAATATTAATCAAATTGAAAATCTAAAATGAAAATAATATCAGATAAACTTATTTTTATACTTTATTTCTGGTTTTTTTTCCTATTAAAAAAGGATCTAAAGATAATGACAAATATGAATAAATAATTAATGAGATATTTTTATTAAGTATTTCAAATTTTAAAGCAGATCTAGGAAAAAATTCTATGTTATTTTAAAGCTTAGTAAATAGAATAATATAATAATACTTCTCTTAAAATTACGCTTTTAAAATATATATGATTTTATTAACCTTATTATCATATATAATATATATAATAAAATAAAGAAAATATAGCTTCAACAAGAAGATTGGAATGTAAATACGATCTTATTCCTGGAAATATAATCAATAATAGCATAGAACGTAGCTTCAATAAGAAGATTGAAATATAACAATATTAGTAGGATCATCTAGCCAATTACCTATAGCAGAGAATATAGCTTCAATAAGAAGATTGAAATTTGTGATTAATAATTTGATTAACTAATTTTGGACAAATAGCAGAGAACGTAGCTTCAACAAGAAGATTGAAATTAGAGAAAGGTTCCGAATGCCATGTTCTCAGAAAAAATAGCAGAGAATATAGCTTCAACAAGAAGATTGGAATATTAAGTTTAGTAAATAATAAACATTTAGATAGCCGATAAAAATATTATTAAAGGGTGATTTAATGAAAAGACTAAAAAGTCTAATTCTTCAAATTCAGGTAAAATAACATATGCTGATGGATAAATATTTGAAATATTTATTAAATGAAGAGATATGCTGGAACGAAAGGAAATTTCGGCGAATTTTCCGATTAATGAAGCATTTAAAGCTATGTTAGGGAGTTATTGATAGGGAAGACATATAAAAAAGAGGTATTACCAAATTACGATTAAAATAAGATTTAATGCAGATATCTGAATAGTTTTTAGAAAAAAGAACAAAAATTTAAGCTAAATTTCTAATATTATATTGATTTATAACTCTTATAACTCCAGTTTAGTGAAGGTAAAAAAAATGGATATTATAATTTTAAAGAACGAAATTATTGAGTATAAAAAGTTAAAAATTCTTAGTGAAATTACTCTAATGAAAGAAAAAATTACTCTTTTTGAAAAGAAGTATGGTTGTACATTAGATGTTTTTAGAACAAGAATAGAAGAATCTGAAGAGAAATTTGAAGAATGGGATGATTATATTGAATGGAAAGCCTATTTCGAATCTTTAAAGGATTTAGAAAATAAAGTAATTGAATTAGATAATGCAAAAAATATTAAAATTATTTGAAAATTTAATCGAATTAAATGAAATTCGAACCAATCTAATTAATTCTTTCGTATTCTGACCAAATTTAGGAGCATTTTGACAAATGTCTTTGTAATTTCTTTTGAATTAATTAAGATTTGAAAAATCAATTAGATTGTTATTTATATTTAAATTATTATAAGGAAAGTCAAAGAAATTCAAAGAAATGTCTTTTGGTGATATATTTACCCCAAAGTCCTTAATCTTTTTTATGAAGTCATTAAATACTTTTTGACAGAAAAATCCCAAATTTAGATTTAGAAATGTCTCATAGAATGTAGAACTTCCTTTAAATTTGATTTCGATGTTATAAAGAGTACGGCGAGGGGTGATTATAAAAAAATTGAATATTTTGGATAATACGATAATACTCTTAATTTTTGAAATCTTTCTGGATTGTCTTTGAAAATTTCCTTGGTTTTATCAAACTCATCAAGAATTACTACGAGTTTAAAATCTGCTTTTTTGACATTTTAAAATTTTCTAACTTAGCCAAGAAAAGCCCCTTATTATTCCACGTTTCTTTCGATTGGGGATCAATTTCAAGTGCTTTATCATAACATTCAAAAGCATCTTTATACTTTTTTAGGGCTATTAAAGCATGCCCTTTATTATACGTTGCTCATCTATATTGTTGGTCAATTGCAAGCGCTTTATTATAACATTCGATAGCAGCTTCTTGTTTTCCTACCTTGGTTAATACTATTCCTTTATTATTCTAAATTTCCTTGGATTTTGAATCGAGTTCAAGCGCATCATCATAGCATTCAATGGCAGCTTAATCCCTACTTAATTTAGCCAGCGTCATTGCTTTATTATACCAAGCTTCTTTGGTATTTGGGTTGATTTTAAGAGCTTTATCAAAGCATTTGATGGCTTTTTTAAAGTTTCCTAAGTTATTTAATGCAACTCCTTTATAGATCCAAGCTTTATAAGCGTTTGGATTAATATTAAGAGCCTTATCAAAGCATTCAATGGCTTTCTTATACTCTCCTAATTCAAATAAGGGCGCTCCATTATTGATCCAATCCTTCTCGAGAGATGTCATAATCTTATCTTCATTTTTCCATAATTATCCCCTTAGTTTGGAGTCTTCGCTTCACTTCTAATAATTTCTCTTTCCTCTTCCTTTGAAATATGGTTATTAATAAGAAAACGTTATATAAAAAGAGTTCTCTTTTGCCCAACTGTCTGGAATTGTTGCTAATTTCAATCTTTATCGGATAAAAAATCTTGATATCATTAGATTATATCTAAAAATTATTTAAAAAAAGAATGTTCATTTAAGATTATTGGAAATACTTCTGGAATAGAGCATTTAGAAAAATACTTACTCTCAAGTGAAGAACTTACTGTACAAGAATTAAGATAATTGAATCCAGAAGATAATAAAATTTTAGATCCCCAGAAATTAATCCAATTAAAAAATCAAATGATGATTTACAATATTTTTTGAAAATTACATAATAATAATATCATGATCATTCTTTAATTAGATTTATTTGACTGAAATCTATAATTCATTGAAAATAAATTACCAGATTTATATAATTTACATAATAAAGGAATATCGTGTTCCGGCTCTCCGATCATATTGCTTTTATATCCTTCTTTTAAATCTCTAGGATGAAAATGATGCGGTCTAGTGGAAATATTCCATCTATCATCATAATTATCAAACCTACATCTATCTAATTTAATTTTAGAAAAGATTATTGAATAACTATATTCGCCATAATCATTATATTGAATGAAAATGAGATTCCTATCTCTTAATCGAATCTTGATTCTTGATAATTTAGGTTGAAAAAATAATTCTTCGATTGAATCACCAAAATGTCTTTCTATTATTTCTTTAGCATTTTTTAATTTTTGTTCATGAACCGACAAAGTACGAGCTCCTTGTATTTACTTGTTTGAATTCCAATCTTGTTTCATTTGGTACGTCTCATCTCTTTCTTTCAATAACTGTCTTAACGTAATTGCATCGGGTTCAGCTTCTTCTATTGTACCATCTCTTGCATGTTGTAAAAACAGCTCAGGATTCGTATAATCCCATTTCGTTAGAATTTTGTCAATTTCCCGATTAAGAAATCTGAGTTTGTAATCTATAAGTTCTTCCAAGGTTTCTCTCTTTACTCGAATCATGGTCATTTTTTAATTTTACTTACTTAAATATGTTAAAATTAAAATAAATACTTATATAGAAATATAATTATTTTAAATTCTTTCAAACTAATAATAATTCTCCAAGCATAAATATCTATTCCTCCAAGTTATTCAAATTATCCTTTGTTATTCATTGATACTAACATAATTTCAAGATTTACTGGACTTGTAAGAAATATTAATTTCTTAACTAACCTAGATTAAAGGTTATATTTTTTGTAAGAAGAGAAAAATAAAAAAGATATAGAAAAGAATAATGAGTAAAAATTTAAAATATCTAGATACATCATCTATAATATTATCTGACATCAATTTACCCAATGAATCAATTCTATATGAATATCGTAATCTTTCCGCTATTTCAACAAAAAAAGATATTCATTAATAAAAAATGATGAATCATCCACTCAAAAATTTGCTTTTCAGGAATATTATGAATCCTCTAAATTAGAAGAACTATCTAAAAATTCATATAAACCAAATATAACTTTTAATGATAATATTAAAGATGAAATGTATCAAAAAGAGACCTTTTTGAGATTTATTAGCGAAATCGAGAGGTGTTTGTTAATTTTTGCTAACTTCTATAAGATATCATTTAATGCAGAAATACATTTTCAGCAAGACTGGGAAGTTAAAGATGTAAAAAATATTATCCTTCAACTTAAAGTTTTTAATATTTCCTTTAAAGAGGAGTTGTTTATTTGGAAACAATTATCTCATTTTATTAGAAAAGTTTTAAAGATGTTTGAATTCAATTCTATTTCTGAAGAAGAATTGGATGATTATATAAATTATAATAAAGATTTCTATATTAAAATAAATTTAGAATAGGAGATTTTTTTGGCATCTAATTTTAACCCAGAATTATTCCTTGATATAGCGAAAAAATTATTGAATATAGAAAATTTGGATGAAAAAGGTAAATTTAGAACCTCGATAGGGAGGGCTTACTATTCTGCTTTTTTATTGGTTAGAATTAAATTAGAAAGAAAAGGAAAAAGATTTGGTACTGAAGCTCAGCATAAAGAAGTTAGGGACTTTTTAAAAATTATTCTTATAAAATTTTTAGCTGATCTTTTAAAAGCGTTGTTTGATTATCAAGTAGATGCTGATTATTATCTTACTAAATCTGTTAATAAATTAATCAATCGGGAGCTCTGTGAGAGATGTATTACAATCGCGGAGGAGATTATAAATAATATCAATGTAATATCATCATAAAAACTGTTAAATAGTTTAATTTTATTTCTTACTAAGAAATTTGAAATTAATGAAAGTTCAGGTAAGATTGGAATCTTAATTATTTTTAAAGTAATTTAATATAATCTACTTTTTAAGAAACATCAGCAGTTCTTATAAATAGCAAAAAAGATAATAGCAAAAAAATAACTTTTTTAGAAAATTGAAAATATTTTATTACATATATTTTTCCCTTAAATTATTTATAACTTTATTAACCTCTGTTACTAAATATAATATAGAATATAAGAGAGAAAGAATATAACTTCAACGAGAAGATTGAAATTCATTCCAGAAAATATTATATATTGAATTTAATTCCACTAAAAATTTACTCTTGATCTTGATTAAATCCTTCCAATTAAAAGTTAAAGAAAAAGTTTTAAAATAATAAAAATAAATATTCCTTCTAAATTTAAATACTTATATCTATTTACATAATTTAAAGAAGCAATTTAATTTTTGAGCTATAATATGAAAAGACCTCAATATGATTTAATTTCAATTGAAGATCTAAAACAAAAAGTAAATCAAATTTTTCAAAATCATAGTGAAATAATTATTGCATATTTATTTGGATCTTATGCTCAAGGATATCAAACTAAATTTAGTGATATTGATTTGGGAATTGTTTTAGAAGAAGATTTCAAAGAACCCTCCCTTTATTTTGCTCAATTAAGTTATAAAATCGAAAAAGCGTTTAATTGGCGAGTAAATGTTGAGGTTAGAATATTAAATAAATGTTCTCCTAGGTTCCTATTCCAAGTAATAAAATATGGGAAAATTATTTACTGCAAAAATTCTAACTTCAAAGATGAATTTGAATTAAAAGTAATTACTCAATATATTGATATTAAACCGTTATTAAATTATTTTGATAATCTTTTTCTCAGAAAGGTTTATGGGGATGAGAGTTAATCCAGATGTAATAATAAAACGCTTTGAATATCTTAATAAGTTATTAGAAGAATTAGAAAGCATCAGAAAAATTACAAAAGATGAATTTTTAAATAATTTTTCAACAATTTTAGGGGCCGAGAGAGCTTTAGTATTATCCACCAACATTTGCATAGATATTGGAGCACATATTTTATCAATAAATGATGTTAGCAAACCTGAAACTTATAGTGAAATATTTGAAGATTTAATGAAATTAAATATTATAGATAAGGAGATCGAGGAAAGTTTAATTAAATTCGTTGGTTTGAGGAATTTACTCGGTCATTTATATACAAAAGTAAATAATGAGAGGGTTTATAATATTATTCAAGAAAATTTGTCTGTTTTTTATTCTTTTAAGAATCAGATTCTAATGAAATTCAAAGATCAATTAAAAAAGAACAATGAATAAATATTGAATTCAATAAATTTATTTTTAATTCTTTCTCCGTTTGCCAAAAGTGAATCCAAATTTTTCAGAATAATAAATATTTAAGCTAATATAGAATCAATATCTTAGGGAAACTCTTCTCTTGTTATTTTTTAAAAATCAAATGAGGTTGTTATATTATTTAGTTCTCTTGCTTTTCTGCATGCAAATCCATAATCATATGTATTCTTTTTAAACTTTTAGTTTGAAGTATTGAAAGAGCTTTCTATTTATAAAGTATTGAAGAAAGTTTTATAAGAATGTTGGTGGAGAGAATCAGATTAAAAATTTTTTATTGGTTAGAACTTTATTAGGGAGAAAAGGAAAAAATTTTGGCACTGAAGCTCAACATAAAGAAGTTAGGGACTTTTTAAAAATTATTCTTATAAAATTTTTAGCTGATCTTTTAAAAGCGTTGTTTGATTATCGAGTAGATGCTGATAATTATCTTACTAAATCTGTTAATAAATTAATCAATCGGGAGCTCTGTGAGAGATGTATTACAATCGCGGAGGAGATTATAAATAATATTAAAGTAATAGCATCATAAAAACTGTTAAATAGTTTAATTTTATTTTTTTACTAAGAAATTTGAAATTATTGTAAGTTCATGTAAGATTGGAATCTTAAATATTTTTAAAGTAATTTAATATAATCTACTTTTTAAAAAATATCAGCAGTTCTTATAAATAGCAAAAAAATAAATTTTTTAGAAAATTGAAAATATTTTATTATATATATTTTTCCCTCAAATTATTTACAACTTTATTAACCTCTGTAACTATATTATACTATATATATAATAAGATAGCAAAGAATGTAGCTTCAACAAGAAGATTGAAATATGTTATCATCGTAAGAGGTTAAGAATAAATTATTATATCAATATATTGTAGGGGGGCTTTAAATGTTCTAATTTTTTTTTCATCGAGAAATTTAAACATATTAAAAATTTAAATAAAAGTTAAAATAGGTTCTAAATCATTCTAATATAAATTGAAAATGAGAAGATTAAATTATAAATCAAAAAAGATTATCAATTAATAGCGAAAGAATTAATTTGATTTACAAAATAAAAATTTTTTGGATAAATTACTAAACAAAATATTATACGTAAGGGTAAATAATAAAGAGGAATTATATGACAAATATTGAAGAGATAAAGAAAAAAGTCATTCCAATTTTACAACATCATGGAGTTAAAAGGGCAGGGTTATTTGGTTCGTTTGTTAGGGGGGAAATGAAAGAGGATAGCGATATTGATATATTAGTAGAGATTGAGGAAGATATTAGTTTACTTGATTTTATAGGTATTAAATTGGAGATCGAGGAAGTATTGAGAAGAAAAGTGGATTTAGTGGAATATAGTACAATTAAACCACTTCTTAAAGAAAGAATATTAAGTGAACAAGTGGAGATTCTATGAAAAGGAATATAACGGTTTATATTGAAGATATCTTAGATAGCATTAAAAAAGTAGATGAATATACAAAAAATATTACTGAACAGAATTTCTATAAAAATACGCAAGTCCAAGATGCTATTTTGAGACGATTAGAAATCATAGGCGAAGCAGTAAAGAAAATCTCTCAGGAATTTAGAGATAAATATCCAGAAATCCCTTGGAAACAGATTGCAGGAATGCGAGATATTCTTATTCACCAATATTTTGGAGTAAATTTAAAGCGAACTTGGAAGGTTATTATAGAAGATATTTTTGATTTGAAGAACAAAATGCTAAAAGTGAAAAAAGATCTTGATGAAAACAAATGCTAATAAGATATTCTTTATTTCTTTAATTGAAATTGCTTGACAATCGTTTTTTTAGATAAGAGATAGTTATTCAATTAGGAATCGCCCCGTGGGTATTAAACAATAAAACTACTCACTTAAGATGCTTTATTCTTTTTTCTTTATTAATTTAGCTTTTATTTTTATTTTAAAGTAACAGAGAATTTAGCTTCAACAAGAAGATTGAAATACAAAAGCAAAAAAATCTAAATGAAGATAATCTTCTATAGCACAGAATATAGCTTCAACAAGAAGATTGAAATGATGTTTTTGTGAGATAGGAATTTATAATTTATTAAATAATCAAATTTAAATGTTCAAATGCAGTTTATATAATAGGATGGAAGAAAATAATAAGAAACCTATAGATAATAAAAGACTTGAACGTTACATTGAGAAATTAGAGCATTTCAACAAATTAGCGGAGAGGCTCGATAATTGGACAGAAGAGGTTGGCGAAAAAGGATTTCTAGCTTTGGATTTGAAAGATCAATTTGCAATTTATCATGCGTTTCAAATAATAATTGAAATAATAACCGATTTAATTGCAATGACCGTTAAGGATTTAAAGATTAAACCAACAGACGACTATACGAATATCATACATTTAAAGGAACAAAACTTCCTAACCGAAGAATTGACTGAAAGTTTAAGGAAGCTAAATGGGTTAAGAAATGTTATAGTTCATGATTATAATGGAATTGATGAATTATTAGTGTACAGAGGAATAAAAGAGAATTTCCATTTTATTAAACAATTTTATAAGGTGATGCGAGAATGGTTGCAGAACAAATATTAAAACAGATTAGACGAGATTTTATGCCCATTCTTAAAAAAAAGAATGTATTAGGGTTAATTTTATTTGGATCCCATGTCAATGAAACGCAAACCAATCGGAGTGATATAGATCTCTGCGTAGTAGCGCCTGAAGAGGATCCATTTGAGCTCTATTCTCTTTTTTCGATAAAAATTGACTTATTTTCAAAACAGTATGATATCAAATTTTTTTCAGAATTACCACTTTATCTACAAATAAGAGTTATAGAAGATGGTATCATAGTTTATTCCACAGATGAGTTAGAATTATACGAATATTTTTATCATTTCCGAAAGTTATGGACAGATCAGAAGCACCGGCAGCAACTCTCTAGGGAAGAAATGCTCTCTCTATTGGAATAAAGGAAAAATATTAGGATTTTCTAAAAAAACTTAATTTTATCCAATAAATTAAAAATTATTTAAGTTATAAAATTAAATTTCTTTTTTGAGAAACAAGTTCGAATCGGAATAAATACATTATGCGAGAGCAGGGCTAGAACCATCGGATATTGTCTAATGCCAGAACTCTGCATTTGGGAGTATTAATCCATCATTCTTTCGGGTGTGGTAGTTTAAATAAATAGCTGAAAATTTTCCTTTATATAGAAGATTGAAATATAAAAACAAGTATCAAATTTTTGAATTTTAATCAAATGATAACAGAAGATTATGTAAACAATACTCGATACTGCTCTTTATTAAATAAGTTTAATATAAATTTCAAAATATAAAATGTATTTATATAATGAAGTTATGTGTTAATAATGACAAGAGATAATGTTAAATATTTATTTTTCTTACTAGAAAGTATGAATGTTGGAAAAATAAGTAAGAAGGGTCAAATTGTGATACCTAAAGAAATTAGGGAACGATTCGGGATAATGCCTGGTGATGCGCTTATTTTCAAGATTCAAGATGATAAAATAATAATAGAAAAGATCCAGCAGAAAATGTCGGAGATTTTAATGAATAGCAAACCCATAGAAAATAGCCTTGACTTTCAAAGAAAACTTCGTGGGGAATGGGAATGAAAGTAAATCTTGATACTAATATTTTTATTGCTGTTAAAAATCAGGAATCACATTTTGAATATTGTAAAAAAATTCTTGATGAAATTGAAAATAAAAAATTTGATGCGGTAATGTCTACAATAGTATTTATGGAAGTTCTTGTGGGGTTTTTTCAAAATAATGAGCAAATCGAAGCAAATAAATTCGCTAGCAACGCAATACTTAATTATAAATTAATTTCTGTGGACCATGAAATCGCACGCAGAGCGGCTAATATAAGGGCTCAGTATAAGATTAAACTTCCAGATGCGATAATTTCTGCTACGACTCTTCTTTCTGAATGTGATTTTTTTATTACCAAAAATAAGCCTTTATTAAAAAAATTAAAAATTCATAAGATCACTCCAAAAACGTTTGTAGAGGAATATATTAATTAAATCTCAATTCCGACTTAAAAAATTTTTTTAAAATCAAAATTTCTTCTATATGTGTTATATTTTCCATTTATCTCATATTTATAGTCTAAAATTATTATATTATCAATAATATTAAAAAAGTATTTGAATAATAATTAAAATAATAATACTTCTTTCTATTGAATAAAAAAAAGATGATATTCGCTTATGAAGTTAATGCCTATTAATCCTTGATTATATATGTTTCAAAATAACTGAGCCATTATTTGCCGATATAGGTTTAGCTATTATAGTTCATTGCGCCTATGTGTTATTTTTAAAATTAAGCAGGAAATCCCTACTTTTTGTCGTACGCTGGAAAAATTTATACAAGAAAGTTTTTATAATTTTGTTAGAAATCCAATATATCTTTCTTGGATACCAGTCTTCTTACTTTTGATTGAAAATATCGCCCGTTGGATCTTGATTAAAGCATTATTAACTCCCATATCAAACTTTTAAGCCAAACAATTAATGCCATCAGATTTTTTAATATTAAAGACTATAATTATATCAATTATATAGTATTTAAAAAACAAGTGATGTAAAATAATGCCAGTTGTTGATGTTAAAGTATGGAAAGGTATTTCAGAAGATATTATAAAAAAGATTATAAGTGGTATAACTAATGTATTTGTAGATCTTGGTATTCCAAAGCAAGCAGTAGAGGTAATAATACAAGAAATTCCTAAAAAACATTGGGGGATTGAGGGAAAGCCTGCAACAGAATCTCGCCCAGACGCCGTCCCACCTAAGTAAATCTTTTGATTAAGAAATTCTTTTTAGATTCACTTGCCCTTCTTATTCTTTACGAAGAACAGGGATTTGCGGTGATTGAGTTAAAGGGTGGCTGATAAATATTGTTATATTATTCTTATTCTTCCTTTTTTTCTTCAATTATTAATTTAGCTGTTGCCATCCAAATAATAAAAAAGACTATTCCATTTGAAATTGATGAAATAACACTATCTAAGAGGGTCCATTGAAATATCAAATGGAAAATTAGTCCCATAATAACTTGAACTGCCAAGTATAATAATCCAGTAACTACAAAAATCTTCTTTTTTTTCATCATATATATTATAAATTGGAAAGGTGATTTATTAAATTTTAAAAAAAATTCAACTATTTCTGTAATAAATTCACAAAAATTTTTTATGTAAAATATTTGTATCAAAACTTAATAAAAGTAGCAGAGAACAAAGCATCAACAAGAAGATTGAAATTTTTACTAGGTATATGGTACCAAGAGACTATCCAAATAATAGCAAATACAATAGCTTCAATAGAACATTGAAATTTACAACCGGGAAAAAAATTATATATTCTCTTTAATCTGAGCTATTTATTTTGAAATTGCCTAAATAACATCAATATCTAAAATAAAATACCCATTTTTTTGTATTATTTTTTTCTTTTTAATAATAAGTGGATGGGAAAAAATTGGACCATTAGTTACTATTGTATGGTATTCACCAGTTTCTCCCGATATATCTATTCCTAATTTTTCTAATTTTACTATAATTTCGTTATTTAGGATTTTACCTAGGAATTTTTTATTTAATTTATCAGCTTTTACTACTATTATAGTAGCTTTAAATCCAAGATCAAATAATTCATGAAGGAGTTTTTTTCTTGATTTTTTCCATAACGGCAGGAGAGGATTAATTTTTACAATCGAACATACATATTCAACCCATTTACGGTTTTCTTCTATATCTATATCTCCAAATACTCCAAAATAGACTTCTTGCTTTTTTAATTCCTGTAATACGGCAATATAATTTTTCTCATAATCATCCCAAGTAGTAGAACGAGTAATTAATGGAATTTCAAGGCTATGAGCTAGCTTTTGGAGCGTATTTAAATTAAGACCATGAGATCTAGACCTTTTCCCATCCTCTCTTAACATATTTAAGAGATATTTTGGGCGCCCCCCCATTTGTATTGCACGATAAAGTGCTAAACTTGAATCTTTACCGCCACTCCATGAACAAAAAAAATCAAAATTGTTCAGCCCTTTAGTAATGAGTCTCACCATCCTTTATTTTTTATTACATAAATAGAATTATAAACTTTATTACTGCTGTAGCATATAATAATAGTGCATAAAGTAGTACTATAATAATTATACGATTTTGATATTTAAAAGGATAATATGCAATTAAAGTAGAAAATATAAAATTTTTTGTTATCATTTCTCTATTTATTTTTTTAATAATAGATAATAATCTATTTAAGATTTAACCCTAAAATATGATTATTATTTAAAGATCTAATAAATAAAACCCCACAATCCGAAATAAAAAAATTTTCAATCTTAATAACGTCTTTATTGTTTTGATTTTTTATTTGATTATATCCAGAATTATAAAAGCAATCTAATGCTTCTAAAGCTCTTTCTTCAGTTTTCATTAATGCTTTAAACTCAGAAATTTCCAAAAAAGCAACAAAAGTATTTCCATCAAAATCTTCTAATGGAATCTTTACATGTCCCTACTAATTTTTTGTTTAAATAATATTTAATACCTTATCATGATTTAAGGTGAAAAAATTAGTTTCTTAAGACTTTTATGCTTTTTCTTTTGCTCTTGTGGATTTTTGTTTATTAATTGTGTTTATTTTTTAATGTGTTATGATTATCTAGCATAAATATGAATACTTAAATATTTATATAACCAATTCCAATTCATGAGTGCTCCATTAAATTCCTATTTTAATTCAATTAGCCCTTCTGCAAAATCATTACTTTTAAATAAATCTTTGACCACTATACCTTTTGCAAAAGAAGCAGTTGAATTAATGTGGGGTGAAAAGAGTTTACAACATGTTTACGAAAAATTGACCTCTTATCAATTCATTTTAAAGTGTATACATTTTGAAACTAGGTATTTATCAATAGATGAAGCTCTCTCAGTTATTAATTTAAAAAATATCCTTGAATTTTCTTCAGGTTATTCGTTTCGTGGATTAAGTAAATGTAGCAATCCAGAAATCTTCTATATTGATACGGACTTACCTCAAATTCAAGAAATTAAAAAGAAGTTAATCGAAGAATTGTACAATAAATATTGCACCTATGCAATAAATAATTTAAGATTTACATCAAGAGAATTCAATATTCAAAAAGATCTTATAGTAAATTATCCTAATTTTTAATTTAAACTTAAGATGAATAATAATTATAATTTAGAAGATAAAATTATTATATAGAAAATTAAGCATTAAAAAATGAATGTAAATGTCGAATAAATTTATAATTATGGATAATGATGAAGATAACTGTGCCACTGCCTTGGTTGATATTTCCCACGATACAGAATTAGAAGTAAATGACGAAATCATCAAAATTAATCAAAATATTCCATTAGGTCATAAATTTGCGTTAAAAAATATTAAGAAAGGAGAAAAAATTATCAAATATGGGCAAATAATTGGTATTGCTACCGAAGATATCTCAGTGGGGGACTGGCTACATACTCATAATATTACCAGTCATTATTTAGAGGAGGTATGCCAATAATGGAGGAATTTTTAGGATATGAGCGACCCAAGGGAGAGGTAGGAATTCGCAATAAAATCGCCATTATATCTTCGGTAGTCTGTGTAAATCATGTAGCAGAACAAATCTCACGTCAGATAGAAAATTCGGTTGCAATTACTCATCCGCTTGGATGTGGGCAATTCGGACCAGATTTTTCTTATACGTTAAGAACTCTGGTCGGCTTAGGGAAGAATCCCAATGTGTATGGAATAGTTGTTGTTGGCCTTGGCTGCGAAAATATAACAAGTAAATTAATTGGAAAGCAGATCAAAAGAGCTAAAAAACCTATAGAATATTTCGATGTTCAGGATGTAAAAGGAGGGACAAACGCAGCTATCGAGAAAGGGGTTAAATTAGGCAATAAAATGGCAGAGGAATCTAAAGAATTAAAAAGGGAACCATTTGATTTTTCTAATATAATACTAGGTCTTGAATGTGGTGGCTCAGATTCAATTTCGGGAATAACTGCGAACCCTGCTGTTGGAATAATTTCAGATAAAATAGTGGAACTTGGGGGCATATCAATTTTACCAGAATTTACAGAATGGCTAGGAACTGAACACTTACTTATGGAAAGAGCCAAAGATGAGAGAGTTGCTAAAAAAATAAAGGAAACTATTGATACCTTCCTTAATAACACAATGAAGTTAGGGATAGATTTCAGAGGGATACAACCTACTCCGGGAAATATTGAAGGTGGTTTAACCACCATAGAGGAAAAATCGTTGGGTACTATTGCTAAAGCTGGTAAAGCCCCAATTCAAGGAATATTAGAATATTCGGAAAAACCAAAAGGAAAAGGTCTCTGGCTGATGGTCGAACCTGGACTCGATGTTGAATCCATGACTGGCTTAGCAGCCGCAAGTGCTCAAATTATTGTAATGACTACGGGAAGGGGAAGCCCTTGCGGAAATCCTGTTGCGCCTGTAATTAAGATCTGCGGAAATCCGAAGACCTGCGATTGGATGGCAAGTAATATTGATATTGATGCCAGTAAAATTATAACTGAAAATAAAAAAATTGATGATATTGCATCTATTTTATGGGAGAAAGTTAAGCGCACATGCAACGGTGAAAAAACTTATGCTGAGATTTTAGGTTTTGAAGATATCGCCATTTGGAGATGCTCCGCTGCACCATTCCAAGTTTTTCAATCATAATCATATTAGCATTAATAATATTTCTACCATTATTTTTTGCTTTCACCTTTTATTTTGGTAATAACATTTCTTTTATTGGATTAAATTTAAATTTTAAACGAGGAAATTTAATTTATTTAAATTATGATGTTCAAAATCTAAATTAAGAATTTTTACTTCATCCTTTAAAAAGTTTTGGATGAATTTTCAAGATATAATAATAAAATATAAATCTTATTAAACAATTATTCAAATACTTAAAAAAGATAATAATATTAAATTAATCATAATTATCATGTCAATAAATTCAAAAAGCAAACGGCAATTATTTTGTCCATTTATCGATACCTGCAATTTGCCACATATTGGTACTATCTGTCGTTTTCCCGAGTGTAAGCTCTGTCCCGAATATCAATCCAAATTAAAAGCTTTTAAAAAATAATTTAATTACTTCTCCCCTCTTAGGGATATTTTTCAGCCATAATTTCTGTTTCTAATAACTCTCTTATTAATTAGAATCTGAAAATTTCTTTAATTTGTTTATTTAGCTAAATTGAAAGAAAAAGTTAGAATTTACTTTTACACGAGCTTGATATTGGTAAAACCTTTGAGAGCGTAAGACTTTCTTCATAAAATACCAGAAATTATTATTTAAAAGATTTATAAAAAAAAATAATTAATAAAAGAAAGAACTTTCAATAATTTTATGATTTTGTTCTCCTAAGAATAAAAACACCTATAGCTAAGATACCACCAATGATACTCCAAATTATTGCAATCCACATCCAAATAAATATATCGCCAGGGAAGAAAGGGTAAAAAATCCATAAAAATACTAATACAATTACCCAAATGATTCCAATAATTTTTTCATTTTTTTCACTTTCAGCCATGAAAAATATTGTGCCGATTACGCCACCACCGATAGACCAAATTATTGCCAACCACATCCAAAAAAAGATATCACCCGGTAAAAAAGGGTATATAATCCACAAAAATACTAAAATAACTACCCAAACAATCCCAAATATCTTTTTTATTTTTTCTATATCTGCCATTTTATTTCTCCTATTCCATTTTTTCTTGTTTAGAATATCTAAGTTGTTAATTTATTAGATTTAAAAGAATAGATTTCTAATAATTATAAATTTGGATCTTATTCTATAAAAAGATATTTTTTTGTTCCCCAAGGAATTTTACAAGGATATTTTTAAAGGTTATTACTATTAAAGCTTCTGAATGAATAATAATGTAATATTGATGTAATATAGTGATATATATTTTGCATCGCAGAACCACACTTTCACGAACATTTAAGGTTTTTTCCATAAATTAAAATACTCGTAAATTCCATTTTTTCAATAATTATACCAGCTTGTCTTATTCTTCCCATAACTCTAAAAAGTTGAATTCAGATAATGCATTGATTCTTGGATAGTGTCTTTTATCTCTAGTTATTAATCTAATCTTATTTTTGATGGCTATTGAAGCATTTAATAAATCAAATTGAGGTACTCTCTGACCATTCTTATCTAATTCTGCGCAAATTTTACCATAAATTTTACTTGAATCATCATCTAAGGTAAGAATTTCTGGAAAATCTATAGTAAATTTATTTAGTTTTTTTCCTTCGGATATTTGTTTTTCTCTTGATTTTAAACGGTAAATCCCATACCATAATTCACAGAGAGTTATTTGGGTTATTCTTAAATCTTTCCCCTCATCTATTAGTTGATTTAATTTTTTATTAATTTCAGATTTTTTACCTCTAAGATAATCTATAGCTATATCCGTTTCAATGATCATCATTATTAATTGTTTCACCCGTTAGATTTTGGTTTCTTATTCTTTTTATATCACGTTCTAAACCTTCCCATAATTCAGGATCAAATTTATTTTGCATAGATAACCAAGGATTATTTTTTTTTGAAATTAATCTTTCTATTACGGCTGAAAATGATTCTCCTTTACGTTTCTCTCTCTTAAGTAATTTATAAACACGTTCTGATAACGATATAGTTTTTTGTCCCATAGTATTATTAAATAAGCAGAAGTATTTAAACAGATCTATTTATTTTAAAAATAAAATTTAATCTCCTCATTTAAAAAATTGCTTATCAGAAATAAATTGTATATTACATTTAGAAATATTAAAAAAAAACAAAAAATTAGTATAGAAATAATTTAAGCCTTTAATATTAATTTATAATATCCTTTTCTAAAGAGTTAGAATTTTACATTTTTTTGCCATTAAAACTTTAAAAGCTTAATATAAGTAAAAGATATAAATAGAAATAATGTAAAATACTAAATATAAAAAAAATAAAAAGAGTTAAGTTTAAAAAATGTGTCAATGGTGTTTGAAGCACGGTGCTGGAAAAAAGTGGTATATGAATGCCAGGAATTATCAAGCAGACCAACTTGGAAATGAAGAGGACATAGTAAATTATCTCGAAGAACAGTGGATGAACTTCGAAACAGTGTTCATTAGGAAGATTATGGGAATCTCCTCAAAAAATTTAGGATATAAACTTAAGATGCCGATTATCGGTCGATTACTTCGTTGGAAGGCGGAGAGTATGATTCATAGCGAGAAAAAAGGAAGGAATGCTCAGCGAGCTGATGGACATTTTGGTCAAGCCATTCCTTTAGAAGATGGAAAAGCAATTCTTTCGGAGCTTGCTGCAGAACCCATCTTATGTAATTATTGTATGTGTCGTTGGATGCAGCGGGGTGAAAAAGAAGCGGTATGTATTAATTTTGGAGCATTATCGGGTGTACTTGAAAAAATGCCGCGTTTTATGCCTAAAGAAAGGACGAATCCAATCGATCGCGAAGAGGCAATTGAACTTTTGGAACGAAACAATAAAAAAGGATATATTGCGTCAGTATGGTTCCAACCTGTTCCCTATATCAATGCAATTTGTTCCTGTGAAAGTCCGGAATGCGGTGGTCTCAATTTAAGAAACAATTTCGGGCTTAATGCGTTCTATAAAGCAGAGTATATCATTCAATTGGACCAAGACAAATGTCAAGGATGCAAAAAATGCGTAGCGATGTGCCAATTTAGCGCTATTAGATATATCCCCTCCTTGGGAAGGGTTACAATTAATTATGATAAATGTTTTGGTTGTGGCGTATGCCGTCATGCGTGCGAATTTGACGCGCTAAAATTGATACCCAGGGAGGAATATCCCGGGTTTGATGGAACATATTAGGGGGGAGGATAATGGGAAAAACAAAAATAACAATAGATTACTCCTTATGTGGAGAAAATGGAAAGGTAGATCCGAGAGATTGTGCTAAATGTTTAAAAGTGTGTGATCCAGCGGTATTTCTTATGCATGAAACTATTGGAACTGAAGACCAACAAAAAAATCCATACGACCCCCAAGACTGGAGGATAACTCCAATATGGGGCTCTATTTGCACAAGATGCATGAAATGCGTAAAAATTTGTCCAGAACAAGCAATTACTGTAGAATGGTAATTTTTTTCTTTTTATCTTCTATTTTTTAGTTTCAGATTTTCCATTCGTGAGGTTTTAGGAAGGCATTATTTGAATTTTATTACTAATACAATGAATTATTGATTTCTCCTTTTGAATACCTCAAATTTTAAAAAAATCAATATAGAGTTTATTTGTGTCGGACGAACGAAATAATTAAAAAGCTATCGACTTTTAAAAACAGTTGTCATTTATATTAAATGTTAGGGATACTAAATTGATTTTACTTAGATAATATATTATCTTTTTTCATTCAAATTGCAGTAATTAGGGTAAAGTAAATATGATATATAATGGTATTAATGAGAGAGAATCCCAAATAAAGCTTGCTAAACTATTATCTAATGTCTCAAATATGAATGATTATTCTAAATTAAAGGATATTACCACCGAATTATTAGAAAAAAAGAACAAGGAAGAATTTAATAAATATTTGGAGCTCACAACAATTTGGTTTCAATCTATTTTAGGATTGAAAAATAGTCCGTCAAATGGAACCTCTGATAACAGAAGAATGGTCGGCGTTTCAATGAAAAAATTTATGAATAAAGTAAATGAATTTCACGATTTTATTTCGCAAAAAAAAGAGTTTTTACTATTCATTCCCAATAAAATAGATTTGTATTCGAAATGCATTAAAAATAACCCAGAAGCAGTAAGAATTGTGGAAAGTTTTAAAAATATTGCTAACAAGAATTTGGAAAAGCTTAATTTAATTATTAATGATTTCAATATATTTTTATTCAAACTTGAAGGAAATAATAATAGAGAAGAAAAGCAATATTATTTAAAAATTCAAGATGCTCTTCTTAAATTACTCATATTACTTCATGAACCAATTAATAATGTGTTTTTTCGGTTTGAATAGTGCTTAAGACCAGCTCTTTCTTTAAAAAAAGAGATAATTCAAATTTCAAGATAATTTGAATATTGAGATAAAAATTATTATAAACAACTCCATTATCTAATTATTCATAACAAAGTCAATTTATTGGTGCATTTTAATTAAAAAAATTATAACTCCAAGATTTAAAATTGTATTCTTTTGTTCAGCATTTAATTTATTTGCTGAAATGTCCGTAAGAGGGTTTATTGGGTTGTTTCAAGGCTTACTCCCACTTTTTTTATTTCTTCATTATTTTACCTATTTTTATATCATTATTCATTTCATTGGAAAAAGCAAGGGATATGATATGGCAATATTAGCTATAGCAATTACTTATGCGTGGTTTGTAATGATGTTCGAAACCGGTCTCGCATTTATTTGGGGTATTATTTCTTGGCTCATATTTATTCCCATCATATTTATTGGGGAATGGGGTATTCTTCAAACACTCCTACTCCTCTATATTTCTGAAAATTATCTGGGTTGGCATTTATCGAAAACTCGACTTTCTAAAGTTGGCTGGATACTTTGTATAGGCTATTTTGCTTTATTTTGTATTTTTTCTTTTCCAGGAGCGATTAAAGGAAAACCTTGGTTGTATATCTTATCATTTATTGCGTTCGGAATAAATTTATTATTAGCAAGAAGGTTAGTATTAAAAGGAGCTGAAAGGGATAACCCCTCAATTAAAAATAATGCAACTGGGCAATCCAGATTTTTATTAATTTGGTTTATTCTTACCATTATAATTGGTATTATTAGTAGTATAATAGTTCCATTACTTTTTGAACCCATTACTACGCGAAGAGGAAGTGAAATGTTTTATATTCAATCTTTTTTATTAATGACGGGATGGTCCTTTATCTCAGCTATAGTAATATTGCTATGGAGAAATAAAAAAGGAAGGATCTCATTGCCTTATCCAGAAAACAATAGAATTTGAATATTTCTTATTATTTTAATATTTTTTTTTAAAAAAACCGAATAATAGGCTATCAATACTTATATAGAGGCAAGTTCGGCAGTCTCATATAAATAGCTAAAATAAAAATTAGCGGCGGGTCCAAAAGCGAT
The DNA here is from genome assembly GCA_016839555.1 of Promethearchaeota archaeon. GTDB lineage: Archaea > Asgardarchaeota > Lokiarchaeia > Sigyniarchaeales > SOKP01 > TEKIR-8. Next base: position 35,521 of record JAEOUA010000007.1, read on the forward strand.
ATGATCAGTAACAATGCCGAAGTATGACAGCTTTTCAAAAAATCTCTGAGATAAAATGATAAACGCATTTTCACCCTCATCTATTATAATTGAGGTGCCGAATAATTGATCTCGATACTTTATTTCAGCGATTTCTTTATATTTTAAGAGAAAATCTTTAAAATTTTTATCGCCTAAGGCTTCTTCTTCTATAAGAATCTTGATATCAGTAACTCCTCGTGCTCGTGCTTTTTTAATATCATTGTAATATATTTTAAGGAATTCAAAATCAGTAGTTACTAAATAGATTGAAGTCTTGGCTAAATTAATGATAGATAATGATCTATTTATACATACATTTCGTCCTCGATGAATATATAATGCGATTTTTATTGGTGTATCATGACTTTGATAAATAGGTGTGAGATTATGAATAATAGTATTGGAATTATCATCAAACATCTCATTGTACTGCTTCTTAGCAATTACCAAGGCTTCATCGGGACTTTTTGCGAAGTAGCGGCTCGGTCTGGACTCTTCCTCTTTATGAATCCATTTTTTCTCCTTTTCGAGCTGCGTCAAGATATTATATATTCGACTGTAGGGTACACCCGATTCTTCTGAAAGCTCCTTGGCAGCCATAGGTCCTTTTGCTATTAGGGTCAGATAAATTGAAATTTCATAATCTGTCAGACCTAAATTTTTCAATGAATCTTTCACGATTTCGGGGACTTCATCAGACATATTAAAACCTTAAGCTATTGAAAATACTTGTTTTAGTATATTTAATATTGGTATTATAATATCAATAATTGTTGAAATACTATTAGAAAGATAATATTTATCTTTTCAAATTACTAAAAAATTTTACTGATTTATAATAACGGGTTTAGTTAATAAAAGAAATTTATTATATTATAACAATATTAATTAGTTTCATATAAAAACTTTTTCCTCTCAATTTTTTAGATAATAGAGTTAATAAAAATAAGCTTTTAATTCTCTAATGATTATGTACTATTTAAAATATATTTGTATGAATTTTAATCTTTCTTGCTCGGGATTTTCAGTTTTTCTTAAGAAATAATTTTCATATGATTGATAAAGAGTTAGCATATCATCATAGAGCATCTGATATTTTTCATCTGGATGGATAATCTGTTTATCTTGAATATTTAAGAATTGAGAAGTTAATTCTTCCCATTCAATATTATTCTTGGTAAAATCAAGATATGATTTCGCCGCTCGCAAACTTGCTCCCAAAGCAGCTGAATCTGTGATTTGAAATTGAACCACAGGCGTATTGAATATATTTGCAGCAACTTGAAGAATCTCTTTATTCATTGATGCGCTTCCCGTGGCATAAAGTATTTCTGGTTTCTCGCTGATCCATTGCGAATGCAGCTTCATAGATAAAAATTGGGCTTCAATTATACCTCTAATACTTCTCTTGATATCATTTTCATCAAATCCAAATCTTTGAACTTTAGGATCTAATACTAATGGAACAATTTCTGGAAAAAAATAGGGGAGCATAATTTTACCATCATTTCCTGGCGGTGTTTCCTCCAAAATTTTTGAAAATGAGTTCCAGTCCAAATTAAAACGATTTTTTATTTGTTCACGCGCTAATGAGCCATTCTTAAAACAGATTAAACTCATATAATCTCCTGTTGGAGCCCCAAATACATGGCCTTCTCCTTTAAAATCAAGAGAAAGTTGTTCTAAATAACTAAAAAAGGTATCACTCGTTCCCAAACTAATAGCTGCTCTTCCTTTTTTTATTAATCCTGTTCCTATGAGGCTATTAGGATTATCTCCCGAAAATGCGATTATTTTGCAATTATTTGAAAAGCCATATTTTTTAATAAAATATTTAGATATATTTCCTATGATATTTGGTGAATTTACTAAAGATGGTAACTTATCTATTAAATTAGGTGCTGTTGCTTCTAATGCTCGTGAATCCCACTCTTTAGTAGAAATATTCATCAAATTCATTCCAGCACCATCTCCATAATCAATTGGGGCATTCTTTCCAATCAGAATAGAAGCCATAAAAGAGCTTACTAAATGTATTATTGCTGTATCTTTGTATTGCATTGGATTATTTTGAAAAAATTTTCTAATTTGGGGCCCAGAAAAGCGTTCAAAAGTATTGGAGCCTGTAATTTTAATAGTCTCTTTCATGCCACCTAAAGACTCTCTTATTTCTTCACATTGCTTAGTTGTGCTGGAATCCATCCAAATAGGACTTGTTTTTCGAGTAAAAGTATTTTCTAATTGAATTTTAAGGGTTTTTACTGGGTTCAAAGTTTTAAGAACCTTCTCAAAGGTATCATTTAAATACACAGTACCATGTTGTTGTCCTGACCCAGAAATTGCTTTTATATCCCCAATACACACCTTACTCTTCTTCATAATATTAAATAATAAATCTAAAGATTCCACCCACATTAAAGGATACGAATGCACCACTGTCTCATTCTCCGAATATATCGCACCATTTTCTGTATTATAATGGGGTAAAGATTTATCAAAATTTATCTTTCTTTTATATACTACCTTATTTTTTTCAATATCAATTACTATTACAGTAATAGATTGAGTAGAAAAATCTAATCCAAGAAACATTTTACGGTTTTATTCTTTATTATTAGCAAGATTTAATATATTTTTCAATAAATGGTATTTTTATTGATAGTTTTGTTTATCTATTATTTAAAACTAATTGGTTGATTGAATCCTAAGAGAATTTCGATTATACGGTTATATTAACTATTTTTCAAATAAGAATTAATTAGATCCATATTAAGAGGTATTACCCATTCAGCAATGTCCTTCAATCTACTTCTTAATTTTAATTTTTCTGCACGATTATTAGGTAATCCTTTCACTAGAGAATGACCATAATTTCTCAATATTGGATTATGGATGACTGATAAGGCAGGAATTTTACGAATGTTTCCAACATTCATTTTAATTACTCCATTAAATTTAGGAACTCTTGATAGGCGTCTTAGCTTTTTTGCACTACAATATTTTTCCCAAGCAGTAGATATTCCATCACTCTTTTCATCCCTAAAGGCATTTATTGGCACTTCATTGGCAGAATATCCCCTAGGCTTAAGAATTAGTTTTAAGTTGAAATTTCGGAATAAATTATCATTATTAGGAATATATTTGACTTTTAACGGAAGTTTTTTAGCCATGGAAAAATCACAATATGAATTTTATTGATATCAATTATTCCTTGAATTTCATTATTTTTATTATCCCTTCCATAAAAACTAGGCAAATTTAGAAACTCTTCAGAAAAATTGATTGTTAATTCCATTTCTTCAGTTTTCCAATGAATATCAACGCTTAAATCTCCGACAGGTAAAATATTAGGAACTTCTAAATTTAAGGAGTATAACTTATTAAACTTATAAAACAATCGGATTAAGAAATCTGTGGCAAATCTCCAGACCTCGATGTTAAAAGCCTTACTATCCTCACCATCCCAATTTTCCCCTAAACTTAATATATGTTCTCTAGAATTATTGATTTCATTTTTTAATGTTTCATATTGTTTAGTATTGAAAAATGACATTTCATCAAAATCATCTAGCTTGGAAAAATCGTCTTTTTCTGATTTAAGAAATGGCTCTGTTTCTAATCCCTCAATAACAACTGTGTGATCATCTAATTCAGATTCCTCTATAAGTAATGAATCGCTGCTTTTAGTTTCTCGGTCAATATTTTTAGTATCTTCTTCTGATTTAATTTTAAAACTAGTTTGTATAAAATCATCTTTATCTTTTAAAAGCTTTACAGATTCTCCATTAATCATAAAATCGGAAGAATCAGAATCATTAAAGATACCAATATTTCTGGTATCATAATAAGCATTATTATAAGCATAGGCTTTCGAGAAACCTGTTAAAATTGACTTGATACTTTTATATTCTGTTATCTTTTCATCCTTTTCTATTTTAGAGTCTGTTAATATTTGAGCCTTCTTAGCTTGTCTACCCCTTTGTAATAATAGTTTCATACGAGTAAATCGATCTAATTTATCCTTTAATCCAAACTCATTGACTTTGGTATAATATATCTCTGTGATTTGGCTACCTATAGATTTGATAATTTCTTCTCGAGTGCAATTTGGGTTAGTTTTTTCGATTTCAAGTATAATATTATTAAAATCAAAAGTCTTCTCTACTGTTTCTGTCATTATTTTTTATCCTCAAGCTTAGATCCAATTAAATCTGAAACTATTTCATCTAAATCTTCTTTTACTTTCTTAGGAACTGATACTTGTTTTTCTACAACAGAAGTTGATGTTTTTGGAATCTCTAACATTCTAATAAACATATATCTCCATTCTTCACAAATCTCAAATAAAAAATCAATACTATTCTCTATATATTCTTCATCATCATTAAATTTTTTCAGATTATCTAATAATTTATTCTTAAATATATTATAGGATTCTTTCCATCTTTTAATTTTATTCTCTTCATATTGCAAATAAAATCTGAAGTATTCATACATTCTTCCAAATGAATTTAAGATGATTTTAAGCATTAATTGTTTAGAAGTGGAGCCATGACTCTTAATTACCCTATTTATTTCATTGAGAACTCCAAAAATCAGAACATCTAAATTAATTGGGGTATCATTAAAATTTAATTCCTTTATATAAAATGCAAGACAGAAATTGATTGAAAATTGAGAAAAATCTGGATTGTCTTTATAGGTTTCTCTTTCAACTTTAATTAAATCCCTAAATTCGGAATAATAATCCTGATAATCTTCCATTATCTTTTTTGTATGTAACTCATATTTATCTGAGTTATAATCACTAAGGATTTTTTTTAGTTTTCTTATTCCTTTTTTTAAATTTCCATCATCTTTATAAAATCTAAATTCATAAGTTATTTCTTTCAATACCGCCCCTAATAGAGCATATATTTTTGTTTTTAATATAGAAGCATTAGTCATCATACGATTACTTAAAATATTACAAAAACCAAAATCAAGCTCATCCAATCCATTAAGATAGGCTTTTAAATCTTCTTTTAATACATACTTAAATTTTTCAAATGAATTTTCTGTCATATTCATCATTCTTTTCATAATTACATTTTTATAAAATTGTCGTTCTATAAATATTTATTTTTTAAAATTCTCTTCTTCTTATTTTTTAAGACGAGAATTAATCATAAAATTATAATTAAATAAAATAAGATTTTTATGCTTCCCAGGATAATTATTGTTAAATTTAATAAATAATACCATAAATTAATAGAATTATTATATTCTTATGAAGACTTTTCGGGTATCTATTACATCGTAATTAAAGGATCATTAAAATGCGAAGATGGAAAGACAATTGGACAAGAAAATAGGTATATATTATTAGTAAAATTAAAAATACAGACTCGTGAATCTATTGAAGAACTAATATATAATATGACAATAGTTCGTGATTCTGTAATTGAATATGATAAATTAGATATATTCTCTTATCAATTTACATATTCTAAATCTTTTTCTTCCTATAATTTAAATTTTAGTATTTCTCCCAATATTCTTCTCATTTTTTTTACTTAAATAATATTTTAAAAACATTTCTTATGGGTATTCACTCTTTTTTATTATTTTTTTAAAATTATTATCTTAAAAATGATTTTTTTCGATATTAAAATGAAAAAATTTTTAACAATTTAATATTTTTAAAAAAACGTATAGTTATTTTTTTACATAATTAGAAGTAATTTTATGCAATTTCAATTAACCAATTAAAAAGGGGTTTGAAAGCTGGACGTAATAGACTTGAAAATATTGGAAGAACTCAAAAAAGATGGCAGAATATCTTTTAGTGATATTTCTAATAAGGTGAATAAGACAGAAGCAACAGTGAGACGCAGAGTAAATCGGATGCTAAAAGAGGGGATAATAAAAAATTTTACTATTGATTACCAAATAGAAAGTAAACCAAAGGTCAAGGTTACGGTTAAGATAGAACCAAATTATAAAGAAATAAAAGATATTTTAAAAAAATTAAGGCAGATTAATGAAATTACTCATATATGGCGTCTTTCCGGGGAATGTGGACTGTTTATTATTGTTGAGATTCCAACCATCGAACAGTTTAATCCTTTAATCGAAGAAAAAATATCCCAAATTGAAGGATTAAAAATCACAGAAACATGTTTTATTACTGATGTTATTAAATAAATTTGAATATTCCAATAAAATACCATAATTATTTTTTAATAAGATTATTATAATACCATAGTTATTTTTTAATAACATTATTATAATATGATGATTAGGTTATAACTATGTCTAAAGATCAGAAAAACAGATGCCCATATTGTAATAAGGTCCTTAAACATCCATACTGGGCTCATATCCAGCAATATCATCCAGAAGAATACAAAAAGAAGAAGACGTGGATTAAACTATATCAAGATTATTCAAGTGTAGGGATGGATGATAAAGTGATTTTTATTATTATGGCGGAATTATTTAATGTATCTGCCGATGAAATCAAATTTTATTTAGAAAAAAATAAAGTTCTCTAACTATTTCCTATTAAGGGTTTTAAAATTTTCACCCTAATTTTAAACTTGGGATTTTTTACAAATAAGTTTCTAGCTATTTTTTCAGTTTCATTATATGCTTAAGCAAGATATGGGCGAATTTTTTTCCATATTGAATTAATGAGTTCTTTTTCTTCCGTATCAGGTTTGAATTTTAAGTTTTCAAGAATATATTGAGTTTCTTTGGTGTATCTTTCAATAAAAGAGTGTGGTGCTCCAGACATAGTAGAAACATTATGTTCTCTGTCTGCGAGCTTGATAATACGGGCTTCTTTAGATATATTATTTATTTTTTTTGTTAAATATTGAGCTTTTGCTTTATAATCAGTTTCATTCTTATTGTTTTTATATTGTTTCTTATCAGAGGTTAATTCTTGAACTAAATCAGCGATTTCTTTGTTAAAATTATACTTTAGTTCATCATATGTGGTGTCAGTATCTTCCAAAGTATCATGTAAATATGCGGCAGCTAAAATTGTTTTATTATTCTTATATTTATTGAATGTTTTCAAACGGTCAACGACCGCAAAAGGATGAGTGTAATATAACTCATTTGTGTATTTCCTTTGATCTTTTCCGTGCTTTAATTTCGCAAATGTTTTTGCTTTTTCTATTAAATCCATTTTGTTATAAAATTTAACTTATTTTTTTTAGTGGAGTGATAACTTTCTTTCCGTTCATATACTTTCTAAGAACCTTGGGAATTGTTATTGAGTGATCATGATTTTGAAAATTCTCAATAAGAGAACAGATTGTCCTTTCTGTTGCGATGGCCGTTGAATTAAGGGTATGAACGTTTTCTTTTTCTTCTGTTACTCCGACTTTGCCCATTCTAATTTTAAGTTTTCTTGCTTGATAATCTAGGCAATTACTACATGATACTAATTCTCTATAAGTATTAGAAGCAGGAAACCAAGCTTCTAAATCATATTTCTTAGCAGCATTATCATTTAGCTCTCCAGACGCAATACTCACAATTCGGTAGGGAATTTCTAATTTTTTATATAATTCTTCAGCATTTTGAATGAGTTCTTCATGGAATTTCCAAGAATTCTCCGGCTTACAGAATACATATTGTTCAACTTTTTCAAATTGATGAACTCTAAAAATTCCCAGCGTATCTTTTCCATGAGAACCTGCCTCTCTCCTAAAACATGAAGATATACCGGCATATTTAAGCGGTAAGTTATCAGGATCTATAATTTCATCATAATGATAAGCAGCTAAAGTTTGCTCGGAAGTGGCAATCATATATAAATCCTCGTCTTGAATTTTATATAACTGCTCTTCAAAATCGGTAAGTTCTGCAGCAGCTTTAATTATTTCATATTTCACAAAAAAGGGAGTCCACATTGGAAGATATCCTTTATTTTCCAAAAAATCTATAGCAAATCTCATTAATGCCAAATTTAATAGAGCCAAGTCCCCCTTCAAATAATAAAAACGAGAACCCACCACCTCTGATGCCTTTAAAACATCTGCTCCATTGATTAGTTCAATTAAGTCCACATGTGATACCGGTTTAAATTTAAAATCTGCAGTTTCTCCAACTAACCTGATGATCTGGTTTTCTTCCTCCGTTTCTCCTATGGGAACAGATTCATGAACAATATTTCCTACAATGTATCTATATTCTTCCCTTTGTTGGAGAAATTTTTCCGCTTCTTGCTCTAACTCTTCTATCTCTTCTTTAATTTTGGTTGATTGTTCGATCGCCTTACTAGCTTCTTTTTCTTTACCCGCCTTTTTATATTTTCCTATATGGCGAGAAATTTCATTACGCTTTCTTCTGGCCTCTTCTAATTGTTGTAAGGCATCACGCCATTTTATATCATATTCTAATACTTTTTTGGCATTATTGGGGTCTTTGAATCGCTTTTCTTCAGAGGCGATTATTTTCTCCAAATTGTTTCGAAATAATTCAATATCAAGCAAAATTAGTTCCCTTCCATGATAAATTAATTAGATCTTATATATAGATACAATCAATTGTTAATGAAATTAATGATTTAACATAAAAAAAGTCTTATATCATATTATATTAGGCTTATTCTTTCTTAGCGTTTATACTACTCATTCTATGAAACAATTTTTGAATTATTGGACAGAAAAACCTTAAAAAATAAGTAAAAATAATTACTATTTATCTCTTACTTATTTGAAGGTGAGAATAAATGGTGTCTAACTTTGAGCATAATTTAAGTTACTATAGAATAAATAGTATGCAAGATTATGAGAATTATTGATAAAAAAATATATAATATAAAATAAAAATAATAAAAATTATGGCTTTTATTAATGCAAAATTAGAAACTCTGGTAAGGTACCTAGGTATGGTATTTCTGCTTATTGCCATTCCATTCACTATTATCTCAGATTATATATTAATGAATAACTCTTTCATATTCCTCTTATATGTTATTAGCTTCTTTTTATGGCTACTTTTTTTCATACTTTTAAAATTTGAAATAGATTTAATTACTGATAATGAAATAATCCTCCAAAAACTATTATTAATCTTTACTTGTATTATGGGTATTGTTTCAATTCTTCTTATTATTTTTTTAATGGAATTGAGATTTTTGATTTTATATCTCATTCAGACAATTTCAATAATAATGCTTATCTATTGCTGGAACTTCTCATTATCAATTTTTAAAAGAAAAAAGTACATATTTATTCTCTCGGGAGTTGTTTATCTTCTCCTTACTCTTGTTTTTGATATCCCATCTCTTAATATTAATAAGATTTCTGATATATTTGTTTTTGAGAATTTTTTTAGAATCGTCTCAGTTCTTTTAACTTTAATAGGACTAATCTTTATAATTTTAGGAGAATTAAGAATGAAGAAAAAAGGATTATTAAACTATATTTAACAATTGTAATTATTAAAATTCAAAAAAAATATAGAAATAAAAAAAATAATTAAAAAAATTTAAGGTGATTTATATCAAACTTGAAGATCTTAAAAATCTAAAGGTTCCTAAGGTAATGATAAAGAAAATACTCCCACCGAAAAAAGCAGTTTCCACAGTAGATACTTCTGGCGATGGAAAAGCGGATAGTATTAAAATATCCTTTCTCAATTTATTAATGCCTTTCACGATTCCCTCTCAAGAAGATTTGGGAGATATTGATGTCGACGAGATTGATCCTTCCGAATATGGTACAATATTATTGAACGGGGAAAAAATTGATATTTCTAAGGGAGCGGCAAATACAGAATTAATTAAGAAAAGTTTACAGGTTCATCATAAAGGAGAATCATTCACTTTTTATGACGCAATCGGAGGTAAGATGGGAGGCAGAACTATAGCAATGGGAGATGAGATCATAATTGTGTTCAAACTAGAGGATACCCTCTTGGAAAAATTAACCGAAGGAAAACATACCATTGGAATCGAATCTGAAAAATTCCCAAATATTGAATTCGGGTTTGAATTAACAGATAAGAATATGAACCAACCGTTCAATCCCTAAAGAATTGCAAATATTAATCTTTCTTAATGGTTTTAAAATTTCTTAATAGTTATAAAACTCTCCAATAATTTTATGGGAGTATAAAAATTTTAAAAAAATAGATTAAAAAAAATAATTGAGAGAAATTTCCAGTGAAAAAAAATTTAGATCTTTAAGATGCGATTCAGAAATATGTGTTTTCAGAATTCCTCTTCTTCTAGCTCGTCTTTGAGCAACCCAGCCTGTTTGAGAAGATCTTCCACACTATCTCTTGCTTTAATGACTTGCTCATTCTCGTTTAACTTCAGACTCTCTAACACCGAGTCAGAGAATTCCAAAAATTTCTTAATGGATTGACTTGAAAAATCTTTTACTTTTTCTTGGGTATCTTCAATGAATTCTTTACCTTGTTCTCCAAAAATATTTTCGGCCAAATTTACGACAGCATTATTTAACTGATCAAGTATATTCTTCTTCTCTTCTTGTTCTTCACTCATTTTACATCGTTTTATTAAAAATAATTTGATTGTTTGTAGAAAAATATTAGCTATTTATAATTATTTTTCCAATTTTTACTCATATTTCTTATATTATTTTCCCGTTATAAAATTTTAAAAAATAAAAGTAAGAAACAAAAAATCTTCTATTAAAAGAGTAAATTTATAAAAATGAGAGTCTTTAAAAATTAATTAAATGAAAATACTTGGTTTTATCGTTATTTATTTATTAAATCAGAAAATTTTTTACCGAAACCTGTAATTCTGTCCCAATCTCTCAGATCATTTTTATCATTCGGCTTTATATTAGGATCTTCCTTTGCTGCCATCATTAGCATTTTTTTGGAGAAACCGCCTAATTTCGAATCTTCCGTAAGATCTAAGACCCCTCCAAATGCTTCCAGCATACCAGCATTAATATTATAAGGTTCTATAACCTTTTTAATATAGTTATTCTTCGCTTGTTCTCGTTTTTCGGGGTTTCCCCCATCACCACAACTCACAAACACGCCTAACATGTTTTCTTTTGATTTTAATTCATCAGCATATTTTTTAACAAATTTACGAGCATTTTTAGTCCATTTTCCAATTTGGATGCCGGATCCTAATAAAATTCCATCAAATTCATCTAAGGAAGGTATATCACTTTTTTTTGATGTTTCTAAATTAATAAGTTGTGTCTCTATATCATTATCCTCTAAAACTTTTGCCAATTCTTGAGAAATCTCCTCGGTGCTTCCATACCGCGTTCCGTATAATATTAAGACTTTTTTCATAATTAATTATCACTTATATATTTTTTATTTTTAATAGTTGTTAAGTGGATTTAAATTCACACCTTTTTGCTTATAAATATTAAGGTTTGAATTGATTCTATTATTTAAAATAAAAAAAACAGAAAAAAACTCTAAGAAATAAATTACTTAAATTTAAAAGCGAAGATTTAATTAAATTTAATAAGAAAAATCTCTATCTTTTTACAAGAATATAGATTTTTGGTAGTGAAGTATGGCTTGAATGGGTAATTCCGACTAGAGCAAGTCTAGTAAGAATACTATTCAGTTTTCACTACTTATTTACTAATTGTGTTGTTCTCCTTTTAATCTTATTATTAGACCCTTAATAATCTAGGCATTCATTAATAAAAAAAAAGGAAATTTTTAATATCAATTAGTTTTTTTAAATGAGAATAAATTAGTTAATAAAATTTCTAATTAAAACTTGGTCTTTTATCTTGCCAAGGTTGCAGATCTTCAAAAGCTTTTGAAACTCGAAGTACAGTTATTTCATCGAGTCTTTTTCCCACGATCTGCATTCCTATGGGTAATCCATTATTTGTCCAGCCACATGGAATTGATGCTGCAGGATTCCAAGTCATATTAAAAGGATAACAAAAGCTCATCAATCCTGTAATTGGAGAAGATTTACCCGCAACTTCTGAGGGATATGGGATTCCTAACTCTATGGCGGGAATTGGTGTTGTCGGAGTAATTAAAATGTCGTATTTTTTAAAGTATTGGGTAAAAACATTGTCAATTTCTTTTGCATATGATTCTGCTTGTATTAAATCAAAAGTATTGAACATCGTTCCAGCATCTATCATTTTAACAAGTTCTGGTGCCATTTTTTCCCTCCATTGTTTTATAAGTGGTTTATAATCATAATCCATGGAAGTAGCTACAATAATTGAAAATGCATATAAGGCTTTTTTCACCTTAATTTTAACCTTTTCAATTGTAGAACACCACTCAAATTCTTGAAATTTCTGAATTGCATCTAAAATAAATTTTTCAACTTCATTATCACATGCCTTTACATTCAAATCTAATGAGTAACCAATTTTCAGTTTTTTTGGTTCATCTTCAAGAGCCTTTAAGAAATTAGGTTTTTTTTGCGGTATAGAATACTTATCTGCAAGATCTGGTCCAGCCATAGCATCCAGCATCAGAGCGGCATCCTTTACATATCTTGTTAAGGGACCATAATGAGATAGTGTTGAAAAGGCCATTTTTTTAGAAATTCTGGGAATTCTTCCAAAGGTAGGTTTCAAACCATAAACTCCACAGAGGCTAGCTGGAATTCTAATAGATCCGCCACCATCAGAACCTAAAGCTAATGGTCCCATTCCTGTCGCTACAGCTACAGCGGCGCCACCGCTTGATCCTCCACAAGTTCTTTTTAAATCCCATGGATTAAGAGTTTCTCCAAAAATGTAATTATCTGTAGCAGTTTTGTGGCCATCTTCAGGCGTATTCGTCTTTCCAAGTATCACACACCCTGCGTCTTTTAATCTCTTCACTACAATCTCATCTACTTCAGGAACATAATTTTCGTAAATCAAACTGCCATAAGTTGTCCTAATTCCCTTGGTTTCAATAAGATCTTTAATAGAAATGGGAATACCTTGTAATGAACCTAATTTTTCGCCTTTTTTAATAGCATCATCAGATTGTTTTGCCATTTCTCTGGCCAACTCAAAGGTAGGAGTACAATATGCGTTTACTATAGGGTTAATTTTTTCAATTCGCTCAATAATCGTTTCTGTTACCTCAACGGAGGTCAATTCTTGATTTTTAATTTTTTCTGCCATATCATAAGCAGAAATATAGTATATTTCTTCTTTATTCAAATTTATCGGCTCATTAAATTAAATTTCTTGCAATAGAATATGTAACTTAAAATTTAAATCATTTCACAGAACAAATATAAAAATTAAATTAAGAAATCTGAAGTTTGTTAATAATGAAAAAAAGAAAAGAAATTTTTGGGTACTTATTTCTCGATATCGAGTATATCTTTTACTAAGTTTTTTTTCTCTTCAAGATCTGCTTGTCGAGAGATCATAATTCTCTGGGTTTGAGGAGAACCGGCCCCATGCATTGATTCTGTCCTATAGCTTACAGAGGCAACCCCCATCGTTAGATTTTCTATAAATCTCAAGATCTTATATCTATCTTCTGTGGGGGTTTCAGGAGAAGTTTTTAAGTATTTTTTTAATAATGGACCCACCTCATTTGATCGGAAATCGGCTTCAGAAGGCAAGGTGCATATTAATCCTCCAGCGATATCTTCCGCCAAACGTGCGATTTCGTAAGGAAATCGGGTGACATTTTGTTTACATACATTCGCCAATAACATATCCATTTCATAATTTCCCGCTTCACGCTGAAATCCTAACGCACTACAAGCGATTCCAGAGCTAAAAAGAGTTTCATTTAAATGTATCATTTCTACGAGTTTATCTCGTATATGAGATGCACGATCTACTCCATGATATTGTGCTGATAATGCTGCAGCACCTATTAATATATCTCCTACACCTACTTTACATCCCCCATATGATTGTCGATGAAATCCTGCGAATCGATTAACCAATGCTCGAGAGAATTCTATTTCACCATTCATAAAAATATTTTCTTTAGGAATAAACACATTATCAAAAATTACAAAGATCTCTTGCCCGCCATATTTGAAGTTTCCAATATCTAATTTTCCCTCTTCCATTTTACGGGTATCAGATGTTTGTCTTCCATAAATGAGCGTAATTCCCTCTGCATTCGTATCAACTCCGCAACTTATGGCATATTCCTCTTCCCCATCTTGTAATGTAAGGGTGGGCATGATAATTGCTCTATGAGAGTTTAAAAATCCCGTTTGATGAATTTTCGCACCCTTTATTATCACTCCGTCTTCATTCTCATCAACCACATGTAAGTATGCGTCAGGATCTTCTTGATCCTTAGGTCTATTACGACGATCGCCTTTTGTGTCCGTCATTGCGCCACCGACCATTAAATCTTGATCTTGAACTTCGATCCAGTATTTTTTAAATCTTTCATGATAATTGGTGCCATATTTCTTATCTATTTCATAGGTCACGCTATAGAGTGCATTAGCAGTATCAAGTCCAACACATCTCTGAAAACAACATCCGGTTTTTTGTCCTAATAATCTTTGCATCTGCACCTTCTTGATAAGATCATCTACAGACTGATGAATGTGAGTAAATCTATTTATTGTATTCCCTGTTAAATGCGATCGGGCGGTCATTAAATCTTTATATTCGTCTATTTGCGCCAATTCATAAATTTTCATTACGGTATTAATAGAAGGACGTATAATGGGATGATTCCAAAACTCAGTTACTTTTTCCCCAAACATATAGAGATTAATTGGTCGCTTGATGCTTTCTAAATATTCTTGAACAGTTTTTAAAGGCATTTTTAATAACAACTCCTACTTTAATTAAAAAGAAAACTAAGGATTAAAATTTATTATGATTATTAATAATTATATCAGCGATTTTAATTGTTTTTAAAATTATTTTTATTTGATATTCAAATTATATTTGATTTTTCCCAATCTTTTAACTTCTCTTTTGGATACTATACAGAAAAAGATTTATGAAAACATTTTTAAGATTAAGGATAATTTTAATAAATTCTTGATTTACTAAATAGAAATAAAATTTATTAAGTAATTTAATTATTTACTAAATATGAATATTGAAAAAATAATTAGAGAAAAACCTGTTAAAGTGACCAATAATGGAATGATTACAATCCCTGCGGTATTTAGAAGAAAATATAACTTAAATGATGGGGATAAGGTTTTGGTTTTAGAAGATGAAGGAGTGTTGAAAATAATCCCCATTAGGAGTGATAAAGAATTGCGTAAAAATTCATATAGTAGGGAAGATATGAAAGATTTATCAAAAAAAATAAAACAAGAAGAACTTAAGAGGGAGAAATAATTGAAAAATGTTTGTTGTATAGACACAGGTATCATTACCCAGTTTTATTCAAAAAATCCTCCTGAAGAAATACTGGAATTGATGAGGGATGTAAAAAAGAAAAAAATTGAGAGTTTTTTCCCTTATCCAATCCTAATTGAAGCTTATTACTATATTTGCAGACTATTGGGTAATATAGCTGCAGAAATAAGAATTGCATCTTTTATAAATAACTATCCTGTTAAATTAGTCAATTTAAATTCTTCCTTGGTCTTAAAGGCAGGAGAGTTAAAGTGTAAACATTCAAATATTCTCTCATATAATGATTGCATAATTATTGCTTATGCTCTAAATAAAAAAATCTTTCTCCACACGACTAAGAAGAATTTACATAAGATTTTACCTACTCTTAAATTAAAAGAATATAGTTTTTAAAAATAATTCTATTATCCAATTACTATTATTATATTTAGTTTTATTTGGAATAGAATATAAAATTCGTTTCACAATAAAAATTTAGTTTAATCTCGTGGATAATTAAAAAGATAATGTTTAATGTATTTGATTTATATTATTTCATTTCGTTTCCACTTTTTCAAATTTTCTTTTGGATAATTAAGAAGCTAATTTAAGACAAATTATTTGTTTTTTACCAAATAAATAAGTATCTAGTTGGTCTAATAAATTCCTCCCTATTAAAGCGTTAAAAGGAAAACAATCAGCAATCGGTGCAAGAATAAATTCTGTATTAAATTTTTTATTAAATATTGTAATTTCACAGCTATACATTTTCGTTATAATAATACCAGTCGCAGTCGAGACTTTTTCCTCTCTCTTTACTTCAAAATCTTCAGAATCAAAACTATTCTTTTTTAATACACATAAAGAGGAAGCTGTATCTATGGATGATGATAATATTTTTTCACCTAAATTAGTTTTAAAATTAATAGGGAAGATAGGATAAGAAGATTCTTCAACTTGCGCATATTTCCAACAATTTAATTCAGATAAATTAAGAAAGCAATATTCCATCTGTTTTTTTTTAGCACCATTATACTTTATCACTAAAGGTAAATCTGGAAAGTTTTTAACCGCAATTTGAGCAATTTCACTGGGATTATCGCTAACAGCAATTATTGCCCCTCTTATGAATCCGACATATTTATTTTTTGGTATATAATCAGGAATCTTAACCTTTTGGCTTTCTTTTTCCGATAATGATGTTTCCTGGATTTTAATTTGTTCTGTGATTAATTTGCGTATAAATTCACTCATTGATTTATTATTCTGTGATTCTGTTAAATCCTTTACTTTTTTCTTATCTTTATTATCTATATGAATATTTAAGATTGTCATATATATCAAAAAATTATTGAGAAATAATATTGATCATTGTGATATAAAAAGAAGATATATATTAATATTTTGCCTAACGATTTTTATTATGTTGATTTATGAAATTTGGTTTTTTACTAACTATACGCATAATTTTGATTAGGTTATAATATTATTTGAACAATTGTTGAAATTATTTTTACTTGATATTCAAATTATTTTTAATTTTTTCCATTCTTTTAACTTCTCTTTTGGGTATTTTAGAAGATCACAATAAATTTTTTCATTATGTTGTCCAAATGTAGGTCCTGGTGCTAATACTTCTCCAGGTGTCTCTGAAAATCGTATTAATCTATTTGGGATTGTTGCTTTTTCAACATTATATTCGGAGAAATCAAACTGATCACATAACATCCCCCTTGCTCTTAAATTAGGATGATTATAAACCTCATACATGCTTAACGACTCTCCACATGGAATTCTCTCTGCTTCAAGAAGTTTAATTGCTTCTTTAGAGGTGTAAGATTTTGTCCATTTTTCAATAATATCATCCAATAAATCTACATAATTAAATCTCTTTATAGGGTTAGAAAATCGAGGATCTTTTACTAATTCTGGTTTCTGGAGAATATTCTCACATAATCTTTTAAATTGCCGCTCGGTTAACGTAGTCATCACAATTAATCCATCTTTAGTATGATATTGATTATAAATTGGTAAAAATTTCACCCCTAAATCTAATTTTTTCGCCATTGGCATAAATTCTCTTGCCTGGGCTCGCATATTAATAGCAAACATTATATCATGCATAGAAATGTCTAAAAATTGACCTTTACCAGTTTTTTCTCTATAATAAAGTGCCTGACTAATACCGATTGCTGCAACGTGACCTGCAGAGTAATCAGCTACAGGTAATTTTGGTGGTCCTTCTTTTAAATCCAACGTATCTAATATCGCTGCTTCTGCTTGAATTATAATATCGAAAGCGGTTTTCTTTGTATATCTTTCCAACCCCTCATTTCCATATCCAGATATTTTACAATAAATTAATCGAGGATTTAACTCCTTTAAAACATCATATCCAAGTCCCCATCTTTCCATTGTGCCCTTGACGAAATTCTCTACTATAATATCCGATTTTATTACAAGGTTTTTAAAGATTTCTTGTGCCTGTTGTTCCCGTAAATTTAAGGATATTGATTTTTTCCCACGGTTTAATATTGAAAATAAGGGAAAGATAGTTTTATCATACATAGAAAAGTAGCGAAAGGCTTCCCCGAAAGGAGGAGGATTTAGTATAACCACCAAATGCGGTTATATTTCTACCTTTATAACTTCCGCTCCTTGATCTGCGAAGAAAATGCTAGTCCACGGGCCACTAATAAACTGACTACAATCTAATAATCTTATATTTTCAAAAATTTTGGGCATGATATTATTAAAATTGAATTATTTTACATTTTAATTTTTTTATAAAATTTTTAATTTTTTATCGCTTTAAAGAGGCTCTAATCTATCAAAAAAAAAGTTAAAATTCTAATTAAATTTTTTACAAATCAATAATTTGAGAAATTACAGAGATTATTTAGGTTTTGTTTTATGGAAATTTTGGATTTCATGGCTTATGAATTGATACAAAAGATAAAAAACAAAGAACTTAAAATTGAGAATATAATTCGGCAAACATTCAAAAGAATTGAAGCGACAGAATCAACCTTACATTCATTTGTTCATTTATCTAAAGATGAAGCATTAGAAAAGGCTAAAAAATTAGATAAAGACTTAGCAAAAGGAAAACCTATAGGAAAATTATATGGTCTGCCGATTGCAATAAAAGATTGTATCTGTGTAAAGAATTCACCTACCACATGTTCTTCCAAAATTTTAGAGGGATATAGACCTCCCTATAATGCTACGGTCGTAGAAAAATTAGTAAATGAAAATAATGCTATTTGTATTGGGCGTACAAATATGGACGAGTTTGCGATGGGCACTTCTACAGAGAATAGTTGCTATGGACCAACTTATAATCCTTGGAATGTAGAATATGTTCCAGGGGGTTCTAGTGGAGGTTCTGGAGCTGCAGTGGCTTCTGGACAAGCAATTTTTGCCTTAGGAAGTGATACTGGAGGGAGCATAAGATGTCCGGCAGCATATTGTGGCGTGGTTGGTTTAAAACCGACTTATGGGCGTAATTCTCGATATGGATTAGTTTCTTATGCCAATTCATTAGAGCAAATTGGACCGATTACCCGCTGTGTTAAGGATACAGCTTTACTAATGGAAATTATGGCTGGAAATGATCCCTTGGATTCAACTACTGCAGATGTTCCTGTTGATAAATATACTGAACACTTAGATGAACCAATAAAAGGGATGACGCTGGGTATTCCTAAGGAGTTTTTTGGAGAAGGAATAGAATATGATGTTAAAAAAAAAGTAAACGATGCTATAGAAACTCTAAAAGATTTAAATGTAAAAACCATAGAAGTCTCATTACCTCATTTGGAGTATACAATTCCTACCTATTATTTAATAGCAATGAGCGAAGCGAGCTCTAATTTGGAAAGGTTTGACGGATTGAGATATGGAAAGATGGCTGACGATTTAAGTGGTGATGTCTTTGATGTTTTTAAACGCACTCGAGGAAAAAATTTTGGTACAGAAGTGAAACGAAGAATTATTCTCGGAACCTATGCGTTATCAGCAGGATATTATGATATGTTTTACATGAAAGCATTAAAAGTAAGAACTTTAATAAAAAACGACTTTCAAGAAGTGTTTAAAAAAACTGATGCGATTGTGTGTCCAACAATGCCCACAACAGCATTTAAAATAGGAGAATTGGTAGATGATCCCTTAAAAATGTATATGATGGATATTTTGACTTGTCCTGTGAATATAGCAGGTTTACCAGCAATCTCTATTCCATGTGGGTTTGATTCCAACCATCTTCCAATTGGCTTTCAAATTATTGGAAACTATTTTGCGGAAAAAAGTATTTTGAATTTAGCATATAAGCTTGAGCAAGAATTAAATCTTTATAGGAAATTACCGAATTTAGAAGAATTGGGGGAGTAAGATGTCTGATAATGAAGTTATTATTGGATTAGAAGTCCATATCCAATTAACTAATTTGAAAACAAAATTATTTTGTAGTTGTAATAGTGATTATCGTGGAAAAGAACCAAATACCCTTATATGTCCCATTTGCTTAGGTTTTCCCGGATCTCTTCCCGTTTTAAATAAAAAAGCCGTGGAATTTGCCATTCGGCTCGCATTAGCCTTAGATTGTGATATTAATAAACAATTCTTTTTCTTTAGAAAAAATTATTTTTATCCAGATTTGCCAAAAAATTTTCAAATAACCCAGTATAACAAAGCTGGTGGAAAAGCATTGGCGGACGGGGGATCTATAACCATAAAACTTGATAGTAAGCCAAAAACCATTCATTTAAATCGAATTCATTTAGAAGAAGATCCCGCTCGTTTAGTTCATCAAGGAAGTATTGCGAGTTCTCCTTATGCCTTAGTTGATTATAATAGATCTGGAATAACCCTTATTGAAATTGTTTCCGAACCAGAATTAAGTTCTCCAGAAGAAGCTAGAGAATATTTAAACCAATTAAAATCAATTATTCAATATACTGGGATTGCTGATTTAGATTTGGAGGGTTCATGTAGAGTAGATGCTAACATTTCATTAAAAGGACATGCTCGGACAGAAGTTAAAAATATTACGAGTTTTAAAGAAGTGGAAAGAGCATTAAAATGGGAAATTCAAAGACATAAAAATATGCTAAAACGCGATAAAGAGTTAATTCAAGAAACCAGACACTGGGATGATGTAAGGAGAGTCACAATTTCTCTTAGGACTAAAGAATTCGAAAAAGATTATCGCTATTTTCCGGAAGAAGATTTAGTACCGGTTGAATTAGATCAATCTTTTATTGAAAAGGTAAAAGAAAAGCTACCTGAAATGCCAAATGAGAGAAAAAAACGCTTTCAAGAGCAATATAATTTGCCTGAATTCAATGCGGAAATTTTAGTAATTGATAAAAATATTGCGGATTTTTTTGAGAAAACAGTTAAAACAAATGAGAAATTTGATTCAGAGGACTTTAACCAGATTTGTAATTGGATAATGGGAGATATTTCTCGATGGTTAAATGAAAATAATAAAAGTATTAACCAAACGCAATTAACTCCAGAAATATTAAGTGAACTTATTATATTAATTAATGAAGGAAAAATCACGGGGAAAATCGCTAAGACTTTTGTTGATGATATGATGAAGGGGGAATCTCCTAAAAAGATTATGAAAAAGACTGGGAAAGAAAGAATTTCGGATAAAGAAACTATTAGAAAGATTGTAAGGGAAGTTATCGAAAAAAACCCTGAAATTGTAAAAGATTATAGAGAAAATCCCAAAGCACTCCAGGCTTTGGTTGGAAAATGCATGGCTAAAACAAAAGGTCAAGCAGATCCCAAAATCACTCGAGATATTATGCTCAAAGAGTTAGCAGAAAAATAGCTCTAACAAATTTTTTTTCGAAATTATAATATAGAGCTTTAGTTTCCCCCTTATGAAAGAATTTTACCTTATAAATACAGATACAAAAAAAATAATGTGCTGTGCATTAATATCATTTAATTTAATGATCATACTTGAGTAAAATTTAATAGATTTGAAATCGAAAATATGCATTAAGTAATAAAAATAAAATGAAAAAATCAAACGCTTACGAAATAAAAAATAAAGGTAAAAATTTATGAGTGAAGAACGCAAAAAATTATGGGAACCCTCCAGAGAATGGATACAAAATGCGCAAGCAACTAAATTCATTGAATTCGTAAAAAAAAATTATGATACGAATATAAAAGATGGTAAAGAGCTTTACAAATGGTCCGTTGAAGATATATCGGAATTTTGGGCTGCCCTTTGGGATTTTACTGATATAAAAGCCTCAAAGAGTTATGATAAAGTAGTTGAAAATCTTAGTGTATTTCCGGGGACAAAATGGTTTCCTGGAGCTAAGCTAAATTTCGCTGAAAACTTATTAAGATATAAGGACGAACAGTTAGCTTTTATCTTCCAAGGAGAAATGAGAGTTACTCAAAAAATGACTTACAAAGAGCTAAATAAGAAAGTAGCACAATTGGCAAAATCACTTCGAGATATGGGTGTTAAGAAGGGGGATCGAGTGGTCTCCTATATTCCAAATCTGATTGAAACTCCAATGGCAATGTTGGCAGTTGCAAGTATAGGAGCGATTTGGGCATCATGTGGAGCTGAACTACAAGCAAGAGCCGTTATAGATAGATTTGGTCAAATAGAACCAAAAGTCCTTTTCGCAGTTGATGGTTATTTTTATAAAGATAAGGCTTTCGATACGATTTCTAACGCAAAAGAAGTAGTTGAGGCCATACCATCTATTGAAAAAGTAATAGTAGTTTCATATGTTTCTGAAAATAAACCTGATATCAGCAGTATTCCAAATGCTGTCCATTGGGATGATTTTATTTCAAAAGAAGATCTCAAAGAACCCGAATTTGAACAATTGCCCTTCGAACATCCCATTTATGTAATGTTTTCAAGTGGAACCACCGGAAAACCTAAAAGTATGGTACAAAGTGCAGGAGGAGTTCTTATTAATCATCTTAAAGAATTGATCCTTTCCACTGATTTAAAACGAAGCGATGTAATAAATTATATAACTGCCCCCTCTTGGATGATGTGGAATTGGCTTATAAGTTCTTTAGCTGTGGGAGCAACTATTTTTCTCTATGATGGAAATCCCTTATATCCGGATCCTTTAAGAATGTTTGAATTGATACAAAAATACGGGATCACAATTTTTGGAGTATCAGCTACCTATCTTCATACTTTAATGGGTCAAGGATTAAAGCCTAAAGAGCAATATGATCTATCCAGCTTAAGGGAAATTTCGCAAACTGCAAGCACTTTAAGTCCAGAAGGATTTGAATGGTGCTATAATCAAATTAAAGAGGATTTATACTTCAATTCAATTTCAGGGGGTACTGATATTAATGGCTGTTTTGCCGGAGCATTACCAATTCTTCCCGTATATTCAGGAGAATTACAGGGAAAAGCATTAGGGATGAAGGTTCAAGCATACGATACCGAAGGAAAACCTGTAAAAGATCAACAAGCTGAGTTGGTTTGCGAGGCACCAGCTCCCTCCATGCCAATATACTTTTGGGGAGACGATGATAATATGAGCAAATACAAATCTGCTTATTTTGAATTTTATGATGCCTTGGGGATAAATGTATGGCGACACGGTGACTGGATTGTAGAACATAGCGATACTGATGGAATCACTTTCTGGGGACGCTCTGATGCTACTTTAAAACCTTCTGGAGTGCGAATTGGTACTTCAGAAATATATAATGTGGTAGAGCAACTTCCGGAGGTTGTTGATTCATTAGCGATTGGACTGCCTGATGAAAAGGGAAATGTAGCGGTAATATTGTTCACACAATTATGTGAAGGAATACAAATGACAGATGAAATTAAGGAAAAAATTAAAACGACGCTACGACAAAAAGCATCACCAAGACATGTTCCAGCTCAGATTATTGAAGTCCCTGAAGAAACTATTCCCTATACTTTCTCTGGCAAGAAGGTTGAAATCGCAGTCACGAAAATTCTCCGTGGTATGCAGGTAGCAAATAGAGGAGCATTGCGAAATCCCGACTCTCTTGACTTTTTTGAAGATTTACGAGGAAAAATATAATTTTACTTCAATATTTTTTTTAGAAAAATCCTAAAAAAATTGACTTATATTAAAAATATATTTCATAATTTCCTTTTTTTTAAATCTAAAAATTTATAAATATCAAATCGAAGAATTTAGTAGGGTTAGTTTTGATATTTGAGATTTAAATTAAGAATAATATGTTTTCAATTCATTTCATGAGAACGCATAAATTAAACAGATGGAACTATAGTGAAACAGCTAAAAAATGGGTTTATGTTAATCTTAAAAATGGCAAAAGATATTACAAGTATCAGAACACCAATCCTACAAAATTTCATGAGCTAATAGTAAAATTAGAACATCTAAATCAACAATTACAGACTGAAACAGATCACGAAAAAAAGAAAGAAATTTTTAAAAAAATGCAAAAGATTAGCCATCAAATGCAAAATATGAAAAAATAAATGTAAATTAGTTATTTTTAATCCTACATCCAAAATTATGAAGTTTTAGGAAGTGAGATATAAAAAGTGGATCCTCTACTTTTCCCTTCAGATTTTGCCCAAATCTTCCCATCATGTAATTCAATGATCTTTTTTGAAATATAAAGACCTAAACCTGTTCCTTCATTATTTAAATGGGAATTTCCTTCTTTTCGTATAATTTTACCGAATTGTGTAAATAATATCTTTTTTTCTCTCTCTGTAAACCCAATCCCATCATCTTGGATAGCTATAAGATACTCCTTAGGGGAATCAATTGAAGTAAGTTTTATAGACCCCCCCTCTGGAGTATTTTTTATGGCGTTTAATATTATATTATCTAAGACTTGTAGAATTTTTTCTTTTTCAATTTCGAGGGTCATATTCTCATGAATATCTAAGTTAATTGTCTGATTTTTTAAGTCTGCCGCAGATTTTAGAGATTTAACAGAAATTTCAATTAATTCACTTAAATTTTCTTTTGATTTTAAGAATTCTATTTTTCCAGATTCTAATTTTGCCGCGTCTAAAATATCTTTAATAAGTTGTTCCAGTCGTTCACACCCATATTCTATTTCATTTACAAATTTAATGGCGTCTTCACTTAACTCATTAATGTGGAATTGCATTAATAAATGTAAAAATCCTTTAATCGAAACAAGAGGAGTTTTTAACTCATGAGAAGTTCTTCTTAATAATTCTGATTTTAATTTATTTAATTGTTGTAATTCTCTCTGAGATTCTTTTATTTTTTTTTTGGCCATTACTCGCTTATGAATATTACTTATTGTGCCAACAAAACCTATAATTTTCCCTTCTCTATAAAGAGGTCTTGAATGTATGCGGGCGAAAAAAGTAGTTCCATTTTTTCTAACTAATAGATATTCCGATGCTTCTGTTTCTTCTCCTTTTAAAAGTCTCTTTATATTTGCTTTTGCTTTACTTTTATGTTCATCTGCAATTATATCCATCACGTTTATTCCTTTTTGCAAATCCTCTTTTGTATAGCCAAATTCTTTAAATCCTTTTGTATTTGTAAAGGTAACATTACATTTTTTGTCAGCTTCATAAATTATATCAGGAAGCAAATCCGTTAATTCCCTATATTTTTTTTCTGATGCTATTAATTTTTCTTTTGCTTCATTTTTTTTGCTGATATCCCGAGCTATTCCCCATAAATATATAGGATTTTTATTATCATTAAAAACAGCATATGATTGTAACTCTACTGGAAAGATAGATCCATCTTTTCTAATATATTCCTTTTCATAAACTCCGGAGTATCCTTTCTTTAATAATCGATTATTCCATATTTCTTTTTCTTCCCAATCCCAATACTTTCTTGGTGTGATTTCATAAAAATTTTTAAATTCTTTAAGTTCCTTAAGAGTATATCCCAGCATCTTACAGTATGCCTTGTTCGCATCAATTATTTTACCATCAATATCAACCATCACAAATCCATCCCGGCTCCCCTCAAAAATTTCTCGATATTTTTCTTCAGATTCCTTTATTTTTTTTTGTGCTATTTTTCTTTCAGTGATATCTTGGAGAATAAATTGAATAAATTTTTTCCCATTCAGCTTTAATATAGAAGTGTATATACGAACCCATGCCAGATCGCCTTTTATTTTATAGATTGGAAACTCTAACTCCAAAGGCTTTTCATATTGTTTGATGTGTTCAATTATATCTTCATATTTAGGTATGAATTGCTGATTTTGTTTATTAAGGCTACAAATATCCTTATAAGATCTTCCAAGAATATCTTGAATTGAATGGATTGATATAAAGCAATTCCCGGATTCATTAAAATATAATAATTTCCCATCTAAATCACAAAGTCCAATGTTATAAGGTGATTTTTGAAAGATATCCTTCATTGTAGATTTTATCTTAAACCTTATTTTGTTTTCTAATGTTTGAATAATCTCCTCGAAGTCTTCATAAGGTTCTTTCAAATAATCTATTATCTTCTTTTTTTCAGCTTTTGAAAAGATTCTGATTCCAGTATTACCCACAATTAATACCTCTCTTTTTTAGCAAATCATAAATTCTTCTCTAAATAGTAAGAAAAAAAAATAAACAATTAAATCCATGATATAATTTGATATTTTTAAATTTTTATTTTTAGAAAGGGGAAAATTTTAAAAAGAATAATAAGAAATTAAAAATATATATTAATAGAAAATTTTATTAATAATTTTATTTTAAACTTAAATTAAATTCAATTTAATATTATATTTAAAAAAAGATAAAATTAGATATTTCCTTATATACGCTAACTATGAATAAACCAAAGCTTAACGAATGGATCTGGAGCGAAAAAGATGGCAAGTGGGTGTATATTGAATTAAAAGATGGGAAGGAAGTATATACATATTCTGAAAAGCCTCCGAAGAAATTTATGGAATTAAGCAATGAAATTATCAAATTAAATAAAAAATTATTGGAAGAAAAAGAATACGAAAAAAATATTAAACTCTACAAGAAGATGATGGCTCTTTCTAAGAAAATGCAAGAAATGCGTATTGATCCTGAATGAGCCCCATAATATTTAATTTATATTAAATATAGTAATTAGCATCTTTCTTTAAATAAAAAATGAAATTTTAATATTAATCACTCCTTATAGAAAGCGTATTTAATCTAAATTGTCGCTCCTTACTTCATTACATTATTTCTATGACATTGACAACAGTATCCTTCTTTGCCTCGAGCTTGTTCTGCTCTACAACGATCACATTCTTGATGACCACAATAACTACATTTTCGAGCCATAATATTTTTTTTACCTCCATTATTATTTTTTAGTATATAATTTTCTAATACCTTTTTATTATATTTTAATTCAAAATAGTTTTCAAAATCAGAATAAAATATTAAAGTAGAATATTTATAAAATTTATCTAATAAAAATTTTAAGATC
Organism: Promethearchaeota archaeon; assembly: GCA_016839555.1. Lineage (GTDB taxonomy): Archaea > Asgardarchaeota > Lokiarchaeia > Sigyniarchaeales > SOKP01 > TEKIR-8. The sequence goes on from JAEOUA010000007.1 coordinate 62,255, forward strand.
TTATTTGGCTAAAATAAACTTATAATGTTTTAATATTTTTTTTATAACTCTACTTTATTAAGATATTTTGAGGGAATAATATCAGCTAAATACATATCCCCTGATTTATAAAATTTCACTCCGTCTTTTAATGCCCTATTAACATTTATTTCCAAAATTATTGGATTATTAGTGCGTCTTTGTGCTACACTCCTCGCGGTTTTGAGATCTTGACTTAAATGTACATATTGTCTCCCTTTACTCTTAAGCCCTTCATTTTTAATCTTTTTATAACTCCATGTGGTAGTCCCATGATATAATTTCTCCGGAGGATTTTTAATTTCAGCCATATTAATTTTTATATTGATACTATGGCCATAGAATGCTCTTATGGAATTTTTATTTATTTCAAATCTCTTTTTATCAGATTTTTTGATTAAATCTTGAACTAATTCTTTATTAATTTCTATATTAGTAAATTTTTCATTAAGAATTTTTAAAACAGATTCTAATTTTGCATAACCCTTTGAATCGAGTTGAAAATCAAATTTTTCGGGATGATGACGTAAAATATAGGATAGGAATTTTGAGATCTTTATATATAATTCATTCAAAAAAAATATCACGTCATAAAATGTACGTAAGATTTTAATTATATCTTATTTAAAAAGCTTTTGAAGGTTTTCGTTTAAAGCCCCTTCCAGAGTTTTCATAGCATCGATCATTTCATATTGAATTTTATCCCATGATTGTTCGTTTTTTAACCCCTTTCCGGCAATTTTATATTCAATACATTGATAATCCCTATTTTTTTCGATATTCCAGGTTAAATCTTTTGATAAACTCCAGCCGATTTCGTTAAATCTCTTTTCTATTTCTTTTTTATACAATTTTAATGTTTCAATTCTCTGAGTATTGAGTGATGCATTTTTATCAATGAAATATAAAGCAACACCACTCCAAGTTTCATTTATTAAGTATCTATATTCAATATTATCAAAATTCGTAGGATAAGCGAGCCACGGATATTTTGTGATTTTTATATCGCTTTGTTCGGGATAAGTGTCATATATCTTATTTACCAACTCAATCCAAAAATCGATTCTAATTTTCTGGGCATTAGTTAATGTTTTATCAACTTTTTTCATTCTTTTAGCTAGGGAAGTTTCAGGAGGCTTTACAGAAATTTTAAATCTTGGAAAGGGAGGATATTCCTTATATTTTAATACTTCCAGTTCAATCAAATAAAATAAAACATTATAATTAATATTTTTATTAAGCCATCGAATGGTTTTTTGATATTCCTGTAATGCTTCTTCACAAACCCATATTATAGTGGTAAATTCGCTCTTTATTAATTTAGAAATGAGAATGCCTAAATGATAATAATCTGTTTGATTAAATTGAGGTAATATTAGAGCTTTTTCTCCGATTTCATCAATTAGAATTAAATCTTTTGAATACCGTTTCTTTTCTGATTTTTTAAGTTCTAAGTGTACATCTAATATTTCATTTAATGATTCCAGATTTTTTTTTATCCAAGGAGATAAATCCCTTTCGATGTTTTCCCACACTTTATTAATAGGTAATTTTATATAATCCTTTTCTTCCAAGATAATTTCTGGTATTTGGCTTTTACTGCCGATTTTTAGCGAATCTGATGTTTTAGAAATGATTTTATACACTTCTTCCGCTTTCATAAACCTCTGGATTAATTGTAAAGCTAACATTTTAAAAGCTTCATTAATATTCTCACCGGTTTTTGCGGACGACTCTATATATGAAAGCCCTATTTCTTCTGCCAATGCTTTTCCTTCAGCACTGGAGACTACTCTTTCGTCTTTTAAATCTATTTTATTTCCAACTAAAATTAAAAAAATATCAGGAGGTGCTGATTCTGTAATTTCTTGATACCAATTTTTAATATTATCAAACGAATTTCGATCGGTTACATCAAAAACTAAAATTCCCGCACCAGAATTAGCAAGATAAGATGGTCTGATCCTCTTGAATTGAGGTTGTCCTGCGAGATCCCATATCATAAATCGAACTGTTGAATCTAAACCCTCAAATTTACATTCTTTTTTAGAAATTGAAGTACCTATCGTAGCTTTATAATCTTTCTGAAAAGTACCTTCTGTAAATCGTTTTACAATACTGGTCTTTCCGACTGCGCCATCTCCTCCAAGAATGAGTTTATATACGTTTTCCTTTGAATGGAACCTGATTTTTTGAAGAGTTAACACTTTTCGTTCAATTTTTTGTAAGTTTTTATCAACGATAATTTTTGGAATTACAGGGCTTACATCCTCCCCCTCAAAAATTCGTGCAATTTTTTCGGCAGCAAGATAGGAATAAGCAAAATATGGATCAATCATCGCCAAGGCATCTAATACACTTACTAGAATTAATTCTTGACCCGCTTCGCAAAAAATGAATCGGTATTTATCGGTATCGAACGTACCTGCTCCGAAAGTGCCTAAATCAAAATCTTTGGTAATTTTTTTTAAAATTGTTTCTACTAATGCTCCGAAAGCTCCAATAAACTTCTCTTCCACTCGCTTTTCAGAACTTTTTGATATAGCATCGATTAATAAGCCGTCTCTATCAACAATTAATGCGGCGATTAAATCATTCCCTACTTCTTGCTTATACCATTCAAGAAGGGCTCTTAATCTCTGGCGATCAAAATACAAAGCTAAAAACTTCTTTATAATTATTTATATTAATTTTGGATATATATATGAATAAATAAAGTGAATTTTTTTAAAATTTTTTTAATATAATACAATAATTCAAAAATTAACAATTCTAAATTAACTTAGTTATAAATGAATTATGAATGTTCATAAATAATTATACCATGTTAGATATAATTTTAATCCAACATATGATATCCGGATTAAATATTCTAGAATATCGTTTGAAGCATACAAAATTAGATGAAAAGCATTCAGACATTTTTAGTGGGTTCCTATCTGCCATACAAAATATTACAAAAGAATTAAATATCGGTTCAGTTATATTAATCTCTACGCAAGGAGAAAAGGGTCATAATTGTATAATAATCAATAGGGATCCAATAAGAGTGATTTTGTTGGTTGATGAGACAGATCCAATTAGTGTTTGGCGAGAAACTGGTGAACTCATAGTAGAAAAATTTTTGAAAATGTACGCTCATACTAAAGATTATAATGAAATTACACAATTTGAAAGTTTTAAACCAATTTTACAAAATATTTGTAAAAATACCACTTATTGTGGAGAAACATAAAGATATTAGGTATTTTATTCAGTTTTTTTTTTCTTTTTCATAATTTCAAAATTTCTAGAAATTTTAGGTAAAAGAGGAATAACTTCCAATGGGTCTCCAAATACGGGTATTTTTTTTTCATTTAATTTTCTTACTATTCTAATCCTATCCTCGGGACAATTAACCCGCTGAATGATTGGGATTAAAGGTTTATGATATTTATGCCCCAAACCAAATGCTTTTATGATTATAGGTTCAAAATATCTATCCTTCCTAAAAAGATAATCCGTATTAAAAAACCATGCGGGCAAATCTATAATTAATCCATCAATTTCTTTATCATATAGTGCTATATCAATTATATTATAAATTGATTCAGTATTATATATCTGTGCTGCTACATCTAAAGGATTATTTGAGCTGGTACCTGAAGTAAAAATCTCCTTTTCAAGTTTAATCTGTGTTGCTTTACTAAATGGGGGCACATGTAATCCAAATTTTTCAATTAAATCTACTAAAATAACTCCATATCCTCCACTGCAACTAAGAACTGCAATATTCTTAATGTTAAAAGTTCCATAGCATTTAATTAATCGTGCCACGTTTAATAATTGTTCTATAGATTCAACTTCAATAACGCCATATTGCTTGAAAAGGGTCTCCCATATCTTTTTTTCTCCCGTCATTGTCCCCGTATGCGTTTTAGCTGCCACAGAACCTATTCCCGATTTGCCCCCTTTTACGACGACAATTGGTTTATCATTGAGTTCTAACGCTTTCTGTAAGGCTTTTCCTCGTCCTTTAGAGATGCCCTCAATATATCCTAAAATTATATCTGTTTCAGGATCCTTGCTTAAAAAATAAATTAAATCGACAAAATCAATATCTACACCATTTCCAAATGAAAAAACCTTAGAAAAATTAAATCCCAATTCTTGAGAGGAATAAATAGCAATATTACAAATTCCACCTGATTGTGCAATAAACCCAACGTTTCCAGGAAAATTTGGAAATTTGGGTCGCCAAGCGATTCCTAATTTTGGATAAAATAATCCCATTCCATTGGGTCCCAAAATTCTAAGCTTATTTTTAGCATGTTCAATTAATTTCTTTTCTAATTCTATTCCTTCCTTTGTACCTGCATCGGAAAATTCTGCTGTGAAGATACTTGCCAATCTTACACCCTTCTCTACACAATCATCAATCACTTCAATTATCTTAGTTGGGGGAACTGCTATAAACACAAAATCGACATTTCCAGGCACATTTTTAACTGAGGAGTAGATTTTGCCTTCCGTTCCATCATCAAATCTGGGTATTTTTTGTATTTTTGGATTTATAGCATATAAATCACCTTGAAAGTGTTCCTGATGATTTCTTAGAAAAAAGAAATCCCGATTTTCTGATGTACCAATTACCGCCATCGATTTAATGTTATTTATGAAAGAAAGGTCTTTAAATGTATTACTTCGATTTTTCTCAGTCATCAAAAACGAAAATTTAATTTTAAACTTAAATTTTACTTTTAAATGATATGAATTCTATAATAAAACAGAAACTAAAAGATTTAAAAGAAGATAATTCCTCTGGAGCCCGTGAATTAATAGATAAATCAATTAAAATTATAAAAGTCTTTTTAGATACTATCTCTAATGAAAAAAAAGAGATATATAAGGAATTTATAGAGTTAGCAATAGAAATTATCCATTCTCGTCCCAGTATGGCACCGTTAATTAATTCAATGGGATTTCTAATAGGAGATATGAAAATTATTAATAAAAAAAATCTCTTAGAACGCATAAAACAGTTTTTTAATTATCGAGAAAATCAAATGAAATCTTTAAAGAATCATTTTAAGACACTTTTTAATAATTTATATAAGCCCTCTTTAAATATCATGTTAATATCTCATAGTTCTACCATTAATACTTTATTTTCATCTTATAAAGACAGTGATTTGGTTTTTTATGTGTTAGAATCCCGTCCTCTTCTAGAAGGGCGAAAAACAGCAGAATTGTTTTCTCAAGATTTTGAAACTCATTTAATAGTTGACGCCGCGATTGGTAAATTTATGAAAAAGATCAATGTGGTATTTGTGGGCATCGATAGTATATTAAAAAATGGGTCTATTGTAAATAAAATTGGGACGTATCCATTAGCTGTGCTCTCGAAAATTAATGATAAAGAATTTTACGCTATTGGTGATTCTTTTAAATATAATTTAAGAAGCCATTTCGTTCAAAAAATTGTTATTGAAAAAAAGCCCGTTAAAGAGGTCTATGATAATCAAATTAGCGAAAATCTTAGTGTTAATAATTATTATTTTGATATTACCCCCTCTGATTATATTAGTAAAATTATTTCGGATTTAGGTATATTAAAACCTCTTCAATTTATTAATAAAATCACAACCTATCTTCCAATAGACTGGTTTAAAGCCTTTTTTTAAAAAATAAAATGCTTTATGGTCGTTAAAGAGTTATTTGATCTCAGAATTTTTAGCTCTTTTTAAAATATTAAAGAAATCTATTTTTACTATTTAGATTTATTCAATACAACTCAATTATAATTCTGGTTTTCTAAATGAGTCAACAAGATAAAAAAATTGAGAAAAGATCGGAAAGAATGATTAAACTATTTAAATCATTTAAGGGTAGACCTATTTCAGAACATCCAGGCCCAATTCCTCCCTTCTCAAGATGGTTAAATGGAAAAATAATAAGCGTTAAAAGGGGAGATATTGTGGTAGAATATGAACTCCGTCCCGAAATGGCTAATCCAACCGGATTACTTCACGGAGGAATGCAAGCAGCTTTAATTGATGATACTATAGGGATGTGTACCGTTACGCTTGGTTATCAGGGTTTTTTAATCACGATTGATAATCAGATTAATTATTTGGATAAAGTTAAGGTGGATGAGTCTGTAAGAGTAAAAGCAAGTATGGTCAGAGAAGGAAGAAATATTGTGCATTATTATACTCAAATTTCTGATTTAAACGGAAAATTAATCGCTACGGGCAATACTAATCTTTTAAAAACAAAGTTTACCCCAGAATATGTAAAAGCTGTTGATAATGCTAAAGAGTTTAATATCCCGGAATAAATGAGAAGAAATCTCTCTTTTGCTTAGTCTTTTTGCTTTTTATTTTTCTTCTTTCATTTAATATTTTTCAATTATTAACAATCTTTTATTATTACAATGGAATATATAATATAAATAGAAGATTGAAAATATCAATTTTGATGAGCTCATTAGAATGAAGACTGAGCATATACTTTATTTTAAAAATTCCAATGAAATGAAGGAAATAAATTCAAATACTATCGATTTAATCGTTACATCTCCACCTTATCCTATGATAGAGATGTGGGATGAGATCTTTATTTCAGCAAATCATAAAATTAAAGAATATATTAAAAATGGAAAAGGATTTAAAGCATTCCAATTAATGCATGAGGAATTAAATAATACGTGGAGAGAATGTTTTCGGGTATTAAATGAGGGAGGCCTTATATGCATTAATATTGGTGATGCTACAAGAAAAGTGGGAAATAGCTTTCAATTATATCCAAACCATGTTAAAATTACTAGCTTTTTTCAAAATTACGATTGTTTAATATTACCAATAATTTTATGGAGAAAACCAACCAACAGTCCAACTAAATTCATGGGTTCAGGGATGCTACCTACAAATGCCTATGTAACTCTCGAGCATGAATATATTTTGATTTTTAGAAAAGGTAAAAAGAATAGAAGATTTAAGCCAAAATCGGAGAAAAGATATAATAGCGCCTATTTTTGGGAGGAAAGGAATAAATGGTTTTCTGATGAATGGTCGGATATAATAGGAAAGTCCCAGTCATTAGAAAATTATTCAGATTTAAGAGAACGATCTGCAGCATTCCCACTTGAAATTCCTTATCGAATGATAAATATGTTTTCCATTTATGGAGATTATGTGTTGGATCCGTTTTGGGGTACTGGAACAACAACTCTTGCAGCAATGATATCGGCACGAAATTCATACGGATATGAAATTGACCCAGAGTTCTCTAAAGTATTCCAAAATAATGTTAAAAAAATAAAACCGTTAACAGATTCAACTAATAAAGAGCGCATAGCAACACATCTTAACTTTCTTAAAAGCTATATTAAGAATAAGCAAGTAAAATATACTTCAGTTCATTATAATTTCCCCGTGATAACTGCTCAAGAAAAAGACATTTTATTTTACTCGATAAAAGATATTAAAAAATTGGACAATATCTATAATTTAGAGCATGAAAAATTTTCATATAAGAAAAAATACGATAAAGAAGTTCATTCATCTTTAATTAAATAAAAACTTAACCCCCCGATATAGGATAAGAAATGTATATCTTATCTCCATCCTGTACCTTTGTCTTAACATTTTTTCCATTATTTACATTTTTGCCATTCAATAATACTACCATTTGAGGATTTAACTTTCTTTTTTTCTTATCCAAGAGATTATTATCCAATAGATTTTTGTATTCTTTTACAAATTTTTTGATAACCTCTTCAACCGTCTGACCCTCATAAAGCAAATTTTTTTTGTTTGTTCTAAGGGCAAAAATATTTAATAAGTTTAATTCAACCTCAGCCATCCTATGACTACTAAAATAAATTATAATTTAAGATTTGTTTTTATAATTCATTATCTTGGATAAATAAGAATTTATCTAATTGAAAAAACTAAATTTCCTCTAACTTCAGAAGGCTCAATGAATTTTAATGATTATTCAGAAAAAATACCTCACATATTTCTAAGAAATGTATTATCTTAAGGTAAAAAATTAATATTTTATTGAAAATTATAATATTGAAATATATCTATATTAGAAAATGATAATAATTTTTGATACAATATGTATGATCGCGAACAAATGGAAGAAATTTTAAAAGAAAACTGTGTTAATCTGCGCTTTCATGCTCGTGGAGGACAAGGAGGAGTCACAGCATCAAACTTATGCGTTGAAGCGTTTTATGGATCTGGAATATGTCAACCTAGATTCGGTGCAGAACGAATGGGAAGTCCAACTGAAAGTTATGTACGATTAAGTCTTAATCAAGATTTGATAAGATCAAATGAACAAGTATATGCCCCTCATTTTGTTTCTGTGTTAGATCCTTCATTACTCACAGAGGTGGATGTAACTGCGGGAGTTCATGAGGGAGGATGGTTAATAGTAAATACCACATTAAATCAACAGGATATTCAAGATCTTGTAGGTAGGAAAGATATTAATATCGCTACTATAGATGCTATTCGTATCGCCTTAGATGTTTTGGGGCGAAATATAACTAATACTATTATACTTGGCGCATTAATTAGAGTTTCTCAATTATTTAGTCTTGAAGAATTATCGGATGCCGTTATGAGAAGATTTAAAGATAGTATCGCAGCAAAAAATATTGAAGCGATTGAACAAGCAATTGAAGAGACTTGTGTGTATGATATTGGAATTGATATTGATTTTTCCCAAGATACCAAAGTCGAATGGCAACAGGTAGAACTTGGCTTACCGGGTTATAAGGAAGTAGATAAAGCCGGAGTATGGTATTGCGATGAAGATGCCATTGAAGTGGGAAGTGATCAAGTTCATACGGGATCTTGGGGTGAATGGGACATAATATGGGATAAGGACACCTGTACTGATTGTGCTCAATGTTGGTTTATCTGCCCTGATTTTGCAATTCTCAGAGAAAAAGGAGAGGATGGAAAATATCACATGGCAGGAATTGATAAAGATCATTGTAAATCGTGTCAGAATTGCTTAGAAATATGTCCTGTAAATGCAATTACAAAACAATTAAAACAAGGTCCAGCTTCATGTGCTGTACCTGAAGAAGAAGTCAAGGAGGCGAATTGAATGAGTATAGAACCTATGAAATCCAATTACACTAAGAAAAGTCAAAACCACTTCTCTTTTTCTAATCTCCTCATGAACAGTTCTTTTTTTCATCGAAACTAAAAATCATAAAACCGAAAAGAGAGTCACTATATTATAAAAATAAAGAAGCTTTTTTTAAAACAGTTTAACCAATTCTTTAAAAACAAAGAAACAATAAATATATAAATTATTCATTATAAAGATACTTGCAGTACTCTTTTACCAAACTTTCTATTTGTTCTTTAGATACTCTTTAATAGTATTATTGCAAACAAAAAATTTAATCCTTTGCTTAGTACCAGATGTAATTTTATATGGTAAAGTTTTAAGAACATCATTAATGCACTTAATTTTTTCGTTTTTATTCATATTTTCTAACTACCGCTATGTTCACATAAATATCAACATTGTTCACATAAATATAAACTCACAAACCATCACATCTAACACAAAATTCTAAAAAAGCAATTCTAATTGTGATAATGGTGTGTTGGTGAAAGGAGACTTATTATCTTCTCTTGATGAATGGAACATAAATATAAGATATCTATTTTCTTAGCTTCTTTTTCATAGAAAAAAGAATCTTGATGATAAATTAATGATATGTCTCCTTAAACATAAAAGTGCAAATAAAGCAGAAGGAGGGGTAAATCATCCGTTGGCTTCACATGTCTATTTTTTAATGAATGAATAAACCGAATTTAATTCTCAATAAACAATAAAAAGGAGATATAAGAAGATGAATAGCAACGAATTATATGAGCTATATTACAAGGAGGAAAATCTCGTAAAAGTATTTGATACTGTTTTTAAAAGGCTAAACCTTAATGAAAGGATAATAAGCCAATTAGAGGAAGAGATCCATCAACTAAAGGAGAAATGCGGTTAGCAAAGAATATCCAATATTCTGAAGATAATCGGAGAGAGAATGCTAGGGTGAATATAATGTTCTATTAAATATGGTTATATATATATTTAAAATCAGTGGTTTTTTAGATATTAATACGTATCACTCTATTAAGGCTCTTTTCCTCTGATTTGTTTTATTCTTTTGAATAAAAAAATATTATTCTCTAAGAAAGATGCAATTAAAAAAGGAGATAAATAGATAAGGATTTCCTCCTCAGATTTAATATATCATATCAGATGAAAACATTTAAAGCTCGCAAGGAATATTTACATAAAGGAAGTTTTTTAATAAAATTTTATAATATAAATCTATTAATACTATAAAAATAAGCGATAAGAAACTTGAAAAGATTTATGATGAGACCGTATTCTTCTAATTCTTCGGATTTAATATTTTTTTAAATAAGTCGTATCGCTTTAATGATTCCTCCTTAAAAAACAAAATATTCTGAAATGAATAGGACGGATTACCAATAGCGTGCTGTTTTTTGGCAAATTCGATGAGGAATTCTCTATATTGCTTAGCACAATCAAATATGGAAAGGCCCTCAGTCGGATCGACTATAGCTGCGAGTAACTGTTGATCATTAGAGAAAGTCTTCCACCACTTTTTATAATGAAATTTTGAACCAAAGGCTTTCTCGGCATTTTCAAACATATAAGAACCTATGCTGGCCATGTACTTATTTAACTTTAAAGTTATGCGATATTTTTCAGCTAAGGATTTTCCATTAAATCTCTTGTTGAAGAAAAAATACTTTTCTTCCCTTATAGTGCTCTTGTCTGTCCCAGGCAAACATATAAGATAATTGTATGTAATTGGTAAATCCAACTCATTTCCAATTTTAACTATACGTTTAAACGATTTTAAATAATTGTTTATTCCTGAATATATTTGTCCATCATTCTTACCTAAAATTTTCCCCATTCTATAGAGTAAGGTTTTCGAGCATGATTCAAGCCCAAAACTAGGAGTTATATCAAATTTTTTATAGTTTTTTAAATCCTCTTCAGAGCAAAAATCAACACGATCGCTGACTGTGATGTAAAATGACAAGCCCCCCTCCTTCTCGACCATTTTTCCCAATTTTTTAAAAAATTTTCTCCGAGCGGACTTTTTAGGTAAGAATATCATATCTGAAATATACAATCGTGTGATTGGCAGCCAGTCTGTTTCCTTTATAGCTTTTAATTCCTTTATACACTTCTCTGACGATTTAACTCTAACTTTCCTATAACAATTCACAAAATTTAAAGAATTAATACAAAATTTGCATCTATAGTTACATCCTCTAGAAAAATCTATCCATAATTTATTATCATTTGTTAGGTTTTTTTCATATTTCTTAAAAAGATCAAAATTTATTATAGGTAATTCGTCAAGGTTTTGGATGATTATTCCGATTTTATAACAGAGGCAATTGAAATGGAATTAGATGTTGATTTAGATGTTGATTAAGATAGCGTGTTTTGGCGGGTAAAGAGATTGGTTTGTATATGTTGAGTTTGCTGGAAAAATAGGGGGCTTTTTCTTTTTTTGCACGAAACAGCTAAAGGCGCAGCAAGGGGTCAGAGCAATGATGGGATAGAAAATTGATCTTGATACAAGAAATAGTAAAATATTTACCATTTGCTGGATGATTGAGAGATGAAAAGGTGGGGTAAAATATGGTTGAAGACTTGATTGGGTTTAGGCTAGGGCGAATTAAAAGTTATATTGCCAAAATACTGGAACGGTGGAGCGAAACGGACGCTTCTGTATTCTTGAAAAAGGCAAAGGACGGTACCTATTCTGAGGTGGAAAGTGACGCCGTTATGCTGAGACAGTTATTGCTCGATGAGAAGAGGCTAGAGAGGCTATGTGACACTCTTTAGTGTGTCTTTTTGATGTTGTTGCGCTTTATAATATCATCTACTTTATAATATCATACAAAACATTCTTTATTTTTAATTTGGAATTTTTAGGAATTTGTATAGTGGGATTAGATTGATGATATGAAAGTCAACATAAAAGCAGAAGAGATGATTCAAATGTTCTTTAGTTGATTAGCTATGGGGGTGAAGCTGTGTCTGATGATAATTGTTTTATCATAATCGGTGCCCGATATTATTATTGAGATCCTCTGTTTTTAGAGAGAACTTTTTTATTTAAATTTATACATTATGAATTTTCTTGTTATTTTAAGACGTGTTTTATAATCAGTATTTCTATTTAAACGATCTCTAACTTTAAATATTTTTTAAATATATTGCAATATGGATCTACCAACTTTAAACAGAATAAACTCTTATTCCCCTTTCTGTCACGGAGCAAACCCATACTTGGCAAGAATAATTTATATGCTTTCCTAAGAACAAATAATGCTTAAGACTATAAAAAAGAAAAAAATAGGAAATAAAAGTATTAAGCCCCTAAGTTAGCAATTCTTTCATGTTTTTGATTCAATAAAATATTTAAATTACTTAAAACTTTTGGGGTGAAGTTTTTGAGGTTTTAAATTCTAATTTGATTGTTCTTTTAGATCATTGATAGTTTTTGTATTGATTTATGAGTTCATATAGATATGAACATTGTTAACATTTATGTGAACAGGGCAAGTTTATATGAATATAAACTTCATTGACGCTGGTACAAAACATCGAATCGAAAAGTGGGGGTTTTTTAATTTTCATGAATTAGCTATAATCGTGTTCAATGATCAATTCAGCTAATATAATAATAAACTTTTAAAATAAAATTAAAGATATGAATCATTTTAGATATAATAACTATAGAAATACCATTCCAGAAAAATCATTAGAAAGAATGAAAAAATATTCGGAAATTAATTGGAAAAAAATAGATCGAAGTGCCCTTGAAAATTATCTTGAAAAATTAGAAAAGACTGATAAATTAACAACAAAATCTAATATTTATTATAATCTCTTCCAGTTTTTTCTTCTAATTCTAGTAGGTTGATTTTAATAGTTTTCAGAAATGACCATAATTCATTTTTGCTAATTTTTGCTTTAGGATCTAAAATATAATCTGTAATATTTTCATCAATAAACTTCTTTATGGTTTTCAATAATAATCGACATTCCTCGGAGATAAAGACTTTTTTATAAAAAGGTTTTAATTAATTTTAAAAGAAAAAATGATTTCGCATTTTTTATTCATTGATGAAAATAATTTCAAGGATATTATAAAGAAAGATCTAAATAAGATAGTAGGATTAAGTTTTAAAGAGAAATGTCAAATAATTGACATGATTAGTTCTAAAAAGTTTACTAATGAACTCAAATTTAAATTAAAAGACATCTTAAAGATTGTCTCAAATAAAGAATTGTTGGTTCTTATGGGAAAAATAGATAATAAATCATTACAAAATGAAGTTAATTATGAAAAAAAGATAAAGGATACCTTAGCTACATCTATAGAAGAAAATAAATCTTCTAAGAGAAAATATATTGATGGTGGAAAGATTGATTTAGACTATTATGGTAACATTATCGTAAATAAATATAAGGATATAATAAGAAAAAGAAGAAAGGCTCTCGGATTTCCTACTACACAAAAAAGATTATCCGATATGACTCCTATTATGCATAATCAAGTAAGAGATATTGATCAGATTGTTTCTAAGAGTGGAAGAACTAGATATTTATGGTTTGGTTTAGTCTATCAAATAACGGTGGTCGAAAAAGATGGTAACGAAGGTAAAAAATATGCTGGAATGACAGCTCAAACTTTAAAGCAGAGATGGCATTGGTATGTTAAAACTGCATTGGAAAAACAAGAACATTGGCACTACCCCATAATAAAATTAATCAGGAAAGTATTATTTGATGAAACGAAATATGATGAAACAGATTTAAAAATAAGGGAAATAGATTGGAATTGGGCAAAGATTAATGCAATTCTGGAACCTCGATTTAAAAGAGAAGTAAAAATCATTTGTTTTAATTCAAAATCATTAAAAGAAGAGGAAAGAAAATATATAAGAAAATATAATTTAATTAAAGATGGATTAAATATTAGGGCGGGGGGAGAGGGCGGTCATGCAATCGATTTACCCATGTTTAAAATTGCTAAAATGATCACAAAAGGAATGAGTTTAAAAGAAATGGAAAAGATCATCAATTGGGTTACTCATACTACTATTTGGGACAGAATTAATGATTATTGGATATCCTATGAGAATTCTTTATTACTTTTCTTAAGACCTATGCTAAAGTTATTAATTATTTCTAAATTTGAATTATATGAAATAAATGAGACATATAATCGATTTATGCATGATACAATAAAGACTTTTTTTGAAGGTCTTTCTTATAGACAATTAATAGATTTGAAGGAAGAAGAATGGAATTCTTTAGATTATGAACATCTCTCTCCTCGGACAATAACTGGGCAAGTTAAATATATGATCCCTGGAAAAATCCTGAAAGATTTAATTCTAAGGAATAAAACAGCTATCTCTGCTATTGATGATCCCTCAATAGAGGATTCACTTTCTATTTATTGTTCGGATGTTGCTCGGCAGCAAATCGTATATCAAATACAGCAACAATTAGATTATGATAGTTGGATAAATGCTAGGAGACATATTTGTGGGAATTTTATTATTAAAAATCTAAAAAATCGTACTATAGAAGCAAAGGAGATATATATGAGAATAGGATATGATGAACCATCTGCTTATACTCATACCACGCTAACTCAAATCTATTTTTTTGGTTTAACAACTGAAAAATTAAAAGAAATATTACAAAAAAATCCCTATATTGAAAAATATATTGATCTCAAAAAGTACATAGATAAATTAAAATCTAAAAAAACCAAATTACCAAAGACTAAAATTGATAAATTATTATTAAGAAAATTAAAAAGTAAAGATATGATACAAGAGATAATAGGATGGTCAACTAAGGATTTCTTGAAAGAAGTTAAAAAATATTATCCTAACTTTAAAGAAGCAAAATGGATTGTTAAAGCACCCTATATAATAAATAAATTTAGAAATATTTCCCTTCCCTATGATTCTAATGAATTGAATAAAATCGTGATTCATCTAGGTTATAGTAATTCTGTAAAAATTAGTTCAATTATTAGAGATATGTTATTTGGTATGGGTTTGAAGGATGCTATAGCATTAGTAAGATATTATCCCGGAATTAAAACGTATCAAGATGCTTTAGAGAAAATTAAAGAACTTAACAATTTTAGAAGACTTTTTAAAGCTGGAACATCAAAGAAAGAAACTCTAAATAAGATATTAGATATCTTTTTGAAAAAAGAATTTATAACTATTAAACAAATAGCTAATCACACAGGATTTCTTAAAAGAACAATTAGAGGGTACTTGAAGGATTTAACTTCTCAAGGAATTTTGGAGAGAAAAATTCTTGATGGAAATCCTTTTTGGAAATTAAAAGTTTCAAAGAAAAAATTGGAGAAATTATTTGATGATTCTCCTATCAAATATCCATGGGATGATGATCCTAGTTTTTCGTTAAAAAATAAAATAAAACCTATAAAAGATAAAGAATAGGAATATTATTATATTTTAAAAGAAAATTAAGAATGATACTATAATAATAATTAACTAAATTGAGATTAAATATTCCTATAGTTTCATTTTTAATCTAAAAAGTATAAAAATTAATAAGAAGTAATATTAATAATGTAAAAAAATGAAAATATATATTTTTTTAAAAAAATGAAGATATACAACTTAAAATCAAGATCAATAGGTGATATTTATTAGTATTCAGCCGATGAAGCTTTTCTTCCGTGAAATAAAAGAGCCTATTAGAACCACTATGATAGGAAATTATGCCGTGGCAGGCGGCGTTACCCAGACGGATCCTGATGTCATTTGTGCATTTCCAATAACTCCCCAAACCCAATCAGTCGAAGGATTATCTGACGTGGTACATCAAGGTAGATTAAAAGCTGCATTTGTAAATGTAGAATCTGAATTAGCAGCCATGAGTTTTTCTACTGCTGCGTGTGCTGCAGGTGCTCGTACATTCACTGCGACAGCTTCTCAAGGATATCTTTTAATGACAGAGGCGTTGCCAATGGCGGTGGGTTGGAGAGTACCCTTAACCATGATGATTAGTGCCCGAGCTTTTAATTCCCCAAATCTCTCAATTTGGAATAGCTGGGAATTTACTGAAACGAATTCCGAAATTGGATGGAATACCATCGTCTCAGAAAATGTTCAAGAGACCTATGATGCAGCCATTTTATCGGTGATGATGTCAGAGGATTCATTATTTCCAACAATGTTTATCCACGATGGGTTTATTATTTCTCATTCCGTACAAAATGTGACTTTAATACCTGATGAAACCGTGCGAAAATTAACTCCTAAGAAACCACGACACCGCATTACGCCAAAAAAACCGGGAACTTGGGGCGGAATAGTCACTCCAAGCTATTTTATGGAATTTAGAAAAAGCCTCGATGTAGATAAAGAGCCAGTATTAGGTATTATGGAAGATGTTTTCGACCGATTTGAGAAAGCAACGGAGAGAAGATATGATCTTATTGAAACCTATAACTTGGATAACCCCTCAAATACCGCCTTTATAACGATGGGATCCATGTGCGGAAATATAGTAAGTTGGATGACTAAAAATAAAGATGTTGGATTAATTAAGCTTCGCACATTTAGACCTTTTCCTTATGAACAATTACAGCAAATCGTAGAAGACTATGGTTTAGAAAAATTAATCATTTTAGAAAAATCAGATTCTCTGAATGGAATGCTACCTCCGTTCTCGATGTCAATAGCATCAGCACTTTACCCGCTGGGTACCTTGTTCAGAAGCTTTATCGTAGGATTAGGTGGCAGGGATGTCACCAGAGATGAGTTAAACATCGCACGAAAAAAAATGGAAAATGTAAAAGATATGAAAGGTAAGCTTTATATGTATCTCGGTGTGAGAGAAACTAAAAATAAAATTTATGGGGTGAATATGTAAAATGTCAAATGGAGATAGAAATATTATAACGATGGAAGATATATTAGCGAGAGAAGGTAAATGCAATGTACTATTTCTAAACTATGATAACGAGGCATTTATGAACACCGGAATCCAAGGGAATTCTACATTTTAGTAGAATTCTGGAAAAATCTGGTGGTACGCCTCCATATGCAAGTACAACTACAGGACCAGCAGGAGAAAAAATACCCGGAAAAGTTGGAGTGAAACAAGATTTAGTCACTCCATTTGCATTTTATGGTTCAAAAAAATTGTTTTTAGCAACGGTAAATCCAGCATATCCTCTTGATTTAATGGGAAAAATAATGGATGCCCTTAAATCCGACGGATCAGCTTTTATACAGGCCTTAAGTGATTGTATGAGAGGCTGGAGGCATGATGCTAAGGATGCTTTGAAAATCTCTAAACTTGCGACTGATAGTGGGTATTGGCCTTTATATACCATTCGAGTTGAAGAGGGTATACCCGTATTTTCATATTATAGAGGACTTGATATTGATAAAGATAAGTTTGTGGAATTTTTGCAATCTATGGGGCGCTTTAGGCATCTTTTTAAACCAAAATTTATGGAAAAAGAAATCAATGAAATAATCTTTCAAACGGAACAAAGAAACAAGAAGATAAAGGGGTTAATTGAACAGTTTGGCGCTGATAAACCTAAAGACATCTATAGAATTGATAGAAAAGCATTAAAACCACAGGAGCATTTGCTTCCTGGACATGGCTTATGCCCAGGGTGCGGTGCGGGCATGGTTCTTTTTCAAATGGCTACAGCAGCTTATCAAGTAGCTGGTAATAATATGATCTATGTAAATAATACAAGCTGCTCGGAAGTTTCAACATCAAAAGATAATGTGACCTCTTGGAAAGTACCTTGGGTACATCATCTCTTTGAATCAGGTGCCACCGTTGCTGATGCTCTGGCAACTGCTTATAAAATTTTGAAAAAGAAAGGTTTATTTGGAAAACCAATGGAAGAAGAGGTGCCTTATGTTATTCATATCGGTGGGGATGGCAGTACTTATGATATAGGATTTCAATTTTTGAAAGCAGCATTAATTCGGACCAGTACTTTCATGGAAATGAGCGAACTTTTAAACGAAAAATAAGTTTTCTTTTTTTAAATTAACCTAATTTTTATATTCTTATTTTTTATACTTTTTTATCAATAAATGATATTTTATTGCAGATTTGTAATTCCGTTGATTATTATATCATCATAGCAGAAGTTAGGTAAAAATTTTCAATATAATAATATTAGATAATTACATAATTATATATGGTAAACTATGATTAAAATTGAAAAGGATAATCCCGTTTATACTGTAATTATAGATAATCCAGAATTTAGAAATGCGATTGATAGACCTTCAGCTCAAGCACTTGCTGATGCATTTAGAGAATTTGAGAGAGATGATGAAGCCCTTATTGCTGTATTATGGGGTGCTAACGGAAACTTCTGCTCAGGAGCGAATCTTAAAGCTATTTCTGAGGGAGTTCCTAATAGAATTGAAAAAAGAGGAGATGGTCCAATGGGACCTACTCGAATGCTTCTTTCAAAACCCATTATTGCTGCAGTTTCAGGATATGCGGTTGCTGGAGGTTTAGAGCTTGCTATTTGGTGTGATTTACGACTAGTAGAGAAAGATGCGATTTTTGGGGTATTTTGCAGAAGATATGGAGTACCTTTAATTGATGGAGGTACCGTTCGCTTGTCCAGATTAATTGGTTTGAGCCGCGCGTTGGATATGATTTTAACGGGGCGTCCTATATCAGCTCAAGAAGCTTATGAATGGGGATTAGCTAATAGAGTAGTTGAAAATGGGCAATCAAGATATGAAGCAGAAAAATTAGCCAAGGAACTAGCAAGATTTCCCCAAATTTGTATGAGAAACGATCGACTTTCTGCTTATGAACAATTTGGTCTGGATATACCTGAGGCGATGAAGAATGAATTTGAATATGGCTTAAAAACTCTTGAAAAAGGAGAATTTCTGGAAGGAAGTAAGGAATTTATGAAAGGAAAAGGAAAACATGGAAAGTTTTAAAGTTGATATAAAAGTTATTCTCTTTAGAAAATATTGACACAATTAAAAAGCAAAAGATTTATATTTTTTTATCCATCATCTTAGATTAAGAAACCAGAAAAATAATTAATTTAAGAGGTGTATTTTTCATTCTGTTTAAAGAATTAAAAGTTAAAACCCCTCAGCGTGAAATTTTATTGGATATTACTCAAGAAGTGAGAAGCAATATTGAAAATAGTGGAATTAAAGAAGGATCCTGCAATATTTTTGTTCCACATACAACAGCGGGAGTAACCATTAATGAAAATGCTGACCCCGCCGTGAAAAAGGATATCATTCAGCATCTACACAAAATAATTCCAAAAAATGCGAATTTTTCACATATGGAAGGAAATTCTGATGCCCATATTAAAAGCTCCCTCACTGGTCCCTCTTTAACTGTGCTAATTCATAATGGAAAACTGATTTTGGGAACTTGGCAAGGTATATTGTTTGCTGAATATGACGGGCCACGGACTAGGAAAGTATATCTTCAAATTCAAGGAGATTAATATCATTTTAAATATAAGCAATATTTTTTCATTAATTTCCAATTAATTTTAGGGAATTATCCATATTTTCATTAAAATCACAAAATTTTATTTTTTAACCAAAAAAGGAAAAATTTATGATTAATAAAATTTTTTTTAAATTTTAATCCATCTATGCTTTTTATTCCTCATTTTCTTTAAGTCTAGAATAAAAATATCAAATTCTTAATATTGAGAGCATTTAATTATTTAATTAACATCAAAATTAAATTAGGAAAAAATATTTTAAAGTATTAATAATGACTGATAAAAAGAACGTATTATTTATTATTTCTGATGCTCATCGAGCAGATCACCTCAGCTGTTATGGAAATCCAACTTTAAAAACCCCTAATCTTGATAGACTTGCGAATGAAGGCGTCAGATTTACAAATTATTTCTGTACAAATCCTATATGCATGCCAAATCGTGCGACATTAATGACTGGAAAATATCCTAATCTTCATGGCGTAAGAAGTAATGGAATAAATTTAGATAAAGATATTCCCACTGTTGCTCAAACGCTGAAAAAAAGAGGATGGCATACTGCAGCAGTAGGGAAAATTCATCACCAATATTGGATGGCTCCCTTTAAAAGAAAATATACTTCAGCCGAGAATCTCATAAGTTGGGCTCTTGATGATCCTGGCAATGATCCTGTAAAAGAAAAATTTCCATTACCTTATTATGGGTATGAGGAAGTGGAATTGGTAGTAGGAAACGGCAGTATCTGCTCAGGGCATTATTTAGAATGGCTAGAAGAAAAAAATCCTTCAGTTGCTGAGGAGGTTAAGCAAAGAATCCCGAATTATGATAATCTTTTCAGCTTATTTTGTGAAGATATTCCTGGAGAGTATTATAGCAGTACATTCATAAGAGAACGAACAATCGCCTTTCTGGAACGATATGTTAATGGAGAATATGGTGAAAAACCATTTTATTTACATTGCTCATTTCCAGATCCTCATTATCCCGTGGCTCCTCCGAAAAGATTTCAGGAAATGTATCCACCAGAGGATATTCAGCTTCCAGAAACTTTTAATGACACAGAAAGACTCTATTCTCATCCATTCTTAGGACCACACTTAGAGAAACCCCCATTCAAGAAGGCATTTCTTCGGGAAGCCACCGAAGAGGAAACTCGTAAATTTATAGCATTAACTTATGCTTCAATTGCCTATATAGATCACTGCATTGGCGAAATATTAGCCTCTTTGGAACAATTGGGTCTTGCGGAAAATACAATTGCAATTTATACGAGTGATCATGGTGATCTTATGGGAGATCATGGCCTATTATTTAAAGGTCCATGCCCTTTTAATGGTGTACTGCAATTACCTTTTATTTGGAGAGTACCAGGTATGACTCCACCAGGAAGCGTGAGCGATTCATTAATTAGTTCTGTTGATTATGCGAAAACTATTTTGAATTTATTAGGTGTTAAAGAGCGCTACCATCCTCCCGATATGCAGGGTAAAGATTTTTCTCCCCTCTTAAAAAACCCAGATGCAGAAGTGAGAGATTGTTGCTATATAGAAAATGATGAAGAGATTGGCACACTTAAGTCTAGGTTAAGGCATTTGATAACTAAGGAATATAAATTAACGGTTTATCAAACCAAACCCAATCATGGTGATATTTATGATAGAATAAATGATCCCTTAGAACTCCATAATTTTTGGTATGAAGATAGCTTTAAAGAAAAAAGATTTGAGCTTTTAAATAAACTCCTTAATGAATGTCTTAAAGCATTAGGTCATTCTCCAAAAAGAATAGCCGGAACATAATTGAAATAGAGAACAATCTTATTTTTTTAATCTTTTTAAATCTTCAGAAAAAGTTAAATCGTTTAATATTTTTACTTTATCATAATGATTGCCAGAAAATCAAGCTGCAGAAGGCGGATGTCCATGAATTTTTCCCATATTCAGTTATTTTTCAACTTTTTATCTCGCCTGGTTCTCTTGAAATATATCAAGCCACATTCTATATCAATATCAAATTTTTTCCCATATCTTTAGCAAATGGGAGGTTTCATTTTTCTAAATACTCTAATCTATTCTTCTAATGAGTATATAAAAATAATGAAAAGAGGTACAACACGATAAATATCGAAAACTCATTTTAAAAAAGATTTCAGAATTTATTTAAGAAAGAATAATTAAAAATCTGAATTTAAATAGCTGGTATTAAACATGAGTATTAATAAATTTTCCGATAATATTCCAAGCTTGAATACTTTCTTCTAATTCATCAGCAAATGTCTGAAAAACGTGAGTCATTCCTTCATATACTTCTAAAGTCACATCAACTCCTGCTTCTTTTGTTCTTTCTGCCAATAATATTGAATCATCCAAAACCACCTCAATTCCTCCAGCTTGGATCAAAAGGGGCGGTAAATCGTGTAAATCTGCATAAACAGGAGATATAAATGGATTTTTTAAACTTTCTTTACCAGCATATAATCTTGACATAACTTTCACACCAATAGCTAATTCAGGTTCATACATATAAAATTTTTTAATCGATTTTCCTTTTGACCGTAAATCAACCCATGGTGATAACATTACTGCTGCAGCAGGTAAGGGAAGGTTTAATTCTCTAAGTTTTAACATTGTCGCCATTGTTAATCCTCCTCCAGCGGATTCTCCGCAGATTATTACATTTTTTGGATTAGTGCCTGAGTCTATTAGCCATTTATATGCGTTTAAAGAATCTTTCAATGCAGCTGGATAAGAGTGTTCTGGGGCTAATCTATATCCAACATTTAAAACCCGTATTTTAGTAAGTCTTGAATATAAATATGGTTCCCAACGAGTTGTTGGGAGGTCCCCCATAATATACCCTCCCCCAAATAAGTGAAACAATATCTTTTCTTCAGAAGCTTCTGGTACATATATCCATTCTGACTGAACACCTCCCGCGTAGATCTTTTCAAAAATAACATCTTTAGAAATTTGTTTAGCTTTTTCTAAATCCATACAAGCTGAAATATATCGATTATATTCCAATAAAATATCCCAATCAGCTTTGAAACTAGTAATTTTTTCAAGAGATACTCCTTTTTTTTCAGCAAATTCTTTCGCATACTCCAATTTTATTCTAAACTCTTCTTCCAATAGTTTACCTAATTTAGTGTGTACTTTAGCTACTTCTAAATATGACAATAACATTCTCCTCTTTTCAACTTTAATTTAGTATCTTATAACAAAATTTCGAATTTTAATAAATTTTATTATGAATTTTTAATATTTTTCAATATTTTTAGTGGATTCATAGAAGATGTACTAAATTAATATATTCTAAATAAAAATAAATAAAATGAAATTTGATTATTTTTTAAATCTTGGTCAGTATCAAAAATAAGATAGATATAACCTTATTATAGACGATTTATAATTCAAATCTACCAAAAGTATTAATTTGAGTGATGCATAAAGATAAACGATCTTTTAAAAATTTATAGAGGCATCCAATTATGAAAATATATATAATTAAAAAATCAAAAAAGGT
This sequence comes from Promethearchaeota archaeon, assembly GCA_016839555.1. GTDB lineage: Archaea > Asgardarchaeota > Lokiarchaeia > Sigyniarchaeales > SOKP01 > TEKIR-8. The sequence goes on from JAEOUA010000007.1 coordinate 85,419, forward strand.
ACCATTTCATTTGATAATAGTAATTATATTATTATTTTCGGGGCTATTAACCATATACAGCTTTAATTTCTTGTCTACTACTGGTAATAATATACCTCTTATGACACCAATATCTCCTTCTATTAAAGCAGCGCAAGGATCCAAGAATGATGACCAAAATGACTTCTATTATCTACTTGCGGGGGGAAAACTACCTTCTGGTCAGGAACCCGATCCAAGGTACGATTTGAAGAGATTGAGTTATGATGCTGATGGTGCAATTAACCTAACGGTTTGGGGTACTTTAGACGTTAATGATGGAAATATGACAAATGCTGACCCTTTTTGGATTTCATTTAAATATCAAAATGAAATACATGGTATTCAAATAGGCACAGGGGCGTCTAAGAATGATAGTAAAATCAGGGCATATCTTACTAAAATGTCAGAAACTGAAATACAACTATATTGGAATGGATCTGATTGGGTGGATTTTGATAGTTTTAATGGCACAGCTGACGATGATTCTTGGGATTTATGTAGTACTCAACCCAATGGAACATCAAAAGTAATAATCGATATTCCCAGCGATACAGGGATAGTTCTTGCAAATGCACAATTTGCAGGTACTTTTATAAATCCTTTCTATCCACATAAAAAATTACATTATGGTGCGATGTCTGTAATTTATACTGGAGATGATTATATACTTGACATTATAACATTTCCCATTGGCATAGATCCGATTCTTTTTTTGCTCTTCTCGCAAACATCCGAACCTTCAGTAATTCCTGGTTATCCTTCAGTAATTTTCATATCAACAACGATTATTATCATTCTTATGGTGCTGGTGATATTACAAAAAAAAAATCTTTTTACTTTGATTTAAACGAGGTATCTTTAATTTCCAATTAGTTTTAAATCCATTTTTTTATCTCTATTCTGTAAGATATATAAATTTCTCTAAATATTCGATTCTTTAATTTACAATACTTTAAAATTATCTATGTTTATATTTATCTTTAACAAATGTCAACGTTATAACAAAAGTTAATGATATTAGAAAGAATATCGAATAAAAAGGAAAAAACACATTATATTCACCTAACCAGCATATAACAATTGGGCCGATAGCGCCGAAAAAAAACCCAATTGCGTTATTAAATCCGATCCCAGTCCCTTTTAAATTAGGATCAATCTCTACGATTACATCTAACAAGAGTGTACTCCCAGCAGGGTCATATAACGCAAGTCCAACTCCAATAGCAATAGTTAAAATGACAAAAACAATAAAATCTTTAGAAAAATTAAAAAAAAAGAAAAATCCGAAACAAATTGTGATTGATTGCCCTATAAGCATCATTTTTTTTGGACCTTGTTTATCCAAGACCTTACTTGAGAGAATTACAAAGCCTACATAAAATGCAACAATTATAATGAGAATATAACTACTTGTTATTTCATCTATTCCATAATAATTTTGGAGCACCCAGATTAAATACGCGACAACTCCTCCAAATATGAACCATCGCGTAGCATTTAAAAAAATTGTTATATTAACCTCTGAGTTTTTCAATAATTTAAAAATTTTCTCCCTTTTTAAAGTCTTATTGTTCTCCGACCCAAGATTAGTATTTTCAGAGTTCTGATTTTCCATTTGATTATTCTTGAAAACAATTAATAAAAAAATTGAACTTAATAATATTAAGCTCCCAGATATGGAAAAAATATGTCTAAAACCTAAATAAGAGGAGATATAACCTCCAAGAATAATACCGCTAAAATATCCAATATTAAGAGAGAGGGAATAATACGCCATTCCTTTGCCATGCTGCTCTTTTTTAAAGATATCACCAATAATTGCCTGCAATATGGAAGTATAAGCCCCAATACCTTGAATTGCTCTAAAAATTATTAATTGTCTGATAGTTTGAGCAAAAAAACATAAAAAAGTGCCAATTATATAAATACTCATTGCAATAAGTACTATTATTCTTCGTCCAAATTTATCAGAAGCAGCTGCGATTGGAAATTGGAAAATAGATTGCATTATAGAATATATACCGATAACTATACCATAGGAAATTAAAGAACCTTCCAATTCTATGATAAATGAGGGTAATCCTAAATCCACAATACTTATACCAATATTTCTTAAGGTGCAAGCAAATAATACTGCTAATAAAAGGATTTTTAAATGCTTCCCTAACTGATGGATATTTGGTTTTATATCCCCACTCACATTAACATCAACTCATTAACTATTTGGTAAATTAAAAAAGCAATAAAAACTTGATTTTCAAATTCTATTCTGTTTCAATATATCGTAAAAATTGAACTCTAAGTTTAAGATTCTATTTTTAAAAACAAGATTTAATAATTTTGAAACCAAAATTGAGAAATTTATTTTACATTAGAATTTTTCAATTTTTTCAAATTTTAAATAAATTCTTCTAATTGCAATTCTGTCATTTTTGCTTTAGTAGGATGGCCTGTTTTAATGTCCCAACCACGTTCATCATAATAATTGTCTAATAGTTTTTCAGCAATTTCATGAGTAATTTTGACATCGCCTTGAAAATTTTTAAATTTGAGTTTATTTTCCCCATATTTTAATGGTTTGAACCATTCAGGAGGAAATTTATCGTCTTTTCGGCTAAAACCTTCTTTTACATTTAGAGATCTCAATAAGTTCCATGTCCTTTCTGCTGCTTTTCTTAAATGCTCGGAAGTGAAATCGAACCCTGTAGCTGCGTTATAAAAATCTATAACAGATTCTAGGCTATAGAATCTATTCATTTGAGCACGAGCACATAATCCCAATATTGTTAATACCGTATACCAATCTTCGGAATACCTAGTTAGACGCCCAACATCAACCCCCATTTCTGTTTTAGGAGGGTCAAATAATCGAGCAAAAGCACTCTGAGGGATACCCATTCTATCAAAGTGCCTCTTAAATTTTTCTTTAGAATGACCCGCTCCTACATAGGTTGGTGATCCTCCAGACGCGACATGTGCTCCTTTTGGATTAACTACTTGTTCAAATTCCATTGTTCCAAGGCGTAAGAAACGGGGCTCAAATATAACATCCAATCCTTTTATTGTCAGCATTTTTTTATCTATTTCTGGATATTTTTCGGATAATTTATTCCATCCCTCAGCTAAAATATCTCCAAATCCTTTTCGATAAGTTATCATCTCAATTAATTTTATTAAAGAGTGATAATCTCGATTTAAGTTCTCCCCGATTTCATCCTCAGTTAAAATCCCTTTCTCATTCATAGTTGCTAAAAATTCTAATAAGGAGGTTATTGTAAGAGAATCGAGACCATATCGATTAATTATATCAAAGGCGTTAATCGCTTGACCATAAGTCTCAACTCCATCCAGAGTTAACATTAGAAATGGATTAATAACTGAAGAAGTATAATTAGTTAAACCAGAAAAGTTTCCTTCTTGCAATTCTAATAAATCTTTATCACCCATCGGACAAGAGGGACACGCCATACGACGATATTTTATTTTTTTGAGATAGGTTCGTTCATTACACTGGCGAGCTTTTTTCTTCTGTCCTTTCGCTGCTAAAATCATATTAATCGGTAAGCTTCGTAGCATTCCTAATTCATGCCAAGATTCTCGGTGTGGGTAATTTTGTATTCTTTTATATAAATTTCGATATAAAATCATAAATTTTTTCGGTTTTGCTATAGATATACCTTTTGTTCCTTGAACTATAATGGCTTTTAAATTCTTAGAACCCATTATTGCTCCCAAGCCTCCTCTTCCGAGAGTTGATGTTTTATCAATTAATGTTAATGCTGATTTTACTAAGTTTTCACCTGCTTGTCCGATTGCTATTACACCAGAATTTCCATACTCTTTTTTAAGTATATTTGTGGTCTCTACTATATCTTTCCCCCATAATCCAATTGCATCTTTTATTATTACTGCATCATCTTTAATATATAAATAGCTGGGATTTTCTGCTTTATTTCGAATGATAATATGATCATATCCTGCTTGTTTCAAATAAAATCCAAAACTCATACTCCCACAAGAGTTGACAATTGCTCCAGTTGCTGGAAATTTAGACATAACCACAGTTCGCGATGCGCCTGGCATAATTGTTCCTACTAAGGGGCCGGTCCCAATAATAATTACATTTTCTGAGGATAATGGCTTTATCTCTGGAGTGAGGAATTCAGCAGCTAATCGGCAATTCATTCCTATGCCTCCTATAAATTGAGAGATATCTTCAATTTCTTCCTTCTCAATAAACTTAGTTTTATTTGCTAAATTAATATTAAGAATATTACCAGTATATCCATTCCATTTCATTTTTCATCTCCCTCCACAATTTCTAAAGCATTATATATGCAATATTCTACGCATAAACCACACTTCTTGCAAGTTTCTAAAATTTCTAACTTAGGAGTTCGCCCATATGGATTTTCTATCCTAATATGAGAGAGGGAAGGGTTGAATTGTTGCGTGTAGGTATAAGAACATATTAATTGGCACACACGACATCCCGTACAATTATTGGGGTTGAATCGTATATTAAAATCTGAATGTGTTTGCAATTTAAAGCACTTTTATGTGTTTTATACTAACTTAGGTTATGCAAATTATAGAATTTGATTTCTTAAATACATTCTCATGTTGTTTTGTTTTCAATTTCTTCTGCTATTTTAAAGAATATATCATAAAAAACTTACAACAAGAATTCAAACATAAATATTTATTACTCTGATCAATTACTGAGAACCATATGAATAAAATTCCCTTTGAATGATTTTCCAAAAAGAAGTAATCTTTTTTAACTCATTTTAGTTCAAAATTATCGTCTCCATAAAAAATTTGTATAATTAATTGAAATTTTTCTTAGGACTAAAATTTAATAACTTTAAAATTTGAATAGTATATAGAGGATAAAACTAAAAAATAAGTTAGTGGAGTAGAATTGGAAAAATTTGAAGATCTCGAAAGAGATTGGAGAGAAAGGTGGAAAGATAAAGAAATTGAAGTAGCAGATGCCATTCAGAAGATAATTCCCGGGAATAGAGTTTTTATAGGTACTGGATGTTCCGAGCCTCAAGCACTTACTAAAGAATTAATAAAGCAATCAGAGTCTCTGATTGATACGGAAATCATTCATTTTTTAACAATTGGCCCTGAAAAATATTTTCCAAAAGAAAAAAGAGAAGATCTTTTCCGACATAACGCGTTATTTATAGGAAAATCTTTACGGGAAGAAATTAATAAGGGGCAAGCGGATTATACACCAATTTTCGTTCAAGACATCCCAGAGCTATTCACTTCTGGGAGAAAATATGTTGATGTAGCACTTATACAAGTATCTCCTCCGGATCGATATGGATTTTGCTCGTTTGGAATAAATGTAGATATCACCAAGCCGATTGCCCAATCTTCTTATTTGACAATTGCAGAAATAAACCCCCAAATGCCAAGAACTTGGGGAAACTCCTTTATTCATATGAAGGAAATCGATTATTTCGTATACAATGATTCACCTTTGTTAGAATTTGAATTTACCCAACCTGATGAAATTGCAGAACGAATAGGAAAAAATGTTGCAACACTAGTTGTGAATAAATCTACTATTCATATTGGTTTTGGCGATCTTCCCGTAGTAGTTTTAAAATATTTGAAAAATAAACATGATTTAGGGATGCATTCCCATCATATCACGGACCATATTATCCCTTTAATAGAGGATGGAGTGTTAACTTGTAGAAAAAAGAAGTTCCATCCAGAAAAAATTGTCACCAGCTTTTGTCTTGGCTCGCAAAAAATTTATGATTTTGTGGAAAATAATCCTTATATAGAATTTTATCCCTCTGATTACGTATGTAATCCTGTAAATATAGGAAATAATAATGCAATGGTATCAATAAATTCTGCAAGACAGGTTGATTTAACGGGGCAAGTAAATGCTTCAGCGGAGGGTTATACCTTCTATTCTGGCTTTGGAGAAACGGTAGATTTTATTAGGGGGGCAGCCATCTCTAAAAATGGAAAACCAATTATTATCTTACCATCAACAACCCGAGATGGTAAAAAATCTCGAATCGTGTCTCATTTAGATGAAGGTTCTGGAGTATTATTATCAAGAGGCGATGTGCATTATATTGTGACCGAATGGGGAATAGCATATTTACATGGGAAATCAATACGCGAAAGAGTAATCGAATTAATTTGCATCGCACATCCCAAATTTAGAGAGGAATTATTAGAAGAAGCTAAAAAATTGAATTACGTGTATTCTGACCAAATCCTCCCACTCGATTTTGATGGAAATATTTGTATCTATCCTGAACAATACGATACCTTTTTCAAGACCGAGGATGGTAAAAAGATCAGAGTTCGCCCCCTAAAAACAACAGATGAACCCCTTTTAAAAAATTTATATTATTCTTTAGATGAACGCGATAGATATTTGCGGTTTTTCGAAATAAGAAAAGAATTTACTCATTCAAAAACTCAACATGAAGTGAATATTGATTATAAGAATGTTTTTTCCATAGGTGCATTTTTTGGCGATATTGGAAATGAAGATATGATTGGAACAGCATCTTATCATTATAATCCCAGAAATAATATGGCAGAATTCGATTTTTTGGTCAATAAAAATTGGCGAAGTGCAGGGGTTGGTTCCTTTTTATATCATCACTTAATAATTATCGCGAAAGAATACGGAATACGAGGATTTTATGGAAATATTCATATTCAAAATCGTAAGACTGTAAAAATTATAAAAGCAGGAGGTAAAACAAAAATAACACCTCCAGATGTGGGTGAAAAGGAGCTATTTTACGAAGTCCTTTTTCAAGAATGAATATAATAAGGATTTCTTAATTTTGGCAAAAATATAAGGTATATTTTTTTATTTCAAATGGAAAAGATAAAAAATATAAAATAAGGAGTTTAAAGAATTGTATAGCTAATGTTTATATATCGGTTAACTTTATTCTGGAGATTCTAGTTTTTTATGCTCTTTAATCAAATCATCCACAACTGAGGGATCTGCTAAGGTGGTGGTATTTCCAATTGGCTGACCAGAAGCTATTGCTCTAAGAATTCTACGCATTATCTTCCCGCTTCGGGTTTTAGGCAAAGCATCAGCGAATTGAACGACATCTGGTTGAAACACGGGACCTATTTCTGTTCTTACATGATTAATGATATCTCTTCGTAATGCAACACTTTTTTCGACACCTTCCATTAATGTAACATATGCATATATTGCTTGCCCTTTTATATTATGTGGAAATGGAGCGACGGCAGCTTCTGCAACCTTTGGATGGCTCACAATTGCGGATTCGACCTCCATTGTTCCTATTCGATGTCCAGAAACCTTGATAACATCATCTAACCGACCTAAAATCCAATAATATCCGTCCTGGTCTTGGCGTGCACCATCACCAGTATAGTAATTACCTGGATATCTTTCCAAATATGTCGATTTAAATCGTTCAGTATCACCCCAGACATCCCTTAACATACCTGGCCACGGCTGAGCCATACAGAAGTATCCTCCCTCATCTGGTTCTTTTATTTCATCCCCTTCTAAATCATAAATCACCGGCTTAATTCCCAGAAATGGTAAGCAACAAGATCCCGGTTTAGTAGGAGTTGCTGTGGCAATAGGAGTCATAATAAATCCTCCAGTTTCCGTTTGCCAGTAAGTATCTACAATGGGACATTTTCCTTTACCAATCACTGTATGATACCATGTCCACGCTTTTGGATTAATGGGCTCACCAACAGTACCCAGAACTTTTAATGAACTTAAATTATGTTTTTCCACGGGCTCTTCTCCATATCTCATTAACGCTCGGATTGCTGTGGGCGCTGTATAAAACTGATTAACTTTATGTTTTTCTACAATATCCCAGAATCGATCTACTTCTGGATATGTTGGTGTGCCTTCAAACATTAGCGTTGTTGCTCCGTTTGCTAAAGGACCATATATGATATAACTATGCCCCGTTATCCAGCCAATATCAGCAGTACAATACCATATTTCTCCCTGTTTATAATTAAATACCACTTCATGTGTATAAGAGGTGTATACAATATATCCTCCAGTAGTATGTTTAACACCTTTAGGTTTCCCGGTTGTTCCACTAGTATATAGGATAAATAAGGTATCTTCAGCATCCATTTCTTCACATGGACACTCTTCAGCCATTCCTTTTATAAAGTCTTTATATGTAATATCTTTATCAGTTTTAGCTACTTCATTTCCCGTACGCTCCACAACGATAATATGTTCTATAGTGGGAACATCATCAATAATTTTTGCCACATCATCCATTTTAGGATAAAGTTTACCTGATCTTACTGTCTGATCACATGTAAATAATAATTTTGAATCGGAATCATAGATCCTATCCTTGACCGCTTCCTTAGAGAATCCACCAAATACAATCGAGTGAATAACGCCAATTCTAGCACATGCGAGCATAATAATGGCTAGCTCTGGAATCATAGGTAACCATATTGTTACTCTGTCACCTTTTTTTAGGCCTAAGTTTTTCATTCTATTCGCAACTTTACATACTTCTTTTTTTAACTCATTGAAAGAGAATTTTCTAATTTCTCCTGGTTCATCGGCTTCCCATATTATGGCAGTTTCCTCTCCTCTTCCCGCTTCAATATGCCTATCAATACAATTATAACAGACATTTAATTTACCGCCCACAAACCATTTACCCGGGAATAAATCGGTCTTTTCCCATACTTTCTCGTAGGGGGAAAACCAACTAATCCTCTGAGCTACTTCATCCCAAAAACCTTCCATATCCGTAATGGATTTTTCATAGATTTCTTGATATTCTTTAAAAGACATTCCAGTTTTCGCATATTCGGGATTTAATTCAACTGGATCGAATATACGTTCCTCTGTGAGGATTGACTCCATTCTATCTTCTTCTGACATACCTTAAATCAACTTTTTTTCAGTATTTTTTATTTTTCGATTTCATTACAAATTTTTTAAGTATAACTTTATAGATGTCTAAATATTAGAAAAATTTAAAATTTTCATTTATAATTTTTATATTTTTCCATAAGATGAATAAAATCTTATTCTATTCAGAGCATGTTCTATTAAGGCTTTTTATTATAGATCTTTTCTGTTAGTATCATCTAAAAAGGTAAATCTTTCTCAGAAATTATTCATAGAATAATTTTTTATAGCATTTTGTCTTACTCTTTTTCTCTCCTCTTTATTTTTGATCAAAATAAAAGTTCTTTTAGCATAAAACATGTATCTATTTAGATTTTAGAGATATTTTTTGATTATAATTCCTTTCCTATAATGAAAAAGGAAAATAATGACACAATTAAAAAAATTAGTAGATCAAATACAAGGTTTAGGTTTGATATAATTGATTGATAAAGATTTTCCCATTTTTGACGCACATATGCATTATACAGGGAAATTTATGAATAAAAATGAAACACTTATTGAATTTTTAGATCGATTTGGAATTGATAAAGCTATTATTACAACTTTAAACACCTCAGCGAATAGTAAACTCCTCTCTACTATAAATAATAAGGATTTAACTGATAAACAGTTAGCAGATAAGTTTTATCCCAAAAATCAATATAATCATGAACATGTAAAAAAATTAATTGAATCTCATCCAAAAAGGTTAATTGGATTTTATTGGTTTAATCCAAGAATTGCTGATGAAAAAGACTGGAAAGAGCTTACGAGATATATAAAAAATTATAATTTTAAAGGAGTTAAAACTCAAGCCTCGCTCGATAATTTAGATCCCCTAACAGATATGGATAAATTAGCTGAATTTTGTATTGATCTTGATATTCCTCTTTATTTTCATTCTGGAATTAATTTTTATTTTCAGAAACCCTTTAAAATTCAATCTCTCTACGAACTTAAGAAAAAGTATAAAAAATTAAAGTTAATAATTGGCCATGCGGCTTATACAATGGAATATATGATCTCATTATTAAGATATTTTGAACCGTTTCCGCGGGTTTATTTTGAAACGAGCCTCTCAGTCCCCTATGGAATTAAGGTCTTAATAAAAGTGATGGGAGCAGAGAGAGTATTATATGGTTCTGACAGCCCGCCAGCAACTACGCCGGATATCGAAATCAATAAAATTAAAATTCTAGATCTACCTAAGGATATCCAAAAAAAAGTCTTTTATGAAAATACAAATAATTTATTAGTTTGAAAAGAATTTCAATGCGATTGGATTTTAATGTTTTAATAATATTCTCTAAAAATTGTTTTAAATTATTTACTAAGAGTGAAAAAATCTAATATTTTATTATATAAAGGAATATAAATTAATATTAGCATTTGAAATATGGAAAAGTTAGATATGGAGGGTTAAAAATGGCAAAAGGAATTTTTTTAAGTTCATTAAAAGAACGTGTTGGCAAGACAACACTGGCATTAGGTATAATTTTAAATCTTCAAGACCAAGGAAAAAAAGTGGGATATTATAAACCTATTGGAACTCCTAAAGCACCTTTTTCAAACAAAGCAGATCCGGATGTAGGCTTCTTACAAAGTTGTGCGGAAATTCCTAATATTCCTTATAATCTATTATCACCTGTTTCTATACCAGATTGTTATTATATAGATCTTGTAAATGAAATGAAAAAACAGGAATTTTTAGAGAGTATTCAAAATTCATATAAAGAAGCTTCAATGAAATATGATTATATTATTATAGAGGGAGCTCCTAGTATGAAAAAATTTATTCGCGTAGGAGTAGATGATATAAGTGTTGCTCAAACACTTGGAATTAATGAGATTATTTATATAGAAACTGAATCTTCGGATAAAAGTGTTGATAATCTCTTTTTTACTAAAAAATATTTAGATTATAGAGATATGCAGATCAAAGGCATTATTTTTAATAAAATTGATCAAGAATATTTCGCCCGAATTGAAGAATTGAAAGAAGAACATATCGAAAAATATGATATACCTATAATAGGAGTTATTGGAAAAAGTCTTGAATTAATGTCACCCAGAGTATCTGAAATTCAAGCTGCAATTGGTGGTAATTTAATGAATGAGTCAGCCTCCTCTGCGCTCGGTGATCGAGTGGAAACTTATTTAATTGGCGCAATGGGTCCACAATCTGCTATTAAATATCTTCGACAGGTGAAAAATGCAGCTTTTATTACAGGGGGCGATAGATCGGATTTAGCAATGAATGCATTAAATGAAAGCGTAACATGCTTAATTTTAACGGGATATATAGAACCAGACACCTCTGTTTTAACAAAAGCAACTGAAAAAAACATACCTGTTATATTAAGTCCTTCAGATACATATACCACCTTGAGAAACATTGAAAGAATACGACCAAGTATAGAACAAGATGAAGTTCATTTAGTAAAAGACTTAATTAAGGATAGAATTAATTGGAAATTATTACTTAAATAATTTTTTTTAACCTTTTCAGATATAGAGGCTTAGTATTCTCTGCTATTTATTTATTAATATTTAATTCACTGAAAAATAATATGTTGTAAAATATTAAACAACTATATTTGAAGTATAAGGCAGATATGGCGAGAAACAGAATTTTTTAATATTCTTTTATTAGGGTATCTACCAGTATTTGAGAAAACTCATTAAAAGCCAGTTCAACATTTTTTCCTGTCTTAGCACTCGTCTCAATATATGTACTATTATGAGTGCTTGCATATTCTTCGGCTTGGTTTTTATCTACCACTCTACCGATTTGCTCTAGTAAATCTGCTTTATTTCCAATTAATATAAATGGAATATCTCCCGCATAGCCTCTTACTTCGTTTAACCATCCCTCAATAGCTTCATACGTTTCCATCCTTGTTAAATCAAACACTAATGCGGCCCCGCTCGCACCTCTATAAAACGCAGTGCGCATCGCCTCAAAACGTTTTTGTCCTCCGATATCCCAAATCATAAGTCTTACTTTTCCGTTTCCTCTAACATTAACTAGCTTAGATAAAAAATTAACTCCTATTGTCAATTTATAATTTTCTGAGAAACGTTCATATACAAGTCTCTCTAAAAGACTGGTTTTTCCGACGGCGGCGGGCCCGAGGATGAGGATTTTAAAGAGATAGTTTTCCATGATTATGATTCTCTGATAGTAAATTCAGTGAATTATTAACTACATAAATTTATTAAATTTAAAATTATGCTAATAAAATTATTAATAAGGGTCCAAAATGTGTGAATAAAAAAATAAAAAGATTTTTATCAAATTAGATTTACTTATTCATTCAAAAAGAGAGAAAATAAAGAAAATTTAAACTAAAAAAGTTTTAAGAAATTATTTTTCTTACTTAATTTATTTTCTCTTTGAATAAAGAATTTTTTCACTTTTGTTTTATGATGGTATCAACTAGCATTTGAGAAAATTTTTGAAAAGCCTCATCAACATTTTCTCCTGTTTTCGCACTGGTCTCAATATAAGTACTATTATGTGTTCTGGCAAATTCTTGTGCTTCCTTTTTCTCTACTACTCTTACAAAATGTATTAATAAATCTGCTTTATTTCCAATTAATATAAAGGGAATATTTCCAGCATAATGTCTTACTTCATTTAGCCACTTTTCAATCGCATTATATGTTTCCAACTTTGTTAAGTCAAAAACTATTACAGCGCCGGCCGCACCTTTATAAAATTCAGTGCGCAAACTCTCAAAGCGTTCTTGTCCTCCAATATCCCATATTGATAATCTTATTATTCCGTTTTCGCTAAGATCGACAATCTTAGATAAAAAACTAACTCCTATTGTCAATTTATAATTTTCTGAGAAACGATTATATATAAATCTCTCTAAAATACTGGTTTTTCCGACGGCGGCGGGCCCTACAATGAGTATTTTAAATAAATAGTCTTCCATAATTACTATTATTTCTCTCCTTAACACAGTGAATTATTAAACTAATAAATTTAAAGAATTTAAAATTTTGCCAATAAATTTATTAATAAAGGTCAAAACTAAATGAAGAAATTAAGCAAGAGATATCATACTTTATTTTCCCTTAAACCTCGGTTCTCTTTTTTCTTTAAAAGCTCTAATCGCTTCTCGAAAATCCCGAGTTTTATAAAGTTCCATATTTCTTTGTTTCTCTAATTCATGAGTTCTCAGAATAATTTCCTGAAAGTTTTGGTGAATAAGTTTTTTTTTCAATTCAATCGAAAGAGGAGTCTTATTTTTAGAAAGTAAATTTTTAGCTTGCGCTCTTGCATATGTTAATAATTTTTCCTTGGGAAGTACTTTATTGATCAGTCCGAGTTTTTCAGCTTTTACCGCAGTTATTTTTTCACCAAAATAGAGTATTTCTTTTGCTCTTTGAAATCCTACATATAAAGGAAGGATATAAGACATTGCAGATTGAGCTATTACCCCTCGTTTTACAAAATTAAATTGAATCCATGCATCTTCAGCCATATAGATTAAATCCGCCCCCATTAGAACCATGGTGATGCCTGCGCCAATTGCATAACCATTTAAAGCTGCAATAATTGGCTTTGAAAAATTCCAAAATTTTACCTTAGGTTTCTTTCTTTGTGTAGATAGTGATTGTTGACTAAAGAATTTTAAATCAAAATATCCTCCCGAGGAAAAGGCATTAGCTTTTTTTGCGCCTGTAATGATTAAAAGCCGTGCATTTTTATCCATTTCCATATCGGAAAGCACTGTTCCAATTTCAAAAAAAGTACGTTGAGATAAGGCGTTTCTTCTCTCCGGTCTATTGAGAGTAATTATATAAATTCCATCCTTCTCTTTTTCATAAATAATATCCTCAAACTCATTAAAAGTCATTTTTGCGATCTTTTTATTTTTTTAATTGTTCTAATAGGATAATTCCCCATATTTATCTTAAAAGAAATAAATAGATTTCCGCATATTTAGATAAAAGGAAATTTTGTGGGGACTCTGATATCAGCAATATTAAATCGTCTCATCCTTTATTTCTTCTTCATATTGCTTTCTTTTTTCCTTTAAATAAGCAGGAACAGGTACATCCCACCATCCCCATGCTGGAGATCCTTCATATTTAGGAGTATTATTTATAATTACTTCGATAACGGCAGGTCCATCTTGAGAAAATGCTTCATTTAATGCAGGTTTGATCTCATCTGCTTTTGATATACGTGTTGACCAACATCCAAATCCTGCTGCAATATCGGCGAAATTAGGAGAATAATAATTCCCATTTTTATCTTTAAATTCAGTTGCATGTCCTCTTTCAATTCCATATACATTCCATTGAAGGTCCGTAATTGCAATCCAAGCAGCATTGTTTAATATCATAATTACAACGTTTAATCCAAGCTGTTTTGCTGTATGGAGTTCTGCCATCGTCATCATAAAATCACCATCTCCCAATAAACCAATCACTTGCGTATTTGGTTTTCCTAATTTAGCACCAATAGAAGCGGGAAGTGTATACCCCATAGTACTAAACCCTCCTGCTGAAATGCAAGTATTTGGCTCATAAAATTCAATCTCTTGAATCATTTGGGCTTGCACATTACCCGAGCTCGTTATTATAATAGCATCTCTATCAAGGAAATCCCTTACTTCCTTTAAAACGCATGAGATCATAACTGGCTCCACAGTATCATCAGCATATTCTTTTAAAAAATTGTACCACTTTTCTCTTAAAGCTTGTATCTCCTTGTAATAATCTTTCTTTTTATAATCTACAGGCTCATAATTATTTCTGAGATAATTTAATAAATCTCGAAGTACTGCTTTAACATCTCCTATAATTCCCACATCAACCGGGTAATTCTTTCCAATTTCATGAGGGTCAATATCAACTTGAATAAGACGGGTATCATCTTCTTCCGGCCCAAAATTCCATGCCTCACCCTTTTTATAAGAACAGGTTGATTCATCAGCAAATCGAGTTCCTAAAGCGAATACGACATCAGAAGTTTTACTAAGTTCAATACCAATTTCCGTTCCTTTAGAACCCGTAGCCCATCCGAAGAGCGGATGATCATTAGGAAATGCATCTTTTGCCATCATTGAAGCTAAAACAGCACTTCCCGTAAATTCAGCAAGTTCTTTTACTTCTTTATATGCTTTTGAAGCGACCAGCCCCCCTCCTAACCATAATACGGGTCTTTTTGCTTTCATAAACAGGTCTGTTGCTTTTTTTATTTGATTCATGTCACCCCGAATTCTACCTTGGGGATGATGTTTTTCTACGACTGGGACTTGTTTGAAAGTTGGGGCACATTGAATATCCATAGGAAGATCAATATGAACTGGGCCAGGTCGCCCTTCTTGCATAATATTGCATGCTCTCTGAATTGTTCGAGGAACTTGATCCACTTGAGCTACTTCAAATGAACGTTTTACGAGAGGTCTTAATGCATTAGGGAGATCACTATCCCTTCGTCGTTCAATTTCTTGTAAAACACCTACCCCACGCATATGAACATGAGTATCACCCGTTATAAGTAAGACGGGCATTGAATCTACATACGCATCTGCTAATCCAATACAAGTATTTAATGCTCCCGGACCAATGCTGGTAAATACTGCTAACGGTTGACCTGTGACACGATAATAACCTACTGCCATATGAACTCCTGCTTGTTCCTGTTTTGGTTGAATTACTTGAATTTTATCTTTACGTCGATAAAGAGCATCAGTAAAACCTAAATTTCCATGTCCTGGTATTCCAAAGATATAAGGCATTCCTTGGGCAATCAAATAATCTACAATAACCTCGGAGCCGGTTTTAAAATTCTCTTCTTTGTTAAGGCTCATATTTTAGAAAATGTTCATAACTTTTTTAAATGTTTGCTTTTCCAATTAAAACATTTCGAAGTTTATTTGGGTTAATAAATGCTAAAAATTACTATATTATTTTACTTTTTTTTAATTCTGAAATGAAGTTTTTTAATAAGGATTAGTTTAAATTATTATAAAATCAAAAAAATAAAATTTAATATCCATGAAGATTGGCATTCTTGGCACCGGACTGAGAAAACAAATATTAAATTTACATATATTAGCATATTTAGAAAGAAAAGATACAATAATCAGTGCTTTATGCGATAACACAATAGAGGGAGCAAAATCTAAAATAAATCAATTTAATTTTAGAGATTCAATAAATTTTTATACCGATTATAAGCAAATGATTGACAATGAAAACTTAGATATAATTGAAGTTCTCTCACCCCCTAATTTACACGCAGAATCAATCATATATGCCGCAAAGAACAATATCAATGCAATATTGGTCGAGAGCCCGATAGCAACATCATTAAAAGAAGCAGATAAAATAATTGAGATATGCAAAAATAATGAGGTCTTTTTATCCATTTATGAAAATTCTCTTTTTGCACCCCATATTAAAGAAGCAAAAAATTTGATTGAAAACGATTATATCGGCGATATTGCCTCCCTTAGGATAAAAGTTGCAATTGGAATTGAAAAGGACGATAAGGAAAACGTTTTCAGGAAGTGGGAGGTACATGGACAAAATATAGACGAAATTGCGGTAAATCCAAATTCTTCCTTATTCGAGGCCGGATTTCATGCGTTTTCATTGGCAAGATGGCTTTTTAATGAAGAGATCAAAAAAGTATTTGCATGGAAGGGAAATTATAACAATATGGAAGCCCCCATTTTTGTCAACTGGAAATGTAAAGAAAAAGAAGAGCATATTGTACCCAAATATGGTAATATGGAACTCACATTAATACCTAAGATAAAAATTCCTTCAAATTATTATCCAATGGATGAATTTATTGAAATAATTGGAAGTCGTGGATTAATGAAAATCAATCAATGTTGCTCAATTGGTAATAAAATGACAGAGGCACCTGTTTTCTCTCCCCTTGTTATAGTAAGGGATGGAAAGGTTGAAACCCAAAATGAGTTCCAAAAAGATTGGAAATATAGCTTCATAAATGCTACCAATTATTTTATAGAAGCCTTTAAGAATAATAAAAAACCAGTTTTGTCTGGGAAAGACGCAAAAAAAATTTTAAACTTTTATCTGGCAGCAATTAAATCCGCTCAAATTAAAAAAGATGTTTATATAGAGGAAATAAATTAGAATTAACCCATAAGAGATTAGATTTCGTATTCATACTTAAAATCTTTGTGTTCTAATCCTTGTTCTATACCTTTTTTCAAGTCTTTCCTTTTTCTCCTATTATATTTTGACAATCCCCTACTTAATTCTGCTGGAGGAGGTTCTACTAAGCACACACCTTTATTTTCAGAATCGGCACTAAACTCATCCCACTTCACGATCCTCTCTTCTTGTTGCGAAATATAAGGCATTTTTCCAAATATTACTAAATTTTTTCCTTGCTCTCCAGTACATACGGGCGTCCCCTTCCCTGTTTTAACGATCTCAATGAAATGTTCCGTGGAATTAATAAAGGAGTATCTCCAATCTCGTGGTAAATCCTCACCATATATTTTCACTTCACCATTAGAATATACAACGATAGGAGGATATTGAGGGGTTTTAGATAAAAAGTTTCCTCCCGAAGTACATTGATTTATCCACATGATACCCCTTGTTCCTGAAATTTCTATAAATTCATCAATTGCATAATAACTAGAAGGATAATATAAATTAGAGGCGTAGGTAAACTCCATAGAGCCGAACTTAGGGGGATCTTGTGGATTATTTTGAGGATATTCCCATATAATATTGGCTGGAGCATCTATAACTCCTGTGAAATAATTAATCCATCCATGTAATGATTCAACTCGATCTTGATCCATAAGCCATAATGCTAATGATAATTTATGCTGCCCATCATCAAATACTTCTGGACCACCACCACATTTCTCTACAGTTATTCGCCATTGGTAAGCTTTAACTGCTAATGGCATACTAGGACCCGCAGTTAAAATATTTATAATTCTAAAAGTTAATTGTTCACCAATAATACCTTGGTTTAATAGTTCCTTTGCTCTTAAATAAACTGGGTAAAAGCGGAAATTTTCATATATTTTAAGCCGAACATTCTCTTGGTTACATACTTGAATAATTCTATCGCAATCAGCAATGGTATGCGCCATGGGTTTCTGTAAAGAGATATTGGGAACACCTGCTTTTGCACAATACTCTGTCATGGGAGCATGAAGATGATGAGGAGTTAAGATTTCTACAATATCAAGCTCTTCTCTATCAACCATTTCTTTATAATCTTTATAATATTTAAGAGACCGTAACCCCCATTGTTCCAATCTCTTTGCAGCACATTTCACATCCACATCTGAAACTGCTGTGAGTTTAGTATCTTGGGAGTGAATGTATCCCAAAACATTTAAATTGGAGATAATTCCACAACCTATAATTCCTACATTAAGCATTTTTTATCATTACTCCTTAAAGAATTTAAAAATTTCAGAATTAATTATTTTTATTATTATTTAACCTTCTTAATATCTTAAAAGAGTTTTTATTTATGAAAAAATTATTCTTTTTATGTTTTATTCCATATATCAGAGGTTAGATTTAATTGAATGATTTATCATCGGAAATTGATGATATTTTCCATTCTAAATCCATGGCTATATTTGGAGTGAGTAGGAAAGGTGGTTTAGGAAATGTATTATTACAAGCATTTATTGATCAAGAATTTCCTAATATATTTATCGTCAATCCTACTATAACGGAATCTAATCTTGAAATACTGGGAATACCTGTTTTTTCAGATTTAGAATCTATTGGAAAGCCTGTAGATCTGGCTATATGTTCCACTCATCCTAAATATGTTAAAGACATAATAATTGAATGTGGTCAATATGGAGTTAAAGCGGTAGTAATTTTTTCAGCTGGATTTGGAGAAAAAAATGAAAAAGGTAAAAAGGCTGAAGAGGAATTATTAAAAATCGCTCAGAAATATAAAATGAGATTAATTGGACCTAATTGTATGGGATTGTATTGTCCCAAGACAGGATTATCGTTCTTTCCAGCATTGCCAACAGAATCAGGTTCATTAGGATTCATTAGCCAAAGTGGGTCAATTGCCAATATTTTAGGTTTTAGTTGCATGGTGAAAGGAATTCATTTTTCAAAATCTATAAGTTACGGCAATGCTATAGATTTAGGATTCAATGATTTTTTAGAATATCTGGGTTATGATCCTGACACAAAACTCATAGCATGTTATATAGAGGGTGTTAAGGATGGCAGAAGATTTATTAAATTGGTTAAAAAAATAAGGAAACCTATAATCATTTGGAAGGCTGGAATCACGCCTGCAGGGGAACAAGCAGCTCAATCACATACTGGTTCACTATGTGGAGATAACAAACTATGGGATATAGTATTTGATCAATATGGAGTGATCAGGGTCTATAATTTGGAAGAAATGATGAGTATGATCCAAGCATTCATTAATCCTATCCCAGTAAAAAATCATCGAGTTGCTATTATTTCAGGACCAGGAGGCCCCGCTGTTTCTTCCGCTGATGCTTGTGAGATGAATAATCTAATATTGGCAGAACTGACTGATGAATCAAAAAAGAAACTCCAAAATTTTATTCCTGAATTCGGATCAAGCACGTCAAATCCAATAGATTTAAGTCTTCAAGCAACCTTTGACCCAATATTGGAAAAAAACGCGTATGAAATCGTTGGAAGGGATCCTAATGTTGATATGATGCTTATTTATTTAACGATGTTAACTCCTCGATATAAAGATTTAATAAAGTTACAAGAAGAAATTTCTAAACCAATAGCTATCGCAACTGCGATAGATGTGAATATTTCATCAGATCCTTTCAGTAATTATATTAAACGATCATTCATACATATAAGGGCAAAAAAAGTTCCTAACATAATAAAGAAAATGAATCAAAAAGGGATTTCAATACATCCAAACGAACATATTGCCGCTAAGGCGTTATATAATATTTTTCAGTATTATAATAAATCTAGTAAATCGAATTTTTAAAAAATATTTGAAAATTTATTACAATCCTAATTCACATTTAGCACATTATAATAATTTAGCTTAATCTTTTTTTATGAACTATTAATACAATATACATAAACAGAGAGTAATTATTATTTATAATTTAATAAAAAAAGATTAAAATAAAAAATCAAAATCTAATATAACAAGAAAAAATAAATGTGAATGTGAACTTCTTGGATTATTTACCTGAAAATAGAAAAAATGAAGAATTTGGTGATTCAAATTGGGACTTTATAGAAGTTTCAAATGTTAACGACAAAATTATTAAAGTACTATTAGATAAATTGAGTTTAGGCGTTTCTGAAGATTTCTTCATTTCTTTCGAAAGTTTAATCAAGATTGGTAAAAAAGCTAAGAGTCAAATTCTCTCCTTTATTCAAACACAAAACCCTAATTCATTCATTCGAGACTTATTGTATTTAATTCTTCAATATATAAATGAAGGAGATATTGATACGCCTCTTATTTTTCACTTGTATCATCCTGATTTTGTTATTCGAGCAAAAAGTATAAAGGAGATAATGGATATGGAAAAAGATAATTATTTCAAATATATAATCCCCTTAATTGATGATCCGGATGATTCAGTTCGCTTTCAGGTACTGAAATATTTTATTTCCCAAGAGTTAATACCAAATCCTATAATTAAAAATCAATTAAGGAAACGTCTTAACAAGGAGTTAAATCCTATAATAATCAATAAGATTAAGGAAATTCTTAATAAAACTTCTTAATTTCCTATAATACATTAATATTTTTAATCATTGAACATAATTCTTAATTTAAATAATGAGATCCTTAGCATTAAATCAATTAACATGCAAAAAAAAAGATATTATTAAATTTATCAAAATTTCTAATGATTTTGAAGGAATAGAATTAAGTTTTGAGCAATTAGATAGCTCACTTTCAGAAGAACTCTCATTAAAAGATATATTTGAATACTTAAGTGTTTATGATCTCAGATTAATAAATCTTTTTCAATTAGAAGACTTTTCACTTTGTTCCGATACTAAATTCAAAACAGTAATTATTCCCACTTTGAAAAAAATGATGGATTATTGTTATAAGCTGGAATGCAATATGCTTAGTGTTGTTCCATCATTTGAATCGAGGGATATCCCTCAGTGGAGAATTTTAAGAAGAACAATAGAAAAATTACAAAAAATTGTTAAAATAGCTTATAAAGAAAATATACGCATTGGATTTGAAGTTATAAATCTTCCAAAAAATTCTATTCCCAGTCTTGAAGAAGCTAAAAAAGTTCTTACACCTTTAAAATCACAAGAAAACCTCGGTTATATTGTAGATACCTTTTATTTAGGTGAAAGCGAGGAGAATTTCGAAAATATAATTGAAATCATGGATTATATATATTTAATACGATTAGCGGATTTAATAAAGAAAAATAAAGAAAAAATAGAATCTACAAAAGAAGAGCAAAGATTACTTCCGGGAACAGGGAGCTTTAATTTTGAAAAATTTTTCCCTGTGACAAAAAGGTATTATAAAAATTATTTTTCTCTTAAATTATCAGAATGCCAGAAAAGTTTATATAATAAATTTTATAGAATAATTAACTATTTTAATTGGATAATATAATTATTTCTAAATCTTGAATTACTAAAATTAATTTAAATTAATAATTTCTTCACTATATGAATGTTGTACTCTTTTATTTCTCAGCAACCGAGAACACAGCTAAAATTGCTCATATTATTAAGAACAAATTAGTTAAATTAAACTCGGAAGTAAAAGAGTATAATATTACCAGTAAAAATGATAGAGAAAAAGAAATAGATTTAAAAAGTTATGATGCAGCATTATTCGGTTTTCCAATTTACGCTTTGCGAATTCCTGAGCCTGCGCGTGAATGGCTCCCACACATAAATGGGAGGGGTAAAAAATGCGGTATGTTTTTTACTTATGGGGGAGTAACAAGAGGAATAGCGCATTATGAAACTAAAGAGATTTTAGAAAGACAAAACTTCAAAGTTATAGCAAGTGCAGACTTTCCTATGAGCCATACTTACAATCTAGGAGGATGGAAACTAAATCTCAATAGACCAAATGAAAGAGATATTAAAATTGCAGAGAAATTTGCTGAAATTTTATATAATCGCTTTTCTGCTAACAGAGATTTTTTATTTACCATTCCAAAACCAGATTTTGATAAAACAAAGTTGAAAACTTCTAAACACCTAGTTAAACATGGAGTGCCTCCCCCCATATTTCAAAAGGAGAACTGCAACCTATGTCAGATTTGCGAGGACCTGTGCCCCACGGGCGCAATAGACATCTATAATGGGGTGATAGATAAGAACTTATGTCTTCATTGTTTCCGTTGTATTATAAATTGCCCTGAAGGAGCCTTAAAAGCGCCTGATCTAAATCAACAATTTCAAGTTTTTAAAGAGATGAATAAACTTACTGTGGAGATTATAAATAATAAAAAAAGCAAAATTTTAATCTGAAATTATTTTAATATTTGTTATTTAAAAAGTCTCATCTCAAAAATAAGTAAACTTATTAGAATCCTGGCTTCAATAAGTATATAATAATTATAAATATTAATAAAGAATAACAGATCAAATCTTCATAAATCTTTTCTCTTTTGAAAAAATATAATATTATTATTTCTTTTAGATCATTAACGAAGTTTTTATGAAAAATTATGAAAGATAATTGAAATTATAAGCCTATAAAATAGAATTATTAAAATAAATAGATAAAGAGCTATAAAATCGAATATGTATGATTATGATTATACCTTTAAACTTCTTTTGTTAGGGGACGCTTCTGTTGGCAAGACCTCGTTCACAAAGCAGTATTGCTATAATGTATTTAATCCCTCAGAACGTTTGACCATTGGTGTAGATTTTCATGTGAAGACAGTAGAGCTTGAATATAATGGTGAAACTAAACTTATTAAACTCCAGATTTGGGATATTGGAGGTGAGGAACGCTTCCGATTTCTTCTTCCTACCTATTGTTTAGGCGCTAATGGAGCATTTTTGTTATATGATATTACCAGACCCACAACTCTTGAAAATATTACTGAATGGACGACTATTGTACGAAAAAAAGGAGGAGCTATTCCTATTATATTAGTTGAAGCTAAAATTGACTTAGATGACCTTAGAAAAATTCCAAAGGAACATGGAAAACAAATCGTAGAACAAAACAAACTTGCGGGAATCATTGAAATTTCCGCAAAACAAGACATTAATGTGGACAAGGCTTTTCAGCTTTTAACACAATTAACCTTAGAAAAAATAGAAGAATCTAAATAGGTGAGTTAATGGGAGAGGAACAGTATCTAATATTAAACCAACTTTTTGATTCAGTGGGGATAATAGAAAAAGGTATTGAAAAAATATATCATTATTTATTGATAAATAAACGAATAGATAATCTGAAAGAGGTATGTAATCAATTTAATCTCACTTTAAAACGCGGTTATAAAATTAATTCCGTTTTATCCGAATTAGAGCTAGTTCAAATCTATGATCGACCTATGAAAATTATCTTACGAACTCCTATTATTCCAATTTGGCAAAAAATTGTTAATAATCAGATTGAACAATTAAAAATAAACTTAAATGAAAAAATAGATTATTGTGACAGCTCCTTTGAAAACTTCATTGACACATACGACCTTAAAAAAGAAGAAGTAGAACAAGAACCCATTGAATTTATCAATCACAGTATCGATAATATAGAATATATCTATTATCCTTTTTTAGCCCAGGAAAAAGTAAAAATATCTCATGGCATTAGATATGAAAATATTCTAATTACAAAATTGAGAAATGAGACGATTGATACGATTAATAAGCAATATAGAGAAAAAATTATCAAGGGAATTAAAAATATCGCACCAAATATTAAAAATTTATCCATAAAAGTAATATTTAACCAAGATCTCGTACAATCACTTTTAAATAGCAGAGAATTTGAAATAATGGCTAATATTCTAAATGTAATTGATTTCGAATTTTATAAATTTAATGTTGTTATTACAAAGGAGAACTTTAGCAATTTTAGTTTAGTAGACAATGAATTAATACAACCAAGCTTTGATCCTTCTAATAAATTGCTAGGAGCATATATTTCAAGAAATAAAGATATCTATCAAGTATTTATGGAAAAATTCCAAGAGATGTTTGAAAAAGGAACTCCAATTAACCAATTCCTTAAAAAAAGTGAGGATTTATCCATACAATCGCTCTCTGATTTCCAAAATTTCGTTTTATGCTTATTATAACCATGGATTATATGATTTTTTTATTCTTGTACATGAATTCTAATTAATTCTAAGTATGCTTTAATATTCTAATTATAAAGTTAAAAAGAAAAAAATTAGAAAAATAATCAAGAATTTTGCCTTGAATAATGAAAAGTTTGAAAATTAAAACATATTAGAATTTTACTTTTAAAAGATTGATTTAAGGTCACTAATCAATTTCTCTTGGAAACGATTATGAACCATTTCATATTTCATAATTCCTTGAATTCTTCCTATTCTCATTTTCAATCCAGGAGTGAGTTTAGTTTTATTTAAATAAACTGCAATATATGGCTTTTTTTCATTCATGGCAAGATGGATTTCATCTTGAGCATTATCAGATTCCATAACAAAGGGAGAGATGAATGAAAGGAATACTTTACATCCTAACAATTTTTCAGCAATTGTATCACACCAATCAGTGGAAAGAGGTATTCCTTCATCATACCATATTCTAAATCCATTTTTATATAATGCATCAAGAATAGGATAGACTTCTGCTTTATCCTTATGAGCATAACTTACAAAAATATAAGGATTTTCACCCATATATGCCGTGAATGGAGGTTCTATTGCAATTTCAGAGGTCGTTTCTTTTATTTCCCGCTTTAAGTATATTTCAAGTGAATCTTTATCATGTGGTAGATCTTCAAATGGAGAAAATTTTCTCAATATTTTTTCAACTAAATCAGAACGTTTCATAATTTTTGTAATGACATCATAAGAATCTAAAATTATCATAGTAGGTTTTCCGGTTTTTTTTTTAATCTTTATACGTTTTAATATTAAATCAACAACCTTTTTGCACACCCATGATTCAAAATCCTCTTCTTCTTGGGAAATATCTTTTGTACTTTTTCCAGCATAATCACCACTCCAATCCAAAGTTACAAGATCATTATGGATATAAAATTTATAATCATCCTCAAACATAATAGAGGGTTCTTCTTTAAATAACCTTTGAGTTGCGAGCAAATTCAATCGTTTTTCGATAGTTGTAATAAAATCTTCATCAACTTTAAAGGGTAATTCTTCAGGCTCGATTATTTTTTTGCTGATTAACATTAAATATATTGCCATTTGATGAAGACATAATCCGCCTCGAATACCAATTTTACAATTACAATCGCGTTCTACAGAATCTTTATTGAGTTGTAGCGAGGCTTTATGTGAACCATATTTTCCTGAAAACCAAATATTATATCCTTTTCCTTCCGCGATTATAGTAGTATTTTGTATTTTTTCCGTTTTATGTTCCCCGCTTATAAGAGAAAGTCCATCGGAAACCACCTTCTCAACAAGGTCTGGTTCGAATTGAGCTCTCATCTCATTTTTTTTTGCTTCAGATAAGGAGGAATCTACAAATTCTACCAAATCTAACTTTTTCAAAGTAGTATATCCTTTTAAGAGATCATTTTTTGGACCATTGATCACAAATTTCTCATTATATTGGTCAATTAATTCTTTTATTTTTGCTACAGTTAGAGTGAGTAAAAATGTTTTAAATGTGAGAGGTTCTAAATTTTTCCTAAATTCTCTTTTTCTTGCCATTTTTAATTAGTTTATGTATAAAATTTCATTGTATATCTAATAAACTGATGGTTCTATAAATTAATCCTCAAGATTTAAATTTGTGTTTTCAAGCATAGAGATGAAACGCATATATACTCAAAATTCATAATTAACACGAATTATATTTAAAAAGTGCAAATTTTCTTTGCATTTTATTTTCTTAAATATTTTTAAAAAAAGATATAAATAAAAAAATAAACTTATTTTTTGATTTTCTGTTTAAATTTCATGGCTTTCTGATATCTTTTTAACAACTCTCTTGGTGTGACGGGATTTTCAGAACGTTCAAATATTGTGGCTTTACTCGTAATACCGAAAAGGTATTTTGCAACTTTTTTTAAGTCCTTCATAGGATATCTACCCATCATGGCAATTGTTTCCATCTGAGGTGAACCCCCACCATGTAACCCTGCTACTTGCAGTATACCTCCTATATCTGAGCAGCCAAGAGTTTCGATACCTTTAACAATTTTAAGAGCTTTTATAGGATCAATTTTAGGATTTCTTTGCATGTATTTTAATGCTAATTCCCCTACTTCTGAGTTGGTAAATGTTTCCAAATACGGTAAAGTGGCCATAATCCCGCCGGTAATGTCAGCTAATATCTTATACTCCTCGTAAATATTCTCTCCCGCCAATCTCCGCCCTGCATTAGTTAAAACCTCATCGGGAATTTGAGTTCCTGAAGGAGATTTTTCAGAATGTAAGGCACTGGATTCTCCTGCGGCAAATACTAATTCTGCAGTGCCAATCAAATGGCTTATTTTCGTGGAAACATGTTTTGCATTCTCTACATTATTATATTCAGCTGCCATTGAACACGCACTCGCTAAAATTTCGCTTATGGCGGGCTTGCATCCCGTGTAAGAGTGTCTATGATAATGTGCAAATAAAAGCGCTAAAAATCCACCGTATGCCGTAGCATCTGGGGTTTCTTTTCCATTCAAAAAGACGCGGTCTTTGGGGATAAATACATCATCAAAAATAATAAAAGTTTCCACATCGCCCAGTTCAGTAGTAGGACATCTAAATTCTTCCGGAAGATCTTGCACTCCATGAACCCATGCTGGTCGCGATAATAATTTTACGCCATCCCAATCAGCAGGTATCGCAAACGAGACTGCCCAGTCACTATCTTCGGGAGTTAAAAATCTACAAGGTACAGATACTATTTCATCCACATAGGTAGTATTAGTAATACATTGCTTTGCTCCTCTTACAACTATTCCATCATCCCTATTTTCTATTATCTTTACATATGCACCAGGATTTTCTTGTTCATGTGGTCTCTTTGAACGATCTCCCTTCGCATCCGTAGAGGCGCATGACGCAGCAAGATCTCTTTCTTGGAAATCAATCATATATTTTTTAAATCGGTCATAATAATTAGTTCCCAGCGCTTCGTCGCATTCATAAGTAACCACAGAAAGTGCATTCAAGGCATCAATGCCCATGCATCGCTGAATGCAACCGCCTACTCGATGGCATAATACACGCGTCATCCGCTGCTTCTTAAATAAGTCTTCTTTGGATTGATGAATATGAGTAAATCGGTTAATCTTCTTTCCAGTAAAATGACTAATTGCTGTGCAGAGATCTTCATAACGGGGGTCTACTGCACATGAATATGTTTCTTTGATGATATTAATGCCTCCTTGAATTCTCCAATCATCTCGCCCCACTTTCTCGTCGCCTATGTACACATTAGGCTTCATTTTATAAAGAGCTTCTTTATATTCCTCAACCGTTCTCATTTTCTTGTCATTTTTGTTTTAAATTTTATTTATTATTAAATTTATGTAATCCTTTCATCCTTTTATATAATTTTATTATCTAATGAAAATAGATCATTAAAAAAATCAGAAAGGTTTAAAACTGAATATCTTTAAATCTCTGAAATTTTATGCATTAAAAATAGAAAAAATAAATAAAAAAAAGAGAAGTTAATTATTTTAAGAAATTAATCATAGCGTTCGGTGGTCATGAGTAGCCAGATAAAACCTGCTAAACCAAGCAAGGCGGCAGCGATATCTATAAGCCAGACCCACCATGCTAAATATGCTGCGCTTAGAACCATACTGGATATGGAGCTCACCGCCATCACCGTCAAAACGACCATTGCTTGCCC
Source organism: Promethearchaeota archaeon (assembly GCA_016839555.1). Taxonomy (GTDB): domain Archaea; phylum Asgardarchaeota; class Lokiarchaeia; order Sigyniarchaeales; family SOKP01; genus TEKIR-8. The sequence goes on from JAEOUA010000007.1 coordinate 113,392, forward strand.
AAGTGCCCATTCTTGCTCCCTAAACATGCCAATTCCAGATATTAGAGCCCATATTCCTAATAATATTGCGATGAAGGGGGATCCTCCTAAAGCAGTAGATGCTGCGGCTATCACAGCGGGATCAAGGGCGGTACCAATAACACCAAATACATATAAGAATTGCACCACAGCCATAGTAATAAAGAGCAGCCCAATAATTATCAATAGGATATTCAAAAATTCACTAGAATCCTTTTTTTTCTCTTCACTCATTTTTTTTAAACCTATTTTTTGTTTTAAAAAGTAATTAATTCTAAAATATCAATTTATACATTTAAACTTTTTTCATTAAAATTGAATAACTTATCCTAAACTAAAGAAAAATTCTATATCTGATCATAGAATCAATAAGATTTTTGAAAAAATTATTGAAATTTTTTTTAAAAGAAAAATGAACATAGAGAAATTATATATTAAAAAAAAAATTCAAAACTAAGGATTTTAACAATTCTTACTAAACATTATTCAATTCTATTAGAAAAATATATAAGCAGAGGTTTGTTTTTAAGTATTTGTTCAATAAAAAGGGTAATGCATGAACATTATTCAAGTATAATAACATTTATAAAATCTTTTTCATAATTCTATATATATTATTAAAATTTTTTTATTGATAAAAACAAAGGCCTCTTTTTCATCTTTTTTATGCTAAAATAATAAAATTTTTCATTCATTATTATTACATGAATATAATGTGAAGTGATTTAAAATGGACAATCGTATATACATTTTAGATACGACTAATAGGGATGGAGTTCAAACTTCAAGATTAGGCTTAGCTAAGTTAGAAAAAACCGTAATCAATATTCTTTTAAATCAAATGGGTGTTTATCAATCTGAATTTGGATTTCCTGCCACCCTTCATGAGACGAATTATATTAATGCAAATCTGGAATTAGCGAGGATGGGAGTATTACAACCCATAATTTTAGAGGGCTGGGTGAGGGCACTTGCTTCTGATGTAGAAAAAGCTGTCGAGCTGACCAGGGTTAAACATTTGAATTTATCCATTTCCACTTCCCGACAAATGATTCAAGGGAAATTTGGAGGAAAATATGATGAGGATGATATTATTGAGATCATGACAGAAGCAGTCACTCGAGCAAAAGATTTGGGAATAAAAACAGTGGGAGTTAATGCCGAGGATGCCAGCAGAACCTCAATGGATTATTTACTTAAATTTGGGAATGCAGCGCGGAAGGTAGGAGCGGATCGTCTCCGATATTGCGATACCCTTGGATATGAACGGGCCTTTCGTATTCATTTTCGCTGTAAAGATTTAACAAGAGCGCTTGAAATGCCTATTGAGCTTCATACACATAATGATTTGGGTATGGCTGTATCGACCGCAATTGAGGGTGCGAAGGGAGTAATCGAGGAAGGGCAAGATGCATTTATTAACACCACCATTAATTCGATGGGAGAAAGAGCTGGTAATTGTGATTTAGTAACTACTCTTTTAGCTCTTAGACATGCAGCAGATTTTGATGAATTAGGACTCCTTGATCCTGATATTGATCTCAGTAAATCATGGCAAATAGCAAAATATGCCGAACATTGTTTCGGAATTCAAATCCCAGTTAATCAAGTGGGTGTGGGAGAAAATATGTTTGCTCATGAATCGGGTATTCATGCCGATGGAGCATTAAAGGACCGTCGGAATTATGAACTCTATGACTTTAAGGAATTAGGACGTGGAGAGAAAATCCTTGTGGAGACTGGGCGGAAAATAACAACAGGAGAGTACAGTGGTATAAGCGCCATGAAGCATGTGTATGAAAATTTCAATCTAAGCTTTAAAAATGATGAAGAAGCAAGACAAATCCTCGAACTTTGTCGATTTGCGAATGTTGAAAAACAAAGGCCCCTTACCAAGGAAGAATTCATCTTCATTGCTGAATATCCCAAAATTGCGGAGACATTATTAACAATTGCTCCACCTCCTATTACAATTTATCGTCCCTACATTGAACGTCAAAAAGAAAAAGAAGAAAAGCTATTAAAGCAAGTGGATTATAAGGATAAACATATTTCTTAATTTCATTGATAAGCAGAAGAAAAAGCTAATAATATAATTCTTCTGTTTTTCAATTCCTTATTTTAGATCTTATTTAAATTAGAATTATTGTTTTTAATACCAATTGCACTAATTTTTGTTAAAAATCAATAATTCTAAAAAGAAAAATATTTAAATTTCAAATTAACTAATAGATATTTAATTGAAATTCATAACTATTAAAAAAAAATTAAATATATGTGATTAAAAATGGAATTAGAAAAATCTCCATACACCTCAAAACTTTGGGAAAAAAATTATGATGATCATATAGAACCCGATATGGAAATCAAGGAAAAATCCTTAGCTGATACACTGAGAGATTCTGTAAAAAATTATCCTGATTCTCTTTGCTATGAATTTATGGGGGCTACCGCAACCTACAAAGAATTTGAGAAAAATGTGATTTCTTTTGCAAACTTTCTTATAAAAAATGGTATGAAAAAAGGAGATACAATAGCGATCAACTTACCTAATTCTCCGCAATTCTTAGTTGCTCTATATGGTGCCTTCTATGCGGGATGCGTGGTATCTGGGGTTAATTTCCTCCTTACAGCAAACGAATTAATATACCAACTTTCAGATGCTAATGCTAAAGCAATCTTAACAATGGACTCTTTTTATGAAGAGAATGTTCGTAAAGCTTTACTTAGCGGAAAAACAAAAATAGAGATTGTGATTACTACTAATATTTCCGATATGATGGAGTTAAGTCCAATCAAAAAAGTCTTAGGAAAACTTTTAAAAAAAATACCTACTGGCGAAGTAGAGCCGATTGAAGGTTTAAAATATTTTGAATTTACAGAGATATTGGAACAATATCCAAATGATAAAGATCCTAAAGTTAAACTCGACCCTAAAAAAGATTTGGCCTTTTTGCAATATACGGGAGGGACTACTGGACCTCCAAAAGGAGCAATGCTTACTCATTATAATGAGTGGGCTAATATCAATCAAGTGACGGAATGGTGGAAAATTGATGTAGGATATGGTAAAGATATTTTTATTTCAGGCTTTCCTTTTTTCCATTTAGCGGGAATGTTTATGAACTTAGGAGCAATTGCCTACGCAGGAATGCAATTATTAATTGCTAATCCGAGAGATACCAATCATATGGTTAAATTAATTAAAAAATGGAAACCAGACATAATGGTAAATGTCCCCACTCTCTATTTGATGCTGATTGATAATCCAAAATTTAAAGAACTGGATTTAAGCTCTATTAGAGTATATATCTCTGGAGCAGCACCTTTTCCGCCAGAAAGCATAAAGAAATTCGAGGATATCGTGGGAAAACATAAGCTTCTTGAAGTGTATGGTATGACAGAGGGCTCTCCCATAGTTACAATGAACTCCTACATAGGAGAAAGAATATTAGGAACTGTTGGGCTTCCTGTATCAAACACGCTTATAAAAGTTGTTAATGTAGAAAATAAAGAAAAAGCAGTTCCTCTTGGTGAGCCAGGGGAAATTGCCATTAAGGGTCCTCAGATTTTTCAAGGATATTGGAATAAGCCTAATGAAACGGAAAATGCCCTAAGAGAGGGGTGGTTTTTCTCCGGTGATGTGGGCATTATGGATGATGAAGGATATTTAAAAATTGTAGACCGAACTAAAGACATGATTATTGTCTCTGGATATAAAGTGTTTAGTGTAGAAGTTGATAATAAAATGGCTAAGCATCCTGCGGTGGACTTGGCATCGGCAATTGGAATTCCAGACCCCGACCGACCAGGAAGCGAGAAAGTTAAACTTTATATAAAATTAAAGCAAGGATATAAACCTAGTGAAGAAATCAAAAAAGATATAATGAAATTTGCTCAAGAAAATTTAGCTAAATATAAAGTTCCTGAGTCAATTGTTCTGGTTGAGGAAATTCCGTTGACCACAGTGGGGAAAATAGATAAAAAAGCATTAAGAGCGCAGGAAGAATAATTTTTAATCCTTTTTCTTTTATTTATTAAAATTAGAAATTTAATTTTTATATTTTCTTAACCTTTTTTTTATTATTATTCTTTTTTTTATTATTATTATTATTTAATTTATAAAGTGGTTGATTAAATGGTTGGAAAACAAGGAAAGGTAGGATGTATTAATGATAAAATTCTAAAGCAAATGAGCTTGAAAAAACGTTATAATTTCTTGAATATTAACTTAATGAATGTTCTTAGGCCAGAGAATTTTAATTTTTTAAAGGAAACGCAAAAATTTTATATAAAGTTTGAGAAGGAGCATAATATAACACATACCGAGGATTTTTATCAATGGATTCCCGAAATTGGTAAACAAGGGTTAGTTTCAAGAGTAAACAATTTTGCTGAAATAGGAGTAAATTATCCAGAATATGGTATGACAGCAGAATTTATGAGAATATTAGCTACGGATTTTTTTGATCCACAACTTACCATGGGAATGGGTGCTACTGTATTAGCTATAAATCCATTGCTACTTCATCATCAGAATGTAGATATTCGATTAAAAGTCATGAAAGAATTAGTAGTTGGGGAAAAAATAGGTTGTATATGTATCACAGAACCAGAAAGAGGATCTGATGCAGTGCATATGCTCACTACATGTGAACAGCAAGCAGATGGTAGTTTTCTTATAAATGGGCAAAAAATTTTTCAAACTAATGGAAGTAAAGCAGATTGGGCAGTAGTTTATGCGGTATCAGAAAAAAATAATGGAAACACAATGGGGCAATTCTTAGTGGATACTTCTTGGGATGGCTGGCATTCAGAAAGAGTCAATATACCATGGACACCCCGAATATATATTGGAAAAGAGACTTTTACTGATTTACACGTTCCCAAAGAATATGTATTAGGAAATCCTGGGCAAGGAAAGGAACATCTTTTTGAAGGATTAAATTTAGAAAGATTGGGAATAGTATTTTTAAATTTAGCGGAAGCTTGGAACGCTTTATCTCATGCGGTGATATATCTTAATTTAAGAGAGCAATTCGATGAACCAGTGTTAAAATATCAGGGTGTTGGGTTTCCATTAACAAATCTGTGGGCAAAAACTATGAATTTAACGCTTGCAGCATTGCATATCAGTCAAATTGTAGATAGAGAAATGGGAGAACATAAAGGTACTCTTCCGAAGCAACTTAACTTAGCCTTGGGAGTAAATGCTTCTCAATTAAAATCTCAGAGTGCTAAATTATCAGAGCGGGTATGCTATGAATGTGCTAATCTAATGGGTGGTGCTGGGGCTTGCGATAATACATTAATGGAAGATTTATTAGGCATCTCTCGGATACAGGAAATGGGAGGAGGTACCAGACAAATACAGCAATATATAATGTCTTTTTCTCTACGGAAAATATTTAAGATGTTGTAAACACACTGTTTTAGAACACAGCTTAATAATAAATAAAAGCTTTTTTTTTTAACTTTTAAATCTTATAATAAAAGATACCATATTCCATCTTCATAGGATTAATCAATAAAAAAAAATAGCTTAATTTAGATTAATTAGTTAATCCTTTTATTATATTATTATTACAAAATTTTAATTTAAAATAGCTGAATGTTATTAAATTAAATATACTAATTAAAAAAAGTCTGATCTATTCAAAACAATCAATAAGCTAAGTAAGGATGATATTAAAAAAGTAAGATTTATATTCTTACTTATCATAAATAATATGAAAAATAATGGAAATTAAAACTAGCAAACTCTCTACTAAAGGTCAAATAACTATTCCTAAAGAATTTAGGGATAAACTACATCTTCGCGCTGGAGATGAATTAATAATCTATTTTAAAGATGGTGAAATTATAATTAAACCTAAACCAACTCACTTAGGTATGCTACGAGGATTACTAAGAGAAGATATTAATCTAGAAAAAGCAGAGGAGTTTATTCAATCTGAAAGAAAAAAGTGGAGAGTTTGAAGTGGAATCTTATATCGTTGATACAGTTGCCTTTTTAGCTTACTTGGCAGATAAACTCCCTTCTAACGCAGATATTCTTTTCAAAAAAGCAGAAAAACAAAAAGTAAAATTTTACTTACCTTCAATTGTTTTTGGTGAAACTCTTTATACAATTTATAAAGGAAAAGATATTTTTGGAAAAAATATACCTATAGAAAAAATAGATTTAATTTTTCAAATATTAAAAAATGAAGAAACATTAGAATTAGTAAATTTAAATTTAGAAGCATGGCGGATTTTTCATACATTAGAAGTGCCAGAACTGCATGATCGAATGGTTGTTGCAACTCATCATTATTTCAATACTAAAGCAATTATAACAAATGACCCCGAAATTTCTAAAATAGCGGATTCTATCTGGGAATAATATAAATTAGAAAAAATAAAATCTTACAAGTTAAAAAAAGATCTAAAATCTTTATTTTTAAGATTTTAAAAAGTCAATAATATGTTTATTGATAATCGATGGAAATTCTAATACAGACTGATGTCCGGCATTCTCAATTACAACCATTTTACTGTTTGGAAGGAGTTCATGTATTTTTTCATTCATCGTCAAAGGACAACTTTTATCTTTTTCAGCAGCTATTACAAGTACTTCAATTTGTACAGTAGGCAATTTTTCATATACATTATGAGTTGCGAGGGCTTCTGCTTGATGGATAATATCCTTCTTAGTAGGTCCATATTCTGTCTTTTCCTTTACAAGGTCTTTAACTGACCATATTCCATGGAATTTTTTATCGGGATTTTCCACCATTTCCTTATAAAATTTTCTCGTATAGCTTCCTTTAGCACCCTTAAGGAAATTGTTCAAAGGGTCTTTTTTCCGAAGTTCTAAATTATTGACCGCATTTTCACGATACATTTTTACTCCTTGTTCATTTGGAATTCCAGGAGGGGTCATTCCTGGAATGGTATTAATTAATATTGCTTTTTTAACTTTTTCTGGAAAATAAATTAAGAAGTTCTGGACAATCATCCCTCCCAAAGAATGACCTATAATATGTGTTTTCTTGATTCCTAAAACATCCAATAAACCGGCAATATCGGAAGCGTATATTTTCATTGAATAATTCCCCTCCGGTCTATCACTTTTACCCGCCCCTCGATTGTCTAATCGAATAACTTTAAAATATTTTGATAATTCGCCTACTTGAGCACGCCAATGTTCCTTTCTGTCACTAAACCCATGAACTAATACGACGGGCTCCCCTTCTCCATGTATATCATAGCAAAGTTTTATTCCATTTACTTCAGCAAATAAATCTGTCATATAATCTTCATTTTATTTAATAATATATAAAAATTTGTATAAAATCATTATTTATACTTATTATGATTAAAAAAAGCTATAAAGATGTGAAAAAAGAAAGAGTCACAAAAGCAAATTCAACGAAAACATCTGTGAGATGGTTAATCACTGAAGAGGATGGACCCACTCATTTCGCTACAAGGCGGTTTGAAATAGAACCTGGTGGACAAATTGGTATTCATAATCATGATGAAGAGCATCATATCTATGTATTAGATGGACAAGCAGAATTTATTAATGGAATAGGAAACTCGATCATTGCTATAAAAGATGACATAATTTACATACCTCCAAATGAAGATCACGGGATAAGAAACAATAATGATGAGCCTTTTATATTCATTTGCATAATTCCATACTTAAAATAAAAATAAAATTATTATTTTTTAAATTTCTCTGAAAATAATAGAAATAATTAAAAAGATAATCATTTAATAGAATATTATAATTGAAAAAATCATCAAATAAAGAAACAATAGAAAGAAGGTAATATAATGAATATTTCTGAGATTAAAGATATTAAATATAAGAAAGAGGAAAATGGGGTATGTACTCTTACTATTGATGTACCTAAGAGAAAGAACGCAATGTCATTTGTCACTTTTTTAGAAATAGAAACTGTATTAGAGGATATGCAGAAAGATGATAATGCAAAAGTATTAATTATTACGGGAGCAAAAGAAGCAAATGCTTTCTCTAGTGGAGGATATTTCAATATGAATATTTATCCCTCTCTGCCTCCTGAAATTTTGAAAGAAATTGATCTTACCGATATTGCAATTAAGCGATTATGTCTGAAATTCTGGAAATTCTCAAAACCCGTAATTGCAGCTATAAATGGTTTAGCTGTTGGTGCAGGATTTACAATGCCACTTTCCTGTGCAGACCTAATCTATATGGCAGAAGATGCATATATTGGCTTTTATTTCATTCGAAGAGGAGTGATGGCAGAATTTGCTTCTGATTTTCTCCTTCCATTTTATCTTGGATTTCAAAAAGCAAAAGAGTTATTGTATTTTGGAAAAAAGATATCTGCAGAGCAGGCTTTAGAATTAGGCTTAATTAATGAGGTGGTAAAACCCGAGGCATTAATGGATTATGTTAGAGAAAAGGCAATGCAATTAATTCCACCGAAAGCGCCAAGTTTATCAATAAAATACATAAAAAAAACCATGCATGATTATTTTAGTGATATTCTTTCAAGAACACTAGATTTGGAAAATGAAGGTTTAAGGAAGCTTCTGACCACTCATGATTTTCGTGAATCCTTAAAGTCTTTAGTGACAAAAAAAGAGCCTCAGTTTAAAGGAAAATAAGAAATCAACCTATTATTAAATAATCATAATAATCTTTATTTTTAATAGATTCATATATTTGAATTATAATTCTTTTTTCGATAGATGTATCATATAGTATTTAGAAAAAACCTATGAATGAGAAAGCAAAATTCATATTTTGTACGGGCGGTGTAATGTCAGGCATAGGAAAAGGAGTAGCCACCGCAAGTATAGGTAAAATCCTACAATTTAGAGGATTTAATATTTCTGTTGTTAAAATCGACCCTTATTTAAATGTAGATCCTGGAACTCTTAACCCTTTAGAGCATGGGGAATGTTTTATTACGGAGGATGTATGGGATTTCAGACCCGTTCCTGATTCAGATGAAAGAGTTTATAGAATAAGTGAAATTGACCAAGATTTCGGAACTTATGAGAGATTTCTGGGCATCACCATTCACCCTTCAAATAATATTACTTCCGGTCAGATATATTTATCAACCATTCTAAGAGAACGAAAAGGGCGGTTTCTTGGAAGAACCGTTCAGTTAATACCACATGTTACGGATATGATTAAAAGTCGATTATCTGAAATTGCTCAAAAGGAAGACTTGGATGTTCTTTTAGTAGAATGCGGAGGTACAGTAGGTGATTTAGAGTCAAGTATATTTTTAGAAAGCTTTCGACAACTGCGATTAGAATTGCCAAAAAATAAAACCGCATTTGTTCACGTCACCCTTGTTCCATATTCCAAAGCAGTTGGTCAACAAAAATCGAAACCGACTCAACATTCAGTTAAAATGCTGCAAAGCGCTGGACTCCAGCCAGATATTATTATTGGAAGGAGTGAAAAGCCATTAGAAGAAGATATCAGAAATAAAATCTCCTTATTTTCAAATGTTCCAAAAGAAGCAGTTATTTCAAATCCAGATTTAGAAAATATATATGAGTTACCTTTATTATTTGAAGAACAAAATCTGGGGGATCTATTATGCGAAATATTAGATCTAAAAGCAAAATTAGTGTCTTATAGTGAAATTACCAATTTTTCTGAATGGAAAAAGACTGTCAAATTATTTAATGAAGCAGTTAAGCCAGTTAAAATTGGGATGCCTGGGAAATATTTCAATATTACAGATTCCTATATCTCGATAAATGATGCATTAGAACATGCCGCGGTCCATCAAGGTTATAAAACAGACCTTAAAATGATTAATATTGATGAAACTACTAATATAAGCGAAGAATTAAAAGATTGCGATGGGATTCTACTTACACCCGGATTTGGAGAGAGAGCAGTAGAGGGTATGATTAGTGCTGCTGAATACGCGATGGAAAATAAAATACCTTTCCTTGGTATTTGCTTTGGGGCTCAATTGTTTTGGATTGCTTTTTGTAGAAAATATTTAGGATTAGAGGCAGCAAACTCTACAGAAATCAACAAAGATACTCCTTATCCAGTCGTGGATTTATTAGAAAGTCAAAAACATGTGACTGAAAAAGGAGGCACAATGAGATTAGGCGGATTAGATGTATATTTACGAGAAAATACAAAATTATTTGAGGCTTATGGAGAAAAAATCATTAGGGAACGATTTCGTCATAGATATCATATCAATTCTAACTATATTAACGAAGAAGCCAGGGAAAAAGGAATGATTGTTTCCAGTACTGATGAGACAGGAAAAATTATCAATAGTATTGAGCTTAATCGTCCCGATCACTGGATGGTAGGCACGCAATTTCATCCAGAATTTAAATCTGCTCCTTTTAAACCTTCTCCGGTATATTCAGCGTTCATTAAAGAAGCAATAAAATATAAAAATAATAAATAAAAAGAATTCTTCTTCTAAAAATCGTGAAAAAGACTTTTTATAAAACTATTAAACTAATAATCCTTGAGAAAGTCTTTAGTAGAATTATAACATGATAGAAGGCTTTAATCAATACTTTAGTGATAAATGATGATTCCATTAAATGTAAAAAAGCAAATTATAAGTGAATTCGCTAAAAATAAAAAATTAACACTTGCTCAAAAAGAAAGATTACTTTTTTTAATCGCTATGACCCGAGTATCTTATGAAATTGGGGAGCACTTTTCTAAATATATTAAAAAAAACCGCGTGGATATTCAAGCTTTTTTACATAATTTAGATTCTGAAAGTAAAAATGAAGTAAAAATTATATTAAAAGATCTTGAATATATGAATACTTTTACAGTAATAGACACAATAAAAAGAATTTTTAACAGAGTGGATGAAATCATGGAGCATATAAACGATATAGAAGTCATTAAAAAAAAATATGTCTTATCAATGGATTTTTATCAAGAATCCGTTTTTAAATTTAAACATGGATTAAAATTTTTACCACATGATCGTATAAGATCTTTAGAGGATAAAGACTTTCTCGATTGTGGAGCTTTTGTTGGTGAGTCAGCTTTGATGTTTGAAAGGGATTATCACCCAAAGAAAATTTATTCCTTTGAACCACTGCTAGATAATTATACTTTGCTCCTAGATACTATAAAAATAAATAATTTAAATAAAGTTATTCCTATTAATAAGGGTGTAGGGAAAAAGAGTGGTACTGCGTATATCTGTGCTCAAGGCTCTGCTTCATATATATCTGATAAAAATGGGGATGTTAAAATAGAACTTATATCAATTGATGAATTTACAATTGAAAGGAATCTTTCTGTTGGATTAATAAAATTAGATGTTGAAGGCTATGAATTTGCCGCATTAGAAGGAGCAAAAAAGACAATAGAAAAATTTAAGCCAGTATTATTAATTGGTATATATCATAATCCAGAGGAATTTTTTGGTACCATACGATATATTCAATCCATACTGTCAAGTTATAGGTTTAGAATTAAGCACTTGGTTGATCTTGTACCGCTAAATGAGACCTATCTCATCGCTTGGTAAAATTTATCGTATAAGCTTAATAATCACCAAAATTAATTTATTGCTTTAATATTACGCCTTTTTTATTCAAATTTTTCAATAAACCTTCTGTTTTTGATATTTCATCGATCATTAATGGATTTCCTTTTATCCAGAGTGCCTTTAATTTTGATAAACTAAGTAAAGCTTCTGGAAGACTTGATAAGTGATTGTTATATAATCTTAACTCCTTAAGTGATGATAAATTTGCTATACTTTCTGGAATTTTCTTCAACTGGTTATTCCCAACCCATAATTTTTCAAGAGTTCTCAAGTTTCCAATCAATTTTGGAATTCTGGTTAGATTATTATCGTCTAAAACAAGTTTTTCAAGTGAAGAAAGGTTTCCAATCGATTCAGGAATACTGGTTAACTGATTTTCATGTAAATACAATATTTTGAGTGATGATAGGTTTCCAATGGTTTTTGGAAGAGTTTTCAGTTGATTACGCTCTAAACCAAGAGTTTTTAGTGAGGAAAGGGTTCCAATCGATTCTGGGAGATCGGTTAGTTTATTATTACTCAAACAGAAATATTTAAGCGATTTAAGATTAGATATTGACTCTGGAAGCCTTTCTAAATAGTTATCACTTAAAAATAATGCTTGGAGTGATTCTAACTTTATTATGAATTCTGGAAAAGTCTTTAATTGATTTTCATTTAAATATAGTTTTTCAAGTGATGTAAGATTTTGGATTGATTTCGGGATAATTAATTCTCTGTGTTTATAAATCCCAATTCCAGAAATTCGATTTTTTTTCACCGTAAATCCCATTTTAGTATACCATCTAAGTTTGTCAACTTTTCTAAATTCAGAATTTACAAGAGTTTCAAATTCTTGCAAGATATTAGCTTCGAATTGAGGTATTTTAGCGCTTCTAAAGGAAACAATTTGTTGCAATTCTGATTTCTTCTTTCTCTTTTTCAAATTTTTGAAATTATTCATATCCCTTTCTCACTTGAAAGCTATATTCCATAATAAATTGAAAGCTTAATTGAATTGTCATTTCTATAATTGAACTGTTTCTTTGAAAATCAAGTATTTATAAATTTTTAAATTTTTATATTTGTTAAGTTTATTATATTAAATAAGAAAGCATTTTCAATGCCATCAATATCATTTCTAAAATAAGAAAAAAATTTACTAATGCGAGAAATTAGGTATAATTTAGACTCCGCAATTGAACTTGCAGAAGAATTTACAACTCATAAAATTAATGAACATAACCTAATTATTTTACCAAATAGACCAACTTGGATGGTTTTATCTGACAGAGAATTTACAATTTTCAATAAATTAATAAAAAGCAATACTCTTAGAAGCGTTTTAGATACATATTCCGAAAAAGAAGTTTATTCTGTTCTTTTAAAAATTGAGCAAGCGCATTTCTATAAAGATGATATATCAGCTGAAATAGATTTTCTTCCCCCTGAACTTGTGCTTAATTTAACTAATCAATGTAATTTAAGATGTGTTCATTGCTATTCTAATTCAGGGAAGAAGGAACAAGATGAACTGACAACTCAACAATGGCTAGATATTATAGACCAATATTCTACATTTGTATCTAATGGTTCGGTCACTTTAACTGGTGGAGAACCTACCCTTTTTCCAGATTTATTAACAATTTTAAAGAAATTAAAATCTAAAAATCATGAGACTGTTTTATTTTCAAATGGAACAACAAATGGAGGAAAATTTGGATGGGATAAATTATGTGAATATCTTGATTATGTACAATTTAGTTTTGATGGATTTACCCCAGAAATTCATGATAGAATACGCGGTCCAGGTGCCTTCAATAAAGTTTTAGGAGCTTTGAAAATAGTTTATAAATTAGATAAACCTCTTCGAATTGGAATAAGTCTAATGCCACAAAACATAGATTCAATTGTCTTAAATTTAAAAAAATTCTTAATAAAATATGATCCGGACAAAAAAATTGGGTTGATCCTTACACCAACTGTAACATTGGGAAGAAATAAAGGGGAGTATTCCATTACATTTAGAGAAGTATTTTCAAAGGTAAGAGATGTATTAACTGAGATTTGGAATGTAGGATGGAAAATACCAAAGATTTTCAAAAAAAATGTTCGCAGAACACGATGTGGAATTGGAACCTCAATTTCAATAACATCAACTGGAGGACTTAAACCTTGTGTCTTTTCTAAACCTACAGGACATATATTAGAAGATAAATTAATTGATTGGCATTATTGTATGCTAGAAAAGTATTCAAAAGTAAGTGTTGATAATTATGAGCAATGTAAAAACTGCGATTTAAAATATATTTGCTCTGGGGGATGTGTATTATTTTTTGAACATAGAAAGAGATGTTCTACAGATTTAGAAGAAAATAAGAAAATAAAAAAATATTTTTACGAGAGACTTATCCACGAAACCTTTATATAAGCCAAATCTTTTTTTAAAACATCAAAATAATTCTTCAATCTTTAATATTATTTAAATTTTTAGTATAAAAAGGGGTGATTTTATGGTAAAATATAAAAAAACTGACACAGATTTTGTTATTAAAGTTCCAGAAGATAATGAAATGAGTCAAAAAGAAGCCTTTAATGGAGTAAATATTGGTATGTGTTATATTAAAGTCCATAACCTATGTTCTGAAACCAAAGTATAGAGTTTAATTCAACTACCAAAATAAATTTTAGAGAGTGTTATTGAATAATAATCTCAGAATTTTTTATTGATTAATTTTAATATTAATTAGAAATTTAAAATCTAAGCGTGATTTATTTTTCAATTTTATGCATTATTTCTTTTATTTTTGCCTTTTCAGTAGTATCGGAGATTTTTTGAAGATGCTTCCTTAAAAATCTTCTAAATTTTCTTAATATTGAAGGATTATCTTCACTTAAATTAATTTTCTCATTAGGGTCACTCTTTAAGTCGAATATGTATTCTTTATTTGATTGCTCATCAAAAATATATTTCCAATTATTTTTTCTTATTGAAATCAATTTAAATCCATCATTTTCATTTATTCTTATTTCACCATTTTTTTGATATCCTTCAGAGATGATAAAATCGTCTCTATTAATTGATTTTCCTTTAAGTAATGGTAAGAGGCTTTTACCTTGAAAAAATTTGGGAATTTCTAAATCAAAATAATCTAATATCGTGGGAGCAATATCAATTAATTGTACTTGTTCCTCAACATATTTCACATTCTCTTTTTTACCCAACTCAATGATGATAAGAGGAATCTTTAGAATTTCATCGAAAATATTTCCAGTATGATGTAATAATTCATGCTCATAAAATGCTTCTCCATGATCTGAGGTAATTATAATCAAGCAGTTTTTTTTAAAAAGAGAATAAATTGTTTTAAAAATTTTTAATAAATATTTATCTACAAAATTTATTTCTCCATCATATAAATCAATCAAATTATTCAGGATTTCTTTATTTATATGATATCTCCTAAAATTCATAAGAAATTTAGTATTTAATAACTCTTTTTCTCTTAAATTAATATTTTCTCTTCTAAATCTTAATAGGTTTCTTTTTGGTGGATTATAAGGATTATGTACATCCATGAAATGAGCACATAAAAACATATTTTTATTATATTTTTTTAAAAAATTAATAACTTTTCTTGAAATCAAAGGTGCATTATATTCAAGTGTTATGTATGGAATTAATATTTCAATTAATTTGTACATTCTAAATACTATCCAATTTCTTATTGTATCAAAACCTATTAAACATTTTTTAATTTTTTCTAAAATTTTTTGATAATTTATAATTTTTTTTATATTTGAAAAAGCTGATATTTTAAGAGATTCATTTTTATTGAGTTTTTTTCGAGTTTGTGAAAATTTACTTAATTGTCCTTCAAAAAAAATATCAAAACCCCGATCATAATTGTAATGCTTTCCTAAAAAGGGGTTATCATGTATGAAATAAGTTAAAATATTATTTTTCTTTAAAATTTCTTGAAATGTCTTTTTTTGAGTAGGTAAAGGGGCATAACCTCCCCTTAAAAAAGGGAATATTGAAGAAAAAATGGCTGAAAATGAAGATGGTGAATCTATTCCGTTTGTATATGCATTTAAAAAAATTGTACCTTGGTTGATAAAAGATTCTAAATTTGGAGCCGTATTTCTATAATATCCATAGCATTTTAAGCTGTCTCTTCTTAAAGCATCAATTGTAATAAGAATTACTCTTTTATTTGTTAATTTATTCATTGATTTATCAATTTATTTCAAGGAATTAAATAAATACCTAATTCATCTAATAATTAAAGACTTGATATACGAAAATAATTTTAAGAAAACATTAATTTAAACTTTTTTAAGAATTTTTGTTTTTAGAAAAAGAGTTTCTACTTAAATTTTATAAAAAATTACAAAAAAATTTTAGAAATCAATAATTACTTAATTAAATAGGTAAAATACGAAAGCAACAATGGAATATAAGAATGAAAAACCCGCTATACTAATGCTAAAAGATGGCCGATATTTTAAGGGTATCGGGTTCGGTGCAACTAAAATTGTTACAGGAGAATTAGTATTTACAACAATAACTGGCGCAGGATATAATGAAACGCTCACAGATCCCTCCTATCAAGGTCAAATTGTTATTATGACTCATCCTTTAGTGGGAAACTATGGTGTACCTTCATGGGAGAAAGATGAATATGGGTTAATAAAATATTTTGAATCTGAATCTATTAAAGTAAGTGGATTTGTTGTAAATGAATGTTGTAAGCATCCCCATCATTATAAAAGCGTAAAAAATTTGGATCAATTTCTCACAGAAGAAGATATTCCAGGAATTGAATGGATGGATACGCGTGCTATCACGAAAATCTTACGAGAAGAAGGAGTGCAAGTCGGATTATTAGCTGTTTTTAATCCTGGAAAAAAACCTAATATTGAAGAATTAAGAGAAATGGTAAAAGAGGCAGAAGATCCAAATCTAAGAAAATTAGCTGGTGAAGTCTCTGTTAAAAAAATTAAAAAATATTCACCAGTCAACCCTCGAGGAAGAGTGGTAATTTTAGATTTAGGTGTGAAATATAGTATTATACGAAATTTATTAAAAAGAAATATAGAAGTAATTCTCGTACCATATGACTATACTTATGAGCAAATAATGAAATATAGTCCTAATGGAGTAATTATATCAAATGGTCCGGGAGATCCCAAATTATATTATAATGCCATAGAAGTAAGTACAAGGTTGATGGAGGATGATATACCAACCTTCGGAATATGTTTAGGAAACCAAATAATAGGCTTAGCTGCGGGGGGAACTTCCTATAAATTAAAATACGGGCATCGGGGCGGGAACAAAACCGTTATAAATCCAGAAACAAGACGTTGCTATATTACCTCTCAAAATCATGGATATTGCGTAAAAGATTTTGAAGCAGGGGGTTTTATAGAATTTTTAAAAAACATAGATGATGACTCAAATGAGGGAATTATTCATGAACGAAAACCAATTTTTGCGGTTCAATTTCATCCTGAAGCCTCGCCAGGTCCTCTAGATTCTATATATTTATTTGATAAATTTATTGAATTGATGGAGATCTGATATCATGCCTTTTGATAAATCCATTAAAAAAGCCTTAGTTTTAGGGAGTGGAGGTATTCGAATTGGCCAAGCAGGTGAATTTGACTACTCGGGTTCCCAAGTTTTAAAAGCCTTAAAAGAAGAGGGAATAGAAACTATCCTTATTAACCCAAATATTGCAACAATTCAAACAGATCCTCAATTATCTGATAGAGTATATTTATTACCTATTAATGTTAAATATGTAGAAAAAGTTATCAAAAAGGAACGTCCTGACGGAATTCTTCTCTCATTTGGAGGACAAACAGCTCTTAATGTTGGAGTAGAACTCCAAGAATTAGGAATATTGGAAAAATATAATGTCCGTGTTTTAGGAACTCCTATTGAGGCAATCGAGGCGACAGAAGATAGGGATTTATTTGTAAAAGCAATGAATAAATCTAATGCCCCCGTGTGTAAAAGTAAGGCCGTCAATTCATATAATGAAGCAATTAAAACAGTGGAGGAATTTGGTTTTCCTTTAATGATAAGGGTAGCCTATACTTTAGGAGGAAGAGGTTCTGGTATTGTTTCTGATATCAAAGAATTTGAAAAAATGGCAAGAAGAGGATTGGCACAATCCAGAATAAATCAAATACTTATTGAGGAGAGTGTATGGGGCTGGAAAGAAATTGAATATGAAGTTGTCCGTGATGCAGCAGATAATTGTTTTATAAATTGCAATATGGAGAATTTTGATCCTGTAGGTGTGCACACCGGGGAATCAATTGTCGTAGCCCCTTCTCAGACTCTTACTAATGAAGAATATCAAATGCTCCGTTCCGCGTCAATACGAATTATTAGAAATTTAGGGATTATTGGAGAATGTAATATTCAATATGCCCTTCATCCAAAAAGTAATGAATTTAGAGTAATTGAAGTAAATGCCCGTCTTTCAAGATCTTCCGCTTTAGCTTCAAAAGCGACGGGATATCCTTTAGCTTATATAGCTGCGAAATTAGCAATTGGATATCAACTTCCGGAATTGAAAAATAAAATTACAGGTAAAACGACCGCGTGTTTTGAACCCGCGTTAGATTATCTTGTCTTGAAAATTCCGCGCTGGGATATGACCAAATTTCAAAGAGTTGACCGTCATATCGGCAGTCAAATGAAGTCAGTCGGCGAAGTGATGGCTATTGGACGCACCTTCGAGGAAGTATTACAGAAGGCTGTCCGAATGCTCGATATTGGTATGAAAGGAATGGTTTCGAATGATTTAGAGCCAATTGAAGACCTTAATGAATTAAAATATAACCTAAGAAATCCCACCGATTTACGAGTTTTTCGCTTGATTGAGGCTATTAAGAGAGGATTAGATCTCGATGAGATTTATAACCTTTCAAGAGTCGATAAATGGTTCCTCTATAAATTGCAAAATATTATTAATATTGAACGCCAGATTGAATCTTTAGATCTTTTAAAGTCTTCTGACTCTCAAAAAAAATATATACTTAAAAGAGCAAAACGTTTTGGCTTTTCGGATGGACAAATCGCTAAAATTATGGGAATAGATACCATTCAAATACGTAATTTGCGCAGACGCTTCAACATTACTCCTTGCGTAAAACGAATTGATACCTTGGCAGCGGAATGGCCTGCTATCACTAATTATTTGTATCTTACTTATGCAGGTTTGGAGCATGATATTGACTATGAACAAGAGGCTAGAAAGAATTTGCAAAAAATCATCGTGCTTGGAAGTGGTACATATCGAATTGGGGCGAGTGTTGAATTTGATTGGGGTTCTGTAAATTGCCTATGGGGTTTAAAAAAGCAAGATGTTGATCAAGCTATTATTATTAATTATAACCCAGAGACGGTTAGTACCGATTATGATATCAGCGATAAACTTTATTTCGAAGAGCTTTCGGGTGAGAGGGTATTAGATATATGTGAGTTAGAAAATCCCTATGGTATTATTGTTTCAGTAGGAGGGCAAATCGCAAATAACCTTGCCGCCAAATTCTCTAAGTATAGTGAGTTTTTTAGGAAAGTTGGTATTAATATCTTAGGGACTCACGGCTCTCGTATTGATATGGCGGAAGATCGTAGTAAATTTAGTAATTTGTTAGACCAATTGAATATCGGACAACCCCAATGGAAAACTTTGACCAATAAAGCGGAAGCGATAGATTTTTCTAAAGATGTGGGTTATCCCGTTCTCGTGCGCCCTTCCTATGTATTGAGCGGAGCTGCTATGAGAGTCTGTTATGATCAAAAGACATTGCAAGACACTTTAGATCTCGCCGCTTCCGTATCGAGTGAGTATCCCGTGGTAATTACCAAATTCTTTACTGATGCCCGTGAAGTAGAATGCGATGGAGTGTGCGATGGAGAAGAGGTGCTTATTGGAGCAATTGTGGAGCATATAGAAAATGCTGGAATTCATTCTGGAGATGCTACAATGGCAATCCCTCCTCAAACCATCTCAAATGAGGTGATTGAGATAATCAAAAAATACACAAAACAGATCGCTTTAGCACTTAAAATAAAAGGTCCTTTCAATGTTCAATATTTAGTAAAGAATGGGGGCGTCTATGTTATCGAATGTAATCTCCGTTCAAGCCGCAGCATGCCTTATGTATCTAAAACCCGCGGCATTAACTTAATGCGAATCGCGGCAGAAATCTTCATGGGAAAGAAAATCCCCAAGCGATTATTAGATTTATCCTATGGGGATTATATCTCAGTAAAAGCTCCCATGTTTTCCTTCATGCGATTAGATAAAGCCGACCCAATTCTTGGCGTCGAGATGAATTCAACGGGGGAATGTGCGAGTTTTGGCGATACTTTTCCGGAAGCATTAGTAAAAGCAATTGAATCAACTGGTAGAAATATTCCGATTTACGGGGGGAACGTCCTAATTTCAGTAGGCGGAGAGGAATTAAAGAAAAAAATTATCCCCTTAGCACAGAAATTAAGAAATATGGGCTTTACCATTTTTGCTACGGAGGATACTGCGTTAGCAATGAAAAAAAACGGGATATTCGCCGTCAAGCTGTATAAAATCTATGAATACGGAAAGGAGCCGAACATTGTGAGTTGCCTAGAAAATGCTGCTATAGACCTCGTTATAAATATCCCACTTCCAACAACCGTGGAAGAAAAATTCAGGCAAATTATGGAGGATGAGTATGTAATCAGGCGGAAGGCAGTTGATTTTAATATTCCTGTGATTACGAACTTTGAGTTGGGAGCCGCACTAGTAGACGCTATAGAAGAATTGCGCCATAAAGAAATCTCTATTAAATCTTTAAATGAATACCATAAAACCCTAAAAGAAGTTTATTGGTAGATCTAATTTATACTCAAATTATTAGAAAATTTTGGACCACTATTCTTTTAAATATTTGTATTTAGTTTTTTAATATATGGCAATATCAACTAATAATAGGTATAGAAGTTGCGTTGACTGCGACCATTATAATGAGGAGAGGCAATATTGTGAATACTTTAAGAGAAAGCTCTCTCCACACTGTTATTGTTTAGTAGACGGAAATATGGTTTATTTCCTTAAAAACAATAACTAATCGTTTTTTTTCTCTCTTATTCTCGATCTTTTTATTCTATTTAATTAAAACATTTTTTATTTTACTGATATTATTTTTGAGAAGATAATTATATTAATTAAATTAGTAAAATTAGATATACAAAATATATTAAATAGTAAACAAAGCCGTATAAATGTAAATACAATGATTTATAAAACTGAAAAACCAGCTATTTTGATGTTAGATAGTGGGCTATATTTTAAGGGAATTGGTTTTGGCGCCGTTAAAAAAGTATCTGGTGAAATCATATTTAATACAATACCAGGTTCGGGTTATGTTGAATTATTAACTAATCCCACAAATAAAGGAAAAATTATAGTATGTACATACCCCTCCATCGGTAACTACGGGGTTCCCGCAAAATTGAGAGATGAATATGGGATATTAAAACAGTTTGAATCAGACTCAATTCATATAAATGGACTCGTAATCAGCGAATATTGTGATACACCGAGTCATTATGAAAGTATCAAAACCTTAGAGGAATGGCTTATAGAGGAGGATATTCCTGCTATACAATGGGTAGATACGAGAAGGTTAACCCAATATCTCGTTCAAAATAAAACCTCTATGGGGATTTTACAAGTTTTTGATCAAAATAGCAAACCAAATATTCAAGCTTTACGAGAAGAAGCAAAAAAATTAAAGAATTTAAATAAAAGAAATTTAGTAGAAGTGGTTTCCACCAAAAAAGTGAAAACTTATTCTTGTGAAAATAGTAAGGCAACAGTTCTCATTATTGATTTAGGAGTGAAAAACGGTATTTTAAGGGTTCTTCTCAAAAAAAAGATGGATATCGTTATAGTTCCCCATAATTTTTACTATAATAATATAATGGAGTTAAGGCCTGATGGAATTTTGATTTCAAATGGACCAGGGAATCCGAAAATATATTCTGAAATCGTGAACTTAATCGAAAAACTTCTAAATACAGAAACTCCAATGATGGGAATAGGATTGGGTCATATTTTAATTGGATTAGCGGCAGGTGCAGAAGTCTATAAGATGAAAGCCCCTCATAGAGGGGGAAGAACAACTGTGAAAAACTCAACAAATCAATGTTATATAACTTACCAAAATCATGGCTATTGTTTAAAAAGTTTAAAAGAAAATGGTTTTTCAGAATACTTTCATGATAAGGATGATGGATCGAATGAAGGGCTGATTCATAAAAATAAATCAATTTTTTCAGTTTTATTTAATCCAGAAGGATCCCCTGGGCCATTAGATGTGAGGGATATCATATTTGATAAATTTATAGAATCAATCAAGGTGAAGAAATAATGCCCTTGGATAAATCAATCAAGAAAGTTCTCGTTTTAGGCTCTGGGGCAGTCAGAATCGGACAAGCAGGAGAATTTGACTATTCTGGTTCTCAAGTACTTAAAGCATTAAATGAGGAGGGTATTGAAACAATTCTCGTGAATCCTAATATTGCCACAATCCAAACAGATCCTCAAATGTCTGATAAAGTTTACTTGGTTCCAATAAATGTTAAATATGTTGAGGAAATTATTGAAAAAGAACGACCGGATGGAATCTGTCTTTCTTTTGGTGGGCAAACAGGATTAAATGTGGGAGTAGAATTAAAAGAAGCGGGAATTTTAGATAAATATAATGTGAGAGTTTTTGGAACACCAATTAAAGCTATTGAAGCTACTGAAGATCGTGATTTATTTGTAAAAGCGATGAATGAAGCTAATTGCCCCGTATGTAAAAGCAAAGCGGTAACAAGTTATAAGGAGGCAAAACAAGTAGTTGAAAAATTTGGATTTCCTCTTATGCTGAGAGTGGCTTATGTTCTTGGAGGGAGAGGCTCTGGAATAATCCACAATATGAAGGAATTTGAACGAAAAGCAAAAGTTGGCTTGGCTCAATCAAGAATTAATCAAATTTTAATTGAGGAATCAGTATGGGGCTGGAAAGAAATAGAATTTGAAATTCTTAGGGATGCGGATGATAATTGCTTTATTAATTGCTCTATGGAAAACGTTGATCCCTGTGGAATTCACACTGGAGATTCAATTGTAGTCGCTCCCGCTCAAACTCTAACTGATGAAGAATTACAAATGCTTCGTTCAGCATCAATTAGAGCTACTAAAGCTGTCGGAGTCTGTGGAGAGTGTAATATTCAATGGGCTTTAGATCCTTTCTCTAAAAAATATAGAGCAATTGAGATAAATGCAAGATTATCTCGATCTTCCGCATTAGCTTCTAAAGCCACTGGCTATCCATTAGCGTATATTGCTGCGAAAATTGCAGTGGGATATACTTTACCAGAGCTTATAAATCAAATAACCTTAAAAACCACCGCAAATTTTGAACCCGCCACAGATTATATGGTCTTAAAGTATCCTCGATGGGATTTAACAAAATTTGAAAAGGTTGATAGACATATTGGTCCTCAAATGAAAGGCGTAGGGGAATGTATGAGTATTGGAAGGTGCTTTGAAGAGGTATGTCAGAAAGCATTACGCATGTTAGATATTAATCTGAAAGGATTTGTTGCAAATGATCTTGAACCGATTGAAGATATAAATGAATTGAAATATGAATTAAGAAATCCCACAGATTTAAGATTCTTAAGAATTAGTGAAGCAATAAAACGAGGGATTTCTATTGAAGAAATTTATGAACGGTCCAGAATTGATAAATGGTTTCTTCATAAATTAGAAAATATCATTAAAATTGAGAAGGAATTAGAAAACCTAGACTTTTTACAATCTTCTGATGAAGATAAAGAATATTTATTAACAAGGGCAAAAAGATTTGGTTTTTCTGATGGACAAATTGGTAAAATCATGGGATTGACTACTCCCGTAATACGAAGATTGCGAAAACGATTAAGAATTGTTCCCTATGTAAAACAAATTGATACATTGGCAGGTCAAATTGAACCTGAACGTCATTATTTATACCTTACTTATTGGGGGGATAAACATGATATTGATTTTGAGAAAGAAGAGCAAGAAAATCAAAAAAAAGTGATTGTCTTAGGTTCAGGAACGTATCGAATAGGCTCCTCTGTTGAATTTGATTGGGGTTGTGTTAATTGTTTGTGGGGTTTACAAGAGCTTGGTGTTGATAAAGCGATAATTATTAATTATAATCCTGAGACGGTAAGTACAGATTATGATATTTCTGATCGTCTTTATTTTGAGGAACTTTCAGGGGAACGGGTGCTAGATATCTGCGAATTAGAAAAACCATATGGAATTGTGCTAAACGCAGGGGGTCAAATCGCCCAAAATCTTGCCGCAAAGTTTGCAAAATATTCAGAGTTTTATCGAAAAACCAATATAAGGATATTGGGAACGCATGGCTCTCGTATCGATATGGCAGAGGATCGCGTGAAATTCAGTGCCCTCCTTGATGATCTACATATTAATCAACCCGAATGGGCAATGCTTACCACTACAGAGGAAGCTATTGAGTTTGCCGAAAAAGTAGGATATCCAGTATTAGTGAGACCTTCTTATGTATTAAGTGGTGCTGCAATGCGAGTATCTTATGATAAAAAAACCTTAAAAGATACACTTGACTTAGCTGCGGCAGTATCTCGAGAATATCCAGTAATTATAACAAAATTTTTTACAGATTCAAGAGAGGTGGAATGCGACGGGATTTGCGATGGGGAGAATGTATTGATTGGAGCTATAGTGGAGCACATTGAAAATGCCGGTGTTCATTCTGGGGACGCCACCATGACAATCCCTCCACAGACTATTTCTAAAAAAATAATAAAACAAATAGAAGAATATACACGAGAAATTGCTTTAGCTTTGAAAATATTAGGGCCATTTAATATTCAATATTTAGTAAAGGATGGGGAAGTTTCTGTGATTGAATGTAATTTAAGATCCAGCCGTAGCATGCCGTATGTATCTAAAACACGCGGAATAAATTTAATGAAATTAGCAGCAGAAGTTATAATGGGAAATAAAATACCAAAAAAATTAATAGACCTTCCCTATGGTAATTTTGTGGGAGTAAAAGCTCCCATGTTTTCATTTATGCGATTGGATAATGCAGATCCCATTTTAGGAGTGGAGATGAACTCTACTGGTGAAGTGGGGGTACTCGGAGATGATTTCGCAGATGCTTTAATGAAGGCACTTGAAGCTGCCGAAAATAATATACCTATTAAAAATGGAAATGTATTAATTTCAGTGGGAGGAGAGGAGCTTAAGAAGAAAATAATCCCTTTAGCAAAAAAATTGAAAAATATGGGATTTACGATCTTTGCGACGGAGGATACTGCTCTGGCTCTTAAAAAGAATGGAATTGATACTGTAAGATTATATAAAGTACATGAAGTTGGAAAAGAGCCAAATATTATGAAATGTTTACGAAAAGGAGAAATAGATTTAGTAATTAACATCCCCTTACCAACGACGGTCAAAGAGAAATTTAGGCAAATAATGGAGGATGAATATAAAATTAGACGCCATGCGGTCGATTTTAATATTCCTGTTATCATTAATTTACAACTTGCCAAATCATTAATTAACGCCATTGAAAAAATGCGTCAAAAACAATTCTCAATTAAGGCTTTAAATGATTACCATAAATCATTAGAAGAAGTGTATTGGTAAAGATAATCATAGATAAAAAGACCTATTGTATAAAAAAATAATCTTTTTCTCTCGATATTTTACACAAAATTATCTAATACCATGTATTTCTTTTAAAATTTCTTAAAAAAAATTTAAAAAGGGAAAAAGAAAATTAATTTTTAAAAAAGAAATATTTTAATCATTAGAAACAAACTCAAACAAATAATAAAGATACCAGCTAATGTTTTCATGGATTTTTCTTTTTTAATTTTTTTGGTAGCTAATGCTCCTATGAAAGATGCTGGAACAGCTCCAATTATTAAAAGTAGAGGTAATAGGGGATCAAAAAATCCATGAAACAAGATATAGAAAATTAAACTCGTAATACAGATAGGTGCTTCACAAGCTAAAGCCGTTGCTATTGAACTCTTTGTATCTCTGCCAGAAACTACTTGTCCTGCCGTCACAAGTGGACCAAACCCACCACCCGAAATTGCTTTATTAAAAGAACTTATTAATCCTATTGCTACTATTTTATTCCAAGAAAAACTATATTCCTTTTTTCTAAGCATTAAAGCACCAATAAATAGAACAAGAAATGCAATATAAATTTCAATAATTAGTTTGTTCAGACTAAATGCTAAAATGACCGAAATAAAAGCTGCAAAGGATCCTAAAATTGAAATAAGTCCACACACTTTCCAATTCATCTCACTATTTTTAGTAAAACTAGTATTTTCAAATAGATGATGCGCAAAAGCTCCAGAAAGACCGGTAAAGATCTCTGATAAAAGTATTGAAGGCACAATGTAAAATAGATCTAGACCCAAAATTAAAAAAAGTGGAGTTAAAATTGTTCCATACCCTCCTCCCAGCGAAGTATCAATAAATTCTAAACCAAAAGCTAAAATTATTATTAGTATTCCTAAAATTATATTTATCTCCATTTTTCTCAGATGATTTTTTAAGTTTTATTTTATAGTAATTAAGTATCATTAAATCTAATTAAATATAACTATGCTACATTAATATTAAAAGTTTTCTTTAAATTGAATTCTGATAAAATTTTTTTTATTAATCAATTTTCCATATTGAATTCCTATAGAACAATCAAAAGCTTATTTTTCCCTCTCATTTATATAATAGATAATTTAATCATATGTTGATTGAAATTAACAACGTATTTTTTAAAATAACATCATTGAGAAGAAATAATTCACTGGATATTTAATATGGTAAAATATTAATGAAATATGCAAATATAAAATTTTTAAAAATAACTTGTAAAATTAATTAAGTTAATAAATGATATTGATAAGACTAAAAATCGAGAGAGTAATAGCATAGAGCGGGATTATTACTCTCCAAATTTTGTTAGGTATAACTCTTACTAGATATGGAGAGATTAACGCTCCAAAAAATGCTCCCGTAAAGATCGAAGGAAGAAGGATAAGATCTATTGTTACACCAGACCAACTTATCAAGAAAAAACTGAATACGCCCATTATAGAAACAAGTCCTTCAGCAAAAGCCACAATTGCTCTGGCACTTTTTTCATAAACCCCTGAAAAGATTTGTCCTAGGGTTATAATAGGACCATAACCCCCTCCACTTATTCCCTTATTAAAACCAGCAATAGCAGAAAATAATAATAAAAGTCTTGGTTTAACTTTGGATTCTGACTCATTCCTATTCTCATATCCATTTTTTAACCTAACTATTCCTACTCCTCCCATAATAAGTACAAGAACCGAAACATAAATCTCAATAATCAATTCTGGAAATTTAATCGCAAAATATGCAATTATAATAGAAATAATAATAGCTATACATCCTATTAAAGCAAATAAAAATGCGTATTTAGTTGCATCACTAAAGGGTTTAAATGTAAAATTAATATTTTCAAATTCATGGTCAAAATAAGCAGTTATTAAACCAGTTATTGTTTGAGAAATAAGTAATGAAGGAACTATTTGTAGTGAATTGTAACCAAATAAAAACAGTAATGGAGCTAATCCTGTTCCAAAACCCATCCCAGTTGCTGAGTCCATAGCCGCAAGAAAAAAGGAAATCAAAATTACAATAATAATTAAATCCATATAAAAGGCCTATATAAAGAAATAGAATAATACCATTATAAGAAAATATACTAAAATAGCCAATAAAATTTTATGCCAAGTTCGCTTTTTGATCTTCATTCTTTCCTTTAAACTTTTTTGATCCAATGTTTTTGCTTCATTTCCAATATTAAGGGAATTTGACATAGATTTACTCTCTTTTCTTTAATTCATTTGATTGTATTTAGTTATTATATATAATTATATTTAATTAAAAACTATTATCATTTTAAAACTCTTCGATTCTATGAGTAAAATAATAATAGAACTGACTTATTTGAAAATTTTGTTAAATTGAATTTATAAGAGTATTAAGAAGTAAAATATTAAATATTTAAAAATTTTTATTGTTTAAAATTTATTTTCTTTAAGACGGGATATCTTCTTCCGATTCCGAATGCACTAGAACTTACTTTAATCGATTGAACTAATTGTCTTCTCTTAAATTCCGCTTTTAAATAAAGATTTTCTACTTTGTCAATTGTTTCAGAACTAATTCCATATTTTTTAAGTTCTGTAAAATTGGTCCCAATTCCATAATTTATTATATTCTGAAGAATTTTGTCTAAAATAGAATAAGGTGGTAAAGAATCGCTGTCTTTTTGATTTTCTCTCAGCTCTGCTGTTGGGGCTCTTGTTATAATTCCATTCGGTATTATTTCTTCATTTCGATTAATCCATTCACATATATCATATATTTGCACTTTTAAAAGATCTCCTGGAATATTTTTTCCTCCACATGTATCGCCATATAATGTACAATATCCAACAGCTATTTCTGACTTATTTCCAGTAGAAACCAGGAGCCAATTATATTTATTTGAATAATACATCAATATATTAGCTCGGATTCTTGCCTGCAAATTCTCATCAGCAATATCAAATGAGATTTCTCCTAGCTTATTTTTAAGTGAATCTTCAAAACTATTGAAAACTTCATCAATAGGATGGATGATATATCGAGATCCAATATTCTCACATAATTTACGTGCTAGATCTATACTTTCTTGAGAAGTATATCTTGTTGGCATCATGATATTGGTAACCTTATCTGGTCCAAGTGCTTTAGCACAAACATAAGATGTAAACGCGGAGTCAATACCACCGCTCAAACCTAAAACAACTCCATCGAATATATTAATTTTATGAAAATAATCGTATAAATTAAGTGAAAGTGCTTCTATTACCTCTTCTCTCCAATCTTTAGATTTTTCTATCTCTTTAATATGCTCTTTTTTATCAATATGGAGAGTAATAGATGGAAAATCCTCTTCAAATGCTTTAGCTTTGTAAAAAAGTTGACCAAATTGATTAATAATAAAACTTTGTCCGTCATAGACAATCTCATCTAATCCCCCAACCATATTGACATATATTATTGGAATTTGGAATCTTTTTGCTTTCTCGCAAATTATTTTTTTTCTTATCTCAAATTTATCAATATGATAAGGAGATGCATTGATAACTATTAATAATTCTGCCCCATTTTGAACCAAATTA
The DNA here is from genome assembly GCA_016839555.1 of Promethearchaeota archaeon. Lineage (GTDB taxonomy): Archaea > Asgardarchaeota > Lokiarchaeia > Sigyniarchaeales > SOKP01 > TEKIR-8. Next base: position 142,282 of record JAEOUA010000007.1, read on the forward strand.
TCCGCAACTTTAATATCATAATGTTCATCCCATATATCTTCGCAAATCAAGATTCCAACTTGGACACCTTTAATCTCAATCGGTTTAAATTGTTCATCAAAAGAGAAATATCTGCGTTCATCAAATACATCGTAATTAGGTAATAATCGCTTATTTTCAATATATTTGATTTTTTTATTTTCAATTACAAGAGCAGAATTGTAGAATCTCTGAATTTTTTCCTTTAATTCTTCAGGTTCAGTAAATGTGCCGAGAATTATTGTAGATTCTGTATCTAATTCTGTAATCTCATCAATATATTCCTTATTCTTTTCGCAAATCATAGGGTCAAGGATATGATCCATTAATGGATAACCCACTAGAGACATCTCAGGAAATATTATCATATCAGCTTTTTTGTTGGATTTAATGATCTGAACAATTTTTTCTGCATTGTATTTTATATCTCCTACAATTGGATTAATCTGTCCGATTAAAACCGTTAATTGTCTGTTTTCCATATTTATATTAACACTTCCACTTAATTAAAAAAATTCATTTATAGCTTATTTATTCTATTATAAAATTTTCATACAAGTTCATATTAATTCATAATTTATGAGGCCTTATTAATATTGCTTCATAATCCTTATCCGAATTCTATTAAAGAATAATTAAATTTCTCAATGACCTTTATATAATTAATTATATTCTTTTAATCAAACAATAAATATATAAATTTTAAAATAAAAATATAATAAAATAATATTGTGTTAATAAATGGCTGAAGCTGATATTGCTTTTGTTTTGATATGCACTGGTTTGGTCTTTATAATGACACCTGGATTAGCCTTCTTTTATGGCGGATTATTAAGGAAAAAAAATATTATTAATATGATGGCAATGTGCTTTGTTTCCATTGCGATCGTTTCTATCTTATGGTTTTTCTTAGGTTATAGTTTAGCATTTGGTCCTGATATTGGAGGTTTTATTGGCGGATTCGATTATATAGGATTAATCGGAGTAGATTTTCAATCGGAATTCGATTTTTCATTAATATTAGGAGATATCTACAGATATTTCTTTCTTGCTCCAACAATTCCTGACATGTTATTTATGGTATTTCAGTTAATGTTTGCTATTATTACTGTTGCAATAATTGCAAGTCCATTTTCAGAAAGAGTAAACTTTGGTGCTTTTTGCATTTTTATCTCTATTTGGTTAATCATCGTGTATTCTCCAATTGCTCACTGGGTGTGGGGAGAAGGAGGATGGTTAAATGTTATGGGCGCACTTGATTTTGCTGGAGGTACAGTTGTTCACATAAATGTGGGATTTGCCGCATTAGCAGTAGCAATGGTAATAGGACCACGTGCAGGATATCAAAAAGAATCACATGGACCATCCAATATACCTTATGTATTATTAGGAATGGGATTATTATGGATCGGGTGGTTTGGTTTCAACGGAGGTAGTGCTTTAGCTGCAAATGGTGATGCTGTTTTAGCAGTATTTAACACGCATATCGCTGCAAGTTCTGGGGGCATAATTTGGATGTTGATTGAATATTCAAGAACAAAAAAATTCAGTACTTTGGGTCTCGCTTCAGGAGTGCTTGCGGGCTTAGTTGCCATAACACCAGCAGCTGGATTTGTACAACCATGGGCGGCACTTCTTATAGGAACTATTTCAGGAGTATTTTGCTTTTTCGCACTTTCCCTACGTTCACGCTCGAAAATTGATGAATCATTAGATGCTATCTCTATTCATGGAACAGGAGGTATCTGGGGTGCAATTGCTACAGGAATATTCGCAAGTATAGGTTCATCTGGATTACTTTTAGGAAATTTAGTACAATTCTTTATCCAAATACTCGGTGTTGTAGTAACCATAGGATTTTCATTTGGTATAACTTATGCTTTAGCATGGGTTCTTAATAAAACAATTGGATTTAGAGTACCTATTGAATTGGAATATGTAGGTCTTGATATGTCGCAGCATGGAGAAATAGCATGAGGTGAATGAGAATGAAAAAAATTGAATGTTTTATTAGGGCAGAAAAGCTTGAAATAGTGAAAAAAGCTTTATTCGAGAAAGGAATAAAAGGTATGAGTATTTATGAAGTACGTGGTCATGGTCATCAAAGAGGCATGTTGTTAACAGGAAGAGCAGGACAATATTGTGTTGAATGGATCGGAAAACTAAAAATGGAAATTGCTATTAGTGATAAAGTGAATCTTGATGAAATTATTGATGTTATCATTGAAAATGCTAGAACGGGCAATCCAGGCGATGGAAAAATTTTCATTATTCCTATAGAAGATGCAATCAGAATTAGAACCAACCAAAGAGGAGAAGAAATACTTTAAATACAAAATCTTAATTTTTAACTATTTTTTTTAAAAATCTAAAAAATTACTTTTTTTAAAATGCTGATATTATTTTTAAAAAGATAAATTTAAATTATTTTTCTTTTACTCTTTTTATAAAATTTATTATTGTGTAAGTGAATTCATATCAAAAAAACAATTTTCATATTTGAAAATAATCCAAAAATTCTGAAATTAATTAAGGTAGTCCTGGGTAAGAATCCCGAATACGAGATTAAAACGGAAGAGAGAGGAGATCTTGTCCTCTAAAAGATAAAACAACAATATCCAATGGTCATAATCTTGGAAATTCAATTAACAGAATAGAGTGGGATTGAACTATGTCGAGAATTACGAATGCTTAATAATTGTTAAGACATCCTTATAATTGCTTTTATGGCCTTTGCAATGAAAGGGAATATGAAAAAAATATTAGCGATGGGATTCAACGGTTATATATCTAAACCATTAAACATAAATGTATTAAAAAATTGTGTCCATTCTTATATGAAAGAGATGTGATAAAGTATGAATATCTTTGCAATGTTTTCTTTAAGTGGTGCTATAATTACATTTACTCTAGGTCTTTTTATTTATGCTAAAGACTCGAATAAATTATTGAATAGAATTTTTATGTTATTTTGCATTAGTGTTTCTATTCTTAGTTTTTCTGAATTTGGAATGAGACAAGCTGAAAGTTATGACACCGCAAAGTTTTGGTTTGTCCTAACTGGAATATTCCCTTTATGTGCGTTTTTATTTTTCTATTTTACATTGATCTTCTATAAAAAGGATATTTTCAAAAATAAAAAATGGCTTTTTCCAATACTTCTCCCTCTTACTTCAATCATAATTTTTCTAAATTTTACTATAACTATTTTTTATAGTAATCCCATAAAAACAAATTGGGGATTTGATTATTCTTTCACTCAAGATGTATTTTTATTTTATCTAACTATTTTAGACTTCTCTTTCTCAATTGGGCTAATAATTTTTTCAATACTTCTCTATGTCAAGATTTATATCAGTTCAGACGATAAAATAAAGAAAAATCAAGCAAAATTGATATCATTTGGGGTAACTATAGCCATTTTAACATTTATTATAATTAGGTTAATAATTCCTATAATAATTCAAACAGATAATATTCCAGATTTGACAATGATGAGTTTTATTTTTACTTGTATACTTATAAGATATGCAATGTGGAGATATGAATTATTTTCTTTAGACTTAACAACTGCCTCTGAAAGAATTTTTTCTACCATTTCAGACTGCTTAATTTTAACCAATTCTCAAACCATAATTTTATCGGTCAATCAAGAAGTATTAAAATTACTTGATTATAGAGAAGATGAGATAAAGCAAAGACCATTAGCTATTTTACTAGCTTCAGAGCGAGACCAGAAATTATATCAATACCAATACCAGTTGCTCACTGACAAGGAAAATGGAGGGTTCTTAACCGACATCGAAGTGGATTTTAAAACTAAAACCAATAATAAAATTAAAGTATCTTTAACCGCCTCTAAAATAATTAATAAAAAAGGAGATTTGCGAGGAATAATACATATCGGGAGGAATATTACAAAAACGAGAAAGATACAACAACAACTTGACGAAGCCATTCAAAAATCTCAGTTTAAAACGAAATTTATGGCATCAATGTCCCACGAGTTAAGAACTCCTTTAAATGCCATTATAGGGTTTGTCGATCTTCTCCTGGAGGATTATTGTGGATCTTTAAATAAATGCCAAAACGACTTTCTTTCCGATGTCAAACTATCTTCGAAAGATTTACTGGAATTAATCAACAGCCTTCTTGATCTTTCTAAAATCGAAGCGGGTGAATTAGAACTCGAAATTCATAGCATTAACATAGAAACATTACTGAATCATATTGAAACCATTCTCAAACCATTATGCAGAAAAAAAAACTTAAAATTTAACATTGAGAACTTAACTACTTCAGAATTCATTAATGCTGATTTAGTGCGGTTAAAGGAAATCTTGTTCAATTTATTAAATAACGCATTAAAATTTACTCAAAAAGGAAGTGTGACCTTGCGAATTAAAGAATTATCCAAATGGTTTGAATTTAATGTGATCGATACAGGTATTGGTATTGATGAGAGCGAATATGGTAATATATTTGAAGAATTCAAGAAAATCAACAATCCAGAAATTCGAGATTCGCAAGGCATGGGTTTAGGATTAGCCATAACGCAACATTTGGTTAGACTTCACGGAGGGCAAATTTCCTTTTTCAGCGAAGTTGGAAAGGGGAGCACTTTTGTTTTCACAATACCTAAATAAAAATAACTAACAAAAATCAATATAACAACTCATTTTCCTTATATAATCAAAAATTTTCTATAATTAATAGAGATAATGAACTTGACGCAATTCGGGAAAATCATTAATAAAATAATAACTATTATTTTTTCATAGTAAAAAATTAATACGAGATATAAAAAAATACGGATTTTTCCATAAGTTCATTAGTAAGTAATATAGATGTTTAATAAAAATTAAAAATAGTCATAATATTTAGAATAAAAAAAAGCAATTATTATGAAATGTTATTTAAATAAATAGTTAATTTAGCAAAACTTTCTTTTATTTCTGCTTTAAAGCCCATCCCATTTAATACCTCGAGTAAAAATTCTTTTATAAACTTTTTTGATATATCTGAACCCAATAATAATGTATATCTTGTAGTAGATTCTTTCAGAATTTTAAAAAAATTACAAGTTTCTAATCGTTTCACCACAGCGTCAATACTTTTTTCAGTTTCACTAAATTATTTTAAACATATTATGGAGTTAGAAAAATTAGATCTAGAAATTCTAAAAATCTTGAGTAAGGATGGGAGAAGATCTTTAAGGAGGTTAGCAGAAGAATTAGATAAATCTCCCACCACTATTAAAAAGCATTTGGATGATTTATAAAAAGAAGGTTTTATAAAGAATTATGGGGTATCATTAAATTATGACAAATTGGGTTATAAGGAGATTGCATTAATAGAACTTACAATTGATAAAGGAATGATGATCGAGGTGGAGGAAATAATCTCTCAAGATCCACATATTTTTGGTGTGTTTGATATAACAGGGGAATATGATGCTGCCATATTAGCTAGATTTAAGACAAAAGAAGATTTGAGCCAATTAATAAAAAAAATTAATACTAATGAATTTGTTTTACAAACAAATACTCAAATTATCCTTAATGTGATAAAAGATGGATTGGATTTTTGTAAATTAATACAAAATGAATAGGAAAAATGAGTTTTAATATTAAAAAATAGTGATTAAATAGATTTTTAATGATAGTTTAAAAAAAAATTGATGGTTATTCAAAAATTAAACATATTCTAAGAAAAATTCATGTGAGTTTTAGATGAGTTCTCCACAATAATTCCCTCCAAATGGTCTTTTTGATATGGGTTTGATTACTTTAAAGGGTTTTTGATCAATAATTTCCCTAGGTATATTAAAAATATTGCAGAATTCATCTAAGTATGGTCTTATTTGCCTTAAATCCTCTTTAGTTACACCAAATATTTTTGCTCCAATTCCCAATTTTTCTTTTAATTTTTCATTTGTCCGAAGTAAAATCCACCCTCTATGCATTCCAGTACCAAGTTCGCCCCCACAGATCGGTTGATTACTTTCTATTACGCTTCCATCGGAGAGGGTTTTTAAACCTAACACAATAATTATCCCTCCAGCCATATATTCTCCTAGAAAATCTTTCGCAGTTCCTCCTATGATTAAGATTGGATGTTTATGTTCGTATTCTTTGATATGGATACCTACTCGATAACCAACATCATTTTTAATAAAAATTTTTCCTCCCCTCGCAGATAATCCAATTACATCTCCACAATCTCCGTGAATAATCAAATTTCCATCATTCATTGTATTTCCTGCTTGATCTTCACAATTTCCATTAACGATTATGGTTGGCCCATCCATAAAGATTCCTAGATCATTTCCAGGTAAACCGTTGATAATTATTTCTATATCTCCTTGTAAAGATGCTCCAATAAACCGTTGTCCACAAACATTATTGAGGATAATTTTGTCTTTTCCCTTATCTAATGCTTTATGAATTTGTTCATTTAGATTTTTATAACCTAAAGGTTTTCCATTAGGTATTGCATCTATTTCTATTACATTATTATTTGACATAATTATTTCCTCTCCTTTTTTTCTTATTATTCTCCAGCGTGTTTAACGCCTAATATATCTGCTATTCTTGGATTTGGCCCGATATATCTGAGTCTGTCTCTATTAGAGCGCAATGATTCTACGGAGTCTATGCCCATTGCCCCTAGAACTTCTTTCAATTCCTCATTCCAGCTATGAAAAAGATTAATAATCCTGTTTCGAGCCATATCTATATCCAATCGTCTAACGAGATACTCTTGTTGAGTTGCAATACCCCATGAACAAAGTCCTCGAAAGCATTGTTGACAGACGCGACATCCCATAGCTATTAACACAGGCATACCTACCATACAAACATCAGCTCCTAATGCAATGGCTTTAATTAAGTCTGCTGAATATCTGATTGAACCCCCTGCCACAAGTGTAATTTGATCTCGCAGATTTTCCTGACGTAAACGCTCATCCACAGCAGCGATTGCTAATTCTATAGGAATGCCCGCATGATCTCTTATAATTCGAGGGGCAGCACCGGTACCCCCTCTAAAACCATCGAGCGTAATAAAATCCGCACCGCCTCTGACTATTCCCACAGCAATAGGGGCAGAATTATGAACAGCCGCTATTTTTACTCCTATAGGGACTTTATATCGTGTTGCCTCTTTTAATGCTGCTATTAATTGGGCTAAATCTTCTATTGAATAGATATCATGATGAGGATAAGGACTTAATGCATCAGAACCTTTAGGAATCATACGAGTTTGAGAAATTAAACTGTTAACTTTCTCACCTGGAAGATGTCCCCCATGACCAGGTTTCGCTCCTTGTCCGATTTTAATTTCTATTCCAGCTGCATTTTTAAGATAATTGATATCTACGCCAAATCTCCCCGAAGCTATTTCAGTAATAATATTAGGACCGTATTCATAAAAATCTTGATGTAGTCCACCTTCACCTGAACCCGCTAATATGTTTAACTCTTTAACTGCTTGATAAATCGCCATAACAGCATTATAACTTATTGAGCCAAGACTCATATGGCCAACCATTATAGGCATAGCAATCTCGAAATTAGGTGAAAAATCTGTTTTGAGTGAAATTTCATCTGGGTCATCTAAATTATAGCAAAATTCTAGCTTTTCTGGTTTCCGTCCAAAAAAAATTTTTGTTTCAATAGTCTCTCTTAATGGATCAATGGCAGGATTAGTAACTTGGCAAGCATCGAGCAACAAATCGTCAAAAATAACTGGAATTGGACGATCATTTCCAGTAGCAGAAAGTAACACCCCACCATCTCCTGCTTGCCTCCAAATTATATTTCGAATTCTTCTCGTGTAATTACCATGAGGAGGTAAATAAGAATCATTTCTTACAATTCTTATGGCTTTATCAGGGCACATTGCTACACATCGATTACACGCAACACATTTTGAATCATCTGAAACTATTCTTTCACCATTAAAAGAAAGTGCACCATAGCTGCAGTGCGTTGTGCAACGCTTGCATTTTTTACAAGATTCTTGGTCTATTTTAACTTTGAAGTAAGATGGTATTTTGTGAGCTAATGAAGACATTATGAATTACCTCCCATAATAGTTAATTTAATTTTTTCAAATGGTTGTTTGAGTCCATCATTAATTAATCCCTCGCCCACTCTTGCAATAATAGCTGTCCCACTTTTAGGATGCCAAATCTCTTTAAAATTAAATCCGTTGCTGGAATCTAAGATAAGGCGTCTAAAGGAGGCTTCTTCACTGCTCAGAAATATAGTATTTTCATCATCTGATAATCCTGCCACGAGAGGGCGGAGTTTTTTTCTATCAGAAAGACCAATTAGAGTAGGAATTGGATCCGTCATCCCAACTACAATAGAGAAGGGACCATTTAACATAGTAGATCGATAAGTTGCTCTTAAATTTTTTAGAATATATTGATATTTTTTATCCATTTGGTTAATCTCTTTAAATAATGGAGGTGCTAATGCAATAGTCGTGATTGAAAGAGGTATTTTATGTTTTCTTACTAATAAATCGAAAAGATAAGCAATAACCTCAGTGTCAGTTTTTAAGGTACATTTATATCCAAATGATTCTAAGTATCGCATATTAGTACCATAAGATGTAATTTCCCCATTATGAACTACACTTGTTCCTAAAAGATTGAATGGGTGTGCGCCACCCCACCATCCAGGTGTATTTGTCGGAAATCTACTATGTGCTAGCCACATATAAGCTTTATAATCTTTAATATTATAAAAGTCTGCAATTTCATAAGACCATCCATTTCCTTTAAAGACCCCCATATTTTTACCAGATGACATAATATAAGCCCCTTCGAAGTTGGAATTAATATCCATGACCAATTGGACGACTTCTTCATCAGGCGAAACACTTTTCATCTCTTTTGGTTCATAGAATACTCGCCAAGTGATAGGTGGAAAATCAATATGTCCGGGAACTTTCGTTGGGATGGCTTCAGAATGAATAATATAACCCATTTTTTCTAGATGGTTTATAACATGTTCCTTGCATTTTTCATGGTCAAATAAAAAATGAAGAGCATAATAATCTTTATATTTTGGATAAATTCCATAGCCTGCAAAACCAGCACCTAATCCGTTTTCTCTTTCACTTAAAATACAAAGCATATCAAATACTTTTTGTCCACTTTCTCTTTCACTGTTTAAATTTAAAAAGCCAGAAATTCCACATCCGTCAAAAACTCTTTCATTTCGAAAAAGCTCTGGTAAAGAAGTATAATTTTTCCAAATCATTTTCTTGTTGTTTTCTCAATTTATTTATTATTTTTTACTTTATTAATTAAAACTTTCAAATCTTCAAGCTCTGGTTTAACCGTTTCTAAACCAACTCGTTGGCGAGCGACTTTCGAAAACATAGTAACAATCCCTTCTTTTTCAAAAGTGGTTAGTTCATCTTTAAACCCATCAGCAATAAATCCTCTTTCTTTAGCTAAATTACGTAAAATGGTAAACAACTCAACTAATCCAATCTTCATAGGACAAAGTTCATAACAAACATAACAATCAAGGCATAACCAAATCGATGGATCTTCAATTACTTTATCAATCTTTCCGTTTAGAATCTTTTTAACTATTTTTTGTGGATTGAATTCTTGCGGCAAATATTTTGCTACTGGACAGTCATTATTACACGCACCACAAGAATAGCAGGTTTTTAAAAATTCCAAGTTGAAATATTTCTCTATTTCTTTATTTTTTTGATGGATATCATCGATTTTTTCAAATATACCATTAACTTGAGTTCGATGATACTTCTTTATCATATTTTTTATATCTAAGCCTAATGCTATACATAATAATTCCGAATAATAAAGCACGGGAATGTCAAAATCATAATCTAACTTTTTTAATTCTTTCTGGAGATGATCAAATTGAATAAAACATTGAGGACATCCTACAACAATTACATCAACATTTTCTTTTTTCATACTTTCTAGTTTAGTCAAGACCATTTCTAACCCAGAATCAGGATTTCCGGCTCTTGCAAGACTGCCTCCGCAACAATCCATTTTATGAATATAGTCCACGCTTTTTGCTCCAAGATCTTCAATTAATTTATCAAACATATGTGGTTCCATAGGATCATCCATTTGTATTTTATTGCTGGGTCGAAGGAAGTGGCATCCATAATGCACTGCAACCCGTAGTCCATTTAATTGATATTTAATTTTTTCTTTTATAACATCACTACCCAATTTATGAAAAAATTCAATTAAATGATACACATCTGAAGCACCCTCAACGTGTAAATCAATATTTTTTAAATATTTATTCATCTTATTCCTGAAATGACTATCGACCTTTATTTCACTCCGGATTCCTTTTAAAGTCTCAAAACATCCATTACATGGAGTTAGTATATCTTTTTTGTCTTTTTCAGCTATGCCAAGGTTCCTAGATGCGGTTATATTATAAATTAATTGATTTGAATTTTTAATTCCGTTTGGTTCCGGACAACATGAAAATCTATTACTTTCTGTATATTGGATATTGAATGATTCTAAAGCTTTTTTAACGGATATCTCTATAAACGGTAAACGATATGAAATCATACATCCAGGAAATAAGATTATATTATCTCTAATTGTTTTGAATCCTCGCTTTGGAAAATATATATATTCTTTAACTATATTATATTTAACTTAAATAACTATATTATCTCACATAATATAAAGTTTTCTATTAGATAAAAAAAAAATTTATTTTTACAAAATTATTCTCATATAACATGCGTATATGCAAAGTTATATTGGTTATATTATGTATTTTGTAAAAAAATAAGAATATAGAATTAGAATATTTAATTTTTTTCTAATATATTGTTTCATTAATATTTTTTAATATTTTATTCATTTATTGTTGATCACTTTATTAAAATTCTATTTTTTGCTTTAATTTATTAATAGGTTCTAAATATTTAGATCTGAAAATGTAAAATAAAAATTTTAACTCTCATTCGAATAAATATTTAATTATTTTGCTATGTTTAAAGATTTTAATAATTTTGTAAATAATTTTATGTTTTCTTCATTATATAGAGTCCCAATTAATTTTAATATTGATAAAATTAGCTTTATTTTACAGTATTTCTAAAGATCTTTCTTGTTTTCAATAAAAAAATTGTTGCTATTTCAACTGCTTTCTGGAATTAATATAATGAAATTACTCCCTTTCGAAGAGTCTCCTTTAACATTGTTTTCTACCCAAATATCTCCATTATAGATTTCTAAAATTTTTTTCACTAAGGATAGTCCCAATCCCATCCTCTTACCTCTATATTTTTTTCTATAATCCCTTTTAAAAATTTTAACTTTCATATCATTCGGTATCCCTCTCCCATTGTCGATAAATTCTATTTTGTAATAATTAATACTCTTTTTATGTTCTCTTGAAATCTTAATTATAATTTCGATATTTGGATTGACATTATGTTGTATAGCATTGTTTAAGATATTTTCAAACACCTCTCTTAAGAGATTATCAGCTTGAACAAAAATTTTACCAAAAGGATTTCTAATTTTTATAGAAATTTCTTTATCGGGAAAACTATTTAAAATTAGTTTTCGTATTTTTTTCAAAACTGCTAAAACCTCTGTTGGGTGAAGATCTTTTATTTTTTTGTCTAATTTTGATAATATTTGAATATTAGATATTAAATTTACCCCTCTTTTAACTTGTTCATCAATGATTTTCAACATTTTTTTAATATTCTTTCTATTTTCTTTATCTTTTAAATATATCATAGATAAATCATTAGAATTCATTATTACTTGGAGAATATTGTTTATGTCATGAGCGAATAAATCCTTATATAATTCAGCTTGATTAAATGCTTCCCGATATTTTTTTTCAGATTTTTTTAGTTTCTGTTCTGCCTCCTTACGTAAAGTTATCTCACGACTAATTCCAATTGTTTTTATAAAAGTATTGTTTTCATCATGTATACCTCTACCATTATATTCCAACCATTTGTATGATCCGTCTCTACATTTAAATCTCACTTCATTTTTCAAAAATTCTTTTTGTTTTACTTTTTCAAAATCATGAAGAACTTTATTTATATCTTCAGGATGGACATATTTAAAAGCCACAGTTCCGATTAGCTCTTCGGGAGCGTACCCTAAAACTTTTTTATAAGCTTCATTACAATATAAAAACCTTCCTTCGTGATCATTTATAGAAATTAAATCATTTATGTTTTTAGAAATTAATTGATATAATTCTTTGGAAATTTCTGATTCCTGTAACATCTCTTTATATTCGGTAAGCTCCCGAACGAAAACGGCAATTATTGGCTGGTTCTGTAACTTAATTTTGACTAAAGTAGTTTCAGCAGGAAATGTGCTTCCATCTTTTCGCTTGTGCATTCCGATTACTTTAGTATGCTCACCGAATGCTAATTTCTCCCAATATCTTTTTTTATGCTCCATAGGAATAACTTCAAGAGCTACATCTGCGGCATTCAATTGTAAAAACTCTTCTCTTGTGTACCCTGATCTTTTTAATGTTATATCATTTACCATTATAAAATTTCCTTTCAAATCAAGGGCTGCAATAGCAATACCAGATTTTTCTAACATGATTCTAAAAACTTCTTCAGATTCCTTTAATTCTTGTTCTGCCTTTTTCTTTTCTGTTATATCTTCGGTAATAACCATAATTAAATCAGATAATATAGGCTGATAAGTAACATAGAGGATTTTTTCAAGACCCGTGGTTTTAAAAGTATAATTCATTTCTCGGAAGATTTTTACTTTCTCATTAATACAGTGATTTAAATCTCTTAAAATTTCGGGCTGATTTTTATGGAATATTGAAGCTTTAATACCTAAAATATCTCGGACTTTTCTGTTGGTTATATCTTCAGCAGCTTTATTATAATCTAAAAGAATTAACTCCTTTTCAATGTTTTTCCATATATAAACTGGATATGGAAATAATTTGACTATTGTTTCTAATTTCTCTTTTGAAATGTTCATAACTTTTTGAGTATCCTTTAAAGCTGATAAAAACTTTCTCTTATTTCTTTAAGGAAAATAAATGATGATACTAATATTTTTTAGTATAAAATATCACTTCTTTTATTTAAATATTCATACTATTTTTTATTTAAATGCTATATAACCTTACATTAGGAGAAGTAATTATTAATAATTAGTTTTAAATTTTGGATTATATTGAAAAAGTTAAAGAAATTGCATAATTATAATATATCAATCTTGATTTCACAAATATATAAAAAATTAGGAGTATAGCAAAATTAACTTGATGGTCTTTTGCTCCGAATTTCAGTTTTAGGAATATCTTTAAATTTTTGAATTGTTTTTTCTAATTTTACCTTTTGCTCTTCTAATAAATTTTTATCTTTTGCTAATTTATCTCTTTCTCGTTTGATTATATTTTTTTCATCTTCAATTCTACGATTTTCTTTTTCTAATTGTCTCTTTTCATCTGCCACATTTGATTTTTCTCGTGAAATATCTTTAATAATTCTGTCTTTTTTATCCTCTAAATCCTTTATATCAATTGTTAATTGATCTCTCTCATCTTTTAGATTATTTATTTTTCTTTGCCAATCTCTTGCTTCATTTTTTAATTTAGAATTATCTCCTCTTAATTTTTTGATTTTATCTTCTTCTTTCTTTCGAGTTTTTTCAAGATCTTTTCTTGCATTTTTAAGGTCGTCTTTTAATTGTGCTAGTTTATCTTTTTCATCTTTTAAATCTTTGAATTCATCATCTAATTGTTCTTTCTTTTTTCTTAACATATCTTTAGTATTTTGAATTTTATCTTTTTCTTTTTCTAGATTCATTTTTTGATTTTCAATGTTATTCTGCATATCTTGTATATTATCTTTTATATCATCCTGCTTTTTTAGCATGTTTTTCATATCTAATTCTATAGATTTTCTCTTATTTTCGAGATCTTCAATATTGGTGTTGTATTTCTGAATTTTTTCGATAGTGTTCTCCCACTCTTCACGTTCTTTTTTAAGCTTATTTCTTTCCTTTTTAAGTTTTTGAAGAAGTTTTTTACTGGGAAGAGCTCTCTCCTTCTCGATTGGAGTTTTTTCTTTTATTTGATATTTATTTGGTGTTTTTTCTTGCATACTTTTCTTCACTATATTCTTATACAAAATAATAGAATTTATTTCTTTAGCAAATTCATGTTTAAAAAAAAACTCATTTATATAGTTTAATTTGTATGTGTGTATTAATAAAAATAGTACTCAATTAAAAATAAGAGGTTTATATAAAATGAGTTTTGATGAGGAATTTGATGAGGAATTTGACGAAGATCTTGGTGGTCCCTCGGAAAAGGCTCCAAGTAAGAAATTTAAATCGAAAACCCCAGAAATAAAAGGACCTTCCGGTGGAAAAAAGATTTCCCTCTATTTTACCTCTACAGTAGGTCCAGGAGAAAAGAAACAAAAACTTATGGTTGACAATGCTAATCTTGTTGATGCAATTAAGGAGACAGTGGGAAATATTTTCGGATTAGACCCTAATGACTTTCATTTATCTTCTGGTGGAGTTACTATGGAAGAATCAAGCCCCTTGAGCGATTACAATGTAGATGATGGAGATGAAGTATTACTCATTCCTAGCTCAACAGCAGGTAAATAAATAATTTATTGGTATTTGGTAATTATTTATTTTTCAATTATGGAATTTTTTTATTTTTTTAATTTTTTTAAATTATTAACCAAGCAATAATTATATAAAGATTTGATTTTATGATAAAAGAATCTGATTTTTTTAGTGAAATGTTAACCTCAGAAGAACGAGAGCTATATGATAGACAATTCCGTTTAGAAGGGTGGTCTCAAAAGGTCGTTAAGAATTCTCGAGTGTTAATTATAGGTATTGGGGGTTTAGGGTGTGAGATAGCTAAAAATCTTGCAATGCTTGGAGTTGGTCATTTAGACTTAGTTGATTTAGATGTTATTGAGTATTCTAATTTAAATAGGCAATTATTATTTGCTGGAGCTAAATTGGGTCAGCCGAAAGCCATAGTTGCCGCTGAAAAATTAAAAGAAATAAATCCCAAAATAACTATAAAAGCATATCACTCTTCTTTAGAAAGATTAGATCCAATTATTTATAAAAAAGCGGATGTCGTTATTGGCGGACTAGATTCGATGAACGCTCGACTTAACCTAAATGCCCATTGTATACGATTTGGAAAACCACTTGTTGATGGAGGTGTAGCTGGATATCATGGACATATGTATACTGTATTTCCATATGTGAATGCATGCTATGAATGTAATCCATTGCCTGTAGGTGAAATTGATGACATGGCAGCATGTACGGTGGTCGGCATACCTCGTAAACGTATACATTGTGTATTTAAAGGTGATATGGCATTTAAAGAAAAATTTGAGCGAGATCCCAATCCGAAGGATATTAATGATATAAAATTTATTCAAAAAGAAGCAAATATATTAGCTGAGAAGTATGATTTTCTCCCTAAATTCACCAAATCCGATATTTTACAGATTATAGATAGGCATGATCCGGGCATTATCACAATAAATGCCTTAATATCGGCGATGGAGTCCCATGAGGCTGTAAAAATAATACATTGGATAAACGGACATAAAGCTTTGGGGAGACCAGTGACATCATATGTAGTTTTTAATGCTATGACTATGAAATTTTACCATATTGAAAAAAAAAGAAATCCCGAATGTCCTCAATGCGGAAATAATGTAAAAAGAGTAAAAATACAAATAAGAAAGACTTCTCCATGTGAAAATATTATAAAACTTTTACTAAATAATGGATTTGAATTAGATCCCGATTACGAGCCAATTTTAACCACAATGGATTTTAATAATATCAAAGTAGTGGATTTGGATAAAACACCGATTGAAAATGATCTTAGGAATTTTGACCTTATAACGGCTGTTGGCTTTAAGAATTTCGGCGAGATTTTTATTACATTAAATTTAGCATGATTATTCTCTTATAATTTTATTCAAAAAAGTATTTAATAAAAATATATTAGATAGAATTATTACTTAATTTATAAAAATGATATAAAAAGAAGTGAAATTATGAGTTTAAGAAGCACGAGGATATCTCAAGATTTTGCGGCATTAAAAAAAATGATAAAAAACGGAACTATAGTCCAATTAAAACCTTGGGATAAAAAAAACAAGAGTATAGACCATCTTAAGGTTACCATTGAAGGACCAAAAGGAACTGCATATGAGGGGGGATTATTTAGGTTGGAAGTAAAATATCCTCCGCAATATCCTAAAGTTCCTCCTTTTCTAAGATTATATACCCCTATTTGGCATCCAAATTTCTGGCCGAAACCCCATGAATATAAAGGGCAGAGAAATATTTGTTTAGCGTTGATTGATCCCTCATTAATTGGCAAAAAAGGGGGTTGGTCTCCTTCAAAAACTATTGTTACTGTGATCAATGCTATTATTGCGATGTTAAATACTCGCGGAAAATATTTTAATCCCACAGATGTTTATAATAAAAAAGCTGCTTTAGAATCTATGAATAAGCGGGATTATTTTGAGAAAAAGGTTAAACATCTTGTAAAAAAATATGCGAATAAAAAGTGGTGAGGAGAAAGGTAGATGGATGAGAATCTAAAAAGAGATTCAATTAAAGAAACATTAAAAAAAAAAGTAAGAGAGCAATTAAAAGAAGAGCTCAAGAAAGAACTAAAACAAGAGCTTTTGGATGAAATTTATCAAGAATTAATGCAAGAAGAGATCGAATTCAAACAAGAAATAACCTCAACCTTTAAAAATAAAATTGATAAAGGGAAATCTATTCAAAAAGCAGAAATGATAAAAGCACCCCAAAAAGTACAACAGATTCAAATTTCTATAAAAGCAGTATTAAAAATGACAACCCATGCCTTAAAATATGCAAATAAAAATATACCACGAGAAAACTGGGTGGAGGTCATCGGATTGTTGGCAGGTAAAGAAAAAGATAACATTCTCCATATTAAGAATGCATATCCAATTGGGCATGGCAATGCAATTCATGTACAAATGGATGAGCGGAGAAATAAAAGAACTGGGCATATTAAAGCATATGAAGAGAGTAGAAAAAGAAATTTATTTATTTGTGGATGGTATCATTCTCATCCCTCTTATGGGTGTTTTATGTCAGACGAAGATATATATACCCAAACCGAATATCAGAAACATTGGGAAAAAGCTGTAGCCATAGTGGTTGATCCTTATGAAATAGACGGGACTTCCTATGGATTCCAGGTATTTCGATGTGATTTAAAAACTCAAAAATGGTATTCCTTACCCTTTGAAATGGAAGAATCCTTAAATGTAAGCTTATTGCCCAAAATTTTAGATTTTGTAAATCCTATTGTTGATGGAGAAGCATTATTCTTAGAATATGATGAGGAATCATAAGGAATAATTAAGGTCTATAATTTCACATAATAAAGGGTAATTAAGTGAGGTATCAGAGTATTGGTGATTTTCAATTAAAAAAAGTTATTTTATTCCTTTAATCATAAGTTTCATCATTGGATTTATTCATGGAGTATTAATAGAGCCATCTTTTAATCTCTTTATTTCCTGGATTTTAATTGGGTTTTGGGTTATCTTTTCTATGAAAAGTATAGCTAAAATTAGAAAATATCGGCAATTTAATTCCCCTCATAATACCTCATTTTTTATTTTAGGGATCAATACAATTGGATTATTTTATTACTATACTAGCTTTTATACAGAATTAATTAATTGGGAATTATTTCAAGAAATTCAGAATTTTACTTTTTTTAATGCGTGGATCCTTATTTTCTCGCTTCCTTATTTAGTGTATGGACTATATTCCCTCTTTAAATGCATAAAAAAATATCATGTAATATACATATATAAAGTTAAATCCATCAATACTCGAAAATTTATAGTCTTTTATTCTGTTTTGATTTTCACAGCAAATATAATCTTTCTAATTATTCTTTTATATGAAATTGAAATTCTTTTTTTTACTCCTTTAATTAATTCTCCCGGACTAATTTATATCTTCTATAATTTTTTTATTTTTGTTTTGATTATTTATGCAATTGCTAAGAAAAGAACAACTATTTCAGATATTTCACCTGAATTAATAGCACAGCGAAGGGCTCAAGTAGAATCGGTTCAATCAGCACCCATTAGATCAGCACGAAGGGCACCCTCTAGTAGAGCCTCATCCTCTAGTAGATCTCAAAGAACAATGTCTACCACAAGATCAAGAACTACTCCAAAAGTGTATAGACCGAAAACACAAAAAGCGCGGTCAAAATTAAGTACTCAACAAAAGAAGCAAATTTTTGAAAAAATAAAAAGCATGAAACCAAAAACCACGATGCTTACACTAGATGATTTTAAATGCATCTTTTGCTTTAATCTTCCAGAATATCCAAAAGACAAGGGAAGGGGAATAGTTCTTTGCCCAAAATGTAATTATCCTGCTCACGCTGATGAGTTTAAAGATTGGCTTAAAAATTCGAATTTATGCTCTCGATGCAGTGCAGAATTACCTGCTTCTTATAAAAGAAATCCAAAAACTGTTTCAGTGAAATTTTATAGTAAAGTCATCCAATATTATAAGAAAAAAGAAAAATTGTGAAAGTAGCGCAATCCGTTTTCCACTGAATATTTTTTAAGAATTAAGAGTGCATTATATCTCTTAAAAATAATAAAAGCTGATTTCACAAAAACAAATAAACTTTTTCTATCGAAGAGATTCTTGTAGTATTTTAATATTTTAATTGTTAAAAAAAAAAGAAAATTATTATTATAAAGATCACAAAATTACAATCTGGTAATATATCGATTGCGTTCCCAATCAGAAACAATCACGCGATATGCATCGTATTCTTCTAGCTTTGCATAATAATAATTTTTAAACATTTGCTCCCCAAAAATTTCCTTCATCATATCGGATTCTTTAAATTCTGTTAGTGCAACCCTGAGGCTACCTGGCAGAGAAATGATTCCAGATTTTTCAAGATCTTTGGTAGAAAAGTGATATACATTTCTATCAGTAGGGGGAGGGATTTCAATATCATCTGAAAGGAGACCATTCAATCCTGTTCCCAATAAAACCGCAAATTGTAAATAAGGATTTCCAGCTGGATCGGGGCAGCGAATTTCACAGCGTGCGGCGCTTGATTTATTATGAAAATCAGGAACACGAATAAGAGGCGAACGATTTCGAAATCCCCACGCAACATATACTGGAGCCTCATATCCTGGTACTAACCTTTTATAGGAATTTGGCCAACTTGATAGTACCGCACACATCGCTCTTGCATACTTTAATTGTCCAGCAATCCATTTTTTCATCTCGTAGGAAATAGAGGCCTCATCATTAGGATCATAGAATATATTTTTACCATCCTTCCAAATACTTTGATGTACATGCATGCCGGATCCATTAATTTTTGCAAATGGCTTTGGCATAAAAGTGGCTGTCATATCATGCAGAGCAGCGACTGTTTTGATTATTGATTTAATTGTAATGGTATTATCCGCGGTATCAACAGCTTTATCATAACGAAAATCTACTTCATGCTGTCCATAAGCAACTTCATGATGAAGTGCTTCAATTTCTATGCCCATTTTATCACAATATTGTGCTATCTTATATCTCATCATTTCATTTATGTCATATGGATCATAATCAAAGTATCCACGGAGATCCGATGGTTTAAATTCTTTTTCTTGAGTTGTTTTATCTAAAATGAAAAATTCCATTTCAGGAGCACAATAATAGGTAAGACCATGTTCCGCAGCTTTATCAACCATTTTTTGGAGTATAAATCTCGGATCACCTTCATAGCGGCATCCATCTGGTTTATAAATATCACAAATGACTCTGGCGACTTTATCTTCCTTTCTCCAGGGAAGAATCTGGAAGGTTGTTGGATCTGGGATGGCAACTTTATCACTTTCTTCTATAGCTCCATAGCCTGTAATTGAGCTCCCATCAAAATTTTCTCCATCTTCAAGAAAATCCTCAATTCGTTTTGCGTTTATCTCGAAAGATTTGATTAATCCATGAATATCTGTGAATTGTAGGTATATAAATTTGATATCATATTCTTTAACAGTTTCTATCACTTGATTGCATACTTTTTTTCGATTGGGGTCAGTTTTTTTAATCATTTAATATAACCAATATATATTTTTATTTTAATATTATATCTTATATATAATGAAAATTAAGAAGATATTTAAAGATAACGAAAAAAGATCTAACCTATAAACAAAATTCTGATCAAAAATCTATCATAATACTTAAAAAGTGAGGTAATCTTAATAAAATTTAAATAAGTATAAATATATATTTTATTGTATGGTTGATAATTTAGATGAATTAGATATAGAAATATTGAAAATTTTAAGCAAAGACTCCACAATATCTAATAGCAACATAGCGAATCAATTAGATAAACATCCCACCACCATAGCTAACCATGTGACCGAGTTAAAAAAGAATGGGATTATAAAGGAGTTTTCAATTACCATAGATTATGAAAAACTGGGTTTTGATATAATTGCCATAATTGAATTAACAATCTCTAAAGGGAAAATGTTAGAAGTTGAAAGAGACATTGCGAAAATATCTAATGTTTTCGCTGTGTATGATATAACAGGGCAGTATGATGCGTTAGTCCTAACGAGATGTAAAAATCGAAAGGCATTAAGTGTGCTTGTAAAAAAAATTAATTCTTATAATAACGTAATTAGAACTAATACTCATATTATCCTTAATGTGATTAAAGAAGGAACTAATTTTTTTGATTTAATAAATATGGAATAAAAGTGCTTTATTTATTATTTATCAAAAATCTAAATTGAAAAATGATTATATCACCCAAAAGATATAATTACCGAAATATTTAAATCTCTATTTATCTAAGTTATATTGAAAAAGAGAAATTTAATTAAAAATTTCATACGAGAAGAAATAAGATGAATGAACATAAAGATGTTAAAAAAGAAACAGGAGTAAAGGATAAATTTCTATTCGGAATGCCAAGATTGGGCTCTTCTATTGTATTAGGAATCGAAGGGTGGGCTTTACTTACACTTTATACTTCCGGTTATGCCTTAGATCCATTTCGCACGGGGTTTGCTATCGCTATGGGATATCTTACTATTGCAGTCTCTCAGTTTCTACTTGGATGGCTAAGTGATGCCAAATATACAAAGTTGGGTCGAAGAAAACCTTATATCTTAATTTTTGCTCCGCTTTTAGGGCTTTCGATTATTTTTCTTTTATTACCTCAATTGGTACTACCAGATTTAGAAAATAAAAATGCACTTTTCTTTTGGTTGTTAATATGGGATATTATTTTCAGAGCCAGTTATGCGGTT
The DNA here is from genome assembly GCA_016839555.1 of Promethearchaeota archaeon. GTDB lineage: Archaea > Asgardarchaeota > Lokiarchaeia > Sigyniarchaeales > SOKP01 > TEKIR-8. The sequence goes on from JAEOUA010000007.1 coordinate 163,714, forward strand.
ACAACTCCTTATCAAGCTTGGATGGCAGAAGTCTTTCCGGTAAACGAGAGACCAAAAGTTTCACAAATTCAAAATACTTTTAACTATATTGGTAATGGAATAATGGCATTATTTTCGCTTTTAATTCTAACGAGTTTTATAGATGATTTAAGAATAAATGTAAATGCCCCGGTTCCGGTGATTTTTTTCATACCCCTTGTTATTTTCGGAGTTCTGACCATTGTATTGTTCTATTTGGTAGCTATTTTCCTTCCCAATGAGCCTAAATATGAAATAAAATCTAATATGATAGACAATCTTAAAACCATTATAAAAAATAGAAATTTTATGCTGATTATTTTGATGGTGGGTATTGCTGGATTAGGATGGACAATGGGTACTACTACAATGTTAAAATATACTGAAGATGCCCTGGCTCTTGGAGGATTTGATTACGTGATAGTGGCTCTTTGCTTATTGATATCGATATTTGTTTTTCTTTATATTTGGAGGCGGAATATTAATAAACATGGTAAAAAAAAGATGCTCTTATTTGTATTTCTCATAGCTGCAGCATTCTTTCCAATAACATTAATAGGCTTAATTCCAATGCCCTCCTACCTTATATTTGGAATAATATTTATAGTGGGAATCGGAGCTATATTAGCTGGCTGGTTCTTATTTCCCTATATTGTCTATGCAGATCTCGCCGAAGATGATCAAAAGAAGACTGGAGAGTTAAAAGCGGGAATTTATGCGGGATTTCCCTCTATCATTCTTAATATCTTTCAAGCTGCTAGTACTTTGCTTATTGGAGCAATTCTATCAATACCCATATATTATAGTCCTACCGCTTTTGTAGATCCTTATTCCATTGGTTTAGTATTATGGGGTCCACTAGCTTCGATAGTCTTAATTATAGCATATTTCTACACAAAAAAATACATTACTTTAGATTTTGAATGGGAAAAATAATTTAAAATTTAATTATATTTTTTTTTTTGAATTTTTTTTATTTATAATTTTATATCAATATAAATAATGAAGACTTGGTTCAAATTTATTTTATTATTATTTTATTAAAAAGCAAGTTATAAGGAACAAATAGAAAAGTGCCTAATAGAACTTGGATTGATCTGAATCGAATAAACGTTGCAAGTAGCCAAAAACTAAGTCGAGCGATTTTTCCTCTAATGTAGAACAAGGAATCAATTCTGCAGTGGAACCCATTTGCAAAAAAACATCAGAAATAAGCATCGATAATTCTCTTATTAATCCTTGTTCTCTCTCATTGGTAGAATCTTCTAATGCCATAAAATCTTGGCTCCAATTAACAATCATTTCAATTTGATTTTCATCTAAAAGATCTGCTTTTGATAAGATGTTTATCTGTGAAATATTTTTGAATCTGAATTGAACTGACGCAGCTAATAATAGAGTTGATATAAAACCGTTCGGACGAAGTACAAAATTAGCATCAAATAAAAATGAGACCGCTTTCTGGATGGGTTGAATTCCTAATGAATTTGCGATTAAAGGACCCGTTTCTCGAAAAGAGAAAAGTTCTAACTGACCTGTGGTGTCAACTAATACCCAATCAGGATTATATTGGTCAATTTCATATTTTAAATCATCTATATATTGAATCATCAAATCTGAAGCCAATATGGTGGCTCCGTTAGGTCCAAGACCATACTTTTCCATAACATCATCTAATACAATATAATCTCTTATATCTATATCGGGTATATAAGGCATATCTTTAACTCCAGGGTCCAGATTAATAATAATTGCCGAAGCTTCGGGATTTCTATTTAAAATATACTCTTTTAAAGCCCCTGTCAGAGTTGTTTTACCTGAGCCAGCTGTGCCTATAATATAATTAAGTAAAATTTCTATAACCTCTTTATATTCTCATTTTAATTTAAATCTTGAATAAATAACTTAATAAATTAAAGAAATCCTTCAAACATAATATTTGTTTTATTTAAGTAAATCTTTTTAATTTTGATAAATAATACACTGGTTTATTAAATTTCTTTTGAAAATATTCGATTTCTTCTTTAGATTGCTCTCCTATATAATTACCTTTATCCAGCACTAAAACCGCATCTTGAGAATGTAATTTTTTCATAGCAATTTTTTGAAGCTTATTCCATTCATTTTGAGAAAACTGCTTTTTATGTAAAAGACCATCTACAGAACAAATTGATACTATTTTATTATAACTAATTTGGAGAATAGTTTCTATTTCATAAAAATATTCTTTCGCATTTGTAATTGATCCTACAAGAAAAATTCTCTCTTCTTTTATTTTAGAAAAATCATATCTCTCAAATTTCTTCAGAAAATTCTCATTTAGTCTTAATCTACTCATAATTTCTTATAATACCATACTCTTTTAAATATTTCATGAATTTTATTAAAGAAGGTGAGAAAAATTTCTTATTCACCTAATAAATTATAATAGATTAAAATTAATATAAGTGAAAAATAGATGATTAAAAAAAAAAACTAATAATATAATAAGAGAAAAAAAAATTTTAATTAAAAAATTCAGAAATATTTTCTCCGCATTTAGGACAATATTTTTTTGGTGATTCTAAAGCCTTACCACAGAAAGGACAATGAAATATAATTTTTTCTTCCTTCAATCCGCCTCTATCAATATATTTTTCAGAGTCTTCTGGATATCTACTCGCGAAATCTTCATCTACATATTCGGGTATAATTCTCTTCCTTCTAATAGCATAAATCACTACTAATATCCCAAAAATACCAGCAATTATTAGCAAGGCTACGATAATTGGTACCCAATTTGATTGTTCCTCACTTGGAATAAGTTGATTAAATAAATCATAGTTAAACGTAATTGTTGTTGCTATAATAAAGGGAGTCGTCATAGAGGTTCCCTCTTCATCTAATACATCAATATAGAGTATTCCTATATAATTATCAGGGAAGTAACCGGTAGATGTAGAAATTCTTTTAACTCCTTGTATTGATTCAAATAACATCGAATATGGAATACTAAAAGAGCCAGTATATTTTCCTAACTTAGAATTATATGAAAGACTATGCTCTTCAAATGAGGCAGGAGGAATTAAAATTATTGTGCTATACCCCCCTTCTGGTTCTGAGATTGCTGCTATGAAAAGATTCACTGAAACCTCTACATTTGAATTATTATCATCATCTATAGTTTGAATTTGAAAATTAATAATGTCTCCTTGATAGGCTTGTTGAACATAAATATAACCACCTGATGATGTATCGGAGAATTTTGTATATCCAGAAAAACCTATTCGAAAAAGTGAATTATCTAAATCAATATCTGGGGGTTCATTATTGATTTCAAAAGTTGCTCGTGGAGAATTTGGATTAGAATAATTATCATTAAAGGGGATTACATAAAAAATTCCATAACCAGATGGCTCATTAGGTAAATTTATAGCTTTATTATAAATATTAATTAACGGTAAATTAGATAATAAATGAGTTTGATTAATTGTTTTTTCAGAATTATGGAAACGATGTGAGTATAAAGAGAGATAAGCATTAAAATCTAAATATCCCGAGCTATTCATTTGAGCCTCTATAATAATGCTATTTCCTTTATTAACACTTTCTTTACTAGTTTTAAGATTTAATATATTTGGAATAGCACTAGATTCATAATATAGAATTTTAGTGTTCTTAGTATATGTTTTGGAACCAAGTGTTAAATTAACTGAAATTTCATAGGGTTTAGTGGAAGGTGAGGGAATTATATAAGAATAATTGAATGCTATTCCGTCAATCGAAGAAGAAAGATTGATTGATTTATTGAATGAACTATTACTTATTCTTGCAGTTAAATTATTACTATCCAGAATAGAATTACTAATAAATGAATTAGATGTGGTGTTTTTTACATAGACAGAAATATTTAAACTCCCATTATTAACTCTCTCACCATTCAACTTGATATTTATTGAAATCTCATCTTTCCCAAAGAAGTAATCCATCAAATTGTTTAATAATAGCTCATGATTTTGTTTATAATCATTTTCCTCACTTGTATAATCATAATATAACCAGTTTAAATCTCCAAAGGCAACAAATTTACCTTTATTGGAAGAAGTACCATTATATGCCACAGCTACGGATTTATTTTCCACTTCCGCGATACTTTCAGCAGCACCAGATACATTGAAAGTATTTCCATATAACCATAAGGAGTGATTAACATCTTTAAATATAGAATGATTTTTCGGAATAGTATTTAATGCATATAATATTGTTCCAATCCCGATCCATTCTTCTGAGATAATATTTTCTTCATTAATCATAGTATTTATTCCAAGTTCTGAAAAAAGAGTGTTTATATTATCCGAACATACATGTTGATATTGAGTACCCAAATAAAGAATGTCTCCACTATTATTGTAATATTCTACAAGATTTTCGATTTCCATCGGGCTATATGGTAGGATTGGGTTTTGTAAGACAATCAGGTCATACTGAGATAACAATTCCTCAGTCAAAATATAGTTATCTGAGCTCTTATTATATCCAATTTGCCAATATTCCATTGAATAATCCATTGATATATTCAAATCTGCTAAATCTGACATTGCCTCGTAAAATCCAATCTGAGGGAAGGATAATTCCGGGTTTAACCAGTCGTTAAGACCGTGATACGAATCAAATAAGATTTTTTGTTCCGGTAATCGAATATCTAAAGAAATATTAATATAATTAGCTATTACCCCATCTATTGTTATGCCAATAGAAAAATTCTGCACCCCTACGGTCGCATTATCTTTTATTTTAATAGCTAGTGTAGTAAAATTTATTCCTGCTCTTTGAAAAATAAAATAGTCATTTTCTAAATTAATCTCAATTCCAGAAAGATCAGTTGGTACCTCTATCCTTATGGTATTGTTCTTTCCAGAAATCACCGATAGGTTATATGTTTGAGAATCTCCTGGGAAATTAAGTAGATCGTAAGGTTTAAACGGCAAAATATCAGGAAAAATCTTCGTAATATTGTTAATATCAGAGTGGGTTGAATTAATAATGTTTAAATATTCTAAGGATGCGGATACATTTATAAGCCCCGCGCCTGATTTAGGTAAATATGTTTCCTCAGATTTCGGAAGATGATATGCTCCTTCATAAAGCGCTATTCTCGCAGTTTCTGCGCTAATATTTGGATACGCATCTTTCAATATAGCAATTGCACCAGATACCATCGGACACGACATACTTGTTCCACTTAAGGGAATATAATTAGCAGAACCTTTGAAATCAAAAAAATCTCCAAGAAATTTCACTTCTTTTTCAAGCACAGAATTTGGAGCAGATGTGGAAATAATATTAAATCCAGGAGCAACTACATCGGGGTATCCAATGTAAGTTAAGGATGGCCCCCAACTACTAAAATATGCAAGGCTATTATTAATATCTGTCGCACCAACACTAATAACATCAGGATGAGAGGCTGGCGTAGAACCAGTAAAATATGTTGGTCCCGAATTACCCGCTGAGGCTACAAAAATAGTTCCATAGTTATCACTTGCATTGGAAATAGCATCCCATATTTCTTGATTAGTATCAAATTGATCTCCTCCAAAGCTCATGGAAATTATATCAGCTCCAGCACCACCATCATTTATAGGTTTGGATACCCATTCTATTGCAGCTATTATATCTCCATCTAAAATGCCTCCTGATGAATTCGAGATTTGAGCGTCAATTAATGAAACGCCAGGAGCAACACCGCAATACGTTCCTCCAGAAGATAGTCCACTACTACCAATTATTCCCGCAACATGGGTGCCATGTCCAAATAAATCTCCACTGCCTCCACCATAGGTTGCCAAATCACTTCTATTAATAATATTTAAATCAGGATGAGAATATATTCCAGTATCAAGTACAGCAACCGATACTCCTGTACCATTATATGTAAGATTATCGGCACCAATAGCTTTAATCCACCAATTGGGATATGAATCAACATTAAGATTACTAACTCCAAGTTCCTGATCTCTAATAACTGGTGTATCATATTCCATCGATTTATATATACTTATGATGCTTGGTTCTTGTGAAATTAATGCTTCTTTCTCAATCAATTCTAAAGGATCGACCTTTAAAAAAGTCCCGGAAATAATATCATAATTATAAATTATTTCATAATCATTAAGTAAGGAATCAATTATAGTAAGTCTCTCCTTTTTAGCGAGAGTCTCAATAAAATTTATAATTATAGTAATTTTCTCTCTTTTATTAGCACTCTGAGGTTTTAATTCATTTAAATAATTTTCAAGATCGGAATTATATATGGGAGGATTAGAACTAATTGGACTATCGAGAGTAGGCTGTTCTTTAGTAACTAGACTATTGCTAATTAATTTAGAATCTGAATCATTTAAATCGTTAATATTTTTATTATTTGAATTTTTTAAATTGATTAAAACTACAGGCAGAAAGATCTGGCTTACCAAGAGCAATAAAAATATTATTGATGCTCGCTTTTTAAAATGTTTCATATTCTTTTATAAAAGAAGATTAAAAATTTATTTATTTAGGTATTAAATTATAAGCAACAATTTAAAGTTATTCTAGAAAGTCAATCCATACCCGCGTCTAATCCATAATTTTTTTAAAAATTATTTACTATCTGTCTTAGCAATAAACTGTTTTTAATAAGTTCTTATCACTTCAATCAATTTTGTTCCTTTAAGGGGTCGTGGATTAGCTCGGAAGATCACTCGCTTGGCATATGAGTAGCTGGGCAGGATAATGTCTTAGCTCTCAGCCAAGGCGAGAGGCCGGGGGTTCGAATCCCCCCGACTCCATAATTTTTAGTTCTCATCCAACGTACAGATTAGTAAACAATTATTCTCCAAAAATAGAAAATAATAATCTAATTTACTTTAAGCACATTTATACTTAAGATTTTATTATGAAATTTCTATCTTGTCTGTGAGAATATTTTCAGCGCCTGCTATAGGTTGTCCTCCTCCAATTGAAATTTCGACTATACCTGGTTCAAGAAGTAAATCACCTTGCTCATTTACATTTTTAAATTGTGAAGAATCTAAGATAAATGAGACTTGTTTTTTATGATCTTTTTCAATATGAATGCGTTTAAATGCTTTTAATTCATGAATTGGAACTCTGTAAGGTAAATCTTTTCTACCTAAATAGACTTGAACGACTTCATCTCCTGAATAAGGCCCTTTATTTAAAACATCCATTTTTATTTCTATATTTTTATTTTCTTCAATTCTATTAGGTTTTATTTTTAGATTTTTATAGTGAAATTTAGAATAACTTAGTCCATATCCGAAGGGAAAAAGAACATCACCTTTAAAATAACGATATGTTCTATTTTCCATTGAATAATCTCTATAATCAGGAAGTTGGTCAATTGATTTATAAAATGTTAGCGGCAATCTTCCTGCTGGATTATAATCTCCAAATAATACATCTGCTATCGCATTACCCCCCTCACATCCAGAATACCATGCTTCAAGAATAGCTGAGGCATTTTGACTAGTTGCTACTGCGCTTCCGCTGGTGAGAATAAGTATTAGAGGTTTTTTAATTTGCTCTAGTTCTTTTAATAATTTCTCTTGCATTTTAGGAAGTCTTAAATGCGTTCTATCTCCAGTTGTTTCACCAATAACATGTCCTTCTTCTCCTTCCAAGTTTCCCGTTAGACCAAGAACTGCAATAATAACATCAGATGAGTGGGAAAATTGTATAGCGTGGTTCCAATCTTCTGCCGGTTCTATTAGTGCACAACCTTTAGCATAATGAATTTTAAAAGAACCATTGTTTTTATTGTGCGATCCCTCTAAAATTGTTGTAATTTCTGGTGGATTAGTATAATAATGGGGATAATACATTGCTTCCGGGTTATTAGCATTTGGACCTATTAATGCAATGGAGTCAATTGTTTTTATATCAAGTGGTAATGTATTGTGTTCATTTTTTAATAAAACAATTGTTTCTTGAGCGCATTGGCGAGCAAGTTCCCGATGCTTTTTAGAATTTATTATATCATACGGGATTTTAGTATAAGGAACTAGTTCGGGAGGATCAAACATACCTAATTTAATCCGTGCTCTCAGAGCTCGCTTTAATGCTATGTTTATAACTTTTTCAGTTAATTTTCCATCTTTAATGGCTTTTAATACTGATTTTTTTAATCGATTCAATTTTGCAGTAGTCATTATATCCATAGGATTAAGTATGTCGCAGCCTGCTTTTAATGCCATAGCAGAAGCTTCTGAATAGTCTTCAGCTACTTTATGATATTTATGAATATCCCGAATTGCTCCTCCATCGGAAATTACATAACCTTTAAACCCAAATTTATCTCGTAAGATTTCTTGTAATAAATAATGACTTGCAGAACACGGAACTCCGTATAACCGATGATAAGCACTCATTATTCCTTTTGCATTCGCTTCTTGGATACATGCTTTAAATGCGGGTAAATAGGTTTCATATAAATCTTTTTTACTTATATGGATATCCATTCTATGACGATCTTTTTCCGGACCACTATGCACCGCAAAATGTTTTGGCTCGGCCGATGTTTTTAAATATTTTGGGTGAGAACCCTGTAGTCCTTTACAAAATGCTACACCCATTCTAGAGGTTAAGTATGGATCTTCTCCAAAAGTTTCTTGGCAACGCCCCCATCTCGGGTCTCGAACGATATTAATATTAGGCGCTGAAAACGTAATACCCGTCCAGCGAATTCTCTCATTCCTTCTACAATATTCATGATGTCTGGCTCTTGCTTCATCTCCAATTACACTTGCGACAGATTCAATAAGTTTTTCATTAAAAGTTGCCGCCATCGCGATTGCTTGAGGGAAAATAGTGGAAATATCGACAAACGCTACCCCTTGAAGGGCTTCATTACGCCAATCGTATCGAGGAATATTAAGACTCTTTATTTCAGTCGATATATTGAAAATTTGACTAATTTTTTCCTCTATAGTCATTCTAGAGATAAGATCCTCTACTCTTTCATCAATGGGAAGGAGATGATTCAAGTATTTCATATGGGCTTTATCCTTATTTTCTATATTGTATCACCAATCTTAATCTTCTTGTATTTAACTAAATTAATAAAATAAAAATTATACTCTATAATAAGTTCTAGATAAAAATTTTATTATTTTCACAAAATAATTCATAGATATAATGGATGCAAATTATGTTTTTCTTCTTTCTTTAAGCATTATTATTATCGGATATATTGTTAAAAAGGTTGGAATCTTAAAGGAGGAGCATGGGAGAATAATTGCTAAGTTAATTTTAAATGTAACCCTTCCCGCTTTAATTTTGGAAGTATTTAGTAATATCGAAATCCAACCAACCTTGCTATTGCTGCCTCTGATTGCTTTAGGTCATAGTGCAATAGTCTTAGCATTTAGTTTCTTAATTTTTAAAAACGCTCCCTTGAAAAAAAAAGGGTTATTTTTAATGACTACTATTGGTTTTAATATTGGGTTATTTGCGTATCCAATGATTCAAGCAATATGGGGAGCAAATGGAATGGAATACGTCATAATGTTTGATTTAGGAAATTCATTTGTTGTCTTTATTTTTGCCTATACTACCGGTTTTATTTATTCTCCTGACATTAAACCAGAAAAAGATAAATTAGAAATTAAAAATATCTTAAAAAGAATTATCAAATCAGTCCCTCTCATTGTATTATTTATAGCCATTATAATTAATTTATTAGGAATTATTTTACCAGTGTTTATCACAGATTTATTAAATATTTTATCGCGAGCCAATATGGCTCTCACCTTATTGATATTGGGAATATTTATAAATTTTAATTTCGAAAAGGAAAGCTGGAAAAATATTATAAAGGTTCTACTAATAAGATATGGTTTTGGGTTTATTTCAGGAATTTTAATATGTTTCTTCTTACCTTTTGAAAATATTTATAATGCCGTAATTTTTGTTGCGCTAACATTACCTATTGGAATGAGTGCAATACCTTTTTCCGTTGAATTCGGATATGATGAACGTATTGCTTCTACGCTAGTGAATCTAACAAATATTATTAGCTTTTTTCTTATGTGGTTGGTTGTTTCTTTACTAGGAATCAGCTGAATAAAAGAATTATAGTGAATCTAAAATTATATATAAGAAAGGTATGCGGTTAATCTTCTATGATAATTAAGAAAAAAAGAATTCTATTATTCAGTGAAAATATTATATGTATTAATTAGCTTTGTCTTAATTGATTTAGCCAATGGACATCTATTTTCTGTAATTTCTAAAATTCTCCTTGCCTTCTTTTCTCTCATAGAGGATGGTATCGTAAGCGTGATATCTTGCTCTATTTTTTCCATCATTTTTACTCCAGTACTGGTACCTACATAACCCTTAGATTCTATTTCTAATTCTGTATAATTAAAATTGGAATTAGAACAAACGACTGTGAAAGTGGTAAAAAAGCATCCAGATATCGCAGCAAGAAAATAGTGTTCCGGAGTATATAGTTTTTCTCTATTTTGTCCTTCCGGCCCCTCATAGGCGACTGGGAGTTGAAAAGTTAATTCTGGTAAAGAAGAATTTTTGGGATTATTAATTTTATGGATTCTTTTTCTTGGATTTTCAGTCAAAGGGCCACTTCTCAATAATAAGTTAAATTCATCAGCCATTTTAATACCTCTGGAATTGGATAAATTTTATTTATTTGTTTTTTTGATTTTCTTTAAATTTTATTTAATTTTAAGTAATTTTATCTTATATTTGTTTAAAATATTTTAGTAAATAGCAAAAAAGAGTCTAAAATACTATAATTTTATCAAAACATTTCCATCCTCTTGTCCGATATACGCTTTTGTAGTCATCCCTAAGAATAATCCTGTGTCAACTATGCCTGGTATATTCAGCAATTTCTGATTAAGTTCTGATGGGTTTTTAATAATTCCAAAATCCACATCAATGATAAAATTGCCGTTATCCGTAACAAGAGGGCCCGCTTTGGCTTTTGCCATCCTTAATAGTGGTTTTCCGTCCATTTTTTCTAATTTTTTCATAATAGGGACATAAGCTTTTGGAATGACTTCTATTGGAACCCCTTTCTTCCATTTTTCACCTAAGAAAGTCGAATCTTTTCTAAAATCAGCAATTATAATCAATTTTTTAGAATTATAGGCAATTATTTTCTCCTGGACTAAACACCCTCCGCCACCTTTAATAAGATTTAAGTTTTTATCAATTTCATCGGCACCATCAATATCTAAATCAATATTCGGATATTGATCTAAAGTTCCTAAAGTTAATCCATGATCGATAATTAGTTTATACGCTTGAAATGAGCTGGGTATACATATCAATCCTAAATCATTTTTTTTATTCATTTCTGCTACTTTCTCGATAGCATATACTATAGTGGACCCACTTCCCAATCCTAGTATCATGCCTTTTTTCACGTTCTCTTCTACAGCTTTTTCTGCAGCATTTTTCTTAGCATTTTCAATTCCTTTATTTTGAGACATCTTAATTTCACTTTTAGACTTTTTAATCTAATAATTTTAATATTCTAATTGCTAAATAGGCAGCATTTTCACCTCTATCAATTCCCACCGTTGCAACCGGAACACCAGGCGGCATCTGAGCAGTCGATAGCAACGCATCAAGCCCTCCTAATTTTGCAGAAACGGGTACACCAATAACGGGTTTATCTGTTTTAGAAGCAATCACACCTGGTAGTGCTGCTGAAAGTCCTGCGACAGCAATAAATATAAGTGCTTCACTTTCTTTTATATATTCATCAAGTTTTTCTGGATCTCTATGCACAGAGATTATTTGGAATTCATGGGGAATCTTATTTTCTTTTAATACATCTAGCGTCTTAGTATAAACATGTTCATCAGATTTGCTCCCAGCAATAATTGCTACTCTAATTTTTTGACTAATTTTTTTACTATTCTTACTCATACTATGTGTTAATTATTTTTTAATTATTTATTTTTTTAAATTAAAGAATGATCTTGAACATTTAATGTAAATTTTTATGTTTTTAATATAAATAATTATGATCTTCCTCAATAGTATGCCTTTTAAGATTCATAAAGATTTTCAAAAACTTTAATTAATTTTTTAAATTTCATAAATTATTAAACTAATCATATTAGTTAAATAAAAGCAAGAGTTGAAAAAATTAAAATGCCAGAAACAAAAGAAGTTTGGATGATAGATTATGCGAGAACTCCATTCTCTCGTTCTAGACCGAAAACTCCGGAACGAGATGTATTTGGTGAGATTCGCGGTGATGAGCTTTTAGCTACCTTATTGATGAAGTTTTTTGATCAGAAATTAGCTGATAAAGGCATCCTGAAATCAGATATTGACGAGGCGACTGTTGGAACTGCTATGGGAGTATATGAAAATTGGACCTACGGGGGTAGGCTCCCATTATTTTTGGCTAAGTTTCCCGCAGACACACCTGGATTATTTGTAGACCGTCAATGCGGCTCGGCCGGAAGCGGTATGCATGTTGGCATCATGGAAATAATGCTCGGTTATAGCAAATGCACCTTAGCCACAGGGGTAGAACATATGACAAGAGTTTCAATGCAAAATGATTGGGTGAGACCAAACTTAAAAATGATTAATAAGAATAGTGAATGGTATAGACCCGAGTATGATTTATTAACTACAATCAACATGATTCAAACTGCTCAAAAGCTTTATGAACAAGAGACTCCGTATTTTACCAAAGAAGATTTAGATAAATTTGGTGTGCGCAGTCATAATTTAACGGTCAAATCTCAAGAAGAAAACTGGTTCACAAGTGGTGTATGGGGTGGGGAAATTATACCAATTGAAGCTCACGCTGAAGGAAATGTTGAAGAGAAAATGATTGTCGATAAAGATATGGCAGCTCGTAAATCCAAATTGGAGGTTGTAAGCCAATTAACTAGATTATCGAAACCATTTTATTTAAAGCAGAATATATATGGAGAAGATATTGGGGGACGAAGTGGATATGCGGAACGAGAAGGTACAAAAGATGGTGTTATAACACCTGGAAACTCATCCCCTCTAAATGCAGGTGCTACAGCAGCGGTATTAATGGAGGCTGAAGAAGCTAAAAAGAGAGGGCTTGAACCTTTGGCTAAAATTGTGTCAATTGGTTGGGCAGCTGTGGATCCTTCTGTAATGGGTCGTGGACCGGTTCCAGCAACAGAAATGGCACTCAAACATGCGGGTATGAAAGCAGAAGATATTGATTATTGGGAGATTAATGAGGCGTTCTGTATTGTTACTTTGAACTGTATGAGAGCTTTTAATATTCCAGAAGAAAAAGTTAATGTAATGGGCGGAAGTACCGCAATTGGTCATCCATTAGGGTCAACAATGGTTCGTTTACCCGGTACCCTCGCGAGAATTTTACGAGATAAAGGCGCAAAATATGGTTTGGCAAATGCCTGTTGTGGTGGCGGTCAAGGAGTAGCTGTACTTATTGAGAATCCTGACGCATAAAATCTTTACTTTTTTATTTTTCTCTTAATTTATTTTATATTTGTATTCTTTTTTAGAATCAAGAAGTTATTTGAATTTAGTTTAAATTTTTCTATTTTTCACACAAGGTAAAAATATTATTGATCTCATTAAAAAACTAGAAAATATCATTGAGATTTAAATTTTTAAGGAATTGTGGTAATGTTTTTTTATTTAGAACAAGATACTCACCATCTATCTCAAATTCATAATTTTCAGCCCAATCAACTATAAATTTCATAAGCTCATTTCTTTCAATACTTAAAATATCCTGAATATCAGTGATATTAATCTTTTTTGAGACTCTAAACAAAGATTTAAGTTGTTCGAGGATAATATTTTCTGAGGTTTGACCTTCTATTCTTGAGGTATCATCAAGCTTCTTTTCTACGATTTTTTTTGCGTCTTTAGCATATAAAAAATTTGCGTCAATCTCTAATGCCCTTTTATACGCTTTAAGTGCCTTTTCCAGCAATCCCTTATCTTCATAAACCAAGCCAATATTATAATAACAAAATTTATACTCTGGGTTCAATTTCAGTACCTCTTTAAATTTTATTAAGGCTTCATCGTGTTTCCCCAATGAAAATAAAGCAATTCCCAAATTATATATCGCACGATAATTTTCAGGCTCAAGATCGATAATTTCTTGATAACATTTACAAGTTTTTGGGTAATCTATCACCCAATCATCCATTAACCATCCTGCATAATCAAATAATAATTTTATTAATACTGCTTTAATCTTTTGAGAGTTTTTATTTTTATCCAACAGATTTTTAATAAGGTTAATGCTTTTTTCATACTCTCCTTTATCTTTTAAAGCTAATGCTTCTTCAATTGTCTCATCCGCGCTTGCCATATGAATATCACTTGTTTTGCTAATTACTAATGATAGAAATCCTTAAGAGTAAAAGAATTTAATGATTCTCAAGAATTTGATATTGGCATTTCTCCTGAAGACCTTTACTGGTCTCAATATGCCCAAGTAATCGCCTTGGAAATGAATTCCGACCCCAATGGTAATAGTGTGCCGGGAGGCGCCTATGCCGTAGATGCCTCTAATGACTTATACAAATTAACGGTATATGTTGATGAAGTATATTACGATGATGAGCATGAGGGCTGGTTGATGGGCGATGGGGAAATGTACCTTAAATTATGGATTGGCGAAGCCTATTTTCCAAGCTACGCAGCTGGTGGCGATTCAAATGATAATCATTTAGATAAAATTGATGATGCAAATGATGATTATGAAAGTTGTGGAAAAAAGGAGGCGTTAGATTGGAATAATTACCATTATGCCTTAGTCTCATATGATTCCTATATGAAGGTTCGTGTTCAGGCTTCTGAATACGATTCAACACTTGGAGATGATGATTATCCCGTATTCCAGTGGTGGTTTAATCCATCTCAATGGCACGGATATATAAATAATGGATGGTATTGGTCTGGAAATCGCTATGATATGGGAGATTGTCGTTATACAATCTGGTTCCGAATAGACTCGGTCTATTAGGTTTCGCAATAAAATAAAAAATCTTATCATTTTTTTTTTTTAATAAATTACTTTTTCTTTTAAGATTTTTTTTATGATTTTATCAAAGTGGAATATGTTTAAGACTTTTGAGAAGTACTATTTGAGAAACTTGAAGACAATTTGTTTCTTAAACCAATAAAAAAGAAATTACTAAAAAAAAATTGAAGATTGAATATTATTCGTTGAGTATATTTTTTAAAGCTTCTATATTTTTTTTAAATATTTGAGCGTTTCGAGAGTTTTCTAATCCCAATTCTATGAGAGTATCTAATGCCTGTTCAAAGGATCTTAAAGATGCCTCATAGTTCCCTTGCGCATAATATATACTTCCGATGTTGTTAAGGCGGGTGGCTTTCCCCAAAAGGTCTCCCAGCTGCTCGGCAATCTTGAGCGCCTCTTCATACCGTTCTAACGCTTCGGGATAGTTTCCTTGCGCCTGATATATACCACCGATGTTGTTAAGGCGGGTGGCTTTCCCCGAAAGGTCTCCCAGCTGATCGGCAATCTTGAGCGCCTCCTCATAGTATATCAACGCCTCGGAATAGTTTCCTTGCACCTGATATATACTCCCGATGTTGTTAAGGCGGGTAGCTTTCTTCGATAGGTCGCCCAGCTGATCGGCAATCTTGAGCGCCTCCTCATACCAATTAATTGCTTCGGAATAGTTCCCTTGCGCATAATATATCTTTCCGATGTTGTTAAGGCGGGTGGCTTTTCCCGAAAGATCCCCCAGCTGCTCATCAATCTTGAGCGCCTCCTCATACCGTTCTAACGCCTCGGGATAGTTCCCTTGCGCATAATATACACTCCCGATGTTGTTATGGCGGGTGGCTTTTCCCGAAAGATCCCCCAGCTGATAGTCAATCTTGAGCGCCTCCTCATACCGTTCTAACGCCTCGGGATAGTTACCCTGCGCCCTATATATCTCTCCGATGTTGTTAAGGTCTGTAGCTTTCCCCGAAAGGTCCCCCAACTGCTCATCAATCTTGAGCGCCTCCTCATACCGTTCTAACGCCTCGGGATAGTTCCCTTGCGCATAATATACACTCCCGATATTGATAAGGTCTGTAGCTTTCCCCGAAAGGTCGCCCAACTGCTCATCAATCTTGAGCGCCTCCTCATATCGATTTATTGCTTCAGGATAGTTCCCTTGTGAATAATATATCTTTCCGATGTTGTTAAGGACACGGGCTTTCTTAGAAAGGTCGCCAAACTGCTCGATAATCTTCAGCGCCTCCTCATACCTATTTATTGCTTCAGGATAATTCCCCTGTGCATAATATATACTCCCGATGTTGTTAAAATGGGTAGCTTTTTCTGAAAGGTCGCTCAGCTGCTTATCAATCTTGAGCGCCTCCTCATAGTATTTCAGTGCCTCGGTATAGTTCCCTTGCGATCCATAAATTGTCCCCATTGAGCTCAGCGCAAAAGCTTTCCAGGAGAGATCTTCTTGTTCTTCTGCGAGCTTAAGAATTGTCGTTAGACACCGCATTGAATCGGGATGCTTATTAAAATTATCATAGATTTTATAGGGGATTGAAAATTTCTGGAAACTATCCGCAGCTTTGATATTATCTTTAAGAAAAGTGGTGGATTTCAACGAAAAATTTTTCGCATTAAGTGATGGTTTCGTTTCCAATAAATCATTCACCAAGCGTAATGTATTGGTTTCCACCCGGTAGATATATCTTGTGTTTCGCATTCTGTAGATGCCACTGAGGATTTGATTCACTTTATCTGATTGATCTAAATGTAATATTGTTTTACCATCGATTTCATAAATTTGTTCTCTTCCACCGTCATCTAATTTGTAATCGATCCACACAATAGTTTCCACATCCTTAAGCACTTGTAAAGTGGGCACTATATCGAAGTCATCACTTCCCGAATAGCCCATCACGACCAATGTCCGCCCTCTTGAGATATTATTAAATAGTGGGCGCTTAAAGGGCTCTAACTGGAATACGCTTTCTCCTTCTTTTCCTAAGCCAAACGCCTGTATGGTTGCCACTAAAGAATCCTTGGTACTTTCTTGAGTGATTATATTTTTAGGAGAGCCGTGAATCTTATAGACTACCTTTTTGCCTTCTTGAAATAATGCTTCGGGATTGTTATATGTTTCGAAATCGTTTCTAGTAATTACAGGAACAATCTCATTTTTGGGAACGCCCGATTGCTCTAAGGCATGTTCGATAAGAAAGTCGAAGTTGGTGGTCATCACAAAATGTCCTTTCTGAAGCATCTCCGCCAGAAAATAGTGTTGGAGATTCGGGGTATCGCACATACCATAGTAATCGATAATTTTAAGCTCGGGATCTAATCGGTCTCGAATAATTTCGACTAACTGCTCGAATCTCAATTCTTTTAAGTCTAATAGCTTCTCAATTTCGCTTTCGGCACAAGTAACGTTAATAATAGCCTCTATCATGGCTCGCCCTGTCGGAAGGCACGAGGGCGTATCCACTGAGCAACCCGCTCCCACTAAAAAGCTCAGCTTTTTGCCATTAATAAGCTCTTTAAAGCTCTGATTTTTACGGGTCATTAATTTTCCTACTAATTATATTGAATTTGGAATATGAATAATTATGAAGATAAACATAAATTTATATTTAAATTTTAGATATATCCCAAAAAAAAAGAGAATATTCCTTTTTAATTTTCCTTAAGACCAGATCAAGGCTCGGGAAAGAAATTATAATCGTTGGTAGAAATATCTTCCAAAAACAGTAATATCTGTTTGGGATGTTTCTCTTCTAACAATATAAAGATTAATCGTTTAAATACATGCTCTATGGCAAACTTTTCTGCCTCTAGCTTTATCTGATCTATAACACTAAAAATATTCTTATTTACAACCTCTCATTAATTAGGATCATCTACCATTCGTGAACTATCATAAGTTGAAATATAGATTGTAATAGCATGTCCGATCATTACTAACGACCCAATTCGGACATCGAGCGCTAATTGTGCTTAGAGAGGCACGAAAACGGAAGGTCCAATCTCCGGAGCTTTGAATTTGAGGGATATCAGATCCGAGGTATAAATAGATAAAAACTTTTTCTATCAAAGCTTTTTTTTCCCAATTTTATCAAAGTGGAATATGCTAAAGATTTATTATAAAAGCAAACTATAAATAAAAGAAAGTGCTAATAATAATTTATAATAGTAGAAATTACTCAAATGGAAGTGAGAAAAGATAACAGTATCAGATGAATCAAAATTTAGTGATAATGTAAAAAAGTTGATGCAAGAGTATCAAAAGATTCAGATGAAAGCAGTAGGTGAATTTCTCAAGCGAAAAGAAAATCAGAAAATCAATTTTTTAGACCTTTGGAATAAATTGATGGATGCCAATGCTCTTTGGGTCGACACTAAGGGAAAAGATTTAACTTACGAGGATTTATCTAATTTAACTACTCATGAAGAGCGGATGTTTCTTGCTAAATTTATTCGAGATATATTCGATTATACTTCTGAACTCCAGGAAAAAGAAGATCCGCTGCCAGAAAGCATAAAAATCGAGCAAATTGAGGCCAATGAAGTACCTGCTGAATGGCAGATTGTTCCAAACGCGAATGAAGAAAGAGTTTTACTATATTTTCATGGGGGAGGTATGGTTTTAGGTTCTCCAAGAAATTCTCGATATCTCACGGTGGAAATTGCGAAAGCTACGAAAATGAAAGTATTAAGTGTAGATTATCGTTTAGCTCCAGAACATCCCCATCCTGCGGGACAAGAAGATTGTATGAAAGTGTACGAATGGCTCCTTTCGGAAGGTTACAAACCAAAAAACATCATTTTAGGAGGATTATCCGCGGGGGGTTATTATACAATTATAACGCTTTTAAGATTGAGAGATGAAGGGAAACCATTACCATTGGGAGGTGTATGTCTTTCTCCTGCCACGGATTTAAGAGAAGAGGGTCAAGATGATTTGTTTTACCAAAATGCAAGGACCGATCCAATTTTGGCAGATTCTGGGTTGTTATTATGGTGTACCATCGCATATTTAGGAGGAAAAGACCCAAATGATCCCTATATAACTCCCCTCCTGGCTGATTTAAAGGACTTACCTCCCTTATTAATTCAAGCTAGCACTTCTGAAATACTTTATAGCAACGCTAAAAAATTTTACGAGAAAGCAAAAGAAGCCGGTGTAAACGTAAAATTTGAAACATGGGATAATGTTCCTCACGGATTTCATTCTTTTGGATTAAATATCTTACCAGAAGCACAAGACGCTATCAAACACATTAAAATGTTTGTTGATGGGTTATTTCATCAATAAAATTATATTCATATTAAGAACTGAAAAGTGAGTCTCTAAGAAATTTTTACATATCAATCTATCTTTTACCTTTTTTTTATTCTGTCTCTTTCTTTGATATTGCTATTCCAAAACCAGATTAAATATCATAATCAATGCAATTTAGATATAAAAAAGTAGATCCATCTCCTTGTAAGTATCTTGAGTGCAAAAATATTACTCCTAAAAACTGATCCCAAATTGAGATTTTCATTTCATAAAATAATTATTTCAAAAATATTTAAATACAAGATTAGCATATTTTTTTATACTGAAGAAAAAAAAGAAGGTGATAAAGAATGGTCGGGATGGTTTATAAATCAATAGAATTAGTTGGCACAAGCGATAAAAATTGGGCTGAAGCAGTAAAAAACGCTTATAAAGAGGCTAAAAAAACTCTCCGGGGTATTAGAAACATTAGTATTATTCAGTCAGATGTTAAAGTGAAAGAGGATACCGACACTCTTATATATCGAGTAAGGTGTCAAGTGAATTTTGAGCTTGAGAAATAATTTTTTACTGTACTAAAATTTTAAATTTTAATTTTTTTTTTATTTTTTTTATTTATTCTTTTATATATTTCTTTTCTATATTTTTTTCTTTTTATTTGAAGAGGTATATTTTAGTATATTTAATTAAGATTTAATAACAACGCTTTTTTAATTTCCTACATAAATTAGTGTATTAAGCAATTAGACTTAATGGAAAAATAAGAAGTACCCACAATAAAATGGAAAAAGTATATTTTAAAAAAGTCAGAAAAAATGTGGAGCTTCCTCAACCTTCAAAGCGAGGAGATGCGGGAGCGGATGCGAGGATCATGGGATTTAAAAAAATCCAGAGAGAAGGGAAGGATAAAAAATTAATTGATATCGATTCAGATAGTTATGTTTTAAAACCCTTAGAACGAGTGGGATGCGCCTTAGGGTTTGCAACAGCAATTCCGCAAGGATATTATTTTAAGGTGGTGCCTCGAAGCGGACTTGCGCTTTGGGATGGGCTTACGATTTTAAACACGCCGGGAACTATAGATTCTGGATATCGAAATGAATGGATGGCAATTGTAGCTAATCTCTCAAATAAGGAAGTAACCTTACACAAGGGTGATAGGATTTGTCAGATAATATTTGGCAAACTCCACGATTATCAAGGTATTGAAGTAGATGAATTACCCTCATCCGAGAGAGGTTTGGGTGGTTTTGGGTCTACTGGAAAAAAATAGATTTTTTGTAAACTTTTCCTCTTTAAGTAAGAATCTTAACATTCAAATGTTTAGAAAGATATATCTAATTGACTTTGTCAATAACATAATAAACTAATTATATAAAGTCATTAGGTTATAAAAAGTGAATAAAAAGAATAAAGAACCGATGCCTAAGGATCATTTTCTTTATAAGATTTTAAATCCCGATTCGATAGCTGTTTTTGGAGCAAATAATAATCTTCTCACTACAATGGGTTCAATGCAATTACGGAATATCATTACTGGAGGATTTAAAGGGGAAATATATCCAATACACCCTAAATTAACCCAAGTGCAAGGATATAAAGCATATCAAAATATTCTTGATGTTCCAGAAACTCCTGACTTAGCATTCCTGATTCTTCCACCAAGAGTGATCCCGGAAGTCTTAAAAGAATGTGGAGAAAAAGGCATAAAACGATTAATTATTACTTCTGGAGGATTTAGAGAAATTGGGGAAGATGGAAAGCAATTATCTCAAGAAGTTAATCAAATAGCTGAAACCTATGATATGAGGTTTGTTGGACCCAACTGTTTAGGAATTTATAATGGGTGGTATGATCCAGAAGTGAAAGATTCATATTTTAATACAATGTGGATATATGAGACTCCAGAGAGAGGAAATATCTCTATTGTGTCTCAATCTGGTACTATTGCGTGTCATGTCTTCTGGCATTGCCAAGATTGGGGTGTGAAGATTGGTAAATCATTATCAATCGGTAATGAACTAAATATTGATATTTTAGACTATTTAGAATATTTCAGACAAGATCCGCAAACTCAAGTCATAGGAATTTATCTAGAAGAGATAAAACGGGGTAGGAAATTTGTAGAGTTAGCTAAAGAAATAACCCCAGAGAAACCAATAGTAGCTATCTATGCAGGTGGTACAGAAGCTGCCGAGCGTTCGATCAAGAGCCATACCGGTGCGATAGGAGGCAATCAAAAAATTTATGATGCTGTATTTAAAGAAACTGGAATTATTTCAACCACTTCAATGACTGACTTTTTATACTATCTACGTACCTTATCTTTCGCGCAAAATGATAAAATCTATCTAAATGGGGATAAAGTGGGGATTATTACTGATTCTGGGGGAAGTGGAAGTATGATGACAAAAACAGCAGAACAATTAGGATTAAAAGTCCCTCGCTTTAGTAAAGAGTTGCAATCAGAAATTCAAAAAAAAATTCCATATACAGCAAGCGCTCTGAATCCAATCGATGTAACTTTTGATACTGATTTTATAAACTTACTCAAGAGCTTCCCCAAAATATTAATGGAATCAGGAGAGGTGGATGCGATAATTGTATATGGAGTTTTTGATTTTGACGATGTGCTAAAAACTATGGAAGAATCAGGAATGAAAATTAATGATGAAATGAAGCAAATAAGTGATATGATTCAGCGAGCCGTTTTTAAACCGATCAAACGTTTAATGAAAAAATATTCTTTACCAGTCTTTTATGTAGGTCCGATGCCATACAGATTTGAATGGTATCGGAAATTCATTTCCCATGATATTCCTATATTTTCACTCTGGGATGCTCCCTCAAAATGTTTGAAAATACTTTATGATTATTCTCAACACCGCAACAAATTTAAAACATTCAAAAATAATTCTGTATGAAATTCTTACCTTTTTAAATCCTCAAAAGTTGAAATCGCTGTTTTTCTTTTTATTTATTTTAGACTAAACAATTATAACTATTCGTGCAGCAATTTCATGATTTAGTAGAAGTAATATCTTTTTGAATGATATATAAATTTATTATTAGATTTATTTTATTTATTGAGAGAAAGAGAATTATAAATTTTTTTATATATATATGATAAATAATTTATTCTTGAGATTTTATAATCCTCCAGCAGCTCTTTTGGCTTCAGGCTCAAAAGAAGGAGTAGAATTAGGTGGCTCTAAGCTCATCCTTAGTATAGATGGGGATCATAATTTCTACAACGAGGGCTTGATTTATACAGAAATGAGTTGGGCAGAATTTTATAAAGATATCATCGGGCTGGAGGATCAAATAGATACATTCACCACTCAAGAGTTTGAATCAATAAGAGAAGATCCTAAAGCACTAGTTGAAACAATCGTGTCAAGCATTAAAAAAATTATGACTCAAGAAAAATTATTTTATGGACTCGGAGATTTTGAAGTAGATGCCTTCATGAATCAAAACACAGTAATTCCTGGACTAAAATTAGAGAGTACATTGATAAATAAATTGATGGAAGCCCATAAAGAATTTAGGGATACTACAAAGTTTCCTAAATTAATGAAAGAAGAAGCAAATACAAAATTTATAAATATTACAATTCAAGGCACAAATAAAGAAAGGCTAAGGATTAAAGGGAAAAATCTCGAGGATATCGCTGATAAATTAAGATTTGCTAAAGGATTTGCTACAGGATTGATAGTATCTTCCAATAAATCTGCAAACTTTTTTATTATGAATGATAGAATAGTATTTAAAGAAAATCAGGAACCGGAATTCTATATTGATAAAGATTGTATTATAATTATTGAATCTGGTATTGAGAGGAAGAGGCTTTTTCCAATTAGTTGGTTTAGATTTGATATTGGAATTCGATCTTTAAAAACTCTTGATTTGTGGGATGAAATTAAGGATGATCCTAATCTAATACAAGTTTTAAACGAATATAATTCTTATATTGAAAAACTAATTATAAAAAAATATATAACTCTTAGCACTTCAGAGGATATTGACACAGATTTCGAGAAGGAATTTTTTAAATTAAATCCAGCTCAGCGAAGAAAAGCATTAAAAGACATGCTAGATGCCATAAGGGAATTAACTAAAAAACTAGAGGAGTAGAATTACTCTTTTAAAATCCGGGGTGCTTTAATATAACCGTCTTTTGTATGTTGGGCGTTTTTTAATGCCTCTTCTTGACTTAAGCCTTCCCACGGTTTATCTTCCCTAAACACATTCTTTAGTTCTTCAATAGGATGCCGTGTAGGTTCCACATTTTCTGTATCTAGATTGTTTAATTTTTTAAAATAAGAGAGAATACTATTTAGCTGTTTAGAAAATGTCTCTTTTTCTTCTGGTGTTAATTCTAATAATGCTAAATCCGCAATTTGCTCTATGATATCCTTTGAGATTTCTTTATCATTCGTCATTATTTAAAGAAATAAACCGTTTTACTTTATTTTTTATAATACTAAAGATATTATTATTTTTTTCTTTTTGTTATATAATCAATTTAACAATTCTCAAATAAAATCATAATTTTTTAAAAAACGATGAGTAGTAAAAATAGGTTATGGCGCGAGATTCCCGGATATGTTTTCGTTGCGTTAGCTCGTAGAGGCATGGAAAAGATCCCATTAGATCAATGTTTTTTGCCTGGTTGCGACAATAATGATATTAATGAATTAGAACCTTTCGATATCGAAGAACATGATGATGACGAGAAAAATATTAAAATCATTAAAATTAAATGCCATAAGTGCCAAGGTATCTTTCAATTCAAACTCGAAACTTTAAAAAAAGTAGCTAAAAAAGTTGGTGATAGCGAAGAAAAACCATTATCTATGGGAATTGCTTATGCCTTAGATGAAAAAGGTAAAAATCTCGGACATATTGGCTATTTTTAATGGTATAGAATGTATTAAAACATAAATTTTTTTCTTGATTAATTTTATTGAATTATTATTTAGTATTGAAAAAGGGTGATGCGCTAAAGATGAGATTTAACCTATATCTCTTTGATCTTGATAATTCTTTATTATATATTCCAGATCCACCATCATATTTTGATAATATTTTAGTGGAAACAATCAAATCATTTACGATCAAAGAAATACCTTCCAGAGAGGAAAGAAATAAGTTTTGGAACTCTGGAGAAGATTATATGGTTCTTTTACAAAAATGGGGAATCAAATTAAAAGAAGGAGAACTTTTTTGGAGGAAATTTGATGCTAATGATTTTGAAAAAAGAAGAATCTTAATTGCCGATAATAAGATCACTCTCTTTTTAGATGTATTAAATGTACTTAATAAATTGAAGGCGGCTGGAAAGAAATTAGCCTTAGTTTCCAATACGGCCAAATACATTGTTAATTACGTAATAAAAGAGTTTAAGCTTGAAAATTATTTTCATGATATATTTGCATTAGGATATGGAATAGAACAAGAAATTGCAAAACCTTCTCCTAAAGGGATATCTCTTATATTAAAAAATTTAGGATTTAATCCAAATAAATCATCTGCAATAATGATAGGTGATTCAAAAATTGATATTATTGCCGCAAAAAGAGCAAATATAAATGCCTGTCTCCTAAAGAGAAATTTATGGAAATTTTCAGAAACAGTGGATGCATGGGAATATCAACCAGACTTTATTATCGAAAATTTAGAAGAAATATTTACCCTTTAAGTATTAAATTATTCTATTATATTACTTTTCATATGATATACAAAAATATTTTACTCTCTATTCTTATAAATTAATGTAATAACACATATTAGATGAATCAAATGACCACACGTCTCGTAGAAGAAAATGAATTGCGGAAAAAAGTATGGAGAATCATAAATTTAATTCAAGCAAACCAATTATTTGTGCACTCAAAGAATTTAGAAATTCAAATCAATGATAAGGAAGGTAAAACCCAAAAAAGAAATCTACCGGAAATATTAACTTTATGTGTATTAAATGCAATAATACCTAATTCTGCCATCTTATTAAAGGGAGGGCACGGTGGAGGGAAAACGACTTTGATCAAGTTGCTTGGTCGTATGTTTACGTCAAAATCTCTTAATCACATTGAGGAATCTATAGTCCGAGGTC
Source organism: Promethearchaeota archaeon (assembly GCA_016839555.1). Classification (GTDB taxonomy): domain Archaea; phylum Asgardarchaeota; class Lokiarchaeia; order Sigyniarchaeales; family SOKP01; genus TEKIR-8. The sequence continues at coordinate 189,157 of JAEOUA010000007.1, forward strand.
ATCCACAGATTACTGAGGAAAAGCTTGTGGGGACGCTTAAGTTAGGGAAATTAATGAAAGAAGGAAAAGAAATTGTAGTTTGGAAAAAATTCACGAAAAGTTTTTGGAAAATAATTGATGAAGTAAATAGATTAACACCCTATGCTCAAGATATTTTATTATCACTTCTCGCTGAAGGCACAGTAAAATTTTATGATTCTATTTTTACTATTAATAAATTCTCATTGTTCGCAACTATAAATCCTCACGATGTAGGAACTTTTGAACTTTCCAAACCTTTTTTAGATAGATTTGGTATTTCAGTACCTATATCTATGCCTAGTAGTCGGGATTTACAACTCATTTTAGCAGGAAAAGATGAGAAATATTCGGGCTATGATGAACTTATTCAAGTTCCTGGAATTTTAGTGATTGATGAATTAATGGAAATATGGTATTATGTCAATAAAATTAAAATTGACCAAGAAGCGAATAATTATATTCATGCAATTGTTAGAGAATTTACCCTATGCGATCGCATTGATAAAGGTAACACTGAAGATCTAAAACCCAGTACAGGTTTATGTTCAGGATGTCATTTTAATACAACTCAAAATGTATGCAATAAAATAGATTCTATCCTAAGTGTAAGAGTGGCGAAAGATCTATTACGATATGCAAAAGCTTTAGCGTGGCTATTAGGACTTGAAATAATTGATATTAATATTATAAATACCATTGCTCCTTATGTAATTGCCCATAGAGTTGAATATTCGCAACGAGAATTAGAAAAAGCGCCCTATTGGGGTAATAAATACGAGTTTTCAAAAAATTTATTATCAAATATTAAAAATAGATTTATGAAACGAAAGCAATGTTATGAAATTGCTCAAAAATTTAGAGATGGTATTCAAAACAAAGAAGATATAACTGAATTGAAGAATTTTCTAAAAAATGATTTAATCGTAAAATATGATTTATATCCTTTTATCCAAGCTATTAAAGGGAAAAAATATGCAGAATTGGCGCAGGAAATACAAGATGCCTCTAAAAAAGGACATATTTCTCAATTAGCAGAAATAAGAAATCAATTATTAGCAAATTTAGAATTCCCAAATCGTGCGGATTTAATTAATTGGTGCAATCGTGAACTCTATCGACAAACTGTTACGGATTATGTGTTTAAATATTATTACTGGAAAGAAGTATGGGCTGATATAGCATCGGAATTTCCTAATTTAGATGAACCTTTAAAAGTAGCTCTTAGCCAGAGACAGACAAAACAAATACGTTCGGAAGACCTTTTGATAGAAATAAATGTAACAGGCACTAAGGATGAGAGTCTTGTTAATATGCAGATATCTGGTGGGTCTGATGCATTGAAATTAAAAAAAATCTTAAATAATTCAGAATATTTAAAAAAAGATGATTAAAACAAAATATTAAATTACATAAAAGAAAGAAAAATATAAAATTACATAAAAAGTGACAACAAATAGCCAAAAAGATTATATTAAAGAACAAGAAGGTAAATTAATTCAATTAGCAAAAAAAGGATGGAATAATAGTTTAAGAGAATTTTATTATCCTCCTCTTAATGAACCTAATTTTATTTTCGATTATATCCGTCAAGAAGGATTTTATATAGATCCTCATAAAAAGTGGCAAATTACAATGAATCTAGTAAACACCCCACTTTTTTCAGACGATGAAGATTATATAAAATATTATCATTCTATCACTTTGCATGAAATCTCTCATTATCAAATAATTCCCTATGATGGATATATTAATGCTAAGCTCTTAAAAGCAGCTATGAGATATGTAAATCAATACTTTGCTCCAATCATAGTTAATATTTTTGCAGATCTTGTAATTGATCGGATGCTTTTTCTCAAGCATCCTGATCTTGTATCTTGGGAGCTCAAAGAGACTTATAAGCATATTAAAAATAAGAATACATTATCTGAATTTTCAAACCTTCTTTTTTCGCTTTATGAAAAAGTGTTAGATATTACAATTTTTGAAGAAAAGCCCTCAAATATTGATAATTATTTAGTATCTCAAATTTCTAAAACAATTTTAAAGGATTTCTATGATGAAACTCAGTGGGAGCAAAAGGTACAAAAGATTGCATATTATTTAATTAACATGATTAAAGACACATTCACTCTTATAGGAATTGGCGTTAAATGTAAGGAAGGAACTTCAAAGAGAAAAGCCCCTGGAAAAGGAGATCATTATATCAAAATACCAGATGACATTTTAGAGCTCATGGATAATCCTTTAGAAAATAAAAATACTGATAAATTAGAGAAAGATAATGATGATACATTGAGACAAAAATCGGAAGAATTTGCAAAAGATACGGATTATTCAGAATTTGGAGCCCCTGCAGGACAAGCGGGAATATTAATAGATGCAAACCCTTTAGCTGCATGGTATAGGGGAAAAGCAAAAGATTTAATTCAAATCAAAATATTTGAAAAGAAACCTGGAGGTGAAGTTCCCATTTATCCAGAAGTATGGAGAATTGGAGATCCCATAGAAGAATTGGACATCGTACAAACTTTAATTAGTAGTCCTATAGTTGTTCCTAATATTACTACTAGAAAATGGAAATATCAATTAGGAGAAGGGCATTTGGAAGAACAACAAATCCCAGATCTTTTAATAGTACTTGATTCGAGCGGTTCTATGGGATGGAATTATTTAGCAGCTTCAGAAGATTCACGAGGTCCCTACCATACTGCCTTAATAGCTGCATTTGCTTCCTTACACTTTGCTGCCAAAAAAGGCGTGAAATTTAGTATAATTAATTTTTCTGATAAAGCTGATGTGTGTCAATGGACTTATGATTATGAAACTGCAGAAAAAATATTACTCCGCTATCAAGGAGGGGGTACACAATTGCCAATTAAAGCAATTAAACAACAATGTGAAAAAGCTGAAAAAAAGACACTCGTATTTATTATCACTGACTTTGGAATCTATAATTGGGGCGGTGCGAAAAAAATAATGATGGAATTGAGTGAAAAAGGGCACAAAATTGTAGGGTTCTTTATAGGATCCAATAAAATTCCTAAAAGGAAGTTTAGTGAATTATTATCTAAGGTTACTTTTTATCCAATTAAAAATTGGCAAGATTTAATAAATCTAGTTATAAAAGAAATAAAAAAATATTATTAGATACCTTTTTTGCTAATCTATATCAAGTTTATCAGTTGTTTTTTACCTTTCTTCAAAAATAGATTTAAGAAAAAAGAGTAGAAAATAGGTGTCCTCACCTTACAACCATAACTTAAAGGGAGAAGTAAAGAAGATTTCTACTTTATATACATAAAGTAGATCACCAAAAGACAAAAATCCAGGGATTAAAGTGGGAAAAACCTATCTCCTTAAACAGTCCTATTATGAACTGTTAATAAATAGTAGTTTTTAAACTATTTAAAAGTTTTGATTTTATATACACAAATTTTAAATAGAAAGATCTAATTCCCTTTCTAATTAAAATGGCAAATATGATTATTAAGTGAATTAATTTAAGACTCAACTCTTCGTTTTAAACTCTTAAAAAATTGTTTTCAAAAACGAATTAATTTTTTTGTACCAAGAAAGAATTATAAAACCGTATGTTTATTTAGAAGATTACAATAGTCTTGACATAAATGAAATCAAAAAGTGTAACAAAAAGATAATTTTTTAATAAGCCATAAGATTATTGCAATACAAATAAATTTTCTATTTTTCAGTGAATTTGAATGAATGAAAAAGATGTGATAAATAAATTACAAGAGAGTATAATTGATGGTTCTATTGAAGATTCTATTAAGTATGTAGAACTTGCTATTGATATGAATATGGATGCGACAATTATCTTAAAGGAAGCAATTATTAAAGGAGCAGATGAGGTTGGAAAAATGTATGAAAATGAGAAATACTTTCTTGCAGATTTAATCCTCGTCGGAGATGCAATAAATGAATGTATGAATCTTATAAAACCACTTCTTAAAGCAAAAAATGAAGAATCATTAGGCACGATAATGATTGGTACGCCTGAGGGTGATATTCATAGCATTGGTAAAAGTTTAATAATATCATTATTACAAGGTCAGGGCTTTAATGTAATTGACTTAGGTGTAGACATTCCTCCTTCTAAGTTTGTAGAAGAAGCAAAAAATATTAACCCAGATATTATTGCTATGAGTAGTTTAATGACAGTAACAATCTCAAAAATGAGAGAAACAGTTATGCAAATTAAGAATGCAGGTATTAATTCTAAAATAATATTAGGAGGAGGCATTGTATCCGAAGAAACTTGTAAAAGCATAGGGGCCGATGCCTGGGCAAAAGACGGATGGGAGGGAATAAGAATTATAAAAAATATGTTATATACAAATGGAGATGATTAAAATGCCACATAATTGGAATGCATCTGTTAGGAGAGTTATGAAGGCAATATCTGGATCTAAGCGAATTGATAAGGTTCCTTATCTTCCCTTAGCCGGTGAAGATACACTTGCTCGTATCTCAGGCAAAACAGTGAGAGAATTATTAGATTCACCTGAACTCTATGCGAAAGCAGCAATAGATTCCTATGAATTTCTTCAATCAGATTTTGTATCCATACCAACAGCATATACAGGACCTGCTGAGGCATTAGCTTTTGCCGAGTTTAATAGTAAAGCAGATGCAATAGAGTGGTATGATTATAAAATTTTTATGTTACAACAGGGTGAAGTTTGTAAAACTAAAAGTGATATTGAGAATTTAATAATACCCGATCATAGTAAGTCTAAACTCTGGGTTAACCTATTTGAAGCAGCAAAAATTATTCAACAAGAAATTAACTATCCTCAAAATTGCATATTAGGTTTATGGGGGGTCGTTCAAGAATTAAGAGGTATTCAGGCTTATAGAGATATGAGAAGAGATCCTGAGTTATTATTGAAATTATGTGAAAAAATATATGAGTCTTTATTAGATTTATACTATTATTCGGTTGATATATTAGGAAAACCCAATTTTATAACAATCGTAGGATATGCATTTAATAAGCATATGATGAGTTTCGAGGATGCAATGAAATATGAAGGAGATTTTATAAAACGACTGCAAAAGGAAATTAAGATTCCTTTAATATTACATAATTGTGGCACTACTCCTTATTTTGAAGAAATATGTAATGAAATTGATTTTATAGGTGTAAATGGTTCTCATCCATTGGACATTCAATATTGGATAGAATTTCAGAAAAAATTTCCAAAGGTTGCTATATTAGGTGCTAATATTGATGTAAGTCGCGAACTATTTTATGGTACACCTCAAGATGTAGAAGAAAAGGTAAAAGAAAATATCTTAAATTTAGCTCCTAATGGGAGATATATTTGTTCACCAGTATGTAGTATACCTTGGGGTGTCTCATTGCTAAATATGATGGCAATTCCTAGAGGAATAAATAAATACGGAAAAGAGCCATTTAAACTTAAAAAAAATGAGTAATAATAATTATTTTTTGCGTAAAAATCCTAACTAAAAAAATTTAACTCAATCTTCAATTGAAATGACATATATGGTTAATAATAAATTAGTTTAATACTCATATCTTTCATTTAAATTTTTAAGAAATTGTTTAATAAAATATCGTTGGCTCTCGCAATAATTCCACTTCTCTTTATCATTTAAATTATCGCAATTTTCTATAATATTTTGTATATCTTCAATTATTTTAAAAATTTCTTTGGCTTGAGTTTTGGATTTGGTACTTTCAATGCAAGTTAAAGCGAATTCTTCATCTAAGAGCTTTTGAATATCTATAGAACTATTATCATTTGGAATTTGTGATTTAGATTTTGTTTGAGGATACATTTTGAAATTTTTTTCTACACTTGAATGTTATATATACTTTAAGAATATCCAGAATTATATGAGTATATTACAACTAATATTTTTGTAGATATGTAATATCTGGATATATTATTTCTTTATCAAGATCTCCCATAAAGCATTGACAAGATAAAAAAAAGTTTTATGTTGAGCTAAATAATTATATGTAATAATAATTTCTAAAATAACAACCATCATAAATATAAAATAGTATAATGAGTGATAATAATGGGCGAACATAGTATTGTAGGAGTTTCCGCTTCAAAAGTTGTTGCTTTAATTGGGGCATTATTTGCGTTTTCGGCAGGACTAAATTTAATGTTTACACCCGATATTGTTTCAATACTCTGTGGAATTGTGATTTTTGTATTAAGTATTATTCTTATAATTGCTATAAATGTGTTTGGGGTAAATATTAGAAGAAATATTCCTTATGAATGGTGGTTATTGTTATTAATTGCTTTAGGATTGTTTATTTTTTATATTATCCTCTATTATCTTCCCTTTATTTCAGTTTTAGATTCAGAAGCAGAGGAGGGGATATTTGATAGGATTCTTAATATATTTTCTTTGTCAGAAGCGGGTTCAGAAGTACCCATTTTGTTTGATGCGAGAGTAATATTATTATTAAGTATCCTATTGATAATTCTCGGTTGTGTACTTAAAGTATTAGGTGAAAGAAATACAAAAATATATACATCTTCTAAAATTGTGGTAAGTTTTGGAGCTTGTTGGGCAATCATAGAAGCAATTTTATTAATACTATCCTCTGATATTGTTAGGATTATAATAGGGATTATCGCTGTAGTATTAGCTATATTGTTGATCTTGAGCATACCTGCAAGTATAAAACTTCCCTATTCTTGGTGGTTTATCTTAATTATTGGATTCATTTATTTTGTTCTTTTAGCTCCTTACTTCTCTTATACAATAATTAGCGGTGCCCTAGTATTAGTAGGATTTGTCCTAATTTTAATGGCATATTAATTTCTAAAAATTATTTTTTTTCTATTTTTCATTTTTTAAAAGATTCTATCTTACAGAATGAGATTAAATTAGCTTCAAATATAAAAAACTAGTTTTAAAACTGAAGCTTTTGAAGAAGAAGATCTTTCTAAAAGAAGTTTTATGCCTCTGGCAATAAAATTTTATTTATTTCAATCCAGTTTTCCTTTAAATTTGGTTCTAAGTTATGTTTTTGCTTTATAGTCGAAGAAATTGATCTACAGATTCTTTTTAATTCAAGAGATTGCAAATAATTAATATTTGGAGCTATAACTGAAATCATAAACTGGGTTTGTTTAGAGCGTGTTGATTCATCAATATAAGCGTCAAAATAAATATATGTGTTCATATTTATGTAATCTATTTTCAAAAGGACATCTTCTGCATGAGTAATTTGGCTTTGTCCATATATAGGAATCATGGCCTGAAAGAGATGATTTCCTAACTTATCAATTTTAAAGGAATGGATGTCAAAGGAATTGATTTCACTCTTAGGGTAGCTTTTTATCAATTTAGGTCCATATAAATCATCCCATTTCATTATAAACACTATGATATCACTTGTTTTTGGTTTTTCTTTAGAAATTCTTTCTATTTCCCTATCTTCTTGAGAAATTTCTTTAATCTTTTGTTCTAATTTATTTTCGTTAGCTTTACGGAATAGCTTTCCTTTAATAGTTGCGAGTACATCTTTTTCATTGATTGGTTTTGTAATATAATCATCTGCTCCCAAGATTTTACCTAATCTAATCTCTTTTTGGGAAGATAATCCTGAAAGAAATATAAAAGGAATATGTTGATAGAAAGGATTTGCCATAACTATTTTTAATAACTCGTATCCATTAATTTGAGGCATTTTTATATCAGAAATTATTAAATCAAAGGGTATATTTTCATTAAGAAGCTCTAAGGCTTTTTTACCATTTATAGTTGTTTTAACTTTATAACCTTTAGACTCTAATAAAGCTTTAATATATGATAAAAAATCTTTATCATCATCAACAATTAATATCTGAGATTTCACGATTTAATTACAATGGCTTTGATTTTCATATATTTTGACAAATAATTATATAGTCTTGTTCATATAAAAATATTATTAATTTCTAAAAAGATATTATTAACTTTAAGATTAGAAAATGGAAAAAAAGGTTCTTAATTCCTAAAAAAACAAAAAAATATAATTTATAAAGACTATTTGCCTTAAAATTCTCACTATTTTATTATATTTTAAAAATTAAATCGGAGTTTTTTCATAACTTTTATAAATTTTGCGATTTCATAGAATTTTTTATCATAATACAAGAGATAGGGGCTTTTTGCGATGGTGTAATGAAACAAGAGAGCTGTTTGAACCCAATTGGGCCAATTAAATCGGAGTTTTTTCAAAATTGGTATATATGGTGGTTTTAAATAATTCATATTCATTTTTTTCTTGTAATATTTCTCTGATTCTATTTATCAATTCATCGATAAGTTCATCTGTGATATCTGGACGCATTTTCTTGAGCTTTGGGTCAAATTTATGTAAAAAAATTGAATAATCAAAATCATGCTTATGATTTCCAACTTTGTTTGTCACCTTTTTTAAATAATCAAGTGCCTTCTCATACCTCTCAACATCTTGGACATCGATCACATAAATAAGTTTATTACAACCTTTAAAATATTCTGGAAAATTGACCAGATGCTTATCCCGATATGCCTTTTGGCCTCCAAAATCCCAAATATTAAATTGAGTGTTCTGAAACTCCATATTGACTATTTGATGATTCTTAGTGGGGCTTAATTTACAATATGACAAAATATTTTGGTCACCCCGTAAACTTAACACTATGGAAGTCTTCCCCGCATTATCTAATCCCATTAATATGATTTTTCGTTTTAAATTCTCTTCCATATTCACAGATTTCCTTTGTATATGCTGTTACTGATAATAAATATAATAAAACTTTAGATTACAATATTTAAACTATTTCAAGTTATTTAAACATGATCTCTAAAATTTATAAAATAAATTGAGTAGTAATTTCTAAATGATTCTTTTGATATACTAAATATTCATCCATGATTGAGAGCTTTAAAATAAAAAAAAATCCGGTCATTAAATTATTTTAATATGTTTAATATTAATATTGTTGTAAGATTTTAAATAATTAATATTAAATTTTTATTGTTTAGAATATTCTAATTGATCTATGCTTAATAACTTTTATTATCTCTTACAGATTATTTTTGTTAATCTATCGACAGACCGTCATATTTAAATATGATGATATCATAATATTAAAATAATCCTCGTAAAAAAAATTTGTGAAAATAAAAAATGATAACTAGTAGTGATATAAGTATCGATAATATAGATAGGAAGATAATAAGCCTACTTCAGAAAGATCCAAGCATCACTCATACCGAAATTGCCAAAGAAGTGAAACGGAGTCAACCTACTATTGGTTTAAGAATTAAAAAACTTGAAAAAGCAGGAATTATGAATTTTCAAGCGGGTTTAAATTTAAAAGTTGCTGATGTCCTTATTGCGAGAGTTGATTTGCAAACTAATAATCCCGAAAAAATTTTAAATGAAATTAAAAATTGTCCCTATATTATAAACGGATTTCAATTAAGCGGGACCTATAATCTTAGCTTGCTCATAGCTAATTCAGCTTTAAAACATTTAGATATCATAATTAATGAACATTTTAGAAACGATCCTGATGTTCTGAAAATACATATGGAAATTGTAACTAATATTATAAATGACTTCGTATTACCGATGAATTTAAATACTAAAAAATGTAAATGTGACGAGAAATTCGAATCTCATTAACTTTTTTTATTTAGTTCTAATTTTTACTATTATTTAATAAGAAAAAAGCTTAAAAATTATCTTTCACCCATTGCTCGAATTTAATTTTTCTAAGCTCCTCTGCCCAGAGAGCCTTAATATTAGCCTCTTGTGGTAATAATTTTTCTTTTTTAAGCATAGTATAGAGTTTATCAATTGTTTTATCCAATAAAATTTGGTATAATGATTTTTGATCTTTGTTGATCTCTGCAAATTCTCTTAACACCTCATCTTTAGTTTCTTTAATTATATTAATCCAATTTTTAGCAAAGAGATTTATATATTCATCGAGCTTATTTAAGGTTTCAATATTAAGAACTGGAAAGGTGATTTCATATTTTCCATCCTTCTTTTGGATTAAATTATACCATTCAAGATTTAAAAGGTGATTCTCAAGGACTTGTTCACTCCATTGAAATCTGACGCGTGGGCTGTATTCTTCTTTTTGAATTAAGAGAGGTTTAGGCGAGAACCTAATATAGTTTAATAATTCTTTAAAACTTTTTGGGCCTTCATTTGCAAGAGTAATAAGAATTTCACGCCGAACCTTATTTTCCAAAGGCCAAGGAACCTCCCTTTCGTCCCATGGCTTTCCTCTATCGAAATCAAACCAAGGTTGAATTTCTTCGATATTTATTTTTGCATTAAATCGGTAATTATTATATTTTCCCTTAATATCTTTTATCTCCTTCATATGCTTCACTCTTTTTTTTTTAGTTATTTTTAGTTAATCTTCTCCTAGCATTGCTTCAATTAAAATATCTGTAGCTTCTTCTTCAGATAATCCTTTTGCTTGCAGTTCATCCAACCATTTCTGCGGGAAACGACCCAAGGATGCCTCGTGGGAAACAGTTGAAGTAGGATCAATAGCTCTAATAAAGGGGCGGGACCTACAAATGGAGCCCTTTCCTAAAACTATTTCTTGACACTCTACATGACCATTACAATACGGGGCATTTCCTTCCGTAATGCCATACATTAATACTTCACCTCCATCCTTTGCGGCGGCTTTCATTTTTATAACACTTCGGGCATTTTCCCCTTCCAGGAATACAGAGTCTCTTATCCTTATTGAATCGCCAATACCTTTTCCAAAAGCTTTTACATTTGAGCGTATTACACTATTTTTCATAGCATAAATATCTAAAAGAATTTTTACTTTTCCGGGTGTTCCTTGAGTTAAATTAAAATTATTCTCATAAATACTATTTTCACCAATATACATATAACTTACGGGAGCAACTAACGCACCACTTTTTTCCCCATGATAATGAGTTTCATTATAGGCAAACTTGCAATTATTTCCAATGTAGAAATGACCAAACATTTTATGAGTTAATCCATCGGCATTGGGAAAACTACAATGAGCTCTAATAGTGACTTCTGTATTATCTTCCGCAATAATCCTTGGAAAAATTTGTTGAATGCCGGATTGCTTATTTACTCCAAAACATAAATGAACTGGATCTTCAATTACAGAACCTTCTTTAATAATTATATCTGCTACAATGCCATTCTCAATTTCCCTTCCTTTTAATATTACCCCTTCAATTTCTTCTATACCACTAATTTTATTAAAATTTAAAAGTAGTTTTGCCCCTTTTCCATGTCCGGGTAAAAAATCATTTATATCGATATTGTAATTTTCAAGACTTTCTAAGATTTCTTCGGGATAAGGTTTTTCGCTCATTGTTCTCCCTCTTCACGAAATATTTTATCAATATAATCCTCTCCGAAACAAGCATTATCATTTTGGAATAACGTTCTTTTACAGAAATCTTTTAAGCCAGCCTTGGCACAAAAATGTAGCATAACCTCCGGAAACTTATCTGTGATTAGGGATTTTCCTTGCCATAAGAGTGTGCCATAATCCGCAACCATCCCAATATCTTCACGATGAGTTATTAAAAGAATTGTCATATTAAGCTTCCTAATCTTATTGAAAATGTGTAAAAAGTCTTCAATAACAATCATATCGAGTCCAGAATCAGGTTCATCGAGCATTATTAATTTAGGTCTCATCGCGATTGTTGCTGCCAACTCTATTCTTTTTCTCTCTCCACCGCTCAGAGTTTCATCTATCCTCCTATTGAGATATTTATTTGGATTTAAATTGACTATATTTAATGCTTCTACTGCTTGTTCCTTTATATTACTCTTATTTTTGATGCCTAATGATAAATATTTCAACACGGATAAACCATCTATTCTTGCAGGTTCTTGCCATGCAAGAGTAATCCCTAATTTTGCTCGTTCTGTTACTCCTAAATCTGTAATATCTTCTCCGTTGAACAAGATTTTTCCCTTACTTAACTCATAGTTCGGCAAACCCATAATCGCATATGCTAGTGATGATTTACCAGAGCCATTAGGTCCTATAATCGCGTGAATGGAGCCTTCTATTACTCCAAAGGAAATATCTTCAATGATTATATGTTTTTTATCAAATGTGGGAACAGTAACGTCTTTCAATTCTAAAAGCATTTTAATTTATCTAACTTTCTTTGATTATTTTGAGTTATTAATTATTAAAATATAAAGTACATCCTATTTATTTTTTCTTTTAATAAAAATTAGGATTAAATTATTCTTGATTATATTTTTTTAAAATAAAAACTATCAATGGCCATAGATTTAAAACAATTTTTGCCATTCTCTTATCTTTTATTAAAATTTTAGATAAATAAAAGTTTAAATATAAGTTAAGATAATAGAATTTTATCTTAATTTATTAAAAAATTTAAATTTATAACTTAATAAAATAACAGAGTTATAAGAATATGGCTAAAGTAAAAGAAATTGCATTAGATATATTAAAAAGTATGTATGATGAATATAGAAAAACACTTAAATATATTAGTCAACCAGATATAGAAAATATGATGGCAGGAAAATATGAACACAATGATTTTATAGTTGGAATTAATTATTTAAAAGAAAAACTATGGATTAGCAATAATAGAGGTAATCCACCATTATATTGGCCAAACGCAGAAGGAATCGACCAAATTGAGATTTAAAGCAAATAATATGAAAATATAAACTAATAAAATTTTAAATTATTATCTTTTTTTATTCTAATAATTTTTTCATTACGATTTCTGAGCTTCTATGGGTTTCCCAAAGAGACAGAAATCTTTTTAAATTCTCATCATTTTGAAAGATCTTATCTCTAGCGATTCTTTTTGCTTTAAGAATCTTTAAAAAATTTCTATCTAATATTGCTTCATAATATTGTCCTAGTTTTTCTAATTTGTCCCTTTTTTCGCCTTTCATAATTGCTTCTATTGCAAATTTACCCGACATCATTGCGTATGGAATCCCTTTACCACTAATAGGATCCACAATCCCTCCGGCATCACCGACAGCAAATACTTTATCTTCATAGAGTTTCGGACGAAGTCCTACAGGTATTAAGTGTGGCTTAAAAATAGTTAGTTCTGAGTTTTTTAATGCTTTTTTAACGAAATCGAGATTAACAAATTGTTCAAACTCCGTTCGAGAATTTTTAATTAGATTAATCTGATTACCCCATCCAACAGTAATATTATCTGCTTTGGGAAAAAGCCATGCATATCCAACAGATATCAAATCTTTTCCAAAAAACAAATGGACCGTGTCATTCCCTAAAACGTTATCTATCTGAGATCTTGAGGTGCCCATTTCTTTTGTAATAGTAAGTATTAAATCTTCCTTTTGAAAGTACGGCCACCCTAATTTCTTTAATGTTTGTGATGTGACCCCATCTGCGGCAATCACATAATTAGAAAGATATTTCTCTTTTTCAGTGCTAATTTTATAAAGATTATCCTCTCTCGTTATATTTATTAATGAATTTTTTTCCTCTAATCGAGCTCCACTACTGATTGCCATATCTGTTAAATATTTATCGAAAGTAGAACGCCACACAACTGCTCCTTTTCCTTTTTTAGAAAAATGATCTCCATCTAAATGATGTAATTCTAAAGATTCAATGACTCTACTAATTTTATCTTCTGGATAATCTATTTCTTCCACTAACTCCCAAGCTAATGCACCACCACAGGCTTTATATCTACCATTATCACTTATTTTTTCTTTTTCAAGTATACAAGTAGAATAACCATTTTCCGCAGCTTCTTTTCCAGCTATAGAACCTCCGGGACCAGCTCCTACAATTATAATATCAAATTTATTCATTTTAAGTCAAAACTTTGCTTAATTTATTATTTTTAATTACTAAAATTTATTTATTCAATTATACTTTAAATTCTATATTTTTAAATTTTGAAGAGATTGCTTCACTTATTTTATCTTTTTCACTTTTTGTTATAATTTTTTTGATGCTTTCTACATCTTTATTTTGTTTTAAATAGTTTTTTAAATATCTTCTAAATTTTTTACATTTTTCGTTATTTTCATCAAAAATATTATTCTTTTCATATGGATCATTTAGTATATCAAAAAACTCCTCAAATCTATTTGCATAATTTATATACTTATATTTATTTGATCTTAAAAACCAAATATCATTTTCCATCTTAAAATCTAAATGATTCTTTATTAATTGACCAAGTTTGTGAGATTTAATTAACAAAATATCATTAATAAATTTATCACTTTTTAAATATTCTCCAAAAATATATTGAGGCGTTTGATTTTTTTCAACTTGATTTATCAAAGATTTTTCTGGAGCAAATAATTCGTATCTATTTTCGGGGATGCTTGCCATGTTAAGAATTGTATGGAATAAATCTTTTAATTGGACTTGCTTTTCTATATCTTTTCTTTTAAAATTTTCATGATAAATAAGTAAAGGTACATGTGTTAAACTTTTATGAACACTTTTTAGGGGCATAGAATGACCCCAAAGAAAATGGTCTTGATTATTGCCCAGAAGTTCACCATGATCAGAAGTTATAATGATATATGAATTAGTTAATAAATTCTTCTTCTTCAATATATAAAAGATCCATTTTAAAATCAGATCTGAATAATACACTGAAGCATTATAAAACGCTTCAATCGTAGAGGGATAATTTTTATTAAATTTTTTAGATATCTGATTCATATATACTTTAAATTCATGGGCATTAAATGCAAGGTCTTTATAAATTTCAAGTTTTTTATTGGTTAAGTTAAATAATTTTAATATTTGTTTTGGAGGATTATAAGGCTCATGAGTAGCCATTATATTAAAAAATATAAAGTAGGATTCATCCTTCGAAGGTTTCTGAATTAAATTACTAAATTTGTTAATCTCTTGAATAGATAGGTTTTCAAAGTTATATATATTAAACTTCCAAAAAAATTTTAAGCTGAAATTAAAGATTAAAGCATTAATTTTTTTTCTAATTATTTTCCAAAAAACCTTAAGTTTTTTAGAATAAATATGATCTTTTATGATATTTTCAAAATAATTTAGCAGATTGAATAAATAGTTTAGTTTAATATTTCTTTTAAGCCAAATAAATCCTTTTTTAAAATTATTTAAAATATGTTCAAAACCTTTAGTTAATTGAAATATTTTACTAACATAGGAATTTTCTGTATAGCAATATGTTTTATATCCATCATTTTTTAAAATTTGGGTTGCTGTTGGAATTTTGTATCCAAGACTATTAAAGTTACTAATTTCTCTTATTTGACTATGATTTAATCCAGTAAACATCGAACAATGAGAAGGGAAAGTCCACACAGTATTTGCAATACAATTTCTAAAATTAAGTGAGTTTTTTAACAATTTTTTTAAAAATGGAGTTAATTCAATGCTAGAATATGTTGAAAATGTTTTATCTGCTCTTAAAGTATCTAGTACAATGAAAATTATGTGCGGTTTATTTCTCATAGAACCATTTTATAATCTTTTTTAATTAAGAAAATAAAAGATATAGATTTACAAATACTTTCATCAATTAAAGTTTTTTTAAGTGTATTTTTGAGATATTTTAGAATCTTTTAATAGGATATTTTTAAAATATCTTTTCAAAACAATAAAAAATGAAATTATGAATACATATATCCCCATAATTATAATAATAATTAACAAATTTTAACCTTTAAATTTAAAAAAGGGTTTAAATAAATATAATTAAAAATCAAAGAGATATCTAGAGATTTGTATGAAAAAAATTAAAAAAGAATATGTGTGTCCCCCTGGAAAGAAATCTAAAGTCGTAATTGAAGATATTTCAATTAAAATTAAAGAAGGAGCTACTTTTATCTTGGGATTTGCCAGTTTAGGTTTATTGGGGTCTATAATTGGAAATACCTTTATTGACCAAGTTCCAGATATTAAAGAAATCGGGTTTATTACTTCAGAATTCCTTCCTCCTATATCCACGTTTTATGATGGAGTGTTAAAATCCCCGTTTCGACTATACTATTCTGAAGAATATAATATAATTATTGGAATATCTGAAGTACCATTTAATATATCCTCCGCTTATAATGATTTAGCAAAAACTATATGTAACTGGGCATTATCTGATGATGTAAAGGCAAAGGAAATAGTGGTGTTTCAAGGAATACCTCAAAAAGGAATGATTGATGAATTTCCAGTATATTATGCATCCCAAGATAATAAAATTGATAATTTAGAAAAAGATGGGGTTAAAAAAGTCAAAAAAGGCATAATAACAGGACCAGAAGCTACAATAATTAATGAAGCATTAACCAATAAATTGAAACCTCTTGCTTTTTTTACTCCAGTTTATCAAATACCTACTCCAGAAGGAGCTGCTTCTATTATAGAAGTATTAAATAAACATTATGATATGAACCTTAAAATAGATAAATTACTTGAACAAGGAAAAGAAATTAAAGAGAAGATGTTAGAACTCGCAGAAAAGGCAAGACAATATCAAAGAAAACAGATTCCAGAAGGGGAAGAAGATGAATACACTCAATATTACCAATAATAAATTTTTATTTGCTTTTTTATATATAATCTTTAAGAAAAGAAGAAAGATTGAAAATTATCTTAATCCATAAAATTAATTTGATTTTTAAATCTTTTATATAATATCAATATATTTGAAAAAGAATGTTAAACAGGTAGAGAATCTAAATGGTCATTAAAGAATATGTTTGTGATGCTGGAGAAAAAAGTAAGGTAGTAATAGAGGATTTCTCAGTAGAAATTAAGGATGATTCCACAATCATTTTAGGGTTGGCGGGAATTGGACTTATTGGACCTATAATTGCAAATAGTTTGATTGAACAGATCCTTGATATTAAGGAAATAGGTTTTGTAACCAGCGAATACCTCCCTCCCATTTCTACATTTTATGATGGTATATTGAAACATCCATTTAGGATTTATTATTCCCCTCTCTATAATTTAATTGTGGGTATTTGCGAAGTACCTTTTGAAATATCCTCGGCTTATAATGATTTAGCGAAGACGATTAATAATTGGGCATTAAATGAGGATGTAAAAGCTAAACAAATCGTAGTTTTTCAAGGAATCCCTCAAAGAGGCATGATAGATGAATTTCCTGTATATTATGCTGCAGAAGAAGAATTAATTGATTATCTTGAACAATTCAACCTTAAAAAATTTGAGAAAGGCATTATTGTCGGACCGGAGTCAACCATTATTAATGAAACTTTAACAAATAAATTACAAGGATATGTTTTGTTTGCACCGGTTTATCAAATTCCCACTCCTGAGGCAGCAGCATCAATTATTAAGGTTCTAAATCAAATTTATAAAATGGATATAGACGTTAACCCATTACTCGAAGAAGGAAAAGAAATTAAAGAAAAGATGTTAGAACTTGCAGAAAAAGCACAAGAATATCGTAGAAAGCAATTATCTAGCAAAAGTGGAGGGGAAGAATATACAGAATATTATAGATGATCAATAACTAGGCTCATTTTAATTTTTTGAGAACTTATTCAATATTTAAACTAGTATTAAAAAAGAATTTCTAAAGAGATTAGAGAGATTTTGAATAAAGTAACATAATTAGAATTAAACATAGTAAACGGAGAATTATAAATGTTTCAGAATCATTCATTCTTGAAAAATATTGTTTGTACTAATTGCAATTCTCAGTATAATATTAATAAATTGAATAATTTATGTACATCTTGTGGAAAGGTATTATTTCCTAAATATGATTTAGAAGGAGCAAAAGAATTTCTTTCTAAAGTTCTAATACGGAAAAAAAAAGTATATAATATCTGGCGTTTTAATGAAATAATGCCTGTAATAAACCCAAAATTTCGAATATCGCTTGGAGAAGGATGGACTCCCTTAGTAAAACTTAATATTCTTGGTAGGCAATTCGGATTAAAAAATTTATTTTTAAAAGATGAGGGACAAAATCCAACTGGCACTTTTAAAAGTCGTGGTCTCTGTGCTGCGGTTTCAAAAGGATTAGAATTAGGCGTTAAAGATTTTGTTATGCCAAGTGCAGGAAATGCAGGAGCCGCCCTATCAGCATATACGGCTCATGCAGGTGCAAAGGCTCATATTTTTGCACCAAAAGATGCACCCGAGTTTATTTTAAAAGAAATTGATGTAATGGGAGGAGATCTTGTATTAATTGATGGATTAATTGATTACGCTGGAGAGAGAGCAAATATCGCTGAAAAAGAAAATGGATGGTTTTCTGTATCTACTCTAAAAGAACCATATCGTGTAGAAGGGAAAAAAACGATGGGATTCGAATTAGCAGAACAATTCGAATGGACTTTACCAGATGTTATAGTATATCCCACTGGGGGTGGAACGGGAATTGTAGGTATGTGGAAAGCATTTTTAGAGCTAGAAGAACTTGGATTAATTAGCAATAAAAGACCTAGAATGGTGGCTGTCCAACCAGAAGGATGTCAACCTATTGTGCGGGCATTTGAACAGGGCAAAAAATCTGCCACTAAATGGGAAAATGCTCATTCTTTTGCTGGAGGAATAAGAGTGCCTAGTGCTATTGGTGATTATTTAATTCTTGATGCTATAAGAAGTTCTGGTGGGACTGCTGTTGCGGTTCCAGATTCAGAAATTAAAACGGCAATGTATAAATTAGCTAGAACCGAGGGAATAATGTTATGCCCTGAAGCAGCGGCAACAGCAGCCGCCTTACAAACATTAATCGAAAATGGATTTCTAGATAAAGATGAAAAAATAGTATTATTTGGTACCGGCTCTGGTTTAATCACTCCAAATGATTGGTAAATATAGAATTTATATTGGAATATTTTTGTTTATCACATATAAACTCATTTCAATGATATTGAAAAATTTTATATATATCTACCTTAGATAAATATAAAAAAGTTCCTATTATATAATACTCCATTGAGGAAATTAAAGAAAGATTAGAAATACTCTTTAGTACATAATAATGTAGAGTTTAGCAATAATATTTTTAAATTTTTCAAATGTGTTGTCTCATAATTCTATTTTATTGTGAAAAAATTCACATATCCTTTTCTATATTTCATAAAAAGGAACTTTTTATTATTTGAAATATTTCAAAATTTAAGAAAATTACAAAAACACAAGGCTAAGTTAGAATGCATGGAAAAGCTAAAGCAAAAGGGAATGCTGAAACTGAAAGAAAAATAATTAGAAAAAAAAGAGGAAATTTAACTTGTGCATATTGCAAGAATTATAATGATGGTTTTTGTATAAATTGGCATATCAATATAAAATTAGATGAAATTCCGTGCCAAGATTTTAAACTAGCTGATTTTTAAAAGTATTTCATACAATATAATTATTACTTTTTTTAATGTATTAATTCTATAAAAAACTAATCAAGAGAAAAATAAAAAACTTTATTTTTTCGCTTGTTCCATTAACCAATTCTTTAATTCAGAAAAATTTGAAAATACAGTAATTCCTTCCATATTTTTTAATTTATTAATATTCTCAATTTCAATATCTCTAATTTTTAATACAAGTGGGCTTCCATCGGGTTTGGATGTTATGATGGGCTCTTTATGCTGGTCAGAAGGTAATAAATAAACAGGAACACTTCCCTTTATGGTTTGCGCTACACAATTTGTAATTAGTGAGTCTGCAATACCATAAGAAATTTTTGCTACGGAATTTGCAGAAACAGGACAAACAATAAGAAAATCATATTTACCAATTTGAAGAGGACCTGCGAGAAAAGGATTATTTGGTGTATTTTCAAGAAAGACCTTTTTTACAACTTCATTTAAATAATCCCATTGCTTATACCACTTAACAACTACTTCTCCTTCTTTAGATAACATTACAGTAATATTTATATCATAATTTTCTTGCAAATCTTTCATTAACTCAATAGATTCTTTCAATATATAGCCCGTTCCGGTCATACCCCACATAATTTTGAGAGACAATAAAATTCACCAACTCTTATTGTTTTATGTACTATTAATTACTTCTTATTATATGTAATTTCTTATTATTTTTTATTTATTATATCAAATTTATTAACAATAAATTGAATGATCAAATTTTATTGTAATAAATATTTTAACCACATAAAGAATACTATATATTTCTTGAAATAATAACTTTATTTGGATATTTTATGGAAAAGAAATCACTACATTTTGAAGATCATTTAATAAAAGTTATAGAGGCTAAAAAATTAGATTCCTCATTTAAAGTAAGATCCTACCATGAAAATTTGAAAATAATGGAACAAAAAAATATACCTCAAAATTCTATTGAGGAAGTACTTAATGATTTCTTTTCTGAAAATTTAAAGGATATCTCAAAATCGACTAAAAAATCGATAACTCAAATAGTATATTATAAAGAGGATAGGCTAATAATATTAGAATCTAAACAAGCGAGGGAAGTGATCTGGAATCGAGAACAACTTGTAAAAAAATACGGTTGGTTCTTTTTTGTTACTAAAAAATTTGTACCCTCTGGAATTGCTGAAACAAAAAAAAGAAGTAAAAAGAAAGAGAAATCAAAAGAAAGAATTCTTTCAAAAGAAGAATATCAAGTGAATGGATTTCAATTTGATTTAGTTCAAAAAAAAAATATGCGACCCCTCTATCATACTAAGGAATACAATAGATATCTTCAAATTATTAAGTTAAATAATATTATAACCCTCCCCATTAAAGAAACCTTAAACGACTTTTTCTTACAAAACAATTCAGTTCCAGAGAAAGAAAAAAATGCAATTAGAAAAATTATTTACTATGAAGAAGAAAAGGTTATTGTAGTTAAATCATTAATAGGAGATAAAATGTATGAGAATTTAGAAAATTTAGTAAGAAAATATGGATGGTATTTTTATATAACAGGAGTGCCCGTTGGTAAAAGCAAAATTTCAATTGCTATTGATAAAATAGAAAAACGATATGATACTACTTATTTTGAAAATACCTCTATATCGAAAAATTTAAAAAATAATGAAAAGATTCGCCTAATTCTTTATCCTATTGCATCAAGACCTAATCATAATTGCTTAATATTAGGGACTGGCCATCTAAATATATTACTAGATTGTGGTATTGAGGAAAAATCTTTAAAGGATATCGATGAATATCTTGAAAATGTAAATGATCTATTACAGAAAGATAAACATAAACAATTAATATTATCGAAAAGTGAAAATGAGCACTCTAATTTGGAAGATATAGACAAATTAAGAGAAATAAATTCACAAGATAAAGAAGAAATAAAAAAAGATGATGGAAATGAACTTCAATCCAATTGCTCACAGACTTTGACTAATGATAATATGGAGTTAGTTTTAAACAAGGAAAATTTTGAACCCAAAATCGATGCCGTCTTTCTTTCCCATTCCCACTATGATCATGTGTCAGGATTATTAGATTTTATTAAAGCTCATCCGGATATACCCGTTTTATGCTCCAGAATTACATTGGATTTATATCTTTTAAGAGATTCTGATTTTTTAGATCAAAAACAAAAGGATGAAATTGAACAAGAAGAATATCGAAATGTGGTAAAGAATGTAATTTATGTGGAGAATGGAGATAAAATAGAATTTAAGGAAAAGGATTGTTTTCTTTCTTTTTTTCATGCTGGTCATATGCCTGGCGCATTAATGATGCTCGTAAAGGTAAAGGATTATCGATTTCTTTATACCGGCGATTACACTTATTATGATATTACGCCTTTCGCTGGAACTAAAAGATTTTTGGATCAAATATCCCGTCCTTTAGATTTTCTTTTAATCGATGGATCAAGTGCTTATGAAGAGTTTGGAAATCCTTCTCAACATTTTCACAGTTTAATTCTATTTCTGGAACAGAAGGCAGAATATGGTAATAGTTCTTTAATCGGAGCAGACCCTTCAAGTTTAGCGATAAGTTTTATGCTAAAATTCTGGAGACATTTTAGAAAAAAGCAACTGCGACATGATTATCAAAAAAGGCCAAACATTTATGTTGATATGATGGTAAGAAAAAATATTCAAGTTATTAATCATCGTTATAAATATATTTATGGGCCTATATCAAGGCTTATCAGAGATAAAGCTAATCCATTTAATAGTATTAAGTTAAGATGGTTTGATCATGATGATTTAGATTTTTTGAAAAAGAAAAACTGTATCATAATTTCTCATCCGGTAGATTTGAATTATGGAATTATTAAGAAAATTTTTAGTCGTATTGCGCCAAATCCTCATAATTTAGTATATCTGGCTGGTGGCATAAATGAGGAGCCGGGATATTCTTTGGTGAATCCTCCTGAAGATAAAAAGAATGAGCCCCCAATTGTAGAATTTTCAGAGTCTTGGAAAATTCCTTGTAGAGCCTTACTTGTTAATACTTTCGCTCCTCAAATCAAAATTAAGCTTCACGGGGATAAAACTCAACTTACTGAAATGATTAAAAATTTAGAGCCTAGAGAAATATGCTTTTTCCATGAAAGCCCCCGAAAATTGACAGAAGTTGCCGATTACGTCATTTCATTGGGTGTTCAGAAAGTTTCAATCCCTCAGGAAAAAAAATTAATAATTTTAAATTAAACGATTATTTAGAAGAATGTTTAAAGCGAATTGTAGAAAGAAGATAAAATTTTTTAGTACTTGCTAAAAAAATTTATTTTTGTTACAAAAATTTGTAAAATAATTAAGGGTTCTATAATTTTTATATTTATTAGGATACTAGTCATTTAGTTTCTTTTTAAAATTAAAGATTATAAAATTTAAAATAAATTTTAGCTTTTGGAATTAGACTTTGAAAGATATTATTGCTAATAGTAATATTAACAGTAAAAAAGAGGCATTGCAGTCCTATACCGTTAAATTAATAGATCATTATAAAAATCCAAGGAATTTGGGAGAAATGAAAAATCCTAATTCTCTCGGAGAAGTTAGAAATAAAAAATATGGTGATGTTGCTTATTTTTACTTAAAGATTGAAAAAAATAATGGAAATGCGGTCATTAAAGATGCGACATTTCAAACTTTCGGGTGTGCTATATCTATTGCAACATCCAGCATCTTAACTGAAATAATAAAAGGTATGCCTCTTAATGAAGCTCAGAGAATTAGTAAGAAAGATATAGCTGACGAATTAAAAATCCCTCTAAATCTAATGAGACATAGTATTGATTTAGCAATAAAGGGTTTAAAAAATGCGATTAGAAATTATTATGATAAAAAATATGAATTAATTTAATTTGATATCTATTCTTTTTGATTTCTGATTGTTCTTTAAATTTCTATTTCTTTTTATATTTCCGCTTTCTCTTACTCGATTTTGTTTTTATCCTCTTTCTTAACCTCTTTACAAGCTGAACCAATTTCTTTTTATCATGATAAAACCTGGTTGCCTTTTGATAATCGTTCACTTTTTTTTCATAATATAGTAAAAAGTCTTGCCAAAAATTTCCAGGTGTACATTTTATCGATAATCTTTTCAAAATTCCTTTACTCTCTTTTGGTTTTTTCAAAGAACACTCAATAATTTTCTCAAAAAGAAAGTGTCTAGCTTTTTTATACGCAATTTTTTTTTTCTCGTATATATCACTAACAGATACAAAGTCAATCCAATAGATTCTCCTCTTCTTTTCAGCCGTTTTCATTTCAAGCTTGATATCGATTGTTTGATTCGCTAATCTTCTAATAAGAGAATAAACTGTTGCCTTTGATAATTTAGTACTTTTAATTAAATCTCTTTCTAATAATTCAATCGGATAGGGTTCACCCCGTCTAATATATTCACTTTTTAAAATTTTATGAATAATGATCATCGATTCATCTTCTTCGCTGACGGTTTCTTTTTGTAATCTTATAAACATAGATGTCTGTTGAGGTTTCATATAATATAGTATTAATGTAATTCCTAGAAATAGTATCATAAAAATTGATATAAGATATTTATCAGCCATTAAAATATCTCCTAAAAATGTGATTTCTTGATTCAATACTAAATTTGTAAGAGCAAATCTCGTGAGAGTTTGAGCAGTAACACATCCGAGAAAAAATAAAATCAATCCGTCTCTTTTGAAAAACAAGATTGTCCAAGAATACGATTTCCCGAGTTTTATTATAACCCGATATAAAAATATTATAGAAACTATATATTCAATGATAAAAATATAAGTAAATGCTGAACCGGTAGTACCAAATGCTGATTTTATTGCTGCGACTGTTTCAGGTCTTAAAATTAAAAAAATAGTTACTTGTAAAAGTTGGTAAAAAAAAATAAAAAATACAATTAAAGAGAAGGTAAAATTATCAAACATACCCGCCCTTCTTGAGTCCAATTTACTTCTTGAAATTACTAACTCAAAGATAATAAAAACAAAAGTCATAATTAAACTGAAATATATAAAGGGCATAATAATACCCATTTCCGTATTATATACATTGATGGATTCGAAAGGATTATAAATACTAAAAAAATCTAAAGTTAATATCACTAAAACCCCTCTATAAAAAAAAGATATAGTGACCAAAACAATAAGTATTATAAAAGGGATTATGAATATAAGAATTGATCTTGCTACAGAATATTTTTTAATAATTTTATATTCTATTTTTGTGGCAAATTTCCTCGAATACATATAGTATCTGCTAGATAAAAGGATAATCCAAATTAACGATAAAGCCAATAGATAGCTTATATAATTGATAATTGATGACGTGAAAAAGAATAAGAAATAAAATCCAGCAATTATAATAGGAAAGATGACCAGCTGCTTAATAGCTGTATATTTTTCAAACAAAAAATACCTCACACGGTCATTATTTAATATTAATGAAAGAGTAATAAAAAACGCACAAATAGCGTTTCCGAAATAGAAGGGATCTCCAAAAGTTAATGCTCTAACAATGAAATGATTGGGATCATCAATTCCCCATAATAATATAAATGAATAGAATATAAAGAAAATATAAAGACCTATAAATTTTTTACTGAAAGCAAATGATTTGGGAGGTTTTTCGCCTCCTTTTGTATAGATTTGATGATATATATATTTATCTTTAAAATTATTAAATTTTTCATTAGTTTTTTCCTTAAATTGTTGAAGAGTAGACTTTTCTTTAGAAGATACCATAAATATTCAATTAAATATGTTATTGATATTATATATTCTTAAAATAAAAAATAATTTTTATTTTATTATTTTTTTCAAAATTTTTTTCTGATGCTATTCTTTATGAATAATTAATAACTTATTTTGAGTAAAATTATAGGAAGTAAATTTTAAAAATATAGAAAAATAAATTTATATATATCTTTATCTAAAGAAAAAAGTTCATGAGAAGTATGTCACAAAATACGGATAATAAAGAAAATCTGATTAATTTGGTTAAAGATGCTATCGCATTATTATGTGAAAAAAACATTTCTGAGGTTGTCATACTCTCCTCTTATAAAATTTCTTCTGTTTTAAACGATAATTATGGAGTGGATATAAGAGTAGACAAGATAGGGCGGTTGTTGTCCCGTTTAGCTAAAAGTAACAAATTAAAAAGACTTAAAACAAACATTCCTAAATATAAATTACATATTTCTCAATTACCTATGCTAAAATTTCAGTCGTGAAAATATAATAAATTAACTAAGAAATTTTAGAGGAATATTATAAATTTTCAATCTTTTTTATTTTTTCTTCAATTCTATTTTTAATCTCCGAAAACGTGTTTTCTATTAATTCAATTTCTGAGTATAAATTATTGAACAATTCCATTATCTCAATATTATTTTTCTCTGCCCTTTCCTGTAATTTGACTATTATTTCTTCGAAATTATTTTTTATTTGTTCGGGCATTGTTATAATTGATTCATTAAGTATTTGAGCTTTCTCTGCTAAATTTTTCATCTGATTTTTAGAAAATTCACTCATTTCACTAAATTTTTTCATAATCTCTTGAAAATCCCGATAATTATTAGTGACTTGATTTTTTATGGATTCTATTAGTGATTCCTTAATCATGGTATATTTTCTCTTAGTGTCTTCAATAATTTTGTTAAAATCTTGAATTCGAGTATCGATAGAGCTAGATAATGATTCTTCAAAAATATTAAAAATAATTTTGAATTCCTCTTCGAATACTTTTTTATAATTGATTAAACCCCTAGAAATATTTTCTTTTATTTGAATGATACTCTCAAGTAATTTTTGATTTCCACTTAGTGTAGCGCTATTGAATTCTTCAGTCCATCTTATGATTTGCTGATTCATAATTCTCTCAACAGTATCCCCAAATTCGACATTAGCTTCCTTAAAATTAGAAAAGTAAAAAAGTTCTTCTACCATTTTTTCTTTTGTTTTAGGTATTTCTTGTAAATCTTTTTGCTTATCTTCAGATAGTTCTATTATTTCTTTAATTAAAATAGGATCTTCTTTTTGATAATCTTCTACAAATTTTTGAACCCATTTAAAATAATCCAAACTATTGGGTTTTTCAATTTCATAGGGTAATTCATGATATTGACTATTGATACCTTGATGAAAATCATCTAATGTATATATCTTTAAGCCAAAATTATCATTTTTATCAATTAAATTAGGATCAAAAGCCACGCAAAATCCCAGAGGATTATCTTCATTTTGAAACTGAAGAAGATTATTAATATCTCTTTCACTTAATGATAATCCATTATCAACATGTGAAATATAATTTCCAATGCCTTTCAATCCAGAGGCATTATATTTTTCTTTAATTTGAGCAATCTTTTCAAGGAGATAATTATCAGTGTTAAGGTTAATACCTTTGCCATGAGTAATTGGAATAGCGTTATTTATAATTATATCATTATTCTCAGATATATTTCCAATACATATTCCTAATACATCATACCTCCGTCTAAGAATTATATTGCCAAATCTAAGTAGATGAGTGATCATATTTCTAAACGCCTCCTTCTTAATTATAACACGATTTTGTTTATTATTATTCATTGTTTTAATCCTCCCTCGTTTTCAATTTTTTTATCTTCTCGGATAATTTATTTTTATCATTTTGAAGTGTTTCGATTTTTTTGTTTAAATCTTTTACTTCATTTTTGATTTTTATAATCTCTTCTTGAAGAATTTTATTCTCCTCTTTAGATCTTGATAAATTATTATTTAGTTCTTCTTTTTCTTTTTTTAAGTTTTTAATTTTCATCTCAAAAGAATCTAATGTATTCTCTGAAATTGGAAATGATTCTTTTAATAAGTTCTGTAATGTGTTAACTTTTTCTTTAAATAATTTCATTTTCTCTTTAAATTCAATATTTAGCTTATCTTGATAAGATAAACTTTCATTAAGAATATTATTTTGAAGTTTTCCTAATGTTCCTCTAAATTCTTCCAATTTATTATTTTGAGCTTGTATTAGTTCTAATATTTTTGAATTTAATTCATTTAATTGTTGAAAATTATTTCTTCCAATATCAAATAAAGAATCATATTCTAAAGCGGATTCTTTATATAAATTGTTTAAGGTAATGATAACCTTTTCTTGCATTTCTTTTTTAAAATTATCCAGTAATTCTTTACTTTTTATAATTTTTTTGTCTAATAATTCAAGTTTATCATTAATATAAAAATCTAAATTATCCAAATCCAATCTTAAATCTTCTTTAATGGATTCTAGAAGGACAGTCATATTATTATTGATTGAATTCCTAATCAAAATGATATTCTCTTTCATTAATAAATTAAGAGTTATAATTTCCTCAATTAATTCATTACTCCAATTATTATAAAAATTAGTAATTGGTCGGATTGAAGTTTCTATTAATTGAAAAATGCTTTTTTGTAAATGGGTAATTAAATATTCCGTATTTATATTTGGTTTATTTGCGATTAAATCTTCATCACTAGGAACGGAAACATTCCCAAATATGTCTATCTTCTCATTTAATTCAAATATGGGAGGCTCTTTAGTTTGAACACTATTAATTAGATAAATAATTTTTCTATAAAATTCAAGACTATTAGGAGGGTCTATAATCGTTTTGACTTCATGATAATGTGATGCATCTCCTTTGTAAGGATCATCTAACCTAAAAGTTCGAAATCCAGGATCATTTGGATTTTCTAAGTAAGTATGATCAAAAACAATTCCAATAGCACTGGGATTTGCGGTCTGCCATCCAAGCTGATTTATTATATCAGTACCTGAAAAGAAAATTTTAAGTCCTGGATGAGAATGGTACCAACCAACACTAAACCAGCCTTTTTTAGCAAATTGCTCATCTACCGTTGAAAATTTTATATAATCCTCTGGGGCAAACCGTACCTCAATTGATCCTCCATGAGAAACGGGTACAACATTCTCAATTATAACATCTTTAATTTCTCCTTCTCCTTCAAGATAACCAATTAAAATTCCCATAACTTCTTTAAATTGGTCATAATTACGATTTTTTGAACCAAATCGTAAGACATGAACTAACATTTTATAATAGGCTTCTGGTTTAATTCTTACTATAGACTCATCAGAGATATTAGATTTATGTGTTTTCAAATTTTATTCACATTGATATAGTTCTTCTATATTAATATTATTTTATTTTATTCTCTTATATGTTTACTTTTAAATCAAAACATAATTCGTTTGAAATTTTTTTATGAAATTTATCTCATATTCGTTTAATTTTATACCATTCATAAAATATAGAAAATATTTTTAAAAGAACTTACAATAACTCAATCTATTTTTTTAGTTTTAAAATCCTTCTTTTATTGAATGAAATTGCTAAATGAAAACTCAATTCTGAAATCAAATATTTTAAACTAAAATATTTTCCTACATTTTGATATATAATTTTCAAACCTATAAAGAAAAAAATAATTATTATTAAAGAGATAAAAAATCCTTGACTAATAGTAAATTTTTGATAGAGTAAGGGAAATAGAAATTCATGAAGTATTAATATAGTAAGGGAATAATAAGAAAAATAGAAAAAGAATTTATATTCTCGCTTAAAATTAAAATTAATCCTTATTTCAATACTTAGCAAAATCAGAAAAAATATAAAATTAGTGCCTAATGAATATAATAACCAACTAAATGAATTTCGTGAAAAATTATCGATGGGAATGAAAAGAAGAGAGATAATTATCAATAATGCGCTAATTAATAATAATGGATATATATTTGATCGAATGAATTCTTTATTAGTAATTTTTGTATTTTCATCGATAATTTTTTCATATATTATTTCTCCTAAAACATTTCCAAGCAAGAAAAACGGAAAAAAGCCAAGAATCGGGGTAAATAAAAATCCATTATAAAAAATAAAATAAACAAAATCTATTACACTTGTTATTACTATTTGATCACTCGGACTAATTAATATTTCTTTTGGGATAAAATAAAAAAAGATACCATAAAGAATTAAGAAAATGCTTGCTATCAAGACTCTAATATTTTTTTTATATTTCATCAGGGGCCACGCTAAAATTATCGATACCGCAAGTGTTTGGAATATATTCCACGACCATAAATTTCCTATATATCCCCGATAAAGAAAAGCTCGAAAATTATAATAAAAAAACCCAATTAAAAACAAAAACAATGCTTGTAAGAAATATTTTAAACGTATTTCTTTATAATAGTCCTTCTGATTAAAATTTGGTGCATTTTTTGCTTTTATACTTTTCATTTGATAAGATAACATGATACTGATTCCGGAAACAAACACAAAACCCTCAGCTTCAGGGCTAACATAAAGAATAATTACGGATAATAAATGAAAAAAACTGTTAGTTGATAAACTAGGAGCGCCTCCAGGTATTCCCCACATCCACGTGTGAAGTAAAATCATATAAATAATTACGTAACCACGAAAAATATCAATACATTTTAACCTTGTTTTCATGTTTCTTCTAATTTTTTTATTTTTTTAAAATATGATCTTTAAAAATTAAGATTATTTTTTGGGAGAAAAAAGCCGTTTTATTGCTCTAATATATTTATATTTAAAAAGAAATTCATTTTAAATTCTTTAATATTAATGTTCTGCTATAATTTTGTTGCTAAGATAAGTTGCTAATCGTGCGATTTGTATTTTTAAGCTGAAATAGGGACCTACCTTTATATACATAATTTTTAGAAGAATAAAAAATCCCAATAAAATCATTATTGATACTATTAATCCTATAAGAGGAGTAAATCTATCATACACGAGATAAAATAGAAAATGTTGCATTAAATATGCGGTCAATGAATAATATGAAAAATAATAAAAGAATTTATATTCTCTCTTAAATTTAAAGATTTCTAATTTTTCAATAGAAAACAAAAACAAAAAAAGAACAAGATCCGCTCCTAAAGAATATAATAACCATGAATATGTATTTATTGTAAAAATATCGGCTGGAAGAAAAAATGCAATAACCATTAATGGAATACTAATTAAAAGGATTGGTTTTGCGAGTGATTTTATAAATTTTTTATCTGGAATTTTAGTTTCTTCGTTAATTGATTTTTCATATAAAATTTCACCTAATACATTCCCAAAAAGAAAAAATGGGAAGTATAATAATATTGGACAGAAAATAAACCCATTATAGAAAATAAAATAAAAGAAACTTAAAGGATCTGATATTATGAAGCGATCTCCGGGGCCACTTAACATTTCCGGGTCAATAAAGGCAAATAAAACATAAAATAAAATTAATAGACTAATTCCAATTATAATTTTTATTATTTTTTTAAGCTTTCTTAAGGGCCATATTAATAACATAGATACGGCAAGCGTTTGAAAGATAGTCCATAACCATAAATCTTCAAATCGCTTCCAAAAAAGTAATTGTTCTAAATTATAAGAAAATACTCCAATAAACAAAACTATTAATGCTCTCAGAAAATGTCTTAAGCGGAGTTGTTTATAATCATAATTATAAGAACTCTTATTTTTTATGGCCTGAATTCTTTTTTGATAAGATAGTGTAAAGCTTACACCAGAAATCAATATAAATCCTTCTGCTTCTGGTGAAATATAATAGAGTGGTCTGGTTATTATTATTAGAATTATATTGGGAGTATATCCAGATGCCATCCCCCATGACCATGTATGTGCAACTATTAAATATGCTATTATGAAACCCCTATAAATATCAATACTTTTTAATCTTTCCATAATACAAATGTTATTTTTTCATTTAAATAGATAGTTTTTAAAGTTAAAATTTTATTGAATAATTCTATATAATTAAACCTTGAAAAGGTGCATATATTTCTTAGGATGTGTATTTTACCCTTCGAAATATTAAGTAATATAATAAATATGTATTTGAATAAAAATATTCCATATTAAGAGTGGTTTAAAATAATTTTAAAATTCCTTAAAATTATATTTCGAAATTTAAGTTTATATTAAAAACTAAGATAAAAAATTAAGTGAGTTTTTTTCCGCAATATGGGCAATACTTAAATTCAAGATCGCGGCCACAATAAGGACAATATTTTGATGGCCTTTTGGATTGAGCAACCTCAGTTTGCCCTTTTTGGGGCTCCTTTTGCATTGTTGGTACCGCTGAAGGTATTTCTGGTAAGATCCTTTTTGATCCCGCCATTTCTGTTTTTTCTTTTTTACGGGTTTTCATTCTTTCCTGGAAAATCTTGCGTTTTTCTTCTTCGCTCGTTGTATGTTTTGTTTCAAATTTTTCCTGTGTTTTAGAGCTAATCGCTTTTATCTCTTTTTTTTCTAATTTTTGTTTAGCCTGATTCATTAACGCTTGGGCAGATTTCATAACTTGATGGGGGTTGATATTGGGAATAGCTGAGGCTTGTAATACCCATCCTACAATATAATTTATATTGGGGGTACTTTGCCCCTCATCCAATTCATAAACTTTAGATGCTAATACATTATTCCCTTTTACTAATCTACTGGCCCATTGATTATTAATAAGGCCCAATTGGATTTTATAGGAGGTTCCGGAAACCCCTAATTGGTTTGTTAATGGTTCAAACTCTCCTTCTACCAATTTAGATGCACTATTGTGATTTTATTAATTTTTATAATTTTATATGGTTATTATAAAGTAATAAATGAATATATATTAATCCTATTTACAATAAAGAATAATTTTAGATTTTTCAAGTATTCTGTTTATATTTCACTTAATTGAATTTTCTTTGTTAACAATCTAATATCACTTTTTTTACTATCTTTTTTCATATTTTTGGTAAACTATAAATAAATAGACTTGTATTTATCAATAAACACTGAATTAACCAAATATAAAAAAATAAAGTATGACTATTATAATTCCTAAAAAAGCCTATAACACGATTGTAGCCTCCTCAGTAAGATATGCTAATTCTCGCTTCCCTCAAGATGATTGGTTAGAGGTCTATGGAGTATTCACGGGGAAAATAGAGAAAGATGATTTAGTTATCTCAGCAGCATATCCCATTACCCACCAAGAAAAAAAACCAGAAGATATAATAGATAAAGTTTATTGGTCTGATGAAGATTATGAATCTTTTAGTATAATTGATGATGAAGCCTTTTCGAAAGGACTTTTTACCGTAGGATGGTGGCATTCTCACCCTGGTTTTAAAGTAATGATGTCTCAGCTTGACGTAAAAACAACATTATCTTATCAACAAAATAATCCGAAAGCAATTTCTTTAGTTTTCAACCCAAATCGTTTAATACGTCAAATTGAACTACCCTATAAGAAAGGAGACCCCGTAAAGCAGTTAAAAAATGATCCTGGTTTTAAAATTTTTCGATTAGATGATGTAAACAAAGGAATTGAAGCATCATATCATGAAGAGATATATGAAATACAAGGTTATGAAAATATGGAACAATTAATAAAGGAAACCCAGAATTTTATTATTAATGTGACAAATTTTTTTCCAAAAAACAATATATTCGACCATTATCAGAGAATTGTTGATAAAAAAATAAATGAATTAAATTCTAAATTAATGGGTACAGAATCTTACTTAAAAACTCTAATTCAAAAAGGAGAAGCACACCGAACTAAAGAAGTATTAAATAATCAGATAAAAGATATTCGAAAATATGTTGCTCAGACTTATATCGCTATTGAAAATATCAGAGAATTTATGGATTATTTAGAATTTAAGGAAAGGGATAAGGTAATCACGAAAGTCCAACAAATTCTAGTTCAATGGGATGATGCTGCTTCAAATTCTTCAAAAAAATTTGATGAAATGGCAAAGAATTACACATGAATTTTTATTTTAACAAAATTTGCTATAATCAAAATTATTTAGAAAGCTGTTTTTTTTAATATTAAGTAATTATTTTTCAGAATTTATTAAAAAGAAAAAAGGAAATTAAAAATTTAAAGCATTTAGGTGTTAAATTATATTGATTTTTCGAAAGAACTTCCCCTTTACGGCGATTCTTGGACAAGAAAAAATGAAAAGGGCTTTAATATTAAATGTTATTGATCCTCAAATTGGCGGCGTACTCTTGCAAGGTCATCAAGGAACAGGAAAATCTACAGCGGTACGCTCGCTTGTTGAAGTTATGCCTCAAATTGAGGTAGTTGTGGGATGCCCCTTTTCTTGTGATCCCAACTCTGATATTGATGAATTATGTGTGGAATGCCAAGAAAAGAAGGAAAAAGGAGAACTTCAAACAAAAAAGCGAGGAATGAAGCTGGTTAACCTTCCTCTTGGAGTTACAGAAGATATGGTGTGTGGTTCTCTTTCAATTGATAAAGTTCTTGCTGAAGGAATATCTGAATTGCATCCAGGACTCTTGGCGAAAGCAAATCGTGGTATTCTCTATATTGATGAAATAAATCTTCTCCAAGATCATATAGTAGATACATTATTAGATGCATCTGCTTCTGGTATTAATATCATTGAAAGAGAAGGAATTTCAGTGACACATCCCGCAAGATTTATATTAGTAGGAAGCATGAATCCAGAGGAAGGAGAATTAAGGCCACAGATCGCAGACCGTCTCGGACTTGAAGTAAAGATAGAAGCTCCCCGTGATCCCGAACTACGGGCAGAGATTACCAAACGCGTTATTGATTTTAATGATACTCCAAGGGAATTTATAGAGCGCAATGAAGAAGAACAAAAAAATTTAAAGGAACGCATCAGAAAAGCAAGAAAAATCGTAAAAGATATAAAAATTCCCAGTAATGTTTATGAACTAGTTTCTAAAATAGTAAATGAATTAGAGATTTTTTCTCAGAGGGCAGATATCACATTTATTCGATGTGCACGTGCTAATGCGGCTTTTAATTTGAGAAACGTGATTAGTGCAGAAGATTTAGATTTTGCAATGGATTTAGTATTTGAACATAGAATAAAATCATTACATTATGAAATGACTCCCAAAGAAATTAAAGATAAATTAAAAGAAGTTTATGGAAAAATTCAAGAAGCTTACGAAGATCCCAATATTTATCAGCCGAATGATGAAACTGAAGGGCCTTTAAAGCATTCTGATGAGCCTCAAAAAGAATTTAAACGACAATCTTTAGACCCAGATAAAGTAGATATTCCAGAATCAGAGGAGCAAAAATTCCCACCTCCTAAATATGAAGATAAAAGAAAAAGAGATGCCAGTCCAGCTGGCGGTTGGAAAGTAAAAGATATCCCCTCAGATGAGGACTTTAATTTAACATATGATGATTTCAATACCATGCCTTTTATCTACAGAATGGAGAAAAAAATGAATTCAATATTAGATGGAATACGTAAGCAAAGAAAAATATCAGATTATGGTGGGAGAGGAATTGGAAGAAGAATCAAAATTGCCTCATCTCAAAAGGGAAGATATGTTTCATTTCGTCATCCCATTAATTCGCATCCCAAATCTTTAGCTTTAGATGCTACAATACGATCTTATTTAAAAAATACGTTGTATAATAAATCTGATATTAGTTTTCCAATTCGATTTGATAAATATGATCTACGAGATAAAATTTTTGAATATCGTGCTCCATTAGCTCTCTTTTTTGTTTTAGATTGTTCAGCATCAATGTATTATGTTATCAAGCAAATGAAAGATGTAATTTTATCACTTCAACGAGAAGGATATAGAAAGAAAGATAAAATCAGTTTGATAGCATTTCGAGGAAAGCAAGCGGTGGTTCTGCAAAAACCAACAGTATCGTTTCGCAAGGCAATTCATAAATTAAACAATTTAGAAGGAAGGAGCTACACTCCCATGGCGAGTGGTTTAGAAAAGTGTAAAGAATTAATAAAAATTGAGAAATTAAAAAATAGGAACATTATTCCAGTCATCTTTATATGCTCCGATTGTGGAGCCAATATCTCTCACAAGCATCCCGATTTAATTGCTCAGATTGAAAGCGATTATGCTTTAATTGTCGAAGAACTAAAGGAGTTAACAAAATCATTATCACGTCGGGATATTCATATTATTGTTTTAGAGCCGAAAAAGAGCTATGCTACACGAGCTTTAGGTGTTCACCCTTATAGCGCTAATAAAATTAAAGAAAATTTCAAGAAATACGGAAACGCTGACATTTACAAATTTGACGAGTATCATCCCGAAAGTTTAATCCTAAAACTTAAGAAGATCTTATAATCTATTAATAAATATCGCTTCTAATTCAATTAAGATTATTCTTTTAATATCCCGAGTACAAACATTAATAATTTTTAATTATTTTATTTATAATTTTCTTAGACTTTAATTTTAGTCAAATTAATAATCAAGATATATCTATTTAAAAAAATTATAGGAAGATGATAATAATTGGTGGATCGAAACCTTTTTGAGAAATTTAAAGAAGCTAGCAAGCTAATACAAAAAGTGGAAATAGATAATGAAAAATTAACACTATTTTGGGCTAATAATAAAAAAGAAATTTTTTTTTTATCAGACCTAAGAAAAGTTGCATTAATTACTACGAATGAAGGACCATTTCAACCTGATATATTTTGGTTATTAATGTTTAGAATACCTATTATGGTGCCGAGTGATGAATTAATTCCAGGCTCTCTAAAAATTACCGATTATATATTAAATTTACCAAATTTTAATTATGATAAATATATTGCAGCCATTTCATCTACTGATAATCAGGGTTTTGAATTGTGGGAAAAATGATAAAAAGTTTTAATTTAAACTAAGTGTTTATCAAAAATATTTTGAAATTTTTATAATATAGATATTTAATTGATCAAATGGATAAAAATAAAATATTAGTAATTGGTTTTAATTCAAGACCTTTAGTCTATTCTCTCTATCAAGCAGGATATAATGTATATACGGTGGATTTCTTCGGAGATTTGGATTTATACCCTTATGTTGAAGATTGTATAATACTTATTGATGAATTGAAGAAGAATTATAAGGATATTAAAGAGAACTATAAAACCTATTTAGCAAAGTTTGCTATAAAACTATTTGATAGATATTCCCACATTAAATATTTATTAATTGGAAGTGGGTTAGATGATGCATTTAATGAAAGAAAAATGATTTTAAAAAAAATTGAACAAATCAAACCTATTATAAATCTTAATAACGACATACAAACAATCCGAAAAGCGAGAAATATTTTTAAAATTTATCAGTACTTAAAGGATCAAGAATTTCCTACTCCATTAACTGTGAAATTAAATAAGATTAAATTAAAAAACCTACCATTAGAGTATCCTTTTATTTTAAAGAAATTAACAAGTTCTGGAGGTACTAATGTGTATAAAATTAAAAATCAGAATGAGTTTAATTCTAGCTATAAGCATATCAAAGATGACCATGAACAAAAAAAATGGATTATGCAAGAATTTATCGAAGGAATCCCCGCTAGTTGTACTATTATATCTAATGGATTTGACGCAGAAGTTATTTCCGTTAATCTTCAAATTATCGGAATGGACAAGTTAAACCCCCCAGGAGAATTTATATATTGTGGTAATATTGTTCCATCAAATTTATCGAAAGCAGACAAGAGAAAAATAATGAAACTTTCTTTATATTTAACAAAAACCTTAAAATTAAAAGGAATCAATGGTTTTGATTTTGTACTCAGAAATCATCAACCTTTTCTAATGGAAATTAACCCTCGAATTCCTGGCTCAATTAGAGCTTCTGAAGAATCATTAGGATTGAATTTATTAAAATTACATATAGACAGTTTTCATCTTGATAAGTGGGAATATATCAAGGAATTAATTCAATCTGCAAAACAAACTAAAAATACCTGGTGTACAAAATTAATTTTTTTTGCTCCAAAAGATATAGGAACAGAAATTATTAAAGAAATAAACAAGATATCCTGCATTCACGATAAATCAAAGCCAGAAAATGATATAAAGAAAGGAGAGCCGGTATGTACTATTCTTTATCAAAATGTAGAATGTGAGGCTTCTTTTTATGGAGCTTTAAAAATTGTAGAGGAAATTTATGAATTAATCAAATAAATACTATATATAACTTATTAAAAAAGCTATTTGATATTCTAAATTAGAGATTTGATTTTTGCTACATAACTTTTTATCTTAGTATCTTTTCCCTCAGGCACGGCAATACATAAGATACGAGACTCATCTAACTCATGTACAATTATAGATCCTAATGCACCTGAAATTATGCTATATTCATGAATTTCATTAAATAATAATACATTAAATAAAGAATTTATAGCAGAAAGCATAGCTGAAAGCATAGGCTCCGCCATTGTGGATTGGACTCTAATTGGTATCCCATCTTTAGTAATAATTGCGATTATTAATGCATTTGGTATTGCTAGTTTTAATTTTACAAAAATTTCCTCTTTTAAGATATCTGAAGTTTCAACCATTGCAGAAATTTTGAGCGAAAATGCTCTTAAATTTGAACTGTACTTATTTATTCCTTCTAATTCTGCCAATTCACGATTTAGATAAGCAATTAATGTAATATATTCTGTTAAAATAGATATAATAATCTTGTTTTTTCCTACAACTAAATCATAGGAAATATCTTGGTTTAGTGAATTCTTGAGCAATTTTGATGATAAGAAGAGCATACTACTATTTGCAGCCGTAATTTCACCCCATTTCAAATCAACATCTTGTTTAACTTGACTTGCGATTAATACTCCTTCATGAGTTCCACAAAAAATTCCAATTATCGCGTTATCATCTTCTAATTGTTTTTTAATTAACTCCTCTATTTCAATTTTCAATTTTTGCATTTTGCTATTTCCTTGACTCATGATAAATAAAAAAAAAATCATCTTTTTATGCTTTTTGATAATAAATTTATTTTTTTATTAATAGGTCTCCTAGATACCTATATAAATTTTTATAAACAAATTATAAATATTACCTCGGTATATAATATTAAATAACGATTTCAATTTTTTAATTAATTAATTTATTAGAAGATGGAAGAAGAAATAAGAAGAGAATTCTCAGAGATAAAGAAAGAGATATTAAGTTTAAAAGACTCGCTGAGATTAAAAGAGGAACAAATCCAAACACTGAAAGAATCTTTAAAATACAAAGACAAAAAGATAGAAGATCTTGAAGAATCTTTAAAAGATAAAGATTTTGAAAGAAAAGAATTAATACAACAAATGAAACAGAAGCAACTAAAAATAGAGAAATTAAAGCAAACGCTTAATAATCAAGTCTCTTTGGCAGAAAAAGATAAAAAAATTAGTGAACTTCAAAATATTATTAATCAATTAAATGAAAAATTGGAAAAAACTGAAGAAATCCTCGAGAACAAGGAATCAGAGGGGATTTTTTCTAAAGGAGAGATTATTGATTTTACTAATCTTGAGACGAATTATCAAAAGATTTTAAATAAAATGAATGAAATCTTAATTAATACTTTACATAGCGTAAATATTATTGTTCCATGTATCACTGATCTAGAAAAGTTATCCCTTTATGATATAAAATCAAATATTATGGTAAAAATTTCATGTTTAATTGATCCTAATATAAAAGAACATGCAGAATTATTTGATGAGTATCAATTTAGTGAGAATATATCTATTAGGAATTATGAGAGAGAAGATAAATTTATTATTTTAAGAGATAATGAAGAATTATTATTTTCTATTATTGGAAATGAGGAAAATAATCCATTAACATTTTATACTCGTGATACTGAGCATATAAAAGCCCTTACGCCAATGGTTATGGATATATGGCTCCGTTCTAAAAAAATTTAAAAAATATTTTCTAATTTTATTCTATATCCACGTAGCTCCTCTTTCTATTTTTAAAATGAGCAAGCTTTGTAAATCCTATATCCTTTAATATTTTTATCATAAAACCAAATTTATACGCTATTTCATTTGGACTATGAGCATCTGAACTAAGAAGCACTGGGATATCCAATTCATAAATCTTTTTTATAATTTCGATACTAGGATATTGTTCTTTTACATCTTTTCTAAATCCACTAGTATTGATTTCGATTACTAAATTCCTTTGCTTAATATAATTTAAAACTTCTAAAACCTTATCCATAATCTTATTAGGATTTTCAGGAAATTTATTAAACTTCTTCGGGAGATCTAAATGTGAGATTATATCAAAATCAAATTCTTTTGTATTTACCATCTCAATGATTGAATTATAATAATGAATATACACTTCATCAACATTTGCATATTGATTAAATTTATCTAAAAATCTACTATCGTCGAAACACCATGGACCTTTTTCTGTAAAAAGGATATGAATAGAGCCTAAAATATAATCTAATTGAGTTTTCACATTATCAAGAATTGTATTTAATTTGTTTACCTGTTTTGGGATGTAATCGATTTCAAATGCACTTCTTATATTAATTTTTTTTTTATATTTTTTTTTTAACTTTTGAATAATCGATAAATATCCACTCATTTCCTCTATTTTCATACCATATTCTTCATAGGGAATTCCTTCTAAACCATCATAGAATTCATATGGAAAATGATCGCTAATTCCGATTGTATCGATTCTTTTTTTAATTGCATAATTAATATAATCTTCTATATTTCCTTTAGCGTGTTTACAGAGTTGATTGTGGGTATGAAAGTCCTCGATCACGTTTAAATTAATTAATAAAATAAGTTAAAATTTTTCCCATTATTTTACAAGTAAGGAATATAAACTATTTTTTTGAAGATTTATAATCTAATATTAAAAGTTTCAATCTATATATAGCTCCTAATAAATAAAACAATTAATTTAAGAACTTAAATAAATTGAGAGATAATTAAAATTTTATAAGTTATAATTTCCAATAATTTTAAAGAGAAGAATATATTTATCCTTACTATTATTGTATATAATAAGAATATTTAAGATTAAGAAGTTCGAAATTTTTTTATAGTTAATTAACTTACATTTTTTAAAAAAATTCAATATTTAAGGTATGTCAATATGAAAAAAAAAAACCTAAGTCTGCTTCTCCTATTTGTCGTAATTGTCTATGCTATTTCCATAATAATAAGTCTATTAATATACTTATACTTTCAAGATTTTATTGAAGTCTATCTTTCATTAATTCCATTTATAGTTGCCATACCCGCAGCGTTATTATCTAGAGGATTTCAAAAACGTGCTAGTTATATTAAATCGCTTCAAGAAATTTGGCCCTCCTTAGTAAAAACAGGCAGAAAAGCTATAGAATATCCCTACATCAAAAATCCTACTGCTGATCATTTTCGTGATGTTATGCTATTATTAGCTGTCTCTATAGATCATCTTCGAATGTTGTTTAAAAATGTCGCGGGGTTTTATCCCGTAGAAAGTTTAAAAACAATTTATGAGGAATTCGATAAAATTAGAGATACTTATCAATTTAAAAATCCTGATAAAGCTCGTAATAGAATTTCAGCATTATGGCATCAAGCACGAGATGCAATACTCGTAGAGTTTGATAGGGTTATTCCAACTAGATACATTGCCCCAGAATTAGAAATAGATTAAAATATTTATTCAAATTAAATTTATTTTTTTATTTTTTTAGTTGTTCAAGTTATTGAAAAATCTTATTGATTTTTAGCAAATACTTTAATTTAAAAAATAATTTAGGTTAAATTATAAAAAAAAAAAAATGAACAGAAACGAATTTAAAAAGATATATGATGGTCCATATGAAGTTTCTGCTATAGAAATCGATAATGAAGATCAAATTTTTAAAGGACTGGTTTATTTTCCCCCAGAAGAATATATTAAGCCTTGTCCTGTAATATTGTATTTTCACGAATTTCCTCAATTATTTGCTTTACAAGAAATTGTAAAAAGATATAAATATTTATTAGATTTAGGTTATGCTTTTATTTGTGTTAATTTTAGAGGATTCAGATATAGTGAGGGAACAATTTCGATTGCTTCACAAGTTTCAGACGGAATGAAACTACTTGAATTCGCTAAAAGGATGGCTGAAAAAAATAAATTTATCTTAGAAAATATTAATATTTTAGCTTATGATTTAGGAGCTTATATTGCGTTATTAGTTTGCTCTAAATCACCCTTTATAAATAAATTATTATTATTATCTCCCATTTTAGATTTAAGAAAGCATGTAGAGAATAAGGAATTTGAAAATATTTTAAAATATATAAATAAATTTTTACCGGGTAATATTCGAGGAATTGAAAATCCTATAGAATTCATACAAATGACTAGAGAAGAGCTTTCGATGAAGCAATATCAAATTAAAAACGCAATTAAAGATTTAAAGATTAATAAATTGAAAATTATAATTGGACAAAATGATAAAATCACGCCTATTTTCGAATTAGAACTTTTAAATATAAATATTCAATCAAATATAATTATGAAAACAAGTATTATTAACTCTATGGATCATGATCCAGTTGAGGATAAAGAAATGGAACAAATTAAGAAAGAAATAATTAAATTTTTTAAAGAATCAAGAAATAATAGATAATTTATATTAAATAATTAATCAAAAAGTATAACTTTCATATTTAAAAATAATATATAAAGAGATTGTTTGTTTTCCCATCACAATTGATTTAGGAGAGTAATTAAAAAATTCCAAAACTTTTCTACACTTGGCACATTCAATTTTTCATCTGGCGAATGGCATGCTAATATAGTTGGCCCTATGGTAATCATTTGTAAATCTGGAGCCTTAACTTTAAAAGCACCACATTCCAGACCTGCATGCATAGCTTTTATTTGTGGTTCTTCATTATTTATCTCTTTATATACTTTTTTTGCTATAGAAAGCAATTTTTCATTAAAATTTGGTTCCCAGACCCCATAACCTCCAACATTTTTAATTTTGACATTTAACTCCGGCAAATCCAAAAGAGCAGAAACTTTTTCAGCTGTTTGAGAATTACATTGTAAATTAAAACTTCGATGGAGCATCTCTATTTTTAGTTTACTCTTTTTTGTATTGATTGATGCTAAATTGGTAGAGGTATATATTAAATCTTCTAAATTAGGATGTCTTGAAATAGGTCCGTGAGGGAGAAGATATAATACATTTAATATTTTAATTTGAAGATCGTTAGTTATAACCATGTTAGATATCTCACTTTTATTTAACTTTTCCGATTTTATTTTAATTTGGCTCTCTACGCCATTATATTCAGTATTTAAATCATCTTGTACTATTTTTAATAAACTAACAATTTCAGAAAATTCTTCCTTTTGTATATACAGAATTGCAAAAGCTTCTCTCGGGATTGCATTAAAACTTTTTCCTCCTGAAATAGATTCTAAATAAACATCAAAATTTTTATTGATAGCTCTTAAAATTCTTGCTAATAATTTAATAGCATTTGCCCTCCCTTTATCGATATCTAAACCTGAATGCCCCCCTAATAACCCTTTAATGGAGATTTTTATAGGAAGTAAATTGGTAGTTAATTCATCAATAGGTATTCTTTTAACTCGTATTTGAATAGTTGAGTACATACCTCCTACACTGCCAATTACTATGGTTTCAGCGTCCATACAATCAAGATTTATTAAATAATTCACATCGAGTATATCTGGAGATACTTGGAATGCCCCGATTAACCCTTCTTCTTCATTTACTGTGAATAAAAGTGTTATAGCTAAATTTTGGAGATTCAGCTTATTCTGATAAATTAATTTCATTAAGGCTAAAGAATATGCCAATCCTACCCCATTATCAGCTCCTAAAGTGGTGCCCTCTGCTGTAATCCATTCTTGTCCATTTACTTCAATCTCTTTTAATTTCAAAGGATCTTTAGTAAAATCATGTACTATATTTGAACTTTTTTCACAGACCATGTCAAAATGACTCTGTAATATGATTTGAGTAGCGTTTTTAGTGTTTGAAGGTATTTTGACCAATAAATTACCCGCTTTATCAATTATTGTTTTAAAGCCAAATTTTTCCGCTTCCTTTTTGATATAAGCTCTTATTGGATCTTCGTTTCCAGAACATCGTGGAATTTCTGAAATCTTCT
Source organism: Promethearchaeota archaeon (assembly GCA_016839555.1). GTDB lineage: Archaea > Asgardarchaeota > Lokiarchaeia > Sigyniarchaeales > SOKP01 > TEKIR-8. Next base: position 232,632 of record JAEOUA010000007.1, read on the forward strand.
TAAAATACTCCCAAAATTCCTTTGGTTTGCTTAACTGATTAAAATCATTCATATATTACTTTTTGCCTCATGTATTTGTATTTGATATTCCATATCTTTTCTTATTAATCAATATTGTAAATTATTCTTATAATTATCTTTACAACTTTTTTAATAAACTTATTTTATTCTAAGAATTATTATTTTTGAAATAGTATAAATACGTGTAAGATTGCTTTTGTGTTAAATTTGATAATTAAAAATTTCTGAGAAAAAGATTTTAAATAATAAGGTTACTAATAATAATATATTAATAATTTTTTTAAAGAGTGGGAAATAATTAGCGAAGATAAAGAAATATGCGATTTATGTGGATTACCGAAAGAGCTATGCATATGTTCTGATCTAAGCGCTGACGAACAAGAAGTTGTAATTTCGAACGAGACAAGAAAATGGGGAAAAGTGGTTACACTGATTTCATTCAAGGGAAAGATTGATGCAAATTTAGATGCACTCCTCACTAAAGCCAAGAAAAAACTTGGAGCAGGTGGAACAATACGCGGTTCAAATAAAATTGAGTTAAGAGGGGATCACCGCTTTAGAATTAAAAAATTTCTAACAGAACAGGGCTACGACAAAAATAGGATCAGAATAGAATAAGAATCGAAATAATTAAATAATAAACTAATTATTAATTTCTTTTTTTCTTTTTTTTATATTTATTTTAAATTATAGAGAAGCTATTTTTTCTTGAAAATACTATTTTGATTAAAATAATGATTAATATATAATATATTTATGAGGATCATCAGGTAACGCTAAAATATCTTCTAAAATTGATTTAAATTCTTTTTGAATCTCGGGTGGTTTATCAATTAATAATTTTGCTACTTTATTATATTTTTCCGCTAATTCAATATTACCTAATAGTTTAATTTTATTTGAAAAGGAATATAAATTAATATAAGCTTCTCGATAAGGTAAATCAAATAAGGATTTTGAAACCGGTATCTTTTTAAAATTTTCAGAAATAGCTTTTTTAGTTTCAGAGAGATATATTGTAATTTTTCTTATAAGTAATTCCATTTCCGAATTCACTTCTTTACGCATTTCTTTTATTCTTTCTAATTTTTTTCCATCATTGAAAGTTTCCGCAATTCTTTGCATTTGATTTAATATAGTTATTTTGCGTGGAAGGCTCTTAACAATTTCGAAACGATTTTGGAGGAAATTATATTCTTTTAAATATTTGGTTTTTTGAGCTTGTTCGATTCTCTCTTCCTCTTCTATCTCAATTTTTTCTAATAAATTACTTTCATTTCTTAATAACTCTAGAATTTCATAATCTAACACTTTAAGTCTTTTAAGTGTCCCATCCCAAGTTCTAATAAGTTCAGAATGGTTTCTTAATATGTCAATAATTTTGGGAATAATTTTAAGTAATTCTAATTCATCTTCTTGATCGGCTATAATAACAATATCTATTCCAAGCTGTCTAATATGAGTACTATTTACGATATAATTACCCATTTCAATGTTTTTAAGGGTTTTGTCTGAACTTTCTGCCACTAATTCTTTTACAAATGATTTTATTGCAGAAAAGAAGGAGGAAAATAATTCTAATTTTTGATCACTTATTTGTTTTTCGAAGATTTTTTTCCATATGAGAATTCCGCTTCCACTCTGATAAATAAACATATTATAGACAACCATAGTAAAAACTCTAACTTAACTTAATCTGATAAATATTAATTATGATATGTTTTCTTATATAGACTTATTAAAAATATTATTCTCTATATTTATATATTTAATTTTATATATTTAATGCTTTTATAAAGATAATCTTATTTATTAATAATGTAGTAAATTTGTTTTATAAAGTTTGATTATTCTATGTTTACATTTACTGATAATCTTTAAATGGGAAAAACTTTAAGCGTATTTTAATAAAAAATATGAAATTATTAAGCAAGAATTATTTAGCTAAGATTATTGTATCTAAGGACGATTTATTCTCATATAATTTTGAATATATTTTTTAACTTCTTCTGCGGGTTTGATAATTCCAAAATGCCCTTCACATAAAATATCTGGTTCTAAATCAAGAAGTTTTTGCATAGATGTTTGGTAATTATTTAAATTTGAACCAAAACTTTCGTAAAATGGTCCATGAATGTCTTGGCCAAATAAAACCCTCTTATTATGTATTTCTAATAATATGCTTATCGAGCCGGGAGTATGGCCTGGACTGTGGTAACATTTGAATTCATAATTTCCTAACCTTAAAATTTCTACCTCTTTTGAGAATTTTTTTTCCAATTTTATAGGTTTATATTTGGTTCCATACCATTCTGCGGCAGTTTTTTGATCATATCCTTTGTTTTCTATTGCTTCCGCATCTAATTCATGAGCATAGAATCTTATTTTAGGGTTAAATTCTTTTAAATTGGAACAAGCTGCTATATGATCAATGTGGCAATGAGTAATAATGCAATGAAAGATTTTCTTGGGATCCAATCCTTTTTTTGAAATATCTTTAATCATTGAAAAATTCATTCCGCAATCGATTAATACCAGCCCGTCTTCACTATTAGTATCCACTAAATAAACTTCACAACCAGAACTTCCAACAAGATAAACATCCTTTATTATTTCTTTCATAATTTTAAATAAAGATGATTATTTCATTTATCTCTAGTAATTTTTTAAAATTAACAAAATTAAAATTAATTAAGATATTTCTTTTTTAACTCGTATAATTTATCTGGATAATCTGTATAAATTGCATCAACTTTTTGTCCATTAATATTCATTAATAAGATTTTTTTCATCCGAGTACGAGAATTCACTCCCCAAAAAAAGGATTTAAATCCTTTATTAACAACCACAGAGAAATTCTCTTTTATGTATTTATTCGCTTTAATGTTAAGGATTTTTATATTTAAATCTTCTAAAGTTTGAAAATCAAGATTATTTTCTTTAATTTTTGGTATATTATGAGGAACAGTGTGAACAAGCTGTACTGAATTATTTATTCTTCGTAATGCTTTTAAAATTATAAGTCGCGTATCAGTTATAAAAATATTATTAAGGAGTGCATATTCTTTTGCTAACTTAATTATTTTTTTTCCTGCGTTTTGACTTCCAATATCAAAACTAAATTTATATTGGTCTGAGGGGTCTAAGCATTCAAATACTTCCTTTAATGTGGGTATTTTTCGCTTATCTTCAAATTGAATATCCCTTAATTCTTTAAGTGTTAAATTTTTAATCGCATAATGTTTTTTCCCTATCTTAAAATAAGGATCATGAAAACAAACTAAAATTTCGTCTTTTGTAAGTCGAATATCCGTTTCAATCCCTGCATTCATCTCAAACGCCATTTTAAATGATTTGATCGTATTTTCTATACAGTAAGCACTAGCACCTCGATGAGCAAAAATTAACATATTTCTGGATAGATTTTTAAGAAAGGTTTTTAAAATTTATAATTTTTTCATAATGAAAAAGCTAACTAATTTTTTTATATTCAGAATTGAGAAAAATGGAAAAGAATCACACGAAAACTAAGGATCAAAAAAAGCCATTTTCCGAGAGAATTAAAAATTATTTTAAAAATTTGGTGGATTTTAGCTCTTATGACGCTAAAACTATATTTTTCATAATTTTAGTAATTCTCTTAATTGGAATGTCATTATATTTAGTTTATCTTCTCCTATTTGTGGATAATACAATTTTATATCGATTAGTTGTGGAATGGTTTGTAAATCCCATCTATAGTTTAGGGTTCTGGGGTGTATTTCTTTTTATTGGGGTAATGGCAATCCAGGGACTACTTATTCCAATCCCTTCAGAAATCGTTTTATTATCTACGGGAATGATTTGGGGATGGTTATTAGGTGGAATTTACGGAATTATTGGTTCCGTGGCAGCAGGAGTCTTATGTTATTATATAAGTAGAAAAGGAGGAAGACCTCTTGCAGAAAAACTTGTTGGAGAATCCGCTATAACAATGGCGGATAATTTTATACATAAATATGGATTTGCAGCGATTCTTATAATGCGCTGCCTTCCTTTTATTGCATTTGATCCGATCAGCTATGCTTCGGGCATAGTAGATTTAGATGTAAAAAAGTATACGATTGCCACATTTTTAGGCTCTATACCCAGGGCTTTCTTCTATGCATTTTTAGGAGCATCTTTAGGAATTACTCCTCCAATTAATTTTGAACAATTACCACTCTCTCAAATACAAGCTCAATCCAATTCTTTTAATATAATACTCTTGATTATTGCGGTGGTCCTATTAATAATATTTGTAGCATATTATATAACCAGTAAATACTATAAAAAAAAGACTTTAAATAAGGAAAATAATAAAACTTCGGAAAAAACCAATAACCAATAAAATTATATCTATTTTATAAAATATTTTGATAAATAATTTTAGATTTATCTGAAAAATTAAAACTTGAAGCAGAGAAGCTATAATATTTTCTATTTTTAAATTTTTTATTATTAGGTAATTTACTTTCTTAAACAAAATTATCTTCCACTTATTAAATTTGACTTTTTTTTTACAAGCTTGGATTTTTCCCATTCAGAGATTACCACAGCAGAAAAGATAAGGCAAAATCCGATAATGAAATAAATGGTTAAAGATTCTTGAAGGAAGAGCCATGCAAGTAGCATTGCGATAATGGGTTTACTATAAAAAAGTAAAACTCCTCGGGATGGTTCCACTTTATTTATACCTAACGTGTAAAGAATATACGCTACTCCTGTGCTCATAATACCAAGGTAAAGAAGTAATATTACATCCACTCCAGATATGATTGATATAGGATTAATTATGATTAAATCTAAAAGAAAAAAAGGAATTAAAAAAATAACTCCAAAAAGAAAACCCCAAAAATTGAATTCCAGTGCTAAATCAAAGTTTTTTATAGAAGAAAATGAATGATCTTCCGAAGATATCGCTTTTTTAGTAATATAAATACTTAATAGCGTATAAAGCGAATAACCAAACACAGCAAAGAATACAAGTAAATTTCCAATAATTTCTTCAATCTCAAAACTACCAAATTGAAACTCTGTTATTATGATTAATGCTCCTAAAAAACCAATAATTACTGCAACAAATTTAATTTTCGTCTTACTTTCACCTAATAATAACATTGATCCAATACTTACAATAATAGGATTGGATGCAAGTAATAATGCAGCGGTAGAAGCCTTAGTGAAATTAAGAGCAAAGAAATAAACGGGGGATGCGATAGTTATCCATATAATAGCTGCTCCAATAATTAATTTCCAATGATCACGCAAATATTTTAATGGGTGGATATTTTCTCGGCGAAAATATATCATTATACTAATGATTAATACTCCTAAAATAATTCGAAAAAAATGTTGTTGAAGTTTTGAAAAAGAGGTAATAATTTTTGCGGTAATTTCAATAGTTGCAAAGAAAAATATCCCTAAAAACATATATAAATATCCAATATTTAGTTTTTCTGTGGATTGCGTGGAAGCCATCTTTTAAATAGACAAAATTAAATTCTTACATCAATAATATACGAAGTATTATAAATAATTTCTTTATTACCCATCAAAAAAAACATCTTTTTGAGATTTAATATAACTAAATTATTAAAAAATTATTTAGGAGAATTTCAAGGAAATTCATAAAATTCTATTAATTTAGTAAAGAATGTTTCTAGAAATCTTTTAATAGAATTTTTTTTTTATGTTTAATGATGAAATTAAAAGTGTTTAGAATTGGATTTTGTTAATAATGAATAAAAAAAAAGATAATAAGAATCAAGGGCAAAATAGACCTCAAGACTCAGAAGAATCATTTAAAAAAATAGAAAATAATGAAAATATATTTATTTCAAGCGCTTACAATATTAAACAATTCTTTTTAAAGAGTTCTAAAAAAACATATTCTAATTTTTTTAAAGATTTAGAAATATCTAAAAATCATTTCATTACGTTAGAACTCATATATTTAGTCTTTATTGTGATAATTCAAACAATTCTTTTTTACATTTTTAATGTGAATATATTATTAACACTAAATTATTTCATAATTTTTCTCGTGCTGAGTATTTTATTCGGATTACTTTTTGGTGGGATATTTATTGATAAGATAAGGGGAAAAAAGACTCCTATTCTTTTAACAATTATGTTAATCTCATTAATTATTATTATAGTACAAGTTTTCTTTTTTCAAGTTGAAATAAATTTATTTTCAACTATATTATTAAGTATTAATTATTTTATTTCGGGAGTTATTTTTATTTTTTTTTTGGTAGCTTTTATTGAATTTACGACAATCTTGGAAAGAGGAAGGGTATTATCTTATCTTTCATCTGTAATGGGAATCTTTATCTTTATAAATATTCTATTTATCTCTATTATTTTGATTTTTATCAATTCAATACTTACCTTTGGAATTGCTATTTATTTTCTAAATAAAAAGCGAAAAATAGAGACACCATTAATATATATACCCGTAGCAAAAAAGGAAAATATAAAAAAAGAAGTCCATTTTTCAATCTTGAAATATATTGCACTATTAGGATTTTTTGGATTCATCGTAGGTTTAAATATCCCTCTTCGAAACGTTTTTTTCATAAGAAGTGATTGGGATATTTTTTTTTTATTGATATTAGGAATTCTTTTGGCTAGTATAACATCAATATTTATTGGTTCAATTTTTGATTTATTTGGTAGGAGAACTGTAGTTTCTTCATCTGTATTAATAATAATATTCATAGATTTTATTCGAATTTTTACTTCACCAAAACCACTCATAGATCTTGCTTTCTCTGTAATTTGTGCAATCATCTTATTTATTTCTATCCCTCTTTTGATAAGCGATATATGTTATAAAGGCTCTTTAGGGAAATTTTTAGCAATAACCTATATCATTAGTCTTTTATTTATTATTTTTGGGGTTTATCTTCGGGGAAATATATTAAATTTTGGTGTGGATGATCTCACTGAAGAATTAATGTTACATGCCCTTATAAGTATAGCAGCAATTTTTATACTCTTCTTTTTGATAAATAGTAGAGAGACTTTAAGCGCTAAAGAACAAAATTGGCCGGAAAATTTAATTCATTTATATATTATTCATACTTCTGGGCTTCTATTGTATGATTATTCATTTAATGATGAAATTTTAGCGGATTCAGATTTAGCGGCAGGTGGATTGATTGGACTTATTACTATTTTGCAGGAAATAACACGAGAAACTCAAAGAATAAGAGTTATTGACCATGGCGGAAAACTAATACTATTTGGGTTTAATTCTTATAAAACTCTTGTGTTTGCTCTGGTGATTTCTGAAGAATTAGTTATCTTAAGGCACAAATTGAATAATTTTATAAAAGATATAGATAAAAATTATCCCATTGAATCACAAACGCTTTCTGGAATCGATAGAAAATTATGGGAAAAAAGAATTGAACCTATTCTTTATGATCATTTTGAACGCAAATATTTTGAATTAATAGATTATAAAAATATATAAGATAAAATACTTAAAAGCTTGAAAAGAATAATAATTATCCATTGGAATAAGAGCACTGGACCAGAAACAATTCTTCAGTATCCTCCTGAAAAAGAAATTTTTCCAAAAGATCTTTTTTTAAAGATATGGACGATGCATGAGTTAAAGAAAGGGGAAAAAATGGTTGAATATACCTCTGAAGAATTAGGCAATAGATTTATATCAGTAATCCAAAAATTTGAAGGAGAAATTTATTTTTTAGTGTTAGTGTATGATAAATCGATTGATAATATCGATGATATCATTAATGTGGATCCGGATCTTCTCGCAAATATTTCAAGGGACTTAATCCAATTAATTAATACGAATAAAATTTCAAATGCTATATTTGAAGCTTATAAATCAATTAAAAATTATACAAAGATAGAAAAGGAAGAAAACCTACTAAATTTTTTCAGAGATAAGATGAAATATACTATCCTGAAAATTCTTAGAAATGAAGGCGTGATATCAAAAAGAAATCTTAAGAAAATATTAAAAAATCAATATGGATTTTCAACACTAAATCTTGATTTAATTTTAATTTCGTTTATTCGTGAAAACCTAATTGTAAAAAAATCGATTTTTGGTAATCAAGATTATTATTTTCTAATTAATGATTTATCTTGCATACGTATTCCCCCAGAAAATATTATAAAATTTTTTGAGAGCATTGAGAATGAAGATAAGAATGAAATTGTTAATAATTACAAAACAGCTTTAATTCAATTTTTTAAAAATTATGATGTAAATCAACAAGATAATATTGATCTACTATTAATATATTTAGCTAATAAATATGTATCTAGGTTTTTGAAATCATTAAGATTTACACCAATGCTCATTTCTGATGCTTTAAATATCTTAAATAACAATGAAGCAATTTTAAATGAATTAATTAAAAAAAGTGTTTTATTTGAGGCAAAGGGGTATGTATTTCTTCTCACAGATATAAGATTTCTAAAATTTTTGCCAATATATCTCTTCAAGCGCTTAAATTTAAGATATAAAGAGGGAAAGATATCTTTAGATGAATTTTTAGGTCATAATAAATTGATTTTGGAAAAATTCTTACAGTCTAATTATTATAATTATCAAGTTATCTAATTATTAGAAAGTTATTATATAAAATCTTAATTATTATAAGCTTAGGATTTATCTCAAAAATTTTAAATAGGAAAATAATTCATAATTTAAGTAAGTATTATTTTAATCAATAAACAAGGTGAATAAAAAATAACTCTAATATTTGGACCTTTAAATATTCTAGATTATACTCAAGGATCCTTTAGCTTATTATTTTCATTAATTTCTGTTGTACTTGGAGTCAGTATTCTCTCAAAATATTTTAAATTTAAACAAAGAATTTATATTTTTATGGGATTAACTTGGATTGGGATGGCTACTCCATGGTTTCCTGATTCCATCAGTTTTCTTATAATATTGATAGCGAGAATAACTATGCCAATTGAAATATATATACTTATAGGAACAACTCTACTACCCATCCTTTTGTTAATTTGGATGGCCGCATTCAGTGAATTACTTTATAAAGATAAACAGAAGAAAATTCTTATGATTTTTGCGATTATTGCTATTATTTATGAATTGATATTTTTTGTGTTGTTTTTTTTGGATGCAAAAGCATATATTGGAGAATATCAGAGATATTTTCAAGTAGAATTTAAAGAATTTATTACATTATTTGATCTAGCTTTACTTGTTATCGTTTTAATTACGGGTATAATATTCGCTAAAAAATCTTTATCCTCATTAGACGAAAAAATCCATTTAAAAGGAAGATTCCTTCTGGCAGCATTTATATCTTTTTGTATAGGAGCCGCATTAGATGCTTCAACAGGCTTAATCTTTACAGATCTATTCGGGATTTCTAATACAAATCCGTTTATTTCAATTTTCGTTGTTATAATTCGAATAATTCTTATTTCATCGGCTTTTGAATTTTATATAGGCTTTATGCTTCCTAAATGGGTTGAAAATCTAATGATAAAATCTAGAGAAGAGTAAATATCTTTAATTCCATTTTTTTTTATTTCTTTCCTTTTAAGATCTCACGATTTTGCTATTTAAATTAATATAAAGAAAATTATAATTATTTTACGATTACCATTTCATGTAGAGTATTTCCTTTTTCTATAAATTGTTTTTCTTCATATAGATAATCTATTTGAAATTCTGAATTAAATCTAAAATATCCTGGACGGAGCTTTAATAAATTCTTGACAAAAAAACGGATGATGGGGTTTAGTTCAAAAAGTAAATTATCCGCATCTACTAATTTTTGGACATTTAGAGAAAATTTATTTTGTTCTGATATATTAAAGACTAACTTAGATGGATATTTATTATTAACTTTTTTATGATATTTAAAATTATTTTCCTTTAATTCGAATTCTCCTGTGCTTAAAATAACTTTCTCTCCTTTAGCAACCATTAATACCCGTATAGGATAATTATCTAATTTTTTATTACATTTAATATATGCATAAATTATCGTAAAATCTTCTGAAAAAATTCTTCCCCAATGCCAATATTCCACAACTCTCACCATATTAAAATTTAACCAATTGTGATCATGATAACCAGTACCCTTTACATGAATTTCTTTCCCATCGATTTTAATAGTACCTTCTACTTGAGCTCGTGGAATTGCTACACACCATCCAAAATGTCCTATCATTCCAAATTCCGTATATCCTTTACCTGGCATCCATCCTTCTACGTTTGCTTTATAAACAAGGTGGATTCCATATTGTCCTTCCTCTAAATAAATCTCATATGTAGGTAAACTCTCATTAGTATAATTCGCTTTAATATAATTATTACCGATTTTAACATCTGCTTTTTCCTTTGAAACTATTAAATCAGAATGTTTATAATTATATATTTTTTGAATTTTTTTTCCTTGTGGGTCATAAAATGTAATTTCTACACCTGTTTTACCAGTACGCTCATGTTTTGCTCGAAAAAATCCTACTGCCATATAACCATTATTAAAACGAGTATCAAAATACCACCACTCAGAGTTCCCTCTTTTTTTCATATCTATATGTAAAGTGTCATATTCAGGTTTAAATTTATATATCTTTCCATCCTTTTTTCCTGGTCCTGACCAAGCTTCTATTATTTTAGTCGTCATATAATTCACTTTTAATTAAGATTCATATTATAAATATGATTAAAAAATATTTAATTTTATTATCTTTCATTTATCATTATTAATATTCAGTTAGAATATGAAATATTTTCAATAATGGTAAAACTTTAAATAATCCTTTCAACTTTACGTCTCCAGATATCCATTTTAAAGCTAATTTTATTAAGGATAAACGCTTCATTGCAAAAGCTAGAAAAGTTTGAGAATCCATAGAAATAAATCCATCCCACTTAATATTTTTCTTGTTTAAATTGGATTTGGGTTTATTCGGTACACTTTGAATAATTAAATTTCCTCTATCAATCGTGATTAAAGCAGCATAATTTAAATTTGAAGCATTGAGAAGAAATTTACATTGAGTTTTTCTAAAAGTTTCTTGAAACTTAGCATTATCATTTAAAGACCCCATTACATTATTTATAAGTCCAGCAAAGCCTATTGGTTTATCTATAATAATATCAGATATCTTCATTTATTATCCCTCTCTTTTTTTCCTGAAATGTAAAATCCAGAATCAGCAATTCCATTTGGGTCAAACGCAGCTTTAATTTTTCTTAACCATATATGATAATTCATCATAAGTGGACCCCATTGATCATGGAGATGATCTCCTTCAATAAAGAATGGAGCACCTAAATGCTTAATTAAATCCATTTGATTACTTTCTTCCATGTAATCGGCTATGCCTTTAACACTATGTTCATTTGTTTGGTCAAACATAGTAGGTGATTCCATATGGAAATAATGACCCCCTTCATAACTAGTCATCCAGGCACCTTCCCCAAAATCATTTGCAATTACCTCATTTTTGATATATTTCTGCTTTAAAGGGATGTTAGCCTTTTCTGCGCTAAAACATAAGGATGCAGTATCACATTGACCTTTGGAAGATTGAAACCCCCCTGTTGCAATAAAGCCATGATATCCTAAATTTGCTCGTAAACATTCAGCATAAAAGATAGATGGTGGTGTATACTTAGTTCCTATAAGATTCTTTAGCTTAAACTTTTTTAAAATATTTTCCATTACTTTTTGCTTATAATCAAATTCTCTTTTAGTATGAGCACCTATAACAACAACTAAAGGTAATTTTAAGGTCCCAATTGTCATTTTATTAATTAAACTTTCTATACTAAATGAAAAAATTGCCATAACGGCCATACTTGACATATGACTTACTATAAAGGCTATTTCTTCTTGTTCTATTTGAATTAATGCATTTTCTAATTTTTTCCAGCTTTTGCAATCAAACACATAAGCTCTAATATAGTTTGGAATCTCAAAATCATATAATGGAGAGTGCCCTTTTAAATTAAATTTAGTTTCAGTAGGATATGGAAAGAGCTTAATACCAACTTTCGTAAAAACTCCAATTCCAGACTTGGCCCCCACCCATCCTCTCATAATACCTCTTAAGCTAGGTCCTGGTCCATCACCATTATACCAATCGGGATTATTTTTTAATCCGATTGATCCTAACCTTAAAATTTCTCCTGTTGGTAATACCCATTCTACTCCCAAAACATTTCTTGCACTATGTCCTGTTTGAGGTGAGGTGAAACCTGGACCCGCCATAGATGTATGGCTCGCTAGAGGTGATGCCATGGGTCCTGCTCCGGGCATATGAACGTTTAGACCATATTTCATGACCTCAGCTTGTAGTTGGGCACCACTAACATAAGACTCCACCACTGCATAAAGATTTTTGACATCAATTTTTACAATCTTATTCATTCTACGGAGATCTAGTATTACAGAATTATCTGTGGATGGTTGATTCCAAGGACCCAGACCTGTACTCTGTGCTTTGAAAGTAATCTTATATTTATTACAAATCTGAATAATTTTCTGTACCTCTTCTGTAGACGCGGGCAATATAACTGCTTTTGGAACAGCAGAAAAGGGGATAGGGTCCTTTCCATTCATATAATTTACAAATTCAGTGCACCAATTGTATGCATATACATTTGTTATTACTTCTCCATCATTAATATTCTCATTACCGACAATTTCTTGAAATTCTTCTAAAATTTTATTTTCCAACATTTTTAAGAAATCTCACCCTTTGCTTGTTTTAATTTTTCAGAATCTAAACCTAAAGCCATTAAAATAAGTTCACTTATATCATAAAACTTTAATTTAGAACCACTATCTTTTATTCCATCTTTAAGATTTGTAGAACAAAATGGACATGCTGAAACTAAAATATTTGCTCCCGAGTCTTCAGCTTCTTCCACTCTGATAGTCGCGGTTTTAATAGCCATCTCAGGAAATGCCGACTTCACGCCCGCTCCCGCTCCGCAGCAATATGCATATTCCTTAATTCTCTCCATTTCCAATAACGTTAATCCAGGTATTTTATTTAAAATATTTCTAGGAGCATCATATACACCCTTAGATCCTGTTCTCTTAGGTTTAGGAGGGATATTAATGTTAACTAAAGGCATTATTGGAACTTCATCTCCTTCCCATTCTTCATACCTTTCAGCATTTCTTCCTAAATGACATGGATCATGATAAGTTACTGTAAGAGGGACTTGATTTGTAAGTTTTAATTTTCCCGTATTTATAAGATCCTCAAAAAACTCTACTGTATGTAATACTTTAAAATCATATTTTCTATAAAGAGGATAATCCACCTTAAAAGTATCATAGCATCCTGCACAACTAAAAACCACTAATTCAATCCCTTTTTTTTCAATAATATCTAAATTTTTATTTAATTGCTCTTTAAATGTTTTTATATCTCCAGTTCGATATGTTGGACTTCCACAGCAATATTCTTCATCATACAAAATATCAAATGAAATTCCTGCCTCCTTCATTATACGAGCTGTGGCTATTGCTATTTCTTTTCTTCTATAAGAAGAAGTGCATCCTACGTAATATAGAATTTTTGCTTGAGGATCGGGTTTTATATCATCAGGAATCCAAGCTGTCCTCTGCTCGTGCGGTTCATTATAAGGATTATTAACTATTTTCATGGCTTCAGTGTATTTTTTTTGTTTAGGCATTGGACCATAGCCTGAATCAACTAATTTCTCTCTTAATCTCATAATAATTTCTAATGGTTTAAGATTGTTCATATATTTACAAGCAACCGCACAATTTCCACAGGCAGTACATTTATAGACTATATCTAGGAGCTCTTTCGTTGGTTTTATCCTACCCATCTCATATGCTAAAGCAAGAATAATTCTTCCCCCTCCACTATATGGATGAAAATTATAAATATCTATTGCTGGACAGGAAGTTGCATATTTTAGGCTTTTTATTTGGACTTGAGGAATCCATTTACATACAGAGCAGCGAAGACAACGTTTTATCATTTTATGATATTCTTCTTCTGGAAAATGATCAATCGTCAAAACAAAGCATCCCTGGATTTAAAATATTATTTGGATCAAATATTTTTTTTACTTTTTTAAGTGCAATAATATTTTCTTTACTATAGTTTGCAAAGGTTTCCTTTGCCCATAAAATATAAGGCCGATTAAAAAAAGCTCCTGAATTTATTAATTTAGAACTAATATCTATGAAATTTTTTTTAATATCTGAAATTAAATTTCCATTTTTTATATCGTAAAAAAGATCAAATTCACAATGATATGAAGTTCCTTGATTTATAGCTTGAATATATATTCCTAAATCTAATTTAGTCATTTTCTCTACTATTGAAATGAATTTAGGAATGTTTTCAAAATCAGTTATGAAAAAGATGTCTTGAAAAGCGCCTTTTAATCTACTTCTCCAGGGATTGCGAGTTGGTTGGTTTAAAGCAGTTAGAATCTCTTTTTCACTAATAGGACTAATTTTTTTTAAATGATCTTTCTTTATATTTTTTAAAATATCCTTGATATCTGCTTCTTGATATGATATTTTATCATGTGCAAACTTACCACGACCAGATAAAACATAAATTAAATTCCATTTTTCTAATGAAGATGATAAATCCAAAATAGCTTGTGTATTTTTTTTTACTAAAGATGCTAAATTTAAATTATTTAATATGAATATTTCATCTCCTAATCGATATTTTAGTAGCTCATATTGAACGTCTAATAAATCTTGAATATTATTTGATTGAAGATGGAATACTTTCTGAAGGTTCGGTAATAATTCTAATTTAAGAGTTGCCCATGTAACAACTCCTATACTACCTTGAGCACCTTGTACTATTCTATAAGGACTGAAATGAGTGGGACCCATTGGATTTACTTGAGCTGCTCCCGCTTTTCGCTGCTGTTTTATAGTCCCTGGACCTGCAGCAGTTCCTGTCCTGAATCGATCTCCTGTTCCAAAAACCAATTCAGTACATAATAAAGGATCTGAACTATCCCAATGATAACGTGGAATTGTTATTGGGACTCTTTCTAGAGCCGTTGTTAACACGGACTTACCATCTCTTGGAGTTAAAGGTATTAAAATCCTCAATCCTTTTTTTTTAAGGATTGGAATTAATTTCCCAAAGGTTACTCCGGGTTCTATCATAACCACTCTATTTTTTTTATCAATATTAAGAATCTTATTCATTTTTGAGAGATCCAATATTATAGAATTATCTTTCTGAGGAATAGTGTCACCATGATATTTTATAGGAGATTTTGAACTAATTGGTATGACAGAAAGATCATTTAAATTAGCTAATTTTAAAAATGCTTCAATTTGACTTACTTTACCACCCCATACAACATATATAGGTTTATTTCCCTGGGCAAAGCTTAAATCTTGAGAGTATTTCTCTAAAATTTCAGTATCTTTTGAAACATATTTACTCCCAAATATTTTAATCAATTTTTGATAAATATTATCTTCGGTCATAATGTGAATAATGCCTCTCTATTGATTTTTATAAATTTAAAATTCATATTTTTCATTAGATCTTATTATCTATTTTAATAAAAAATTTTGATGAATTTATATTAATTATTTTTTAATTTAATTTCAAAGTAATTTTGAAATAATTTTGTAGGTTTTTATTTTACTTATTTTTATAATAATTTTTTATCATGTTCAAGATCCATGTTAATATATCAGATATTGGAGGGACCTCTTATTAATTAGGAATATTTAATTGATATTAAGGAAACACAATTAAAGTATAAAAAATTATTTATTTCATTATTGATGGATTTCAATTTAAATCAAATTAAGGAGGGAATTATAATATGAATTCCTATGATATAGTTGTTGTAGGAGGTGGACCTGGGGGTTCCATGGCAGCCAAAGTAGCTGCTGAAAAAGGTTTAAAAGTAATTTTTTTTGAACGAGGAAGAAAACCAGGTGAGAAAAATTCTTCTGGATGCGGTCTTGGACCCAGAATGTGGCGAAAATGGCCTAATATGATGAAAGAATTAACTCCTGATAAATGCCCATCATTAAGAGAAGGTCGATATGCAAGAAATTATTTAGTTGATAAAGATGGTGAAGTATCTGCCATGATATTAGCTAGACCGACTAAATCTGTCACTTATGAACCAGCAAAAAGATTTATTACGATGAATTGTTATCGCAGTGAATTTGATCCTTGGATGGCAGAATTTGCTACTAACGCTGGTGCTGAATTAAAAACTTCAACTTTAATAAAAGGATTAATCAAAGAAAAAGGAAAAATAATAGGTGTAATTGACGAAAAAGGAGAAAAATATATAGCTCCTATTGTAATAGGTGCTGATGGAGCTATTTCTACAGTGGCTAAAGATGCGGGATTGCGAAATAAATGGTATCATGATCATATAACACTCGTTCCGCAATATGATTTTTATGCTCCTAAAGAAAAAATTGATTTAATTATGCATGAGGAAGCACTCGCTGTGTGGTGGATGGCAGGGGGCATACCAAGTGCTTACCAAGTTTTTTTTGCTGATGGGTTTCATATAGGTTTAGGAAATTGGATGCATTCATGGGAAAAAAATCCATTATATTATCTAAATTATACAGTTAATTTAACACATTTTCAACGATTAATTAAGATGTTAGATGCCAAACCTAGAGAATTACAAGCACATCTCTTACCTTGGATGCCGTATCCAACAAAAACTTATACAGACAATGTTATGCTTATTGGTGATGCAGGAGGATTCCCATGTCCTTTAGAGGCAGAAGGGATTTTTCCAGCTATGGAAACTGCTGAAATTGCAGTTGAAGTAGCCGCTGAGGCTATTGCAGAAGGAGATTGCTCAAGAAATAAATTAAAAGAATATGAAACAAGATGGCAACAATCTTCTGTAGGTGTTGAATTCGAAGCGGGGCCAGAGTTGTGGAATATTTGGAAAGCTCTCCCTTTTAATAAAAATAATATGAATTGGTTTATCCCGATGATAAGTGAGGTTTTAACAGGTATTTTTGATTGGTCAGAACCTCATAAAATTCGACTAAGACAAATTTTAGTAGAAACAAAAAAGTATTTGCCACAAGCAATGCCTTTACTGATTAAGGAGTTTATTCCTCTATTTTTAAAAGTACTTGAGGATGATATGGATCAAATATTCGATCCAAAAATGTTATCTAAACTAATGAATGCCTTCCCTGCACTATTAAAATTGATACCGAAAAATAAAAAAAAACGGAGGCCTAATAAAAAATGAAAATAGAGCTTGAAGGATTATCAAAACATATTCCTGGAACTGGAGACTTTATTATATTTGATAGTGAAAAGTGCAATAATTGTGATATGTGTCTAAAAATCTGTGTAATGAATTTATGGAAAAAGAAGGATGGAAAAATTTACATAGTAGATGATTATAAAAAGAAATGTTTAGAGTGTGGAGCTTGTTATATGGTATGTGACCCCGGTGCTATAGATTTCAGTTATCCTAGTGGAGGTACTGGTGTAGTTTTTGAACAGGGATGATTCTTTCGACAGCATCCTTCGGTGAAAGGAATTTATAACCTCAACGCTCTGCTTGAGTGTTTAAATTAGATATGAATGTTGTTATTTTTTTTAAATAATATATTACTTCAACTTTTTATAAATATTTAAAAGGATATGTTTCGGCAATAAAATTTTCTTCAAAATTTCAAAGACACTTATTATTCCGGAAGGTAAAAAATGTACAATCAAATTCTTTGAAGATGGTTTTTCGATTTATGGAATTGATTTTCAATACAAGAATTAATTTTTAACAAGAAAACTGAAGATAGGTTTCAATTCAAAAAGTAGATTATCCACATCTAACAGTTTTTAGACATCTAGAGAAACTCTCTGCTGATAGGATTTAATCTTTCTTTTCTCTTTTTATTCTATTTAAAACAAAATATTGCAAGAATATTATAAATTCTCATCCCTTTAGCTTTTAAATTTTATATGATTTGTAATCTTCCTAAATCAAGCAAAACTTTATTATTAAATCTAACAAAAAATAAATTAAGATTAATTTTTTACTAAAAAAGATTGTTTCTCAAAAAATAATAATTAGAAAAAAAAAATAGATGTAATGTTATGGTAGAAGAAAATAATTTAAATCCTTTTAAAGGGAAAGTAGCTATTATTCCTGGTGGGTCAAAAGGGATGGGTAAAGCAACTGCTAGACATTTTGTTGAATTAGGAGGTAGTGTATGTATAATAGCGAGAAATCTCGAAATTTTAAAACAAGCTGCTCAAGAAATAGAAAGTAAAAAAACCGATGAATCTCAGTTTATTGAAATAATATCATGCGATGCAACAGATATGGATAAGTTAAAACCGTTGCTTACTGATTTTATTAATAAACACGGAACTCCAGATTATTTATTTAATTTTGTTGGTTTTGCAATTGTCCAATATCTTGAGAAATTAACCCTTGAAGATTTTAAAAGGAATATGGATGTGAATTATTATGGCCAATTAGTTCCTACTCTCATTATTTTACCATATTTTATGGAAGCTAAAAAGGGATATATATCTTTTACATCTTCAGTTTTGGGATTTATGGCAATTATGGGTTATAGTACTTATGTTCCAAGCAAATTCGCTATTGTTGGCTTAGCAGAAATTTTAAGACACGAACTATTACCTTACAATATTAAAGTCTCAATACTTTTTCCTACAGATACAGATACTCCTGGTTTTGCGGAAGAAAATAAGCTCAAACCACAAGAATGTAAAATTATTTCAGAATCGGGAACAATTATGACCGCAGATGAAGTAGCTGAAGTGTTTATAGATGGCGTATTAAATGAGATTTTTGAAATTTTACCCGGTGAAGCGGCTCTCCAAATAAAAGATATGAGAGAAAATCCTGCTGATATACGAGGTGTATTAGACAGCCTTTATAAACGCGCTAGGCGTAAAACTAAAAGAAAAATTTAATTTATTTCATTATTTATTTTTTTTTTTTGAATTTGAAAGAAAGATTGTTATTTCTTTTGCATGGATTTTATAAATTTCTTAATTTCAAACCATCTTAAGATAAGATATAAAACAATTTTGAAAGATTAAAATTTATTTTATAAGCAACTTAACTTAACTTTTAATCAAATTTGAAAATAAAAAATAAAAATAAAAAATAAATATAAAATTATTTAGAACAATTTGTAGGACTTTTTATTTTTTCCTTCTTCTTTTAACTGTTTGCTGAAATTCTAGTAAGGCCCCAAAGGTATTTTCAGTATCAAAATAGGCAAACCATTGTTTTCCAATTTTACCAGATTGTAATACTTCTATCCCTTTTTTTTTAAATTCATCTATAGTTGCTTGTAAATCTTCAACATACATACCTACACTATGAAGCCCCTCCTTTCCTTGATCGAGAAATTCTTTAAAAAGACAATCTCCGCACGCTTCCGCTGGTTCTTGTAGCTCTATTTGGATGCCAAATAGACGGCTAAAGGCGTAATTTACAACTATTGACACTTCTTTACCATGGAATGTTGCTTCTTCATGAATTATGTTTTCCATAACAGCGAATTTTATACCGTATGTATCTTCCATTATTTTCGCCTGTTTTTTGATATCCTTGTATACGAAGCTCAATTGTTCTACTTTTAAATTCACTAAATTTAAGTCAAAATTTTCCATTTTTAATCATTAAACCAATTTAATCTTTTGAATATTATATTTAAAATAATTTTTTAAAATTATCCCCATAAAATTAATTTATTATTACAGATTTAACAGATATTTCAGTAAAATCTATAATATTGCGATGATTGTATCAATTATATTTATTCACTCTTTCTAAATGCATATTTATAGTTTTTTTAAAAGATTTATTTAGACAATATGTTATAGGTTATATGATTTTAAAAGAATTATTATTAACTCAAAAATTTTAAATAAGAGAGATTGTTCTCATTTTATTTTTTAAATAATTCGTAGAAATAAAAAACCATATTTTTAATTAAATTTTTCATCGAAATATTCAAGGAAATTTAACTTAATTTTTATTTATACATTGAATTGATTTATAGAAATGAAATTCTTTATTTGATAAATTCTGACTTATCCTTCTATTTATTTGTTTACTCTTTTGAATATTAATATTAGAATTTACTTGATTTAGATAGTTTTTTAAATTTTAACAGCATAAAAATATTTAATTATGTCTTTAAAAAAAAAAAATAAAAACCAAATAACTAATCAAAACCAAGACGAAGAAACCGAATATGAAGATTGGAAACGACGCTCTAAATCATATAATATGATTTTCATAGCAATTTCTCTATTAGTATTTGGAATCCTCGGAATGGTCGTAGTAACTCAAATGGATCTTCAACCGGGCTCCCAATTTTCGGATTTTGAAGAAAGATATCCCTTCGAACTAAAACCTATGCCAGGGCCTGCATTAAGTTTTTCTGGAGGTTCCTTCCCATTAGACTTAGTTCTTTGTCACACAGATACGTATTCTTGGCATGCATGGGAAAAAGAATATCCATTACCTAATCTGGGCCTATTGATGTTATTTGATTCTAAAACGGGAGAACAATTAGGGCTTTCCAGGCTGTTTGATGGACCAATTAAGTCTGTATTTCCTATCATGGATATGAATGGCGACGGAGTTACTGATTATCTTATTAAAAAAGCGACCGTAGCCCCCACATGGCATTTAAGAGAAATCACCTATGATATCGAACGAGCAGAATTAGAACCTCAATTGGAAGAAATAGTAGATGAAGATGCTTATGTAAATAAGATTATAAATGGTTTAACTT
Organism: Promethearchaeota archaeon; assembly: GCA_016839555.1. Taxonomy (GTDB): domain Archaea; phylum Asgardarchaeota; class Lokiarchaeia; order Sigyniarchaeales; family SOKP01; genus TEKIR-8. Next base: position 253,484 of record JAEOUA010000007.1, read on the forward strand.
TAGCGGATATCAATGGAATAAACTATTCTAATTTTTCAATAGTTGATGTAGTTTCCCTAAATAATTTCACTGATTCGAAAGGAGATTTAATATTTTTAGAAGTTAGACCTCATCCTGTACATGAAAATGAGTATAGTTTATATTTAACAACTTATTTTATTAATGGGACAAATGTAATAAATAAATCAATAGGTTCATATTCTTCATGGGGTGACCCTGACACAGCTACCTTACCAAAAATAGAATTTTTTAAGTGTAATGGGTCCAATCAATTACTATTTGTCAATCAATCAAATTTTATATTATATAATTTAAGTTCTTCCAACTTTAATGATATCCTTTTTAATCAGAGTATTAGTGATTGGAATGAAAATAATAGATTTATAAATTATCAGGTTATCAAAGATCTAGATTCTGATGGAAATAAAGAAATAGTCTTAATCAAATATAATGGTAATTGTAGTAATCAAGTTCTCCTAATTAATGGGTCTACTGGTCAGAAATTATTTGATTTTGAAATATACGCGCTTTTTCCTGCAAGTTTGCGTCCTAGAATAGATAATCTATTTGTTAAGGAAATTGGTAATTACCACGATGGAAGAACATATATTTTAATCGAATATTTTGGCAGGACACAATTATCTGGAATTGACTATTTTGAACTTAAATTTCGATTTACCACAGGTTACATGATTGGGAAAAGCCATTCAACATTTATATATGTAGATTATCTTATCAGCCAAGATTGGGTTAATGAAGAACAACAGACGACTGTGCTTGATCAAGATTTAAATTTTGATGGTGTAAATGAAATTATAACAATAAATGAAATCCCACCCACCTCCATGCTAAGTCCGATGCAGACGTATCGAATTAACATTAAAGATATTTTTTTTGGAAAAACGTTTTCAACTCTAAATATAAATTTTGAAGTTAGATCACTCCAAGTTATAAAAGATTTTGATGGAGATGGAATAGTTGATTTATTAGCACGCGGAAGTCAGAGCTTTTCGATTATTTCTTCACAAGAGCCTGTTGGAATGTTTTTATCTCCGGCATTTCCCTATAACCTTGGTATCCCGCTTTTTATTCTATTAGTGAGTATTATCATTATAGGGATTATTTTATTGATTTATTATGGAGGTAAATTCAGGTATACCGTTGAACCTATCAAAGAGAATTTAAGAGCTCTTGCTAAAAAAAAGAAAATGACAATATTTACCATTATTTTATCATTAATCACCATATCATTTACATTTTTCCTATTTATGACGATGTTAAATGTATTCAATAGTACACTTGTTGCGGGAAGCTGGATAACGGATATTATCATATATGTCCTTTTAATAATGGTTTTTTGGTTTGGGCTCTTGACGTTTACAGCAGCTATTTATAATCTCTTTGCCCCATATTTTGCTTATTTATTTATTAAATTAAGGGCTTTATTTTTCAAAGTTTCACGAGCGTATACCAATGAATTTTATGTCTTGGATTTAAAGGAAAGAAAGAACCTTGGTACATTTTCTAAGCTAAAGAGAGTTATAGTACCTTTATTACTTTCACTTGCGATTGGATTTTATGCATATAACTATTTAGCTCCATTTTTAGGATATAATACTACTTTTACTTCTATATCTGTCAATGAGTTCGGATCATTTATAGTAGGTTATATGCTTCTATGCATCCTTCCATTAATCCTTTCATTCCTCGCATTTTCATTCTTTAATTCTGGAAATTATTTACTTGATGATGCTGGAATAGTCTATTATCGTGAACCAAAGCGCTATAGGAAGCCCGCAGATGTTGAACCAGTAAGCATTTGGGCACAATCCTTAGTGAAGGGTGCTGCTGGGATTTCTGCCTTGATTACCTTCATTGAATTTGCTCTTACTTTAGATGTCCAAACGATGGTTTCACAATCAGGAGAAGGAATGATCTTGCTAATGGTGCTTTTATTAATAATATTCTGGGGATTACCCTTTATTACAGGATTTGCTTATGTACTGCTTGCAGAAGAATTAATGGACTTTTCTACCGAATATAATAATAGGCGACTCTATAAGCTTATGGAAAAAGGAGGCATTGATCCGACTCTACGAAAAATAACTATCGAGGCTTCTAAGGAAGTAAAAAAGAAGAGCTAACTAATAGAAAATATATTATTATCTAAATATTCATTTTTTTTTATTTTTATTAGCACCAAATAATCAATTATTAAAATTGAAAAAAAATTGAATTATTTCTAAATTTTTTTAATTTCAATTTTTATAGAAATTTCTTATTCGAATTATCCACAAATTATAAAAAATAAAATTAAAAGAGTAGTAATTTTTTAAATATCTGATTTAAAATAATACGCAGGAACTCCCACTTCAGCTATACCCCCATCACATGGAATATTGTGTCCCGTCATGAAATTGGAAAGAGGAGATGCTAAAAATAATGAAGTATTAACCACATCTTCGACCGTTCCCATACGATTTAATGGCGTTTTTACATGCCCTTCATCCATTGTCATTTTCATTATATCTTCCCTGTTATCATAGATTCCTGTTACATGGTATCCGGGTGAGATAGAATTAACAGTTATTTTGGGCGCCAGACTTCTTGCTAATAATTGCATTAATGCTATTACACCTACTTTACTTATGCTATAGGCTGGAATTCCCGCATCCACGATCATTCCTGCTATTGAGGCAGTACAAATTATCTTACCCGCTAAAAGAGTGAAATCTTGTTTTTTCATCTTACGCGATAAAGCTTTTGCAACTAACCATTGTCCTTTTAAATTTATATTTAGAGTTTTATCGAACCGTTCTTCATCAATTCTGGTAATATCCTTTCCAAAACTTAAACCTACTCCAGCATTGGTATTAAGTATATATATATTATCTAATTCAGAAAATGCTTGTTTTGCCATTTGTTGGACTTCATCACTTTTAGACACATCGCAAATAATTGGGATAACACGTTGTCCGGTCTCTTTTTCAATTTTATTGGAAGTTTCCTCAAGCAGTTCTTCATTGATATCCACTAATACCACATCCGCACCCCTTTCTGCATATGCAAGGGCTATTCCTCGACCAAAACCAGAAGCTCCTCCCGTAATAAGGGTACCTTTTCCCTCTAAAAATTTTTCTTCTAACATAATATTGCTCAACTTATTTTATTTCTTCTATTTTATAATACACAACTCATTCATATAAACATTTTAAAAATATAGTATATCTTTTAAAATGAATAAAGATAAAAAATAAAATTACATAAATTTAAATAATATTAGTTAATGAAATCATAATTGAATAAAAAAAATTTGTTGATTGAATAAATGACAGATAAAGTTAATAAAGTAGTTCCTTATATGATAAATTTGGATGAGACAGTACCCAGACGCTCCAAAGCTACATTATTGAATGAAATAACCATGGGGTTAATTGATCTGATGTATGTTTATGGAAATAAATTGAGTAAGTATGGAAAAATACATCGAATAACTGCATGTTTTTGGCCAGTACGGTTAATCCCTTTAAATAATACTCGAGCCTGTGTATGTTCATATTTATTAAATACAAGTGAAAAATTGAAGGCAGGAGATTTCCAAAAAACACCGCCTCCCCCTGATAATGTAATAAAAGCTTCTGATCCTGAATCTTTTTTGGAATCTTTAAAAAATTATAACGATAATTATTTAGCTACTGGAGGTTTTCTCAGTAGCAGTAATTTTAAACGGGGAACTATAGTGCAAGAAGCTTTATTTAGCACTGATGAGGTGGGATATTTTAAAAATTTCTTTCTCCACGAATATGATATTAATTCTTTCACAGAACCTTATTTCTTATTATCAGGAGACCCCATAGCTAAGAGTGTAAATCAAATAAAGATTGCTCCTGAAATTTATAAGTTCGTCGAATTAGAGGATGTTAAATTGCTCGATCGATACGCAGATACGATTAGCTCTCTATGCGATCAATGGATAGAAAAGGCAAAAGGAACAGCAGAAGAACTTAGAATTACGAAAGTGGATACAAGTGACGAAGAAGAGCAACTGGCCATTTTAAACAAAAAATTAAAAGAAGAGAAAGAGAGAGATCTCCATGCTACTCCAGAAGAATTAATAAAAACCGGAAAATATAAAATAAATGATAAAACTGGAGAGCTTAATAACAATTTAAACTCTATAACCACTTCTGTAAATAGTATTAAGGATGCCATAGATAAAAAAGATTTATTTCTTTTGGATGAGGCAATGAAGGATGTTAATTTGAAAAATAATGATCTAGGAAATTCTATTCGAAGATATGAAAAAGAAATAGCCCAATTAAAAGCCAATATTGATCGCGAGATTTCAGATATTCAAAAAGCTCATCAGAGAAAAATCTCGGAATTAGAAGCTAAAATTGCTGAGGTGCAGAGAAAAATTGAAGAAAAACATGCAAAATTAAGTGGGAAAACTGTTTCAGCAGAAGAACTTATCCAAGAAATTAAGAATGAAAAACAAGCAATCTTAGAAAAAATAGAGGGTATAAAAGATGAAGATATGTCTAATGTACAACAATTCATCAAAAATTTTACTATTGAGATAAAAACTCAAGATAAAATTGTTGGAATCCCTATTTTTATATTCTATTTCACGGATCCTCAGACAAAACGAACCAATATTAGAATTCCAGTTCTCCCCATCTTGATTGAAAAGGGAAATGTCGTAACAACCAAAGTAAAAGAGAAATTTAGGATTAAGTTAGAAGATCTAATGAATAAATATAATCCACTTATCGATTTAGTTGAGAGTGAGGCAGAGAAAGCTAATCTTATGGAAAATATCACAAATATTGATACGAAATTAGATGAAGCTATAAATGACCTTAGAATAAATAAAATTTTAAAGAAAAAAACAGCCGCTAAAGCAAAAGAAATGATAAATAGTTTAGTGTGGTAATTTTTAGTTCAAGATCTTTTTTTAAATCATATTTTTATTTTTTGCTCTCCTTTTACTTTCATTCGATTATTATATTTTAAACACACCTTTCTGTTTATTCTGGAATCAGTATTTAACAAGGAGATTAAGGAGTAAAAAAATTACCAAGGATATAACGAAAAAATGTATTCTATACTTAGCTGATTATAATTCTGATATAGTTCCGTAGTTCCTATATTAAATTCATCATTAGATTTACAATTTATTTCGAAATAATCAGAATTATTAAAATATATAAACTGATACGAATTAATTAACCGATATGGTGTTCCTGTGGAATTAAATTTGTCAAAGCTAAATTCTAACGAACTATTCCGGTTAAAATTAATATAATATTCAAAATTTGATGTTAAATTAACTAAAACTAATGAGAGATGCACTTTATACCAACCACTTTTTTGCATTGTAAAGTTTGTATTATTATTTGATAAAACTACGTAGTTAGATCTTAGAATTTGACTGTTATTTACTTCAACCAACCAATCGGTGGTATTATAAGATCCGTATATAGCTCTACTAAGGTTGGTCCATAGACCCACTACTTTTGAACCTTCAGGAGGGATAAGAATTACTTGAAGATTACCCTCTGTTTGAAGCTTATAAAAAGAATAACCGCCTAATCCCAGTCCTGCTAATGCAATAATAGTGATAATAACAAGCGCAGCGTTTTTACTATTCTCTTCTAAATCTAATTTCATTTTTTAAAAATTAAATTTATTTTTATGAAAATCTAATATTAAACTTTATGCTTTGTATACTTAAAATTTTAGTTTACAATTAAATTTATTTCAAATTTGAGTTATTCCTTTCAATTGCTTAAATATTATTATTTTCTTTATTCTTTTTTAAGATTTAAATCTCTGAAAAAAGAAGAGCTTATTTTTGGAACTAAAAGTTAATCTCTACTTATTTGGTAAATTCTTTCATCACAACATGGGTGTTGGTTTTTATGATTCCTTCAATATAATCTATTTTTTTAGCAAATGAATTATATAACTCATCACTATTTTCTACTTCAATTTCAGCAAGTAGATCGTAATCACCAGTTAAAGAAAAGACTTTTTTAATTTCTGAGATTTGATTAAATTTATTAATCACATTTTCCATTGCTTTATGATGAACTTTACAAAATATCAAAGCTTTTATTGTCATTTTTTTTATGTATATTTGTTTATTTTATCTATAAATAAAATATCAACAGATTCAATACCATCAATAATTTTAAGTTCCTCATTTATTAAATGATACACATCTCTTATAGAATTTGTTTTCACATCTATTAAAATATCATGAGTTCCAATTAAAGATCTTACTCTTTCGACTCCTTCTAATTGTAATAATTGAAGTTGTATGACCTTCATAAATCCTTGCTTTTGTCCTATTAGGATATAAGCATTAATTTTATTTCTCGATTCATTTATATATCTAAATAAAATGGATATTATTAATAAAAAAACAATTATGACTAGATATCCAAGTGGAAACATTTCATTTACAAATAATACTCCAAATACTAAACCCCCAATAGGTTCTATAATACTTAAAATGCTACTCCATTGACCATAGGAAAGATTATGAGGAATCCAATTGAAGCTTGCTATAAAAATTAATATATAAGGGATAATAGTAGAAAAAATAATTAACAGTATCATTTCCCAATTACATAATATCGACCATATATTAGCAAATTGATTGAAAAATAATTTAATCTCTTTATATAAATTTATTTCAAGAGGAACAAAAAATATAAATAATAAAAATGGAAAAAGAAAAGCGATACCGATTAAAAATGTTAGAGAAATCTTAAAAAGCATTCTCACTATTTTATAGTTCGAGTTCTTATTAATCAATTTAATTTCAGCTTCAGAATACGAATCCCTATTAATACCAATATTTAAGAGAGAGATACATAGGGCAAATAAAAGTACATAAATTCCTCCTATTAATAATTCAGGTGTTCCCACTTCTTTAACTTCTTGGGATTTAACATAAATGATTATAGAAATACAGAAAATTAAAATAATTAAATACAATATTTTAAAAATATCCAATTTTTCTAATCTTATTCCATGCTCATAGACAGCAATTATTATAATGCTTAATTGGAATCCAATCATAGCAAATGAAACAGAGGTGAGTTTCAAGGCGAGAAAATAGCCAATAATTTGCAAGATCACTCCAAAAAACCCTAGCAAGCTTAGATATGTGAAATATCTTATGTTATAAAATTTCTCGTTTCTGGTTAATATTGATTTTAAAATTAATTTTAAGGAAATTTTTTGTTTTTCCCAATATCTATTATTAAAATATACGATAAGCGACCCGATTAAAAGCAAGATAATACCAGATATAAAAAATCTAAGAAAAATTATCATAATTATAGAGATTGATGAAAATAAATCAGAAACAAATATCGGAACCAAGCTCCATAAGAGACCAGCAATTATGATATAAATTATATTTTTATTTTCCATAATTTAATTAAAATATTTGATATCTCTTTTTAAAAATTTAGATTTATCAATTCTTTCTATCAATAGGAATTAGATTTACGATTTTAATATAATATCTTAAATTAATCTCAAAATTAATTTATTTCTACTTCATTTATTATGAATATAGAATTATGAATTTTTTTTTTGGGGTACTTTCTTATGAATAAGGAGTTATTAAAGCTTTCACGGGAAGAACTAATTGACTATATTGAGGATATCAGCAAAAATTGGCTGGCTATCGATGGCACATGGTTTCTTGCCTCTGAGGAGCAATATGGACTCAATAAAGCTATAGAACTTGATGCATTATCATGGAAACGTTTCAGTCCTATTGAAGCAAAACGTATTATGAAACGTTTTAATATCCCCAAAAATGGGGGGATTCAAGCACTTATTAAAGGTTTGAATTTTAGAGTATATGCAAATATTAATGAACAAGAAGTAGTTGAGGTTTCAGAAAAAAGATGCATATTTCGCATGAAGAATTGCAGAGTACAAGCTGCTAGAAAACGGAAAGGATTACCTGATTTTCCATGTAAGCAAATTGGAATTATAGAATACTCAAAATTCGCGAAAGCAATTGACCCTAGAATCAAAACAAAATGTATTTGTTGCCCTCCCGATGCTCATCCAGATGAATATTATTGTGCATGGGAATTTATATTAGCAGAATAAATCTTTTTAAAAACATATAAAAGTTACCTTATTTACCCAATTTAAAAAGTAGGCGAGCTATGATTTTATGTTTGACCAAATAATTTTTTAACCTTTCGATCTCAGAATAAAGGATTTAAACTGATTTTTTTTTAAATTTCTAGGAATCTTACAATTGGATAGGATAGAGTTCTTCTTATTTTGAATTAGAATAGCAAAAGAGATTTAAAAGAAGGGTTTAAAAAATAAGTAAAAAGATTTAATTTTAATAATAAAATATCATACTTGTATTTTTAAAAACATCATTAAAAAGATTAGTTAAAATAAAAGAGCCTTAAAAAAATGTTTGATAACTCAAAATGCGCAAATTGTGAAGATGTCGATTGTTTGACCCGATGTCAGTGGATTGAATTTGAAGATACCGAGGATGCCAGAAAAGAAATGCAGAAAATGATTAATGGAGCAGAATCTCGAGTTCTCTCTGAATGCGTTACATGCTTTGCATGCGACGAATATTGCCCTTATAATTCTCATCCTTTTGATCTAATAACAGAACTTCAGGAAAAATATGATTCTTTAGATTTGAATCCAGTTTTGGTCGAAAAACTAATCGCAACATATGAACCTCATGAAGAATTTGAACCATGGGAAGGGATAGATCCTGAGAAGCCAACATTAAACAAATGTGCTTTTATAAAAACGCATGCAAAAAATATGCAAGGACAAATCTATGATAATTTACAATATGTCGGAGGAAGAGATTTTTTCTGTAATTTAATGTATCACCATGTAGCGAAAGATTCTGTTATCAGAGAAAGAGCAACCAAGCTTCTAGAAAATATTAAAAAACAAGGTATTAAAGATATGATATGTTTTCATGATGAATGCTACGGATTTTACACATCATATTGTCCAAGAAATAATATTGAACTTCCTGAAGGATTAAATCCTATTCATATATTTGAATATTTATATAATTATCTTAAAGAACATGAGTCTAAAATTCATAAATTGAATATAAAGGGGGCATATCAGAGAAATTGTTCAAATCGATTTATGCCGGAAGTTGAAGAATGGGTAGATAAAATCTGTGAATTAATTGGTGTTGAACGGGTTAAAAGAAAGTATGATCGGGAAAATGCTCTTTGTTGTGGAGGTGTATTTTCAATTTTGGGAGATAAGAAATTAATAAGAGAAACTCAGAATAAACAAGTCCAAGATATGCTTGATCACGGAGCAGAATTATGTTTCTATAATTGTCCTATGTGTATGGAATCACTCGGATCGAAAATCGAAAGAAAGGGAATAAAAAATTACCTCCTAAGTGACCTCTGTCGCATGGCCCTCGGTGAAAAGATAGAATAAATTCCTTCTTTTTTATTTTATTTTTATTTTTACTATAAATCGAAAATGTCCCTCTTTCATAGATAAGATAATATTTATAATCAGAACTTTTTATTAATAACAGAGTTTTAATAAGATTAGGAATAAGTGAATGATGAACTATTTTCTCTATAGAGATAGAATAAGAAAAAATAATAATAGCAGAATTTTACAAAACAATTTATCATGAGTGGACAAGTTTGAATAAGGATAATCGTTTAGAACATATAATATCAAAAATTAATGCTAATCAAATTAGCAAGGAGAATGCTTCTGAATTATTAATTTCATTATTCACAGGAACTCATGATTTAAAAATTCAGTATAATTGTTTGAACATCCTTAAAAATATTCTAACAATATCAAAAAAGAATTTTGCATTTTTAGAAAATTTATTAATCTCAGATGAGGATCCTAATATAAAATGTTTGGCAGCGGAAATTCTAATTGATAAATTTCCGGAAAGATCTTTCGATTCTTTACAATGGGAATTAGAACATGAAAAATCACCGATTGTATTGCAAAAATTGTTTTCTATAATTAATCATTCCACTAATCAGAAAATTACTAAATTAGGGCATATAATAAATGAATGGTTAAGTGATTTTGGCCAGAGATTAACGCTCGAACCAATGGAAGCAAAATTTATTCTAGATCTTGAGACTCTGTTCGCCAAAAAAGAAGATTCTATAAACATTCTTTCTCAAGATACTTACAAATTCTATTCCATTCTATCTCAATTAGAAAATAATCAATATTGGTTTTTGATAAAGGAAAATCATTTAATAGAGTTAAAGTTCAATTATTTTAAATGGAAATTCTTAAAAAATTACCGTGGTAAAATAAATTCATTAAAACAATATAATGATTTGGATTTATTACTTTCTCTTTTAATTCAGATGAAGGGTGAACATAAAGAGTCTATAAGAATTCCTACCTCAATATCTAATCTTATATATTTAGAAAAATTAGATATTAGCGAAAACAATCTGAAAAGTTTACCCTCATCCATAGAAAAATTAAAAACATTAAAAATCTTGGATTTGAGTTTGAATCGATTAAAATCTATTCCAGAATGTCTTTTTTCACTTAAAAATTTAAAAATACTAGATTTAAGTTATAATAAATTGCAAACTATTCCTTCTTCAGTAAAAAATTTGAAAAAGTTAGCAGAACTCAACATAACAGGTAATAAAATTAAAGAGACACCTAAAATCATGAAAAATATTATTAGAAATGACTCTTAAATCTATAAAAAAATAAAAGTTGATTGAAATTTCTAAGATATTGCATTAATTATATAAATTTCAAAAACATAATTTTATATCAATTATAATTATCTAATAGAAAGGTGAAAATTTTGTCAGAAGAAAAAAAAATGATCAATGGTGGCGATGTTTTAATTAAAGCTCTACTTAAAGAGGATGTCAAATACATGTTTGGAATCCCTGGTGGTCAATTCCTAAATATGTATGATGCTGTATATAAATGGGGCAGAGAACAAGGGATCGAAACCATTTTATTCCGTCATGAACAAGCAGCAGCCCATGCTGCTGATGCTTATGCACGAGTCACAAATAAACCAGGAATATGTTTTGGTACGGTGGGTCCAGGCGCGCTGCATTTAGTGCCCGGAGTAGGAGCTGCATGGAGCGATAATATCCCAGTTATTGCTATCATTCCTCAAGTGTCTAGTAAGTATGATGACTCATTTACATTACAAGGGAATTTAGATCAAATAAGTATGTTTAAACCTATTACTAAATATCAAAGAAGTATACGAGATTTAGAAAAAATACCCGACGCAGTTGAAAAATGTTTTAGACAAGCAGTTGGAGGGAGGCCTCAGCCTGTAGTGCTAGAAATATACGAAGATGCCTTTTTAGAAGAAATCGAGGAAGATAAAATAAAAATTCCTGGTCCTGAGAAGTACCGACCACAATTAAAATCAGGAGTTGATCCCGATTCTGTCGATGAAGCACTTAATTTGTTATTAACTGCTGAAAAACCCCTTATAGTCTCTGGAGGAGGCGTAATGATGGCGGAAGCATGGAATGAATTGAGAGAATTTGCAGAATATTTAAAAATTCCAGTAATGGCAAGCCATCGTGGGACAGGAACTATATCAACTGATTCAGAATGCTTTATAGGATCAACAATCGCGCCTAGCTCAAATTTACATGCTGCAAGTAATTCAGATGTTATTTTAGCTCTTGGATGTAAATTCTCTTATATTTTAGCCCATGGAGATGAACCATTTTGGAATGATAATCAAAAATTAATTCAAGTAGATATCGATCCTGCAATAATAGGCAGAGCCAAACCCATAAATTTAGGAATTGTCGCTGATTGTAAAGTATTTCTCAAACAAATATTAAATGCAGCTAAGAAAAAGGAAAAAGTAGAAAAACGAGAGTGGTTAGAAACCTTACTAGATATGTATGATAAATATAAAAAAACGTTAATTAAAAAAGGTAGTAAAGATAACGTCCCAATCTTACCGGAAAGACTTGTAAAGGATGTTTATGAATTTATGGATGAGGATGCCATCCTAATTGTAGATGGTGGAGATATCGCTTGTTACGCTTTAGAACAAATAAATGTATATAAGCCCCGTAAACCTCAATCTCTTGTTCAGGCAATATGTATGGGACATTTGGGTACCGCAGTACCGTATTCTATCGGCGCTAAATTAGGAAAACCAGATAAACAAGTAGTCGCTATTGCTGGTGATGGTAGCTTTATGATAAATATCCAAGATTTAGAGACTGCTGCTAGATTAAAGCTTGAAAATGTAATTATAGTGGTTGCCAATAATAATGCATGGGGAATGATAAAAAGTGGTCAAAAATTGTTTATGGGTAAGCGATATATTGATGTTGATTTACCTGAATTTGATTATGGTAAATGTGCTGAAGGTTTTGGATGTTATGGTGAGAAAGTAACGGATCCTAACGAAATAAAACCTGCCTTAGAACGAGCAAAAAACTCCGGGAAACCTGCAGTTATTGATGTTAAGATAAAATATGATATTCCAAATGCTACAAAGCTTTTAGGTTCGATGGGTATCCTTTAAACAAATATTTAAATATATATATTTCTATTTTTTTTCTATTTATTTTTTTCTAATTTAAAGAACTTTTAAAAAAAGAAGAAAAAAAAAATTATAATTTAGATTTCTTTTCTAAGTGAAGCTTTTCTCTCTTTTCTTTTACTTCCTTTAATCTTTCCCCATCTAAGGGATATTTATAGATAACAATGAGGGCAATTAACAATGCAATAATTGGATAGAGAGACATCAAGCTGCGAAGTCCAAAAATGACTGCTGGTGTTATGTTATAAGGGTCATATACTTGCCAATCTGATATAATAAAAACCGGACCTATAACTAAAAAGACGGCAACTGTTGATAAATGCATAAGGAACATATTTACACCATAATATGCACCTTCCCTACGCATACCTGTGTTTATTTCATCCTCGTCAATAATATCCGAAATTATAATATCGATTATATAGATTGACCCTGATAATCCTATTCCTATTAAGAAAAACATAATAAGAGCAATAATATAGTTGGATATGAACATTAAGGTGGATAAAAGAATGATCCAAATTGACATTGAGATTAACCAGCTTTTTCGCGGTCCTATTCTTTGTACTAATGGTTTCCATAATACAGTCATGAAAATTGCTGCTGAAATGAAAGCTACACCTAATAAGATTGATAAAAGGAGTGTATCTGAAATTCCTAGAACGAATTTTCCATAAAGGGGGACAATAGCAGGAAGCATTCCATATACAAACCAATTTGCTACCTCTGCGGGGATGTACCACATGAAAGATTTACTTTTTACACATGTTTTAAGAGATTTAATGAAACTAGGAGTTGTTTTATAATCCTCTTGAAATTCAGGCTTTTCTCTTGGAGAGAATTTTAAAAAGAGAATCCCTGGAATGATTATTATAATTGCCAATACTAATCCAAAAATCTGATATTGTGGTAAACTCACAGGATCAGAATAATCTGTTATGAACATTCCAGGCAACACAAATGCCATAATTAACCCTACAATTGCAAATGCTTGTCTCACATTATTTGCTTTGGTGCGTTCTTCAACAGAAATGAATAATTCTGGAAAAAGAGCGGTAAAATTTACATCGTACATTGTAAAAAATAATTCAAAAATCATAATAATGATTAAAAAATAAATATAATTCGCAATCTCATTTGTTACTCCGAACGCTGAAGGAGGTGTAAATAATAAAATCATGATTAAAGCTAATGGGATTAAAGAGATCATTATATAAATTTTACGCCGGCCCCATTTGGTATGAGTTCTATCTGAAAGATATCCTATGAAAGAGTCATTAAAACTATTCCACAAAGCCCATATTATAAACCCAATGACAATTAATTCTATTCTAATTCCAATTACGGCAAAATAAAAGGTGAAAACCAAAAAAGTAAAGGTTTGATATGCAGCAATATCAGATAATTGTCCTATACTATACGAAGTAGCATATTTATATGAAAATTTTTTATTGTTAGATTCATTCATCTCTACTTATAATAAAATTTATTTGAATGGAATATATTTTGCTTTTTTCCTTATTAAATGTTTTATTCACATTTTCTTATTTAAAAATTATGATTTTTATAAAAAAATTATTTCACCCTAAATTTGCTAAAGGTTTTATAGGTTATGGTGAGGAAATAATGGATTTCAAAGAATATAAAATGGATTTTTATTGAAACTCAAAATTATATTTGAATTCGAAGATGCCTCAAATTAATGATTTTAATTAAAAAGAAAAATTTTTCAAATTCTTATGCTTTAGAGAAATAATATTAATTAATGTATATATGTTATTTTTTAATTAAAGAGATTTTATTTTCAAAATGAGTTATCAACAAAGTAGCATTTTGAACACAGAGAAAGTCCAAACAAAATTTTCTCTGGAAGATTTTCCCAACTTAAAAGAATTTCGAGAATTCATAGTTCAAGGAAAAATTGAGTTTTGCATTGAACGTGCGGCATTAATGCTTGAATTTTTAAAGGAAAAGGGCGGATTGGATTATACTGATCCCATTACGCGCCAAGCGGAAATATTAAAATATATATTAGAAAATAAAAAGCCTAATATCTTTCCAAATGATCTCTTAGCAGGTTCGAGCACATCGAAGCGGAAAGGCGTCTTATTTTACCCAGAATTCTTGGGTTTGGGTATATGGCCAGAGTTATTATCCCTCCCCATTAGGAAAAAGAATCCATATCATATAACCGAGGAAGAAATCATAAAACTGGACCAAGAGATAATGCCGTTTTGGATAGATAAAAATGTGGCCGAACTTGTGAGAAAGAAATTAGGCGACGATGATAAAAGCTATAGACTTCATGAGAAACTTTTTTTATATATGGTTGCAAAATATAATTGTCAGAGTCATACTATTCCAGACTACCAGAAGGTTTTAAAATATGGGTTAGAGGGAATTATTAGTGATATTACACAAAAAATGGAATATGTAACGGATGAGAAAAAGAAGTTCTATAATGGGATGAAAAATGCTTTAGAAGGTGTTGTGAGTTATGCAAACAATCTAAGTAAAGAAGCTACTCAACAGTTAAAAACGTGTGAGAATCCTGAACGTAAAATTGAGTTAAAAGAAATTTCAGAAATATGTAAAAAAGTGCCCGCAAAACCAGCGACCACATTTAGAGAGGCTTTACAAAGCATATGGATTTGTATGAATGCATTATACCAAGAACAGAATAATGTGGGTTTTAGCATCGGTCGTATTGACCAATTATTGAATCCATATTATATTCACGATATAAAGAATGGCAAACTAACAAGAAAAAGGGCTATTGAACTATTTGCTCATTTCTGGTTAAAGATCGGAGATAATATTCCAATGGTACCAGAAAGCGGAGAAAAACTATTTGGAGCAACAGGATCCAATCAAGCTATTACCATCGGAGGATGTGATAAAGAAGGAAAAAATTCTGTGAATGAAACAACTTTTCTTTGTTTAGATGTGGTAGAGCTTCTAAAAGTAAGAGATCCCAATTTGAATGCAAGAATTCGAGAAGATGACCCAGATGATTATACTCAAAGAATTGCTGAAGTAATATTTAACACGGGATCTACACCATCATTAATTAGTGACAAAGCAGTAATTCCTGCTTTGCAAAAAATTGGAATTGAAGAAAAAGATGCTAATGATTATGCGCAAGTAGGATGCTTAGAACCTAATTCTCCAGGAAGACAATTTGGACACACAGGTTCTTTATTGATCAACTGCACGGCACCATTTATACTAGTAATGCATAATGGAAATTCAAATAAATCAAAAGATCTTGGTCCAAAAACGGGGGAACTTTCTGAGTTTACCTCATTTGAACAATTTTTAACTGCTGTAAAGACACAATTTAAATTTATAATAGAAAATGCTACTCGTCTCAATAATGTATGTGGAGAGACATATAAATATCTTCATCCTCAACCATTATTAAGTGCCTTATTTGAAGGTCCAATTCAATCCGGAAAGAATTTGCTTGAAGGCGGCGCAAAGTATAATTCCTCGGGAATAGCTTTTATTGCATTAGCAGATTTAATTGATTCCTTATATGCAGTAAAAAAATTAGTGTTTATTGATAATAAATTTACCTTAGAGGTGTTAGCTGAGATTCTAAAAAATAATTTCAATGGCAATGAGAAAGAATACTCTTATATTTTAAATAAAATAAACCATTTTGGTAATGATAAAGAAGATGTTGATAAACTAGCTCAAAATCTTATAGATTTCCTATATGAAACATGTACATCAATTAATAATTATCGTAATGGAAATTATCTTCCTGGTTATTGGTCAATGACTATACATAGTGGATTTGGAAAGGTAACTGGTGCGTTCCCCAATGGAAAAATGAAAAGTGAACCATTTACCAGTGGATTAACTCCTTTTTCTAAAACCCAAAAAAATGGTCCAACCGCAGTTTTCAATAGTCTTGCAAATCTTGATTGTACTAAAATGCCCAACGGAATGGCACTTAATATGAAATTTAATAAATCATTATTCAGTTTAGAAAAAAATAAGGAGTTATTTATTTCTCTTCTAAAAGGATATTTTTCAAAGGGAGGGATGCAAGTTCAATACATAATCCAAGATGCTGAAACCTTAATTGATGCTAAGTTACATCCTGACAAATATCCCGATTTAATGGTGAGAATTAGTGGATATACTGCTTATTTTAATGATTTAAATGATCATATGAAAGATGAGATTATTAATCGAGCTATTATGCAAATATAATAAAAATAAAAAGTCAAAATAGTTAATATGGGGCATCAATTATGGAAAAAATTAAATCATGGTACTATAAATTTCTTGGAAAACTGCTTCTAGACTATTCCCACAAAAAATTAATTAAATTAAATAATAATGATCCTCTTTTTCATAAATTTGTCACCAATTTTAAAGGAAAAATAAATATCAGAACTGAGGGTAATGAAATAAATAGATTTTTAATTTTTGATGGAAAAGGAAATATTAAATATGCAAATAAGAAGGCAAATGAGCCTGATGCTTCCCTTATTTTTAATTCAATAAAAGATCTCTATAAATTTTTTAGAAATTATGGAGATGTCTATGAAGGAATGCTTGAAAATAGATTCAAAATAAGAGGTAATTCC
Organism: Promethearchaeota archaeon; assembly: GCA_016839555.1. Classification (GTDB taxonomy): domain Archaea; phylum Asgardarchaeota; class Lokiarchaeia; order Sigyniarchaeales; family SOKP01; genus TEKIR-8. The sequence goes on from JAEOUA010000007.1 coordinate 270,689, forward strand.
AATATCTTGTTTAAATATCAATTTCTCACAAATTATTTTAATCCAAAAAAAGATAAGATTAAATTGTCTTACCAATCTTTTAATAATATCTAAAGAATTTCACTAATTTCTTAAGTAGTAAACCTTTAAATAAAAAAGAAAAATTGAATTTTTTATATTTAAGGATTAAATTTCTTCTACATACATATTATATATGATCAGACCCACATAGCCAAGAGCGGTAAACACGACAAACCATTCTAATAACGGGGTTCCTATTAAAAATACAAACAATACATCTAGGATAGCAACTACAATACCATATATACCAATAGGCTTCTTGAAAGCTTCATGAAGGAATAATGCAATACTGGTTATAATCAATACGAAGAGAATTACAAAAAAGAAGATATCAGACCAAAGGACATGTAAAGTCATAAAATCTTCGGAATATACTCCTATCATTATTAACGCGAAAGCAGCAAAACATCCTATTCCTTGTCCTATTATAACGAGTATTTTATGCCATATCTCTTCTCTGTACCATTTATAATGGCCGATAAAGAATGGAAATAATGCGATTCCTGTGGTAATGCATCCTATATTATAAAAAACAGCACCTACGGGACTATAACTTGAATTTCCCAAATCTGAGAGCCAGTTATCCAATGGTGAATAATATGTTGGAAATAATGCTAAGGATGTAAATGTGAAAACGCAATAGAGAATAATCACAAGCGTACCCGAAATTATACTTAAAGACAATTTTCTCAACTTGATTTCCCTCTTTTACTATTTTATATTATTTTTTATTATTCTTTATTATTGAATTTTTTTAAAAATCTTTAAATAATAATATACGACATTCCTATATATAAATAGATTTAAGATTTATCATACTTTTGATCCTATTTTTATATTGGTTCATAACATCCAGATATATATGTATGAACGTGAAAGGACAGTTTCACGAAGTTAAGAACTTCATTGTTTCATATTAATTCTTTATAATTGGGTATAAAATAAGAAATAAAAAATAGAAAAAAGAAATATTTAGAATATTTAATTTAGTTATCTGTTTTTCAACAGTAGATAGGTCGTATAAATAATTCCAACCGCTATTATTATAGCCGCAATTAATCCTGCTATAGCTATTAAGAGATTTAATGCTAGTTGTTTGACGAAAATACCAAATGATGCCCATACAAGTACTAATCCATAAGAGATATCCCTTCTTGTAAAAATAGTGAGAAGTCCTATTAACACTAAAACCGCAATTACTAAGATCGTAAGAATCTCTGCCAATATACCAAAGCTAGGAAAGCCAATCTCCACCAATAGGGCTGTGACTTGAGCTACAGTTGCAACAGTCAACCAACCGAAATAAACACTTATTGGTAAATGAATGAAAATTTTTTCATTCCTAGGTGCATCAGATACTGCAATATTAAGTCGTTGATATATCATAAGTAATGAGAAGAAGAGAATGAGAATTGCAACCAAAGGTAAAAAGAACACTTGATAATGCCAGAAAAATATCCATGCGATATTACCTACTGCAGCTAAAATAAAATAGGGACCAATTTTATCTAAAAATGGAAGTTCTTCCTTTTCAGATTTGAATAAATCTTTTGCTTGATATATGGCAAAGAGACCTATCAAGACATAAATTATAAACCAAATTGAGAACACATAACCTGCTGGGACAAGAAGGTTTGGATATGAGTCAGCTAATTCACCTGTTGATATGCCATTCAATGGTAGCGCATTTGCAAGCAAATTGATTATCACTGTGGCTACAAAAGCTATTATATTACCGATTTGGAATATAAGTTTTTTTATTGAATTTTCCATATTTCATCAATTTATATTTTGTAATTTAAGTTAAGGAGATTAATCGCATCTTATATATAAATCCTTTTTTAATATTTTAAAAATCTTAGTTATTATAGATAATTATTATTCCAATCGTAATTTAAATTGGAGGATGAATAAAATCTAAAATCTTTGCTGCCATATTTAATCCTATCAATTAGATTAATCAGATTTAAAAAGCGTAATAAAAAGGAAAATTCTGATTAATATTAAATTAGAATCTTATAATAAATATGATATGAGATGAAACTCGAAATGTAGAGGATATGTATTTTTTATAATGCAATGCTTTTTTAATTTTTGAAATATTGATTATGTGAAAAGAATGTTTGACCCTGGACAACTAAGTTGGCAAGATATTGAATCTGTTTTGTTAGAAGGTATGGAATATATAAATCATATAGAATCTAAACGGGAAAGAATTATTCATAAGAGTAATTATAAAGCATATAAACCAGATTCTTCAATTATTCAAAAATTAAAAGAATTTCTTACAATCACTGATAAGAAAATGAGAATATTGACTTTAGGGGCCACATGGTGTAAAACTTGTGCTGATGTTAAACCATCGCTTATTAAGATTGTAGAAAATGTTAATTCTCCGCGTTTGAGAATTTTTCTTTTAGGTGGAGTAAAAACAACTATGGAAAGTAAAGAAAATTATTATTTTTGGGCTAAAAAATCACCTCCTGAATTTCATAATCGCAAATTTATGGTAAATCAAATCCCTATAGTCTACTTTTTTGATGAATTAGGAAAATGTCTTACCCGAATTGAGAAATATCCTAAAAATGGTCTCTCTTTTGAAAAATTTATTCTTAATATAGCAAAAAGGTATTTAAAATAAATTTTCTCTTCTAATTATAAATATACTTATAAATTTTTAAAATAGTTTTTTAAATAGAAAAATAGAGTGTTATATTAAGCAAAATAATTGAAAGTATTTTGAGTATAAAAAAATATAAATTCATAAAAAGGTGTTAAAATTATGAGAGGTGCAGTATATTTAGGGAAGGAAAACGTAGAGGTAAAGAATGATTTAGAAAAACCTAAAGCAGAACCTAATGAAGTGTTAATAAAGGTAAGATATTGTGGCATATGCGGTTCTGGGATAGAGTCTTTTAAGTCTGGAGGAATGTATATTCCAAACATAATTCTGGGTCATGAGCTATCGGGGGAGATTGTTGAAATAGGTACAAATGTAAAGGGCTTCAAACCAGGAAATAGGGTCACAGTAAATCCTAATGTCCCTTGTGGAGAGTGTTACTGGTGTAAGCGCTATAAGGAAAACATGTGTATATTATCAAATAGTTCAATTGGGACAACTCAAGATGGAGGAATGGCGGAGTTCGTAGCAGTTAGAGCGGATCATGTTCATTTAATACCCGATGAAATGTCTTTTATCGAAGGAGCTTGTGTAGAACCATTGTCAAATTGTATTTATGCTGTTCGAGAGTCTGGATTCAAGGTGGGAGAAAATGCGACAGTATTTGGTGCAGGAACTATTGGATTGATGACGATTCAAGCGCTAAAGGCGACTGGTGCCAGCCAGATTTTTGCTATTGAACCTGTTGAATTTAAACAAAAAAAAGCTCTAGAATTAGGGGCAAGTAAATCCCTCGATCCAAAACAATATAATAAAGTTTCCAGATATACTGATAGAATAGGTCCAGATCATATATTTGACTGTGTAGGCATCCCTGGTACCATTATGTCGTCGATAAATCTTATTAAACGAGGTGGCAACATCACACTTATAGGTATCCATGTGGAGCCATTTGAGATGAAAGGATGGATGCAACTGCCATTAAAAAACATTAATTTACGAGGCGTATTCAGCTTCACTCCGGAGGTATTTCAAGCTTCCTTAAATTTGATTGCAAACAAAAAAGTGAATGCAAAAGCAATTGTGACTAAAATTATTAAACTAGATGAAGTACCGGAAATGTTTGAAGAATTAGCAAACCCACGTCATAAAGAAATTAAGGTTTTGGTGGAAATTTAATTTTTTTTCCTCCTATTTGTTCAAAGATACCTTTACTTAATGTATATAATTTTTGAAGTATTAAATACAAAAAATATCAAGATTCAAACATTATTATCACAATATAGAAAAAAAATAAAAAAAATCTTTATATATTTTAATTTGATTTTAAACGGAATTATCTTTCGCTCTCAATATATTCAAGTTCCTGTCCTTTCGTTTCGTAAGGCTTCAATAATAGGGATAATAAAGGTACTAGAATTATAAGACCGGGTACTATCCAAAATCCTACCCACGCTGGAAATAGGATAAATAATAAAGAAGCTATTAATGGTCCAGTAACATAAGAAGAACGAGCAGCAGTATTTGTTATACCTACTGCTGTTGATCGAACTTTAGTTGGAAAGATCTCGCCAAAATATACCATAATCCAAGCCAGAATTATAGGCATAAATAAGTAAATCATCCAGTAAAAAATAAACCACGATGTAATTCCTAAAAAGATAAATCCGATTGCAGACCCTACACAACCTATTATAAGCGTACCAATTCTTCCTAATTTATCCATTAGTAAACCACCAATTCCAGCTCCCACCATTGTTAATAAACCTCCTATGGTTAAAATGGTTGAAAAAGTGCCTTCAGAAAGACCTACATAATCTCTGTAAAAATACCCCCCCCATGTAGTACCTATTTTAAAGGAAATAGTCCATAATGTATAAACAATCGAAGAAATAACTACATAAATAACGTCTTTTCTTGTTAAGAGTTTTATTGCGTCTTTAATTTTTAAGAAGGAGCCACCATGATCCACTTCCCTAGACATTTTCCATCTTTCAGTTTCTTTCATAAAATATAATGGAATGAGTAATATAAGAAATAAGAAAAACATAATTCCGTAAGCCCATTGCCAACCGAATGCTCGAGCAATACTGGGTCCTAAAAGAGCATAAAGAGGAATTAAACCTATTAAAAATGTGATTCCTCCATTTAAACCTCTTTTTTCTGCGGGAGATTCTTCCGTAATAGGTATTTGCCAAGCATTTGATTGCGTAGCCATAATAAAAATTCCATATAATGTTATGAATAACCAAGGATTACTTGGAAATAATCCGATGAACAAAGTTGGCACAGCCAATAACGCCATCAATAGCAACATCCCTTTTTTCCTTCCAAATGCATCGAAAAACCATGCAACAAAAAAGACTAAAAATGAGATGACACCAAAAATTCCCTGCCAAAAAGCAAATTGTGACGGTTCTAACTCATAAAAAGCTAAAATATCCGTTGTAACATATGTTTCAATAAGTGACAAAAAGTTATCCATATTTCCAACAAAACCCATAAAAATTATAAGAAAGACCATATATTTTCGAGAACGTGGCTTAACTTTTCCTGCCTTTTCTTTTGCTAAAGCATCTAACTTTGCCATTTTTTTCTCCTACTATGTTTAAATATTTGTATTTCTATACTTTTAAATTTAATAAAGTTTTTAATTTATTATTAAAACAATATAGTATATAAGCTTTTAAGTTTTGAATTGAGATATATGTTTTAAAATTCCATATATTAGAGTAAATATATAAACCAATTGAATTAAATAAGAATAGTAATCATGGTGAATATGAAATTTTCTTGACTCGAGTCAGAAGCATCACAGCCATTATAACCGACCCAAAAAACAGAATTTGCTATACTTTTGATTATTTGAATGCTTCTAGATTAATAATTCTTTTCCTAGATCTTTTGGTAATTTATATTATTATCGAAATTTTCATTTAAATAAACATTTCAATCCTAATCTAATAAAATATTTCTAACAATTACAAAAATCTAAATCAGTATAATTATTTTTAAAACTATATTTTAATTATTATTATGATATGAAATGTCTAATAAAAAATTTATACCAGAACCAGAACCTAATTTAAATTTCATTGATGCACATTGTCATTTGCCATTTCCTCGTCCTAAGAAAAACGACCAATTGCCTTCGAATAATAAGCAGTATGAAGATTTTTTTGCTAAAGGAGGGAAATATTTAATATCCAGTAGTATTGATTTAACTACACTGAATATGACTTTAGAGTTCATGAAATCCCATTCTAAAAATTATGGATTTACTTGTGGGTGGGCTCCTCAAACCGTAACTTATACTCCAGAAAGAAACTATAAAGATGATTGGAAAAAATGGAAAGAATTTGTCCTAAATAATAGGGATAAGTATTTAGCTATTGGAGAGATTGGTTTAGATTTTCATCATGCAAAAATATTAAAAAAACGAGAAAAGCAAATCAGAGAATTAAAAAAGGTTTTTGAATTGACTAAATCCATTGAAAAGCCTTATATCTTACATGTTAGAAATGCCGCACCACATGAATTTGATAAAGAAAATCCTAAGCATAGATTCAACAAAGAAGATGGCGCAACGAAAGAAATATTGAGGATTATGGAAGAATTACATATAGATCCAAAGAAAGTTATGTTTCATTGTTTTTCTGGACCACAAAAGTATGGCAGAATTTTACCCCAGAAGGGATTCTCCTTATCTGTTCCGAGCTCTGCATATGGCTTCAAACATTGGAGAGAAGTTACAAAAAATTCTCCCTTAGATTCATTATTTACAGAAACTGATAGTTATTATCAGCATCCATTTAAACGGGGGCCTGTTAATGTCCCATCAAATGTACGATATTCCATTGCTGCGATTGCCTATACTCACAATATCTCTCAAAAAATTGTCAGCGAAAAAACAATAGAAAATACTATTAATTTCCTTAAATTGTCTATTAGTTAAAGATTTTTAAAAATTATGCAATATGATTTGAATTATTGGAAATTGCTATTCTTGTTTTTTATACGTTTATATTTGGTCTATAAATATTTTTAACTATTTTAATAAAAAATCTTTACTCTATTATTATTTAAATTAGAGACTTGTTTTACTTTATAAAAGAAGCGTAAAAGAGAATAATTAATCTTCCTCAAAAGAAAATGCAGCTTTTGCAGTTATGTTGGGATGAAAGAGATCAAAATAATTTATTATTTAAATTTAGAAAAGATGTAACAGAAGAAAATGAAATAGTTGAAGAGAGTGTAGAAAAAGTTCAAATAAAATTTGAATTATTAAAAAAAAATGATAGATCTCTTCAAATTATTCAAGAACCATTTTTAATTTCAATAAGAGATATCTATTTCTCTGCAAACATGCTTGCATTTTCGGTTAAATTAGATAAACTTAATAATGTGGAAGATTTGCAAATAAGTGTAATTCGTTTAACTATTTTTTACTATTCTGGTCAAAGAGAGGATATTTTTATTAATAAAACATTTCAATTAACTGAAATAACATATGATGACGGTCAATTTATAGAAATAAAAGAAGAAGAGCTTATTTTTGAGAAAAAAACAACATATTCTTATAAAAAAAGAAGTGTAACTAATAAGGGAGGCTATGCTTCTAAAAATAAAAAGAATGCATGCTCAAATGCTTTAAGTCTAAACACTTTCGAATCTCCTGTAAGGACTCAGAATGGAGAAATAAGGATTCCTGTTTCTAAACATGAATTTGAAAAATGGTTAGAATTGAAAGGAGATAAACCATGGGATACGACCTTATTTATGGTACGTAAGGGCTTTAATAAATACAAGGAAATAGAAAAAGATTTAAAAGAAGCAAATATGGTGCTAAGAAAAATTGCGCTCAATAAATCATCAGCTTTTTCTGGACCTGTTTATTTACAGCCACCTCCAGACTATTCTAATCCTTCATTCCAATTACCAACTCCTTCTCAAATTCGTTCCCCACCAACTGTAAATAATAAATATTCTTTAGATAATCCTAATGCCCAAAAAGTACTCAGAGAAAATAAGGATCCTTCTTTATTAAATAAACAAAGAGAAGTTATGAGAGAAATGAAGGAAAAATTTGAAAGAATTAATGATGTAAAACAATTGCTTAAAAAAGTACCTCAGGAAGAGCTAAATAAAAAGCGGGCGAAAACAGACCATCTGGGATTTTTAGAATTTAAGCAAAAAAAATTAGAAAAAGAGAGAATGAAAAAAATTGAAATACTTAAAAAATTGGGTTTTAAAGATAAAGTTGAAGAATTGGCCCTTGAGGATTTAGAAGCGAAGATACAAGTTTTATTAGCAAGAGAAAAACAAAATCAAAACTAAAAGATTTTGTTAATTTTGTATTATTCAATTAATCTACTTTTCAGTTTCCTTTCATACCTTAAAATTTTGATATATTTTGCAACATAATAAAGTTTTTTTTGTAATAATTATTCACATTTATGATTTTTAATGAATATTTTACTTATATATCCTCCTTTTCCACTTGGAAAAGCGATGAGTTCGGTAATGTGTAGTCCTCCATTAAATTTATTAACCTTAGCTGGTGTTTCTAATAACCATAATATCGATATACTAGATTTAAACGTCGATCAATCATATGGAGTAAAAAAAATACAAGATAAAATTGATAAATATGATCTAATTGGAATTACGTGTATGTCCTATACCTTTCGAATAGTTTTAAATATTTGTAAGATAGCTAAGAAAAAAGGCAAACCAACTTTATTAGGTGGTTTTCACCCTACTTTAGATCCCAACATTATTGATAAATTCGATTGTATTGATATGATTATAAGAGGTGAAGGAGAGCTTACTTTTAAAGAGCTCTTAGATGGAAAACCTAAGAAAGATATTTTAGGATTGTCTTATAGAGAAAATGGTAAGGTTTATCATAACCCTAAAAGACCATTTATCAAAAATCTAGATGATTTACCGTTTCCTAGAAATAATCTCGTAGATTCAAAACCATATAACTATTTATGGATTCCCGCCTGGGTATGTGAGAGTTCAAGAGGTTGTCCTTTTAATTGTGAATTCTGTTGTGTGCATGAATTTTATGAAAGAACATATAGAACAAAATCTCCAGAACGTGTTATAAAGGAATTAATGCAAGTTCCATCTACAACTCGACTCATATTTTTTGTAGATGATAATTTTACATTAAATAAAAAAAGAGTTATGCGAATTTGTAAATTAATTCAAAAAACAAAACTAAATAAGCAATTAATGTTTGTATGTCAATCAAGGGTAGATGATATTGCAAATAATCCCGATATGGTTGAAGAAATGCATAAAAGTGGATTCATTTGTTACTTCTTAGGGTTTGAAAGTTTTAATCAAATTGCTTTAGATCATATGGAAAAAGCATATACTCTTGATAAGGTAAAAAAGTGTATTGATGTATGCCATGAAAATGGAATAATGGTATTTGGATCCTTCATAATTGGAAATATCGGAGAGACTAAAGAAGATACTCGAAAAACCTTTCAATTAATGAAAAATCTTAGTCTAGATTTTATGATGACCATGCCTTTAACGCCATTTCCAGGTACTAAGCTTAATGAAGAAGCGATCAATCATGGGTGGGTAGAAAAGGATCTTAAATGGGAAGATATAAAATCTGGTGAATCAAAACCATTAATGCGTACTCCTGATTTAACAAGAGATGATATCTTAGAATTATTATCAGAGAGTTATCGCTCATTTTATGCCGATAAGATATTTATTATTAAGAAATATTTGCTTAGTTATTGGAGTTCTAAATTCAATTGGGTTAGAAGACCAAATTTAATCTTAAAATTTATTAAAAATGGAGTAACGAAATTTATTTGGAATTTAGATGAAATTGTGGATGAAAATTATCAAAAAATATAATTATCTTTTTTTTTTTTTAATTTTTTTTCTATCAAGATAAGAATTTCAAAATTATCAATTTTTTAAAATATTTTATTAAAATAAGAAAAAATTTGAGAGAAATTAAGTGTTTACTTCAATTTCTAATTGATCTATAATTTCTACTAAATCTAAAACTTCAAAATTGTAATTATATTTTACATTCGCATCCCCTAAGTTGGTTTTACAGAAGGGACAAGTTGAAGAAAGTACTGAAGCGCCCGTTTCTGAGGCTTCTAATAATCTATTCTCTGATATTTCCACTGCCCAATCAGGATATCCTATCTTGACGCCACCTCCCGCACCACAGCACCACGCATGGTTCCTATTTCTTCTCATTTCCACAAAATTAATGCCAGGAATACTTTTATAGGCTTCTCTTGGTATTTCATAAAGTCCCATATGCCTTCCTAGATGGCAAGGATCATGATACGTTACGGTCTTGTTATATTCTGACTTAATTTTGATTTTTCCAGAATTGATGAGGTTTTTTAACAATTCAACGGTATGGAAGACCTCAAAATCATACTCAACTCCAAATTTCTCGAAATCTTTTTTTAAGGTTCTATAGCATCCTGCACAAGACGTGACTACTTTTTTTGCTCCCGCCTCTTTTATTTTTTCCACATTATAAGTCATAAAATCTTTGCTATATTGTGTTTGTCCCGTTCTAATCATAGGACTGGTACAACAATGTTCATCAATTAAAGTGAAATCAAGACCCACTTTCTTCAATAGTCTTAAAGTAGAGTCTCGAAGGCTTTTTTGACGATAATTTGAGGTGCAGCCAATATAATATACCCATTCTGCTTTATCTGGTAGGTTATATTTTTTCTTTAATTGCTCATTGTCTGAATGTTTCTCTCCATAGGGATTCCACATTTCTGGATTTAATGTCCTCTCAACTAATTTTTCCTGATTGTGCGCGGGACCGATTTTTTCAACCACTAGTTCCCTTAAAGATTCGATAATATCAACGATATAATCTGCGTGAGGAGCTTGGCATGCGTCCATACAGGCTCCACATGTTGGGCACGCAAATATGGCATCCTTTAACTCATTTGTCCACTTTAAATCTCCTAAAAGAAGTCCTCGAGCAGTTCTTATCTTTCCAGAAGCCCAAAATGACTCAAATAAAAATTTTTCACCTGAAGGACACGATTGTTCGAAGTCGGAAAATGAATATTTGCAGGTAGAACACTTGATGCAATTATCAAATGCCATCTCAAGATATTCATTATTTATTGTCGGTTTGACTTCTTGTATTTCAGTCATTTATGTATTCCACCTTCCCGGATTAAAAATATTATTTGGATCTAAGCAGCCCTTAATTTTATCGAATAATTTAAGCCAGCCTGGATTTATGATTTCTCTCATTTTTTCTGTCATCCACGTAGGTGTCTTATAAGGAATGCACCCTTCTTTTATACAAAAATCAGTAATCTCTTCGAGTAGTGCGTGAATTTTGTCTTCTTCTCCCTCCTTAAATTTATTGTACCGAATGATTGGTCTGAAAATTCCATAATGTCCGGTCTTCATTATTTTCATGTAGATAAAGGACGGTACATTATATTTATGAAAAATTTTATCTACTTTAGCAATTAATTTTTCTAGTTTATGCGTGGGAGCATATGATCCGAACCAAGTTAATCCCGAATATTCTACTAAGCTAAGTAAAACCGCTGGTAAATCAAGATGACATCTGACTCGTAAATTGAAGAGTTTTGCGAATTCATCAACATCTGTAGCAACTAATTGGATTCCCTTCTTTTTTAAATCTTTAATTACCGTTAAGAAAATTTCTTTTTTTGCTTCTAATAATTTCTCTGTTTTTGCAGATATAGGAAAAAGCGCCGCAAAATCGGGTTCACCTGGATATTTTTCTGGATCAGGGATTTCAACGGTCATTTTCACAACTTCTGTGCTTACCGCGGAAACATCTTCAACCACTCCTGAAATACCAACCTCCCTAATAACTGGGGCGATATCTGTTAACCCAGATACCATAACTAAATAGGTTTTTTTAAACGGGGGATTAGGCCACAGTTGGACGGCACATTTAGTAATTAATCCCGTCATTCCCTGCCAACATATAAAATTACCCATTAAATCAGGCATCGGATATCTCGCCCACCAGCTGTCGGGATCTGCTTCATTCTCACCGTAAAAGCAGGAGCCAATGCGTGCAATAGTCCCATCAGCAGTTATAACCTCTAAGCCATTTATAGAATCTCCCATGGAACCTATTTTATTTGAAAGACTATTCATCCCACTTAAAATGGCGTTTCCCACAACTCCCGCATAGGGTGGAGCGTAGGGATAGCTATATCTTAGGTTTGGGTACTTCTCGTCTAAATATTTCTTTAATTGACCAAAGGTAACTCCTGGTTCTAAAAGAGCATACATCATTGTTTCATTGATATGAAGTATTTTATTCATCTTTTTACTGAAGTCTACTATAATACCACCCTGTTCAGGTATTGTTAATCCTCCAACATTGTTTCCTGTAATGCATGGCACGATAGGAATAAGATTTGTATTACAAAATTTAACTAATTTTACCAATTGCTCTTTATTTTCGGGAATAACGACAAAATCAGGCATATGTGGTTTACATTCTGTCATATCATAGGAATATGGATATAAATCAACTGCTTTTTTAGATACATAATTTTCACCAAAAATATCCACTAATGTCTTATACATTTCATCCTTATTAATATTTTTAAAAACATTCCTTTTTTCTGTTTCTGTTATTTCTATAACCCCCTTTTATTTATTTAGTATTTTGATTTAATTCATAATATTTTTCATTTGGATCGGCTGCTACCATTTTCATCGTATCAAAAAATACTTTTTTAAAAGTTAAAAGCGTTTTAATCTTATATAATCCTTTAATCTTCAATTTTCCAGATAATACTGCTTTTACGGAACTTGTTCTCCCATAAGCCATATCTAATAAGGTGTTTAAATCCATTTCCACTTTAAGATCAGGTTTTTGCTGAATATTTTGAAATTTAAAGTTAATATGGCCGTTCTGAAAAATTACCATAACTGGATAAAAGTTCTCTACTTCTATTAAAATCTTTTTATTCCAATTTTGTACTAATTCTAAAAACTCTTCATCTTTTCTATAATTTAAGATATTATATAATGAAACGGAGAGTAAATCCTTAGGTTTTTGAATTGAAATCATTATTGTATCATTTTTTTTATATTAATATAAGTATCAAATTTATAAATTAATCTCCTTTTTTTATATAAATATTTAATCATTTGTTAAATAAACCATATCATTTTAAATATATTACAAGTTATAACTTAACTATAAAAATAAATCATACAGATTAACATAGATTCAATTTTATTAAATTGAAGTACAATAAGATTAAGGAAATATTAGATAATTTCTTTAAAGAAGTCCAATTGAAAGAGGAAAACGTTAACATCTACATTATAGAAGAATCACCCCTAGATATCTTCGAAGGAAAAACAATAGGAGTCCATATAGATAAATATAAAGATATTGTGCTTCAATCTGATACTGGATTAGAGTTAGGAGGGATTAATAAAACATCTTTTTCATTAATTTATCCTATAAAATCTACCAAAAATATTAATAACACGAATAAATTAATCATAATAGGTCCAGAAATCAATGAACTTAATTCTTCACAAACTGATTTTGGGCTTTTTATATTATTAACAGTGAAGAATTTATCAGACGAATTATATGAAAGTTTTCGAAATCTTTCTTTTATATCTAATGGCATTGAGGGTTTTGCAATTAGGAGTATTCCACGCCGATTTTGGTGTCGAATTAGTCAAAATAGTATAAATAAGAACTTTTCTTTTCAATTCTTAGGAAATGCGATTTTATCTCTTTATAGGCAAAAGTTTGGCAAAGATATCAACTCGATAGAAATTCTTATGATCACCAAATCCTCCAAATTGATTAATAAGTTTTTAGAGCATACCGCAGAGATTAGTAGTGAACTAAATAATCGATGGAAAGTAAAAGTAGATAATTGGAAAAAGCGGATTGATTGTGATTATGAATGGGCCTGTGAAATTTGTCCCTATTTTACATCATGTAAAAGTTTGCAAGAAATATTAGAAGAAAGGAAAAATTTAGAAATATAATTTTATAGTAAAATAATTAAAATGAGCAGAACATTCTACTAATAATCTGAAGGATCAATGAAAAATCCAAAAATTATTGCTGTGGTTGGAAAAGGAGGTACTGGAAAGACCGCAATCACTGCTCTAATCGCTAAAGTGTTATCCGAAGATTATAATTATAAATTGCTCCTCATAGATGCGGATCCAACCCATCCTCATTTAAGCCATATGGTAGAATTGGTTCCTCAAAAATCGCTTGAAGATATAAGGCTGGAAATAATCAAAGAAGCAATGAATAAAAAGAATAAGCTGGTGAATATAGCGGAAAATGTGGATTTTAAACTTTATAACGCTATTGAGGAAAATAAAAAATTTAGTTTACTTTCAATTGGGAATCCAGAGACAGCAGGATGCTTTTGTCCTGCTAATTCCTTATTACGGAAAGTAATAGAATCCATTTCTAAAGATTTTGAGATAGTTCTAATAGATTGTGAAGCTGGACTGGAGCAAATAAATAGGAGAGTTATTCGTAGCGTGGATGTGATTCTTATAATATCAGATATTTCCATTAGAAGTCTTGAAACCGCTCATTCTATTAAAGAAATGGCAAAAAAGTTTACTAATTATAAAAAATTAGGAGTTATTCTAAATAAAGTGAGAGGAAACATAGATAGGCTCTTAAATCATATGAATAAATTAAATTTACCTCTTCTTGGTGAAATTCCAGAAGATGAGACTATTTTGGATTTTGATTTGGAAGGGAAACCATTAATACAACTATCAAATAATTCTGAGGCGCTTCTTTCCATTAAAAAAATAGTTAAGGAGTTATTCTAATTTTTAAAAATCTCAATATTAATGTTTTTAAAATAAGGATTATATCTCATTATTATTTAATTCAATGAATCTCGGTATAATCTTTAGCGCAATAAAATAAAAAGCAATTGGTGCGGCAAACCATATTAATTGTGGACCCAAGGTTATATTTCCCCCAAAAAATTGAAATAATAAAGGATTCCAAGGAGTGACAGGATATTCCCAACCACCACTTGCAACAGCTATCATTTCTACGATGAATGAAGAAATTTGACCGTAAATAAGTAAAACTCCCAATTGGTGAGCATTAAATTTCTCAAAATATGGTTCTTTACAAATTAGGATTATAAACCAATAGCCCAAGAGGAATAATCCACCATCCCAAAAACTTGCTGAAATCATAATTATAAGGGTCGATAAAAGCGGTGGAAACGGTGCTGGAATAAGGCATAATGGAACTTCCCAAACCAGTCCAAGGAGAAATCCTACCCAAAAAAGAACCCACGTGAATTTTACAATATAATTTGTCCTATATAAGAGAAAAACAACTAAACAAATGGCGAATCCTGAAAAGTTAACAAAGAAGGTGAACCAGTTCAAAATTTTTACCTCTTATTTGAAATGTGAAATCATTTGTGATAATTTATAGATTTTATAAAATATAATTAGATACGCTTTTACATCAGAGTTTCTGCGAACATTTTTAGTTTATCTCGAATGATTTTTATGGAGGTAAATCGTTTATCTCCTACATCTAAATCAATTACTAACATTGGAATACCAACCTCTTCTCTTAAAGCTTCACGGAGTATTTGGGGAACAGAGCCAAATTGTTTACAGCCAATATGGCTTGTAAAAATGAAACAATCAGCAGAATAATCTTTCGCCATTTGAATACAGTTTTCTATAAAAGGATAATAGAAATCAGTTGATTCCTTCATCATAGGATAATTCATACCCCGTTTTGCCATATCATAAAACATAGTATCTAAATCTTTTGAAGTATCTATTAACTCATAAAAATTATAGTTAAAAATATCAAATAAAATACTCATCCCAATTTCACGATCTAACCATTCGCATAATGATAAGTCAAAAAATATCAACATGTAGGGCCAAATACTTCTTATTTTTTCTTCTTTACCATATTGTTGTTTTTTTTTATATCTTTGCTTAGCTATCTCCAAATAATCTTCATAAAATTTTAGTTTTTGTTCTGTTCCTGAAGCAAACACAGTTACACCTGCAGAAATCGCATTAAATATATTTTCTACAGGACAGGGCACCGCTTTTCTTAATTCCAATAACTCTAATTGAAGGGGAAATACCTTATTTTCAATTTTAATGTGCCTCTTCAATTTGTCATAATCTGGTTTTTGTCCTATAATTTCTCCTAATTTTTCCAAGGCTAATCGTATTTGCTTTCCATAATACCTATAACTTTTTTCTTCATGGAGAAAAGGAATATCTGGGAGGACTAAAGGCACATTCTCGTATTCAAAAAAGGGATAACTTGCATATGTATTATCACAAGGCGCTGTTGGTGTAATAATAGCATCAAATTGAAATAAATCATCCAGCGTCATTCCCATTGCTCCTTTTTGGGAGGTGCAAGTATGAAAGGGATGTCCCCAGTTTGCCATTAGATCATAATAACGCTCAACCCCATCTGGCAATAATGCTGAAAGAAGGTATGATGTTCCTTCGATACATACAGGTACACAATCAAAACAGTAAAGATATTCTCTTTGAAAAGCGAAATGATGTCCAATAATGGGAGCTCCCTCATCAGCTTTTTCCAGAGAATCTTCTACAACCTCTTCTATACATTTAGCCCCTAATTTTAATGATTCGATTTCCCCTTTAGGAAGTATTCTCTCGACAAGTTCTCTGGTTGAGGCAATACTATTAAGGACCATTTCATAAGGGATTGCTCTATTTTTCTTCATAATAACCCATTTTTTTAGTCTAGTTAAAATTATATTAATCAATCATCTCTATAAATGCTTCAAGCCGAGTTTTTAATCTTGTAGTATCTGCTTGAAAATTTTCTCGATCAAAATTATAAACTGGAATTTTTAACTTTTTTAACTCATGTTCGAAAAGCATATTATCACAACCATGAAGATCGCAATTATTTATTCGCTGTAAAAGAACTCCATCAATTTTGCCACTTTCTATTTCTTGCTTAACAAACTCCAGTCTACGAGGATGATCATCCATCATACGGGGACAAGATAATCGATAATAGAGGCGCTCTGTAATCCTTTCTAATGGATTTTTATTAGTATCATCTTTTACATCATCAACAATTGTTCGATTCCCAAAACATATATTATCAGAAATGATAACTACTCCCGAATTTTCAATAAGTTCTGTAAATTCCATATTATCGACTATGCTTCCTAATAATAATATCCGTTTTTTATCGTCCATATCAATTGGTTTTCTTTCCTTCAAATAATTTAATATTCTTTTAAGTTCTTTATTAGCAATTTCTTTTGGGACAGAACTATTTGCTATTGATATTCTTAATGCTTCAGTTCCCGTTAATTTTGGATGTTCTAATATTCGCAGGTCATAAATCTCCCTTAATAATTTGCGATTTTGATTATAAAGTTTTATGGAAGCATTAAGTTTTTCATCCGTTATAGAAACGTCAAATACTTTTTCCATATTATCTTTTAACTCATTAATTTCATTGCATAACCACTTGAACCCTTCTTGAGAAATAATATGAGGTAAGGAAATATAAAAGCGTGGAACTTGTTTGGTAAAGCCTTCTCTTTTAAAAACCACCATATCATATAATTCGAACATTCTTCTGCTGTGATCACAGCTATTACAAATAAATAACCCATCAAGGAAATCAAATACTCCTTCTAAGGCAAGATTTAAAGAGCTCCGAACAAATGAGCAAGTGAATCTAACCATGTAGGTGTCTGCTAAATCCGTGCTTTCATTGCCAGTTGCCCTTATTCTGTAAGGATATAAATCTGCTGCATCCAATAATTCTTCAGGAATATACGTACAATAATATCCTGCTATTTTTTTATTAGTTTCACTTAAAAATGGATTTGTGATGGTATCACTAATTTTTAAAAAAGAATCTTGTTGTAAATTCATATAAATTTCCTCAAAGTTTATTCTTATAGACGCTATTTTTCCCAATCATTAAACATTTAACTAAAGTTAAAGCAGTAAGTAAAGAACCTTTAATAACAATTTTTCTTGTAATAAATTTGGGAATAAGTTTTATCAATCCAAAAAGATTTGCTTTGCTCCTAATAATATTACTCACTACTTTCAAAACATTTTCTCTCTTTACATTCAAAATAACAGTTGCAACTGGATTATTAGCTTTTTCTGACCTGCATTCAAAATTCTTTTTTTCTGTTACTAATTGGAAAGTTAAATATCCATCAAGAGAGGGAATATAAAGCTCAACTTCTTGACCTGCTCGTTTTCCAACATTTTGAAATTCCGCTTCTAAACCAAATAAATCAACCAGCATGTTTGCTAATCGCGCAATATTTAAGATTCTGGTTTCTTTCAATAATGTTTTAGCTCTTCTTTCACGTTTATCCAGATCCATTATAGTTTGATTCATAAACTTTTTAATTCCTCTATAAGTTTTTAAAATAAAATTTCTAATGTTTTATAATGGTTTTTAATTTAATATTTATTTTTCTTTTTGAATTTATAAGCCTTTTTATTATATAAATAGTTAACTTAAAAATCTTATACGAATATTGAGAAATTTTTATTTTTGTTAATAAAGAAATCTATATGCTTTTAATGAGTTTAAGTTTGATCTATTTTCATAGATAAAATTAATTTTTTAATTGAATAATTAAATTCTACAAAAAGAGTTTAAAAATACTATTTTTTAAAAATCAATTAAAATAATAATATTTTTAATCAAGAATTTCTTACTTATCAAATAATTTATAATTTTATAAGACTTTAAAAATCTATATTAATAATAAACCCCATAGAACTAAAATGTATTGTCCACATTGTGGAAATAAAAATAAACCTAATGATAACTTTTGTCGAACCTGTGGTGCTAGACTTCTCATAGATAATTTACCAACCAGAACTGATAATCTTCCCTCTAGTGCTGAAAATATTCAAGATATAAAAAATTTAGAACAAATATCTTCCTCAAAAAACAATAAAAATTTAGTAAATTCAAAAATTTGTGCTATATTAGGGGTTATTGCTTATATTTTACCAATAATCGCTATACTCGTAGGAATACCTCTCATTTATGTTGTTGCATCTTCTGTTCATGAAGAACTTAATCCTATTATATTTTTTTTAGATCCTCTCTATTTAGAAATGTTATTTTATCCATTTTTTATTCCATATCATAGTACAACAATAAAAGTTATAGATGAGGCAGTAAAATCATTAGCTGTTGGATTGGGAGTTATGTTTGTAATTTTTGGTCTTATTGGGTTTATAATGGGGGTTGTCGCTAGAAAAATTAGAAGGAAAGCAGTATATTATGAGCCGGAAAGTCCTTTAAAATCAATTGGGGGTACATTTGCAATTTTAGCAATTCTTATTTCTTTTGCTAGTGGATTTATTGGGGTAGTTTTATTTAATCTACCAAATTTTTTAACATAATAGAATAAAAATTTAAGATTAATAATTAGAGGTGATAGTAATTTATTGCCCAAGTTGCGGAAAAAAAGTAGAGGGAGTTAATCAAAAGTTCTGTCAGTATTGCGGATCTAAACTTCCGACGGATAGAGAAACTTTTCAAGGCTCCAATATATCAAACATACCAATTAGAAGAACTCCTTCTGAATATGTACCTCGACCTGTATATAATAATAGAATTAATCCTATTAGTAGCAGAAATATTCCTGTAACATATAGAACTGTTCCTTTACAGACTTACCAGAGGAAAAAAGGACCTGCCGGGTCATTTTCAAAGATTTGTTTTTCTTTTGCATTTATATCTCTTATCTTATCATTAATCACTTTCATTTTTGGAAGCATTTCTGTGCTTTATTATCATGGAGGTGGAGTAATATACCTTGTAAAAATAGCAATTATTGAAGTATTACATATTACTGGATTCGCATTAGGAGTTATTTCCTTAGGAATTAGAAAAATGGTAGAACGTACAGAACCTATAAATAATTATGAACAAGCGGGCCTTATTTTAGGAATTTTCGGAGTAATATTTAACGTAATAGGAGCTGTAACAGTTGTATTATCAGCTATTCCAGGAAATCCATTTTTTTAATTTGAAATTTCCTCTTTTATTCCTTCATAACTATGAAAATATATTTTTAAGAATTAAGGAAAAAGACCTCTTAATTCTAATGCTTTTGCAAGACGTGAAACTGCTATCACATAAGCGGCAGTTCTAAGCGAGACATCCCTCTCCTTAGATAAATTATAGACTTCACCGAAGGCTTTTAATAAAATATGTCTCATTTCATTATTAATCCGTTCCAAATCCCAGAAGTAAGCATTTATATCTTGAACATATTCAAAATAAGAAACACAAACCCCACCCGAATTCGCTAAAATATCTGGGATTGCTATTATATCTTTTTCTTCTAAAAATCTATCAGCCTTTGATGTAGTGGGGCTATTTGCTCCTTCTAATATTATTTTACATTCAATATCCGCAGCATTTGAACTATTTATTTGGTTTTCAATTGCCGCAGGTACAATAATATCACAAGGAGTCGAAAAAAGGTCTTCATTAGTAATTTCTCTAGTTGAATTGCCTTGAAAATCTCCAAGTCTATTGTTTTGATTTTTCCAATCTAATAATGAATCAATATTTAAACCTTTTGGTGAGAAGACTCCGCCATCGGATTCCATAACTCCCAATATTTTTATGCCATTATCATATAATTTTTTTGCTATAACACTTCCTACTTTTCCAAATCCTTGAATTACTGCGGTCATTGACCCAAGATTATAATTCATTTTATCGCAAAGTGCTTTTAATACATAAAACATACCTGTTCCTGTAGCCCCAGATCTTCCCACAGAGCCCCCTATCTCAATTGGTTTTCCAGTGACCACTTCTGGAATTGTCCTTCCTTTTTGCATTGAATAAGTGTCCATTAACCATGCCATTGTTTGAGCATCTGTCCCCATATCAGGAGCAGGGATATCTATGTCAGGACCAATCATATTGATAATTTCAGCGGTATATCTTCGCGTAAGTCTTTCTAGTTCTGCATTTGATAATCTCTTAATATCTACACATACACCTCCCTTTGAACCCCCTAAAGGAAGTTCAAGAAGGCTCGTTTTGAAGGTCATTAGAAATGCAAGTGCTTTAATCTCGTCAAGAGTGACTTCAGGAGAATATCTAATGCCTCCTTTTGCTGGTCCCCTAATTGTTGAGTGATGTACTCTATACCCTTGAAAAATTTCGATAGATCCATTATCCATTTTAATGGGAATTGAAACTATAAGAGATTTTTCTACACGCGAGAGGAAATTAACAGTATTTGGGTCTAAATTAATTTCTTTCGCAGCAATTATTAATTTCTTTTTTGCCGACTCAAATGGATTAATATCTAATGAGCTCACTTTATATCTTATCCTATTAATTTTATGATATATAAAATTAGATTGGTTTTAATTTATTTTTTATTATTTTTTTTTTAAAAAAAATCCAATTAAAAATGAGTTGTATGTAAAAAATTTTGATGAAATAATATTCCACAAAACCAAAAATTTCAATAATTTATAACATAATATAACTTAGATTAATAATAAAAACAAATGTAATAATTTCATTGAGTGGAAAACTATGAATGAATCAAAAAAAAAACTTAAATTAACTATTCCAAAAGGAAGTTTGCAAGAAGATATATCCTCCCTTTTTGAGCAGGCAGGATTGAAGTTAAGATTTTCATCAAGTCGAGATTATCGACCCGCCATAAATGATCCTGAAATTCAAATAAAATTATTACGCCCTCAGGAAATCCCGAATTATCTAATTGGAGAGGACGAATTTGATCTTGGAATTAGCGGTATTGATTGGGTAAAAGAGACTAACGCAGATGTAGAAGTAATATTAGATTTGGAGACGGGAGGCGTGCGAATTGTTTTTTGTATTCCAAATTTCTGGGAAAACATTAATTCACTTGATGAAATATTGAATGAATTCCACAAGAGTGGAAAAATATTTAGGATATCGACGGAGTATTTGACATTATCATTAAAATATCTTAAAAACAATGAAACTTATAAGACATTATATGGAAATAAAGATCCGATGGTAATCACTCCTTGGAAAAAATGGGGTGAAAATGAGAGAGTTAAGATATTTCTTTCTTTTGGTGCAACTGAAGCAAAACCCCCTGAAGAAGTTGATGCGATAATAGATAATACTCAAACTGGTTCTACCTTAAGAGCAAATAATTTAAAAATAGTAGAAACAATAGATACATCAAACGCTGTCCTTATTGCTAATAAAAATGCATTGAAAGATGAGTGGAAAAATGAAAAAATTAAAGATTTAAAAGTTTTATTGATGGGTGTAATTGAAGCATCCAAAAAACTCCACATTTTTATGAATGTCAAGGAAGAGAACCTTCAAAAAATCTTAAAAAAATTACCTGCATTAAAACGACCCACGATATCAAAATTAGCTGGTGATGATACAGATGGCTGGTATGCTATCAATACAATAATTAAAAAAGAAGAATTTTTAAATTTAATCCCTTCTTTAAGGAAATATGCTCAAGGCCTAGTAGTTCATCAGCCAAGACAAATTCTTCCATTAGAAAAAATTAAATAGAGTAATTTGGTTGGTGTGGATATAATAAAAATAAAACAAATAAATTCAAGTATTATTAGCGAAGAAAATATAAATAAATTTATTCCTCGAAAAATATCAAATCTTGAAGAAATTAAAGATGATGTCTTAAAAATTATTGAGGATGTAAAATCTAATGGAGATAAGGCCATTATAAAATATACTGAAAAATTTGATAAAACAATAGTCGAGAAAGATGAGATACAAGTCAAAAAAGATGAAATTCAAGAAGCCTATAGCAATATAGATAAAGAATTATTGGATGCATTAAGATTTTCCAAAAAAAATTTAATTAAATTTCATAAAGCTCAACTGAGAAAAGAATGGTCAATCAATATTATTAAAGGGGTAAAGGCAGGGCAAATTTTCCGTCCTATTGAATCTGTTGGAATTTATGTACCTGCTGGAAGGGCAATATATCCAAGTACAGTCTTAATGGCAGCAACTCCTGCATATGTCACAGGAGTTAAAGATCTTATTGTTTGTTCTCCACCTCAAAAAAATAGTAAAATTGCCCCAGAAATTCTTGTAGCTGCCAGTGAATTTGAAATTAAAAAAATATTTAAAGTTGGTGGTGTGCAAGCAATAGCTGCTATGGCATATGGTACTGAAACAATCCCAAGAGTATTAAAAGTGGTGGGACCGGGAAATAAATGGGTAAATGCAGCAAAACAAATCCTTTCCAATGTGGTTGCAATAGATAATCCAGCAGGTCCCTCTGAGATATTAATAATCGCAGATGAGTCAGCAGATCACAAAAATGTTATTCTGGATTTCATTTCTCAGATTGAGCATGATCCTGATAATATAGGAATTATTGTTTCAAATTCAGATGAGTTAATCGAAAAAATAAAACAAAATTTGAACAGCTATATTAAGGGCGCTCAGAGAGAAAATATCATAAAATCAGCTTTGAAAAATTCTTTAATTATAAAATGCAAAACGCTTAAAGAATGTGTAAGAGTTAGTAATTTAATCGCTCCAGAACATTTAGAAATTTTAACTAAAACCCCAAGAGAACTCATAAAAAAAGTTACTAATGCTGGAGCTATTTTCCTAGGGCTTTATTCACCAGTACCATTAGGTGATTATTCAGCAGGTACAAATCACATATTACCTACGGGAGGATACGCAAAAGTTTACTCTGGGCTTAATATTTCTGATTTTATTAAACATATTCAAGTTTTAGAATGTTCTCGAGAAGGTTTAAAAAAATTAAGTAATTCTTCAATGAAGATTGCAAAATTTGAAAAATTATTCGCACATAAAGCAGCTATTGAGCAGAGATTAGAAGAGAAAACACCTAAATAAAAATAAAATAGGTTTTTTTACTTTTTAAAATTTAACTTAATAAATATCATTATAAAAACAACTTGATACTGAAGAATATAGAAGGATAATTAATTTTTAATATATAAAATTCTTTTTTTTTATAATAATCCATAAATTATGTTGGATTTTAAAATTCATTTTCATTTTTGGTAAATTTTTAAAAATATAATATGTGTGAGTTAAATGTATTGTCCAAACTGTGGAGAAAAAATAAAGGATCCAAATCAAAAATTTTGTCAATATTGTGGTGCTGCGTTAAAATTTGACACGGAAACATCTATATCCCAAGCAGATATAATTTCTAATAAATCAGCAACTATTCCCTCAACAGAATACACTCCCACCGATGCAAAACAAAAAACCTCTAAAAAACACTCAAAAAGATGTTTTGCCGGTGCGATGATTTCCTTTACACTATCTCTACTTACTATAATTATCGGTTTACCCCTTATTTTCTTTATAGGATCCTCTATTCACTTAGAAGAAGATCCTTTATCTATATTCTATTTTTATTACTTCCTTTTGTATTATCCTTTTTCTGGCTATTATCCTACTCCCAGATATGTTTTAGATGAAGGATTAAGAATGATAGCTCATGTATATGGAGTTCTTTTTATTCTCTTTGGTATTGCAAGCTTTATATTAGGAATTGTTGCTAGAAGAACTAGGAGAAAAGCAATATATCGTGAGTCAAACAACGGTTTAGTAAAAGCTGGCGGGGTGCTTGCTATATTAGGAATTATTCAAGGCATAATCGGGGCAATTATCGGAGGTATCTTGTTTTATCTTCCATTTTATGCGACACTGCTGAATTATGTTTCAGGAATTTAATTTTAAATCAATAAACTCCTTTTTTTTTAAATTTTAGTATAAATAATTAAAATGTGCATAGAAAGCTTTATTAGTATAATTATAAAATTATTATCTAAGATTGGTTATGTTAGTTATTTGTGAAGAATGTGGATTAACTCAAGAACAAGAAAAGCCCGGTAGATATTATTGTCTCCAATGTAATAAATATACCAAATATTTTGCTCTTGAATCTGAAAAAAATAAATAAGAAAGTAATCATAGAAATTTAAGCTATGGATTTAACTTATTTTATAAAAAATAAATCGAAATAGGAGATCTCTTATTTTGATTTTACGGATTAATAAATTATCCTTTAAGGTATGAACAATATCTATTAAAATGTGGAAGTTATGTTATAAATATGAAGAATTATCTAATTTGTAAAAATTGTGGATATACTTTTGAAAATATTAGAAAGAGCGGCGAATGTTATTGTCCCCAATATAAAGAAAAGAAACATTTCTATTTATTAACATTTGGATGTGGTGGAAAACCTACGGAATTATATGAAAAGATAAATGAAAATTTATTATCAAAATAGTAATATAGAATAATTAACAAAGAGTTGAAGTATCACAACTAATTCTATAAAATAAAATTAATTAAATTGATTTCTTTAGATTAATATAATAAAACAAAAAGCAAACGAGTCTTAAGGAATTAAATTAAGTTAAGAATATCTGTTAAAAGAGTTAATATAAAGAATTGAATTAACATGATGGCCCAAACTCTTTAACCTTTTACAACGCCAATCGGAGTAAATCTTACGACTTTTTCTACTATTCCTAAGTCATGACTTACTTGAACAACTTGATCTACATCTTTATAAGCTCCAGGAGCCTCCTCCGCAATAACTCTCATTGATGCTGCTTTAAGTAAAATACCCTTATTTGCAAGATCAGTTTGCACGACTCGGGCGGGATACTTTCTATCCGCACTCTTCCTTGACATTAAACGCCCTGCTCCATGAGCGGTTGAACCGAATGATAAATCCATTGCTTTCTCCTTTCCTACACATAAATAAGATGCCGAACCCATCGTGCCTGGTATTAAAACAGGTTGTCCAATGCTTTTATAATCATCAGGTATTTCTGGATGTCCTGGGGGAAAAGCTCTGGTTGCTCCCTTTCGATGTACATTTAATTTCATTTTCTTCCCATCTACTTGATGTTCTTCAATTTTAAGAATGTTATGACATACTCCATAAATTAGATGGAGATCTAATTCATCAATATCCTTCTTAAAAAAGTTTTCAAACGATTCTCTTAGCCAATGAGTAATTAACTGTCGATTACAGAAGCCAAAATTCGCAGCACATGCCATTTGACTAAGATAATTTTGAGCTTCCTTAGTATTTGCAGGCACGCAAGCTAATTCGCGATCAGGGACTTGAATATTATATTCTTTCATAGCTTTTTCTACCATTCTTAATGAATCTGTGCAAACTTGATGTCCGAAAGCTCTACTACCTGTATGAATCATTACCGTCACTTGTTGTTCATCATGAATCCCTACTTTTTTAGCAACATCTTTATTATAGATTCGATCTACTTTCTGTATTTCTATAAAATGATTTCCACTTCCTAATGATCCTACTTGACCATTTCCTCTCTCTTTGGCTTTTCTCGAAACTAAACTTGAATCTCCACCTTTCAAGCACCCATTTTCTTCACAATGCTTTAGATCCTCAGCAATAGCATAACCTTTGTCTAGAGTCCAATTAAGTCCATTTTCAACAAGATTATCAAGTTCTTGATATGATACATCAATTTTCCCACTTGAACCTAATCCGCTCGGTATATTTCTATAAATAGCATCTAATAATTCTGGTAATACTTCTCTTACTTCTTTCTCATAGAGGTTAGTTCGTAATAACCGTACACCACAGTTAATATCATAACCTACTCCACCAGGAGATATCATTCCCGTATCCGCTTTGGTTCCCGCTACACCACCTATGCAAAATCCATATCCTTGATGAGCATCAGATAGAGCTATAGCATATTTTTTAATCCCTCTTAAGGTAGCAACATTAGCGATTTGATCGAGCGTTCTGTCTTCTTTTATTTTATTCATAATATATGAATTGGCATACACGCGAGCGGGCACCCTCATTTGGAATTTGCCAATTTTATGAGGAGCTATTTCAAAGATATTTTCTTCTATTTTCTTAACTTCCATTTTACTTCAAATATAACAAATTTTATTAATCTAAAAAAAATTATGAATAAAGTTTATAATCTGACTTACAATTTTGCTTATTTAATCGTGAATCTTTATTTGATATTTATGTATCTTTTTTGTTTAATTAATAATTTACTTTTTTTTAATTGAAAAATAAGTAGCTTTTTATAATTTTTTATTAAATATTACGAAATGAATTTAATATCTTAAAAAATAATACAAAATAAAATTCTATATTATTTCTTCATAAACTAATTTCTAAGAAATGGTGGTACTATGGAAAAAAAAAATTTATATTGGCAAATAGGAGGTATGGTTTTTATTTTATTAGTTGGGTCATTTATGCATTTTCTTTTTGAATTGACTGGAATTGGCCCCCAATTGGTGCTATTGCTGCTGTAAATGAAAGCGTTTGATAACATTTAAAACTAGGTTATTGGCCTTTAGTTTTTTTTGCATTCATAGAATATCAATTTATTAAGGAAGAAGTCAATAATTTTTTTCTTGCTAAACTTATTTCTGCGCTGTCTATTATTGTAATTATTCCTGTGTTTTTTTATAGCTATACTGCTATTTTAGGAGAACATATGCTTCTATTGGATATTATTAGTTTTATTTTAGCAATCGTAGTAGGGCATTTATTAAGTTATAAGATTTTGACTAAATCTCCCTATTCAGATTCAATATCACTGCTTTCATTAATAAGAATAATAGCAATTGGTATTATTTTCGTATTATTTACGTATCTCCCTCCACATATTCCGATCTTTCAAGATTCCCTCACAGGATTATATGGGATACCTTATTAATATTAGTATAAAATTCTCTCTATTTCTTTTATTTTTTTAAAATAACCTAATCTTTAATAATTAGAATAACAAATATAAAGATTGAAACTTTTAATTATTTTAATTCAAAAAAATTAGTGAAAAAAAATGTCAGATCAAGAATGGCATGTTGATGAAAACAAAGCATGGTTTAAAAAATGGTGGCCTGATGAAGTCCCAAAAAATATGAAATTTGAATCGCTTTCTTTAGGTGAATTTTTTGAGAGACAGAGGAAAAAATATGGAAAAGAAAATATAATGTGGTTTCTTGAAACATTCATGACTTATAATGAAGCTGGAATGCACATAGATTCATTAGCAACTGCTCTTGATGATTTAGGTTTAAAAAAAGGTGATGTTGTTGG
Source organism: Promethearchaeota archaeon (assembly GCA_016839555.1). GTDB lineage: Archaea > Asgardarchaeota > Lokiarchaeia > Sigyniarchaeales > SOKP01 > TEKIR-8. Next base: position 298,586 of record JAEOUA010000007.1, read on the forward strand.
GTTATTATTACCTAATAGTTTTCAATACGTAATCAGTTTTTATGCTTGCGCTAAAATAGGAGTTATACCTACTGGAATAAATCCTACTTATAAACCACTTGAAATTTTACATCATATACAACTCACAAATGCAAAAGCTTTAATTATTTTAGATGCGCTATATGAGGTTTTAGTTAAACCTATAATATCTAAAACAAATGTAAAGTTCATAATATCTACTAACCTCGTTGATTTAGCATCAGGGCTTTCGGGATTTATTAAGTTTCTTGGTAAACTAATAGGAAAAATTCCAAAAGGTAAGGTTGATTTTAAGAGGACTTATGATTTTCTTGAGTTATTAAAAACACCAGCAAAACTTCCTTATGTAGGATTTGATCCCAAACAGCATTCAGCAACCTATATAATGACAGGTGGAACCACGGGAGTACCAAAAGCAACTAATTTAACGCATTTCAATGTCGTTTCAAATGCATTACAATGTGTTGCATGGCTAGGTGGAGAATCTCCTGGATTTGCAGACCTAGGTGTTCTGCCTCTTTTTCATAGTTTTGGAATGACTGCTGTTATGAATGCATGTATTGGCTTAGGAGGCTGGATGATGCTCTTTCCCCGACCGCCTGAAACAGAAGAATTGGTTAAAACGATTGAAAAATTACCTGCTCCCGAGGGTTTAGCATATGTGGGTGCTGAAATTCTCTTTAAACGATTGGCAGAATTTCCTGATTTAGGTAAATATAATATCATGGGAAAGATAAAAAAATGTATATCTGGAGCAGGACCTTTACACGCCCCCGTTCAAGAAAAATTCCAAAAAAATACTGGTGGGAAAATTGTTGAAGGATATGGTCTTTCGGAAGCTAGTCCAGTAGTAAGTTCAGGAAGTCTTTTCGGCGATAGTCCTTTGGGAAATATTGGGATGCCAATCCCGGGGACGGATTGGGAAATTTTTCAAACGGATGCAGAAGATTTAAGCGATGGACCTATAGCAGATGGTCTTCCCGGTTCAAAATATGGTGAAGAAAATACGGGAGAAATATGTGTTTGCGGTCCTCAAGTAATGAAAGAATATCTAAATAAACCAGAAGAGACAAATGCAACACTTCAAGCATGGGATGGCAGAATCTGGCTTCGAACAGGAGATATCGGATTTATGCATGAAGATGGGTTAATCACGATTCGAGACCGTAAAAAACAGTTGATTAAAATGGCAGGTCATTCGGTCTTTCCGAAAGAGGTTGAAGAAATGTTAATGAAAAACGAGGCAGTGAACGAGGCAGCCGTTGCTGGACTTCCTGACCCAGAAGGTAAAGTAGGTGAAATTATTAAAGCATGGGTAGCATTAGAACCTGATTATGTAGGAAAAATTACTGAACAAGAATTAAAAGCATGGGCTGAGAAGAATGTAACAAAATGGAAGGTACCAACTTTAATTGAATTCATCCCCGAAGTTCCTAAAAGTGTGCTAGGAAAAGTAGAAAGAAGAGCTTTGCAAGAAGCTGACCCTCTCTATAAGGAAAAAAAGGAGTAAAAAATATTATTTAATAGTTCAGCAATAAAAACAGTATTTATAAAAAAAATTCTCATTTTTTTTTATTTTGGTATTAATCTATTTCTTTTTTTGGTGGTAAAGGTATAAATTGACTTGTTCGTCTCCTATATTTGTCATATTCACTATCTCCTTCAAATCTTTTATTTATTAAACGAACACCAGAAACATTTATGATCATATATGTAATTATTATTGGTCCAAATATGGTAATAAATCCGAAAGGAATCACAAGAGACACTATATATAATCCCCACCATTGTGTTACTTCACCAAAATAATTAGGATGCTGAGTATTACGCCATAATCCCTTATCAAACACCTTTCCTTTATTAGCTGGATCATTCAAAAATCGATATAGTTGAATATCTCCGATAGTCTCGTAAAGAAAACCAAGTATCCATACTAAACTACCAAAGATTAAGGTTAAAGTACTTAAAGAAATCAAGCTATCTAATGGAACATCATCATTAACATTTATAAATGACACAGGAAACACAACCAAGAAAATAATTAAACCTTGAAAAAGGTAAATTCGAAATAAACTATTAATAAGCACTTTGTTCCCCCATCGCTCTCGCATATTTTGATATCTTTTATCCTCACCTTTACCCCAATTTCTTATTAAGACATAATTAGATAATCTTATCCCCCATATAGTTACTAAAATAGTAACAATTATTTGCCTTATACCGAAAGTACCCTTTAAAAGCAAAGTTGACCATGCGACCAAAATAAATCCCCATCCGTAAAATACATCCATTATAGAATTATCCTTTTTTAGTGATCCCACAATAAAGGCGATAAGTAAAAAACCTAATAAAAATAATCCAGTCCATCCATATATTTGCAAAATTTCAATTACCGAATCTTCCATAATTCTTCAACAAGAATTCTTTTTACATTACTAAAATATTATTGAATAAATGAGACTCTGCTATTATTTAAACTTATTATTAATATTATATAGATTTTTGATGGGTTTAATAAATGAATTAATCAGACTCAGAAAAATCTTAATAGAGTTAATATTTTCGAAACTTAAATTAAAAAACATACTATAGACAATCGAATAGATTATTTTCGAATCATTATACATAGATTTTTGTAAAAAAGTATTAATTTTCAAAAAGAAGATAATTATTCATAAAACCTATGAACTAAATTTAAAAACAAAATATTTAATCAATTTCTTTTGTCTATTTACTCATATTATATTTATTCATAAAAAATTTGAATTTTTCTGGGTTATTAAGAAAAGGCTCTAAATGATCTTCAAAAAATCTATTTTTCTTAAATTTTTTAGCAGGAACACCAGAATATATCCATCCTTCTTCTAATTTTTGGTTAACGGTTGTAGTAGACCCAGAGACTAAAATACAGTTTTGCCCAATTTTCGTGCCAGGCATTACAATAGAATGCGCCCCAATAATTACATTATCCTTGATAATTGTTTTTCTAATAATAAATAGATTACCCGTGATAAGTGCCGATTGCACGATACTCCCTTGACCTATTATTATATTTTTTCCAAATTCAATGAATTCTGTATCAACCCATCCTTCAAAAAGAGAATTAGAAAATTTGGTTTTCACTCCAAATATTTTAAGGCAAATATTATTCATAAATGGAAAAGGTAATTTATGAGCAAGCCATATAGGCCATTTCTTGATAGTATTTCGAAGACTCCAATAGCGAAAATCTTTATTATTTTCATCTCTGAGGAACACTCCTTCTCTGGGCTTATGGATTAGATTTGCAAAGATTAATAAGATTTTTGCGAAAAATAAAGATATTAAAATGATTGAAATATACATCAAAACTATCAGAAAAGGAAACAATAATATAAAATAGAGAAGTGTATCAAACAAGAAATTATAATATACCCAAAATTCAAATTGAACTATGAAAAGACTTACCCAAAACAAGAAAATATAGAATATAATATATTTCTTTTTTGCCAAAATATTACTAGTAAAGGGTCCAACTTTTAATGCTGCCGGTGTTGAAATTTTTATCACCTTTACTTATTATTCTCTTCGGTATCAGTAATATCTTGATCTATATTAATCTCTTTAATTACTTTATATTTCCTATTTTCATCGACGTCCTTTTTATGAATAAATCCGTTTCTTTCTTCAGCATATTTATTTGGTTTTAATTTGGAGACAGGATTGCCAAAATATACCCATCCATGATCTAATTTTTGGTTATAATGAGTAGTTGAAAAAGCACCAATAATCGTTTCTTTGCCTACTTCTGTTCCTGGCGCGATATTAGAAACCCCACCGATAACAGTATAGTCCTCAAATCTTATCTTTTTAATGATTAGATATTTACCAAGAATCATCGAGCTCATAACTACTGCGCCTTGACCGACAGTCACCTTACGCCCTATTTCAATGAATTCTATATCTACCCAAGAATCAAACATATGACTTGATAAATGTACTTGTACACCAAACCACTTAAAACCCCATGTATCAATCCAAGGTAAAGGATTATTATTCATAACCCATAATACTAATTTTTTCAATTGAATTCTTAAGCGCCAAAATTGATAATCTTTATTATCTTTTTCAATCTTAAAAACTCCTTGCTTTGGTTTATGTATTAAATTCAGTATAATTAAGAATAATTTTCCAAACACAGCAATTCCAAAGGCAATTATAAAAAAATTAATTAAAATTGCTATAGGGATTAATATAATTTTCACAAATATATTTTGAATAAAAAGGATATAATTATACCAAAAAGCGACTATTATAAAAAAAGTAATCCAAATTATTGGGATATATAATATCAGAAATCTTAAATCTATTTTATTTATTGCACTTGTAGTAACGAAATCGATCTCAAATTCTGACTTTTTTCCCACTTCTAATATTTCAAGAAGCTTTGAATTTAAATCTCTTCTCTTATATTGATCTCTATTTATCATTATTTACTTTCTTTTGGTTTATTCTCTTATTTTTAAAATTTTCTGCCTTTTTTAAATCATCTTCGGAAAGATCTAAATACTTCATAACTTTTCTTGGAAAAGCTCTCCTTAAAGGCACCCCAAAGTAATAGTTATTTCCTTTAAGAACATTATGTTTAGTAGCTCCCGCCATAGGTAATAGATAGGAATCATCATTTATTTCTACGCCTGGAGCTATACAGTTTAATGCGGAGGTGGTGACATTATCTCCAACTTTTATTTTAAAATATGAAATATCTCCAAAGATTCCATCGACTGCATGTGAACTAAATCCAGAATTAACTCCAATATAGGAATTTTCACCCATTATTATCCCCTTATCTGCTCCAAATTGCTCTTCAATAACACTTCCTTTACCAATTTTATTACAACCTATAAAATTATAAAGCCAAGTAATAAGCCATGGAAACGGACCCTTATTAAAAGCATGTTTGGGATACTTTATTAAAAAACTACGAATATGATATAAATTTAAAGTTTTACTGGGGATATTTCTGGGAATTATCCCGTTTTTTGAAGGAGAAATTCTTTCCGTAATTTTCCACCAAAATTTCGTGATAGCCGCTACAAAGAATAAATGAATAAAATATGAAACTATTAATGCAATTGGAAAGCAAAGCGAAACTATAATCCCTTCTAAACTACTAAAAATTATAATAAAACTTTCAGCATTCAAAAAATATGGAATATATAGAAATTGTATATACATCCACATAATGATGCCGGGAAAGAGCCATGATAAGAGATATGTTGTGCCAAAGCCTAATGCATACCAATGAAATTGAAGATTTATTTCATGTTTTTCAATGGTACTTTCTGAATCCTTAATATCATTCAGTTGACTGTTTTGAGACATTTTTTTTTGAGATACTTATTATTTTAAAAAATATTATTTGTGAATCTTTTTTTTCTTCTAAATAACGCTTAAAATATTTAATATAATCTTTATAATTTTATTATAAATAGTAAATAAAAGGCTTATGCTTATAAAAAAAAGATATTTATTTATAAAAAATCCCTATAAACGGGATTATTTTATATCAAATAATGTTAAATTTTGGGTATAATTGACTAAACTTTATTTATTTTTTTTTCTTTCTTTTCTAAGTATTCACGATATTCGTCTTGATGCTTTCGATAATATTCTCGATACATCTCTTCAAGTCTCTCTTCAGATGCAACTTTATATCTAATTTTTTCTTCTAATCCATCTTCAAAAAATCTATTTTTCTTATATTTTACTGCGGGAATTCCATGATATATCCATCCGTCTTCTAATTGTTGCTCTACTGTTGTAAGCGACCATGAACTTAAAACCGCATTTTTTCCTATATGGGTTCCGGGCATTACTACGGAATGAGTACCGATTCTTACATTATCTTCAATAATTGTTTTTCTTATAATTAATAAATTTCCTATAATCACAGAAGATTGGATATGGGATGCTTGACCAACTACTACATTATCTCCAAATTCTATGAATTCTGTATCCACCCATCCCTCAAAAAGAGAATTAGAAAATTTGGTTTTTACCCCAAACATTTTAAAACAGATATTATCTAAAAAAGGAAAAGGGAATTTATGTGCTAACCATACAGGCCATCGTTTTATAGTATTTCGAATACACCAGTATCGATAGTCTTTATCTTTTTTATGTCTCAAAAATGTACCTTCTCTCGGTTTATGTAAGGCATTTGCAAGAATTAATATACCTTTAGCAAAAATTAATGAGAATAATACAAGTTCTACATACCAAAGGAATGTAAAAACAGGAAGATAAATATAAAAATGAATAGGGCGATCCCAGCGCCAGGCCCATTTCCAATAAAGCCAAAATTGTAGTAAAATAGGCAAAAAACTTATCCATATCAAAAAAATATATAATAAAATATACCGCTTTTTAGGTAAAATTGTTGGTGTAAATGGCCCGACTCTCATGCTTGTAGGTACAGACATTTTTAACTCAACTAATAAGTTTTTTTATATTTTATATTTTGAATTATTTTCTTAGTTTTGATCTTCATCGTTCTTACTAGTTACTTTTTCTTTTAATTCTTCTTCAATATTAACCTTATGTTTCACGATTTTTTCTTTATCATAGTCTACATGCTTTTTTGAGATTACATCTCTTCTTTCTAATGCATATTCATTTGGCTTTAATTTTCGAGCGGGTATCCCAGCGTACACCCATCGAGGTTCGATCATCTGATTAAACAATGTGCACGTCGCGGCTCCAGTTACAGATTCCTTTCCTACAATTGTACCCGGGGCAATTGTAGATTCTCCCCCAATTACAGTATGATCATCAAGGATTACTTTTTTAATAATAAGATACTTCCCAACCACCATTGAACTCATTACTACTGCTCCTTGACCGACCATCACCCTCCTACCGAACTCCACAAATTCAATATCGCACCATGCATCTAAAAGATGACTAGAATTATCTATATTGATACCAAACCATTTAAAGGCAAACACATCCACCCAAGGGAGTGGCCAATTGTTCATCAACCAAATAACAAGTTTCTTAATTTCTATTCGTAAACACCAGAATTCAAAATCATTATCCCCTAATTCTGCTTTAAAAATACCTTCTTTTGGTTTGTGAATCAAATTTACAATTATTAAGATTAATTTACTCATTAAAAGACATCCAAACGTGAAGATTGTAAATATGGCAAAAATATGTGCGGGAAGTAGACAGAAGAATATTACTAAATCGAAAGTCTGTTTTCTATAGAAGTAAATTAATAAATTTCGATCAAAAAAAGTCCAGAAATAAAGAAGGCTCATGATTCCCGAAATCCAGATGATTGGGATATAAACAATGAGAAATTTTAAATTGATCCGAGAGATGGCGCTCGAGGTCACGAAATCAATGATACATTCGTCGTCATCCTCATCCTTAGCGGAGTTTTTATTTTCATTATTATCTTCATTATCAGTTAATTCTTTACCATTATTCATTTCTTATTCACTTCTTTGAGTTTTGTTTATTGTCTTCATATTTTTGATATAGGTTATCTGCTTTTTTAAGATCCTCATCGCTAACTTTTAAATATTCTTTTAATTTTCTTTTAAATAGCCGACGTATGGGCATCCCGAAATAATAATAATCTCCTTTATTTTCAGTAAATTTTAAGGCTGCCCCTAAAGGAAAAATATAACTATTATCTTTTAATTTAGTTCCCGGTGCTATTGGGGCTTCTGGGCCTACTGTACAATTATCTCCTAATCTTATCTTGAAATAATATACATTTCCGAAAATGCCCTCTACGAGGTGGCTTGCTAAAGCTGCATTTGGAGCCAGATAGCAATTTCTCCCCGTATCTACAAATTTTTCTCCTAAAATTTCTTCTTCAATAGTAGTTCCTTTTCCATAATTTGTCGCTCCAATAAAGTTAAAAACCCAGGTAAACAACCAAGGAAAAAGGCCCTTCATAACCGCATTTTTAGGATATTTTAAGATAAAAGAACGGATATGATACAAATTTAATGTCTTACTGGGGATATTTCTGGGAATTATACCTTCTTTTGAAGGTACAATTCTTTCACTTACCCAATACCAAAATTTAGTAACCATTGCAGCTATAAGTATATGCAAAATATAAGAAAATATAAGGACTAATGGAAAACTTAGAAATGATATGAGGGGGTCTAATTCTGTAAAAAGCGTTATAAAATTGTCTGTTTCTAAACAATAGGGTAAGAAGTAGAAAAAAATATAAAAGAAAAATAATAATCCGGGAATCGCCCAAGAGAGAAAATAACAGGAGATAAATCCCAGAGCGCACCATTGAAATTTCCAAGATGGCTCTTCTTTTGTTATCTCTTCTTGGTCTTTTTCTGGCTTCAGTTTTTTACTTTTATTCAAGATGATTCACTTTTTTAATGAAAAGGATAATTTATTATAAATTTTGATGAAAAACCATCATTAATTAATTATATAACTTCATACTCTTTATTTTATAAGATATACTTCAGTTTATAATAATTTTCCTATCTTTTTTTATTTATATAGGGATATTTTTTATTTTATAATGATGTGTTAATAATAAATAACTTAAATCTATAAAATAATGTATGAAATATAATTTCAAAAACATTTAAATCTTATTTGATAAAAAAAATTATTACTACTTAGAAAATAATCATGACGAAAAATAAAAGTTCTTTTACCTTATCCGATCTGTATCCAAAATATGTAATTAATAGCAAAGGTGAGAAAAAATCCTTTGATGAGTCTAAAATAGCTTCGGTCTTAAATAAAGAAACTGGATTAGATATGCATATCGCGGAAAAAGTAGCTGAAGATGTATTAAGAAAAATTATTGGATTAGGGGTTGAGGAAATAACTACTAATTATTTAAGGGAATTAGTATGCGTTGAATTAACCCAGCGTGGAATGAATAAATATCGGAATCTATTTGCTCGAGCTATCAACTTGGAAGATATCAGTTTCAAGTTGGATAAATCATTTGTAGAACAATATAAAGCAAAAAATCCCGATTGGGGTCCATTGGGCTATTTTACCTATAAAAGAACTTATGCTCGAATCATCGAGGAAGAGAATCGAAAAGAAGAATTTTGGGAAACTCTTAAGAGGGTAGTAGAGGGGTGTTATTCTATCCAAAAAGAACATTGTAAAAAATTAAGCCTACCATGGATTGAAGAAAAAGCACAGAAATCTGCACAAGAAATGTGGAAAAAGATATGGAACTTTAAAATGACCCCCCCAGGAAGGGGTTTTTGGATGATGGGAACAGAATTCATAAATCGTCATGGTTCTATGGCACTTAATAATTGCGGTTTTGCCTCTACGGCTGATATTGATTTAAAATACTCAAAAGCATTTGAATTTGTGATGGACGCTCTAATGCTAGGAGTAGGAGTGGGATTTGATACAAAAGGGGCGGGAAAACTCACTATTAAAAAGCCTCAAGAAGGTCATTTTGATTATACTATTCCAGATAGTAGAGAAGGATGGGTGGAAGCCCTTAGATTAATATTAGAAGCTTATTTCATCGGAAAACAAATTCCAAAATATGATTTTTCTGAGATTCGACCTACAGGGGCACCAATTAGAGGGTTTGGCGGTATTGCTTCAGGACCAGGCCCCTTAAAAGAAATGCTTAAAGATATTCAACAATTATTAGAAAAAAGAATTGATCAACCAATTACATCATTAGATATCCTTGATATTATGAATTATATTGGGAGATGCGTTGTTGCCGGAAATGTTAGAAGGTCTGCCGAAATTGCTTTAGGAGATCCAGCAGATTTCGACTTTATTACCAGTAAACAAGATAAGCATAAATTATATTCTCACAGATGGGCTAGTAATAATAGTATTTTTGCTTATAAGGGATTAGATTATTCTTTTATCGCAGATCAGATTGCGGTGAATGGCGAACCAGGTGTTTTCTGGCTGGAAAATGCGAGAGCATTCTCACGAATGAAAGAAGCTCCAGATTATAAAGATAAAAAGGCAGCTGGGGTAAACCCGTGTGGAGAACAGACTTTGGAATCATTTGAATTGTGTTGCCTTGTAGAAACCTTTCCATCTCGGCATGAATCTTATGAAGAATATCAGGAAACACTAAAATATGCGTATCTCTATGCAAAATCAGTCACTTTAGTCAACACTCATTGGAAAGAAACTAATGCTGTGATGCTAAAAAATAGAAGAATGGGAATATCTCAAACAGGAATAATTGAAGCGTTTGTAAAGCATGGAAGACACACTATGTTAGAATGGTGTGATAAAGGTTATAATTATTTAAAACAATTAGACGAAACCTATTCAGACTGGCTATGTGTTCCTAAGTCCATTAAATTGACCACTATAAAACCCAGCGGGACCGTGAGCATTTTAGCAGGAGTAACTCCAGGGATCCATTATCCTCATTCAGAATATTATATCCGAAGAGTAAGAGTTTCCAGCAATTCCGATTTAATACAACCTTTAAAAGAGGCAGGATATCCGATATATAATGATAAATACTCAAATAATTCAGTTGTCGTGGAATTTCCTATTCATGAAGAAAATTTCGATCGAGGAAAAGATCATGTATCTATTTGGGAGCAAGCAGAAAATGCTGCAGCATATCAAAAATATTGGTCCGATAATCAAGTTTCTATCACAATTACCTTCAAACCAGAAGAGGTGAAAGAGATTCAATATGTGCTTGAATGCTATGAAGACAAACTAAAAGCTGTGAGCTTTTTACCTCTCAAGGAACATGGCTATGAACAAGCCCCTTATGAGAAAATCACCAAAGAAGAATATGAAAGAAGAATATCAGAGGCGAAACCTCTTAATTTAAAAAAGACAGCAGATAAAGCCATAGGTGAAAAATTTTGCGACAGCGATACCTGCGAATATGATTATACTCAATGATTAAAATTATTGTTAATAAAGCATAACAATCATTTTTAAAATTTCACAATCATATTATTTCTTTAACTAATTAATCAAAATTTTCATAAGAAAATTAAAAAACAAAAAATTATAAATTGGTATATAAAAATATTTTAATTAGAAAAAAAAATAAAAGAGTTGATTATTGTGGCGAAAGATAAAGAGAAAGAAGAAAAAAAAGAAGAAAAAGAATCGAAGAAACCTGAAGAGAAGAAAGAAATCGATTTAGAGAATCTGGAACAATATTCTGTGAGAAAATTACGTAGTATCGCTAAGGATAACAATATTAGCATCCCTTCGGGCTCGAATAAGGAGGAGATTATTCGAATTATTCAAGAAGGAACTGGAATTATAGAGATCCCGGAGGATTACGTATACAAGGACATAAAAGTGGAGTTTTGGCGAACAAGGCTTCACGACGAGGAGCTTGGCATTCATCAGCAAATGAAATATGAGGCGAAGACCCGTTGGTTTTCAAAAAGTTTTGATATCGAAGGAAAAGTCTCTTTTGATGGAGAAGAAGCATATATCATTGCATTTAATAAAGAGGAATGGAATGAAGGATGGGAAGATAATGAGGAGCCTACTCGGCTCAGACTACGTCTCTTTACCATTTTAGAAGAATCATTGGAAAGTAGACCTGAAGGAGGTAATTATAAAGGGGGAATAGAATTAAGTATTGCGCATTCTATATTACAAAGCTATGAAGTAAAGCGTCCATCACCAGTATTTTTTATACAACTACCCAAAGACAATCGATTAATAAAAATTGTAAGAGCACGGAGACTAATAGGTACAAGGTGGACATGGCCAATACTGCCTGAAGAAAAAGAAGATAAGTTTCAAATGATAACAGCGATGGGTAAGGTAGGCTTAGGTAGAAATTACGATATTTCAATCGGAGATAAAAAGATTGCTCGCATTGACGGCCAACGTATTCAGAAAGAATTTGAAATCCAAATCTATGATAAAGATTACTCTGAAGATGATACTTTTATTCACCAACTAATACTTTTTGCTTGTGCATGTAATTTTATGCAAGATTGTGAAGACATGATCGATGCTCTTTATAAAGATATGAAGAACACAGGCACCTCAGATTACAAAATTCCAAAATCGGAGAATGATTTATTCCGAAACCCAAGAATGATGAGGAGATAATACTCAAATCAAAGTATTTTAATTTTAAATAAGTTTATTTTTTCTCTTCTTTTATTTTAATTTTAAATGCCCGGATAATTCTCTAGGATTCATAAGATTTAATATTGTTTTTTATTTGATTAGATAGTTCTATACCTTAAAACTTAATAATTTCTTGATCTTTCAAAAATCCCTCCACAGACTGCTAGTATTGCTCCACAAGCGATAAGCCCAATACCGAACAAAGTAAAAATCCCTCCTACAACAAAGATTACTATAATCCCAATTATAATTATGATTATACCAATAATTAATCCTAAGATTTTAAAAGTTTCCACACCTCATTTATATTTTTTAAATAATACTTTTTTAGTAAAGAGAATATTCAAATGTTTCTACAAACTCACCTAATATTTTTTTCAAATATAAAAAGAAGAGCTAATTAAAATCAAAAATTATAAAAAATTGAAAGAAAAAAATCAATAAAATAAAAGAATTTAAGCTTTCTATATTATCTTTTTCAACCTACATTTAGCTTTTTCCATTCAATGTAGCCTTTGGTTTCTTTTCCTTTATACATCGCATTATTTCCGGTTTTCTTTTTATATACTTTTCGTAATTGTTTTTCGCTCATTTCTTTCAATTGTTCTCTCCTTATTAGCTCTTCAACTTCTTCTTCCTCTTCTATTCTTTTAATTTGTTTCACTATGAAATACACGCCGTGGTTCCAAAAGACGAATACAAGAAATACTATGATTATCCAAATAAATCCAAAAACTCCTATATCCACAAGCCATTTCCATACGATTCTATGACCAAACAAGAATTTAAATCCTTCTTTTATTGCGTCTGAAAGCTCCGGAATAAATCCAAGAAGAAGAAAAAATGTAGCAATCGAGGCGCCTATAATCACCACTCCGATTAGCCATCTCAATAGAGCATAATCTTCATATTTCTTAGCCACTTCCCGATCCTTAAAAAGAGCTTTACATATTGTAAGCATACCTCCGCGGAAAGCAGCATAAAAAAGTACGATGAGTAGTACATGCCCAGTAACGATACCAGTAATGATGGCTATAATATACCCTACATGGAGTTCTAATAATTCTTGAAATAATCCTTGTTCTATCATATTTTTTATGATATAGACCCAAACACCCACCACAATAAAAATTGTACATATAATAGTGCAAAAATAAAACGTTTTGGCGATTGCGAGGTCCCAGCGGCTATATTTATGCAGAGGATCTTCTGCCAGTTTTGGAGCTCGCCTTGTTCTTCTCCCTCGTGCCATTTTTAAATTACCCTACGATATTTTTTCTAAATTATTCTATTAATTCTTAATATATTTAATTTTACTTTTTAAGTTTTTTAAGTTTATTTATTAAAGAAAAAATTTTGAAATTTATCTCTCGATTTTGGTTCCACAATTGGGGCATTTTTTAACATTCGATTTAATCTTACTGCCACAATAAGGGCAAAAGATTTCTTCTGGTAATTCTTTTTTCTCTTTTTTCTTCTTTATTACTTCCTTTTTTGTTTCTGGTTCTTTTTTTTTCGTAATTTTTTTCCCTGCTCTTTTAAGCACTTTTTCTCTGGCAGTTCTTGGTTCTATTTCTTCTTCAACGAAGGGTTCTTCTGAAACCTCTAATTTCGCTCCACATTCTGGGCAGTATTGCTTTCTCTTAGTTATAAAGTAATAAAGCAAGAAAGGAACAATTCCCATTAATGGACCGAGAATCACGCCCCATACAAAATTGATTAAGAGAGGTATTAATCCAATTCCTATTAAAGCAACGATTATAATCCCCCAAACCAGTTTTTCAGAAGATTTAAGTTGCTCTCTTGCGACTTTACTTTTATCAATTTCTTCATCGCAAACTTTACAATAATAATATTTTTTTGCTCCCATAGTTTTTCAATCTTTTTAATCTCAAATTAATTATAATAGATATAATAAGCATTAGTAATTATAGCTTCTTATAATAGTTAGTAATAATCTTATATAATATTTTTTAATTGATTATAATATTAAAAGAATTTTGAGTTAATATTTTACTCTTTATCGTAATTAATCTTACCGAATGTAATTGAACTTAATTTGAACGAATTAGTCTCTAAATCAAATACTTTCTATATGGAAACCTATGGATGTGCCGCTAATAAAGCAGATTCAAATATTATGGAGCATCTTTTACGTGAATCTGGGTATATTAAGACAGATTTTAAAGAAGCTGAATTTATTATAATTAATACATGTGGTGTGAAACAACAGACTGAAAATAAAATTAAGGCACGACTCAAAAAGCTATATAAATATTCCCTTAATCATCCACATAAAAAATTTATCATTGCAGGGTGCCTCCCTTTTATTGCACCAAACTATCTAAAAAAAATCCAGATTATTTTTCCTACTTTTTCAGCGATTATAGATTTAAATAGTATTGAAAAAATTTCTGAAATTGTTAATGTGATAGAGAAAGGAGAAAAAAATCTACTCTATATTTCGAATAAAAAAATTGATAAATCAAAGTATATGATTTCTTATCCAAAAGGTAAAATCACGGGAATAATCCAAATTTCAGAAGGATGTCTTGGTGCGTGTACTTATTGTTGCGTAAAAAACGCGAGAGGGATATTAAATTGTTATAGCCCACAAAACATAGTAAAAACTATTGAACATCAATTACTTCAAGGAATCAAGCAAATATATTTAACCTCACAAGATTGTAGTGTTTATGATTTTGATTCAATTCAATTAGGAGAATTAATTGAAAAAATTAATAACTTACCATTCCAGTTTTTTCTACGTATAGGAATGCTTAATCCAAGCTTTCTTATTGATAATCTTAAGCAATTAATTAAAATATTGAGGTTTGAGAAAGTTTATCAATTTTTACATATTCCCATTCAATCTGGAAGCAATAATATCCTTAAAAAAATGAGTCGACCCTATTTAATTAAAGATATTATTAATCCCTTATATCAACTTAGGAAACAGTTTCCTTATTTAACAATCTCAACAGACATAATATGTGGCTTTCCTAGAGAAAGTGAGTATGATTTCTATCAAACTATTAATTTTATAAAATGGTTAAATCCCGAAATATTAAATATCTCAAAATTTACCCCTCGTCCTGGTACCAAGGCAAAAAAAATGGATCAGTTAAATAATAAAATTATAAAAAATCGTTCGATGAGATTATCTTCTGTTTTTCGAAATAATTTAGAGGTGATTAATCAAAAATGGTTAGAATGGCAGGGAAAAGCCTTATTATTGCATGAAACCGCAATAAAAAATCAAGCTTTTGGAAGGAACTTTGCTTATAAAAATATTCTCATAGATAATTATACTGGATCTTTTGGTAAATTTGTGGATTTAAAGATTATCAAAGTTGATGGATTTAATTTGTATGGAAAAATAATAGAAAAATAAAAATAGAATAGGTTGGCACATCCCGCGCAAGGGTAGTCTTGTCCAATCTTAGATTTTTATTGAACAATCATCCTAGACCAACATTTAATTGTCGAGAGTAAAGCTCTTTGCCCTCTTCATCAACAACCGTGATGTGAGCAGCACACGATAGTCAGCAATCATAACATCTAACTATCATTTCTAAGAGATTTACTAACCCTTCGTCTACTTCTTCACTCATTTTTATTCAAATTTATTTTAAGACAATTGGAAATATATTTTAAAATATTAATAATAGAAATTTCATTATATATTGCTTATTTGAGATTATGTTTTTCTAATAAATCTGTCGCTCTCGCTCGATGATATTTCAAGCCAATTTCTTCTGAACTTATTCCAAAAGCAAGTGCTAATAATTCTGTCAAATATAAAATAGGGATATTATATTCAACATCAAACATTTTTGAAAGATTTCGCTGATTTGTATCCATTTGTTGAAAACATGCAGGACAATTAACAATAAATGCTTCAGCTCCAGCTTTTAATGCACTATCAAACTTGTTTTTAAGGATTTGCATCGCTGGTTCTTCCTCTGCATGACTTGTTCCTGCTCCACAGCAGAGCATCTCCTCCTCGTAATCCACAGGAATAGCTCCAGTAAGTTTTACGATTTCTCTTAACTTCTTAGGCTCCATTGGATCATCTGTTTGTAAGATTTCTGAAGGTCTTACATAATGACATCCCGTATGACATGCTACCTTTAATCCTGTTAAATCTTTAACAATATTTTCTTTAATTTTATCAGGGTTTATAGCATGGATTATCTCCACAAAATGCTTTACATTTATTGTTCCACTGAATTCTTTGTCGATTGATTTTAAAATATCATTAACTTTCTCTTTTTTATGTTCATCATTTATTAATTCTTGATTTGCGACTTTCAATGTTTGGAAACATCCATTGCATAATGAAATAATATCTTTTCCTTCATTTTCAGCAATAATTAGATTCCGAGCTGCCATAGCTAACCAGCTTTCATGATCCACTTGTTTAAGTCCAGTAGGATCGGGACAGCAAGAAAAAGGTCCTTCAGAAGTTTTGATATCAAGAATATCAAACACTTTTCTAGCAGAAGCTTCAATAAAGGGAATCCTATTTCCAATTACACATCCTTCAAACATCTTGTATTCTTTAACTTTTGCCACTTTCTTACTCCTCTTTATTTTTTTCTAAAATTTTGTTTAATTTAGTTCTATTTAAAATTTTTTGAACCTCTTCTATATTTGGAGGTTTTATTTCAGGAAGGTTAAATTGAGCACGCCTTCTCTCAACAGCAGACTGCATAGGAATGGCTTTCCCACTTTCATAAATACTACTTGCTTGACTTATAAAATATTTAGGACCTTCCTCTCTTTTGATGCTCATGTTCTTTAAAGCTGTGAATATTTCTGTGAGTTCAATATTTTGTGGGCATACTTCATCGCAAGTATCACAAATTGTACATCCCCATAAATTAAATGTATCCTCTACTCCAAATATAATCGATTTAAAACCTAAAAATGATGATAAAATGAGACTCCGTGGATCATATCTCTCAGGAACTATATCTGAGACAGGACAATTATCCGTACAGCGATTACATTGATAACAATATTTGAGAGTTTCATTAATGTGAGCATCCATCACAATTTTTTTTAATTCGTAATCTATACTAACCATATCTTTTCACTTTTTTGATTATTCTTTTAGCTAATAAAATATTTTATAATTTAGATTTATTTAATCCATGGATCTGGTAAATTTAGTCCATCTAAAGCATTTTCTTCGAATATTTGTTTCGCGGTATGCATCAATGATTTTTCAATGCCAGCAATATTATGATTAGTTGCCACCATGAGATTCAGTTTCTTGCAGATACCTTCCTCGTCTGACCATATATTGTAAACGAGCAACCCACGTGGAGCTTCAGTGATTCCCACTCCCACTCCTTCTTTCGGCTCAATATCTAACGTTTTACAATCAGGATTCACAATATCAGGATCTTCTAATAAAACTTTAACATTTTCGATAGCTTCTACCGTTTCAATTAATCTTGCCCAATGATAGGCAAACGTATGATGGGAAATTTCACCTAATTTCGCTCTAAACGCCTCCAATGCTTCTTGAGCTAAGGGGGTCGCCATCTTATCGGCGGCATTGATCATCGCAAGAGTATTAGCTCGATATATACCCTCTGGATATCCTGCAGGTTTATAATAGGTATGTGTTGCATACGAATGTTTTGGGATATGCTCACCAATTACCTCCAAATACTCATGCACATCATGATCTATCTTTTTACCATCGGGAGTAACTACCCTAATATCGCCCTCATAAATATCATGAATTCCGTTTTTTGTCATTCCCAGATAATATGTAGGTACAACTCCTATATTCGCCACGATATCCCAATAATCTTCCACTACTTTTAAGCCGATGTCTACCGTCTTTTTTGTGAATTCAATTTGTTCGTCGATCCTTTTTAAGAATTTATCGCGGGCACTCTCGTCCATCGGCTTTTTCATTCCACCTACAATTGCGGAAATTGGGTGTACTGATTTTCCTCCAATTTCTTCGCATAATTTCTGCCCAAAATCCATCATCTTTAAGGCCATTTTGCCAACTTCGGGCATTTTATTGATAATATGTACTACATTTCGTAATTTAGGATCCGCAAATGGTCCGACTAAAAAGTCTGGGGCGGCTAATGCGTAGAAATGCAATAAATGAGATGAATATTGCTTAGCATTCATAATTAACTGCCGCAATTTATATGCGGGATCAGGAATTTCCACATCCCATGCATCTTCAACCGCTTTAGTAGGGGTAAGATGATGTGGGATTGGACAGATTCCACAAATTCTAGGGGTAATCCTTGGAACATGTTCGCAATATCTCCCCTCCACGAATTTCTCAAAGAATCTTGTGGAGGTTATATTAAATTGAACATCTTTCACTTTTCCATCATCATCAATAACTACATGTAAATCGCCATGCCCCTCTAATCGAGTAACTGGCTCAACTTTTATCTCTTTCACCATTTTATCTATTCTCCCTCCTTGAACTTATCATGATATTTATGACCTATAGAACTGTCCGCTAAGGTAAATCTATTAAATAAACCAGCAGGATCCTTTATTATCTTCATGACTTCCTCAGGATCTTGGTCTGCTGTTAATGAACCTAATGTACTGATAAATTTAGCCCCTTGATCTTTAACACCGACAGGTGGACCATAACATCCAAGACAAGGAGCATTTGCTTTATTAGGACAGATTGCACCGCAACCTGCTTGAGTTACTGGACCCAAACAGATATATCCTTGTTCTAAAAAGCATTTTTCTTGATTTGGAAGTCCCTCATAATCTCGTTTTAATGCAACTGGAACTTTATCAACAACATCCCTATTACAATGACTACAAACAGTTTTAGAACTAAATTTGAAATTAGGATCATCCTTTAATAAGAATAAAGCGACTCCAATTATTTCATCAATAATATTGTTTCCTGTAGGACTTACATCTAAAACCAATTTAGAACCATTATCAGTTTCTATTTCTTTTATTTTAAAACTTTCTGGCTCATAAGCTAATCTTTGCAGTAAATCTCCTCTGAAATAAAAATTTGTAATATTTGATACACCTAAGTATAAATCTAAAAAATGTTGTAAACTCGCAGCATTTTTTTCATTTAATAAGTCAATATTTTCGATTAATGATTTTAATTGTTTTGCTTTCTTACTTGGATTTGAGGTGGGTCTAAAACATCCATAACAATAATCATTATTATTTGGACACAATAAATCACAACCAGCTGCGGTAATTGGACCATAACATAATTCTCCCTTATCAAGAAAACATCCTTCTTCAAATAAATCACAAGAATCACATACACAACCATCTTTATTAACAGATTCTGGCACTTCTCCTACTAATGTGAGCAAATAATATATTGCGGCAATAATATTTTCAGTTCTAGGAGGACATCCAGGAATAAAAACATCAACATCCACGATATCCTTTACATTAATAATGTAATCTTCAAAACCAGGAACGTTTTCTGTTGGTTCCGCGGGTTTTTTATCAGTTATAGATTCTGCTTCAATAAATTTTCTATTAACTAACTCCTCTATATCATATAAATTTGCTAATCCTTTAACACTTCCATAACAAGCACAAGCTCCTAATGCCACAACAATCTTGCATTTCTTTCGGATTAATTTGACATGTTCGGTATCTTCTTTTGTTCTGGCGACACCCTCAATGAAACCTACAACGATTTCCCCATCATCCCTTTCTTTTAAAGAATCTAATTTGTAATCTACAACTGCGGGCCAATAAACAATTTCTAACTCTGGTAAAATAGGTAATAATTCGAGGTGCGCGTTTAATAAGCTCTGATAACAGCCCCAGCAGCTTGATAACTGCATAAATGCTACTTTGACTTTTTCTGGCATCTTTTTTTCAATCTTTTCTTGTATTATAATTATTATTATTGATTTTGAAAATTTTAAATGTATTAAAAAATTTGTCAAAAAATCTGATTGTAATAAGTTCCCCATTCCCAGACCTTAATACAAAAAAACTTTTACTTCACGTGTAAGAACTCAGGATCAAAATTAAAAATTACTATTAATTTTGAAAACTCAATTAGTTTAAGATTAGAAAATTCAATATATTTAATTATTATAGATTATTTAATCCTTTTTTGGTAAAATAAAACCGATATATGCGCATATCATTCCCGTTAATTGAAATATCCATGCTAAGAAGTAAAAAGGAGTAAAATGACGGAAACCTACCATTACTAATAATCGATCTATTAAAAAGGCTAATAATACCATCATAAAATTGAACGACATTAATGTTAAGGAGATCAACTTTTTCTTAATAAAAGCATCTTTAGCGGTTTTATAGCCTCTCCAAGTTCGAACTGAAAATGGTAAAAAGACAATAAAAACTTCAATAAACACAAAAAGGAAACATAACGCATCTAAGAATGTGTTTCCCCTTGCATATATAATAAATCCAAAAAATATCGTGAATAGAGTATATATTACAAAAGAATAGGTACCTAAATTACGAAAATCCTCTTCATAAATATTAATTTTAAAAAAGTATCCAAAAAAAGCGGCTGCTGAAACTAAGGCAAGGCTTATCCGAAAATCCACAATTCTCAAAAAGAACCAATTTAATGGGGTGTAAGGATATGTTTCTTGTGGTGCATTATATATGTAATCCAACTCTGTAAATAGCGTAATAATTTTAGAAAACAATGAAAAAATAACAGCAAAAAGTATATTTAAAAATAATAAAAATAGATAAAGTGTCTGGCGATTTCGGAATTGATAATATTTTTTGTATGTTAATAACAGAATTACTAGAGTAGAGGGAAAAATTAACAATCCTTCATAAAATGCACCGACAACAACGATAATATCCATATTTTCTATAAAAAATTTATTCTATTAAAAATTATTTTATACTCAACAGAAATATTTAAGTTCGTTCTTATAAGGTAAGAATTACTATAATATTTAAATGAAATTGTAAGTGAAATCTACTTCTAAATTACTTTATAAAATTAAATTTAATCAGATTTTAATTTTTGATTATGTTTTACTTTTTATAAAATATTTTTTTTTAAAAGTTCAACACACTTAATTAAAAAAATTAACCTATTTTAATCTATATCGACAGAGAAAATGGTTAAATATTCGAAATTACGAGAGAATCGAAAAAACATGGAAAAAAATATATTCACTCAGGATGATAAAACAAAAAATCTAGATTTAATCACTAAGACCTGGCCTAGTTTAGTATCTTACCTTTCCTATGCATTTACTTTAGCAACTTTATATATAAATATCATAATTATTTCTAATATTATTTGGCCTAATGATGATTTTCATTCTAGTGAAATTGGGTTATTATTTGGAATTTCAACCTACGTAATGGCATTCTCTGGATTAATTTTTGGTAATTTGGCTGATAAAGTATCCAGAATAAAATTATTATCTCTATCAGTATTTTTTTTTGGGATTGGATTCATACTAAATGGTTTTGCTCCTCCTGAAATGGGGACATATACATATCTTTATTTTTTTATTTGTGTTCTAATTAGAGGATTTTTTAGTGGAGGGTTTTGGCCTATTATTAATTCGTATATAACTGATAAAACCAATGAAGATGAGAGATCTCAATTTTTTGGGATTTTAAATGCGACATTTCAGATAATTCAATTAATAGGTATGATTATTGCGGCGATTATGTTTCAAAGTGGTTTATGGAAACTCTATTTTTGGATTGTTGGATCTTTTATTTCTTTTCTAGGGATAATTTTACTAAAAGCTGATGAGCCTAAACGTGCATCAACGAGAGAGGAATTAAAAGATGTAATCTCAAATGAAAATATCTTATATGAATATCGATTAAATAAAGATTCTATAAAAGAGACTATTTTGAAACCTACAAATATCATTGCATTCATAGAAGGAATTTTCACCACTGTTTTATTATCTATTCCAGATTTTTTGCTTATAGCTTATTTTGAATCTGAGCCCCATAATTTTTCTCCAATTGTAGCGAGTATCTTTATGATTATGTTTGGAGTTCCTGGTACTGTGTTTGGTTCAATTATATTCTCGAGGTTTTCTGATGATTTAGCAAAAAGGAATATAAAGAACCGTGTATATATGATAATTTTTTCTTTAGTCGGAATATTTCTTATTTTTTTAATAGTTTTTTCACTTCCTATCCCCCATTTTACTATTCAAGAAGGAAATGATTTAATTCTTATTTTATCATTTCCTATTACATGGATATTAGGATTAGTTGCTTTTCTTGCCCGTTCTATTTTGGGATTATATAATATTAATCAACCTCCATTACTACAAAAAATAAATCTTCCTGAAGCTCAAGGGTTCATAAGTTCGGCAAATCAGTTTTTAGAAAGTATCGGCTATGGCACAGGACCAATCTTAGCAGGAACATTATTATTATTGTTTAATCAAAATTATCAAATTACTGTTACTTTAACAATGTCTATGGGAATTCTTGGGGCATTTTTTTGGGTTTTTGCTATAAAATGGATTGAAGAAGATTCTAATCGAATTTCAATAATATTACAAAATCGAAAAGACCAATTGAAAGAGAAAAGTTGAATTTAATATAATAATTAATCTAAAATTTAGAGTTTAAGAAAATATTATGATCTTTAATCTAATAATTCAATTAAAATTTTGAAATAACTATTAGTTAAATAATTTAAACAGCTTAAAAAATTATAGAAAAAGATTATAAATAAAATATTTTTAAGAAATTTTTTACGCGGCGATATATAATCTGCCATTAGTTTCCTTTTTAATGGAATGATCCCCACTATACTCGATGAATTTACCTTTTATCTTTTCCCCATTTGCCAATTCTATCTCATTTACCTCTCCAACTTTTTTGTAAGAAGGAAGTTTTCTTGATACTTTTCCCTTAACTATGATAGTTCCCCATGCTTGGTCCGCTCCAGTACATCTATCAACGTCTCCATCTACAACTATAGTCCCTCCATGATTGTGAATTCCTAAAAAGCTTCCAGCTCCTCCACAATAAAGCATCGGCCACTTATTAGCATTTTTCGAATTTCGTGCCCAAAGCATCGCTTCATTGCCAATTGTGCCCTTTACTCTAATAACACCATCTTTCATGCCTATCCAGAATCCACGATAAGCAGAACCAACATAATGTCCAGCATTTCCATTTATTTCTAATTCTCCTCCTTTTAACATAGCACCAGCCCAATCATCTGCATCACCATTGACCGTTATCTTTCCTCCTTTCATCTGATTTCCTACATGCATACCAACATTGCCATTAATAACAATTTCACCAGTAGACATTTTTTCTCCAATTCTTTTGACTTTTGATAAATCACCATCGATTACGACTTTTAACTCGTCTGCTTTTCCATTTTTGCCTTTAACTTCAAAATAATCAGACAATTTTACTTTCTGACTCCCTAAATATAATTCTAATGCTTTAATCTCATTTAAAGATTTCTCTGCAAAAGTATCTGGAGAAATAACATCTGCTTCTAAGGGAAATTCAGGCTGTTTTTTTAATTTAAGTGTTATTTCTGCCATTTTATTTCTCACCTTTTTTTTCTTTGACTTTTTCTATAAGACGTTCTAGTATTTCTAAATCAGTTAAGCATTCACCCGGTGCATCTTTAACTTTTCTGAGTCGTAAGGGTACGTGATCCATACGATAAGCAGTTCCTTCACATTCTATTCCTGCAATTGCTGGTGGTAGTACTACATCTGCGAATGCTGATGTTGGGGTTTCATGAGGTTCTACTGCTATTAAGGGATGTTTAAATAGAGATTTAACGGATTCTGCCGGAAAATTACTTGCTGGATCTGATGCCACAATTAAAGAGGCATCAATTTCATCCCGCATTAAAAGATCAACGGAAGAAAACTCTCCGGGATTATAACGTGGATATCCTCTGGAAAAATCAATGGAATAAGCATAACCAGTATTCCAAGTAAACACAGTGTTTGCTCCCGCTACATTATAATGACCTCTCATTGGTGTTATTAAAAATTTCGTATGATCATTTAATTCTCTTGTTAAGCATATGGCAGCATCTATATTTCTATGGTGAGCCAAAGTTTGGGTTAATCCCATCCCGAAGAAAATTACTCCAAAACTGCAACTCTTAATAACATCAACTAATTCCTTAATTTTACTGATTGGAACCCCTGAAACTTCTTTTTCATCTAATTCTACTTCTCTTAGTAATGCTCGTATCGCATTAAATAATTCATAATCTTCGTTTGGATTAACTTGAATATGTAAATCGGCTATTTGAGCTGTGTGAGTATTCCTTGGATCAATTACTACAACAAATCGATCATTTCTCCCATCCTTTCTGAAATATCCTCTTATAAACTCACTATATCTACCGAGATGCCTTGGATGGGCATGAACAGGATTAGAACCCCAGAAAATTACTAAATCTGCTCGATTTTTATATTCTCCGAGGGTAGATGTGGGAATGCCAACATCTTGCTCCGCAAGTAAACTTGGACCGTGACATACAGAAGCTGTATTGTCTAATATACATCCCAATATTTCAGCTAATTCCACTCCTTTCCCTTGAGCTTCGCATTCAGTACTTGAAAAGCCATATAATAATGGTCGCTTGCTCTTAATTAATATCTCAGCTGCTTTATCAATTGCTTCTTCCCAAGATACTTCTTTATGTTTACCATTTTCTCGTATTAATGGTTTTTCAAAGCGATGTTCGCCTGGATTAGAAGAATAAAATTTTGCAGTACCAATTTGACATGCATTTCTTACTTCTACTACTAGATTTGTTGTTAAATCAATATCTACTTCTAAATCATCACATAAAGTCCCGCAAAAAGGACACACTACATCATAAACAGTTTTAATTTTTCTTTGTACCATCTTATTTAACCTCCCTTAGTTGCTTTATTAATTCTAAGGCGACTAATACTTTTGCCCCCTTCATAACCTCAACCTTCGCTTTCATCCCTTTAAATGTTGGTGTACCAGTAGATTGAGTATCTGGATTTACGACTTGATTTGCCCATGGTCCCATTGGAATAAAAATAATACCTGGGTGAGGTCCTTCTTCTGTTAGTATTGAATGGACAATAACCTCTCCATATTCAGTAATGACTTTCACTGGGGTTCCCGCCATACAATCTAATTTTTTAAAATCTTCTTTATCAAATATACAGATTGCTGCGGCTCTTACATTTTCTCTGGTGGTTTTTCTCCCTTCTAAAGCAATGCCTTGATTAATTGTTCTTCCCGTTAATAAGATTAAATTATCTATACTCATATTACGACTCCTCCTCTTTTTTCAGACTCCATCTTAAGGTTTTTAATCGCTCTATTAATGGATCCCAAAAGATTTCATTATAATCACCAGAATATTTTACTTCAGTTATTTCAAGCTTAATTGCTCCTGTGGGACATGCATTATCACATGCTCCGCAGAACACGCATTTTTTCTCATCTACAACTACATTAGGTACAGATTTCCATCCTTCTTTTGATTTTTCCGGGACTGTGATTGCTCCACTTGGACACACTATGGCGCATGAATCACATCCACCAGCACACTCTTCGTCTGCAATACTAATAGTTCCTTCCCTATAGGATTTTACAACCCTTTCCTTTCCATCATTGCTTGTAATTTTTTTTGCCTCAAAATCAAGTCTAGGGACCGCCTTTTCTTTAACTAGGGGAAGTTCATCCAAAGGAATTTCTTTTCCGTTTTTTTTCAAAGTCAAGGCTCCAAAAGGACATATATAAACACAAGTACCGCAAAAGACACATTTACTCGGATCGTATACTTCTGGAATAATATCTTGAGTAGTTGGGAATCGACGTGAAGCAGCAATGGGACCTCGTGAAACAGCCTCCTTGGGACAGACTCTGCCACACGTTCCACAGCCAGTACACTTTTCTCTATCTAAAATTAATTCTCTATTTTCAGTGAGAAATTGAATTTTAACCTTTTCTTTCCCTTCAGCTATTTCTCTTGATATTTTTGGAAATGACATCTTTTCCTCACTCCATCTCAAGTATTTGTAAATTTATGGCTTGCTGAGGGCATGATCTTAAACAAACTCCGCAACCATCGCAATTTACACTTCTTTGCTCAACGTATATAGGGCGAGCAATACCATTTTTAACTAAAATAACTGCATTCTCATCGGTTAATTTTCCTTTCTTTCTTAATTGATCAAAATTTATGGGACAACTTACCACACATACATTACAACCCGTACAGAGATTATGATTTATTTTAATTTTATAAACTTGCATATATTTTAACCCTCCTTTCTTAATGGATTTGGTCCTAATTCTTTTAATTCATGTACAAATTCTTCAACAATTTCAGTTAATTCTGCTCCTTCTGAAGCAGAGACAAAGGAATATTTTACACGTTTAGGATTAATACCAAATTGTTTTAAAAGAAGATGAAGCATGGGCATTTTCCTAATCGTTTTTAAATTACCCTCCACATAATGGCAATCTCCGGGATGACAGTGCGAAACTAATACACCGTCAGCACCGTTTTTGAGTGCATCTAACACAAACTGAGGATCGACCCTTCCTCCACACATAACTCTCATAATACGTAAATTGGCAGGTCTTTGGATACGTGAAGTCCCTGCCTGATCCGCTCCAGCGTATGTACACCAATTGCAGCATATACCCAAAATGTAAGGGTCGAATTCTTCACTTTTCGTCATTATTTTCACGTTTGATGTAAATTACTTAAAACAGATTTAATTTTATTTTAAGATTAGGTTTAGTTGTTAAACTATTTAACTATTTAAATTATAAAAAATATATTAAATTTATTAAAGAAAATCTTAAGTCAGTAAATTAAATTAGTTTGAGACGATATATCCATCGATTCATATCGATAAAATTCCTCAATTATACAATTTTTTTTTATAAATAAGCAAAAATTAAAGATGGAAACATTTATACCTCAATTTTTTTTTAGCAACATTATCTTCTTCTACTTATAATAAAAAATTTATCATAAAAAGTTGATAGAGAAGGAGCATATTTGGGTGGTATCCCGATAGCTTTAGCTATTGAAATAAAACATAATAATATTATAGTATTTGAATTTATTTCCTTTAATTGTTTAAATAATAAATGAATTTTGTTAATTTTTATCATTGATGTAAGACATTATTTAAAATAAACTCGTTAAGAATGGAAAGGTATGAGAACAAATAGAAGAAGAGCATTATATTGCATATATACTTTATTATTAATTTCTTGTATTTCAAATTTTCCTGCGTCTTCAGGAATTTACATTCCGTATCCCCTTATAGCTTCTTCAATAAACCAATCATCAGAACCGACCATCTCAGATTATTTTAAATCATATTTTGGACATGATTTAGATGAACCCTATTGGTCAATTATTTATGATTTTGCTGGAAATCAAACAGTGCAAGATTTTAATCCCGGAACTTATGAAGATCTTCGATATGAAGGGGTTAATGATAGTGATCCTAATGTAAATGCTAATTTCTTTATGGGATGGAATAGTCTCAGAAATGTCCATAGCTTTTATTTTGCAATGCAAAAT
Source organism: Promethearchaeota archaeon (assembly GCA_016839555.1). Taxonomy (GTDB): domain Archaea; phylum Asgardarchaeota; class Lokiarchaeia; order Sigyniarchaeales; family SOKP01; genus TEKIR-8. The sequence goes on from JAEOUA010000007.1 coordinate 326,280, forward strand.
TACACATGGGATGCAGGCAATGATATAGCATATGGATGTGCTCCTTACCAATATTTCTTACAGCATTTCCGAGTTCCCACCACCAATACTCACGTCTTTATCTTAAATAAATTTCTGG